>NZ_JACRYL010000005.1:0-99082 GCF_014306625.1 Pedobacter fastidiosus
CCTTATCAAATTAACTCGGCTAAGGGGAACTTTTTAGATTGGCGAAGAGGGGTCAATTTGAAGCGGTTTATCCACTAAACCACCAGCTTTAACATATGGCGAGTACAGAATAAAAGGGTTTTGAGCTGTTACATAAATTTTTACTTTTTGAGCACCTAATTTATTTGCGAGTTTATTGCTTAATGAGTAACCGAAGTTTATACTTCTCATTTTAATAAAACTGGCATCGTAATAACCCAAAGTACTTCCTGCATCACTGGTTAAGGCTGATGTAATTTGTCCGCCAGAAACGTTTGGTGATGGGAATACATTTGTAGGGTTAGTTGGGGTCCAATAATCTACAGCCAATTGGTTTCTACGTCCATCATTAATGGTTAAATAACCTGCAAGTGGCTGATGAATTTGACTAATTAATGTGCCACCGAAACGTGCATAAAGTACAAACGAGAAATCGAATCCTTTATAATTAAAACGGTTGGTAATACCGCCTTGAAGTTTGGCTTGTGCATTACCGATTACATATTTATCATCAACAGTTAATTTTCCATCACCATTGTGATCTTCCAACTTAAGCTGACCAGGAACAAATCCATATTTCGCTGCCTCAGCCGCTTCGTTAGTTTGCCAGATGCCAATTTTATTGTAATCAAAAATTGCCGTTAACGGTTGGCCCACAAATAACTGTGCGTTCGTAACCTGTGTAACGCTGCCATTTAAGGCCACTAATTTATTTCTATTGAAGTAAAAGTTTAAATCAGTTCCCCAAGAAAAACCACTTTCGGTTTTAATATTCTGACTTGAGATTGCTACTTCTAAACCTTTGTTGGTTACGTTTCCAATGTTGGTTAGGTATGGCTCAGAAATTCCAGAAGTTGGAGGCAAAGGAACACCATATAAAAGTTTATCCGTTTTTGCCGTATAATAATCTACACTACCTGTAATGCGGTTATCTAAAACTCCAAAATCTAAACCGATGTTTGTTGTACGTGTATATTCCCAATCTAATTTCGGATCAACAATTTTAGTTACATAATATCCAATTTGTGATGATGGTCCATAATTGTATCGAACATTATTGGATGCAACACCGCCCAAAGTACTGTAAGCGGGCACAGCCTGATTTGAGGTAATTCCGAAACCTGCACGAAGTTTTAAATTAGAAATAACCTTTAAGTTTTTCATAAACTCTTCGTTTGTGATGCTCCAACCTGCAGAAACTGCAGGATATTCTTTCCATTTATTTCCTGCTCCTAAACGTGAAGATCCATCTCTACGACCAGTTAAAGTAATCATGTATCGATCGTTGTACACATAATTTGCTCTTAACATCATCGAAATTAGCGTAGCTGATGATTCACTTCCGCCCAAGATGGCAACTGGCCCAACTGAAGATTGACCTAGATTGTAAAACTGAACGAAATCCGCAGTGATGGAATCTTTGCTAACTGAAGTATTGTGATATTGCTCACGTTCGAAACCAAATAATGCGGTAACCGAAACGCGATGTTTTTGGGCAAAGGTTTTATCGTAAGTAACTAAATTATCTAACGAATATTTTGTTCCTGTTCCGTTGTTAACAGATGCTGTGTTTCCTAATCCTGGTCTGAAATAACTGTTTGCACCTCTAAATTGATCACCCTCCTCTTGGTTAAAATCTAACCCTGCATTTAAACGATATTTCAATCCATCGATGATTTGAACTTCACCATAAAGACTGTTAAATGTACGGAAACGACGAACTCGATCTACCCATTGATTTTCATTTGTAAGAAGCATCAATGGATTGTAGGTTGTATTTAAATCGTCTAAATTTCCTGAGGGTTTAAGGTTTACACTTCCATCAGCATTATAAGGAGAGGTAAGTGGACTCAATGATAACAAGGGAAATACATTCAACCCAAATTGAGAACCATTGGTAATGCTAAAATTGGTTAAGTTATTAAAACCAATTTTTACACGTTTACCAACCTTAAAATCGCCCGTTGCTTTCATAGAAGCACGGGTAAAATCCTGACTAGGCAAAGCTGAAGTTTGTTTGAAATAACCTCCTCCTACTGAGAATTGACTTTGCTCACTTCCACCAGAAATGCTTAGGTTATTATCGGTCATGAAACCATCCTTATACAACAAATCTTGCCAATCTGTATTTCTACCACTTGCAATACCTGCTTTTTCGTCGGCCAAATAATCTTGAGTAAAAATGGAATAATCCCGTAATGCTCTGTATTGGTCAGCATCGTAAACATTGTATTTATTGGTAATTTTACTTACACCATAATAAGTATTAAATGAAACGCGGGTATCGCCAGCGATTCCTCTCTTGGTTGTAATTAAAACTACACCATTTGCACCACGAGATCCATAAATTGCAGTTGCTGATGCATCTTTCAATACGTCTAAACTTGCAATATCATCAGGATTAATGTCGTTCAATGTTCCGCTGTAAGGAATTCCATCAACCACAAAAAGTGGGTCGTTTGAGGCATTGATAGATCTTTCTCCACGAATTCGAATTTGTGCACCAGCACCGGGCCTTGTACCTACCGCTTGAACTTCTACCCCAGCCATTCTTCCTTGCAATGCCTGTTGAATGTTCGCAACAGGAACTTCTTTAATGGCGGCGCCACTCAAAGAAACTACCGAACCGGTTACGTCTCTACGCTTTTGTGTACCATAACCAATTACGACAACCTCATTAAGATTCTTCGAATCTGGCGTGAGGGTTACATTGTAAGTAGTTACACCATTTTTAATATCGATTTCTTGGGCCGGATAACCAATAAATGATACGATAATTGTTTTTTCATTTTCTGGAGCGCTGATGGTAAAAGTTCCATCATCTCCAGTAACTGTAGCTTTTCCAGAAAGCTTAAGTTTAATACCTGCACCGGGCAAGGGCAGATTTTTTTCATCTAATACTTTTCCCTTTAAAATTTTTTGAGCGAAAAGCAGGGATGGCGTCAGACCTAATAATAGGATTAGCAACACCACACACTTTAGAAAAGTTTTTTGTCTAGGTTTTCTCATAAAAGGTTCATTTTAATTTGCAGTTTTTGGCCTGCCATTTAAATAACCTTAAGGTTCTATTCGCCTGGTTAGAAGTGGAGAACGGAGCTTAAGTATATTTGGTTAGGTTAAAAGTAGAAATTAAAAAATTAATTTGCAACCGATTGCATAAAATATTTTTATTTTTTATTTTTTTGCGCCACAGATAGATAAAAATGGTGTATTTTTATACTGTACCGATTGCATTAATAATTTAAACTAACAAAAAATATGAATATGATACAAACCATGCGGTGGTATGGGCCAGATGATATTGTAAGCCTTACAGACATTAAACAGGCTGGATGTAGCGGTGTGGTAACAGCCTTACATCACATCGCAGTTGGCGAAATTTGGACTACAGAAGAAATTCAAAAAAGAAAGGTAGAAATAGAGAAATTTAACCTGATTTGGAGTGTTGTTGAGAGCTTACCCGTACACGAAGACATTAAAAAAAGAGCAGGAAACTACAAAACCTATATCGAAAATTATAAAATCAGTCTAGAAAATCTTGCTTCTTGTGAGATAAAAATCATCACATATAACTTTATGCCCGTACTAGATTGGATGCGAACCAATTTAAAATACAAAACCATCACGGGCGCTTTGGCCTTAAGATTTGAAAAAACAGCCTTTATTGCCTTTGATTTATTCTTGCTTAAAAGGCCAAATGCCAAAGATGACTATTCGGGGGAAGAAATAAATAAGGCCACAACTTACTTTGAACAGCTAAATGATGAAGCCAGAACTGAATTAATGGGTAATTGCTTACAGGGTCTGCCAGGAAGTAAAGACCATTTTACCCCTGAACAAGTTTTAGCACTATTAGATGGTTTTAAAGGAATTACAGCAGATATTTTAAGAGAAAACTTAACTACTTTCCTGTCGGAAATTACACCAACTGCCGATCAGCATGAAATGCAAATGGCCATCCATCCAGATGATCCACCTTATCCAATATTAGGTTTGCCAAGAATTATGAGTACCGAAGCAGATGCGCAATACATTTTAAATAAAGTGCCTGCAAAATCAAACGGTTTATGTTTTTGCAGTGGTTCTTTTGGCGCAAGGCCAGATAATGATTTACCCGGAATGCTTGAACGACTGGGCTCTAGAATTTATTTTCTGCACCTGAGAAGTACCGAAAGAGACGATGAAGGAAACTTTTTTGAAGCCAACCACTTAGAGGGTAATGCCAATATGTTTGCTTTGGTTAAAGAGGCGGTAAAATTAATGCAAAAAGAAAATCGATCTATCCCAATGCGACCGGATCATGGGCACCAAATGATGGATGATCTTGCTAAAAATCCTTACCCCGGTTATTCGGCTATTGGTCGTTTAAAGGGTTTGGCAGAAATCCGCGGATTGGAAATGGGGATCAGAAAAAGTTTGTTCGAATAAATTTAGGAAGGCAATTTAGTAGTAGATTGCCTTTCTACAACTGTTGGGTTAAGCACTACGTGATCTATATTTTGATAAGGATTTTGCTGAGCAATCATTTTTAAAAACATTTTTGCACATTCACTTCCCATTTGGTTGGCATGCTGATCTATGGTAGAAAGGTTTGGCGTAATGTATGCCGAAAAAGCCTCATTCGCGAAGCCAATAACACCTATTTCTGGTGGTGTTTCATCAACTTCCTTCAGTTTTTTAATCACGCCCAAAGCAGTAAAGTCATCTCCAGCGATAATTGCATCAGGCTTATCCGCTCCACGTAATAATTTTCCTGCACCAAATCTACCATCCTTAATAGATAAGCCTCCATAAACAATATTTTCCTCAAGCACCGGCAAATTATTTGCTTCGAGCGCCGCTTTATAACCTTTTAATCTATCGTTAAAAATTTTAATTTGATGGATGGTTGTAATGAAAGCAATTTTCTTATAACCTTGATCTATTAAATGCTGAGTAGCTAGATATCCGGCGCCAAAATCATCAAGCGTAACAGTTGGCACCTTTAAAGCCGGGTTTACTCGATCAAAAAGCACCAGTGGTTTATTTTGTTTTACAATTTCTGCGAAGTGAGAAACATCCTGAGTTTCTAAGGAGAGAGAAGCCATAATCCCATCTACTTGTGCCTCTAAAAGTGTTCTAACCCCATTAATTTCGTTCTCGACAGATTCGTTAGATTGATACAGAATTATTCGGTAACCGCTATCTTTCAAGCCTTCCTCTATGCTGTGAATTATTGATGCAAAAAAATGTGCCTGAACGCTTGGAACAATTACCCCAATAATATGCGTTTTACCAGATTTTAATGCTGATGCTAATCTATTTGGGCTATAATTTAGTTTTTTTGCCGTTTCAATTACCGCTTTCTTTGTGGCGTCGCTTATGGCAGGAAATCCGCTGAGGGCTCTAGATACAGTTGAAACTGTGATATTTAGCTCCTTGGCAATATCATATATGGTAGTTTTCTTTTTCAATCTTCAGCTTAATTCAATCGGTTGCTTTGGCCAATTTAGTAATTATACTTTAATTATGATGTTCTTTTTATACATAATCCAAAGGAGCACATAAAACCCAAGAACGTACGTAATTGCCCAAACTAATGATGCATTTATTGGGGAGAAAAAGGGTTGATAACAGGTGGCATAAAAATGAACCAGCAATGGTGTTTTAGTTCCATCTGCCTGGGTAACGGTAATCATATTTAATACTCGGGGCATTAAGCCTGCGAGGAAAAAAACCGTTATTGCATTTACCCCATAAACCACAAAAGGTATGGTAAATTTTTTATATCCCTGCACATCAATAAGCCAATAGCAAAGGGCTAAACCAATGGATGCAAGGCCTCCTGCATATAAAACGTAGGAGCTTGTCCACAATGCTTTGTTTATTGGAAACTGTAAATCCCATAATAAACCGGCAATAACGGATAGAAGCCCAACGGTGAAGAGCCAAGAAACTTTGGTTGCCTGATCCACATCTTTCCTGCGCATCCAAACCCCAACGAGTATCCCAAACAGGCAGGTTCCGATGGCGGGTAAAGTACTTAGAACACCTTCAGGATCCCAGGTTTTTGAAGACGCCCAAGTATGTGCTTCGGTTAGAATACCACGATCAATCCATGCCGCCAAATTAGTCTCTTTTTCCAAATTTGCGTAACCCACTCCAGGAACGGGAACAAACGTCATTAAAGCCCAATACACTGCAAGAATTACAATTAAGGTTTTGAAAATTGCTTTTTCTGATGCTTTAATAAAAATGATGCTGCTGATGATAAAAACAATTCCAATTCTTTGTAATACTCCGAGGATTCTTACCGTTTCAAAAGCCTCCCAAATGGATCTATGATCAATTATTGCATTTATAATTTTAGAGAAGATAGCTAGGAAAAAACCTAAAAAATAAAGTGTTAAGCCTCTTTTAACTGCTCTGAAAATTGTTTTATTGTGCGTTGATGGATCGGCTTTACTACTGCTCATGGCAAAGGCAATGGAAACCCCAACGATCCATAAGAAAAAAGGGAAAATTAAATCTGTTGGTGTACAACCATTCCATTCTGCATGTTCTAGAGGGGCGTAAATATGACCCCAACTTCCAGGATTGTTTACTAAAATCATGGCGGCTACGGTTAAGCCTCTAAAAAAATCTAAAGAGAGCAGGCGTTGTTTGGGTTCGGTCATGATTTGGGCTTGGTTAAGAAAACTAATTTAGAGCTTTGTTTTTATAATGAGAAATAAATCGTTGAATCGACTTACTAAGTTTAGGGTTGTCACGACAAACCTCGCAGGTTTTGAAAAACTACGAGGTTTAAATTCTTAAGAAATTTTAATTTAAACTCACTAGAAAACCAGACTTATTTGCAAAGGCCCGAGTTATCTAAACCCGATTTAACGGATGCCGATTTTTTCTTCGGCAGAAGAGAGGGCGGGACTATCGCAACCGATTTACACCGAACATTGCTTTCCAAATCCTTTAACATATCGAGTTTTAACTCCGGTTTGCTATTCGCCGTATTTTAAGGTACTTTTGCTAAAATAAATAAACACAACAGATTGAATTTTAACGACTTTAATTTTAACCCCGACTTATACGAAGGCCTGATGGCGATGGGGTATAAAAGCGCTACTCCGATACAAGAACAAGCCATTCCCGTAATTTTAGATAATCACGACCTTATTGCCTGCGCCCAAACAGGGACTGGAAAAACAGCCAGTTATTTACTTCCGGTGATGGATAAAATAATGAGGGCGAAAGATAGGCACAACAATA
Organism: Pedobacter fastidiosus; assembly: GCF_014306625.1. Taxonomy (GTDB): domain Bacteria; phylum Bacteroidota; class Bacteroidia; order Sphingobacteriales; family Sphingobacteriaceae; genus Pedobacter; species Pedobacter fastidiosus. The sequence continues at coordinate 7,264 of NZ_JACRYL010000005.1, forward strand.
CTTTAATTTTAGCGCCAACGCGTGAGCTTGCTCAACAGATTGATTTACAGGTTGAAGCGCTTGCGTATTTCACCAACATCAGCTCGCTTGCTGTTTATGGCGGTGGTGATGGCATTGCTTACGAACAACAAAAACGCTCGATGCGTGATGGTGTTGATGTAATTATTGCAACCCCTGGTCGCTTGATGGCGCACCTTTCTTCTGGTGTTTTAAAATTGGAACATTTGCAGCATTTAATTTTAGATGAGGCCGATAGAATGCTGGACATGGGTTTCTATGACGATATTATTCGCATCATCAGTTACTTGCCAGAAAAACGCCAGACACTCTTGTTCTCGGCTACAATGGCGCCAAAAATTAGGGCAATGGCGGGCAAGATTTTGCACGAACCACAACAAATTACCATCTCGATTGCTAAACCTGCTGAGGGAATTAACCAACAGGCATACCTTATACATGACCAGCAAAAACAGGCTTTATTGACTGATATTTTTAAGGATGGTACTTATAAAAGCAGTATCATTTTTGTTTCTACAAAGGATAAAGTTAAAGCACTGTACAAAACTTTTAAAAGTTTAGGAATTAAAGCGGAGGCTTTCCATTCAGATTTAGGGCAGAAAGAACGCGAAGATATTTTACTTGCTTTTAAAAATAGAAGATTGCCAATTTTAATTGGAACGGATGTTTTATCTCGCGGTATTGATGTAGAGGGAATCGATTTGGTGATCAATTACGATGTTCCGGGCGACCCTGCAGATTATGTGCATAGAATTGGAAGAACGGCCAGAGCTTCGACAAAAGGAACTGCAATTACTTTAGTTAACGGTAAGGATAAGCGCAAGTTTGATAATATTGAGAAATTGATTGAAAAGGAAGTTCCGAAAATGACTTTGCCTGAGCATATTTCAGCAATGGAAATTACCCATGTTGAGGAGAAAAGACCGCATCAAAATAATGGCAAGAAAAAGGTTTGGCACAAGAAAAAGCCGAAACCAACCAGCTAAATTATTTAACAAAAGCATGATATTAACTTTCTTGTTTTAAAACTATTAAGAGTAAATTTAATTTATCAAAATAGAAAAAATCATGAAAACAAATATTGGAATATCGCCCGAAAACAGACAAGCAGTTTCAGAACAATTGGCTAAATTATTAGCCGATGAATATGTTTTATATACCAAAACCCGTAACGCTCATTGGAATGTTGAAGGCGCTGATTTCTTATCAAAGCACAAATTTTTTGAGGAACAATACGGTTTATTAGAGGGGTTTATCGATAGCGTTGCAGAGCGAATCCGTAAGATTGGACATTATGCTCCTGCTACCCTTAAAAACTTTTTAGCGCTAACGCATTTAACAGAATACAGCGAAAGAAAAAATGATAGCCTTGGCTACATTAAGGATTTATTAGCTGACCACGAAACCATTATTGAATTCATAAGAGGAAATATTAATCCAATTGCTGATGAGTATGGCGATGCCGGAACCAGCGATTATTTGACTGGTTTAATGGAAGAGCATGAAGAAATGGCCTGGATTTTAAGAGCGCATTTATAAAATAATTTTCTTTTCGAAACGCCAATAGGATTAATTCTTATTGGCGTTTTTCTTTTATCGCTATCTTTGCCGTATTCAATGGCAAATTTCATTTTAATCGGACTATGTATCCTCGCGGGAATTCTTTTCCGCAAAAGTAAAACCTTACCAAAAGACGCTCATAAGGGCATTAATGCTTGGATAATTTACATCGCTCTTCCTGCGGTTTCATTTAAATATCTCCCGCATATTACCTGGACAAAAGACTTATTATTTCCTGCTTTGGCCCCGATTTGTATCTGGATGTTGGGTTGGTTATTCATCACCATTTATTCGAAGTTTACAAAAATTAGCAGGGCCACTTCTGGTGGATTGAAACTGGTGAGTTCGTTGAGCAATACTTCGTTTATTGGTTTTCCGTTAATTATCGCCTATTTCAGCGAAAAGGAATTGGCTATTGCCATAATCTGCGACCAGGTTACTTTTACGTTATTATCTACCATTGGTATTATTGTTGCAATTCGTTCTTCGCAACAGCAGAAATTAAGTGCTAAACTTGTACTTAAAAAAGTGCTTACTTTTCCCCCATTGATTGGTTGCGTTTTGGCCTTGATTTTACCTCGATATTTAAACTTATCTTCTTTGGATATTCTCTTTGATAAACTGGCCGGAACTGTTGGTCCGCTGGCCTTATTTTCTATTGGATTACAATTGAAATTTGGAGGATGGTTTAGTGAAATCAAACACATCAGCTTTGCTTTATTATACAAATTGATTTTGGCACCACTTTCAATTTTGGTTATCGCTTTGCTTTTAGGGATGAACGGCATGATTACCAAAATCACGATTTTCGAAATGGCAATGCCGACATTGTTAACCGCTGGCGTTGTTGCCGACCAATATAATTTAAATCCAAAGGTTTCTAATCTGGTGGTTGGGATAGGGATTTTGTTATCGTTTATTACAACGGGGCTTTGGTGGTTGGTGTTGAATTATTCGGGTTTGTTTTAGGTTTACCGGCAAAAGGGTTTTACGATATAAGGCATTTAAGAAAATATAAGTTGGATGCAGAGATTTTAGCCAAAAAGGCACAAAAGAACACAAAGGCTTAAAGAGAATTTAACCACAGATAAGAAAAGATGAACACAGATATTGATAACTTGGTTTAAATTCTGTCCTTGAAATCCCTCTCTTCCGGAGAGGGACAGCACAAACCCACCCAATCCACTACCTTTAAATAGGGTGAGGCCTTTTAACCACAAAGGCACAAAAGAACACAAAGACTTAAAGAGAATTTAACCACTAGGTTTAACTTCTTGCCCTCTAAATCCTTGATACCTTGGTTTAAATTGCTACACTTCAAATCCTTCTCCTTCGGAGAGGGACAGCACAAACCCACCCAATCCACTAGCTTTAAATAGGGTGAGGCCTTTTAACCACAAAAGAACACAAAACTTAAAGAGAATTTAACCACAGATAAGAAAAGATGAACACAGATATTGATAACTTGGTTTAAATTCTGTCCTTGAAATCCCTCTCTTCCGGAGAGGGACAGCACAAACCCACCCAAACCATTACCTTTAAATAGGTGAGGCCTTTTAACACTCAGGCAAACTAATCGGGATATTCGTAGCCAAACCACCATCAGAAGTCTCTTTATATTTAGCATTCATATCTAAGGCTGTTTCCCACATCGTATTCACTACCGCATCTAAACTTACCTTTGCTTTATCAGGATTACTTTGTAAAGCCAACTGACTTGCGGTAATCGCCTTTATTGCCCCCATGGTATTTCTTTCGATGCAAGGAATTTGAACTAGTCCACCGATTGGGTCACAGGTTAAACCTAAGTGATGCTCCATAGCGATTTCCGCAGCCATTAAAACCTGTCTTTGAGAACCGCCTAAACATTCGGTTAATGCTGCAGCAGCCATTGCAGAAGAAACTCCAATTTCTGCCTGACAACCACCCATCGCAGCTGAGATGGTTGCTCCTTTTTTGAAGATGCTTCCAACCTCTGATGCACAAGCAATAAACTGAATGATTTTCTCATCAGAATAACCATCACAGAAAGCGATATAATATTGTAAAACAGCTGGAATTACACCTGCTGCACCATTTGTTGGCGCTGTAACTACTCGTCCGAATGAAGCATTTTCTTCGTTAACAGCAAGTGCAAAGCAACTTACCCAATCTAATATATAATTGAAGCCATTTCCACCGTTTCTGATCGCGGTTAACCAGCTATCATAATCGTGGTATTCACTCTTGCCAATCAACCTTTTATTTAATGGAAACGCTCTTCTGGCAACATCCAATCCACCCGGTAAAAAACCTGTAGTGTGGCAACCTCGGTAAGTGCAATCTCGCATTACGGCGAAATGTTGAAGTATGCCCGCTTTGGTAACCGATTCTGGTCGCCAGGCAGTTTCATTTTCCATTACTATTTCGCTCACTTTTAATCCTGTAGATAAACACCAATGCAAGAGTTCTTTTGCTTTTTCAACCGGAAAGGGCAAATCAACCTGCACCTTTTGGCTATTATCTTCCCCCTCTTTAACTACAAAGCCACCACCTATGGAATAATAAGTTTCAGAAAAAGCCTTACCACTTTTTAAAAAGGCTTGAAAAGTAACCGCGTTCGGATGAAACGGGAGACTTTCGGCAAAAAGGAAAAGTAAATCGTTATTGTAATCGAAATTAATAATTAACTGCCCTGCTAAATTTAGTTTTTTACTGGTTTGAATTCCTTCAAAAGTTGGTGTAACTGCATCAACATCAAAAGTTACAGGATCTGCTCCAGTTAAGCCCAAAAGAATAGCAACATCTGTTCCATGGCCTTTACCTGTTTTAGCAAGTGAGCCGTAAAGCAATATTTTAACCATCTCCACATCCTCTAGAAGATTTTTTTCTTTAAGTGATGCGGTGAATTGTTGGGCAGCTCGCCACGGACCAAGCGTGTGAGAACTTGATGGGCCAATGCCTATTTTAAAAATATCGAAAACCGAAATCTGTTCTTTAATCATGAAGCTAGTTAGTTGTACAAAGCTAAGATTTGTTTTAATAAAATTATCTTCTGAATATAATGTCTTCTTTACAAGAATTTAATTTAATCCGTTTTAATATTTATCAATTCTAATTAGATTTACCAAATGAAATTACGCTTCCTCACCACCGTATTATTTGCATTATGTTTATCTGTTCAGGCACAGAAAAAACAAAATATTTATTATCTAAAGGATAATGGAAAAGAGGTTTTAGACCAAAAAGAAGCCGATCTTATAAGGGTTATTCAAGAACCGGATTCTGGAGATACCCGTTTCAAATTAATAGAATTTTTTAAAAATGGAAAAAAGAAATCTCAGGGGTATGTAAGTGCTTTCGAGCCCAGATTAATTTTTGAGGGGCCTGTTTTAAGTTTTGATAGTACAGGTAGAAGAACTCAAATTATGAATTATGATAAAGGTGTTCTCTCTGGAACCTCCATATTTTATCACAGCAATGGCAAAGAGAAACGAAGAGCAGAGTACATTAAGAATACACCCATAGATAACCAAATGATTGGAATTAGTTCATCATTAAACGAATTCATATTCAATACAAATTCCAAAATTATTTACGATGCAGATTCTAATGGTGTGGCTAATATTGTGGATGGAAACGGCCATTTAAAAGAAATTACGAAATACAAAGATGACGAGCTTGTAGAGGAAGGCGATTATGTTAACGGATTTAAGCAAGGCATCTGGACCGGAAAGTTTTCTAAAAATACAGATACCTATAAAGAAACCTACGATGCTAATAAATTGATCTCAGGAGAAAGTACTAAAGAAGGCAAAACTTACTCTTATACTACAAACATGGAGGCTCCCGAATTTCCGGGAGGACAAAAAGCATGGAATAACTATTTAGGCTCAGCGACCAAATACCCTGCTGATGCGCAAAAAGCGGGTGTTAGAGGAAAAGTTATGGCAATCTTTGTGGTTGATCAAAAGGGAAATCTTGTCGATATTAAGATAATCTCATCCGTTTACCCCTCTATAGATGAAGAAGCACGACGGGTATTAAGTTCGGCTCCACGTTGGAAACCAGCTAAACAAAAAGGAATTCCCGTTAGAGTGAAATATAATCAGAATATTAATTTCAACTTTTAGTTAGCCTTTAAAAATCAAACTCTATAATTTCATTATCCTTTAACATTTTTTCAACGAATTTTTGATGGTTCTTCGGTGTTCCCGTAGCTACCCAATTTCCTGTAATAATGTTATTTACCAGTTGATGCTTTCCGCGTTGGGGCTTAAGTTTGTTCTCTCTAAAAACTTCTTCATAGCTTTCCAAATCGCCGTGGGCATGTTGTTTTTTAACGATTCGATAAATACGTTTTGTAAAACGGCGATCGCCAATTTCTTCTAGGAAAGGAAAGATAATTAGCGCCAAAAGCACAACGATGGTAACGCCGATTGCCTGTTCATAATAGCCCGAACCTATTGCCATGCCGATGGCTGCAACAATCCAGATGATGCAAGCGGTTGTTAAACCTTTAACTCTGTTTTCCTCTTTAAAAATTACTCCCGCTCCTAAAAATCCTATTCCGGTTACAATATTTGAGGCAATTCTATCTTGACTTGTGGCGCCTATTTTTATAGAAAGAATTGTAAATAATGTGGCGCCCAAGCCGATCATCATCATGGTTTTTAGCCCGGCTGATTTACTTCGATATTCGCGTTCAGCGCCAATTAAGCCACAAAGGAGTGTAGCTAAAAGAAATTTATTGACTTCGCTTTGCGTTATAAAATGGTTGCTATCTAGTAGATCGTTCATTTTGGCTTCAATTTAACAAAGCCAAATTAATAAAAATCGTAACATCTTAAGCCATTTGCTCTACCACCATTAGAACTATTTGGAAAATATTTTTCATAGCCAACTCCAATTTCTGTAGATCCGCTGGTATTGGTATAGTTAAGTTTCGAGGTTGTAGCGTCGTGACTAATTCCTAATCTAAATTTCTCTCCATTGGTTCTACGATTAAAAATATCGAAGATTACCGAAAATACAATTGCATCGTTGCCGTTAGAATTTCCATCATTACGATACCAAATGCCTGCATTAATACCTGCGTATTTAAACTGAGTACCAAAACTGTACGACATCACATTCTGCTGTTTATAAACCACCACAGAGGGAATTAGATAGGTTCCATCTCGATCATATTGATCCGGAATCAAAGAAAGTTTATAACTCAAGTTTCCAGAAATACGGATCGGGAGCTTAGATTGAAAACCACTTAAAGATTCGTCTGGGCGATTGAGGTGATGCATTCCTGCTCCCAGCATAAATTTTCCATATACCAAATTGGCGCCGGCATTTGCATCGAAGTAAAAGCGACTATCTACACTCGGCCTTTCTGCACCAGACACACTGCCCGGAATGTAACCCTGACTCAAATCTACCTGATCGCCAAAAACAAGCTTACTCCAATCTAACTTTTGATTGGTGATACCGCCTTGCAAACCAAAAGACAGCGTAAAATCATCGCCTCCAATAATATAAGAATAACTTAGGGCTACATTATTTTTGACTAAATAAGCTGTTCCCTCACTACTTCGGTTAAAAATTATGCCTAAGCCACTGTTAATCTTCTGCAGGTTTAAATCTGCCGATGCGCTCATGTACGAAAAATCGCTGGCTAAGCCTGTCCATTGATTTCTATACAAAGCATTAAACCGAATATCGCCCTCGAACTGTCCTGTTAGTGCCGGATTTAAGTAAATCGGTGCATTATAAAATTGCGAGAATATATGATCTTGCCCAAAAGAAATTAAAGGCAAGCTCAGCACAAGCATAAAAAACATCATCCTCCTCATCATCATCTTATTAAATATATTAAGCCTGTTTTTCTCGGTGGAGAAGAATCATATGTCATTCCTTTCCAATCGCTTCCATTAATAAATTTTACTTCTATGCGCCAATAATAAACGCCTTGTTGTTGTGGTTGTCCATTGTAAGTTCCATCCCAGCCCTCCATTGGTGCATTATCATCAAGTTTTGTGGTTTCCCAAAGCATTTGCCCCCACTTATTAAAGATCATCATGTGCCAATCCTGAATTCCTCTCCCCTTTGCCTTAAAAATTCGAAGTTCGTTTTTAGCACTTGCGGGCATAAATGAATTAGGCAGATTTAAAAAGCCTGGTACACCAATAATCCGCACCGATTGGAAAGTATTTGAAGAGCAACCTTCTTTACTTAAAATTTTGAGCGTTACATTATAAACGCCTTCTTCAGCATAGGTATGAATTGGGTTTTGAAGCGTAGAAACAGAGCCATCTCCAAAACTCCACTCCCAGCTTACGGCACCTAAACTGGTATCTTTAAAACTAAAAGTATAATTAGGAATCGATGTTTCATTACCGGGACTTATTGTAAAAAATGCTTGTGGTGGCGCAACTATACTGATGTAATTTTGTACCGTTACAGTATTTTTACAGCCCAAAAGATTAGTTGAAGTTAAGGTAACTGTATAATTTACACCCGAACCTTTGTAAGTATGCTGAGGTTCAAATTCTGCTGACGTGGTTCCATCTCCAAAATCCCATAGGTAACCAATCGCATTTTTACTGCTGTTTTTAAATTTCACCAAAGTTCCATCACAACCTATCGTTCTATCTGATGTAAAGCCAACTGTTGGCTGATCCAAGACCGTTATCGTTTCTGTTGTTTGTGCATTCGAGCAATTGTTCGAGGCATATAACGTAACCGTATATACACCAGCTTTTGTAAATACATGCTGAACAACTTCTGGTGCAGAATTGGTAACTTGTGTCCCACTTCCATCACCAAAATCATAAACAAAACGATTAGCACCTTTGGTGTTGTTGAAAAAATTAACGGTTAATGGTGCGCAACCCTGCAACTCGCCAGCATTTACTACCATTTCTGGCGTAATATTATTTGGGGAAACCCGAAGGGTGTAATTCGAAGTGCTTTTACCACAGGCATTTTCGGCCGTCATGGTAATTACATAATCGCGAACGACCAAAGTGGTAAATAAATGGCTAACCGTACTTCTATCCGTCGTGGTTACAAGTGGAGAACCATCATTAAAATCGAAGGTATATGTTGTTCCAGAACTCTCCGGAGATGTATTACTAAAATTAACCGTCAAAGGCGAACAGCCTGCGGTTTTATCAGGACTAAAAATTGAAACGGCTTTTCCTTGAACAAATACCGTTGAGGTTTGAGTTGTTGTTCCGCAAGGGGTAACTGCACTTAGAATTACGGTGTAGGTAACGTCTTTTCCTGTCGGGTCTGCCTGATAAATTACAGCTGGTGGTTGAGCCAGGTTTGATGTAGTTCCATTACCAAAATCCCATTTAAAGGCAGAAGCAGTTAGAGAGTTTGAGGTATTGGTAAAATTAACCGATAATGGCCCGCAACCTTGGGTTGCAGATTGTGTATAACTCGCCGTTACACTTTGCTGGGTTGAAAATGTGTGTGAAGTTTCTGCACCAATACAGCCCAAACTACTGGTAACAACAAGTTTGATAATAACACTTTTATTATCGCCAACAATGGTAAAACCAGGGAAAGTAATTCCTGTTCCAATTTGAACATTATCTGCAAACCAAGTATAAGTATTGTTTCTATCGGGGTATGGCGTTGCCTTAACATTGGTAGGGGTTAAAACAAATGGCGGACAGCCCGTATCAGAAGTATAAGTAATTTCTGCTCTAGCCGGAGGATTTAAAGTGATTTTAACTTGATTGCTTAAATTACCAGAACAAGCTCCACTGGAAACCGATCGCCTATATAAAACAGTTGCTGTTGGTGCTGGAGGTGTAAAGTTAATTCCGGTAGCGCCATTAACATCAACCCAAGTTACACCATTATCTAAACTAGATTGCCATTGATAAAGGTAAGTCCCACTTCCACCAGTTGGTGTAGAACCCGTAATTTGATTCGCAACACCGCCAACACAAATACTTTGATCGGCAGAAATTGTATTGTTTCCCAAACCCGGCAAGGTCTGAATTTGAATTGAATTGCTGTTTGAGGTACACGTATTACTGTTTACAATCCTTCTATAAAAAGTGGAAGCCGTAATGGGTATTGTTAGATCTTTTCCTGTTTGTCCATTAACATTAGCCCAGGTTGCCCCATCAGGACTACTTTGCCATTGGAAAGTATAAGTGCCACTTCCGCCGGTTGGCGTATTGCCAATAATGGAGATATTAGATCCAGAACAAACCGTTGTAAAGGTAGAGGTTATGGTATTTATTAAACTTGGATAATAAGTAACCATTGTCTCAGAAAAAGTGGTGGGGCAGGTTGCGAAACCAGTTATTGTCCATCTAAAAGTGTAATTCTCTCCGGGAATCAAGCCTGTTACCGTTGTGTTATATAAAGTTGGATCTGTAATGGTAACGCCAGTTTGAGCAGAAACTAAAGTCCATGTTCCCGTATATGGCGCAGGATTATTTCCATTTAACGTGGCTTGATTTCCACTACATAAACTTTGATTGGCTCCAGCATTAGAAGCCGTTGTACCTGCATTAACGGTTATGGTGCTTACTGTAGAACTAGCCTCCGCACATACTCCATTAGATACAATTGCCCTAAATTTGGTTGTCACCGTTAAGTTTGAGAAAACATAAGGATTTGCTGTCGATACAATCGGAATCCAGCTCACCCCGTTATCAACCGATCTTTCCCAGCGAATGATATTTCCAATTTGACCTACTAAGCCAATATTGCCACCATTTGTTCCACTACAAACTGCTACATCTCCACTTGTTGTTCCGCCAGAGCTTTGCGCTCTAACGGTTACAATCAGTGTAAAAGGAACACCGTCACAGTTATTTAATCGAGGCGTAATTAGGTAAGTTACTGTAGCATCGGCTGATAAATCGCTATTGGTTATTAAATCATTTATGGGTCCTGAGCCAGAGGCCGTAAAACCAGAGGCCGTGGTAGAGCCTGTTGCTGTCCAAGTAAATGTTGCGCCAGCAGGGCTACTTATCGGTGTGTAGTTAACGTTTGTTTCTGTACAAATTGTTTTTGTTGCTGGGCTGGTGATGGTGAGATTTGGTTCAATTTTTAAAACAACTTCATCATCAACCTGCGCACATGGCCCAGTTAAACCTGTAATTGCTCTTAAAATTAAATTAACACTTCCTGCTGTTTTTTCGGCTGCTGTTGGTGTGTAAGTTGCAGTTAATGTATTTCGATCTGGCAAAAAGGTTCCTAACCCACCTATCCAACTTTGGCTCGTAGTGGTTCCGGTTATTACTCCATTTAAAGTAAAGCTTGCCCCAATAAAACAGGTTGTTTGGTCTGGTCCGGCATTTACAACAGGTGCTGTAATAAAAGTTAGTTTTTGTGATGCGGTAGCCGTTCCACAATTGTTGGTGTGGGTCACGGTTACTGTATATTCTACATAATCATTAAATTTTATGGATGGATATTGTGAGGTTGCGCTTGTTCCGCCCGTAAAAGTGAAACTTCCACCGGTAACGGTCCACAAATATGGCGTTACGGCTCCTGGAGCACTTCCTGTTAGAGTAGTTTTTGTAGGACCAGTTGTGGTTGGATTAAAATCGTAAGTAGCTAAATTACATAGAACAATATCTGGAGATAAAACAGCAGTAGGACTTGCGTTTACAACAACAGTTTGTGGCGCTGAAACGATATTTCCACAAGAGGCTGATGAAATGCTTAGCGTAATCACATAGTTTCCAGGAACAGTAAAATTAAACTCAGGCTCTTTACTCGTTGCTGTTGTTCCGTTCGCAAAAGTAACGGCAGGAGTAACGGTCCACGAGTAATTATTTGTTGCGCTACAAATTGGATCTATAATCGAAATATCTGTCGCCTTAAGCGTGCTTGGCGCACATACAGTATGTGAAGGAAGTGTAAACGCCGGCTTCGGAGGATCTTGAATACAGATGGGCATTTCAACAGGATCTGCATTACATGCTCCATTACTGTTAGATTCTAGCCGAATAACATGAGGGCCGTGTGTTGCGAAGATTTTAACTAAACTAAATGATCTAGGTTGGTTGGCTTTTTCGAGCACACCATCCACAAACCAATTATAGGTTACATTATTTGGCGTACAACCCGGTGTATTCGTGTTGGGGTTTTCTCCAACAATTGATGTATTTACAAATGTGATATTGGTTGCGGTACAGCCTGGCGTACTAAAAGCGAAAGAGTTTACGGGCTTAACTACAACTTTTGCCGTTGTAGAAACCGCGGTTCCAACATCACCACAAAAACTGTTATTTACGCTTACTACAACATCAAAAACATTATAAATTGTTCCGCTACTTCCTGTTGAGTTTATTCCACATGATGATTTGGTGTAGAGATGCCTAACCTTATCCGAATTGGTTAAAATATCGCATAAAGTATAGGTCGAAGTGGTGTTATCTCCCCAATTAATTTTATAAATATCTCCCGGAAAGTTATTTTGGATTCCGCCCGTACCAGAAGTTGTAACCGTGAATTCTAAAAACCCCGCTGGTAAACAAACAATATTATTCCCGCTAGTTGCAAAAGCAGTTACCACAGTATTGTTCACAATTAAATAAGCTTTTGTACCAACAGTTCCATTTGGCATTACGGCTTTGGCAAAAACTGTATAATGTGCCAGTTGAGCTTTGAACGTAGGCACGCCCGAAGTAAAATTTAAATTTGCTGGTGCTCCGCCATTAATTTCATCGGTAACGGTTGCTGTAACGGTACTTCCAACTGTAGATAAATCATTAAAAAAGAAATCCTTATTGGCCGATGGGATACAGGTTCCAAATGTTTCCTGATTTGAGGCATTCAATAAGGGAGCTGAAGAAATTTTTGCGGAAACCGTAGGACCAGCCTTAACCTCAAAAGGACCAGAAATTGAACTGATCATTGCTGGCGTGGTCGATTTTATTCTAACCCGATAACCTGTTCCTGCAGGTGTGCCAATTGGAATAACTCCATTAACATAGGTACTGTAAAAACTATTATAGGTGCCGATTAACGTTTCTGTAGCAAAATTACCACTCGCATCTGATAGATATAATTGAAATGTATTTCCTGGAGTGATGCAGGTTGCAGGATCGATATCAAATGCAGCTGCAATTGTACTCCCTGGAGTATATGGACCCGCATCAACAGTTGTGATGGTTAATTGAGCGAAACAAGATGAGGTAAAAAACAATACCCCAAAAAATAGGGCAACATAAGGCCACTTCCTTCTACAACTGGTCTTCATAAATCTCTAACACTAAGGGAATCATTTAAAGAGCGCACCTTTTAAGAATCAGAAGCTGTTTGGTGTGCTCTTCTGAGAGAGTAACTTAAAAGGGGATGTTGGATAAAAATATCTTCTATATTTATTCTTTAAATAATCTGTTTCAAAGAACGTAATTTTTTGCTTACAATATCAAATATTTACACGAATCGAGGGAGGTAAAAAGCCCTCAAACATCCACAAAACCCATATTGAAGCCTATTTGGGCATAAAAAAACCCCCAAGCTTTTTAAGCTCGGGGGAATAATATTACACGAAAGTATTTCGCAATAGACAGTTAGGCGTTGATTACATCATACCACCCATGCCACCGCCACCCATTGGAGGATGAGCGCCAGCACCACCTTCTTCAGGTTCGTCTGCTAATACAACTTCTGTGGTTAATAACATCGCTGCGATTGATGCTGCATTTTCTAATGCTACACGACTTACTTTAGTTGGATCGATAACACCAGCACCAATTAAGTTTTCGTAAACATCAGTACGTGCATTATAACCGAAATCGCCTGTTCCTTCTTTTACTTTTTGAACTACAATAGAACCTTCAATACCTGCGTTTTCGCAAATTTGACGTAATGGCTCTTCAATAGCACGACGAATGATCTGGATTCCAGTATTTTCATCTTCGTTAGCACCTTTCAAATCAGCTAAAGCTTCAACTGCACGAATGAAAGCAACACCACCACCAGCAACAATACCTTCTTCTACAGCTGCACGAGTTGCGTGTAAAGCATCATCAACACGGTCTTTTTTCTCTTTCATTTCAACTTCACTCGCTGCACCTACATAAAGAACTGCAACACCGCCGGCTAATTTAGCCAAACGCTCTTGTAATTTTTCTTTATCGTAATCAGATGTAGTCGTTTCAATTTGAGCTTTAATTTGGCTAACACGAGATTTAATATCATCAGAGTTACCAGCACCGTTAATTACAGTTGTATTGTCTTTATCAACAACAACCTTCTCAGCAGAACCTAAATAAGTTAAATCAGCATTTTCTAATTTATAACCTCTTTCTTCTGATACAACAATACCACCAGTTAAAATTGCGATGTCTTCTAACATTGCTTTTCTTCTATCGCCAAAACCTGGAGCTTTAACAGCAACAACTTTCAGTGATCCACGGATTTTGTTTACCACTAAAGTAGCCAAAGCTTCACCATCTAAATCTTCAGAAATAATTACTAAAGGCTTACCAGTTTGAACAGTTTTCTCTAAAACTGGCAACAATTCTTTCATGTTGCTAATTTTTTTGTCGTAGATTAAAATGTAAGGATTTTCTAATTCAGCTTCCATTTTATCTGCATTGGTAACAAAATATGGAGATAAATAACCTCTATCAAATTGCATACCTTCTACTGTTTTAACTTCAGTTTCAGTACCTTTTGCTTCTTCAACAGTAATTACACCATCTTTACCAACTTTGCTCATTGCTTCAGCAATTAACGAACCGATTTTCTCGTCGTTGTTAGCCGAGATAGATGCAACTTGTTTAATTTTATTATTATCATCACCAACAGCTTGAGATTGTGCTTTTAAATTAGCAACAACCGCTATAACCGCTTTATCGATCCCACGTTTCAAATCCATTGGATTTGCACCTGCAGCAACGTTTTTAATACCAGTAGTAATAATAGCTTGAGCTAAAACCGTAGCAGTTGTTGTTCCATCACCAGCAATATCTGCTGTTTTTGAAGCCACTTCTTTAACCATTTGAGCGCCCATGTTTTCAACCGCATCTTTCAATTCGATTTCTTTAGCAACCGTTACACCATCTTTAGTAATTGCTGGTGAACCGAATTTTTTATCGATAATAACATTACGACCTTTTGGGCCTAAAGTTACTTTTACTGCATTTGCAAGAATATCAACACCGCGTTTCAGGGCGTCGCGTGCTTCTACGTTATATTTTACTTGTTTTGACATTTTTTTAAAATTTGATAATATGATGATTTGATGATTAGCTAATTAACTAATTATCGCATCTGCTAATTTTTATTTATCCAACAACAGCGTAGATATCAGTTTCACGCATAATTAAGTAATCTTTACCCTCGTAAGGGAATTCGGTACCACCGTATTTACCATAAATAACAACATCACCAACTTTTACAGTAGCTTTTTTACCTTCAGAATCTTCTTCAGAAACAGAAACTACAGTTCCTTTGGATGGTTTTTCTTTAGCAGTATCAGGGATATACAAACCCGATGCAGTTTTTTCTTCTGCCGCAGCCGGTTCAACGATTACTCTGTTCGAACTGCCAGCAATTGGTTTAAGGTTTAACGCCATAACTTTTATTATTTTTTTATTTTGATTTTAAGTTTTTTAACTACGCATACAATTAACATTTTTTATGCCAATAGCTTTCTAGGGACAAATTTACACCCGTACTGTCAATTTTTTAAACATTTAAAGAATATTGCAAAATTTTAAGTGTCAGCTTGGCAGGAGATATTTTTCGCAATTGCCAATAATTGAGATTTAAAAGAATCTTCTTCTGGGTTAACACAGCCTTTTTTAACTTTTGCGGAAAAACTGCAAACATTTCGTGATTGCGAGATACGAAGTAATCTTAACAAGATCTATAAATTGAAGCTATCTTTCACAATCTCCAAAACCTAAAAAAAGCTTTCCCTTTTGAGGAAAGCTTTCGAAATGCTAATGATTATTAATTTATTTCTTTGTAGTATCTGTTGTAGTTGCTGGTTTTGCAGGTGCTGCATTGTTTAAACCGCCACCAATTGGAGATGGAGAAGGTGTTTTATCTAATCGCTCTTGTATAGTTGATGTTCCGCCAACAGCAGTTGCGCCACCGCTAGTTTTAGCAATTGTAGTAATTGATAAGGTTAAAACAACAATCGCAGCCAATAAAACCCACGATCCTTTTTCTAAAACATCGCCTGTACGTTGTACACCAAACATATTGCTACCGCCACCGCCTGCAGCTAAACCACCACCTTTAGGATTTTGGATCAAAACAAATAAACCTAAAGCTACACACACAACAATTAACAAAATGATTAAAAACGTTATCATGATAATATTATATTTTAAAATTTCTTTTCTATAGATTGGATAAGGTCGGCAAAGTAACGGCTTTTTTCCGGATATTTCAAACTTAATTTTTTATAAGTATCTATGGCTTTGTGATAAAGCATTTGCTCGATATAAATTTTCGCCAAAGTTTCCGAAACAAGGTCGTAATGATCTTCAGCGCTCTTTTTCGCCTTATTCTCATTATCAATCTGCTCTGGCTTTGGTGGTTTTATTGTCGGGTCTTCCTTTAAAAACTTTTCTATAATCTCTGCACCCTTTGCATCCTTAATCTCTGTTGATGGATATTCTGCTAAATGATCAGCGACTTCGAAAGGCGTTTGAATGTGGAAAATGTGCTCAACATACTGTTGCTGAAACTCTGCTCTTTCTTGGTTTTGTTTCTGCTGTTGCTGTTGTTTTGCTACTCCAGGTTTTGGCTGTGCATAAGGCTGAAAAATCTGCTCGTGCTCTTTACGGGTTTTGGCCAGCCACCACAAAAAAGTATAAGGCAATTGGTCATCATCGTATTTAGATACAAAGTTTACCTCTGGTTCATCTGGAGTTACCGTTTCTATGTGAGGTGCTTCAGATATAACATCGGTACTCAGCTTCTGCTCAAAAGCAAAAAAATCGGTGTGCTCTACCCGCTCAATAAACGAATCGGCATCGGCAGGCAAATCCATTAAATGACGATCTATCCCCGGCAGGTTATTTGGCGTTTCAATATTTACTTGTTGTGTAATTTGAGGTGCTGGATTTTCATCAGGCTCACCAATTTCATCAAAAATATCTTGTTCATCTTGAGTACTTTCTGCATCAACTTTAGCGAAACTTTCAGATACAGCCTGCTCAGTTTCTTCGGAATTAGTTTCAACTTCAGTCTCCACCGGCTCTTCAACTTCATCAAAAATATCTTGCTCATCTTGAGTACTTTCTGCATCAACTTCAGCGAAACTTTCAGATTCAGCCTGCTCAGTTTCTTCTGAATTAGTTTCAACTTCAGTCTCCACCGGCTCTTCAACTTCATCAAAAATATCTTGCTCATCTTGAGTGGTTTCTGCATCAACTTCAGCCAAACTTACAGATCCAGTTTGCTCAGTTTCTTCTGAATTAGCTTCAACTTCAGTCTCTACCGGCTCACCAATTTCATCAAAAATATCTTGCTCATCTTGAGTGGTTTCTGCATCGACTTCAGCGAAACTTTCAGATCCGGTTTGCTCAGTTTCTTCTGAACTAGCTTCAACTTCAGTCTCAATCAACTCTTCAGCCTTTACAGATTGAAGAATATTATACAGCACATTTCCATTGCTATAAAGTGATGCTTTTGGCACAAACTGCGAATCGGCTTTTGCCAAAAGTAAATGAATGGGTTGTGCGTATGGATATTCTTTAAGCATTTCCTGCAACATGGGAACGTGCTCTGACCCAACCTTTCCGGGTTGTGCAAGTAAATCTGCCAGTAGCTTTTTGTTATCCATTATTGAGGTTTGCTGCTAAGTTAAAAATGTTTCGGCTTTTTTAAAGGCTCAATTGGTCTTTAGTTTTGGAAATTTTAAATCAGAAACAGAATTACCATTGCGCAAAAGCTCTGTTAAAAACATCTTCAGTTAACTGCTTATTGATGTTTTCTATCGCTCCAGGCAAAAGAGACTGGATAGAACCTCCATTTAAAGGGAAATCAAAATATCTTGTAAAACTTTCTTCAAAGCTATCTTTAGCCCTTACTGTATTGGTAAATTTTACAGCAACCGTAATGGTTAAACGGTTGGCACCAGCCGTTGGCGTAGCGCTAGATTGTAAAGCAACGGGTTTAATGTCATAGCCTGTAATACGGCCTTCAAAAATTGCCTGACCATCGTTCGCGGTAATGCTTAAGCTAGTTTGATTACGAATTCTCGTTTTTACAGCTTCCGTAAATTGATTGCTCAACGTTGGTATAACAAGTGGTGCATTGTTTTCAAAAACCCTAACGGTTACTGTTTTTAATCCTACGGTAGATGCTCCACCGAAAGAGTATGCGCAAGAACTTAATACTGCAACGAGTAGAAATCCGAATAATTTCCTCATAAATTTAATTCTTTAATTTTTCTGTAAAGTGTCCGTTCAGAGATTCCCAATTCTTGAGCTGCAAATTTACGCTTCCCTTTATGCTTTTTCAGTGCCTTTTTTATCAAATCTGATTCCTTATCAACCAACGATAAGGATTCTTCTACTTCTTCTGCATCATGTGCAAAATAATCAGAATTGTTGTTCCCATTAATGTTGTTGTTATTATTTGGGGTAGGTTGCTGAATGGTAAAAGCATGCTCCTGCCCTGCTGGCAATTCTACATCTCTATAAAGTTGATTAATGTATTGAGGATTATCAGCCAAAACTGTTGCCGTATTGCCACCATGCTGAATAATTTCTGCAACAAGTTTTTTAAGCTCTACCATATCCTTCTTCATATCGAAAAGCACCTTGTACAAAATATCTCTTTCTGTAAAATCTTCTTTCGAGTTGGAGTTAATCGTCATTGGTAAATTACTGCCTGCTTCGTTCGGAATGTAATTTAAAATTGCCGGACCAGTTACATTGCGCTCTTTCTCCAAAACGCAAATCTGTTCAGCAATATTTTTTAACTGACGTACATTTCCTGGCCAACTGTAATTGGTTAAAATCTGCACGGCTTCTGGTTCTAAATGCAAAGCCGGACTTCGGTATTTATCACTAAAATCTGCAGAGAATTTTCTAAACAGAAGGTAAATATCCTCTTTACGTTCATGCAAGGCAGGAATTCGTAATGGAACTGTATTTAATCTATAATATAAATCCTCACGGAATTTTCCATTTTTTACGCGGTTGTACACATCCACATTGGTCGCTGCGATAATCCTTACATCTGTTTTCTGAACCTTAGATGAACCTACACGCAAATATTCTCCACTTTCTAAAATCCTAAGTAAGCGAGCTTGTGTTCCTAATGGAAGCTCTGCAACTTCATCTAAAAAAATTGTTCCGCCATTGGCTACTTCGAAATAGCCTTTTCGGGCTTCGTGGGCGCCGGTGAACGAACCTTTCTCATGACCGAATAATTCTGAATCTATAGTTCCCTCAGGAATTGCACCACAGTTTACAGCGATAAATGCGCCGTGTTTACGAGCACTCATTTGATGGATAATTTGAGAAAAAACCTCCTTACCACTTCCGCTTTCGCCAGTAATTAAAACCGACATATCCGTTGGGGCAACTTGGCTAGCAATATCTATGGCACGATTAAGCAAAGGCGAATTGCCAATAATCCCGAACCGCTGTTTTATATTTTGTGTATCCATTTATTAATATCAAGTATTTAGTATTAGGTATCAAGACTGGGTGTTGTTAACTCAATCTAACCAGCTCCGTCATTGCTAGGAACGAAGCAATCTCCCTTTTGAGTTATAGCAAACGCATTAGGATTGCTTCGTGCCTCGCAATGAAGAAACCCTAAACTATTTTTCCAATCAGCGTAGCCGATGTACATTTCTCGATCAATACATTTGCGTATTGACCAGGCTTAACCCCATCAATTGCAGGGAAAATTGCCATTGCACCACTATCTCCTCTTCCGCAATAATCTTGATCTGATTTTTTTGATGTGCCCTCAATTAAAACTCTAACTGTTTTACCAACCCATTCCTGTAAACGCAATAAAGAATGTGCCTGTTGTTTAGCTAAAATTTCTGCAAGTCTACGTTTTTTAACCTCTTCTGGAATATCATCTGCCAGTTTACGAGCCGCCAAAGTTCCCGGTCTTTCTGAGTAAGTGAAATTATAAGCAAAATCGTATTTCACGTAATCCAACATGCTCAAAGTATCCTGATGTTCTTCTTCTGTTTCGGTGCAGAAGCCTGCGATGATATCCGTAGAAATTGCACAACCAGGAATAATATTTTTAATTGCATCGATACGGTTAATGTACCATTCACGAGTATAAGTTCTGTTCATTAAATCTAAGATACGCGTATTTCCAGATTGAACAGGCAAGTGAATGTAATTACAAATATTATCGTATTTAGCGATGGTATATAAAACTTCATCGGTAATATCCTTCGGATGAGATGTTGAAAAACGAACCCTTAAATCTGGATTAATCAATGCTACCATTTCTAAAAGTTGGGCAAAGTTCACGGTCTCCGTTCCACCTTCTGATGTCCAAGTGTAAGAATCCACGTTTTGGCCCAAAAGAGTTACCTCACGATAACCTGCTTCGAACAAGCTTTGTGCTTCGGCAACAATAGAATGTGCATCTCTACTACGCTCGCGACCACGAGTAAATGGAACCACACAGAATGAACACATATTATTACAACCACGCGTAATGGAGATAAATGCTGTAATTCCATTGCTGTTTAAACGAACAGGACTAATATCTGCATAAGTTTCCTCACGAGATAAAAGCACATTAACTGCTTTATGTCCACTTTCTACCTGCTCAATTAAATTGGGTAAATCGCGATAAGCATCTGGACCAACAACCACATCAACCAAACGTTCTTCTTCTAAAAATTTAGATTTTAAACGCTCTGCCATACAGCCCAAAACCCCAACAATTAACTTCGGATTACGGCGTTTTTCTACACCAAATTGCGATAAGCGATTTCTTACTCTAGTTTCTGCATTCTCGCGGATAGAGCAAGTATTAATGAAAATCACATCGGCTTGATGATAATCTCCAGTGGTTTCAAAACCGGTTTCTGAAAGGATTGAAGCTACAATTTCGCTATCTGCAAAATTCATGGCGCAACCATAACTTTCAATATATAATTTGCGAGCGTCGGCCTTTATGGGTTTGTCCAAAATTACGGCTTCACCTTGCCTAGCTTCATCATGCGTCTTATCCTGTACTTGTAAATCAATCATTATTAAAAAAAGATTTTGGGAGAGCAAAAATACATAAATTAAATTAAAAATGACAATTTGACAGGTTTAGTTAGAATGTTTACAAAGCGATTATTTATAATCACTGGCAAATTATCCGTCAGCTGAAGCAGACGGCAATGAATAGCAGATTGTACTAAGAGCAAGCGAAAGGACTCCGTCTTATTTAGCTAGCGCATTTCATCGTTTATGTGGATTTCAAATGCACAGTTCAAAAAGGACAGGATCGCTCCACAGGAGTTCCTTTGGAACAAATTTTAACCCATAAAATCCGTCAGCTGAACAGACGACAATGAATAGCAACTCCCAGAACAAACCTTTTGGCTAGCAATATGTTCTACTCTGGTAAGGAAAAATTATGGTCGCTCAAAAAAGTAAAAAAGTTTGGATTTGGATTGGTAGCATTTTCGGTACTCTAATTTTAATTTTGGCCTTTGGTGCTATGTTTTTAAGCGCCAGATGGAAACCGCTTTTAACCGAAAAAATTAAAGAAGGAGTTTATAATGGCTCACATCATTTATATAAGATAGATTTTAAAAGCATTAATTTAAACCTAGTTACTGGAAGTTTAGCGCTTCGCGACGTAACCTTAACGCCAGATACACTTGTTTTTGATTCTTTAAAGGCAAAACGACTTGCTCCCGCACATACCTTTGAAATCAAGCTAAAAAAACTCCAAGTTACCGGGGTTGGAATTTTGACAGCCTACTTTAAAAAGCGGGCGGAAGTAAATGCAATCCTATTAGATAAACCTTCTATCAACATGGTTTTTAATAAGGTTCCAAAAACTATAGATACTGTTAAAGAAGAAAAAACCTTATATCAACAAATTTCGAATACTTTTAAATCACTACACATTAAATCGATAAAAATTGTTGATGCCGATTTCGATTACATCAACAGAAGCTTGGCAAAAAAAACCAAAAAATCAATCAAGCATCTCGATATTAATGTGAACGATTTCCTGTTAGATTCTCTTTCGCAAAACGATACCAGTCGCTTTTATTATACCAAAGACATTTCTTTTCAGGTTGCTGGTTATAAAGCCCTAACGAAAGATAAAATGTACACCATGAAGGTGGATACCATTAACGGATCACTAGCCTCAAAAAAAATAACCATAAAGGGATTTAACCTCATTCCGATGTATCCCGAATTAACTTTCGCTAGAAAATACAACGTTCAAAAAGACAGATATAATTTGAGCTTTGAAAAAGTAGAATTTAACGGCGTTGATTTTATGGCATTAAATACCGACCAAAAATTACACGCAAAATCATTGAGGATTGGCCCTGCTAAAGTGGAGGTTTTTATGAGTAGAGAATCGCTTCCACCCCCAGGTTTGGACAAAGCCAGGAATTTCCCTCATTTAGCTCTAAAAAGACTGGATTTCCCTATAGCTATTGATACCGTAAAAATTAGAAACATCAATTTAAAATATTCAGAATACAATCCAGCAAGTAAAAAAATTGGTTCTGTTGATTTTAAATCGCTAACCGGAAATATCCTAAATGTAACAAACGACAGTTTAAAACTGGCTAAAAACAATCATGCGCTTGCAAATTTTAATACGTTATTGATGGGCTCAGGGAAACTAAATTTGAAGATAGATTTTAACTTAACAGATAAAAATGGTGCTTTCAGTTATAGTGGAAACATGGGCAATTTCGATTTCACCAAGCTCAATCCCTTATCCACAGCCCTAGGATTAGTGGAGATTGAAAGCGGAAACGTGCAGAAGATAGATTTTAAAGCAACAGGAAATACGAGAACGGCCACAGGCTCTATGAATATGCTTTATACCAATTTAAAAGTTAAACTGCTGTCTGATAATATTGATGGAGAAGGCACAAAGGAAAAAGGACTTTTATCATTTTTAGCCAATACCATTTTGGTAAAAGACGAAAACCCTAAAAAGGGTGAAGCACCAAGAACCGCCACCATGACGAATACTCGAATTAATTCGGCCTCCTTTTTTAATCTAATGTGGAAAACGGTTTTTGTCGGTATAAAGGATATTGTTGGCGTGGGCGTTGTTCCAGAAAAAGACCCAATAAAGCAACAGAAGAATGTGGCAAAAAAAATCCGCCAGCAAAAAAGAGAAGACCGAAAAGAAGCTAGGAAAGCAAGGCAAGAGCAGAATAAGCGCTAGCCAAAACCAGAAATAATACGGTTTTACAGCAAAATTGAGACTGATTTTTTTTCAAATAGGTTTATAAGCGTATATTGCTAATGAAAACCAGCCCTTTCATTAATGCCAGATACAAAAAGACATCGTTATAGATTTTTAAAATGGGTTGCCAGCGTAGTTTTTATTGTTTTTATTTTACTGGCAGGGATCGCTTGGTTCTTGAATGTAAAATCAAGGCCAATGCTTACCGATAGAATTAAAACATTGCTCTATAAATCTACCGATAGCTTATACACAATCAGTTTTACCAAAGTTTCTACCAACATTTTAACAGGCAATGCCACGCTACAAAACGTGGTGATTAAACCAGATACGAATCGATACAAACAATTAATTCTATTAAAAAGAGCACCAAATAATCTCTATCAGGTTTCATTAAAAAAATTAGTAGTAAAACATTTTCATCCGCTGATTCTTTACCGAGAGCATAAGTTGGAAATTGAAGAGGTGTTGTTTGATAAGCCTGAGGTGTTAATGACGAATAAACAATTTGTTTTTAACGAAAATCGACCTCCAAGACCTATTAAATCTCCCTATGATATTATCTCAAAAAACCTAACCTCTTTTAATATTCAATCTATTTTATTTAGAGATGCAAGCTTTAAATACATTAATAAAAATGTGGCCAAGCCAGAAGTTTTTTCTATTGATGATTTAAATATTGGCCTAACGGATTTGCTTGTAGATTCGACTTCTGCAGAAGACCCTACTCGGTTTTATTTGTTAAAAGATGTAGTCATTAACTTAAAGAATTACTCGTATCCAACCCCAGATAAACTTTATAACATTAATTTAAATCAGCTCGATTTTAGAGCTTCTACGGGCAAATTAAGAGTTAAAAAATTCGCTCTAGAGCCATTGTATGATGAAATGAAATTCGGTCGTGTTGCAGGTTATGCAAAAGATCGTTTCGACATTCAAATGAGCGATATTTCTTTAAATGGAATAGATCTCCCGCTTTACATCAGCAAGCAGGAATTGTGGGCCAAAGAAATGGCTGTTGCAAATGGCTATGTTTCGGTATTTAACAATAATGAATTGCCTCAGCGAGAACAAGAAAGCAAAGTTGGCAAGTTTCCACACCAACTGTTGCAATTGTTGGGTGTGCCCATACTCATTCAAAAAATCAAGCTTAAGGATATAAATATTGTTTATTCCCTGTTTGATAAAGAAAGTAAACAGCGGGGACGGTTATCTTTCGAAAACACATCTGGAACCATTAGTAATGCTACGAACGTAGAAAAAATTAAGGCTATTAATCCCTTTATGAATGCCAATTTAACAACCTATTTAATGGGCCAGGGCAAGCTTGATTTAGATTTTAATTTTAATCTAACTGCAAAAGATGGCGCATTTTCTTACAAAGGTGAGTTGCAAAATTTTAATGCAAGGGTGTTAAATCAAATTACAAAACCTTTGGGCATGGTTCGAATTAACCGAGGAAACGTAGATAAGCTCTCCTTTAATTTTAAGGCAAATGATGTTGGCGCAAAGGGAAAGGTAGATTTTGCTTATTTTGATTTATCGGTTGCGTTAATGAAAAACGATCCAGAAAAAGATCATCTTGTAAAACGTGGCCTGCTTTCATTTTTGGCAAATGCCTTGATTATTAAATCTGAAAACCCAGGGCCAGATGGAAAATTAGTTTCTGCAAATGTAAGCTATGATAGACCAGCAAATACCTCTTTCTTTAATTTAATATGGAAAAGTCTCTTTGTTGGCATAAAATATAGTATTGGCATTACGGAAGAAAAACAGAGCGAAATGCGGGATCATATTGCCAAGTTTAAAGCAATGAGAGAAAGTCATCGGTTACGCAAATTGAAAAGATTGGAACGTCGTCATCAAAAAGAGGAACGAGAACAAAATGAAAAGCGCTAAAACTTGTAACGTTTTTCTATATTTATTCTCTAAACCAAAACCTACAACTATGATTATTGCCCTCGTTATTATCGCGTTCCTATTCATCATCGGAATTTTCTTTTACAATTCGCTTATCGGAAAGAAGAATCAAGTTACCAATGCGTTTTCTGCCATTGATGTAATGCTGAAAAAACGTTTCGATTTAATTCCGAACCTCGTTGAGGTTGTAAAACAATATACTACTTACGAATCGAGCACATTATCGAAAATTGTTGAGCTTAGATCTAAAGCCACTTCAGGCAATGTTAGCGATGCCGAAAAAGCTTCGTTAGACGCTCAATTAAGCACAAGCGTAAAAGGCTTAATGGTTAACGTAGAAAATTATCCTGATTTAAAAGCAAATACCAACTTCATTAATCTGCAAACCACTTGGACAGAAAGTGAAGAGCAAATTGCCGCAGCAAGACGAACCTATAATTCTTCTGTAACCGAATATAACAATGCAATTATGATGTTCCCAGGCAGCATGTTTGCGGGTATGTTGGGATATCAACAAATTTCTGTTTTAGCCACAGCCGAAGAAGAACGCAAAAACGTAAGTGCCAAAGATCTTTTTAATAGTTAATGGGTTTGGAGATTGATGGTAATGTTGCTTTGCAAAGTGTGCTGGCAACATTAGAAATTGAGCGTAAAAAAATTGCATCCACACAAACCAAAGGCTATCTCTTTATTGGTGGCGGTATTTTATTGGGGATTTTGGGCTCAGTTCTTGGTTTTCCAATCCCCTCAATCCTAGCTGGTTTAGTTCCTATAATTTTTGGCGGGGTTACCCTTTACCGCATCAGTGATGAATTGAATGCTTATAAAGATTCTTTTAAACGAGATGTGATTGGTTCTGCCCTAAAAAACTTAGATCAAAGCTTAACGATTGATCCATATAAAGGAATTTATGAACAAGAATTTATCGACGCTCAACTTTTTAAAACAGATCCAGATCGTTATAAAACCGAAGATTTAGTTTGTGGAACAGCTGGCAAAACAGGCTTCTATTTCGCAGAGGTACATGCAGAATACAAAACAGAAGTACAAACCAAAAATGGAACCCGTACCGAGTGGCATGATATTTTTAAAGGAATTATTTTTGTCGCCGATTTTAACAAAAACTTTAATGGCATAACCATAGTTAGACCCAAAGATATCGGCAGTTCCATTGGCGCATGGTTCTCTAAAAATTTATTTTCCTTTGGAGATAATGATGTGGTACAGCTTGAAAACCCAACATTTTGCAAAGAATTTATAACTTATGCAAATGACCAAGTTGAGGCCAGATATATTCTAACACCTGCTATGATGGAAAGGATTTTGGAATTAAACAGACGGGCAAAATATACCGTTACACTGTCTTTTATAAGCTCAAAAATGTACATTGGTTTCCCCCTGGATAGAAATTATTTTGAAGCACCTATATTTAAAACCTTGTTAAATCCAGAATTACTAGATGAAGATATCTCCACAATTAATTTCATGTATGATATTATTAAAGAACTGGATTTAAATACCAGAATTTGGGGCAAAAACTAACTTAAATGCTTTCTAACAATTTCTTCTAAAGCAGCAATATCAAAAGGTTTTGATAAATAACTATCTGCACCAGCTTCGTTGGCCAAGGCTGAGATATCGTTATTTGCTGAAAAATAAATAACCGGAATATGTTTCAAATCTGGGTGATTTTTCAAAGCTTTAGTAGCTTGAATTCCGCCCAAATCTGGCAACCAGTTGTCCATAAAAATTAAATCAGGCATATAAGCCGCAACCTGTTCCTCAATATTATTTGCGTTTTCGGATGTTTTAATTTGATAACCTGCATCTTCCAAAATGAAAGTGCAAAGATCCAGAATATCCCTATTATCATCAAAAACAAATACTTTCTTTGTAACCATCATAATCTATCTCCAGAAAGGCAATCTTTATCGTTTAATTAAATTGTTAATATATTCCGCCATTTCATTACCATGTAAAACCTGATCTGTATGTACATTATTAATGGCTTGTTGAGGCATGTACGGCATAATTGCTGTACTTGGATTCTGTATAACCACCCTACCCCCGTAATTGTTTACAATTTTCAGGCCATTTACTCCATCGGCGTTAGAGCCAGAGAGCAAAATACACACTAAACTCTCTTTATATACCTCTGCTGCCGATTGATAGGTAACATCGATTGAAGGTCTGGAATAATTTACTTTTTCAGAGTAATCCAATGAAATTGTTTTATCTTCTTCTATCAACAAATGATAATCTGCTGGCGCAATGTATATATTACCAGCCACTAAAGCCTTTTTTTCTTCTGCCTCGTTCACTTTTAAACTTGTTCTTGCCTGCAAAAGATCGGTTAGCAAACTTTCGTTATTCGCTTTGCGATGAATAACCAAAACAATTGGAAAATCAATTTCACTTCTTAATGCTGGAAATATTTCTAAAAGTACATCTAAACTTCCGGCAGAGCCTCCAATAATTAATGCATTACAAGAGAAGGTTAAAGTTTCCGCCATATTTTTTCGGTTTTAACTCTTTTATACTCTTTCGCTTTTGGCCAAAACTCCAAACTTTCCTTACTACCCAATGCAATATAACCCAGTTTTTCTATGCTGCTATCAAACAAGTTGAATACTTTATGCTGAAGATCCTTATCAAAATAAATCAACACATTTCTACATAAGATTAGCTGAAACTCGTTAAAAGAATGATCAGAAACTAAATTGTGAGTAGAAAAAATCATCTTTGACCCCAAAGTTTCATCAAATTTTGCCAACGAATAATTGGCCGTGTAATAACTCGAAAAATCTTTAATCCCGCCAGAGTTTACATAATTTTCAGAGTATTGCTTTAAATAATTTAACGGGAACATTCCTTTCTTAGCTTTTTCCAAAACTGAAGGATTTATATCAGTTGCATAAATTAGTGCCTTATTTAAAAGGTTAAGTTCTTTTAAAACTATCGCAAGTGAATAAGCCTCTTCTCCGGTTGAACAGCCTGCAACCCAAATTCTTATAAACGGATAAGTTCCCAATACTGGTAAAACATCATTTCTAAGGGCCTTATAGAAAGATGGATCGCGAAACATCTCCGTAACATTAACCGTAATTTCTTCTAAAAACCGCTTAAAATATTGTTTATCGCTTTTAACGGTGTACCTAAACTCAGCAAAACTTACAAAGTTATCTATGGCATACAAACGCGTAATTCTTCGTTTTATAGATGCATGAGAATATTCCAGAAAGTCGTATCCATGAGCTTCTAAAACATCGTTTAATAGAATCTCTACCTGTTCATTATCTATCGCATCACTTATCACCAGCTATTTTGTAAAGTTATCTATCTGTATTAATAATTCATCTACATTTATGGGTTTAGAGATGTATCCGGAAGCCCCTGCAGATAAACAGCGCTCCTTATCTCCAACCATGGCTTGAGCCGTTACAGCCAAAACTGGCGTATTCTGCATCTTCGCCGATTTCTTCATCACCGAAATGGCTTGATATCCATCCAAATCCGGCATCATCATATCCATTAATACGATTGCTATATTTTCGTTTTCTTCCATGATGGAAAAACCTTCTTTAGCACTCGTAGCAGATACACAATCGAAACCTTTGGCTTTTAAAACAGCTTTTAATGCGAAAATGTTTCGGTTGTCATCATCAATTATGAGGATTAATTTTTTAGGCATAATTTTAAAAAAGAGGTTAAGAGTTATGATGATTTTCGTAAAGCCATACCCGTAAAAGAGAAACAAGCTGATCCATATCTACCGGTTTGCTAATATAATCTGATGCGCCTGCTGCGATGCATTTTTCCCGATCGCCCATCATCGCTTTTGCGGTAACGGCTAAAATTGGTAAGTTTCTGTATTTAAAATCCTGTCTAATGGCTGTAGTTGTTTCATAACCATCTAGCTCAGGCATCATCATATCCATTAAAACCACATCTACTTCGGCATTTTCGGCCAATAATTTTAGGGCTTCTTTACCATCTGTAGCAGTAAGTACTTTCATTTGGTGCTGTTCCAACACTTTGGTCAACGAAAAAATATTCCGTACATCATCATCTGCCACCAATACCGTTTTTCCTTTTAAAACATCCTGCAATTCAGAGAATTTTTTAGGCGCTTTTATGGTGTCTTTACTTTTTTCTTCTACAAGGTGAAGGAACAAGCCAGCCTCATCCAAAATGCGCTGGTAAGAATGAGCGGTTTTTACAACGATAGAATCTGCGTACTGTTTAATTCTATTTTCTTCTCCTTTGGATAAACTTTTACCAGTGAAAATTATAATGGGCAAGTTCTCCAAACCTGGGGTTTTCTTAACCACTTCCAGAGTTTCGTAAGCGTGTTTATCCGGAATACCCATGTCTAAAATTACGCAATTGATTTCTGGTTTATTGAGTGCAGAAACCCCTTCATTAACTTGATTTACGACTTCCGTTTGAATATTAAAATTGCTTAAGAAATAACTTAAAGCTTTTGCATGCTGTTCATTTTCCTCAACAATAAGAACCTTTTTAGGGTGGCGACTTAACGCATGCTCCAGTTTTTGGAAAATCTCTTGCATGTGCTCGAAAGCAAAAGGTTTATTGATAAAATCTACCGCTCCTTTTAGCAAGCTTTCCTTTTTTACCTGCAATGAAGACATAATGTGAACCGGAATTGGCCGAGTATCGGGATTCGATTTTAACTCTTCCATTACCTGCCAGCCATCTTTAATCGGCAATTGAATATCCAATAAAATTGCAACAGGTTTGTAAGCCTTAGCCATTTCAATCCCAACATCACCACGTACGGCTACAAGCCCTTTGTAGTTCCTTTTACGTGTAAAATCAAGCAGGGTTTTAGCGAAAGGCGTATCATCTTCTACAATTAAAATCACCTTATCATCTGGCTGAATATTATCGCGGTCATCTTCAATTTCTTTCGGAATATTGGCTACCGTTAAGTTATTTGTCTTTTTAACTGATACCTCTGGCACCACAACTTCCATTTGTTTTTCCCAAGGATTAGAGACGCCTTCAAAGCCTTTGTTCTTATCAATCGGCAATGTTAAAGTAAAGGTACTTCCTGCTCCTTCGGTGCTTTTTAAATCTATATACCCCCCTAAAAGCTTGGCCAATTCTCTACTAATAGATAAGCCCAAACCGGTACCACCGAACTTACGTCTGGTAGATCCATCGGCCTGCTGGAAAGCTTCAAAAACCATAGCCTGCTTCTCTGGTGCAATGCCAACGCCAGTATCGGTAACTTTAAAAATTAAAGCGTTTAACTTTTCGTTTTTATTGATGTTTAGTGTTACCGAACCTTGAGTTGTAAACTTGATTGCATTGGATAAAAGGTTTTTCAGAATCTGTTCTAGCCTCATTTTATCCGTATGGAAAAACTCTGGAACCTCTTCTGTTTTTTCGAGAACAAGCTTTAGATTTTTATCTTTTGCTACTGGGTTAAACAGCGAACGCATGTTCCCTATAACCTCATCTATTTTAATATTTGCCCGATCAAGCTCCATTTTACCGGCCTCAATTTTCGAAAGATCTAGTATTTCATCAATTAAACTTAGCAGACCTTGACCAGAGCTTTGAATAACTTCTGCATATTCCTGATGTTCTTTCTCTATCTCTTCATTTTCGGCCATTAATCTTGATAAAAGCAAAATGGAGTTTAATGGGGTGCGCAACTCATGAGACATATTGGCTAAAAACTCCGACTTATATTTCGTGCTCAATTCCAGCGCTTCCGCTTTCTGTTGAATTTCTACATTCCGTTCTTCAATAAGTTCATTTTTCTCTTCTAAAAGACTGCTTCTTTCTTCAAGTTCTTGGTTGCTTTGCAACAGCTCTTCTTGTTGTACACGAAGCTCTTCTTC
The DNA here is from genome assembly GCF_014306625.1 of Pedobacter fastidiosus. Taxonomy (GTDB): domain Bacteria; phylum Bacteroidota; class Bacteroidia; order Sphingobacteriales; family Sphingobacteriaceae; genus Pedobacter; species Pedobacter fastidiosus. The sequence continues at coordinate 37,995 of NZ_JACRYL010000005.1, forward strand.
GGATGCCTGAAGTTTTTGTGATTGTGCTTCCAACTCGGCATTCATTCCTTCGAGTTCGTTATGCTGTACCTGTAACTCCTCAGATTGAGCTTGAGTTTCCTCTAATAACTGCTGAAGTTTCAATCTGTTTTGTGCCCCCAACAAAGCCGTACCAACATCACCTAAAACTAGGTTTAAAAAATGTAATTGCAAATCTGAAAAATGGGTAATGGTACCCAGCTCCAAACCGCCAATAGAAATTCCGTTTCTTACAATTGGCAGCACCAATAACTGAGCAGGCTTAATATTTCCAGTGGCATAACTAATGGTAATTTCGCCCTGCGGAACATCTTCCAATAGTATAGATTTTCCAGATTTTACCACCTGACCAATTAAACCCTGTCCAAGCTCAATGGTTTGTGCTAAATCTTGTTTGTGCAAAGCGTATTGACCCTTTAAATGCAGATATCCATCATCCTTAAATAAATAAACTGCTCCAATTTGGCTTTTTGTGTAAGAAACCAAAAACTCTATAATATCATCCGCTAAATGGAAAACATCCTTTTCGCCAACCATTTTAACATTTAAGTTGGCTACCCCGGTTTGCAACCACTCATTTTCAGCAAGGGTATCAAAAGATTTTTTAAGTGAAAGCGACATCGTGTTTAAAGATTCAGAAAGCTCGCCAATATCATCTTTAGATTGCTCATTTAATTTAACCCCATAGTTACCGTTAGAAATTTGCTGGGCAATTTCCTTAATGGCAGCAATGCGTTTTTCCATTTCGTATTTTTTGTCCTCAATCTCCTTTTGAAGTCCAACACGCTCATCAAAATCTACAGACACCTTTCTATAGAAAAACAGGGTGATTAAGATTGCCAAAACCGCGGCAATTAAAATCAGCATTGGGGTGTAAGAGGTTAATTTATTTAGCTCTATCGTTCTAACATCCAACAACCTTCTTTCTTCCTTAACCATTCTGTTAACCACGGCTCTGGCTTGATCCATATAAGTTTTTCCCTGAAACAGAACCGTTGGATCTACCTGTCCACCTAAAGATTTAATCTCTATTGTAGATTTAATGATGTTCATCCTTTGCGTCATTATATTTCGCAATTCTGCAATATCCTTTTGCTGAACCGGGTTATCTTTGGTTTCTACCTCAATATCGGTTAGGGTTTTTAAAGCTTTATCCGATGCGCCATTATAGGGCTCCAAAAAAATTTTGTTTCCGGTTAAAAGATATCCCCGCTGACCAGTCTCAGCATCTTTTAACGTAGAAATAACTCCCTCTACGTTTAGGATAACCTCATCACTATGCTTTACCAGTTCGGTGCTTTTAATAAGATTGCTGATGCTAACATAAGAAGCCAGCGAACTGATAAAAAGAATAATTAGCGATAAGCCCAAGCCTAAGCGTAAATTATTTTTAAGAGTTGTTTTCATTTATTGGGAAGTATTTTTTTTGATGATTGGTAAAATTGATCGGTTAATCTTCTGCCTTAAGAATTTCTTCTTCGGTAATCGGGATGATGAAATAAAATTCAGATCCCTCATCTAGAACACTATTCACGCCGATTTTTCCACCATGTCTTTTTATAATTTCAGAGCAGATGTACAATCCGATACCTAAGCCATTAAAACGATTGCTATTTTCTTCTACGCGATAAAATTTATCGAATATTTTTTGTTGCTGCTCAGCTCCAATTCCGATGCCGAAATCCTTAACAGCCAAATAAAGTTGACCATCCTTAATGTTTATCGTCACATTTACCTGATTGGTTCCTGGCGCATATTTAATGGCATTGGTAATAAAGTTAATCACCACCTGTTCCAATCTAACCTCATCGCCAAAAATCATTTCTTCTGTTTTACCGAGCTTGGTAATTTTGAAATCTGAATAATTTTGTTGCAACATTTCTATGGCGTTGTTTACCATATTATCTGCACAAAATGATTGCATATTAAACTTAAGCTTTCCGCTCTCAATTTTGGAGATGTCGAGTAAATCAACAATCAAATCATTTAGTTTTTCCAGTTGGATGCTGGCCTTGTTCAAATGATTTTGAGCAGTTACTTTATCATCCTTATTAATGCTCCGCTGAAGCAACTGAATATAACCCTTTACACTGGTTAAAGGTGTTTTTAATTCATGGCTTGCAATGCTGATAAATTCATCTTTTTTATGCTCAGCCTGCTTTCGGAATTCAATTTCTTCGAGCAGTTTTTCCTGTACTTCGTTTAGCTTACGGCTCTGTTCGTAAATGCGATAAAAGGTTTTTATTTTGAGCAGAAGCACATTAATATCAACAGGCTTGGTAATATAATCTAACCCGCCACTTAAATAGCCTTTGGTAATAAATTTGAGCTCGGTATTTACAGCCGATAAGAAAATTATGGCTGTATCTTTTGCTTTGCTAAATCCTGAGATTGCTTCTGCAACTTCAAAGCCATCCATATCTGGCATTTGAACATCCAGAATAATTAAAACGTAATTATTTTTTAAAACTTTTTTTAACGCTTCTTCGCCGGATGATGCGGTATCAACCTCAAAATTGTGTGCTTGGAGTACTTTTGATAAAGAGATCAGGTTTTCGGGCCTGTCATCAACTATAAGGATCATCTTTGATAAAACAAATAAGAAGCCGGGATAATTATGCTTGGTTTAGAGAAAAAATTCTCGGTAACTGTAAACAAACAGCAGTAGTTTAAAAAGGTTTTAACTTTTTACAAATTGTTCGAATTAAAGGTGTCGCCCTGTTTAATATCTCCTGTTTCAAAGCCCTTTTTAAACCAATACATGCGTTGTTGCGAAGTTCCGTGGGTAAAAGAATCTGGCTGTACATCTCCTGTTGCCTGTTTTTGCAATTTATCATCACCAATAGCATTAGCCGCAGTTAAAGCCTCCTCTATATCTCCTTCGTCTAGTTTAAAATCTTTTAAATTTTGGGCATTATGTGCCCAAAGGCCAGCAAAAAAATCCGCCTGAAGTTCTAGTTTTACGGATAAGCGATTGTATTCTTTTTCACTCACTTGTCCGCGAGCTTGATCTAATTTTTCTGAAATTCCCAAAAGATTTTGTACATGATGACCAACCTCATGCGCAATTACATAGGCTTGAGCAAAATCGCCAGCAGCGCCAAATCGGTTTTTTAATTCATCGTAGAATGATAAATCGATATACACCTTTTGATCGCCTGGACAATAAAATGGACCAACGTTGGCACTGGCATTTCCACATGCAGTTTGTACAGCTTGTCTAAACAATCTCAATTTTGGATATTCGTATTGCTTGCCCATAGCTTTAAATTCTTGATCCCAAACCTGTTCTGTAGATTCTAAAACACCAGAAACAAACTGTGCCTGAGGATCATTTTGTGGTACACCTTGCTTAACTTCGGTATTATCAGTTGCAGGAATTTGGCTCACCAAACCGCTTAAATCTTTACCAAAAAACAAACCTAAAACAACAATAATAATCCCTATACCTCCGCCAAGTACGGTTTTGCCTCCGCCTCCACTTCTTCCATCTTCTACATTATTACTTCCTTTACCAAACCACTGCATGTTTATATATTTTTAGTTTTATGAATAACCTCTATTATTTGAAATTGTTATACTAAAGTATAAATTATTTTATTTTATTAATATGATTTTATTCTTTTGAGTTGTATCCGCTTTAAACAAAAAAACCCAAGCGGTTAACTTGGGCTTTAACTTAAGTTTATAAAGAGCTAACTGCTAAAAACAGCAATTGCCTTTTCTATTCGCATTTTGGTTTCTTCGGCGCCAAGTAAAATGGCAATATCGAATACACCAGGACCAAACTTACCGCCAACAAGCATAATTCTGAATGGAAGCATTAATTCTCCCGGTTTAAATCCCTTTTCTTCGGCCAATGCTTTAAAAGCAGTTTCTGCAATAACGGCATCGGTTAAATTTATATTTTCTGCATAAACTTTAAAGAAATCAGCCTTTTCTGCTGTCCATTTTGGTTTTACAGATGCCAAATCATATTCAGCAGGTGCTGTAAAGAAGTAGCCACTTTGCGCAACAAAATCTGGCATTAAAGTACAGCGATCTTTAATTAAATCGATTATGATATTTAAGAAAACATCATCTTTAATTTCAATTCCTGCGCCTTTTAATTCTTCTTTAACGCTTGGCGATAAACGCTCAGCAGTTTGTACTTTAATCCATTCGTGATTATACCACTTGGCCTTCTCAAAATCGAATTTTGCGCCTGCTTTGCTGATTCTTTCGATAGAGAATTTTTCTTCTAGTTCGGCCAAAGCAAATAATTCTTGATCAGTTCCATCATTCCAACCCAATAAGGCTAACATATTTACAAAAGCTTCTGGCAAAAATCCCATTTCATTAAAGCCCTTAGTTATATCTCCGGTTTTTGGGTCTGTCCAGTTCATGGCATACACCGGGAAACCTAAACGATCGCCATCGCGTTTGCTCAGTTTTCCATGACCATCGGGTTTTAAAATCAATGGCAAATGTGCCCATTGAGGCATATCGCTTTCCCAACCCAAATATTTCCAAAGTAAAATGTGGATCGGTGCAGAAGGCAACCATTCTTCACCTCTAAAAGCATGACTAATTTCCATCGCCTTATCATCAACAACAACTGCTAAATGATAAGTTGGCATACCATCGGCTTTTAATAAAACTTTATCATCAACCTGTGCAGTTTCAAAACTTACATCGCCACGAATTAAATCGTTAAAGTGAACAATCTCATTTTCTGGAACTTTAATGCGAATTACGTGAGGTGTTTTCGATGCCAAAAGATCTTCAACTTCGCTAACAGTAAGCGTTAAGGAATTGCGCATTTGCAATCGCGTTGCTTGCCCATATTGAAAGTTTGGAATTTCCTTTCTTTTAGCATCCAGCTCTTCAGTAGTATCGAATGCATAATAGGCATATCCATCACTAATTAATTGCTCAGCGAACTTTCTATAACTCGGTTTACGCTCGCTTTGGCGATATGGCCCATAATTTCCGGGTTTGCTCGGGCTTTCATCTGGCGTAATGCCACACCAGTTTAAGCAATCTACAATATATTCTTCAGCACCTTCTACAAAACGGTTTTGATCGGTATCTTCAACACGTAAAACGAAAGTTCCGTTGTTTTTTTTAGCAAACAAATAATTGAACAGTGCGGTACGAACACCGCCTAAATGCAGGCCACCAGTTGGACTTGGGGCAAATCTTACTCTAACTTTTTTATCCATGTTTTGGCAAAGAGCAGGGAGTTTAGGGCAAAGGGTCTGGTACAATCCATGCGCCCTGCGCTAAGCACTATGCTCGGCACAAAGATATGTTTTTCATCTGTTTTTATCTTGTTCACATCAGTTATGAATCTATTGTGCTTTCAAAATTATTGCTTCATGGTTTTTGAAAAAGCATAATCGTTTTATGTTTTTTCCGTTTTGTTATTGTATTTTGCCTATCCAAAGCATGAATCCATACGAAAAGAAACGCCGCTGGAAATTTTTCCTCCTCATTTTTGCCATCTTAATTGGCATTGCCTCAGTATTTTACACCGATTCATTTGTTAAAAAAATGGAACGTGAAGAAGCGAATCAAATTCAACTTTGGGTTAAAATCCAAGAACGCTCTATGTTTTTGATGGACAATGACAATTTCACAGAAATCGTAGAAAGCGTACGAAAAAACACAAAAGCGCCTGTAGTAGTAGTAGATTCTTCTGGCCATATTACTACTTATTTTGGTTTGGATTCTACAAAAACAAATTACTCTACAGACAACAAATTAACCTACGATAGTCTCTACTTTGTTCATCAATTAAGCAAAATGAAAGCGCAGCACATGCCTTTGGAAATGAACATTCTTGGAACATCATATAAAGCCTACTACAAAGATTCGTTTATTCTAACACAGTTGAGATATTTTCCATACATCCAGATGATTGTAATCTTTCTCTTTCTACTAACGGCTTATGCAGCGTTTAGTTCTTCCAGAAGAGCAGAACAAGATCATGTTTGGGTGGGCTTGGCAAAGGAAACTGCTCACCAATTGGGCACTCCAATCTCATCACTCATGGCCTGGACGGAGTTAATGAAATCTAAGTTTGATGCTGAAGATGATCCGCTGATTGCCGAAATGGAAAACGACATTAAGCGACTGGAAATTATTACCGATCGTTTCTCCAAAATTGGCTCAAAACCTATTTTAGAAGATCATACGGTTTACATTGTAATCAGCAATTTTATCGATTATTTTAAAGTAAGAACATCCGATAAAGTTAAATTCAGCATCACGGGCGATGATCAAGTTAGGGCGATGTTGAATATTCCGTTGTTTGATTGGGTAATTGAAAATCTTTTAAAGAATGCGGCTAACGCCATTGAAAATGAAGGTTCAATTGCCATTAACATTATCGAGAATTTGGCAAAAGAACAGGTATTTATCGATGTAACCGATAGCGGAAAAGGAATTCCAAGATCAAAATTTGATGCCGTTTTTCAACCTGGATATACCACCAGAAAACGTGGTTGGGGCTTAGGGTTATCTTTAACCAAACGGATTGTAGAGAACTACCACAGCGGAGAAATTTTTGTTAAAGACTCCGAACTTGGCAAAGGCACAACTTTCAGAATAATATTAAAAAGCAGTTTAACATATGAACCGACCACAGCCTAACGAATATCCAATTTGGGGAGAAACCTACATCAGTAAAGTTGAAGGAGATATTCTCGAAATTCTGGAAGAACAGGTTTTTAGCATTCCCGCAATGTTTGAAGCAAATAAGGAAAAAGAAAATTTCGCCTATGCGGATGGGAAATGGACGCTGAAAGAAATGCTTGGCCATATTATCGATTGTGAACGTATTTTTGTTTACCGCATGACTTGCTTTGCAAGAAATGAGCAACAACATCTCCCTGGTTTTGAAGAAGACGATTATGTTGCAAATGCCCGATTTGGTGAGCGTAATTACGAAGATATGATTGAAGAATTTGCAGCCTTACGTAAAGCCAATCTTTACTTTTTTAAAAGCCTTAACGAAGAAGAACTGAATAGAAAAGGAGTTGCTTCGACAAGAGAAATCACTGTGAAATCTATTTTATTTATCGCAGCAGGCCACATTATTCACCATGTTTCCATTTTAAAAGAGCGCTACCATGTGGTTTAGAAACTTCACCGTTGATGATTTAAATAACCGTCCTAAAAACCATTTGGGCGCTTTGCTTGATATTAAATTTACTGAAATTGGCGAAGATTTTATTACCGGAACCATGCCAGTTGATGAAAGAACCCATCAACCTGCCGGAATTTTACATGGCGGTGCATCGGTTGTTTTGGCAGAAACGCTCGGGAGTATTGCCTCCTATATGTGCATCGACCCAGAAAAATATGTCGCCGTAGGTTTAGAAGTTAACGCCAACCATTTGCGTCCTGTTAAAAGCGGTTTGGTTAAAGGCATTTGTAAACCTTTACACGTTGGTGCAAAAACTCAGGTTTGGGAAATTAAAATTTACGATGAGCGTGGAAAAATGAACTGCATCAGCAGACTTACCGTTGCAATAATTAACAAACCCCAATAAGGAAAGATATATAGAAGTCATGTTGGCCCTACAAAGGCGCATATAATTAAGGCGTTTCTACAGACTCAACGAGAATAACAGAGCCTCGGAGTATTAAATTTAAAATACTTCTTAGCCTCAGCCATGGTACGTGTCTCCAAATACCATTTAACTAGTATTCTATAAAGCTCTGAAGCCATGGTACGTGTCTCCACGTACCATTGAACTAAGTCATTTTTTTAAAGCTCCTTAAATTTTATAATCCTTTTCGATAGCCTTCTTTTCAATCAAGAATGAAGTTATTAAACCTAAGCCTCCGAAAATTCCAACGAAACCAAAGTAAATTGCAACCGCTTGTCCTTCTTCTGTTTGTGTCATGTCGCCACCAAAAACGCCTCGAACTGTAAATAAAGCGACCAATAACCCTAAACCTACGCCAACCATTAATAATCCGAATTTTAAACTCAAATAAGGTTTGGGTACCGAAGCGCGGTTAAGTCTAGGGTCGATGCCTCTTTCAATCATCGCCATTTTTTCTTTGTTCGATAAATATCTGATTCCAAATACCATCGCGAATGCTCCTAAGAACATTGATATGGGTACTAATATGCCTTCCATAATTATAATTTTTATTGTTAATATTTTTGTTTCTGTGTATTGAACCGTGTTCTGAGTATTATGACGACATGGTTTTTAATCAGGTTACACCCAAGAGAGAAAATATTTAATAAATAATAATCGATTTTCAAATCGTGGTAAAAAACTTCTCTAACTTTGGAGCATGAACTGGATTATATTAATTATAGCTGGCTTTTTCGAAGTTGGCTTTACAACTTGCCTAAAACTTTCAAATAATTTTACCAACGTAAAATGGAGCATCGGCTTTTTAATTTCCATTACATTAAGCTTTATCTTACTTAATAAAGCCACCCAAACTTTACCAATGGGAACCGCTTATGCAGTTTGGACAGGCATTGGCGCCGTAGGAACCGTAATAATCGGGATTGTTTACTTTAACGAGCCGGCAACTTTCTGGCGCATCTTTTTTATCTGTACCCTTATTGGATCTATCGCCGGACTAAAGTTTTTTGCATCGCACTAAATCATAGAGATTAATTTTTTTGAAGCGCAAAACCTGTGTAAGCAAACAAATTTGTTCCCGTGTTTCGCTTATACGCTTCGGACATCGTACCTCTGCCCTGCAGGGTAACGCTTCACCCGGGGCTAGATGGGAAGGTCTGTAATAATCTGGAAGCATCATAAAGCATAAAACTAGACCATTTAATGTAGTTTTGACAACTCTACTAATGTGTTAGAAAGAGAGTTGTCAAAGCTAAATGTTGTATCTTAATAGTTAGACATTTTGAAAAGCCTAACATTGTTCCTAAACCTGATGGCAATGAAAAGCCCACAGCGTAGCGAGGACTTGTAATGAACAGCGGGACTGCAGGCCTCCAAAATGTGCTGTCCTTTCGTTTTCAAAAAAATGATGTTCAAACAAAATCTTCAAAATGAAAGATGCAAATAGTTTTATTTGCCTGTAACCTGTCTATCTTTAATGTAGTCTTAGATTTAGAATGGGGCAAAAACTTACAGATTTAGAGCTGATCCAAAATGTACTGAACGGCGAAACCGGACAGTACGCATTGTTGGTGAAACAGCATCAGCGATTTGTATTTACACTTGCCCTGCGGTTTGCAAAAAATAGAGAAGATGCGGAAGAAATTGCACAAGATTGCTTTGTAAAAGCCTACAGAGCATTAGGAACCTTTAAACAAACCGCAAAGTTTAGCACTTGGCTTTATACCATTACGTACACCACAGCCATGACTTTTCTGCGAAAAAAGCGTTTAGATACATCATCCATTAACGATGAAGAAACGCTAATTCAGCTTGAAAACCATACCTCGAGCTTTAATGCAAATGGTTATGAAAAACAGAACAGTCATGCTTTTTTAAATCAGGCCATTACACTTTTGGCGCCTGATGATGCCACGATTATTACCATGTTTTATCAAGGCGAGCAAAGTTTAGAAGAAATTGGCGAGGCTTTACATATAGAACCAAATACGGTGAAAGTAAAATTGCACCGAGCTAGGCAAAGACTTAAAGAAAAATTACAATATTTATTAAAAGATGAAGTAAAGGAGTTACTATGAACACAATAGAACAACAGCTTTGGGATTATATTGATGGTAATTTAGATGAAAATCATAGAAATATCATTGAAGAAAAAATTAATACAGACCCCACAATCAGGCTTCAGTATGAGGAATTATTACAGTTTAACCTCACTTTTAGCAACCTAGAATTAGAGGAACCATCCATGTCTTTCACTAGAAATGTGATGGAAGATGTAGCCTTATTACCTGCACCAATTTCGCTAAAAACCAAAGTAGACACGCGAATTATCTACGGTATTGGTGGCTTTTTTGTTTTGTCTATCTTGGCTATTTTAGGTTTTATTGCCTATAATACTAAGTTTACGATGCCTAGTTTCAATTTTGATTTAGCTTTTGATACCAGTAAAATTATAACTCCAACAACAATCAACATTTTTTTGTTTGTAGATTTGATTATCGGGTTGGTTTTTATCGATTATTTTTTGAGAAAGAAATCGTTGAAGAAACAATTATAAGAGATATTTTCTCTCTGCGATTGTGGGATTGACATAAATATTTTTTACTCTGCGAGATTAGCGAAATCTGCGGAAGCCATTAAAGCGCTGCTTTATTTCGACATAATAGGGAAAAAGGGAAATCTGATTAGAACCAAGTTTAGGTTTTTCCCGCAGATTAAAGGGATTCACGCAGATGTTTTTTTCTTACACAAACCATCAATCGGGCTGTTTTTTATCGATTATTTTTTGAGAAAGAAATCGTTGAAGAAAACATAAGTTGATTTTTAGGTTGGTGATTATACCAACCTTTCTACTCTAAAGTTTTCAAAATTTCCAATCCCTCTTTCCATTCACCAAAACCAGAATCTGTATTAATGTGCCCAGCATTTCCGATGTTGACAAACTTGCTTCCCCAATGATCTGCAAAATATTTTGCCCGCTCTAAAGTTACCCATTCATCGTTTTCGCTTGCCACAACTATCGTTTTAAAATCAATTTTTTCCAAAGGGACTTTATCAAAGCCTTCTGTTGAGAAAGTATATTTTGGTGCTTCTAAATCGCTTGGAGCAACCAATAAAGCACCTTTAATTCTTTTTTTATAGTGCTTTGCCCAATTTGCAATTGCAGTAACGCCTAAACTGTGGCCAATTAAAACCACTGTAGATAGATCATAACCTGACAATGCTTGATCTATATTCTCGATCCAATCTGCTGAGGCTGGAGTATCCCATTCCCTTTGTTCTATTCGCTTAAAATTTGGCTCTTGCTGTTCGAAATAAGTTTGCCAATGATTCGGGCCAGAATTACCCAAACCTGGAACAACGAAATAGTTAGTCATAAAAGGTTTTTCAAATTTTTTTTAAATAAAAAGGGTTGCCATCTTGCGAGAGCAACCCTTTCCATAAATATGATAAATAAATTAAATTACTTTCACATTAACGGCGTTTAAGCCTTTTTTACCGTTAGCAACTTCGTACTGAACTTTGTCGTTTTCACGGATTTCGTCGATAAGACCTGTTGAATGAACAAAAATTTCGCTATCGCCGTTAGCTGGTACGATAAAGCCAAAACCTTTAGTTACATTGAAGAATTTTACTGTGCCTTCTTGCATTGTATTAAATATTAAAATTAAGTGTGCAAGGTAAGTTTTAATTTTTAAAATCAAAATAAATTTTAACATTTTTTTAACGTTAAAATTTTGTAAACAGCAGATTACTAAGGCTTTTTAATTGCCTTGCCAATTATACTCAATGTAATTTCGCTGTTATGTGGTATTCCGAGGGTGGTTCCAGGTACTACTTTAAAAAGGTTTCGAAGGTAAATATCCGCCACGCCCTGGATCAATTTTTTACGTGGCTCCATATCTTCCGGGAGCACACCATAAGCATTCTGAATTCTAATTAATCCGTTGTATCCAACCACGGCAGAACATTGGAAGGCAAAATCTTTATAAGCCCGATCTATCACGATTTTGTATTGTGGGTACATATAATCGTAAGCTTCCGTCCTTTTAGATAGTTTATCAACTGTGCTAATTTTCTCTACCGTTATAATTTTACTTTTCGGAATAAACTGTACCGGATTTACAGCCGCAAAGGCACTATCGCTATTCGAATTAACCTGTGCCGATCTTTTCTGAATAAATAGAGTGTCTTGTTTAGTCGTTTTCTGCAATTCCGCTGCCGAAACTTTTAATTGATTTTTAATATAGCTTTGGGCGTAAAAAGTCATGTTAACATCCGATCGGATATCCGCAGCGATTACTTTTCCATCAACCTGAACGCGTTGAAAAACCAAACTATCTTTGCTAATGTGCTTAACCTTAAAAAATTCTTCGGCAAAGTTATACACGTTTCCATGATCGTACTGAAGATAAAACTTTTGCATAATCTGCTTCTGCGGACTCCAAGCCATCATTGTATCTTCTGCTGCAACTTCTATTATCCACGATGGTTTCTGCATAAAGCCATCCTTATTAAAAGATAATCCATCGCTAAAACGCCTTTTTACTTCTACATAACGAATGCCTTTTACCGGTGCAAAAGTAAAATCTCTTAGCGTTGCATCTGTGCTTTTGGTTCTCGTACATGCAGAAAAGAGCATCACTAAAAAGAAAAGCTTTATAATATTATTGATCATTTTTAAAACTAAAATCTTCGGCTAAAATAAATAATTTAATCACACCCCAAAGATGCCTTGTACTACAATATTTATTTTTTCCTTTTGATTAAAACCACGTTGGCCACTTTCCGTTGCCCTGCGTGATCCCATTTTTTGTTATCTGTAGGGTAATTGACCACTCCGCCATCAGGAAAACCACTTACCCACAATGTGGTAGAACCCCCGCCATCAAAGTTGAGTACGTTTGTGCAACCCAGCCATTTCATTAGCTTCGTTAACTCTTGTAAACTCATTCCTGCAGAGTTTTCATTTCGACCATCCACAGTTAATAAAATTACCCTTCCATTGGGCTTAACGCCCAAACAGGTTCTTGGGTGGCGCAAATAGGTAAAACTGGTTGTATCCAACATTTCGTTTATGCCATTAAAAGTTAATAATGGTCCGTTTAACAAAACGTTTTGTTCTGGTAATTTAGTTTCCCAATCGGTGGCGCCATCCCATTTTTTTACGGCAAGCTTTCCGTTTTCGATCACCACTGCTGCTTGCTGATGCCGAGCTCTAATTCCGTTTTTATCTAACCTCACTGTATTGATAATTTTGCCATTTACCTTCACAAAATCAACTGATCCTCCATTTTTAACATCGAAGAAATTACCATTAACGGCAGCAACAGCGGTATCTCTTAAACCAAAATTGCTCGTTGTTATTAATTCCCTTTCTTCGGCACCCAATGCAAAAACAGCCTTTCTTCCTGTGTTTTTAATTTCTAAAAAAGAGATATTCTCATTTGCATTAAAAAGATTTTTCTGATTAAAATGATATTGAAATAAGCGCACTTGTTTGGCTATTCGCGTTTTTTGCCACTTGGTTTTAACCAATGTTATCGAATCGGTGTTTTGAGCATTGCCAGAAAACGCCCAAATACACAGTAACGTTAAGAATGATAGTCTTTTAAACATAGGAACAGATTTGGATTAAAATTAAAAAAAAACGGAGCAAACCAACTGAATGATCTGCTCCGTTTTTGTAACAATAAGAAAACAACCTTATTTTTTTGGATCAAGAATATTTTTAATTCTGATACTTAAATCTTCATAATGCGCTTTCGTAATAGCATCTCCGCCAACTGATCTTGCCTTTACAGTAGCCAACAACGATTTAAGTTCTGCTCTAACCAATGGTCTAATATCCGATAGGCTTATGTTAATCGGCGTTAAGCCATAATTTGCAGCAGCCTCAACAGGATAACCTACTGGCAATTCAGATTCAGTTGTCATTAAAGAACCTAAGCGATCTACGTATGCTCTTTGCAGATTACGTTTAAAACCATCGGCCCTGCCGGCTACAAAAACCGAAGTTTTTAAATCTGTAAATAATTCTGGCAAAGTGTATGCCTTAGCTGCGCCATTTTTTGTTTCATTATCTAACAACCGAGCAATTCGCGATGCAGATAAAAGGCTTACCAAAGTGTTTGACTGTACGGCTTTTATTCTGTTTAATAAAACTCCATTATCAAATTTACCCAACTGCTCATTGCTGATTAACCAAAGTGGCGTAGTAAATAACTGCTGATTAAAGAAAGTAATTGCTTCTTTCTGCTTTGCTTTTGACAAGTAAGAATAAACGGGGCCAGATTGATCGTAGGTTTTAAAGTTTTCGCTCATCCCGCCAACGTTTGTGGCAACATGACCCATATAACGATTATATTGACCAACAATTTCAGTATAAATTTCTTTTAAATCGCTGTAGTCTTTTCCTTTTTGATAGGTCCATTTTTCTACATTTGGCAAAATGCGTTTTAGGTTTGCAATACCGTAATTACTTGCCTTCATTGCGTTGTCACCTAAATCTTCACTTTGTAAACGAGGATCTAAAGTAGTGCCCTGACGACCATAAAAATATAATGGATTACCTGCATTTTTTAATGTCCATTGATCTAAAACTTCTTTTTCCTGTTCTGAAGATTTATTTCCAGGGAACCAAGTATATCCCCATTTTACAGACCATTTATCGTATTCGCCAATTTGAGGATGAAGTTTAGTAACGCCATCACCTGGTTGAGCAATGTAATTAAAACGGGCATAATCCATAATAGATGGTGCCGTTCCGTGTGCATCTGTAAAAGTTTTAGAACGTAATGAATCTACCGGATAAGCGTAGCTTGAGCCAAAGTTATGTGGCAAACCTAAAGTATGCCCAATTTCATGCGATGATACAAAACGAATTAATTCGCCCATTTGATCATCTGTAAACTGCGCTTTACGAACAGCTGGGTTAATAGCCGCCGTTTGAACGAAATACCAGTTGCGCAATAGGCTCATTACATTATGATACCAACCGATGTGGGTTTCTAAAATCTGACCAGTTCGTGGATCACTCACATGAGGACCGTAAGCATTCGCAATATCTGAGGCAAAATATCGCACAACCGAATATCTAGAATCTTCTACACTAAACTGAGGATCTTGTTGAAGTGTCGGTGCTTCTTTTCCGATGATTGCATTTTTAAAGCCTGCGGCTTCGAAAGCGACTTGCCAATCGTTTATGCCCTCAATTAAATAAGGAACCCATTTTTTCGGCGTTGCCGGATCAATATAAATAATAATGGGTTTTACCGGTTCTACCAATTCGCCGCGTTTGTAGGCATTGGTATCTTTCGGAACTAAATTCCACCTGTGAATATATGCTGTACGTTCTGCCTTTTGCGCATTGGTTCCATAATCAATTTGAGATTGACCAAAATAACCTACTCTGCTATCCATAATCCTTGCCTTTACAGGGATTTTTGGCAACAACAACATCGAAGTATTAAATTCGAATGTTACCGCAGCATTGCTATTATCTGTTGGAGATTCTAGTGCACGATAAGTTTTGGCGGTTTTAACCTCGATATTAATAGGGAATGTTTTTACGGTATCAATGTAAGAGCGAGTTGCATCATACATGGTAACTTTATACATTTTCCGAATTTGATCCGTAGCGCCAATTGCCATAATATCGCCGTTGTAAAAGTCGGTAACATCGATAACAACACCTGTTGTATCTTTATTGTAAGCCTTAACGTCAAAGCTTGCCAAAATTTGATCGAGGTTTGAGTTTTTTACCGATTCGGACATATCACTTTTCGGATCAGCTTTGGTAGCGTAACTCGGTACGCGGATAAAAATCTGCTTTCCTCTACGTTCCCATTTCCAAACTTGTTCATTTAGTTCTTCGCCTCCATATTGTTGGTTTCCAACTTTTACACCAGCTGGAACTTTTGCCAAACGGGTAACCACTAACATTTCGCGGTTAATCATCGAATCTGGTATCTCGAAATACCATCTATCATCTACTTTATGAGTTTTGAAAAGTCCGGTTGTGGTTTTAGCTTTAGACGTAATTACCTCAGAAAAAGGCTTAATTCCTTCCTTTTTTGCTGCTGCTGGGGTTGCTGCAGACTGAACTGGGGCTGTAGTTTTTTTCGTGGTTTTTTTGTTTGGCCATTTTTGTGCGTATGCCGTATTTATACCGGCCACACCAAATGCAACAATACCTGCAAAAGCAAGTATGCTAACTTTTTTGTTCATGTGTGTTTATTGGTTTTTTATGATGATAAGAGGCCGAAGTTAAGGCCTTGTTACAGTATAGTTTACGTGTAACTATAAAATTACCCATGGGCATTAAATTCTTTTCTCCAACTTAACTACTACATAAAATACTTTTTGATCTCTGTAAATTTCGAAGATTACATTTCTGGCACTTGTCGACTTGAATAATTCTGTTAAATCGTTCAGCGTATAAAAATCAACTGGCTTAAAATTTACACCAATAATTTCATCCTGCGAACAAAGACCTGCACGTTCTGCTGGAGAATTTTCATCTATTTCGCCAATCAAAAAGCGTTTGTATTCATTTTGATCGAGGTAAACCACCATTCCAACCATATCGTGTTCAAATGGTAGTCTTGAATATTTATTAGGTTTTAAATAAATAAATTGCTGTTGATAATTAAATTGAATATCGAATTTTCGAAGTAAATCTGCACCCAAATTTCCATTTCGCTGTGTTAAATCTATCTTATCTGCAATACTTTTATAATCAGGAAAACCAGCAACTACATTTGTAAAAACTTGGTCTCCTACAGAAATTTGATGCACCCGAGCAATATAGCCTTTAATCTGTCCGCTCAAACTCATGCCCAAATTAGCTTTAATTTTTTTCTCAGGAACGGTAACCGCTCCGCCACCTATCATCTCCATAGAAAGCGCATGACTTGCACCTGTATCCATCAAAAACTTGCCCCTAATGGCCCCGCTATCCTGAACCTGCACTTCAGCGGTTATGTAAGGTTTAAGATTTTCAATTTCGATAGGTACTTTTTTGCCTCTATATTTAATTCTCGAATAAGGATAAGAAAAGATAACTCTACTTTCACTATAGCGCACATCAACCATAAAACTATTAAAGAAATTAAAGCCGATTAATCCATAAACCTTGATCCCTAAATGCCCCGATAAGTTAAAAAGATCTTCTTTTAAAATTGCCGTTGGAATGTGCTCAATTTTTGCCCGCCCTATACTAGCATTTATATTTTGAGATACATAAGCCTCTACAGTTTCTACGCCTAAACCTGTTACTTTAATTTTACGGAGTAGGTTAAAATCTAGAGAATCTATAATGGATGGGTCGGTCACAATCATAGGGCCAACCCCTGTATCTAAAACAAAATCGAAAGGTCCCTTTCCGTTAATAAAAACAGGGATAACGATTAAGTTTTTAATGCATTTAAAAGGCATGGATTGCTTAACCTGATTCCCAGAAAAAAAGAATTCCTGCCCAAGTGCCCAAGTAGAAAAGAACAATATTAGGCCTACACAAAATGACATTTTGCGGCAGCACAAAAGTGTTACAGGCCTATACTTGGTTAACATTAAATTAAATTTAATAAATTAGTTGATATTATCACCCACAACCTCAAAACATGTTTCGTTCAATATCCCCAAAATTTTTCTTTTCGTTCATTTTAATGCTCGCTGTCTTTATTTCTGGTTGTTCCACAGATAAAATGATCTCCAAAAAAGTTGCAAAACAATTTAAAAATTCAAAAATCATTAAAGAATATATGGTTGGTTTTGCGCTTTACAATATGGAAAGTAAAAAAATGCTCTATCAACAAGATGCCGATAAATATTTTACGCCAGCATCCAACACCAAGCTCTTTACTTTTTACACCAGCTTAAAGATGTTGCCAGAAGATATGCCTTCGCTTAAATACATAGAACGAAATGACTCCTTAATTTTTTGGGGAACAGGCGATCCATCGTTCTTACACAGTACCTTAAAAAGTAAAAACGCGTACAATTTCTTAGCTTCAAGCAGTAAAAAATTATTCTTTGCTCCTGGCCGTTACGAAGGAAATTTTTATGGCGATGGGTGGGCTTGGGATGATTATAACGCCTACTACCAACCAGAAATAAACGAATTTCCAATTACCGATAACATGGTTGCAACGAAGTATATCGGCTCAAACAAAATTAGTATCGAACCCAAAATGTTTGCACCGCTATTTAAAACAGATTCTACAAAAACCAAAGGTGATTTTTATGTGGTCAGAGATTTTTTAACGAACAGTTTTGTAACGCCGTTAATTAACGTAAAACCAAATTATAACCAACAGATTCCTTATAAAACGACAGCACAAACCACGGTTGATGTATTAACGGATACTTTGCATAAGCAGGTAAGCTTAGTTAAGATGAATATCCCGGCTGACGCTAAAACATTTTATGGAGCGAAACGCGATTCAGTTTTAAAGCACATGATGTTGCCAAGTGATAATTTTATTGCTGAACATTTATTACTGGTTTGTTCTAATCAATTGGGCGATACGCTTAGCACAGATAAAGCCATAAATTATTCCGTAAAAAACTATCTTTCTTTTTTACCCGATAAGCCAAGATGGGTAGATGGATCTGGCTTATCGAGAAAAGATTTATTTACGCCGAGAGATTTGGTTTTTCTTCTGGATACCATTTATAAGCAAGTAAATAATAGAGAAAAATTATTTGATATGTTGCCTGCCGGTGGGAAAAGTGGTACTTTGAGAAATGCCTACCCAAAAACGGATACGCCATTTGTTTACGGAAAAACCGGTTCTTTAAGTGGAGTTCACAATCAAAGTGGTTATGTACTCACTAAAAAGGGAAAAATTTATATCTATTCTTTTATGAATAATAATTTTGTTAGACCAACAGCAGATATTAGAAATGAAATGGTCAGAATTGTGACTTATATTCACGATAATTTTTAACTCTTTTTAAGCATGAAACTCTTTTTAATTTCCGTAGTTATATTTTTCTGCTTTTCAGCTTCTGCACAAAAACAAATTGTTTTTAATTCGAAAAACCTACCTCAAGCAGATACTGTTTGGGTATTTACGCCAAAGAAAATAAGCAAGAAAGCAAAGTTACCTGCGGTTATTTTACTTCATGGTTTTAGTGGCAATTACAAACAATGGAACAATATTATGGATGCTCAAAAATATGCAGATGCGTATGGTTACATTTTGATTTGTCCCGACGGTTTGTACAAAAGCTGGTATATGAATAGTCCGGCAAAGCCAGATTGGCAATATGAAAGTTTCTTTTTTGATGAGCTATTGCCAAAAATGAAAACCGATTTCCCTATAGATCCTTCAAAAATTTGCATAACGGGCTTAAGTATGGGCGGGCATGGTGCTTTAAGTTTATTTTTAAAACACCCAGAATTATTTTTAAGCGCCGGTAGTACCAGTGGAGGTGTTAATCTTCGCGATGCGATTGGAAAATTTGGCGTGCCCGAATTGTTAGGAAACCCAGATAAAGACAGTGATATTTGGCTAAAATATTCGGTAATTACCAATATTGAAAACCTTGCTGGAAATAAAAAACCAATTATTTTCGATTGTGGATCAGATGATTTCTTTTACGTTTCGAACAATGCCTTGAAGAAAAAATGCGATAGCTTAAAAATTAACGCGACTTACATTTCTCAACCCGGCAGCCACAATTCTAACTATTGGAAAAAATCTATTCAGCAACAGTTTGATTTCTTTCAAAAACAAATTCTTAATTAATGTCTCCAGATTTTACTTCGATTGATCAACCTTTTTCTAATCAGATTAGTATTGATGGTAAAACCTATTTGTATTTTGGAGGCACCGCCTATTTGGGCATTCCGCAAAACCGCGAATTTTTAGAATTGTATCTCAAAGGCATTAAAAAATACGGCTTAAATAATGGCACAAGCCGAAGCAATAATATTCAACTTGGCATTTATAATGATGCGGAACAGGTTGCCGCCGGAAGATTTAAATCGGAATCGGCTTTGATTATATCCAGTGGTTACTTAGCTGCACAACTTGCGGTAAAAACCTTGAGCCAAAAAGGAAAAGTACTTTATGCACCTGCAACCCACCCCGCTCTGTGGCTTAAAAATCAAGAATCAGATTCCCGTTCCTTTACAGCTTGGGCGCTACAAACTCTTCAGCTTATTAATACTTCCGACGAAAAAAACTGGGTATTGATTAGCAATTCTATGAACAATCTATTCCCAGAGATTTATGATTTTGGCTTTTTAAAACAGATTGATCAAGACAAAAAATTAACTTTAATTGTCGATGATTCGCACGGCATTGGCGTGAACAATTTTGGCAGGAGCGCTTATGATCTTCTACCTCAGCAAGAAAATATAGAACGAATCGTAGTTGCCTCTATGGCTAAAGCGCTCGGTGTTGATGCAGGTTTAATCCTAGCATCAAAAGAAATGATCAATAAACTTAAAAACACAAACGAATTTAACGGGGCATCGCCATCCGCAGCTGCCGGGGCTTACGCTTTTATCCATGCAGCAGAAATTTACCAAAAAGAATGGGAAAAGCTTCAGCAGAATATTTCTTTTCTGGTTGATCATTTAGATTCGAGATGGAATTTTGCACCCAATTTTCCAGCATTTTTAATCCATGATTCTGAAATTGATCAAAAGCTTTTAAAACAGAACATTCTCATTTCTTCTTTCCCCTATCCCACTCAAAATAGTAAGCCAATAAACAGAATCGTATTAAGCAGCTGGCATCAAGAAGCTGATATTCTGAAACTTGCATCGGCCATTGCCTAAAAATATTTTTATTCCTTATAATTTATTATTGAACAAATGCTAAAAATAACGCTATATTTATTTACAGCTTACATTAACCAAGTATTTTTTAGCCATTGTCAGACTATATCCAAAATATACGGCAGGGAAACCATAAATCATTTGAAATAGTTTTTAAACTATGGCATAAGAAAGTGTATGGCTATTTTTTTAAGAAAACTGCGTCAGATGATATTGCCGAAGAGCTAACTCAAATGGCTTTTGTAAAGCTTTGGCGATTTAAACATACACTTACAGAAGATTATCCTTTGGATGTGCAATTATTTAAAATTGCCAAGACTACGCTTCTTGATTATTTCAAAAAACAGGCAAACGACGAGCGTAATCTTAACCTTTATTACGAAGAGATCTCTAATAAAGCAACCGAACAAAGTCTTCAGTTTGATATAAATAAACAGCTTGAAGTTGTTTTAAATTGCTTACCTCCAACCCGAAAACAGGTTTTCGTTTTAAACCGGCTTCAAGGCTATTCTTATAAAGAAATTGCCGAACAACTTTCAATATCGCCCAGAACGGTAGAAAAACACATTTCTCTTGCCATAAAACAACTTAATGGCTATGCCTACTTACCCACCTTTATCGTCCTGATAAATTTATTTCATTCCCATTAAGGGTTATTGCCAAATTGAATCGTATTAGTAAATATGAGTATATCTGAGGAGCTATTAGCCAGGTATTTTAAAGGTGATTGTACCCCGGAAGAAAGGCTTTCGGTAGTGAATTATTTAAATGGAATTGATGCCTTACCAGATCATTTACTTAGTAAAGATGATTGGGATGATGCAGAGGATGCAAAAATCTCTGATGAAAAAAGTGATGAATTATTTGCTGCAATAAAAAAGCAAACCATTTCAAAAACATTAAAATTAAAGCGCTTAAAAATAATTTCGGCCGCGGCCATTGTTTTAGTGATGTTAACCATTGGTTTGTTAATGTTAAACCAAGCCGAACCAAATTTTAGTGTAGCAAAAGCTAAAACAAACAAGAAAGAAGATAAAGCACCAATTGTTTGGAAATCATTTGTGAATTACACCGATAATAATCAATCGCTTGAATTGCCCGATGGTTCTGAAGTAAAAGTTTATCCGGGAGGAGAATTAAGCTATGCAATACCATTTATAAAGCAAAATCGGGAAATTTATTTAAAGGGTAAAAGTTTTTTTCAGGTTGCAAAGGATAAGAAACATCCGTTTATCGTTTATTCAAAAGGAATATCGACAACAGCATTGGGAACTTCTTTTACCATTACAGCCCCAGAAAAAAGCAAGCTCATAAAAATTGAATTGCATACCGGTAAAGTTTGGATTAAAAATATATCAGAATCAAAAAATATTTTATCATTCAGTAAAATTTTGACACCTGGCAACGAGTTGGTTTATAATATTGTAAAACAACAGGTTAAAGTAATTGACAAAACTTTACTTGCTAAAGAGCTGGCCAAATCAAATGAGTTAAACTTTACACAAGCATCGTTAAAAGATGTTTTTGAGAAATTGAAGACACATTATAAAATTGAAATTATTTACAGCGAAGCGGATGTGGATGAAATTTCTTTTACTGGGACCATTAACCTAAATCAAAAAGTAGAAAAAATACTTAAAGAAATAACCGAATTAAACAAACTGAACCAAACCAAAACAACTTACGGCTATATCATAAGCAAATAAAACCACCATATATTTTTACAATCTCAACTTGCTTTAAAATAGCGAACAGGGATTTTTTTGCCCAAAAAAACAAACTAATAATTATAACTATGCTTAGAAAACTTACAAAACACTTGTTCTTTTGCGTGCTGTTAATTACAGTCGCCGCAACTGCTCGGGCTCAAACATCGGAGATTACCGGGATTGTAAAAGACGAAACAGGACAACCACTCATCGGTTCTTCCATTCTTTTACTGAACACCAAAACTCAAGAGAAAAAAGGGATTATGGTGAATGCAGATGGTAAATTTTTAATTACCGGCTTATCTGCAAATGTTCCTTATAACATTAGTGCATCTTTTATCGGTTATACAACCAAAACAATTGAAAATTATCTGCTAAAAGCAGGTGAGCAAGCAACTTTAATGATTCAGCTTGTTCCTGCTTCATCATCTTTAACTGATGTGGTAATTGTGGGTTATGGCAGTCAGAAAAAGAAAGATGTTACAACAGCAATAGCGAGTATAAAAGCTTCGGATTTAGAAAACCAGCCGATTAATAATGCGGCAGAAGCAATGGTTGGTAAAATGGCAGGCGTTCAGGTTTCGCAAGGATCAGGAACACCTGGCGCTGCATTATCCATTAAAGTTCGTGGCGTGGGCACCATCACTGCCGGCTCTAGCCCGCTTTATGTAATTGATGGTGTGCCGATTTCGGGAGACAATATTAATACGCTTAATACAAATGACATCGCATCGATTGAGGTTTTAAAAGATGCATCATCGGCCGCAATTTATGGGTCGAGAGGTTCAAATGGTGTTGTTTTAATTACAACAAAGCAAGGGAAAAGCGGTGCGGCAACCATCAGTGTAAATAGCTATACTGGCTGGCAAAGTTTAGCCCATAAAATTGATATGATGGATGCGTACCAATACTCTCAAATGGTTTTAGAATCCAGAAACAATACATATTCTGATGCCATGGATGCAATTAATCGTAAAAATGCAGCAACCGGATTACCAGTTATAGCCTACAATATTAATGATAGCAATGCCCAACGTTTAGTAAATTCTGGAAACAATACGAGTGCTGTAATCCCAACGGAAGTATTGCCATATTTACAAGGACAGCAGGGTTTAACCAATACCGATTGGCAGGATGAAATTTTCAGAACTGCAAAAATTCAAAGCCATTCGGTTTCTGCATCAGGCGGTAGCGAAACTTTGAAATATTACGGTTCCATGGAATATTTTGATCAGGATGGTGTGATTTTAAACAGCGGTTTTAAACGTTATAGTGCTAGGTTAAATCTTGAAGGAACAAAAGGTCATTTCAGGTACGGTGTAAATTTAACTCCATCGGTTATTAAAGAAAAAAGAGTAAATGCAAATGGTGCATATACCGCATTTAATTCCGGAGGTGTTAATCAGGGTGGAATAGTTGCTTCCGCCTTACATTATGCGCCTATCTTTCCTGTTTACAACAATGATGGAAGTTACAGTTTTGCACAAAACTCCTGGAGTCCGGGTCAGGTTACAGCACTGCCTAATGGTTCGTTAATATCAGGAAATGGCGCAACACAGGCGTGGAATCCGGTAGCGCTTGCTATGCTTCAAAAAGATGATGTAGGCTCGAACAGGTTGACTGGTAGTGCCTTTGTAGAAGCCACTATTCTAAAAGATTTAAAATATAAAATTCAGTTAGGCATCGATTTATTTAACAGCTCGGAAGATACTTTCCGGCCTTCTGTTTTCCCTCAGTCAAATACGGCTGGCAACCCCCTAACGGATGCTTCAGGCAGTTCGAGAACGATAAAAGAAACCAATTGGTTATTGGAGCAAACATTAAACTATACCAAAACTTTTGGTGATCATAGTTTAACGGCACTATTAGGCTGGTCTAACCAAAAAGACGATTTGAGTGGCAACTACGCAATTGCATCAAGAGGTTTTATTAGTGATCAGATTGAATATCTAAACGCAGGTATTGTTACAAGTGGCGGTTCAACCAGATCTCAATGGGCTTTAGCCTCGGGCATTGCAAGGTT
The DNA here is from genome assembly GCF_014306625.1 of Pedobacter fastidiosus. Classification (GTDB taxonomy): domain Bacteria; phylum Bacteroidota; class Bacteroidia; order Sphingobacteriales; family Sphingobacteriaceae; genus Pedobacter; species Pedobacter fastidiosus. The sequence goes on from NZ_JACRYL010000005.1 coordinate 62,139, forward strand.
GCAGTACAGCTATAAAGGCAAATATTTATTTACCGGTTCGGTAAGAGCGGATGGTTCATCTAAATTTGGCAAAAACAATAAATGGGGCTACTTCCCGTCTGCTTCTGTAGGCTGGAGATTATCTGAAGAAAATTTCCTAAAAGAAGTTAAAGCAATTTCTGATTTAAAATTAAGAGCCAGTTATGGTTTAACAGGCAACTTTAATATTCCAACTTATGGTTCGCAAGGATCGATGACCAGTTATGGTTATGTTTTCGGGGGCGCAACGCCTTCTGTTGTTAATGGTGCGGCAACTTATGCTTCTCCAAATGATGACTTGAGATGGGAAAAAACAGCACAGTTAAACGTTGGTTTGGATGTTGCTTTTTGGAATAACCAATTAACATTATCTGTTGATGCTTACAACAGTAATACCACCGATTTATTGTTAAATGTCCCCGTGCCATTATCTACAGGTTTTGCTACAGAACTTAAAAACATAGGTAAAGTAAACAATAAAGGTATCGACATAAACTTGGGTACTACACAGCAATTTGGTGCTGTAAAATGGAGCGCAAACGCTAACTTCTCTAAAAACAAAAATAAAGTTGTAGAGTTAGGCCCTGGCAATGCAGACATTATCAGAACAGGTTCTGTGGCCAATGCATATTTCTTAACCAGAGTTGGTGAGCCAATTGGTTCTTACTACTTGCCTGTTGTTTTGGGTGTTTTCAAAAACCAGGCTGAAGTAAATGCGTACCCACATTATACTGATACACAAGGTAATTATGATTTGAATACGTCTGAACCTGGAGATTTTAAATACAAAGATGTTGATGGTGACGGTGTAATCGATTTAACAAAAGACCGTGAAATTGTGGGTAATTACCTTCCTAAATTTACCTATGGTTTTGCTACATCGGCAGAATATAAAGGCATTGATTTAAATGTTTCCATGCAAGGTGTTTATGGTAATAAAATCCTGAACCTTTCCCGCAGGTATTTCGCCAACAAAGAAGGAAACATGAACAACATGATAAGCTCTTTAGATAGATGGGTTTCTGAAAGCAATCCAGGCAGCGGACAAGATGTTAGGGCAAATCGTGTAGCCAAAGGGAGCAATGGTACAACATCTACATGGCATATCGAAAATGGTTCTTATTTACGCATTCGTAATATTGCTCTGGGTTATACTCTCCCTGAAGCCATAGTTAAAAAATTAACTTTAACTAAGGTTAGGCTTTACTTTTCCATGCAAAACCCTTTCACCTTTACAAAATATACAGGCTACAATCCTGAGGTAACAAACAGATCTGAAGCAACTACAAATGGGGAAGATTATGGCGTTTACCCTACTGCAAAAACAACATCAATCGGTATTAACATTACTTTATAATTAAGACGATGAAACCTATAAAAGCAACAACATTATATTTTAAAGCTTTTACAAGCTTCATCACCTTAAAAAAAATCATAATCAGATGAAAAAATATATTATATCAATCTTAACATGTGGCCTAATTATTACGGCTACATCTTGCAAGAAGTTTTTAGATTTGAAACCCCTTGATTCGTACACAGAAAATACTTTTTATGTTGATGAAAAAGGTTTACAAGGTGGTTTAGTAAGTTGTTACGATGCTTTGCAAACCGATAGTTTGTATGGAAACAATATGCTTACTTTGGGCGAAATTCGCGGCGATAACGTTACCGATAATGATCCCGGTTCTGGTGCTGGTGTACGTAATTCTATCGAAGTATTTTCTGAAACATCTGCCAATAACATATTATCAGGTGCATGGCAAGGGCACTATAAAGCAATTTACAGAGCCAATATTATTTTAGACCGGGCACCGGCAATCAGCATGGCCGATGCGACTAAAAATCAAATTATTGGTCAGGCCAAGTTTATCAGAGCGCTGAGTTATTTCAACTTAACACGTTTATGGGGCAATGTTCCTTTGATATTAACTGTTCAAAAAACAGACGAAGCAAGAGCAAACACCCGTGCAACTTCGGCGCAGGTTTACCAGCAAATTGTAAGCGATTTAACAGATGCAGCTTCAAAACTTCCAACAACCTGGACTGATGCTCAACGTGGTAAGGCAACAACATATGCTGCATCAGCGTTGCTGGCCAAAGTATACTTATATCAAAAGAATTACCCTATGGTTGTTTCAACCTTACAGCCAATAGCGACTGCAATTTACGCCGGAACTACGCTTTCTGTTGTTCCGCAAACTACAACTTTCCCTAGCGGTTTAAAAACAAGCAAGGATATTATCTTCGCGGTGTTATATTTAAATGGTGGTGTCAAAGAAGCGGTAAATCAAGATAACCGTTATAGAAATAACAATAACACCAATACGATAACAATACCTCAATCCATATTTGAAGCAGGCGATAATCGCAGAGCGTTAGTCGCCCCTACCAACATCGGGCTTCGTCCAGGAAAATTTAATAGCGCAGTTTCCAATTCAACAGAAATTAGTGGCGATTTCCCTATCCTCCGTTGTGCTGATGTTTTATTAATGTATGCTGAAGCACTTAACGAAGTTGCTTATGGCAATACCGAAGCATTTAAAGCCTTAAATGCAGTTAGAACTAATGCAAATGCAACAAATAAAACGGCTACAACACTTGTTTCGCAAGCAGATTTCAGAACAGCTATTTATTTGGAAAGACGCTTAGAACTTGCTCTGGAAGCAGATCGTTGGTTTGATATTGTAAGAACGTCTCAAATGCCGATAGTATTTCCTGGAATTCCTGCGTTTAGAAGTATTTATCCTGTTCCACAGGCTGAAATTGATAACGTAACGAATAAAACCGGATGGCAAAATCAGGGATATTAATTTTATGATATCTTTAAATTAAATCTAAACCGATATTGCTTAAATGCAGTATCGGTTTTTTATATTTAAATCGCTATGAAAATTAAACTTATAATATTTGCGCTTCTATCTTTTACAACAATATCGTTTGGACAACAAGTTGGTGCAAAAAAAGATTATGTTCTTATTGCCACGCATAATTCCGTTCAGTATAAAAACTTTTACCTTTTAACACTATTTCAAAAAGAACCACAGGTAAAAAACTTGCTATTAAAGGATGATATTCTAAGCAAAATACTCCAAGCCAAAAAGGAAAATATTACAGATGCAGTTAAAAACTGCAACAAGGATATTGGTTGTTTTACTAAAGCCTTAAAATTTAGCGATTCGGAAATCGAACAGGTTGGAAATAGGTTGGCGACTTTGTATACAAAAGATAATTCGCTTGGTTTACTGATTAAAAACCATGTTATTCCATCAGGATGCTATAATCTTTATGCTGATTTAAATGCAAGTGAATCGTTAAGAAAAGCATGGGAACAAGATGCAAAAGCAATTAACCATATTATTTCGGTTTATGTTGAAGGACAAAAACCAAATTATGCCGCAATAGATTCGATAAGCTTTAATGTGAAGGATAAAAGCTATCCGGAAATAGTGGCCACAAATGCCATTTTAAGCCTAAATTCTAGCAATAATTTATTTTTTGAACCTTCTATGCAGGTTGCATTAGTGGCTTTGGAAATTAACGAGCGAAATGATGCGGCAGATTACGAACCCATGATTTCTACGGTAAACAAAGCAGCTCTTTTATCCATAAAAAAAACAAATTTTGCAAATTATAAGTACTCCACAATACTTGTTCCTGGTGAGGGCCCTGAAGAGAATGGTGTAGAACTTAGTGCCGGCGGAATGCTGCGCTGCAGATTAGCTGCAGAACAATTTCACAAAGGTTTGGCGCCATTTATTATGGTATCAGGTGGCAGGGTTCATCCTTATAAAACCAAATATAGTGAGGCTTACGAAATGAAAAAATTTTTCATGAATACACTTCAAATACCCGAGAGTGTGATTATTATGGAACCTCATGCTCGCCATACTACAACTAATTTGCGAAATGCCGCTCGTTTAATTTTTCGTTATGGTATGCCGATTAATAAACCAGGACTTGTTGTTACCGTTAAATCGCAAAGTTTTTATATTAGCGAGATCATGCATCTGCGTTGTATAAAGGAGTTGGGTTATGATCCTTACAAAAATGGGAATCGGCTTTCAGATACTGCTTTAGAGTTTTACCCGAACGTAAATTCTTTACAAATTGATTTCGATGAGCCAATGGATCCTTAAATTTCGTATAGTCGCTATATTTTCTAATCTTTATCGCATGAAACCATCATGATTTTCAAATCACACAATGGGATGAATAAATCTTGAGAGCTTCATCACCTATAAAAAACAATTATATACAGATGAAAAAACTGATCTTAATTTTATCCTTAACGTTTTTCGCCTCACAATTTGTTGTTGCCCAAACTACTCAAATTTGGATTGTTAGACATGCAGAAAAGGATAAATCAAATCCAGAAGATAAAAATCCAAACCTATCTGAAGAGGGAAAAATCAGAGCAGGAGATTTGGCTAAATACCTTAAAAAAGTAAAGTTCGATGCAGCCTTTAGCACACCTTATAAAAGAACACATCAAACTTTGGATTCGTTAATCATTCAAAAAGTTATCGATTATAAAGACGCCAAATCATTGGTTGACTCGGTTAATAAAAGTTATGTGGGCAAAACCATTATTGTAGCTGGTCATTCCAATACCGTTCTTGAAATTATGGAGGCTTTTGGGGGCAAAAAACCAAAAGAAGAATTAACAGATGATGATTACGACTATATTTTTCACTTAACCGTTAAAGGCGACAAAGCCAAAGTAAAGGTGGATCAGTACGGGAGGCCACATCATTTATAGTTTCTCAAAAGGAATATCCATTAAAGCGTAGTATTGCCAGCCATTAAAATCGAAATGCCACCATTCGTTATCCAACACTGTAAAATTGTATTTTTGCATCGAAGCAATTAAGAAATCTCTATTCTTTTTTACGGCTGATGAAACAGGCATATAGTTAGCCGCAGCTGCTGCTGAAAAACTATCGTAAGGTGTTGCCATAACTAAATCTTTTCCTGTCTTTAAATCAATTATAGTTAAATCTACAGCGCATCCTCTATTGTGTTTGGAGCCTTTGGCTGGGTTTGCCACGAAGTTTTTATCGCTGGCTTTTTGGTAAAATGCAACAGTAACGGCATAAGGCCTGTAGCCATCAAATATTTTTAATCCGTAGCCTTTCTTTTTTAACTCTGCTTGAATTTTCTTTAACGATTCTACAACAGGTTTCCTTGCAAAAGCTCTAGCCTGCTGATACATTACCTGCTTCATAAAATTATTTGTGGTTGCATAGCGAATATCAAGTTTTATACTCGGAATCGCTTTTTTAATCTCCACTAATTCGTTATTTGGGTTTATTTTTATAGAAGCCAAGTATTGATTGTAAGAATTGATAACTACGAGTTTTTTCGCTGGTTTGGTCTGAGCAAAAGCACAGATTGAAAATGATATGATCAGGAATAAAAAGAGGAGTTTGATTTTCATGTAGGCATTTGTAAAAGTAGGTCGTTATTTGCGAGGTAAGAAGCAATCTATTTAACGAGTGAGATTGCTTCGTGCCTCGCAATGATGATAAATGAGATTACTGATTGGAAACCACCAAAAGTTCCAAATCTTTAAAAGGCAGATTAAACATATCGGCCAAATCCTTATTGGTTACATTGCCTTGATAAATGTAAAGCGCCTCACGGATACCCGGATTATTCCAAACCATGTTCATTAACCCGCCGAACTCACCAATATCCAACAAAATCGGAGCAAAAATATTGGTTAATGCATAAGATGCTGTTCTTGGAACACGAGAAGCAATATTTGGAACGCAATAATGAATTACATCGTATTTTCTAAAAACAGGGTTGGTGTGATTGGTTACTTCCGATGTTTCAAAACATCCGCCTTGATCAATGCTTACATCAATAACAACAGAATGCGGTTTCATCCTTGCAACGGTTTCTTCCATTACCACGCATGGACTTCTACCATGACTCGCACGAATGGCGCCAATAACCACATCGCAGGTTACAATGGCTTTATTTAAAACAATAGGTTGCATTACCGAAGTAAAAACCCTGCTATTTCCCAAGTTATTTTGTAAGCGACGTAAACGATAAATTGAGCTATCAAAAACCTTTACTTCGGCACCTAAAGCTAAAGCGGTTCTGGCCGCATATTCCCCTACCGTTCCAGCCCCTAAAATTACAATTTCGGTTGGCGGCACACCTGTAAAGCCACCAAGCATTAAGCCTTTACCGCCGGTAACATTGCTTAAATATTCTGCAGCAATTAGTATAGAGGTAGAGCCTACAATTTCGCTCATTGCCCTAACCACACTTAACACATTTCCTTCATCCCGTAGGTTTTCGAAACACAATGCATTAATTTTTTTCTGCATTAAAGCTTTTAAATATTCTTGCTTTAGCGTTCCCGTTTGAAGTGAAGAAATTAAGGTTTGCCCTTTATGCATCATTGCAATTTCCTCAAGCATCGGTGGTGCAATTTTCACAAGGATATCAGAATCAAAAACTTCCTTTTTATCGTAAGCTATTTTAGCGCCTTGTTCGGCATATTCAGAATCAGAAAAATTGGCTGCAATACCTGCACCGCTTTCCAAAATAACCCTATGGCCATTGTTTACCAATAGCGCAACAGATAAAGGCGTAAGTGCTATTCTATTTTCTTGAAAAGAAATTTCTTTTGGGATTCCAATATTTAAATTGTTCTTTTTATTTCTGGTTTCTAGCGTCGCCTCCTGTGTTTGCAATAAACCCTGGCGAGCTATATCGGCCATTCCTTCGCGTAATCCTGTAGCCATGATGCTTAAAAATGTATTTGTTTTAGGTTGTTCAAGATACGGAAATTCTGTTAAAATATTGATAACTAAATGTTATACCTTCGAAAAATTGAATAATCTCTCGTTTTCATCTATCACAGAAATCTCTACTTTAATGTAGTGTTCGGGCAAGAGTTCTTCTACCCTTTCCGGCCATTCTATCAAGCAAATCCCACCACCATAAAAATATTCTTCGTAACCTAAATCATAAGCTTCCTGAATATCTTTTATCCGATAAAAATCAAAATGAAAAATTTGTCCATTGGGGCTTTCGTATTCATTTACAATGGAATACGTCGGACTAGAAACAACATCCGTAACGCCTAAAGCTCCGCAAAGCTTCTTAATAAAAGTGGTTTTACCGGCGCCCATATCGCCTTCAAAAACAAATATTTTTGCTGTAGATGCAAACTCAATTAGCTGTTTTGCAACACTTGATAAATCTGCAAGACTATTAACTTCTATCTTCATTTTAAAAAGAATAAAGGCAAAAGTAATACATAATTGTATCGCTTTTGCCTAAACCTTATTTTCATGAACTGTCTTCGCATTTTATAGCAAAGTGTTCACATTATCCCTACATTTTTTTCTGGTCTTTGCGCTTATGTCCATCGCCAAGCCAACATGTCTTTCACTCCCCTTTAGGGGTTGGGGGTTACCTCGGCGAGTATGTAATTACCGGAATAATCATTTCCTCCAAAGAAATTCCGCCATGTTGGAAAGTTTCATTATAGTAATTTACAAACTGATTGTAATTATTTGGATAAACGAAATAGCTGTCTTCTTTTGCAAAAATATAACTGCTACTGATGTTAATTTTTGGCAACATCGCATCATGCGGATTTTTAATAGCAAAAACATCTTTCGCATTAAAATTAAGATTTCTTCCCTGTTTGTAACGCAGGTTTGTATTGGTACTTCTATCGCCAATAACCTTAACTGGTTTTTTAACGCGGATGGTTCCATGATCAGTTGTAATTACCACTTTAACCTTTTTCTGCGAGATTTTTTTCAGCAGCTCCCAAAGTGGCGAATGTTCAAACCACGATAAGGTTAACGAACGATAAGCGGCATCATCATTTGCAAGCTCACGAATCATTTGCATATCGGTACGAGCATGACTTAACATATCAACAAAGTTGAAAACAATTGCATTAAAATCATTTTGCAATAAGTTATTGGTTTGTTCTACCAAATCCTTTCCTTGCTCAAAAGTTAAAATTTTATTGTAACTAAATTTGCAATCTTTCCTTATGTTCCGTTTAATGTTATCGGCCAAGAAAGCTTCTTCGTGCATATTTTTTCCACCTTCATCATCATCATTCTGCCACAGTTGCGGAAAACGCCTCTCCATTTCCAAAGGCATTAAGCCAGAGAAAATTGCATTACGAGCATACTGAGTTGCAGTCGGCAAAATACTGGTGTACATATCTTCCTCATCAATACGGAAATATTCAGAAATTAATGGATTGATAATTTTCCATTGATCGTAACGTAAATTATCAATCAGAATAAAAAATACCGGTGTGGTATCATTAATATGTGGAAACGCTTTTTTTCTAAGCAACTCGTTAGAAAGCAGAGGCGATTTATCTTTATCCTTAATCCAGCCTAAATAATGCTCTTCAATAAATTTCGAAAACTGGGTATTTGCTTCCTGCTTTTGCATGGTTAAAATTTCATGCATCTGTGGATCATCCAATTTTTCTAACTCAAGTTCCCAAAAAACAATTTTTTTGTACACCTCAATCCACTCATCGTAATTTAATCTGTCGCTTAAAGTCATTCCTAAGCGTCTAAAATCTTGTTGATAAGCCATCGAAGTTTTTTCGCTCACCAAACGTTTATTATCGATCAGTTTTTTTATGGTTAACAAAACCTGTTTTGGATTTACGGGTTTAATCAGATAATCATCAATTTTGCTCCCAATAGCATCTTCCATTAGGTTTTCTTCCTCGCTTTTGGTAATTAAAACCACAGGAACTTCTGGATTTAAATTTTTTATTGCCGAAAGGGTTTCAATCCCACTCATGCCTGGCATATTTTCATCTAAGAAAACAAGATCGAAATGAGATTTTCCAAAAGCTTCGAGGGCGTCATTACCATTGGTAAATGTGGTTACGTGGTAACCTTTATCGTTCAGTAATAATATATGAGGTTTTAATAAGTCGATCTCGTCATCGGCCCACAATATTTTAGTTTCTTGCATGTTTTTGTAAAATAAATAAGGATTGCCATTATATTTTGGCAGGTAAATCAAACTATAAATAAAAATAGCAATTTTTGTACCGTATCTGCGTATTTAACTATTTTTAACGATTGAATAAGAAGAAAATAATAAATGATCCGGTTTACGGATTCATCAGCATCCCGTCTGAATTGGTTTACGATGTAATTTCGCACCCCTACTTTCAGCGTTTGCGCTACATTAAGCAACTTGGGATGACGCATTTGGTTTATCCCGGTGCTTTACATACTCGTTTTCACCATGCTTTAGGCGCCATGCATTTAATGAGCTTGGCCATTGGATTATTAAAAAGTAAAGATCATGTAATTACCGAGGGTGAAGAAGAATCTGCAATTTTGGCCATTTTACTGCACGATATTGGCCACGGACCTTTCTCGCATGCTCTAGAACATTCGCTGGTTACCGGTATTAAGCACGAAGATATTTCAGCAAAGCTGATGCAGGAACTGAACTTGCATTTCGATGGAAAACTCACCCATGCAATAGAAATTTTTAATGGCACCTATCCTAAAAAGTTTCTTCATCAGTTAATTTCTGGTCAGCTGGATTTAGATCGAATGGATTATCTAAATCGGGATAGTTTTTTTACCGGAGTAAGCGAAGGCGTAATCAGTTTTGATCGGATTATCAAAATGTTTAACGTTTACGATGATGATCTGGTCATCGAAGAAAAGGGAATTTATTCAATCGAAAAATTTTTAATCGCCCGCAGGCTAATGTATTGGCAGGTTTATTTGCACAAAACAGTAATTGCTGGCGAAATGATTTTAGTTAAGCTTTTAGAAAGAGCGAAACAGTTATCCGCCGCAGGCGAAAATTTATTTGCATCTCCATCCTTAAATCATTTTTTAAAGAACGATATAAACGAGGTTGATTTTTTTGAAAAAGACATCCATTTAAAGCATTTTACCAATCTGGATGATCAGGATATTTACGCTGCGGTAAAAGTTTGGGTAGAGCATCCCGATAAAATACTCTCTACACTTTGCCAAATGCTTACCTCAAGAAATCTTTACAAGGTAGAAATGGGTAACGAAATGGCCGACCAAGATAGAATTGAGTTCTTGCAGACCGCAGCCGTTAACCTTTTAAATATTAAACCTGAGGAAGCAAGGTATTTTGTTTTTACAGATTCTATCCAAAACCGGGCTTATAATGCAGGCGTTGGGAATATTAAGATATTGATGAAAAATAACGATATTGTTGATATTGCAAAAGCATCAGATTTATCGAACTTGGAATCGCTACAAAAAACCGTTGAGAAATACATCCTCTGCTACCCAAGGGGGATTTAAGTTTTTTTAACAAAATATTTAACTTTTAGTGCCGTTTTAAGTCTTATTATTGTGTAGAATATACACTAATTAACCTATGTAGGTTTTTTTGTTCATATCAATTTAACATTTACCTTTGTACGATGCAATTTACTGCCAAGCAGATAAGCGAGTTTTTAAACGGGACCATTGATGGTAACCCTGATGTAGCCGTAACCGAACTCTCTAAAATAGAAGATGGGAAAGAAGGCTCTTTGTCTTTTCTTTCCAATCCGAAGTACGAAAACTTTTTGTATTCTACTCAGGCATCGGTAGTTATCGTTTCAAAAGATTTTAATCCAACTCAAAATTATACCAGCACACTAATCCGTGTAGATAATCCTTATAGCTCTTTTACCATTCTTTTGGATAAGTACAATGAAGCTGTAAATGCGCAGTCTGCAAAATCTGGAATTGATAAATTGGCATTCGTTCATCCTTCAGCAAAAATTGGTAAAAATGTTTTTATTGATGCCTTTGCATACGTGGGCGAAAATGTTGAAATCGCTGATGGCTGTAAAATTAATACTCAAACATTTATTGGCGCAGATTCAAAAATTGGCGAGAATTCTACGTTTTATCCAGGTGTTAAAATTTACCACAACTCTGTAATTGGCGCTCGGGTTATCATTCACTCCAATACTGTTATTGGAAGTGATGGCTTTGGTTTTGCCCCTCAAAAAGATGGCACTTACAATAAAATCCCTCAAATCGGAAACGTAATTATAGAAGATGATGTTGAAATTGGTGCTAATACAGCGGTTGATCGTGCTACAATGGGATCGACAATTGTTAAAAAAGGCGCCAAAATTGATAACCTGATTCAGATTGCACACAATGTAGAAATTGGCGAAAACACGGTGTTAGCCGCTCAATCTGGAATTTCTGGAAGTACTAAAGTGGGCCCTAATAGCGTTATTGGTGGGCAAGTTGGTATTGCTGGTCATTTAACGTTGGCAAAAGGAACTCAGATTGGTGCCCAAGCTGGATTAAATTTCAACATAACCGAAGAAAACAAACAATGGCATGGTAGTCCAGCACAACCTTTAAGGAACTGGATGCGTGCTTCAGTTATTTTTAAACATCTCCCAGATGTTGAAAAGAGAATAAATACGCTCGAAGAAGAAATAAAAAGACTTACATCCGAGTTGGAAAAGAATACAATACAAAATGAACGTTAGACAAAAAACGATTAAAAAAGAAACATCTGTATCTGGAGTTGGTTTACACACCGGCGCAAATGTTACCCTTACTTTTTGCCCTGCACCAGAAAATCATGGCTTTAAATTTCAGCGTGTCGATTTAGATGGTCACCCGATGATTGATGCTGATGCAGATAACGTAACCGATACTTCTCGTGGCACAACGCTTACTCAAAATGGCGCAAGTGTGAGTACTGTTGAGCATGTTATGGCTTCGTTGGTCGGAATGGATCTTGATAACGTTCTAATTCAGTTAGATGGGCCTGAAACTCCAATTATGGATGGTAGTTCTATTCAGTTTATAGATTTACTTGAAGAAGTAGGAAGCATTGAGCAAAATGCAGATCGCGAGTATTTTACCATCCCTCATAACATTACTTATACAGAAGCAGATAGAAAAGTAGAAATCGTGGCCATGCCCTTGGATGACTATCGTTTCACTTGTATGATCGACTACAATTCTCCTGTTTTGGGGAGCCAGCATGCAGGCATCAACACAATTGCCGAGTTTAAAAAGGAAATTGCTTCTTGCCGCACATTCTGTTTCCTACACGAATTGGAATACCAATTATCGCACAATTTAATTAAAGGCGGCGATTTAAATAATGCTATAGTTATTGTTGATAAGGAAGTAACGAAAGATGAATTAAGCCATTTGGCTAAACTTTTCAATCGTGCCGATATTGATGTAGCACCTCAGGGTATTTTAAATAATATGGAGCTGCGTTATCAAAACGAGCCCGCCCGCCATAAACTTTTGGATATGATTGGCGATTTAGCTTTAGTTGGTATGCACTTAAAAGGCCACATTATGGCTGCTAGACCTGGGCACGCTGCAAATGTTGCTTTTGCCAAAAAAATTAAGGCGGCAATAAAAAAAGAGAAAAATAAAAAAATTCAAAAGGTGTATGATCCAAGCGCAAAACCATTATACGACGTTGTTCAGATAATGGACATTTTGCCTCATCGCCAACCTTTTTTATTTGTAGATAAAATATTAGAACTTTCAAAAAACCATGTGGTTGGCGTTAAAAACGTTACCATGAATGAAGAGTTTTTTAAAGGCCATTTTCCTGGCGCACCTGTTTTTCCGGGGGTAATTCAAATTGAAGCGATGGCTCAGGTTGGAGGTATTCTTGTATTAAGCACTGTACCAGATCCAAGAAATTACTTAACTTACTTTTTAAAGATAGATAACGTACGTTTTAGAGCTCAGGTTTTACCTGGCGATACCATTGTTTTCAGATGCGATTTACTAGAACCAATTAGACGGGGCATTGCCCAGATGAAAGGTGTAGGAATGGTTGGAGAAAAAATTGTTGTCGAAGCCGAGATGATGGCTCAAATTACCAAAATTAAACAAGCAGAACCCGCCCAATAATGATACAACCTTTAGCATATATACATCCTCAGGCAAAAATTGCCGAAAACGTGGTAATCGAGCCTTTTGTAGTAATACATAAAGATGTTGTGATTGGCGAAGGAACATGGATTGGTTCTAACGTAACCATTATGGATGGCGCTCGTATTGGTAAAAATTGTCGTATTTTTCCTGGAGCTGTTATTTCTGGCGAACCTCAGGATTTGAAATTTGCTGGCGAAATTACAACCGCAGAAATTGGCGATAATACTACAATTAGAGAGTGTGTAACCATTAATCGTGGCACGAAAGATAAATGGAAAACAACAATTGGAAGCAATTGCTTAATCCAAGCTTATTCTCACATTGCGCATGATTGTGAAGTTGGTAACAACTGTATTTTTTCTAACAGCACAACTTTGGCTGGTCACATTACTATTGGCAACAATGTTGTTTTGGCTGGCTTGGTGGCTATTCATCAGTTTGTTAAGGTAGGTTCTTATGCGTTTGTAACCGGTGGTTCATTGGTGCGTAAAGATGTTCCTCCTTATGTTAAGGCTGCTCGTGAGCCTCTTTCTTATGCCGGAATCAACTCTGTTGGTTTACGTAGAAGAGGCTTTACCAACGAACAGATTGACGAGATCCAAGAAATTTACCGCGTACTTTTTGTTAAGCACAATAACGTAACCAAGGCTTTAGATATGATTGAAGCTGAATTTAAGCCAACGGAAATTCGTGATGAGATTGTAGATTTTATCCGCAACTCTAACCGTGGTGTAATGAAGGGCTTCGGAATGGGAAGCTAATTTTAGGTAGAGGGTAAAGGTATTATAATCTTATACTTCAAAATAAATTCATGAATGATTTAGCGCTAAAAAGAACAAATTCAGAGAATACCGATTTCAGAGAATTGGTTACACTGTTGGATAAGGACTTAGCCGTTAGAGATGGAGATGAACATACTTTTTATGCTCAATTTAACAAAGTTGATGCAATTAAAGAAGTTGTAGTTGCTTATCAAAATGAAATTCCGGTCGCTTGCGGAGCGATAAAACCTTTCTCAGCATCTGTGGCAGAAGTTAAGCGCATGTTTGTTCATCCAGATTTTAGAAAGCAGGGTATTGCAGCCAAAATCCTAAGTGAGCTGGAAAGTTGGGCTGCAGAACTTGGCTTTTCTGAATGTGTTTTAGAGACGGGTAAAAAACAACCCGAAGCCATCCATTTATATCAAAAAGTTGGTTATCAAATTACACCAAACTACGGACAGTATATTGGTGTAGAAAACAGCGTTTGCATGGCTAAGGTGCTATCAAGTCTTGATAACTGATCCACAATATTGATATAGGAGAATGAAGATTGCTTTAAATAACGTTGGTAGAAGATTTAACAAAGAATGGATTTTTAAAAATCTAAGCACTGAATTTGTTTCTGGTAAGAGTTATGCGATCTTGGGGCCCAACGGTTCAGGAAAATCTACACTACTGAGTGTGCTTACCGGTAGTTTAACCCCATCAGAAGGCGAAATTACTTTTGCCGATTCCAAAGAAATCCCAGTTGAAAACATTTATCAATATATCAGCTTAGCGGCTCCATATCTTGAACTAATCGAAACTTTTACGTTGAAAGAAATTATAGAATTTCACTTCAAATTTAAAAACTTTGCCCCAGGTATTGATGCTAAAAATTTGATTACCCTATTAGGATTAGAAAAATCGGCTAACAAGGAAATTAAGTATTTTTCGTCGGGAATGAAACAAAGAACCAAACTAGCTTTGGCTTGCTGTTCTGATTCACCAATATTATTTTTAGATGAGCCAACCAGCAATTTAGACGTTCAAGGAATAAATTGGTATCAAGAACTGATCGAAAAATTCACCAAAGAGAAGCTTACAATAATTGGTTCTAACCAGATTCAAGAATATGAATTTTGTTCAGAACACATTCAAATATTTGATTACAAGTAGTTTAAATTAAAATTTTCAGTTTCCAAACGAGCTTGATTTGTCATGCATTTGTACTATAAATAAATATCTAAAAAAACATTTGGTAATTGATAAATAGTTCTTACCTTTGCACCACCAAAAAGAGAAACAATTATTTAATTTATCTCTTCAAGTAAATGATCTTATTTTCCGCATTGCGGAATCAAAAATATAAGCCCTTAAAAGGCAAAAAGTTTTTTCATAGTTTAGTTTGAGGTTTAGGTTGATTATGCCTTTGGAGTGGTTCCCAAAGGCATTTCTTTTATACGGTGTTTTTAGCTAGAAAAGTTATTATTGCTAGGCACGAAGTTAAGGCGCTTTACAAAAGCAGGCCTATCTTTCTTGCACAAACCCAAGTGATATAAACCCGATTGCACAAATCCCGATTTAAGCCTCCGTAGTTTAATTTTATGGTATGCTTGCTTGTTTCACAGGTTTCATCGGGAGCGTAAAAGCGAGGCCGCAGCAGCCGATTAATGCAGGTATTGCTTTCCAAATCAATTTTCCTATTTAATCCTAATGTTAATAGACTGGTTTTTTTTTCAGACTTCAGTTGCAATATTTCCTTATGCTTTTTTACTAAAATAATTTTACCTTTGCCGTCACGAAAAACTGAAATACAAAATCCAAATAGGATAAAATAATATGGCAAAAGCATCAGAAATTAAAAATGGTAACATCCTTCGTTTAAATGGAGAATTGGTTACTGTTGACGAATGGAATCACCGTACACCGGGTAAAGGTGGCGCTTTTTACACTGGTAAATTCCGGAACATTAAATCGGGCAGAATTGTTGAAGCTCGTATGGGTACCGACGAGGCTGTTGAAATTTGTCGCGTGGAAACCAGCGATTATCAATATCTATACGAAGATGGCGATTATTTGGTGGTAATGGATAACACCACGTACGAGCAATATAATGTTGAAAAAACGTTGTTTGGTTCGGCGATCAAATTCTTAAAAGAAGGCATGAGTGTAATTGTTTCTATGGAAAGCGAAGAAGCAATTATGGGTCAGTTACCAAACTTTGCAGAGTTCGAAATTACGTATTCGGAGCCTGCTGTTAAAGGTGATACTTCTACAAATGCACTGAAAGCTGCAACGCTTGAAAACGGCGTTGAGGTTAAAGTTCCAATGTTTGTGAACCAAGGCGATAAAATTAAAGTTGATACGCGTACTGGCGAATATGTGGAGCGTGTAAAATAGTTTATAAAATTTTAAAAGGAGCCCTTGAATTTGTTTTCAAGGGCTTTTTTGTTTTGGGTTTTGCCACTGAAATACAAGTCTTCTAAAAAAAGCATTCAAATTGCTTGCAATATTTTAGTTTTGAGACATATATTCCCCTCTTTCAGAGGGGTGTCCGCAGGACGGGGTGTTTATTTTACTATTGCCACGGAAAAACAGATTTACACAGAAAAGGGATATTATTATTTTCTTTTGAAAATGAATGTCGGCAGTTCTTCGGAAACAGCAGCCCCGCTATTTGTTCCAATCTTTTTTAAAGATACTGTCATGCTGAGGCACGAAGCATCTGTTTCATCGGTTGCAGATGCTTCGTGCCTCAGCATAACAGCATATTCAGGGTTGCTGCAATAAAAAAGTATTTCCACGGCTATCGGGTTTAGAAATTAAGTCAGTACAACTATGTTCAGTAGTTAAGCGCCAAAACCAGCTCCATTTCAAATTGTTATAAAAATCATAAATTTGAAATTATGTTAAAAGCCGAAATCAGAAAAACAGCCTTAAAGGATAGATTAGCAATAAGTGACGAAGAATACGAATCGCTAAACAAAGGGTTGCTATATCAATTTGCAGCTCGGGATTTTAGCGCCGTGAAAACGCTCCATATTTTTTTGCCTATCAAGGAAAAGAAAGAACCCAATACTTTTTTGTTAATCGAATGGCTAGTAGAAAATCATCCCGAAATTAAAATTATTGTTCCAAAAGCGGATTTTGAAACGGCCTTAATGACGCATCATGAATATTTGGGCGTAGCTGATTTACAGAAAAATTTGTACAATATCTTAGAACCACAAAAAGGGATTATTCATAATGGAGAAGTGGATCTGGTTTTAATTCCATTACTGGCTTTTGATGCGCAAGGTTTCCGCGTAGGTTATGGGAAAGGCTTTTACGATCGCTTTCTTGAAAATATAAATGCTCAAAAAATAGGCTTATCTTTATCGCCTGCAATAGATAAAATCGATGACGTTAATCAACATGATATTCGTTTAGATTTTTGCATTACACCTACAGAAACTATTAAATTTTAAGCTCAAGATCATGCCACAAGAAATCGTTATCAAAACCGAAAAACAATACGAAGACAACATGATTGCGGTATTCGAATTACAGGAAAAAGAAGAACTTACTGCTGAAGATTTAAAGCAAATTGAGTTAATGCTAAAGGCTGGAGAAAAGTACGAGGAAGAGCATTTGTAGGAAGTTGTGTTTTTCGAGTTTCTGTCATTCTGAATGAAATATAGAATCCGCAAGCAATGAAATACAGTATACTGATTAGTACTCTTTAGTCGCCAATCGTCTAGAAATTTTTAGCTTTCGCTATGATTGCTGTTTTATTTTCCGTCATTGCGAAATCGATTTTTCATCGATTGAAGCAATCTCATTCGTGAGATTATTTAAACAAATGAGTTTGCCACGTCCCGATGAAAAATCGGAACTCGCAATGACGACCGGCCTAAATGCCACTCTTATATATTTATTATACCAAATAAATTAACGCTCAGAAGTACAGTCAAAACATTAAACTTGTGCCTTAATAAAATCACTTACCAAATATGCAATCAGTTTCGAAGTCAATTTACTCACTCTACCATCAAGCAGCCTCGTTGCGCCCTCACTAATGTGTAAGTAAGAGAATTCCCTTTTACTCGTTAAAATCAATTTTCGAATATCATTAACAGCAAAACCAGATGGTGTTTCTGCGCTCGAAAGCACATTCTGAATGCAATCTAAATCAATTTCTAAACCTGCCGTTGAACCAATTCCAAAAAAGAAATCTTTGTCATTAGCACACTTTAAAATTTCATCAAAAAACACCGCTTTAAGCTTTGGATTGGTTTCATTTTGATTCAAGATCTCCTCATTATTATAGTTTTGATGTAAACCGTACATGAAATAATTATTCAAATAATTTTCAGCTAGAGCATAAGTGAACCCGTTTCCACTATGTCTTCCCTCTTGCTTGCGTAAATCGGCATGAGCATCGATATTCAAAACATCAATGGCTTGCTTTTTCGCCAGCGAAGTGCCTTTTATGATTGGGAAAGCATTGTTATGTCCGCCACCGATAACGATCGGGATTTTGCCTGCAGACACGATTTTTTCAATTACAGGGAAAACCAAATCATCAATATCAACTACTTTATTTCTCAGACCACCAATCGATGAATCTTCAGGTTCTTCTATTTCAAAATGCCCCAGAACCAAAATTTCTTCTCCATGTAAGAAGCGATTACTTTGGATATTAAGGAAAGCCATTAATGCCGGCCGCCATATTGTAGAGGCGCCTGCAATACCAGCATTTGCCCGAATTCCAATATCCTCTGGGATGCCTAAAAGCACGAACTTGGCTTTGCTTTTCATTAAACTCTCGAATGAGATTGCCACAGTCGATGAAGAATCTCCCTCGCTATGACGATATATTTCTACCTTTTCCCCAAGCTTGGTTTCGCCATCACGATAAATAATCAAGTTGTTAATCTCGCTTTGCGAATATATTTTTAGTTTATCCATTATAAATTTCGCCGTTTAAAATAACTGTTTCTATTTGGGTTTCACCGAAACTATATGGCAAATAAGCAATTGAAGGCATCGGTTTGGTGATAAATAAGTTCGCCTTTTTCCCGATTGCAATGCTCCCAAAATCGCCACTAAGTTCCAAGGCTGCTGCACCATTAAGCGTAGCTGCATTAATAGCCTGTTCAGGCAGCATTTTAAGTTTTATGCACCCTAAAGAAACTACAAAATTCATATTTCCAGATGGCGTTGAGCCTGGATTGTAATCGGAAGCCAGCGCAACTGGCAAGTTAGCTTCCATAAAGCCCTTTGCATTGCCAAATGGAATCCCTAAATAAAACGAGCAAGAAGGCAATAACGTTACAATTGTGTTGCTGTTTAATAAAGATTGAATGGTTTCGGCATTCGTTTCTTCCAAATGATCGACAGAAACCGCGTTATTTTTAACGGCTATTTCTACTGCTCCTGAAATGGAAAGCTGGTTTGCGTGAACTTTTGGCTTTAAACCATAATGAGCGCCAGCCTTTAAAATCTGGTCGGTTTCTTCCACAGAGAAAAAGCCTTTCTCACAAAAAACATCTATGTAATCGGCTAGATTTTCTTTTGCAATTTGAGGCAACATTTCATCAATAATTAAATCAATATATCCCTGATGATTGCCCTTATATTCTATTGGATAAGTGTGCGCCGCTAAAAATGTTGCTTTGATTGGGATTGGAAAGTTCTCTTTTAATCTGCGAATTACCTTTAACATTTTAATCTCACTCTCAACCGATAAACCGTAACCGCTTTTAATCTCTAAAGCTCCAGTTCCATTTAAAATCATTCGATTTAATCTTACTAAAGCACTTTCAAACAAATCATCTTCAGTAGCTTCTCTTAATTTAGTTGCTGAATTTAAAATTCCGCCGCCTGCTGAAGCTATTTCTTCATAGCTTTTCCCTTGAATTTTCATTACAAACTCTTCTTCCCGAGATGCTGCAAAAACAATATGAGAATGGCTGTCGCACCAAGAAGGAAAAACGTATTTATCAACTGCGTCGGTGGATGGAAGACATGAAATGGAAGGTGGAATTGAATCCATTTCGCCGAAATCCTTAATTAAATCATTTTCTATTAAAAGCCATGCGTTTTCCAAAACAGGTAAATTGCTCATTTCACTTCCGCGAAGAACCAGTTTTTCTTTAGGATGCAAGCCTACGAGGCCTTTAATATTTGTGATTAGCATTTTTTAGTATTAAGTAGTGAGAATCAATTATCAAGACCGCCTGCATCCTCATCCGTCTTCCATCTTACATTTTCCATTTAATTTTATTCCATCTCTAACAATACCGGGCAATGATCAGAGTGAATCGCATCGGGCAAAATCCGCACATTTTTTAAGCGGCTTTCCATTGGTTTGGTTGCCAAATGATAATCGATTCGCCAACCCAAATTTTTACCTCTTGAGCCTGCTCGGTAACTCCACCAAGTGTAATGATGCGGATCCTTATTAAAATGCCTGAAAGTATCAATAAATCCATTATCTAAAAACAATTGCATCCATTCTCTTTCTTGAGGCAAAAAACCTGATGAATTTGCATTGGATTTTGGATTGTGAATATCAATGGAAGTATGGCAAATGTTGTAATCGCCACTCACAATTAAGCTGGGGAACTGCTTTCTTAAAGCTCCAATGTAGGTATCAAAAAAAGACATGAATTCGTATTTTTTAACCTGTCGTTCATCACCACTAGATCCAGAAGGCATATAAAGGCTCATTAACGAAAAATCATCAAAATCGACTCGTAAAATTCTTCCTTCCCGATCAATCCATTCTTCACCGCAACCATATTCTACATGGTTTGGTTTTATTTTAGTAAGAATTGCAACACCACTATATCCTTTCTTTTCTGCTGGAAACCAATAATGATGATAACCCAACTGCTCAACTAAAGCGATAATTTCAGGAATTTGGATAGGCAAGGCCTTAACTTCTTGCAGGCAAATCATATCGGCATTGGTAGCCTGCAACCAACCGAAAAAGTTTTTGGTACTTGCTGCCCGAATTCCGTTAACGTTGTAAGAGATGATTTTCATTCAAAAATTTCATTATGTTGTACGGTAAATTTAGAAATTAATTGAGTAAATGCTTGGCTATTGAGATTTGCTTTCGTTAAATTTGTTTATGAGCATTGATGAATTAAAAATTGAAATCGCTAAAAAAGTTTTCGAAATTGATGATGAGAATCTTCTCTCCGAAGTAGATATGCTTTTAAGCAACAAGGAAAAAGTTGTGTTAGAAGATTTACCAAAGCATGTTCAAGAGGGCATTAAGAGGGGCATGAAACAGGCAGAAGAGGGAAAACTGACACCACATGATGAAGTAATGAAATTATATAGCAATTATTTATGAGCTTGCCGATTTTCTGGAGTGATGAAGCAAAGGAAACATTCGCCGCAATTTTTTAGTTCATTTTTAATCAATTTGGAGAGAAATCAGCTAAAAAGTTTATCAAGCAAACCAATAAGGTTGTGGCTATTATAATATTCCAACCAGAGATTTTTGAAGCTTTTTCCTCTAATCGATTTAGAAAAGGGAGAATTACAAGTCAAACTTCTGTGTTTTACGAGATTCAAGACAACCAAATACGCCTTTTATATTTTTGGGATAATAGACAAGAGCCGTTAATTACATAGTTTTTTTATCCCCCAATGGGTCGCCCGCCAACTTTTTCTCCAACCTCTTCGCCTCTCTTTTTTTCAAAATAGTAATGTCCATTTTTACATCCTGTTTTGGGCGGTTATTTTTATCCGTTGGAAGAGCAGCAATCTTATCAACCAAATCTAATCCCTGAACAATTTCGCCATAAACCGTATAATTCCGATCTAAATGTGGAGCACCACCGATGGTCCTGTAAACCTGTCTTTGCCATTCGGGAATTTTAAATTTCAGCCGTTTTTCTTCAACACTATTTAATTGTTCATCTGTAAAAACCTTTCCCTGCACCAAATAAAATTGGCAACTGCTCGATGCTTTCTCAGGATTATTATCTCTTGCCGCCGCCAACACACCCTTTTTGTGAAATAAACTATCTCTAAATTCTGCGGGAATAGTATATTTTAATCCGCCTTCTCCTAAAAGGGAGTCAGGTTTGGCGTTTCTAGAATCTGGATCGCCGCCTTGAATCATGAAATCTTTAATCACTCTGTGAAATAAAGTTCCATTATAAAAACCTTCCTTTGTCAATTTTAAAAAGTTATCCCGATGAAGTGGAGTTTGGTTATAAAGCTTAACTATACACTCTCCAAACTCAGTTTTGATGCGGATATATTGATTTTTTGGCTTCGCAGCAAATGCCGATAATATCGAAAATGTGCAAATTATTAAGAATAGTTTCTTCATCGGATTGGTGTTTGAGGCTAATTTAAGTTAAAAAATGAAATTGAATAAATATTTACCACTGTAATTAGATTTTTTTTGCTTTACCTTTGTAGTGATGAAGTTAAAACAAAAAATAGCACTTTCTTTGGCCGTATTTTATGCGGTTAGTGTTATGGGTTTGGCTTTAAGTTTACATTTTTGTGGTGGCAAGCTAGAAAATGTACAGCTATTTAGTAACGAGGTTTCCTGTAAATTCTGCAAGGACATTCCTGCTGAAAAGAAAAAAGATGATGGCTGTTGCAAAAACACGCAGGTAACCGTTAAAGTAATAGATAGTCACCAAATTGAGGCGCAAATTCAGATGCCGAAGTTGTTTTCTATCCAGCTTTTCCTGCATCCTCCAGTTTTAGAATTTCTTTCTAACATCACGCCAGCTTTTATAAGCAAGATTGCCAATAAAGCGCCACCATTATCGGCCAAAATTCCCCTTCATATTTTCAATTGTATTTTTAGGAATTAGGATTAAATAAATCTGTTTTGCTGCCCTGATAATTATCGGGGTTAATTCATCAACTATTCTGCTGTAAAGGCTCTGAATTAAATTCAGCGTTCGATAGCGTAAGGTTTATTCTAATTCAAAAAAATCATGAAAACTATAAAATTATTCAGCATTATTATGCTCTTCCTTGCCGTTAATGTATCGGCACAAAAAATCACTTCTGCAGATTTACAGGTAACCGGATTAACCTGCTCTATGTGTTCAAATGCGACACAAAAATCTTTAGAAACTTTAGATTTTATTAGCTCTGTAAAGCCAGATTTAAATAAAAACATCTTCGTTTTAACCTTTAAAAAGGATGCAGACATCAGCTTGGATCTGGTTCGTAAAAAAGTTCAAGATGCAGGCTTTTCTGTTGGTGGATTAACGGCCAACTTCAATTTTAATCAGGTAAAGGTTGATGATAAAGGCCAGGCGATTGTTGATGGAAACGTTTATCGCTTTGTTAATGCAAAAAATAAAACCTTAAACGGACCGGTAAAAGTAAGCGTAGTTGATAAGAATTTCATATCGGGTTCGGCCTTTAAGAAACAAGCAACAACAGCAAATTCTGATGCGTATGCAAGCGGAAGTGGCTTGGTTAACGGCAAGAAAACACGCATTTATCACTTAAGTATTTCTTAGTGATGAAGAAACTATTCTTTTTGGCGCTGATAATTTTCTGCGCCAAAATAAATGCTCATAGTCAGGAACTCTATGTTTTTACTGAACCGGCAAGCAATATGCCCACAAAATCAATTGGTGTAAGAATTACAAATGAGGGAATGAATAATCCCGATTTTATGAGCAGAACCATCCCTGAAGTAATGATCGGCTTTAATAAAAACTTGATGATGCATGCGCAGGCTTTTTTATCGGATATGGATGGAAAATATCGATTAGAAGGTGGGAGTTTATATGCAAAGTACCGATTCTTATCGCTTGATGAAGCACACAGCCATTTTAGGGCTTCGGCATTTGGGAGAGTAAGTACAAGCAAAAGACCAACCTACACAAGAGATATTAACCTTGAAGGTGATAATAGTGGCTTACAAGGCGGTTTAATTTTTACGCAACTTTTGCATAAACTCGCCCTTTCGGCAACACTTGGTTATGCCCACGCTTTTGAAAATCAAGATCGGCAAATCGTTGGAATGCCTCGCCCTAATAATATGCTATCGTATAGCTTATCTTCGGGATATTTGGTTTTACCTTTTGTTTACAAAGATTACAAACAGCCAAATTTTAATTTGTACTTCGAAATACTTGGCAAAACCGACCCCAGTTCGGGTCAGTCTTACTTAGATTTGGCGCCGGCAGTACAGGTAATTTTGAATAGCAAAACACGGATCGATCTGGGATATCGCTTCCAAGCGACAGGTAATATTGAAAATCGATACACTAAAAATATGTATCTGGTTAGGGCAGAATTTAATTTTTTTAACGTTTTAAAATAATAGTAATGAAAAAGATATTTTTATTTATAGCAATCATCTCGATTGCAACAACAAAATTCAGCTTTGCACAAAGTAAAACTGATGGCGCTTTCAACCAAGTTTTGACAGCTTATTTCGATTTAAAAAATGCATTAGCAACTGATAAGAAAGAGCTTGCTTCAGAAAAGGCTAAAGCATTGTTAGTTAAAATTGATGCCGTTCCACACAAAGATTTATCTGCAGATCAGCACAAATTTTGGATGGAACAGGCTTCTATTATCAAGGCTAAAGCAACTGAATTGGCAAATGCGAAAGACATTAAAGTTCAAAGAAAAGCGTTCGAAGGAATTTCTTATCCGATGATTAAAACGTTAAGAACCATCAAGTTTAACACCAGCACAGTTTACGTTCAACATTGCCCAATGGCAAAAGCGAGTTGGTTAAATGAAAAAGAAAATATCGAAAATCCTTATTATGGAAGCATGATGTTTGAATGTGGCGATGTTGCCGAAACGATAAAAGCTAAATAATGAAACTCCATATCAAAAATATGGTTTGCAATCGTTGTAAAATGGTGGTTAAAGCTGAGTTGGAAAAACTCGGCTTTAACCCTATTTCTGTTGAATTAGGCGAAGTTTCAATAGCGGAAAACATTTCTGCAGTCGATAAATTGAAAATTGCAGAAAAGCTAAATATTTTTGGTTTTGAATTGCTGGAGGATAAGAAAACGCAGATAGCCGAACAGGTAAAAACTACTATAATAGATTTGGTTCATTATACAAAAGAACCACTAAAAATTAATCTTTCTTTGTACTTGAGTGAGCGGTTAAATTTAGAATATTCGAGTTTAAGCGCAGTTTTTTCTGAGATTGAAAATCAAACCATAGAAAAGTATTTTATCGCACAAAAAATAGAAAAGGCCAAAGAAATGCTTACTTACGGCGAACTTACTTTAAGCGAAATTGCTTTCCAACTAAATTATAGCAGTGTTGCACACCTTTCTTCTCAGTTTAAAAAAGTTACCGGTTTAACGCCATCAGGATTTAAAACTGAAACTTCCGATAAGCGAAAAACTTTGGATGAGATTTGATTTTTCGAGTTCCGTCAGTTAAAAGTTACGGCAAGGAATAGCGAGTTGGAAATACCAATCGACTAAATATCAATGTCGGCTTAGCGCAATCCTATCATTGCCATTAACTTAAGAAACCGACGACAACGAACAGCAAAAGCGAACAACATAAAATAATAATGACCATTTTGACACCATCCTATTCATTGCCGTTGACTTTAGTCAACGGTTAACAGTAGAAAATAATTGGCTTTAGCCTAATTCTACTTTCTTAACATACATCAAGACCTAATTTTGATTGTCAGCGTACTTTTGTTTAAAGAAAAACTCGCAAGACATGAAAAAATTATTCCTATTCCTTATCGCTACTTCAATCAGCGTGGCATCATTTGCACAAACAAGTTGGAAAATAGATCCAATGCACTCCTTTGTTAATTTCTCTATTAAACACATGGGGATTTCGTTTGTGGATGGTTCATTCAAAAAATTTGATGGTACAATTACCGCAACAAAACCAGATTTAACCGATGCTAAAATTACTTTTACTGTGGATGTAAATAGCATTACAACAGGGGTTGATATGAGAGATGGTCACCTTAAAACAGATGATTTTTTCAATGTAGCAACTTACCCAACAATGAAATTTGAGAGTATTTCTTTCAAAAAATTAAGCGGAAACAATTACGAGCTAAATGGTAAATTAACTATTCGTGATGTAACTAAAGAGGTAAAATTCGTGGTTGTTTATGGCGGAACCGCCAAAGATCAACAAGGAAATACTAAAGCTGGTTTTGGCGCAACAACAACAATTAATCGTTTAGATTATAACATTAAATACGATCCAACTGGTGCTGGTGTTGCAAAAGATGTTATGATAAAATTAAACTTGGAATTTGTTCAAGCAAAATAAAAATATTAGCCGTCATTTCGAGTGAAGCGTAGTGAAACCGAGAAATCTTTGAACCTAATTTAAAAGATTTCTCCACTTCGGTCGAAATGACGGTTTTTAATAAAATCCAATATCATGTCTACTTTATCCCAATTCAGAAACTTTACTCAAGGCTTAGCCCAAACAGAGCTAATGCCTACTCTTTTTATTGGTCATGGTTCGCCAATGAACGGGATTGAAAACAATGAGTTTAGTCAGAGTTGGGCCGATTTGGCAAAAAACATTCCCGTTCCTAAAGCTGTTTTGGTTGTTTCCGCACATTGGTACACTCACGGAACTTTTGTTACTGCGATGGATTTCCCCAGCACAATACACGATTTTGGAGGATTTCCTCAAGCACTTTTTGATGTACAATATCCTGCGCCTGGCGATGCTAAATTGGCAAGCGAAATACCTAGTCTAGTACATTCTACCCACGTAGGGCTAGACCACGATTGGGGATTAGATCACGGAACTTGGACTGTTGTAAAACATATGTATCCTGATGCAAATATTCCGGTTTTACAGCTCAGTATTGATTACACCAAATCGCCAGAACAGCATTATGAAATTGCTAAAGAAATTTACGCTTTACGCAAGAAAGGGGTTCTTGTTCTTGGCAGTGGCAATATGGTTCATAACCTGCGGATGATCAGCTGGGAAATGATTAATGGTGGCGGTTACGATTGGGCGAATGAAATGAATGATAAATTCAAAAATCTAATTTCCAATGGCGATCATAAACCATTGATAAATTACCGTAATTTAGGTACAGATGCAATGTTGGCCATCCCTACTCCAGAACATTATTTGCCTTTAATTTACACGTTGGGCCTTACAAATGATAAGGAAGAAATTTCATTTTTTAACGATAAAGCGGTTGGCGGTTCGTTAACCATGACTTCAGTTTTAGTTGGGTAAGATTTAACCGCAAAGTACGCAGAGTTTAAAGCGAAGGACACAAAGCTGGGTTGATAACAGGTTTATGCCATGATTAAAATGGTGGGTTATACGACTGGGCTAAATTGCGTGTGATTATTGTTGAATCAAAAATATAGCCCACAATTTCAATGGCTGGTTTACACTAGAGCGCACAAAGTTGGGTACACAGCAGGTTAATTGGGACAGAACGAATTTCTTTTGTTCATAAACCCGATTGGATGAATGCCGATTTTTCTTCGGCAGTAAGGAAAGCGGGACTACTGTTCCCGATGGAATACTGAACATTCATTTCCATAACCTTTTACCACTTAGGCACAAAGAACACAAAGTTGGATGCAAAATTTCTGGTCTTCTCATAAACAAGGTTCTTGCGTTATGGTGTAGTGCTCAAAATTCTATAACACTTTCTGATTATTCTGTAACGTTTTTCCGTTGAGGATGGAGTAAATTTGTATAAATTTTGATTATGACACACACTTATCAACTCACTGGCATGACTTGCGGTGGTTGCGAAAATAAAGTTAAAAGCAATTTATTGGTTCTGCCTGAGGTAACTTCAGTTGAGGTTTCGAAAGATACTAATTCCGCTACGATTAGTATGGATCAACATATTGGCTTAGATAAACTGCAACAAGCACTCGGTGGCAAAGAGAGTAAATATCAAATTTCGGCGACATTGCACAGCGAAGTTATAGAGCAATCTAAATCTTGGGTAGAAACCTATAAACCAATTCTATTAATTTTCGGCTATGTTACTGCAATTGCTCTAATCTCTTCATGGCAAGGAAATGCACTAGATTTTATGATATTTATGCGAATATTTATGGCTGGCTTTTTCTTAACCTTTTCATTTTTTAAGCTTTTAAATTTGAAAGGCTTTGCGGAAAGTTATGCGATGTACGATATTGTTGCCAAAAAATTTAGCGCCTGGGGTTATATTTATGCACTAATTGAACTTGGATTAGGACTAAGTTTTGCGCTTAATTTATCGCCGGCCATTGTAAATTGGATTACTTTAATTGTGATGACGGTGAGTATTCTCGGGGTTTTGGAAAGTGTTTTAAATAAGAAAAAAATTCAATGTGCTTGTCTTGGCGCTGTTTTTAATTTACCAATGAGCACCGTTACCATTGTTGAGGATGCGATTATGATTGCGATGAGCGCAACGATGTTGGTGCTGATGTAAGTTCCTCATTTCAATTTTACCATATAAGGAATTTAAGAAGATATAAGGCTAAGTTTTCGAAATGGTATTTGTAATATGCGCCAAATGATGTTTCCCATGCCAAGCATACATGCCTAACATATTTGCAAGAGTAAGCTCTTTTCCTAGTGCGGGATGGATATATTTACGTTGGAAATCTTCGATTTTTAGTGTCTTGAGGAATGCAACCAAACGCTGATGTAAGCTTGTTAAAAGCGCAACAGACATTTGAATATCACCATTTTTTGCCTCTTCGGTTTCTGCCCAGCGTTCTTCGCAATAGGGTCTGATGATTGGAATTTCTTCTGTTATGGCCTGCTTGAAACGGATATACGCATTCATGTGGCTATCTGGAATATGGTGAATAACCTGCCTTAAAGTCCAACCTTTTGGCCGATAAGTTTGATTTAATTCCTCTTTGCTTAGGTTTTCGGTTGCGTTTTTGATTTGTTCGGGCAAACTTTCAATTTCAGATATCCAGACTTTTGCTTGCTTTTCATCGAAAACTTCGGGCATCATAAATTGGCCAATTGGGTATTTAAGTTGTTCTAAATCCATGAAAGCAAATTAGGCATTTTTGCCATATACTTTGCCACGGAAACACAGAAATCACGGAAAATATATTATTAACCACATGCACACAGATTTTTAAATCTATTGCGCTACAGAAAAATTTATACATAGAAACCATATTCCGTGTAAATCTGTGTTTCCGTGGCAACCTTAATCCTGTGAATTATAAAATCTTTAAATCCTGCTCTACATCAGTTTTTTCAGCCACTTTAATAAACCCATCTTTTCGCTGTAAGGCGGATAAATCATTTTCGTCATACCGAGTTTCGATTGAAAAACCACAGCCCTTTCATGAGAGAATGCTTTGAATCCAAAAATGCCGTGACAACTTCCCATCCCGCTATTGTTTACACCACCGAAAGGCAGATTAGGATTACTAATGTGTACTAAAACATTATTAATACAAGCTCCACCAGAACTGGTTTCGTTGATAATTTTATCTTGATTTTTAGAATTATTCGAGAAAATATACAGCGCCAGAGGTTTACTTTTTGCATTGATAAAATCAATTGCTTCTTGTAAATTTCTGTAAGTGATTATTGGCAGAATTGGCCCGAAAATTTCTTCTTGCATTATGGCACTTTCTACATTTAAAGAAGTTAAAACTGTTGGCAACATACTTAAATCCTTTTCGATAGTTTCTCCTCCAAATTCTAATTTTGCGCCATCTTTAATTGCATCTTTTAAAAGCGAGCTTAACCTTTGAAATTGCTTTTCGTTAATAATTTTTCCATACACTTCTTTATTGATTTCGGCTCCATTGAAAAACATTTTTTGTACCGCTCCTTTATAATATTCAATAAATTTATTTTGAAGTTTCTCTTCAATTAAAACATAATCTGGCGCAATACAAGTTTGACCGGCATTAACCAACTTGCCCCAAGCAATTTTTTCTGCTGATGTTTTTAAGTCGGCGGTTTCATCTACAATTACAGGAGATTTACCACCTAATTCTAAAGTTACAGAAGTTAGGTTTTTGGAAGCGGCCTCCATTACAACTTTTCCAATTGCAGTGCTTCCTGTAAAAAAGATATGATCGAAAGGGAGTTTTAACAGTGCGGTTGAAACTTCAGCATCACCTTCAAAACAAGCAATTTCTTTTTTCTCAAAATTTTCAGAAATAATTTTATTGATAACATTGGCGGTTGAACTGCTCAATTCTGATGGTTTTAAAATCGCACAATTACCAGCAGAAATTGCAGAGATCAGCGGGCTCATAATCAATTGTAATGGATAATTCCATGGAGCAATAATCAAACAGACACCTTTAGGTTCATAGTATATTTTATTGCTCGCAAAAAGATTGCTGATTGTTCTTCTAACCGATTTTGGTTTCATCCATTTACTTAAGTTCTTAACGGCATGATCTATTTCCGCATAAGTAAAAAACAGTTCGGTTACAGCGGTTTCAAATCTGCTTTTTCGCAAATCCATTTGCAGGGCTTCGTAAATTTCTTCTTCAGAATTTTCTAGAGCTTGCTTAAGTATTTTCAGTTTTGCTATTCGTGTTTTTGCATCCGTTTTACGTAAATCGAATTTGTGTTGCTGTTGTAAATCAAAAACAGATTTTATTGTCTCTTCCATGTTTATCAATGCTCGTTATTTACCATTTAAGGAATGTAAGAAACCATTAGACTGTTGAGCTATTTAAATCATAAATGTCTTACGTGCTCAGTTAGATGCGCTATGTTTCTGTTTAAATTTAGTTAAAATCAGCTCATTTCATTAAAAATTCATTCATTTAAAGCATATTGCACTAAAATTTAAATTTCGCAAATGAAGAGATTGTTTTTTGTTTTCGCATTCTTAATTCCACTTGTTATTCACGCCCAAACCCTAAAAACAGATGTGCTGGTTATTGGAAATGGTGATGCCGCCCTTGCAGCTGGAATGCAATCTTATAAATCAGGTGTTAGAACCATAGTTTTAACTCAAGATCAAGGATTTACCAGTCAAAAATCGTATTCCACAAAATCAACAGAAATTCAAAAGCTTTATAAAAATTTGTCCATTTGGGAGGAAAAAAAATTAGGTCAATTAGGAGAAATAGATTCAAAAGTTAAAACGAAGGGCACAAAAAAAACAATAGACAGCTCTACTTTTTTAAATGTAATTAACAACATACAATACGCAGAAATTAACAGATCAGGGAATGGATGGGAACTTAAACTGGGCAACGGTCAAAGTTTAAAAGCTAAAATTTTAGTTTTAGTTGATGATCCTGCGAAGCTTTTAAGTGCATTAAAAATTAAAACACTAGCTTCTGCTGAAACTGAAATTTTAAGCTATGATAAAAACATTTACAGAACTACGCTTGCGGGCATTTCGGCTTCAGAGCCTCGATACCTTTCCTTATATAATTTGCTCATTCCAAATCAGGAAAATTTATTATTTATACCTCCAGGAAATATTGAGCTTGGACAGGCAGCCGGTGCAACCGCAGCTTATGCAGCATTTTTTGAAACCAAAACAAGCTTATCAAACCTTAAACGAATTCAAGGTGAACTTTTAAGTTATAAATTGGCTTTAATGCCTTTTGATGATGTTAAGCCTATAGATTCTAACTGGTTGGCCATTCAAAAAATTGGTATTACTGGCATTTTGAAAGCTGAAATCAAAAGTGGCAAGGCTCATTTTAATCCAGAGGCATTGGTTACTTATAAGGAGATTAAGCAACCTTTAAAAGACTACTATTACAAAGCACAAATCTGGTTTGATGATCATCAAAATATTCCCATCAATTTAGAAAACACAGTTTCTCTTGTTTCTTACGTAGGCAACAAATCAGTAGAAGCTACCAAAACGGAGTTGCAAAAAAAGTGGAACAAAAACTATAAATTTCCTTCCAAATACGATCTAAAAAAGAACTTAACTCGAAGAGAATTTTCAGTTATCATAAATGAATACTTGAAGCCTTTTGATGATATAAATGTCGATAAAACTGGTCGAGTAATTCGCTAGTCTTAACCACAGATAAACGCGGATTAAAGAGGATATTTTGCCACGGAAACACAGATTTACACAGAATAGGGTTTAACCTTTTTTTCCGTGTCTTCCGCGTTTCCGTGGCAATTTTTTAACGTAATTATCAGTGTTAATCCTCTTCACCTGTGGTTAGTTAAACCGCCAGTTGTAACATTTCCATTTCCTTGCCAATTTAGCCCCTACATTCTCTAAATTGCAGCATCCAAACTAAAATTCATGAAGAAATATTTACTTTTCCTTTCGGTTTTTGCTGTCGAATACTCCTTTGCGCAACAAATTGCTCCATTAACTGTAGAAAAAATTATGCGAGACCCAAAATGGATGGGAATTGCACCAACAAATTACCGTTGGACGGCTGATAGCAAAACGGTTTACTTTAATTGGAATCCAGAAAACAAGCCAAAAGAAGAATTATATAAAATTTCAACTGCTTCTACTAAGCCTGTTAAAGCTATAGATAAGGAAGATGAGAAATTATTAGCCACAAATTTCAGTTACAATAAAGACAATTCTTTAGGCTTAGTTGAAAAAAGTGGTGATATCTACCTGCAAAACTTTAAAACTAATAAAGAAATCCGCATAACCAATACCATGGAAAGAGAAAGCAATCCTGTTTTCTTAACCAATGGTGATATTGTTTATCAACTGGGCGATAATCTTTATGAAGTAAATCTTAAATCGGCAGAAACCAAACAGCTTACCAATTTTGTAAAGGGAAAGAAGCCAGGCAGAACAGATGCAAAACCAGTTACGGATCAAGATAAATGGTTAAGGGCCGAACAAACTGAACTGTTTGATATTATCAAGAAAAGAAATGCCGAAGGACGAGGTGGTGCAAGAGGTGCTGGAGGCGGAAGAGGTCGTTTCGGCGCTCCAACTGGCGATACCAAATCTCTTAAAGAAATTTATGCAGATGATAAATTTTTAAATGCGGTAACGATTAGTCCTGATGGGCATTATATCACTTATAAACTCACTACTCCTGCACTAAACAACCACAGTACAATTGTACCAAATTATGTAACTTCTTCTGGTTATACCGAAGATATTCCTGGTCGTACAAAAGTTGGTGAGAATGAAAATATTTCTGAAGGTTTTATTTACGATACACAGAAAGATTCTATTTATTCTATCCAGTTTTCTACCATCTCTGGGATAAAAGATTTGCCAGATTTTTACAAAGATTATCCAAAGGAATTAGAAGCACTTAAAAAGAAAAATGAAGATAGACCTATAAATTTCTTTGGTCCTGTTTGGAATGAGAACGGAACTACTGGAGTTTTGGTGGCCACATCTATTGACAATAAAGATCGTTGGATTTTAAAACTTGATGCTTCTACCGGGAAACTTTCCTTAATCGATCGTCAGCATGATGAAGCTTGGATTGGTGGCCCTGGCATTAGCGGCTTCTT
Source organism: Pedobacter fastidiosus (assembly GCF_014306625.1). GTDB lineage: Bacteria > Bacteroidota > Bacteroidia > Sphingobacteriales > Sphingobacteriaceae > Pedobacter > Pedobacter fastidiosus. The sequence goes on from NZ_JACRYL010000005.1 coordinate 95,257, forward strand.
TCAAGGCAGCACAGGCTGGATAGATAATAATCGCATTTACTATCAAAGCGAAGCCACAGGATATTCTCATCTTTATATAGCGAACATTGCAACTGGAGATAAAAAGCAATTAACCACTGGCAAATGGGAAGTACAAACTTTAAAGCTTTCTAAAGATAAAAGCACATTTTATTTTACAGCAAATAAAGAGCATCCGGGTATTACAAACTTCTTTAAAATTGGAGTTAATGGAGGTGAGCCCGTTCAAATAACCAGCATGAAAGGTTTGAATGAGATAACGCTTTCTCCAGATGAAAAATGGGTTACCATAAATTATTCTTTTATGGATAAACCTGCCGAATTGTATTTACAGGCAAACAAACCGGGTGCAAAAGCGGTAAAAATTACACAATCTACATCGGCAGAATTTAATTCTTACAAATGGCGCCAACCCGACATGGTTACTTTTAAAAACCGTTATGGAACTGATGTTTATGCGAGGGTTTATAAATCTGATAATCCGCATCCAAATCACCCAGCGGTCGTTTTTGTTCATGGAGCAGGTTACTTGCAAAATGTTCACTTTGGTTGGAGCACTTACTTCCGCGAGTTTATGTTTAATAATTTGTTGGCAGATAATGGTTACACGGTTATAGATATCGATTATACAGGAAGTTCTGGCTATGGTAGAGATTTCCGTACAGGAATTTATCGCCACATGGGCGGAAAAGACTTAACCGATCAGGCCGATGGTGTTAAATTTTTGGTTGAAAAGTATGGCGTTAATCCGAAGCATGTTGGTTTATACGGTGGTTCTTATGGTGGCTTTATTACCTTAATGGCTATGTTTAACGAATCGGATGTATTTACGAGTGGCGCCGCATTACGCTCTGTTACCGATTGGGCTCATTATAATCATGGTTATACCTCGAATATTTTAAATGAACCTTTTAACGATCCAATTGCTTACAAACAAAGTTCGCCTATTTACTTTGCTGATAAGCTTAAAGGGAATTTATTGATGGCGCACGGGATGGTTGATGTTAATGTTCATTTTCAGGATATTGTTCGCATAACACAACGCTTTATAGAACTCGGAAAAAATAATTGGGAGCTTGCTGTTTTCCCTGTTGAAGACCACGGATTTATTGAGCCGAGCAGTTGGACTGATGAATACAAAAGGATTTTTAAACTGTATGAAAGTACGTTGAAGAAATAGGATTTTAGAGTCCCTCTTGATGAAAATTAAGAGGGATTTTTTTCGTCGGCTGAAGCACGATGGCAATGAAATAAAACCGAGATGTATAACAAAGCATTGGGGGGTTTTATTTAGTTAAATTCTATCCCCCTCCAAAAAGGGATAGCGATCGCCATAAAATTCAAAGAACCTTTATAATTTTGGAACATTATTATACTTGTTGCTATTTGCATCCTGTATCCCCCGCTGGCGGGGGAATTAAAGGGGGTGGTTTTATCCCAAGAAACCTAAACCTAAGTTAAATAAACCTGACAGAAGTGAAAATACTTTTTGCTGTGCAAACAAAATAGATTGCCGCGTCGTTCCTCCTCGCAATGACGACAATTGAGTATAATAGGACGCCAAAAAGATTGCAACGAATGGCGGGACTTCAGTATCCAAAAGCATCATCCATTTGTTTCCAAATACTTAAAATAGTCAAACTTTATACATATCAAAACAATTATAGTTTTTAACTATATCGTTATCAATAAATACAATTAACTATTAATAAAACTGGGTTGATTGAGAAATGATTTCGCCGTACCTTTGTGCCACAAAATTAAAGACAAAAAATTATGGCAATAGTAGGTAAAAAATTCCCGAGTGTTAGTATAGATGCAATGTCAGACATGGGTGATGATTTGAAAATCAACGTATTTGAAGAAGCTGTAAATAAAAACAGTAAAGTTTTATTATTCTGGTATCCAAAAGATTTTACTTTCGTTTGCCCTACAGAATTACATGCTTTCCAAGCTGCTTTACCAGAGTTTGAACAAAGAAATACAATTGTAATTGGTGCATCTTGTGATACTAACGAAGTTCACTTCGCATGGTTAAATACTCCAAAAGATAACGGTGGTATTGAAGGTGTTACTTATCCAATCTTAGCAGATACACACAGACAATTATCTGGTATTTTAGATATTTTGGATCAAGAAGTTAATTATGATGAAGAAGGAAATGAATCGTTTTCTGGTTCAAATGTTTCTTTCAGAGCTACATACTTAATTGATGAAACTGGTAAAGTTTTCCACGAAAGTGTTAACGATATGCCATTGGGTAGAAATGTTAAAGAATATTTACGTTTAATTGATGCTTATACTCACGTGCAAAAACATGGCGAAGTTTGTCCTGCAAACTGGGAAGAAGGAAAAGAAGCAATGAACGCAAACAGAACTGGCGTTGCTGAATATTTAGCCGCTAACTAATTAAACAAAACATTATGTTTTTAGAATTGACAGAAGATAATCTTCAACAATATTTGGCCGATAACTCTAAGGTTATGGTTCAGTATGCTGCATCTTGGTGCGGTAACTGCAGAATCATGAAACCGAAGTTTAAAAAATTGGCTTCAGAAAATGAAGACGTAGCTTTCTTAATTGTTGATGCCGAGAAACTTCCAAACTCACGCAAATTTGCAAACGTTGATAATTTACCAACCTTCGCAGCTTTTGAAGGCGGTAATTTGGTAGATCAAGTGCAAACCAACAAAGCAGAAGGTTTAATTGAACTATTTAACAAGATAAAGTAATGAAGATTCCGGTTATAAGACAATTATTTCAAAACACAACTCCAGCACAATTGGAGACAACTTTAGAGGTTTTAGAGGCTTTCTGCGAATTTAGAGGCGTTAGTGAGCATGAAGTTGATGTTGCAGGCGAAATGATTACCAATATTTGCGGTGCGCTTGAAGTGCATCAAATGGTTAAAGATGGTGCGGTTGAAAAAGATGCACTAAATGCTTTCGGCCAAAAGGTAATGGGTTCGATTGATCGGTAGTTTTCTTTAATCAGGCTTTACAATAGAAAACCCTCGTAGATGATGAATCTACGAGGGTTTTCTTTGGCATTTTTTTCTTTTCATCGTCTTGCTGGATTTATTTCAGCATCTTTCCTGCTTGCCCATAATACCATTAAGACCCTGAAATAAATTCAAGGTGACGAGCGTTCATATTTGGCGTATAAAATGGCCTTTGATGATTAAGACTATAGCAATATTTTAGAAATAAAATTTTTACTTTTAGGAATGAAGACGCTACTCAAAATAGGAAAATGGTATTGGATAACAATTTTTATGGCTGTTGCCGTTCTAGAAATCACACAAGGATTTGAACGTAATAGTCTCATAAGATGGGTATATCACTCACATATTCCACTACTTCTTTTTATAGTGCTTTTAATTTTTCATCGTAACTGGCTATCTTGGCTTTTTATGGTATTTGTGTGCATGTATGGCCTATTTGATTTATTTGCTTATGCACCCCAAGCGAGCAGTCCAACAAAAATGGATTTTGGTCTTGGAGTTTCTCTTATTTTTATAGCATCCCCTTTAAGTACGCTTGTTAGGCTTTCTGTGAATCCATTATTTTTTTATTTTTTTACGTTGATTATCTTCTTGACGAGACCGGTAAGACATAAATATTTTAAATCGAATGCGTCTTTGAAAATTTTAAACACATAATAAAAAAAGAGGCTGTCTCAAAAAGAAAAATCGCTACGGTTAAACAGAATAAAATTTTGTTTTACATCTACTTCTTAACCTCTCCCTATGAAAGTTTGTGGTTTTTGGGTTGGCATCGCATCCCTCTCCTTGAAGAGAGGGAAACGA
>NZ_JACRYL010000005.1:99131-299871 GCF_014306625.1 Pedobacter fastidiosus
GAACACCTGAGTTTCTCTCACAAGCCATTAAATCCCTCTCTTCAAGGAGAGGGACAGCATAACACTAGCCAAAGCAAAAACTTTAACAGGGTGAGGTAAAAATTAATTGCAAAATTTAATTTGGTAACTCTTCCTGAATTCTGACTTTTGATACAGACCTTGGTGTATAATTTAAAATAATCTGCGAATCTGAGGCCAAACCTTAAGCCAAATTCCTTCCTGCGTTTACAATTCCGAAAACCGTTCTCACCGCCAATTTTTCTAAAGCGTGCTGATCTTTTTCGTTTTGATCGTGCTGAAGTTTTTCTAAAGCAAAATGTTGAATCAATACCAACGGTAAAATAATTCTTTCACGTGTAGCGATAGATTTTTTATCAACAGGATAATTCGCCATCAAGGTTGGCTGTCCAGAGAGTTTTAACAGCATCTCCTTCGTTAATTCGAATTCATCGTGTAGTTGAGTCCAAAAAGCACCAAACTCTTTATCGCTAGCTAAATGAGCGGTAATTACAAAGTCTGATTTGCTCATACTCATCATACAATTATCAACGATGGTTTTTAAATAATCGGAATCTTCGTAAACCTTAACAACTTTGTCCCAATTGCCTGCCTTTTCTTGTGTACTTAAAGCCGTTCCCATGCCATAGAAACCCGGAACGTTCTGCTTTAACATACTCCAAGCCGTAACAAAGCTAATGGCCCTTAAGTCCTCTAATTTCATTTCGCCACCACCATTTCTTTTAACCGGGCGACTGCTAATATTTGCTTGAGATAACAGCTTGAGTGGAGATAATTTTTCGAGGTAACTTACAAAAAGTGGATGCTCCCGTAAATCGACAAAAGCCTTATAACTTTCTTCAGCCATCTCATCAAGCAAAGCTTTATTATCAGGATCTAAAAGGATGTTATGTTTTTCTTTTAGTCCTGAGGTTAGCCCTGCATTAATAAGTTGCTCTATATTAAATTCGGCACTTTCTATTGAGCCATATTGAGAACTGATGGTTTGCCCCTGAACGGTTAATTGCATATTTTTATTTGCAATCTCTTTACCCATAGAAGCATAGAAACGATGTGTTTTACCTCCTCCACGAGCAGGTGGCCCACCACGACCATCGAAAAACGCCAATTGAATATTATGTTTCGCAGCAACGGCCGTTAATGATGTTTTACCATTAAAAATAGACCAGTTTGCCATTAAATAACCGCCGTCTTTTGTACTGTCGGAATAACCAAGCATAATATCCTGCTTATTTCCACGGCTAGCCAAATGCGCTTTGTAAAAAGGATTACTGTAAAGAATATCCATAATCGCCGCAGCGCCTTTTAAATCGTTAACAGTTTCAAAAAGCGGAACAAAATCTATCGTTAACGCTTCTTTGCTCCAGCCATTCCAAAGGAAAAGTTCGATAAGTTGAAGAATATCACTCGCCTGTTGGCAATTACTGATAATGAACCTGTGGCAAGCTTTTTCTCCGTTACGTTTTTGAATTCCTTTAATCTCTTTTATAACTTCAATAGTATCTTTTGTTAAAGAATCTGCTTCGGTTGCGTAAACGATTGTAGCCTCTTTAAAGGAAATTAATTTCAGTTTTTCGGCCTCAGAAAGTTTATCATAATCTGCCGGATATAAAGAAGAGATTGGTTTATTCTGACGGCAATACTCATGTACGCTTCTCAAAACTCGACTGTCTTGACGAATATCAAGCGAAGCAAAATAATTTCCATATAAATCAACCTTACGGATTAAATCGTTAACTAAATCCACAAATAAACCATCGTGCTCGGCCAATAATGTATCTTTTATCTTATTAAGGTTTTCCCTTAATTCATCAGAAATATCATGTAATTCGCAAGTTTGATCGAAGGCATTTTTATAAAGTACATCATGCAAAAGCGCAATGTTTTCTTCTACTCCTCTAAAAGTGATGCGGCGTTTTATTACTCTAAAATCACGATAGTAACAACGAAATAAAATTTGACGCAACATTTTAGAAACCTCCAAAGTGGTATCCGAGTGAATGTTCGGATTTCCATCTCTATCGCCACCCGGCCAAAAGCCCAATTCTAAAATCTTTTTGGTTTCAAGGTTATATTCATCTAAATTCTGATCAATCTCTTCTTGAATATTAGCCGCAGCGAAATAAAATGTGTTTTCTAAAAACCAAGCTAAGTTTAAAGCTTCATCAACAGGTGTTGGCGATTTTTTATTAAAGAAAGGCGTTTTACCCAGTTGCTGTAAAAGGGAATTCATCGAGGTGATGTCGTTATCTCTAATTGCCTTGGTTAAATCGGTAATGATTGCAAGCACACTTCCGGGATAAAATTGGGTTGGGTGAGCCGTTAAAACCAAACGTAAAGAAAGTTCATCAATCAGTTTCTCAATTTTCGCTAACATTGGTTTATTATCGGCATTCTTTTTTAAGATGAAAGCAAGCGTACTTTGCTCATCTGTAGTATTTAACTTGGTAAAAGAAGCATCTTCCACGGCATCAAAAAGCACAACTTGGCGCTCTATATATTGAATGAAACGGAACAATAAATCAACAATATCCTTGCGCTCTTTATAGCTTGTGTACTTAGCAAAAAACTCCTCAATAATTTGAGCTGGCTTCTGTCCGTTTGCAATCCCTTCTTCGCAACTTTTAAAGAATAATGGCAACAATGTACCTGTATCCTTTATCTTATAAAATGGAAGCGTTAAAAAAAGACTATTAAACAGTTCGAATTTTGAGATGACCTCATTATTAAAAATAGATTCTCGTTGAGTTGTTAAACGAAGTTTAGGCATGGCTTAAGCAATAGTTTTGTATAGCGTAATACTACAAAAAATGCGTAAGCTATTAAAATTCTAGGCCGTACAATTTGGAAAATTGTAGAATATATTTTATTTTTAAAATCTTATTTGGGTATTCGATACTTGAATAAGAACATATGCAATGTTTAAGGGCATTGTATAGATTGTTAATTTTTTGGGTTAAAACAGCCGATGTAATAAAATACACCGGCTGTTTTTATTTGGCCCCTCCTAAATCCTCCTAAAAGGAGGACTTTACAGCAGGATTATGTTTTTGTAGGGTAGGTTTTGGCTTTGTTTGGATGCTAAATCAGTGTTGCTTTACCTCTCCCTTTGAATGGTGATGGTTAAACTCTCTATTGTGCATCCCTCTCCTTGAAGAGAGGGAAACAAAGGATTGTGGTTTGAACCTATTGGGTTTAGATGTACTGCCCTTCCAAACCCTCTCTTCTGGAGAGGGCGGATACAGGCCAAGCCTACTTACAAACTTTAACAGGGTGAGGCCGTTTTAATGAGCATCCGTTACAATATTTGCATTTTTCTTAAACTTCTGCAGATACAACAAAGGTATTGAGAACAACATAATCAATCCCGCAACCCAATAAGCATCGTTATAAGTAAGCAACATGGTTTGTTTAATTACCGATCCTTCAATCGCTTTCATTGCCATAAGTCTTGCATCAATAAATGACGAGCCTTTAGCCATAAAATTGTGGATTAATCCGTTTAACTTTCCAGTAAACGCAGGATTGTATTCATTTATATTGCTTAACAAATTACTTCTATGGAAGCCTGCTCTTATGTGGATCAATGTAGTTAATGCCGCGATTCCGAAAGATCCGCCTAATTGTCTACTCATATTGTTTAATCCAGAGCCTTGTCCAATTTCTGGTCCAGATAAATCTTGCATTGCCAAAGTAGTTAGTGGCACGAAGAGCAAAGCCATTCCAAATCCTCTAATAACCAACGGCCAGAAGAAATCTCCTGTACCAGAAGCAAGCGTTGATTTACTCAGCATCCAACAGAAAACGAAGAATAAAAACATCCCTCCTGTTGCCATAAATTGCGCTGGAACACCTTTTTTAAGCATAATACCGATAAAAGGCATCATGGAGATTGTACAAATACCACCGGCGATAAAGAGCTTTCCTGTTTGTAAGGGCGTAAAACCTAAAAGATTTTGCGCAAAAACGGGGAAGACAAAGACCGAACCATATAATCCAAACCCTAGGATAAAGGAAGTAAACATCCCGATAGAGAAACTTCGCTTCTTCATAATCTTAAGATTAACAATTGGGTGATCGGTACTGGTTTCTCGCCAGATAAACAATAGCAATCCAAAAATCGAGGCTACAGCTAAAGCAGTGATGTATGGTGTTGAAAACCAATCTTCGCTTTCGCCTTTCTCTAATAAGGTTTGCAAACTACCAACAGCAATTGCCAATAATCCAATGCCCCACCAATCTACCGGTTTACCTTGCCCATCCTTGGGCGTCTCTCGAATAAAGGTTATCGTACAGTACGCGGCGAGGATTCCCACGGGAATATTTACGTAAAAGATCCAAGGCCAATCGGCTATCTCTAAAATATAACCACCAATCGTTGGTCCAACAGTAGGCCCAACAACAGCTCCTAAACCGAATAAAGCCGTAGCTATACCCACATCTTCACGTGGCCAAGTTTCTATAAGAATGGCTTGAGCGGTAGAAATTAATCCCCCGCCGGCTAATCCCTGTAAAATCCTAAATAAAATTAGTTCGTTTAATGAAGTTGCATTACCGCATAAAAATGAAACCAGCGTAAATACGATAATGGAAGTTAAGAAGTAATTTTTACGCCCGAAACGACTCCCCAACCATCCCGACATTGGTAGGATGATTACGTTCGCGACGGCATAACCTGTGGACAACCAGGCAACATCCTCTAAGGTTGCGCCAAGGTTTCCCTGTATTTGTGGAATTGCTACGTTTACAATGGTTGTATCAATCAGCTCCAATAACGAAGCTGTGATTACCGTAAACGTAATAATCCATTTTTTAAAACCTACTTCGGCCATTTTAAATATTAGTTAGTAGAAACGGAAGCTTTAACGCTCATTCCTGGGCGTAGTTTAGCAAGCATTTCTTTTGATGGATGAATTTTGATTTTTACTGGAATACGTTGAACAACTTTAACGAAGTTACCAGTTGCATTATCTGGAGGCAATAAAGATCCTTTAGCGCCGGTAATTGGAGAGAAATTGTAAACTTCTCCTTGAATTTTTTCTTCAGGATAAGCATCAACTTCGATCTCTACTTTAGAACCAGATTTGATTTTCTCTAACTGAGTTTCTTTAAAGTTTGCTGTTACGTAAATGCTTCCATCGTTTACTACAGAGAATAAAGATTGCCCAGCTTGCACCAGTTGTCCTTTTTGAACATTCTTTTTAGAAACGATCCCTGTTGCAGGTGCTTTAATGTCTGTGTAAGACAATTGAAGTTTAGCAAAATCGATATCGCTTTGGCGTTGGCTAATTACATTGCTACTTACCGCTAATTGCGATTGAGTTGTTCCAACTTGCTTAACTGCCGCTGTGTATTGATCTTGAGCTGCCTGATAAGCCGCTTGCGCCGATTCTAATGTAGCCTTAGCTTGATCAAAAGCTTGTTGCGTAATCGAACCATCTTTTACCAAGTTTGCATAACGAGCGTAATCCTTGTTGGCTAAATTTAACTTAACTTTTGCTGCCGCTACATTAGCCTTAGCTGTACTTGTATTTGCTTGCGTTGCGATAATTTGAGACTGAGCAACCCCAACACCAGCACTTGCTCCTTTTTGACCAGATTGAGCTTGTTCCAACTTTACTTTGTAGTCATTATCATCTAGCTTAACCAAAATCTGCCCTTCAGTTACACGTGTATTTTCTTCAAAATTAATATCCTTTACATAACCACCAACACGAGCAACTACCGGACTGATATCGCCATCAATCTGGGCATCATCCGTATCTACGTGTTTGCTATAATAATTCCATTCGGTAACCCCGAAGATTATTCCTATTACTAGTAAAACACCTAAAATGATGGGTACTACTATGTTCTTTTTTTTCTTTTCAGTTGTCATTGCTGTATTTATTGCGTTATTTTTCCTGTTGATTTTAGTAATGTATAGTAAGCCAAACCTGCATCTGCCTTTGCTATTTCTAAGTTTATTTTTGCTTGGTATAATAATGTTTCGGCGTCGATACGATCTGTAACCGAAGCCACATTATTTTTGTATTTCGATGCCAATAATTTATCATTCTCTGTTGCCTGTGCAATTGAGGTTTCTAAAACCTGAATCTTATTTACAGCAACCTGGTAATTTTGATAGTTCCTATTAATATCTGTTTTAACCTGATCAGATAAAATGTCTTTCTGAATGGTAATTTCGCTCTGCTGAATTTTTGCTTCGCTTACTTTATTTCTGTTCGACCAAAGGCTTGCGATGTTCCATGAAACCGTAGCGCCTAATGTAATCGGCATTAAATATTGGTTTACTGGCGGAATGAAACTGCCACTTGGGTTGATATAATATAAATTTGCACCAACACCAACAGTAGGTAAAGTATTTGCTTTGATTGTTTTGATATTGTAATCGGCAACTTTATTTTGCACATCAAGTTGTTTCAATTCTTGGCGATTTGCCATGGCTTGTGCGATGTAATCGTTAAGTGCGCCCGGTGCTTTTAAGCCACCATTCGGATCAGAAATTTTAACTTCAGTATCTTCTGGTAAGCCCAACAAAATATCTAAGTTATAATTGATGATTTTGCGATTGTTCTCGATATCCATCTGCGTTAGCGTAACATTTGCCTGTTGCAATTGGAAACGCAAAACATCATTTTTGGTAACAATGCCTTGTTCGAAAAAACGCTGAGCCTGTTTAATTTGAGCTGCGATCGATTCTAAATTTTGATCAACAACTTTTCTGCTCTGCGCTACTTTATATAAGGCATAATAAGTGTTAATTACTGCATAAGTAATTTCCTCCTTACTTTTATCGGCATCTAAACGGGCAACATCTGCCAATAACTTGGTCGATTCTTTTGCATATTTCAATTTTCCACCGCCGTAAACAAGTTCTTGTACGGCCGCAGTTCCTACAAAAGCATCAGCTCTTTTAGGCAGTTGCAAAGAAGAACCTCCACCGGGTAAAGTAAAAGTGCTGGTTGGAATTTCTGCATGATTGTACAAAAAACTTGCGTTTGCTGTTGGCAACACATTGTCTTTTACAACCTCTAGCTTGGCTACGGCCTGATCTATTTTGTTCTGAGATAATTTTAAGTTTTTACTATTGGCTATGCCAAGTTCAATTGCTTGGTTAATGTTTAATTCCTTCGTACTCTGTGCAAATAAAGCCGCTGGAATTAATGATGCCGCAAGCATTAATCTAATTGATTTGGGTATCATTTTTTTGTTGTTAAATAAACGGTTGTTAGATCTTTTAAGTGATTGATTGCTCGTTCCTTAATAATTTTTTTGTCTTTCGGATTGTTTAAATCGAAGTTTGAGCAGGGCATAACCTTGTTCGGTGCAATTACGATATTGGTAATGGTGCCCATAATAGTCGCAATAACCATCCTTACATCAACTTTGTTAAAACTGCCATCCTCGATACCATCTGTAATAATGCGATCGATAAGCAACATGTTGTGGCTCATCGCATCCTTAATTTTATCGTACATTTCGGGTCTCTGACTTAAAGAAAGTTCCCTGTGCATCATTTTATGAAAAGCTGGGTTTGCAAGGATTCTATTCACATACCCTTCTATTACCCGATGTAGTTTTTCTAATGATGAAATTTTATCTTCGTTAATGATTTTTAATTGAGAAGCAAAACCAGCAATACGCTCATTCATAATCTCTACAAAAACACCTTCCTTAGATCCGAAATAGTAATTTATCATTGCCATATTCGCTCCAGATTCTCTCGCAATCTGCCGAGTAGAAGTTCCTTCGTACCCAGTTAAGCAAAACAGCTTTTCGGCTGCCTCGATTATGGCTTGTCTTTTATCTATCTTTTCTGTTTTCATTTCTTTTTGATGGCACAAAATTAATCAATCGTTTGATTAAATTCCAAATGTTTTTGTACTTCTTTTACATTTCCTTGATAAAACCCTAATTTTATACGTATTAATCTCCTAAAAAATGAAAATCAGATTCTTTTTAACCTTCGTTTTTTTGCTTTTTATAATAAGCCTTACTTCTTTTAAAGAAATTAATAAGTCAAATCAGCAGAGTTGGATAAGAATTAATCTGTTGGGATATCCGCCATTAGCATCAAAAGTTGCAGTTTGGGTAAGTAAGGAAGAAGAAATTCCATCACTTTTCGAAATTATCGAAAAAGATGGCGGTAAAGTAGTTTACACTTCATCAAATATTAAAAACTTTGGCGCTTATGGTCCGTTTCGCCACACAGCACGCCTAAGCTTTTCTGACTTTAATCAAAAAGGAAGTTTTTTTATTCGGGCAAATGGTATTTTATCCCCGCTCATTTTAATTAACAACCATGTTTACGATGGTGCCGCCGATTTCTGTTTGCGCTATATGCGCCAGCAAAGAAGTGGCTTTAATCCTTATCTAAAAGATAGTTGCCATACTCATGATGGTTTCGTTTTATATGGAAATAAAGCTGGAATAAAAGATAGTACACATTTCGAGGCTTCTGGAGGCTGGCACGACGCGAGCGATTACTTGCAATATTCTACAACCTCGGCAAATGCAACCTACCATTTACTGATGGCTTATAGAGATTTCCCCGAAGTTTTCGGAGATGAAAAGCAGGCTAACGGTTTAGATGGCAAAAACGGGAGAGCAGATGTTTTAGATGAAGCAAAATGGGGTTTAGACTGGTTATTAAAAATGCATCCTAAAAAGAATATTATGTTTAATCAATTGGCCGATGATCGTGATCACATCTCTATGCGGATTCCAAAAGAGGACAATCAATATGGAAAGGGTTTCGAGCGTCCGCTCTATTTTATAACAGGAGAACCACAACAAAGAGGAAAGTTTTTGAACAATACAACGGGCACAAGTTCTACCGCAGCCAAATTTAGTAGTGCTTTTAATTTAGGCGCATTTCTATTTAAAAAGCGAGATCCAAATTATGCCGAAATACTCAACGCAAAAGCCTTATCATCTTACAATTTTGCATTGAAAAAGCCTGGCGTTACACAGACAGCATCGGTAAAATCTCCTTATATCTATGCCGAAGACAATTGGGTTGATGATATGGAACTTGCAGAAACAGCTTTCAATTTTAATAGAAATAAACCAGATCCAAATCGGTTAAAAAATGCGTCATATTATGCCAATCTGGAGAAAATCACTCCATGGATGCTACGCGATACCGCTTCTCATTATCAATATTATCCGTTTATTAACTTAGGCCATTACGAATTGGCTAAACAAACTGGAGAAGAAAGTTTAAGCATCGATTATTACAAAGAAGGGATTAAACAGGTTTGGGGGCGAGCAAAAAACAATGCTTTTTATCGGGGCATCCCCTTTATTTGGTGCAGTAATAATTTGACTGTTGCTTTTGCTATTCAATGTAACTGGTACTCAAAATTAAGTGGCGATAAAACCTTTTCTGAACTTGAACAAGCCAACTTCGACTGGATTTTTGGTTGCAATCCTTGGGGAACAAGTATGGTCTATGGATTGCCGAGCTATGGTGATACGCCAACCGATCCGCATTCGGCATTTACACATTTAAAAAATTATCCTATTGACGGGGGTTTGGTTGATGGCCCAGTGTACACGAAAATTTACAAAAACTTAATCGGAATTAAACTAGCGGATAGTGACGAATATGCAGATTTTCAAAGTGATTTAGCTGTATACCATGATGATTATGAAGATTATAGCACCAACGAACCCACTATGGATGGAACTGCATCTTTGGTTTATTTACTAGCAGGCAAAGAAGCTGCAGCAAAAGGAGATGAGAACAAAACTTATACTTTGGGTGCCATTACCCGTGGCGATTCTACCAAAAAGAAAATTGCCTTGGTTTTTACAGGCGATGAATTTGGTGATGGTGGTGAAATAATATCCAAAACACTGCATGATGAAAATATTGAAGCCTCGTTTTTTTTGACCGGAAATTTCTATCGAAACCCTAATTTTAAACCTTTGGTTAATAGGTTAAAAAAAGATGGTCATTATCTAGGCCCTCATTCTGATAAACATCTTTTGTATTGTGATTGGAATAAGCGAGATAGTTTATTAGTTACCAAATCTCAATTCGACGCTGATTTAAAATCAAATTATCAAGCAATGGCTTCTTTGGGAATAAATAAACCCGAAGCTAAGTTTTTTCTTCCGCCATACGAATGGTATAACAAAAGCATTTCCGATTGGACAAATGAACAACATTTAAATATAATCAATTTTACACCTGGTACAAGATCAAATGCAGATTACACCTACCCCGAATTGGGGAAAAGTTTCCGCAAAAGTGATGAAATCTATCAATCGATAATAACGTATAATGAATCAAAAGCCGAGGGTTTAAATGGATTTATATTATTACTTCATATTGGTACCGATCCTAGAAGAACAGATAAGTTTTATCTTAAATTGCATAAACTGATTCGTTATCTTAAAAAAAACCATTACGAATTAGTAAGAATTAACAATTTATTAGAATAATGAACGGATATCACAAATTAAAATTTAAAATAAATATTAACTTTGCCTCAAATATTTGAAAACATGAGTGTACAAAAAAATAGCAACAATAACTTTAACTGGCTTTATTACGCATTGGGTTTAGCATTTGGGATTTTAACTGCAGTGGTTATTACACAAAGCTATATTTATGCAATTTTAGGTGGAGTGTTCGGTTTATTAAGCGCAGGCTTATTTTTAAATGCCCTAGTTAAAGGCAGAAAATACTAATACCTAACCATTTTAAGAGGTTATCCCCTCTTTACAATATTACTAATCTACCATAGATGAAGAATATATTTATTCTTGTTTTCGCTCTATTGTGTCTTGGCGCAAAAGCTCAGGAAAACTCCGCAGCAGAAATTAAATTTCCTGTTACAGATCCTAGCCCTGCGGATATTGTTTATTATCCGCTAAATGCACCGAAAGTTAAGGCAGATGATGCAACTAAACCGATCATCAAAATAATTTATTCTCGTCCGCAGAAAAAGGGGCGTGAAATTTTTGGTGTGTTAGAGCAGTATGATAAAGTTTGGCGTTTTGGTGCTAATGAAAGTACGGAGGTTAGATTCTTCCAAAAAGTAACCATTGGTGGCAAAAAAATTAAAGCTGGCACGTATAGTTTGTTTGCCATTCCTAATAAAGATAAATGGACCATCATTGTAAATAGCCAAACCGATAGATGGGGCGCTTTTACTTATGATCAATCAAAAGATCTCGTTCGGGTAGAAGTTCCCGTTAAAACTTTGGCAAAATCAATCGAATATTTCTCGCTTACATTCACTCCAAAAGAAACAGGTGCAAATTTGATTATTGGTTGGGATAAAACACAGGTTGAATTGCCGATCGGTTTTTAAAACAATCGTCATTGCGATGTGCTTAAATTGCATTCTAAGCCAATACATTTCCCATAAAAGGATCTGTAATTGTAATTTCTCCTGTTTCTATTTTCCCAGCAAAGCGATGATTGAAAACGGCATTACCAACTTGGCCTACGCTGAAATCGTACCAATTCCCATTTTTAATCGTATTTAATGCTATCGTTGTGCTCGACTTTGGTTTTATGCTGATTCTCTGTACTCCTGATTTATAAGCATTATCCGTTATCTGCAAAGCGAGAACAATCGATGATTTATTTTCAATTTCAAAGATTAAGTTTCCACTTAATTTTTTGGTTACCAATCCTTTCTGTTCTGGATAAACTTTTATCGAAAGATTCGGATTTGATTTATTTCCTTTAAAATGGCGATGGAAACCATTTGGACCTGTAATTGCCAAATCATAAATGCCATTGTCAAAATCATCCAGACTGATTTTATCCGTTAGGCTGGCTCCTGCCTTAACCGCATACGCCCAAATTTTACCATTTACGCCTTTATATTTTGAAGGTGTGCTCATGTTAAAAGGAGCGCCAACAGTTTCTGTTTCGTTCCCAAATAACGTTTTAACAGATTGAAAAGTCAATTCTAGTTCGTTGTTTTTCAGCACAGAATCTACCAACAAATGATAAGGCAATGCACAGGCAGGCTTTGAGCCTCTTTCTTGTTTCGGCATATGTGCCGATGTTTCCAAGGAAAAAGATTGTTGCTTGTTTATTTTTGAAACTTCCGTTTGGTTTAATGCCGTTGGGCCAACTTGTGCCGGTTTATTCTTGGCGTTTTCTATGCTCGTTACTACGCCCTCTTTTGTAAGTGGAGTTGGCGATTTAATTTCTTCACCATTATACGCCCTAAATACTGACGTTAAATCTCCAGAAACTGCACGCCTCCAATCGCTTATGTTATTGCTTTTAACTTGTTTGCCTGTTTTTTTATTGAGCCATTTCTCCATAAACATAAGTGAAGAAGTATGATCAAAAACCTGCCCATTTACAAAACCTCCCTTACTCCAAGGCGAAGCAATTATTAATGGAACACGGTAACCCAACCCAATTGGGCTAGCTTTTTTTCCTTCAAAATCTGTTGCGTAATTTATCCCAGGAGAAACTTTTCCTGTTGATGGATCTTCAGGATTCGGCACTACAAATGGTGGCTGATGATCGAAATAACCATCATTTTCATCATAGGTTAAAACGAAGATCGTCTTTTTCCAAACTTCGGGGTTTTTAGTTAAAATATCCAAAGCTTCTGATACATACCAGGTTCCATAAAGCGGGGAACTTGTGTGGTCAGAAAATCTTTGTGGCGCAACTAGCCAAGAAACCGTTGGAAGTTTCCCTTCATCTACATCTTTTCTAAACTGATAGAAAATATCTCCTTTTGGAATGTTTACAGTTTCAGGTTTTCCTTCATCATTGGTAAAAGTAAATGGAGCAAGCTCTAAATAATCCTTTTGGTTAATGTTGGTTTGAAAGGCTTTATCAATTAAATTTTTTTCTTTTTGAGAAAGTTTATCATACTTCGCCTGAACTTCTTTTGCGCTCAAAGCTGGCTTAACGGTATTGTCGCCATTTTTTCTAAAATAAGCCGAGAGCTTTACATTGTGTCTCGAAATATATTCAACGGGATTATCGCCATAATTACCCAACCAGTCATCTATTTCACCTTCGGGAAGTTTGGATGTCCACAGTTCATTCTGATAAATGCGCCAATCTATTCCATTATCCTCTAACGTTTCCTGAAAAGTTGGCCAATCTACAAAAACATTGTTCTGCGATTCTGCCTGATCATTATTTACAACGGCAACTTTGTTTTCACTTCGCTCGCCCCTAACGGTTCCGGTAAAAAAGAATAGCCTATTAGGTGTAGTTCCAGTTAGCGAAGAGCAGAAATGCTGATCGCAAATGGTAAATGCATCTGCCAAAGCATAATAAAATGGAATATCGTTGCGGTTATAATGCGCCAGCGTCATCGGAGATTTGGAGGGAATCCATTTATCGTATTTACCTCCATTTCTTGCCGCCAATTGATCATTCCACGAATGAGGCAAACCACCCTGCCAGGTTATTTTTGTTTTATTAATATCTACGTGGAAAGGCGCATAAGTATATCCTTGATTATCTTTTTGCAGCCAAACCTTATTCCCATCTGGCTGGATGTGTGGATGCGGATCGTTAAATCCTCTTACACCTTTCATATTGCCAAACATATGATCAAAAGATCTGTTCTCTTGCATTAAAAACACAATGTGTTCGGCATCATAAAAAGTACTCCCGAGTTCGGGGTTGATAGACATGGCTTTAAGTACCGAGCTGGGTAAAGCATTTGCCATCCCTGTAGCACCAGCAAATAGAGCCGCCTTTTTTAGAAATTCTCTACGTGAGTCCATAATTTATTCAAAATAGCTTAGATACTGCAATTTAGGCAAAGCAACTCGAATAAGAAAAATGTATTAAGATTGATGGAAATTTACCTTTTAGTTTAAAGTTTGGCTAATTCACCGAACAATTTAACGTTTTACTTTTGATAAACCCTTACATAATCCACTTTCATGGTAGCCGGAAAAATAGATTCATCTACTCCTTTCTTTCCGCCCCAGCCACCACCGACAGCGATATTCAAAATCATGTGGAAATTCTGATCAAATGGCCAATCTGGACTTCCCTTTTTCGTGTTTTTAAAGGTTAAATATTTTTGATCATCAACAAAGAAATCCATATGGTCTTCAAACCATTCTATTGCATAAACGTGGTAAGCCGTGTAAGGATTAATTTTTACCCCTTTCCCAACTTGAGTGTGAATAACGTGATTAAATTTTTCTGTGTGCACGGTTCCATAAACGCTATCAGGCTCGTAACCTACGTGCTCCATAATATCTATTTCTCCACTTTTTGGCCAGTCGCCGTATTTCCAATCGGTTGGTAAAGCCCAAATTGCAGGCCATAAACCTCTTCCCTTTGGTAAAATAGCGCTCACTTCTACTCTTCCGTATTTAAAATCGAATTTGTTTTTGCTTACCAATCGAGCTGATGTATAATGATTTTTATCCTGATCTGCCTTTACCGCAGTTATATTTAAATTGCCTTTTTTAACCTTGGCATTGGTAGAATCTGCATCTGTGTAATATTGAAGTTCGTTATTTCCCCAGCCATTCCCACCAACATCGTACGACCAATTTTTACTCAATGGTAAACCCGCATCGTTAAATTCATCTGCCCATTTTAGTTTCCATCCTTGTGCAACAGGAGTCTTTTTCAGCTCCTCAAAAGTTAACTCTGGCTCGTTTGTGGTAATATAATCCACATTATGTGCCAAAAGCCATTGAATTTCCGTAATGCTATTAACCGTCCAAGCGTTTACGGTTAGCCCTAATTTTTGGGCATTTTCAATCCAACCATCTTTTTGATAAACGCTATAATGATAATCTACTCCAGTTAATTTATCCGCTTTCAATTGCTCGGCACTTACCTCGCCCTTTAAATAAGCAACCTTTGCCATGGGCAGAAGCGCTAAAACACGTTTACAATAATCGTAATCAAAGCTGATGTACTCTACCCAATCAACCACTTTAAGTTTCTGCACCATTTCAATGCACTTATTTGTTACCTCAATTCCTCTTTCCTTGCTAATTAAAGATGGTTTTATTTCCAATATCAGTTTGGTGGTTTTTTGTTTTTTTCCTTCGAATAAATAAGCCTCAAGTGTTGGAATTTTTTCGCCATTACTCATTGTTTTGGTCAAAAGTTCTTCATACTTAACTTTTTCTATCGTTAAACCTTGAAATTCAGGATCGTGATTAATGACCAAAACGTTATCGGCCGTCATCCAAACATCAAACTCAGATCCATAACAGCCCAACTTTACGGCCTCGTTTAAAGAAGCAATAGAATTTTGAGGAAAATTATTTTTTTTCCATGCGCCACGATGGGCAATTACCTGATTTTTATTCCAGTTAAATTTTTGAGCAAAAGAAGCAGAAAAAACAAAGATCATTAAGCTAAAAATAAGTACTCGTTTCATATTTGGGTTTGATTATACAAAAAATCAAAAGTAGATTTTTATAAGAACACTCCCTTTAAATCTATGTAACCTTTGTATTAATTTACAACAAGATAAATAATTTTAAATTAATCTATAATGCGTCGTTGGCTGAAGCCAAACGGCAATGAAGAAAACCACCCCTTGCCCCTCCTTGAAAATAATGAGGGGAGTTGGTCGGTGCAATTTTTAAATTTGTTCAGCTATTTTAGGAGGTGGATTTAACCTGCAAGCCAATAAACTACTCCCCTCCTAATTTAGGAGGGGCCAGGGGCGGTTATTTTGTCAAAAGCATCAATCTTTATTAAACAAACCCGATTGTAGCGGAAACCAAAAGCCTTTTCTGCTTTTGTTGTAGCAAAAAGCGGGGCTGAAAACCGCCATGAAAAACAGAGCTTTCATTTTCAAATTACAAATAATTTTAAACCTTAAGTTTCGCTAAACCTATAATGAATGGCTTTGTAATGGTGTTACCATTATTATCAAGATTTTTCAATTGATTTTATATATTTACAGGTAGCGTATGGCGGGTAATAATTATAACGATTTACTTAAAAAGATAGATGAATTCATTCGTAAATTTTATTTAAATAAAATTTTGCGAGGGAGCATTTATGTTGCAACTATTTTGCTTGGCTTGTATCTTCTTCTTTTTCTGAGTCTTTACTACTTAAACCCCGGTGCAGGGTTTAAAACTTTCGTGTTTTTTAGCTATTTATTGCTGGCCGGGTTACTCATTGGTTTTTTAATTATTAAGCCATTATTGGCCATGCTTAAGCTGGGCAAACATTTATCTTTTGATGAAGCATCGGTTATCATCGGAAACCATTTTGCCGATATTAAAGACAAGTTACTCAACACGCTTCAGCTTCATCGCCTTTCAGAGAATTTGCCTGAAAATAATCATCTGATTTTGGCGAGCATCGATCAGAAGATATTGGAACTTAAGCCGGTTCCGTTTTATACAGCCGTTCGGATTAATGATAATCGTAAATATTTAAAATACCTTTTTATTCCACTTTCTATAATTTTAATTATCGGTTTAATTGCTCCGGCGATTTTAAAGGAAGGAACAAATAGCTTTTTCAAATACGATGAATATATCGCACCGCAAGCTCCATTTAGCTTTAATGTTTTAAATAAAAACTTAACCGTTACGCAAGGCGATGATTTGACCCTTAACTTAAAATTAACCGGCGATCAGCTTCCTGCTGATGTTTATGTAGAAGATGGAAAGAACACCTATAAGCTTGAAAAAGAAAATATAAGCAAGTTCAATTACAGCATCAAAAACATTCAAAGTGATAAAAAGCTGGTATTTAAAGGCGGTGGCTTTAGTTCTTCTACATTTACAGTAAGTGTAAAGCCCCGACCAGAATTGCTGAACGCAACGGCTACATTAAATTTTCCACCCTATTTAGGTAAAAGAGCTGAAGAGGTTTCTAATGTTGGCGATATGCTTTTGCCTGAGGGTACAAAAGTGACTTGGAGCTTTAAAACCGAACAAAGTGATGTGCTTATTTTTGTTCTAAACAATCAACAACACGTATTAAAAGTAGCTGATAACGAATCTGGGTTTAATGCCGTTATCAAATCAAATTCTAAATATAGCATTACACCTAAAAACGAATATGTAACACTTCAAGATTCCCTTTCGCACCAAATTACGATAATTAAGGATCAATCTCCAGGAATTTCAGTTGAAGAAAAAACAGATTCTATAAGCAATAAGGCACTTTATTTTACAGGTCAAATAACCGATGATTATGGTTTTTCTCGTTTGAACTTTAAGTACAATATCAAAGAAAATAATACAACTATCGGTGCAGTAACCAAAAATATAGCCATTAAAACTAATACCACTGATAATAACTTCTTCTTCTTTTGGGATTTAAAAACTGTTTTATTAAAGCCCGGTCAAGAACTTGAATATTATTTCGAAGTAGCAGATAATGATGGTGTTAATGGTGCAAAAACCACTCGGTCGGAAATTAAAACCTTTAAACAACCCACCAAAAAGGAAACCGCAGATCAGGTTAATGCAAGCAATCAGGCATTGAAACAAAAAATGCAATCGGCCATTCGTTTGGCAAATACAATTGAAAAGGAAAGCAAAAAAGTTGCTGAAAGTTTGATTGATAAAAAACAGATTTCTTTTGAGGATAAAAAACAAATTGAAGCCCTTTTAGATAAACAAAAACAACTTGACGAGGCCGTAAAAGAAATTAAGGAACAAAACGATAAGAACATTCAAAACCAAGAAGATCAGGGCCAAAATCAGGATCTTTTAGAAAAGCAGAAACAGATAAAAGATCTTTTTGATAAAGTACTTGATGAAAAAACGAAGGAGCTACTGCAAAAGCTTCAGAATTTAATGAATGAACGGAATAAGGACCAAACGCAGAATGAACTTTCGAAGATGCAATTGGATAATAAAACCCTCAAAAATGAATTAGATCGAATTTTAGAGTTGTATAAGCAATTGGAATTTGAGCAAAATCTGCAAAATGATATCAATCGTTTAGATGATTTGGCTAAGCAACAGAAGGAACTTGCCGAACAAGCCAAAAATAAAAAAGAAGATGCACAATCGCTTAAAGACAAGCAGGAATCTTTAAATAAGGAAACTAACGATCTTAAAAACGATTTAAAAAAATTAGAAGAGAAAAATCAATCTTTAGAAAAGCTAAACCCTTTTGATAATCCTGAAAAAGAAATGCAGGAAATTCAGAAAGACCAAAAAGATAGTAAAGATGCTCTAGATAAAAAAGACCAGAAAGGTGCTAGCCAAAAGCAACAAAAAGCTGGAGAGGAAATGGAAAAACTTTCCAAAAAGATGAGCGACATGCAACAGCAAGGCGAAGAAATGGAAAACAACCTTAATGCGAAAGAGTTGCGTCGTTTGTTAGAAAACCTGCTTAATACTTCTTTCGAGCAAGAAAAAGTGATGCTCGCCCTAAAAAAAATGACAAATGCTGATCCGTCTTACATCAGCAATGTTCAGAAACAACGAAGTATAAAAGATAACCTTAAAACCATTGCAGATAGTTTGTTTTCACTGAGCAAAAAGGTTCCACAAATAGAATCTACAGTGAATGAGGAAATGAATAAAATTAACTTCAATTTGGATAAAAGTTTGGAAAGCCTCGGAGATAGAAGAACACCAGAAGCGAATCGTTACCAGCAGTTTACCATGACCTCGATAAATAACTTAACGTTGATGTTGAGCGAGGCTTTAAATCAGTTGCAGAATATTTCTAAAAACTCCAAAGGCGGAAAAGGCAAGCAAAAACAGGGCATGAAACAGCTTTCGCAAATGCAAGAGCAACTGAACAAAAGTATGGAGAAAGCTAGAGAGCAGATGCAAAAATCTGGCAATCAAGGTACGGTTGGCAAAGGCGAAATGAGTAAAGAATTTGGTAAAATGGCTCAGCAACAGCAAATGATCCGCCAGGCTTTAGAAAAAATCAATCGGGAAGACAATAAAGATGGAACGGGCAAAATGGGTAATTTAAACCAGGCCATTAAAGATATGAAGCAGACCGAAAGCGACTTGGTCAATAAACGTTTACAGCAAGAAACTTTACAACGTCAAAAAGAACTGTTAACCAAGCTTTTAGATGCCGAAAAAGCAGAGCGTGACCAAGAAGAAGATTCTAAAAGAGAAAGTAAAGCGGCTAAAGAATTTCCACCTTCCTATCAAAAAATGCTTGATCAATATAAAAAGCAACAACAAAATGGAAGCGATATGTTGCAGAATTTACCACCAAGTTTAAACTACTATTATAAAAATAAAATCGCCGAGTATTTAAAATCACTGAGTTTGACGCAGTAGGTTTGGAGACTATTTTCATTATATTTGTTGTATGACGAGTACAACAATAAGACAGAGGTTAATTACATATTTATCTGATGCAGAAGATAATAAGATTAAGGCCATTTACACTTTGCTTGAAAGCGAAATTGAAAATGAAAAATCTTTTAGCCTTACTGAAGAACATTTAGAGATCCTTGATAAGGAAAGGGCTTTGCATTTAAACGGTATGAGTAAGTCTTACAGCAAACAAGATTCTTTTGATATTATAAGAGGCCATAAAAATATATAATGCACATTATCCAATTAAAGCCCGCTGCCATTTTAATGGCAAAAGAAGCATTAATTGGTATGAAGAACAAAAGGCTGGTTTAGGAGAGTTATTTATTGCTGAATTAGGCAGATGTTATTCCAAATTAGAAAAGAACCCATTACACTACCAAAAACTCAAAAAGAACTATCGCCATTTAGTTCTGAATAAATTTCCATAGGTTTTAGTTTTTGAGATTATAGCAGATGAAATAATAATTTTTGCGGTATTCCATACAGCTAGAAATCCTAAATTGAAGTTCAAAAGAAAATAATCGATAAATTTGCATTCATAAAAAATCCAATATGCCTGCAATTTCCTTTTTTACCGAATCTATTTCCTATAATTTACCTCAAAAGTTAAAAATTAAGAAATGGATAAAAGCTACAATAGAAAAAGAAGGCTATAAACTAGGCGAACTTAATTTTATTTTTTGCAGTGATGAATATTTATTGGGCATCAATCAGCAATACTTAAATCACGATACTTACACCGACATTATTACTTTTGACAATTCTGATGTAGAGAAACTAATCATAAGTGATATTTTCATCAGTATTGATCGGGTTAAAGAGAATGCAAAAACCTTTAAAACCGCTGATTTTGATGAGGTTTGTCGCATCATGATTCATGGCACATTGCACTTATTAGGCTACAAAGACAAAGGCAAAGAAGCTAAAGCCTTAATGACCCAAAAAGAAGATGAGTATTTAAGTTATAGAATTGAGTCTGGTTTAGTCGTTTAAATTTTCGCAAAAGCGATTGCCTCTTTAAAAGATTCGTAAATCAATTTATTATCTCTTCTTAAAAGCGTTGGGTTTACTTTGATCTTTACAAAACCATCTTCTCTTGGCTGCCCAAAAATTATGTTGTGTTCTGCTCTTAACCTTGCATTTAATTTTGTAGCATCTATTCCCTTATCTACGCTGACATTAAACTGATTTGTACCATTTTCTATTGCGATAAATTTTAATCCCTTTAACTGATTGAACTGATTAAGGAGATCTTTCGTTTTAACAATAATCTTTGCCATTACCTCATCAATATCATTTAAATGGTGCAGTGCCATTGCTGCGCTTGGCCAATTGGTAAAAATCCCTCCACCATGAATTTTAATTAAGTGATGCATTTGATCAATTATGCTTTTATCACCACAAATTACCGCTCCGCCAGTTGCACCCAAATATTTATATAAGCACATATAAACCGTATCAAAATACGAAGCATATTCCTTTACTGTTGATTTTGTAAAAGCGGTTGCCATGTGCAATCTTGCTCCGTCCAAATGCATTTTGTAACCTTGCTCCTTACACCACGATGAAATTCTTTTTATTTCACTCAATGGAACAGCTTGATTACTGCATCTCCTTACTGGAGTTTCAATTGATATTGCACCAACGCCACCAACAAAGGCTTCTCCATCTTTATGATATTTAATTGATTCCTGTAATTCTTCCAACGTAAAATGAGATTTCCCCTCACCCAACGGGATTAACCTTTTATTAAACAATGTTTGCGAAGCATCGCCTTCATCACGGTATACATGACTGGTTTCCTGTACGAATGCTTTAGTATTATTTCCGCATAAAACACTTATAGCCAATTGATTGGCTAACGTTCCTGTCGGTACATAAACGGCAGCCTCCTTACCCGTTATTTCAATAAACTTTTTTAACAGTTTTTCTAAAGTCGCTCCTTCTCCATAACTATCTCTTTCTATTGGATCTGCAGAATTGATTTCCTGTAACTTCTCAATAAAATCTGTTGGTCGATAAAATATTCCATCATTTATAAAATAAACGGCTTCACTATCTTTTGATGGCTGCTTCACCTCCCTCGCATAAGAAATGAATGGCGTAGCAGATGCAATTATTGGCAACGCAGAAAGTGTTGAGAGTTTTATAAAATCGCGACGTTTAAAATCTGACATGGATAATTAGTTTGATTTCGGTATTTAATAAAAGTCCGTTTTTCTTTCTTTTATTCCAAATCAACAACTGGTTTTTAATTAACAATCTGATTATCATGTAGATTACTAAATTAATAGCTTAACAAAAAAAGTTTATCTGATTCACCACTCAAAATCTAGACTCCAACATCTATTTAACAATCTCATCGTTCTATGAATCAATTTTTTTTATTCCTGTTCGTCTAATAGTTACAGGCGTTCGTCGATAATAACCTCACGCTGGTATAATACACGGAAATCCGTTGCAACGTTTTGGGCATAGTGGCGTCTTATATTCAAAACAACAACAAAAAGATTTAAAAAAATAAAAATATACGGTTATGAAAACTTCTATTAAAACATTATTCGCAGCAGCTTTAACAACAATAATTTTAGGTACTGCAAGTGTTGCAGCAAATGCAAACGAGAACAACAACAGCTTTACAAATTTAACTTCGGTTAAGAACATCAGCAAAATAAAAATCAGTGGAAATGTAAAATTAATTCTGATTCAGGATGGAAATGAAAGTGTGCAGGTTTACGATAATTACTACGCTAAAAACGCTTTAGTACAGCAACAAAATGGCGAGCTAAGAATTAGTTCATTTGATAAAGAAGCATTGACAGTTATCGCTCATGTAAACAATGTTTCATCAATTGAAGCATCCAATACTTCAAGCATTAAAACATCAGGAAATTTTAATTTATTAAACTTAAATGTGATTTTAAACGATAGCGCTACTGCCGATATTAAAGCCAATACAGTAAACTTAAACACAAATATTAATGGTGCTGGTAATTTGACTTTGAGTGGCTCTACAGAAAACTACAATGCAGTTTTAGGATCGGTTGCAAAAGTTAGTATGAACGATTTTACAGCAGTAGAAAGTAATGTAAACAGTGCACCTATTATAAAATATAGTGCAAACAGATACGAAGATTTAAAAGTTGATTTATTGGAATCTATTTTCTAGTAATCAAATAAAGATAAAGTTTAGTTTTAGTTAATGATTGAAGCAGCGGGGGAGCGAGTCCCACCGCTGTTTTCGTTTATAAAAGCAATTCAAAGCACAAATATCTACAGCTATGAATCAACAACGCCTATCATTGCCCATACCTTTTATCTATGGTTAATTCTGCTTCAAAAAATCAATATTCTGCCATTTTTAATTGATACTGAACTGGTTTGATACTTCTATATACCTCACCAAATATTTTATACTTACTTTTGCACTAATTTTCCTTTATAAATCCGAAATACAAAAAAATTGAGCACACTAATTGCGGCAGAAGGCCTAGGTCATGGTTATCATGATGAATGGCTATTTAAGAATTTAACTTTGGGTATTAACTCTGGTCAGCGGGTAGCGTTGGTTGGAATTAATGGCGCAGGTAAGAGTACACTTTTGAAATTATTGGCAGAAAGGTTCCCTCCCCTCGAAGGTAAGATTGTAAAAAACAAAGCCGTTAAAATCGGTTTTCTTGATCAGGAACCTCAATTTAATGAAGGTTATTCTATAAGTGATTTCATTTTTTCGCTAGATAATAAACAACAACAACTGATTAAGGAATACGAGGAATTAATTGAAGACCCAAATCCAGACGAGAAAACGCTTAACCGTTTATATGAAGAATTAAGCGAGCACAATGCTTGGGAATATGAACATGAGATTAAAACCATTTTGAACAGAATGGGTATAGTTCATTTGCAACAAAAAATCTCTACGCTTTCTGGTGGACAAAAGAAACGTTTGGCCTTAGCTAAGCTGTTAATTGAAGATCCTGAAATTTTAGTGCTAGATGAGCCTACCAATCATTTGGATATTGATACAATTGAATGGTTAGAAAAACTTTTAACTACCGGTCAAAAAACAATCCTTTTGGTTACACACGATAGATACTTTTTAGATAACGTTTGTAATACGATTGTGGAATTAGATAGAGGCAAAATTTTCAATTACAATGGAAACTATGCTTACTACTTAGAAAAGAAATCGGAAAGAGAAGCGCTCGATGCTACTGTTTTGCACAAGAATCAGCAGCTATTGAAGAAAGAATTAGAGTGGATGAGGCGCATGCCACAGGCTCGAGGAACGAAGTCTAACGCCAGAATCAATGCTTTTTACGATTTAGAAGAAATAAGTAAGAAAAAGTCTGATAATCAAAGTGTTACACTTCAAATGAAGATGTCTCGTCAAGGTGGAAAGATTATTGAAATAGAGCATGTTGCAAAAGCATTTGATGGTCGTCCAATTATAAATGATTTCAGTTATACGTTTAAAAAAGGAGACAGAATTGGCTTAGCGGGTAAAAACGGTACGGGTAAATCTACCTTACTAAATATTATCACGAGTCAGTTAAAGCCAGATGCTGGTAAAGTTGATACAGGAGAGACAACCGTTTTTGGTTATTACAAACAAGGTGGTTTAACCTTCGATCCAAAAGAAAGAGTAATTGATATTGTAAAATCTGACGCCGAATATATCAAGATGGCTGATGGTTCTGTGATTACGGCTTCTGCCTTATTAACTCTTTTTCTCTTCCCACCAAAGAAACAACATGGTATGGTAGAGAAGTTAAGTGGTGGAGAAAAGAAACGTTTAAACTTGATGAAAGTTTTAATGCAGAACCCAAACTTCTTAATTTTAGATGAGCCGACCAACGATCTAGATATTGATACTTTAAATGTATTAGAAGAATTTTTGGAGAATTTCCCAGGTATATTAATGCTGGTTTCTCATGATAGATACTTGCTTGATAAGATGAGTGATCAGTTATTTATTATGGAAGGTGAAGGCGTTGTTAAAATTTATAATGGTAACTATTCTGAATATCGTTTGAGTTTGGATCAGCCAAAAGCCAAAGTTGAAACAAAAAAAGCTCCTGCTCCCATTACTAAACAACCGTCAATTAAAGCTGTAAAAAAACTGAGTTTCAAGGAGCAGAAAGAATTAGATGACAGCGAAAAGGGAATGGCAGATACGGAGAATAAAATTGCAGAATTAACTGAAAGCTTAATAAAAATTGATTCTATTGATTATGTAAAAATTCAAGAGGTATCAGACGAGATTGAAAAACTTAAGATAAAGCTTGATGATTATACTATGCGTTGGTTAGAACTGTCTGAATAAAGGCAACAATTCTACGCACAATTTCACGTTATGTTTCACGTGGAACATATTCAAATTTGTAATGCCAAATTAATTTTCAGCATCTCCATAATTAAAAACAAACCAATTGTTTCACGTGGAACAATTAAGAATTATAAAATAAAATGTTTTCAAAATACGATTTGATTGTTGTTGGCGCAGGCCATGCAGGCTGTGAAGCTGCTGCTGCCGCTGCCAATCTTGGATCATCTGTTTTACTGATCACAATGAATATGGGCACAATTGCTCAAATGAGTTGTAACCCAGCAATGGGTGGCGTAGCGAAAGGGCAAATTGTTCGCGAGGTTGATGCTATGGGTGGCTATTCTGGAATTATTTCAGATAAATCCACTATTCAATTTAGAATGCTTAATCTATCTAAAGGTCCGGCAATGTGGAGTCCACGTGCCCAAATAGATAGAATGCGCTTTGCTGAAGAATGGAGATTAGCTTTAGAAAAAACGCCTAACTTGGATATGTGGCAAGACAGTGTAGTTGGTTTGCTAGTAAAAGATAATACAGTATATGGCGTAAAAACCTCTTTAGGTATTGAAATAGAAAGTAAAGCAGTTGTGTTAACTAACGGCACTTTTCTTAATGGCGTGATGCATATTGGAGAAAAGAAGTTTGGAGGTGGCCGAACAGCAGAAAGAGCATCTACCGGTATTACCGAACAATTGGTAGAATTGGGCATGGAATCTGGCAGAATGAAAACAGGTACCCCTCCTAGGGTAGATGGGCGAAGCTTGGATTATTCTAAAATGGAGGAACAATGGGGAGATAAGAATCCAGGTAAATTTTCTTATTCAGATACCGAGGTTTCAACGGACCAACGTTGCTGCTGGATTACTTATACCAATGTAGCTGTACATGAAACGTTGAAAGAAGGCTTTGAAAAATCTCCAATGTTTACCGGTAGAATCAAAGGTTTAGGCCCAAGGTATTGCCCTTCAATTGAAGATAAAATTAATCGTTTTGCAGAGCGAGATAGACATCAAATTTTTGTAGAACCTGAAGGCTGGAACACTTGTGAAATTTATGTAAATGGTTTTTCAACTTCGCTTCCAGAAGATGTTCAATTTAAAGCATTGCGTTTAATACCTGGTTTTGAAAATGCCAAAATGTTCAGGCCAGGTTATGCTATAGAATATGATTTCTTCCCACCTACACAATTGTCTTTAACTTTAGAAACGAAGTTAATCAATAATTTATTTCTAGCTGGACAGATTAACGGAACCACTGGTTATGAAGAAGCCGCCTGTCAAGGATTCATGGCGGGTATAAATGCACATCAAAAAATAAACGATAAACATGAGCTGATTATGAAAAGATCAGAAAGTTACATCGGTGTTTTAATTGATGATCTAGTAACCAAAGGAACTGAAGAACCTTATAGAATGTTCACATCTAGAGCAGAGCACCGTTTATTGTTAAGACAAGATAATGCAGATATTCGCCTCTCCCCTCTTGGTCACCAACTTGGTTTAATAAGTGATGAGCGTTTAGAAAAAGTAAATCAGAAAATAGCAAAAGCTGATGAATTGGTTAAATTTACCAAGGCACAAGGTATTGACATGGCTGATGCAAATCCAATGCTTGAAAGTTTAGGTTCGAGTGCCCTGAATCAAAATGTAAAAATTCACAGCCTAATTGGTAGACCACACGTAGGTTTAAAAGATCTGATAAAAGTGAGTCAGCCCTTAGCAAAAGCAACTGAACATTTAGACAATGAAACGATAGAGCAAGCAGAGATTAAAATTAAGTATGAAAGCTATTTCGAAAAGGAAAATGAGATTGTAGCCAAAATGCTTAAGATGGAAGACAAAGAAATTAACCCTGAGTTCGATTACAATAAAATTATTTCAATCTCTAAAGAAGCAAGAGAAAAATTATTTAAGATAAAACCTCGGACTTTGGGACAAGCTTCTAGGATTTCTGGAGTTTCACCTTCAGATATCTCAGTTTTGATGGTACATATAACTAAATAACTGATAATCAGATATTTAAATATAAAAAATAGTGACTCAAAATAATGACATATAATCGAAAAAAAATATTTTTTAATATTATGTCTTCAAAAACATTAAAAATTCGTTAGAACGCTTAAAATATGCCAAATTTAAAAGCTCAGTATTTTAACCTTAAAAATTTAATAGTTGTATTTGCACTACTCCTATTTTTTGGTTGTGCGAGTATCCAAACGCCACAGGGTGGGCCAAAAGATACCAAGCCGCCGAAAGTTTTGAGTATGCTCCCAAAAAATCAAACGAGAAATTTTAATACTAAAAAAATTGTAATTGAATTTGATGAATATTTTAATATCAATGACGAATTTAAAGAATTCTCAATTTCTCCCGATCAGGAGAGACCACCAATTTTAAAGAAACGTCAAAAAAGACTGGAAATCACTTTGCAAGATTCTTTAGAGAAAAACACTACTTACACTTTAAACTTTGGAAAATCTATTGCAGATATAAATGAGAATAACGTGGTTAAAAATTTATCATACGTTTTTTCTACTGGCCCAGAAATTGATTCGCTTACCTTAAGCGGAAGAGTTTCAAGTGCGTTAACTGGTGAAACAGAAAAAGATGTAGTGGTATTTATTTTGCCTTTAGAACGTGATACACTTTTCGGAAAAAAAAGACCTTCAATTTATACACTCACCGATAGTTCTGGAAACTATAAGTTGAATAATCTTAGAAAAGGTTCCTACAAGATCTATGCACTAAAAGAAACTGGTAGTGATAAAATTTATCAGCAGAGCTCAGATGAAATCGGTTTTATGAAAGATCCGATCGTAATCGATAAAAATTTGGATAATGTAAATCTTCAGGTATTTAAAGAGCTTGCTCCAGAATTTAGAGTTGTAGATAGAAAGCTTAATAGTGATGGAAGTATTTCTGTTATATTCAATCAGCAACTAAAAAATCCAAAATTAACGGTAATGGATCCGCCAGCAGCTGATGTAGGTAAAAGAGTTCATTTTAATAAAACTAACGATAGCGCAAAGGTTTGGGTAAATGATTTGAGTTTCGACTCTTTAAAATTGGCCATACAGGATCAGGGAAAAGTTTTGCAAACAGTTAACTTTACAAGAGCTAAAAAAGATACATATACTAGAGATTTAACACTTACAGATAATCTTTCTGGAGGTAAACTTAATCCATTTCAAACTTTAACGCTTACTTTTCCATTTCCAATAACAGCTGCAGATGCATCTAAAGTAACTCTGCTTGAAGATTCTGTAAAAAGAACAAATTTTGAATTGGTAAAGGATAGCGTAGATTTTCTAAAATATTATGTTAAATATCCATGGAGGCAAAAAAGAACGTATGATTTAAAGCTTGGAGCCGGAACTTTTAAAGCCATTTTCAATGCTAAAAACAAGGAAGTAAACAAAACTTTCAAAATGGAAACCGCCGACAGTTACGGAACCTTAACCTTAAAAGTAGAAGTTCCCGATACTTCAAAAAGTTACATTGTCGAATTTATTAATGAGAAAAAAGCACCAATAAAGTCATCAGTAATCACTAAAAACACCTCCATTATTTTTGCAAATTATCCTGCTGGAAAATATTTTATCAGGGTAATCTATGATGAAAATAAAAATGGAATTTGGGATACCGGGAATGTAAAATTAGGTACTCAACCTGAAAAAATCTGGTACGCATCAAAAGAAATGTCATTAAGAGCAAATTGGGAAAGGGAAGAACAATTGACAATCCCTTTAACTCCACCTTTAATACAGGAAAACAGTATTTTTCAAAAGAAAGAACCAGTTCCAAATAACAATACTACTCCTGGTTTGAGAGAAGCACCGAAATCGCCAAGAAGGAATTAATAACCCCCCAGCCCCCTAAAGGGGGAGTTAAAAGCAAGGTGGAAATAGAGAAGTAAAAAAATTTTAAACATCAATATTTAAGGCTATTGGCCTAAACTCTGGAAAGTCAAAAGCCCCTTTTAGGGGGTCGGGGGGTTAAACCACCCGCTATACATGATATAATTATCTGGTAAATTATCTAATAAAGCCCTTTGCTCATCAGTAATGGGCTTTATTTTTTTTGCCGGCGTGCCGGCGTAAAGAAAGCCAGTTTCGCAAATTGTATTTTCTAAAACCACAGAGCCAGCAGCAATTATACAATATTGTTCAATTACGGCATGATCCATAACAATTGCACCCATTCCTATCAAAACATTATCTTGGACAGTACAACCATGAACAATTGCATTGTGCCCTACTGAAACCCGATTACCAATATGTGTAGAAGCTTTTAGATAGGTGGCATGAATCACAGCACCATCTTGAATATTCGACTCATTACCAATCGTAATTGCATTTACATCGCCTCTAATCACCGCATTAAACCAAACGGAACATTTATCGCCAATTACAACATCGCCAACAATTGTTGCGTTCTCTGCGATGAAATTTTCTTTACCAATTTGAGGATATTTATCTTTTACAGGTAGTATTAAAGGCATAATTAAAATGTAAGGTGGTAGATGTAAAATGGACTATAAATTAAAGTCTCCTTTAGGGGATTTAGGGGTTAAAAAACAGTATCAATTAATTTGTCTGCATGGTTTGGATAATCTGTGGTAAAGTGTAATCCCCTACTTTCCTTTCTTTGCATGGCCGATTTAATCACCAAATAAGCGGTTTGAATTACATTTCTTAATTCGCAAAGTTTAACTGATACTTTATTTTTCTTGTAGAATTCTTCTGTTTCCTGGTAGATTAAAAACAATCTTCTATGTGCCCTTTCCAACCTAAAATCAGAACGAACAATCCCAACATAATCACCCATTACCTTTTGCAATTCACGAAGATTGTGAGTCACTAATACATCTTCATTACTTTGCGTAACACCCTGAGAGTTCCACTCTGGAATATTTTCTGGAATAATATTATTTTTAAATTTTTCTATTGCATCCTGAAAAATCCGATGTGCAAAAACGGTAGCCTCTAGTAAAGAATTGGAAGCCAAACGATTTGCTCCATGTAAACCCGTAGATGAAACCTCGCCACAAGCATATAAATTTTTTATGGATGAACGACCGTATTCATCAACCATAATTCCACCACACATATAATGAGAAGCTGGCGTAACCGGTATAAAATCTTTGGTCATATCGATACCAATAGACAAACATTTAGCATATATATTAGGGAAGTGCTTTAAAATATCTGCTTTCTTACGCATGGTAATATCTAAATAAACAAACTCATCACCAGATTTTTTCATTTCATTATCTACTGCTCTGGCTACAATATCACGAGGAGCTAAAGATCTCCTTTCATCGTATTCTTGCATAAATTCTTCGCCATTTTTACGACGAAGTACACCGCCAAAACCCCGAACTGCTTCAGAAATTAGGAAAGAAGGGTACTCACCAGGATGGTATAAAGCTGTTGGATGGAACTGAATAAATTCCATATTCCTCACTTTTCCTTTTGCACGGTAAACCATTGCCATCCCATCGCCTGTTGCAATAACTGGATTTGTTGTGGCAGAATAGACATGTCCGGCACCTCCAGAAGCCATTACAGTTACACTTGCTAAAATCTTTTCCACATCGTTAAGCTCTGTGTTAAAGGCATATATCCCATAACAGTTGATATCTTCAGTACGTTTATCAACAAACTCACCAAGGTGATGCTGAGTAATTAACTCGAGTGCGAAGTAATGTGTTAATATCTCTATGTTTGGATTCTCATGAATTTCCTTTAAAAGTACACGCTCAATCTCGTATCCGGTGATGTCTTTATAGTGCAAAACACGGTGTTCGGAGTGACCACCTTCCTTAGCTAAATCGTAAAAACCAGAATTGTCTTTATCGAAATTTATACCATAGTCAATGATCTCTTGAATACGCTGAGGTCCCTCTTTTACAACGATTTCCACAATTTTTTCATCACACAAACCATCACCAGCAATCAGTGTATCTTGAATATGTTTCTCAAAGGAATCGCCTTTATCTACAACAACTGCAACCCCACCTTGAGCGTATTTTGTATTGGATTCATCCTCGTTGGATTTCGTCACAATTAAAACCTTTCCAAACTTGGCCGCCTTAAGTGCGAAACTCAAACCCGCTATACCTGAACCTATTACCAGAAAATCTACTTTTCTCATCAATTAAAACCTTTAATTATCAACGATATTAACAACTATGTAATAAGTGTTAACTCTATGTCTAAATTATACTAACAAATAAATTTGAATGTTTAAAGCTACTCTAAAAAGACAATTTGCCACAATCTTTTACCCAATTTTTAAGCACCTTTGCCTAAGTAATTAACTTTTTACCTACTTACAAACAATTAACATTCCAATATTGATAAAATTTAAAGCGTTTTTCGATAGTGCTGAATATCAATCCTATCATGTTATAAAAATGTAATCTTAATGTTAGTAAACAATTAACAACTTACATAACATCACTTTTTTTATAAACTTACCAACGTTACCAACACACTAATAAACAAACAAGATTTATTTAAATTAAAATACTTATTAATTATTGAGACGTGGAAAGCTTTATCTTTGGTCAACGTCAAAATTCAAAAAAGGAAAATTAGTAATGAACATCGACATCTTAGAAGAAATTAATAAAAAGGGATTTGTGGAGGAGGAGATAGATCCAACTCTCGACCTTTTTGTTGAGATTGAGAAATTAAAGAAAGAAAAGAATGCGATTATCCTAGCTCATTATTACCAAGAGCCTGATATACAGGATATAGCGGATTATATTGGTGATAGTTTAGGGCTTTCTCAAGAAGCTGCAAAAACGGATGCTGATGTAATTGTTTTTGCTGGAGTGCATTTCATGGCAGAAACTGCAAAAATTTTATCGCCATCTAAAAAGGTTTTATTGCCCGATGTTAAGGCAGGTTGTTCGCTTGCCGACAGCTGTCCGCCACATTTATTCAAGAAATTCAAAGAGAAATATCCCGATCATTTGGTGATTACTTACGTGAATTGTACAGCTGAATTGAAGGCGATGAGTGACATCGTTTGTACCTCGACAAATGCCGTTCAGATTGTAGAAAGTTTACCAAAAGATCAAAAAATTATCTTTGGTCCAGATCGTAATTTGGGTGCTTACGTAGCCAAAAAAACAGGGAGAGATTTAGTGCTTTGGAATGGTGCGTGTATGGTGCATGAAATTTTTTCTCAGGAGAAAATTACGAAGTTGAAGGAACGTCACCCGCAAGCAAAATTTATTGCGCACCCAGAATGTGAAGAGGTGGTTTTAAAAATGGCTGATTACATAGGATCAACCACCGGCCTTTTAAAATATACGATTACCAATCCAGCTACAGAATTTATTGTTGCTACCGAAAGTGGAATTATTCACCAGATGGAAAAGGCAAATCCTACAAAAACTTTTATTCCGGCACCGCCAAATAACAGTTGTGCTTGTAACGATTGTCCGTATATGAAGAGAAATACTTTAGAAAAACTATATTTATGTTTAAAAAATGGTTTACCAGAAGTAACTGTACCAGAACATATTATAGATTTGGCACGTAAACCGATTCAAAGAATGTTGGATATTTCAGCAGAATTGGGGTTGTAAAAAGTCGTCATTGCGAGGCACGAAGCAATCTCTATCTCGCAAATAGATTGCTTCGTGCCTCGCAATGACGAAATGATAAAGAACAATGAAAAACAACATCCTTAAAAATTATTCGGGCTTATTGTGGCTTCTAGCAGGAATTACTGTTGGAAGTATTGTAGGCTTAATTTTTGGGAAAAGTGTTGAAAGTATAAAACCACTTGGAGATATATTTTTAAACCTGTTGTTTACAGCGGTAATCCCATTGGTATTTTTTGCTGTTTCATCGGCTATTGCGAATATAGATAGAAGTAAAAAACTAGGAAAACTGCTTACTGTAATGGTTTTGGTTTTTCTATCAACCGTCATAATTTCTGCGGTACTAACCTTGGTTGCTACTTGGCTTTTTCCAATACATCAAGCTTTAGGAAACAACCCAATTCCGTTAGAAGAGACCAAAATTCAATCTTTTGGAGAACAAATGACCCAGCTTTTAACTGTTGGAGAATTCTTCGAAATTGGAAGTCGAAAGAATATGCTGGCGCTAATTATCTTTTCAGTTTTGGTTGGTTTTTCAACTTTATATTCTGGCAAAGAAGGTGATGGTTTTAAAACTTTCTTGGTTTCTGGTAATGAAGTGATGAAAAAACTCATCATTTTGATAATGAAGTTAGGACCGATTGGTTTGGGTGCCTATTTTGCTTACCAAGTTGGTGTTTTCGGACCACAGCTTTTCGGCACTTATGCGAAAGCTTTAGGTTTATATTACGGAGTTGGAGCATTTTATTTCATCGTATTTTTTACTTTATACGCGTTTGTTGCCGGTGGATTTAAAGCCATAAAAGTGTTTTGGAAAAACAACATTATTCCGTCGTTAACCTCTATTGGAACTTGTAGTAGCATTGCAACTATCCCAGCAAATTTAGATGGAGCTACAAAAATGGGCGTTCCTGCGTACATTACAAATGTGACTATTCCATTGGGTGCTACCTTACATAAAGATGGATCTAGTATTAGTTCCATTATCAAAATAGCTGTTGTTTTTGCTATTTTTGGCAAAGATTTAGTTCACGTAGATACCATCATTTTAGCATTGGGAATCACTGTTTTGGTGAGTATTGTAGAAGGTGGAATTCCAAATGGTGGTTATATTGGAGAATTGTTAATGATTTCTGCCTACCAATTACCACCAGAAGCTTTACCGCCAGCGATGATTATTGGTACTTTGGTTGATCCCATGGCAACTTTGTTAAATGCAACTGGTGATAATGTTGCAGCGATGCTGATTGCAAGGTTTACAGAAGGTAAAAATTGGATGGAAAGTAAGGGTTTGTGATCCTAATCATCCGTCATTTCGACTGAAGCGTAGCGAAATCTTTGTACTAAGTTTCAAAGATTTCTCCACTACGGTTGAAATGACGTCGTGAAAAATTTTAAATAGAATAATAATTAAATTTAAAGGCCCATTAGGGTTTAAGATATATGTTTGAAAATAAAGAGCGTACAGATATTAATGAGTTAGGTGAATTTGGTTTGATCAAACACCTAACCACAAATTTTAAAATCAAAAATGATTATTCAGTAAAAGGAGTTGGAGATGATGCTGCCGTTTTAGATAGCAAAGGAAAACAAACTTTAGTTTCTACAGATTTATTGTTGGAAGGAATCCATTTTGATTTAGCCTATGTGCCCTTGATGCATTTAGGTTACAAAGCAGTACAAGTTAATTTAAGTGATATTTATGCCATGAATGGCAAAGCAAGCCAGATTACAGTTTCGCTAGGCTTATCTAGTAAATTCCCTTTAGAAGCTGTTGAAGAACTTTATAAGGGTATTGAACTAGCCTGCAACAAATACAATATAGATTTAATTGGTGGCGATACTTCATCTAGTAAACAAGGTTTGGTCATCAGTATTACCAGTATTGGTTATGCGGATGCTGATAAAGTTGTCTATAGAAATGGTGCGCAAGAAAATGATTTGCTTTGTGTTTCTGGCGATTTGGGTGGCGCATATTTAGGGTTACAAATTCTAGAAAGAGAGAAACAAATTTATCTTGAAAACCCACAGATTCAGCCAGATTTGGAAGGAAAGGATTACATCATCGAAAGACAATTGAAGCCAGAAGCACGTATGGATGTTGTGGCGCTTTTGGAAGATATGAATATTAAACCAACCTCTATGATTGATGTTTCTGATGGTTTAGCTTCCGAAATTTTGCATTTGGCAGAACAATCAAATGTAGGAATTACGATTTACGAAGAGAAAATTCCATTAGATCCGATGACTTATGAAACCGCTCGTGAGCTTGGTTTAGACCCTACCGTTTGCGCTTTAAGTGGTGGCGAAGATTATGAACTGTTATTTACGATTAGTCAAGAAGATTATAAAAAGCTGAAACATGATGTAGACATTACAGTTATTGGGCACGTTACGGATAAAAATTCGGGTTGCAAAATGATTTCAAAATCAGAGAAAGTCCATGAATTGAAAGCGCAGGGCTGGAATGCTTTTAATAAGTAAGAATAATAATTTTTAGCACGATCGTCATTGCGAGGCACGAAGCAATCTTAAAGCTTTTGAATTTCAATAGCGAGCGGAGTAAGATTGCTTCGACGGGCTGAAAAAGCTCTCTCGCAATGACGATTTTGTGAATCGTTATCCCTATTCTATCGGTTGGTGTCTCACCAACCGAAACATAATAAACTGTCATTCTGAGTTTGCGAAGAATCTGCAAGCGATGAAATGCAGAACCAAGATACTTCATCTAGGTTAGAGATTTCTTCGTGCCTCGCAGTGACTATTTTTTAATCTACTCTTCATCCAAATACTTCAAATCAATCTGTTTTGTTGTTTTTGCGCCCAATTTCTTAATCTTCTCCGAAGTATTTGTTAAATTACCATAACCAACTGATAACTTATTAATAGCCTTATCGTAAGCATCCTGCCCATTTTTTATGTGCTTGCCGATATTTTCCATGTCGGCCACGAAACCAACAAACTTATCGTACATGGCACCGCTTAATCGGGCAATTTCCATTACATTTCTATTTTGCCTCTCCTGTTTCCACATGCTGGCAATGGTGCGTAGTGTAGCCAACAACGTCGATGGACTTACAATAACCACTCGCCTATCCCATGCGAAATTGAAAAGCTCAGCATCTTTTTGAACAGCAATACTGAAAGACGATTCTATTGGAACAAACAACAAAACAAAATCTGGGGAATTGATTTTATATAAATCTTGATAATTTTTTGAGGAAAGCTCTTGAATGTGATTCTTAATCGACGCCAGATGCGCTTTTACATAGCCTTCACGCTCTTCTTCTGTTTCGGCAGACACAGATCGTTCATAAGCGACCAAACTCACCTTAGCGTCAACAACAAGATGTTTATCATCTGGCAAATCAATTACCACATCGGGTTGATACCGACCGCCTTCGGCGGATGTATGCGAGGCTTGAATGCGATACTCCTGATCCCGAACCAAACCCGATCGCTCCAAAACTTTTTCCAAAATAACCTCTCCCCAATTTCCCTGCTTTTTATTGTCGCCTTTTAGTGCTCTCGTTAAGTTATTGGCATCTTCTTGAATCAGTTTGCTTTGGATCTGCAACTCAGAAATAACACCCTTTAAAATATTTCGTTCATCCGATTCGGCTTTATAAACCTTCTCTACTTTCTCTTCAAAAGCCTTGATATTTTCTTTTAACGGATTCAAAATCAGATCTAAATTTGTTCTATTCTGCTCCACAAATCTGCTCGATTTCTCTTCTAAAATTTTATTGGCAATCAGCTCGAAATCTTTATTCAATTTTTCCTGAGATTGCTCATAACTTATCTTTTGCTCTGCGAGTTTTTCCTTTTCGGCGATGTAAAAAGAACGCGTACTTTCCAATTCTCGATTTGCATCCGCTAGGCGATCACGCTCGGCTTGTAACTCTTCTATTAAGCGTTGTTGTTCTTGCTTTAGTAAAACCGTAATGTGTTCTTTTTCTAGCGATAACCCATTTGCCCGTTCATCTGCTTTTGCCAGATTAATTTTTAATGTTTCGTTTTCGGCTTTTGTTTTCTCGAAATCTTCAATAGATAATAAATTAATTGATGATTGCGGTTTTTTGATAAATAAGAGCACTAAAAAAATTAAAACAACAACCAAAAGAACAATAGAGGCAATTTCCATAATGATAAAAATTTTAGTAAAAATCGAGATTATAAATAGATTTAGCAAATTTTATTGGTAAGAAAACTAATAAAATAAATCTATAAATTTGTGACTGATTATTATTTAATGTTTATAATTGACTTTTAAATAATACAAATGAACGAATTAACAATCCTCATATCCTGTCCAGATCAAGTTGGTTTGGTTACCAATATTACCCGAGTTTTGGCCTCGCATCAGTTAAATATTATCGCCATGCGAGAGTTTGTTGATGAAGCAAATAAAGCATTTTTTACACGGATTGCCTGTATCGGAACATTTGAGGAAACAGATAAGCTAAAACAAAAACTTCTGGAGAATTTACCTAACGACGCCGAAGTAAATTTGATTACCCAAAAAGAAAAACAAATTGCAGTTTTGGTTACAAAGGAATACCATTGCCTAGCCGAAATTTTGATTAAAAATCAATTTAAAACCTTGGGGGCAAATGTTCAATGTGTAATTGGTAATTATGAGGAGCTTAGAGATTTTACCGAAAAAATGGGAATTCCATATTTTCATGTTTCACATTTAGAAAAGGATAAGGCACAGTTTGAAGCTGAAGTAAAAAATATAATTGATCAGTTTGAGATTGATTATCTTGTTTTGGCCAAGTTTATGAGAATTCTATCTGCCGATTTTGTGAAAAGCTATTCGGGGAAAATTATAAACATTCACCACTCCTTTTTACCAGCATTTATTGGCGCAAACCCTTATAAACAAGCTTTTGAAAGAGGCGTAAAAATTATCGGCGCTACTGCACATTTTGTTACCGATAATTTGGATGAAGGACCAATTATTACACAGCACACTACCCATGTAGATCATAATTTTGGAGTGAAGGAAATGGTTAGAGCGGGTAAGGAAGTTGAAAAAGCTGTTTTATTAGAAGCTTTGGAATTACTTTTCGAAGATAGAATTTTTGTGAGTGGAAATAAAACCATTATTTTTAAATAAATAATTAAAATTATATTTGAAAATATTATTAAAAAGAATGTTAATATGTTTTTTAATAATTTTAACACCACCTAAAACACAGTAAATCAATAAGTTGTGATATGTTTACCTTATTTACGAGGTAAACATTTAAAGTTTTCCACATTATTTTGAAATATGAAAGATTTAACAGTATCGGCTATAGACAGACAAAATATTCTAAATAACCAGAATGCAATTGAGAATATTCAAAATTATTTGGGGATAATAGGAATGATGTTTGACGGAGAATATAGATTTACTAGACAACAAGTAGCTGAGTTTTATGGTATAGATAATTCAACGATTGACAGATATCTTTCTCAAAATGAGAATGAGTTAAAACACAATGGTTATACAAATTTGAAGGGAAAAGTACTTAAAGAATTTAAAGAGCAATTTAAATGGATGTTACAAGAGGGAGCAAAAGCACCTCAGCTAGCTGTATTTAACTTTCGTGCGTTTCTTAATTTAGGAATGTTATTAACTGAAAGTGAAAAAGCTAGAGCATTAAGAAGTACTATATTAGATATTGTAATAGATACTTTAAATAAGAAGCTTGGAGGATCAACCAAATATATAAATCAAAGAGATGAGGAGTTTTTGGTGGCAATTGCAAGAGAACCAGCATATAGAAAAGAATTTACTACATCTCTTAGTAACTATTTAGAGATGGGTAATTATAAGTATGCTGTTTACACAGACGCTATTTATAAGGTTATTTTTAAAGAAGATGCAAAGGAATATAGACAAATCTTGCAATTAGAAGAAAAGGAAAATCCTAGGGATACTATGTATTCTGAAATATTGAAACTAATAGCGTCATTCGAAATAGGGATAGCAGATGAAATGAAAAGAATGTTTGAAAAACTCAACAGAAAATTGATGCCGACTGAACTTGACGAATTAATTCTAGAATTTTCTCAGAAAAGATTTTGGATTCCACAAATTGAAGATGCTAGAAATAAAATGGCAAGTAGGGATTATGGTTTAAGAAATATTACCCATAAAAGATTAATTCCATACATATCTTCTCTCGGAATAAATGATTATGAACGATTTTTGGATGATAAGAGTAAAGATTTATTAAATAGAATAATTGACAATCCTGAATTATTAGATGTTTTTAAAAGATTAAAGGATAGATAATGTCATTTTCATATTTTGATACACATCACGCAATTTTAGTCCATGATGAAATTATAAATAATTCTGGTGGAATGCTAGGAATTTTAAATCAAGGACTTTTAGAAAGTGTTTTAGAGCACATAAAAAATGATTTTTATTATCCAAATATGGAAGATAAAATTACACATCTCTTTTTCTCTATTAATAAAAACCATAGTTTTCATGATGGAAACAAAAGAGCATCCATAGCGTTATCCGCATACTTTCTTATAATAAACGATTGTAGTTTAAAAGTTCAAAGATTTATAAGGGAAATGGAAAATGTAGCAGTTGATGTCGCAGATAACAGAATAGGTAGGGATTTATTGTATGAAATTATTACCTCTATAATTTACGAAAATGATTTTAGTGAAGAAATAAAACTTAAAGTCATTTATTCTAAAGGATTATAGTTTATAACATCTACTTATTTTAGTTGAATAAAACCATTATCTTTAAATAACACTCAATTCTTCCCTGATTATGAAATGGCTTCTTGCTTTGCTGTTGCTTTGTTTTTTCGGAGCAAAAGCCCAAACAGATTTTAAATTCGATAAAAGATTATTGGATTGCGAAGATAAATGGGTTATAATTCCTACAAATCAGGATAGCATCTTTGTTTATGGCTTCGTGTATTTGGATAATTTTGCAGGATTGACATTTAAATCAAACGGAATTTTCTCCATTAAAAACAACACTTATCAGCCAAGAAGGGCTAAAGAATTTAAATACAGAATTTTACCTACAAAAGATTTAGCTGCATTGGTTCCACAAGCAAGATTTGGCGAGTTG
Source organism: Pedobacter fastidiosus (assembly GCF_014306625.1). Classification (GTDB taxonomy): domain Bacteria; phylum Bacteroidota; class Bacteroidia; order Sphingobacteriales; family Sphingobacteriaceae; genus Pedobacter; species Pedobacter fastidiosus. The sequence continues at coordinate 138,464 of NZ_JACRYL010000005.1, forward strand.
AATATTATAGGAAACCCTGAATGGCTATCTTTTTTTAAAAATAAAAATCAATCTACAGATCGTCTTTTTAGATTGGCATCTACTTATAATTTATGGGGAGAATTTGAAAAGGCTTTAGAATTTTTACAGAAAGTAAGCTTCAGAGATGATCAATATCCAGGGCTTTATATTGAAAGAACGAATGCAGAAAATCAACTGCTAATGAAGAAATTAGGCAAGTCTACAAGACCAATTTCTTTTGTTTCTGATAGATATTGTGATTATTATAAACAGACTGTATTCGATAAAACAAATGCAGGGCGATTAAAGGAAGCAGAAGAAACCTATTACGAAGCACTTCCAGGCTGTCCAAATGAAGCCTACAAAGCCGAAATGGCTTACTACATTTTATTTCAATATTATAAAATTAAGAACAACGAGAAATTTAAAAACTGGGAGATGGAATTAAATCGTTGGATTTTGACGAGTAATGATTTGTCTATTAAGGCAGATAAGATGAAAATAGAGATGAATAAACTATAAGCTCTTTAAAACCATTTCTGCCACATCTTCTCCAGTTTGCGAGCCGATGGCAATCCCCATTCCATTGCATCTGGTCGCACAGAAAACATTAGACTTAACTTCTTGAATTAAAGGCTCCAGATCTTTGCCAAAAGCCATAATCCCACTCCACCGTTGCTCTATTTCAAACGCTACGTTAGGTAAAATTACCTGTTTTAAAAGGTTTTCTAATGCCTGTTGAACAACTTCGGTCTGTCCGAATTCTGTGGTGGTTTCTGTATCAAAATCAATATTTCTACCTCCACCAAGCAAAATGCGATCGTTTATATTTCTGAAATAATAATAGCCTTTATCATAGTGAAAAGTTCCTTTCACTTTTAGGTTCTTAATGGGAGCGGTAATTAAAACTTGACCTCGGCCAGGGGTAATATCCAAATCTGGCAAAAGTGAATTTACAAATGCGTTTGTGGCAACAATAAGTTTTTTAGAATGAAAATTTCCTTTCTTAGTGATCAACTCCGCCCCATTTCCCTTTTCCTCTATGCGGTCTACCTCACAATTATTGAACACAATAATTCCCAGTTGCTGAGCGTATTGTAACAATGCAAACATCATTTTTCCAGTATCAATTTGTGCTTCGTATTGATTTACAATTAGATTTTCGACCTCATTAAAACCAAATGATTCTATTTTTTGGTTGCACAAACTAAAAGCATCAGCGCCAACAATATTCCGAATAAGCTGATTAAAATGTTCAATTTTGGATACACACTGTTCAGCAAGTGGTTGCTCCTCTTTTTTAAATAATTCGTAGCCACCTAAGCATTGATAATCAACGGTCTTATCGCCGAGTAAATTGCGCAACTTGAGTAATCCTTTCCACCGCCTTTCAATAAGTTTAGCTAAGCCATTTGTACCCGTTATTTTTTCTTGCTCTATTAACTCAGAAACACTTCCAAAGCATGCAAAACCTGCATTTTTTGTGCTTGCACCTGTTGGGAGAAACCCACGCTCTAAAACAGCAATGCTTAAGCTTGGAACGGAATTTTTTAAATGAATTGCGGCATTTAAACCCACTATACCACTGCCAATAATAATTACATCGTAGTTAAAAAAGGATGTTTTCTCCCAGTAAGAAAGTGCATTTGCCATACCATAAAAGTAGTATATTTTTCAAATCAAATAATATGGGAACGCTTTTTGATATATCGGTAAACGAAAAACATACACAAGAAAATGGGAGTTTATTTAATTATAATCGTCCCGGTATTAGTGCTGAGCATGTTTGTACAGTGGCGTTTCAGAAACAAATTTTCTAAATACGCAGAAATGCAACTTAGCTCCGGACTATCGGGCAAGGAGGTAGCTGAAAGAATGCTACATGATAACGGAATCTACGACGTGAAAGTAATGAGTACGGAAGGACAACTCACAGATCATTACAATCCATCAGATAGAACCGTAAATTTAAGTACAGATGTTTATTATAGCCGAAGCGTAGCAGCGGCCGCGGTAGCCGCACATGAATGTGGCCACGCGGTACAACACGCTAAATCTTACACTTGGCTTAACTTAAGGAGCACAATGGTTCCAGTAGTAAGCATCTCCTCAAATTTATTGCAGTGGGTATTATTACTCGGTGTAATGTTGCTGGTTTTTTCTGTAACACCAATCGTTTTAGCAATCGGCGTAGTTGGTTTAGCACTGGTAACGGTGTTTAGTATAATTACACTTCCTGTTGAGTTTGATGCTAGTAATAGAGCATTAGCATGGTTAAAAAACAATAGTGGCGTAATGCAAACCCAAGAAGAAAATGCACAAGCAAAAGATGCCCTTTGGTGGGCCGCAATGACGTACGTTGTTGCCGCTGTTGGAGCTTTGGCAAACTTACTTTATTATGCATCGATGCTTTTTGGAAGAGACAGGGACTAATATACATCTACCTATAAAAAATACAGCGGTTAGGATAAGTTCCTAGCCGCTTTTGTGTTTTAAGCTATTTTTGGCTATTGAGACTTAAATCTCAACAAATTTTTAAATTTATCTTTCAAATTATAAGTAACAAACTATATTAGTCAAACCAAGTTAATGCAACTCAAAATGCTTACATGAAAGATATTATTACCCAGATTTTCGAAATTGAAAACAAAATAAAGCCTGAAGACTTTGCCACGTTTAAACGTAATTTTCAAAGAATTTATCACGAGCTAGAGCAAGAAGGATTTATTGTGGTTAACCCAAAAGATCAGCCTTATGATGAACGAGACGCATCAATTGAGGCCAATATTTTAAATGAAAACGGAAGTAATTTAAAAATCACTAAAGTTTTAAAACCAACCATCTACAAAAACGAAGGTGGAAATCGAATCTTGATTCAGAAAGCAGTTGTAATTGTAGAATAATAGGGATGGAAAATATAAATTTTGGGATAGATTTAGGCACAACGAATTCGGGTATTGGAAAATTTCAAGCCGGAAAAGTTAATATTTACAAAAATCCTGTTGGTTTTAGAGATACTTTACCTTCCGTTATTGCTTACAGAAATGCTCGCATTCTCGTTGGAGATAAAGCTCGAGAATTAACTGCTGTTCAACCAGAAAATGTTTTTTCTAGTTTTAAACGGAAAATGGGAAGTGAGCATACTTTTCATGTCCCGGCTACCCAAGAAAATAAAACAGCAATTGATTTTTCTGCATTGATTTTAAAAGAGTTAATCAACTTTGTTGGCGATGAAAAACCAACTTCGGCAGTAATAACCATTCCTGCTTCCTTTGATACCATTCAATCTAACGCGACCAAAAGCGCTGGTTACAGCGCTGGTTTGCAAGAAGTTTTGCTCTTGCAAGAGCCTATTGCCGCTTGTTTGGCTTATGCCAATACACAGAATATTTCTATTGATGAATCTAAAAACTGGCTTGTTTACGATTTTGGTGGAGGAACTTTCGATGTAGCTTTGGTAAGTATAAATAATCGTGAATTAAAGGTTATCGATCATGAAGGAAATAACTTTTTAGGCGGTTTAGATATCGATAATTTAATCTTGGAACATCTATTTTGTCCGATTTTAGAAAAGGAACTGGGTACAGAAAATTTGTGGAAACAAATGGTAAGTGCCGAAAAAAGTGCCTACAGCAAACTGTTTTTCGAATTGCTTTACAGAGCTGAAGAAGCAAAAAAAGAACTTTCAATTAAGGAAAGTGTATTTGTAGAACTCGAATTGGATCTTGCATCAAAGTTTATCGAATTTGAAATCACAAGGCAACAGTTTAACGAACTTATTCATCCAAAAGTGGATGAAACCGTAAAGTTAACAAAGCGCTTATTGGAAAAGAATAGCATTTCTAATAAACAGGTAGAGCGTATTATTTTGGTGGGCGGAACAACCTATATTCCATACGTTAAGGAATATTTGCATCAAGAATTCGAATCTACTGTAGATTCTAGTATAGATCCAACAACAGCAATTATTGTGGGCGCAAGTTATTATGCGGGGACGAAAAATAAGCAAAATTTAAGCACAGAAAAAGCCGAGATTAAAGAAGATTTACCCACTAAACTTCAAGATGTTAAATTGGTTTACGAAGTAAATTCTCAAGATAACGATGAGCTTTTAACCGGATTTGTTCCGAATGAATTTTCTGGTTATTATAGGGTTACAAGAACAGATGGAGGTTTTGATACTGGCTTAATTTCTTTCCACTCAAAATTTAATGAGTTTTTAAAACTTGTACCCAAAACCAGTAATTTTTTCAATGTAAAAATATTTGATAAGCATCAGATTTTGGTGTTCGAAAAAGAAAATTTAAGTATCAATCATGGCATTTATAACATATCTGGCCAGCCTTTGCCGAACGATATTTGCTTAGAAGTTGATGATACTTTAGGCACAACCTACTTGGAACGGGTATTTAGGAAAAATGATATTCTGCCACTTTCTAGAAAGCTTTATAAAACAATCTCCAAAACAATTCTAAAAGATTCTGGAGAGAAATTGATCATCAACATAGTTGAAGGTAAGGCCGAAACCTCGCCTGCGAGCAATTTGTGCATCGGTTATCTGGAAATAAACTCTGAAGATTTGTCTGCAAATCTGCTTAAAGGAACCGATATTGAAATAGACTTTGATATCAGCGAATCGAGAGATTTAACGGTAAATATTTACATTGGCGCCATTAATTTGGAAATTAGCCAGGTTTTTAATGCGTCGGCAAAACAGGTTTCTATTGCCAAGGTTAGGCTCGAATTAGAAAAATCGCTAACGAATATCGATCATGAAATTGAAGAATTTAGTAACAACAATCAGGAAGAAATCGCCGATCGTTTAAATGATGTTCGGATTGAGATTATTGAGCTTTTAAAGGCACTAATTGATATTGAGGATGACTTAGTAACGGATAAAATTTATAATATAGACGAACGTAAGCGCAAGGCTTTTCAGGTTTATGATGATTTGGTGAGAAGGAAAAACGTTATTGCCGAAATTGAAGAGTATCAAGCTTACAAAATGGAGATCAAGGAAGAACTTCTTTTAAAGCCAAACCCTAAAATCGAGCATGTTTTTAATAACATCATTAAAAATGAAGCACAATTTTTAAACTCAAATCAAACCTCGCTTATCAAATCAAAAACAAAGGAACTGCAAAAAATTTCTCAAGAAATATATTTCCAAAATGACGAGTCTTACGTGAGTTTATTCTACCAATATTCTTATAAAGATCTTGATGAATATTCAAATGAATCTATAGCCAAAAAGCATATTTCAAATGGCGAAAGAGCCATTAAAGATGCAAAGTATACCGAGCTAAAGGCAATTATCTCGGCACTTTATCATTTATTAAAAGTTAAACCGAAAGATTATTTTGAAGATAAAAATGGAACGCTTGGGCTGAAATAGCCTAGGCTATTTATCTCTATAAAAGAGGTGATAAATGAGCCCAACTAGTATTACAGAAATGACTAAGGAAACCCCAACAATGCTCTTACTAGCTAGGCCCAAAATAATAATGCCAAAAGCTAAAACAAGAGAAAATTTTAAGGTTTTGCCTGTTACAAGGGCCTCAGTTTTATGATTAGGCGGAAACATCCATAAGTAAGCTAGTTTTTGGTTGTGCGCCAAAATTCTCTTTAAGTCTGCATCATATGGATTATAATAGCACATCGCAAAAAGTATTTTACCGAGAACATTTTTATTCTGTAAACTTGTGTGTTGATTTTGGCTGATTATGTTATTAATCCGCAGAATATCATCGTCAAAACAAAAGGCATTTACTATGCTTAGTAAAAGGTAATAATTGGAATTGAAAGCGTAAACATTTTCCTTAGAAAAGGAGATATACTGATTTTTTTCTACAGCAGAAATAATAGACAAATTTCTTTGCCTCAAAATCTGGGTAATCTTTTCAATGTTTAAGTCGCTAATAAGAAAACCATACCTTGCAAAGGCTATTTTTAAACTGTTCCAATCGCTGGTGCGAATCCTTTGGGTTAAATAGTTATAAATGTTCTCCTCAAATATCTGGCTAAATTGAATCACTGTCTCATCCGAAACTGAATTTCGATCAAAATTGCCAACGAATAAATTTTCATCTCGATTACGTAGTATTCTCGAAATATTTTGATCTTTCAAAAACGCGATAAACTTTCCTTTGTAAGTTCTTAAAAAGGCAACTAAGATTTCAACATCGTTGAGTTGAATCTTCGAATTCAATTTCACTTCTGATTTTAGGATCTTTTCAATTCTGAGAATGTCATTTTCATGATCAAGTTTTAAACCTTTAAGCTGTTTTAGTGCAAATTCTAATAGACTAATCTGGATCATAAACGTTATTTAGAATTGGCAATTATTTTGGTACATGATATTTATTGCTACTTCTTATTATTCAGTGCATTAATCAGTCTGGCAATTAAACCTACCACCAAAATTATGGGCGTAATTGATCCGGTAGCGCCACTTGCAATCGCAATAATGATAACGACCACAACAATGGCGATAATGATAACCGTCATAGTTGTAGAGCTTGTAGAGTCACTATTTGATATCGGTTCGTTAGGATAAACCCATTGAAGCGCAATTTGCTGGTTGTTTTCAAGCGTTTCCTTTAAGCTATCGGTATAGGCGTTGAAATAGCTCGCGGCGTAAAGAATTTTACCGAGAAAGATTTTGTTCTGAACCGTGTTTTTCTGCTTTTCGCAAATGATATTATTTATGGCCAAAATATCATCATCAAAAAAATGCTGGTCTACAGTGCTCAGCATCGAATAATATTGAATATCAGCTGAATAAGGATTTAACTGAACATATCCAACATACTGATTATTGTATATCGCAGAAATTATAGACTGATTTTTAAGCTTTAAATTTTGATAAACCTCATCCCTAGTTGCATCGCCAACAAGAAAAGAATAATTGATAAAAATGCTCCTCAAGCTGTTCCATTTATTGTTTCTAATACATTGTTTTAAATATTCTGAAATATTGCCCGAAAAAGCCTGTTCGAACTCTTGAAGTGTTTCTGTTGGAATATTCTCATGATCGAAGCGGGCAAAATTTATAGTAGCCTGCTTCCCTGTTACAATAATATTGATGTTCTTATTCTTTAAAATCGGAATGAATTTGCTTCGATAAGTCCTAAGGAAAGAAATCAGGTTTTCGATGTCGTTTACCTTAACTTCAGGATTTAGTTTAGCTTCAGCTTTTAAAATTTTTTCTACTTTAATGATGTCATCATCAAGATCAAAATTTAAGTTTGGGAACTGTTTTTGGGCTAAGTCTAAAAGATTAAGCGGAATCATTTTAAAAAGTAAGAGGCGTTAAAAATCTGTTGGTTCGTTATACAAATGTATAATAAAACAATAAAATCAGGGCGCAAAAAACCCTAAGCGTTAAAGAATTAGTGATTGAACGGAAAGGATTATTAATTTAATTTGTAAGGTGCTATAAGCAAAAACTGCGGAATGTCTACCTCAAATTCAGAATCATCGGTAAGGCGTTTCATTAAATATTTGCCTTCCATGCTTCCAATATCAGTTTTAAGGTTACAACCAGAAACATAAACGTGTGTTTCGCCGGGATTAATAATCGGTTGAACTCCAACTACGCCCTCACCTTCTACTTCCCTACGACTGCTGTTAGAATCAAATATAAACCATTGCCTGCGCATTAACTGGACAGCATAATCAGAAAGATTAGAAATTTCTACGCGATAGGCGAACATAAAATGTTCATTGGCCGGATTAGAATATTCCGGTTGGTAAATAGTTTCTACAGAAACTTTAACTCCATCTGTAATTGCTGTAACCATGATGATTTAAACGAATGTACAAAAATGCTTTCAAAAATCAAGCCATTACATCTGTCGGATCGTAGTTGGCAAATTTCACTGCCACTTCGTCTAAAATATTATAAATATTATTTATGTCTCCTTCAGAAACCAAACGCATGCGGTAGGGCTTAAAATCTGGTAAGCCTTTAAAATAATTTGCATAATGCCTGCGCATTTCAAAAACCCCAGTTTTCGGCCCTTTCCACTCTATAGATTTTTCTAAATGTGTTCTACAAACAGAAATGCGCTCTTCAATTGTTGGTCCAGCCAAATGTTCCCCGGTTTTAAAAAAATGCTTTATTTCCCTAAAAATCCATGGATAACCAATTGCGGCTCTACCGATCATGATTCCGTCAACTTCGTACTCCATTCGCCAGTTTGCAGCCTTTTCCGGGCTATCTACATCACCATTGCCAAAAATTGGAATTTTGATTCGCGGATTACGCTTAATTTCTCTAATTAGACTCCAATCTGCAGAACCTTTGTAAAGTTGCGCCCGAGTTCGGCCATGAATCGTTAACGCTTGGATGCCAACATCTTGAAGTCTTTCGGCAACCTCACAAACGTTTTTTGTATTATCATCCCAACCTAAACGCGTTTTTACGGTAACAGGTAAATGAGAAGCCTTCACAACAGCATCAGTCATTTTTACCATTTTATCAATGTCCTGCAATAAGCTAGAACCAGCACCTTTGCAAACCACGTTTTTAACCGGACAGCCATAGTTTATATCAACTAAATCTGGCCCAGCTTGTGAGGCAATTTCTGAAGCCTCACGCATGTGGTCGATATCACCACCAAAAATCTGAATTCCAATAGGTCTTTCGTATTCGAAAATATCAAGTTTTTTAAGGCTTTTTGCCGCATCACGGATTAAGCCTTCAGATGAAATAAATTCAGTGTACATCAAATCAGCACCGTTTTGCTTACACACATAACGGAATGGCGGATCGCTAACATCCTCCATCGGAGCCAACAATAACGGGAACTCCCCCAAATCTATATTTCCTATCTTTACAGACATTTTCTATCTTCAACGATTAATAAAACATACAAAGGTACAAATAATGAATTTTGTAACACCTAAAAAGGTCGAAATCGATCCTTTCCTACAATTACTTTTACTTTTAGTTTACGCTATTGTTGGCGCTGTAATATTTTCGATTATCGGATTGGTGATCATTTTATGTATTTATGGTTTCGGGATGATTAGTAATTTTGAGCTGATTGCCGGTGGAGATCCCAAATTTACAGACGCTTTAAAAATCCTTCAAATTACAAGTTCAATCGGAATGTTTATTGCTCCTCCAATTGCACTTGCTTTAACAGAACGTAAAAAACCTTCAGATTTTTACGCATTTGGAAAGCCAAAATTTGTGTTATTGATTCTCGTTTTAGTCATCATGATCGTTAGCATGCCATTTATGGAATGGACAGCGATTTGGAATCAAAAAATGATTCTGCCTGATTTTTTAAAATGGATAGAACAATGGATGAAAGAAAAGGAAGATGAAGCGATGAAAGTAACCATTCAGCTCCTCACCGTACGCAATAATTGGGATTTTGTAGTTAACTTGATCATGATTGCCGTTTTGCCCGCCATTGGCGAAGAACTCATGTTTAGAGGCGGAGTTCAACGGAGTTTAAATAGAATTTTTAACAACCCGCATCTAGCCATTTGGGTTTCTGCAATAATTTTTAGCGCCATCCATATACAGTTTTACGGCTTTATTCCTCGTATGCTTTTAGGCGCTGGTTTTGGTTATTTATACTATTTCAGTGGAAGCATTTGGTACGCCATGTTAGCACACTTTTTAAATAATGCTTACGCCGTTTGTGTTGCGCTTTACATGCAAAAACACAATATGCCTTTAGATAAAGCAGATGAACCGATAGGATTTCCTTGGTATGGCTATGTAATTAGTGTAATAATAACCATAGCTTTGTTTAAATTTTTTAAAGATACCGCACAACGTGAACGAAAACTGGGTTAAAGTATATACAACCGGCGATGCATTTGCCGCCGAAGTTTTAAAACAGGGCTTAACTGAAGCCGGAATCCCTGCCGTAACAATTAATAAGCAACTTGCAGCTTATAATTTTGGCGAAGTAAACGTTTTGGTAAATCAGGCCGATTTTGATAAAGCCATTGAGTATATGGTTCAAAATGAAATTGAATAAAAAATTCTAACCCTTTACCCAACCTTAAATGAAAACCCGGGCAATAACCGCATTCTTTTTTACCATTGTTATGCTTGGCTCCATCTTTTTGGGCAGCTATACTTTTACAGCGTTTTATCTCATCTTAAGTATTTTATCTCTTTTTGAGTTTTATAAACTGATTAAAAATTCAGGAATTAGGCCACACCGAAATATTGGCTTAGTTGCCGGAGGTTTAATTTTCTTAATGGCGGCGGGTTTGCATTACCTAAAATACGATGTAAAATATCTTCTGCTATGTATCCCCTTAATCTTCTCTGTTTTCATTAGCGAACTCTACAAGAAGAACAAAATTCCTTTCGCCAACATCTCCTACACCTTTGTGGGCTTTGTTTATGTAACTATTCCATTTTGCTTTTTTCATGCCTTAGGGTTTTTAAAAGACTGGAATAATTACAACTTTCATTTTCCGCTAGCTTTTTTATTGATGCTTTGGGCTAACGATACAGGCGCCTATCTTTTTGGGGTAAAGTATGGTAAGCGAAAATTATTCGAGCGCCATTCGCCTAAAAAAAGTTGGGAAGGCTTTTTTGGAGGAATGTTTACAAGCGTTTTGGTTGCCATCGGTTTATCTTATTTATTTACCGAAAACAAAGTAATTGTTTGGGCAGGAATGGCGGTTTTAATCGCCTCTTTTGGTACGCTAGGCGATTTGGTAGAATCGATGCTTAAACGAAGTTTAGATACTAAAGATAGTGGCGGTTTATTGCCAGGACACGGCGGTTTGCTAGATCGTTTTGACGGTTTGTTATTGGCTGCGCCGGTTGTGTACGCTTATCTTTATTTGATTCTATATTAATTTTCTGTTTTTTTCCCAATCGGGTTTATAATTAATTTTTTACCTAAAAGATGTAATTATATTGTGATTTCAGTGCCTCAGTTACAAGAAATTACTTAATTACTTGAACCGGTTTTTTCTGTTCATCAATAGCAACGAAGGTAAAACTTCCATGAACAGCAAGTTCTCTACCCTCAGCATACATTTGCTCAATGTAAATTTCTACATTCACTTTTAAACTGGTATTGCCTACATGGCTCACCATTCCAATTAACTCTACAATAGTTCCAGCAGGGATTGGTTTTTTGAAATCGATTCTGTCACTGCTAACCGTAACCATAATCTGCCTGCTAAAGCGAGTTGCGGTAATAAAGGCTACTTCGTCCATTAAGTGCATGGCCGTTCCACCGAAAAGGGTATCGTAATGATTGGTCGTATTCGGGAAAACAGCTTTAAAAATGCTTGTTTTTGAGTTGGATATTCTTTCTTCTAGAGTCATATTGGGTTTATAAATTAGCCACGGAAACACGGATCTTTACAGATTAATTTTATTCAATTTCTTCTGTGTTTTCTGCGCTTCCGTGGCAAAAGTATTAATTTATTTGTTGCTCAGCTGTTAATACAACTTCTGCCTGGCGCATTTCCTTTGCCGCTTCAACCATTTCAATTAAAGCTTTTTTGGTTTCATCCCATCCACGGGTTTTTAATCCGCAATCTGGGTTTACCCAAAGTTGCTCGCTTGGAATAACAGCTTTTGCTTTCTTTAATAAATGAACCATCTCCTCCCTTTTTGGAACTCTTGGCGAATGGATGTCGTAAACGCCTGGGCCAATCTCGTTTGGATATTTAAAATCGGCGAAAGCATCCAACAACTCCATTTGCGAACGGGAAGTTTCTATCGTAATCACATCGGCATCCATATCAGCAATGTTCTGAATAATATCATTAAACTCCGAATAACACATGTGCGTGTGGATTTGCGTTCCATCCTCAACCCCACTCGCTGAAATTTTAAAGGCTTTTACCGCCCAGTTTAAATAATTCTGCCAATCCGCTTTTCGTAAAGGCAAGCCCTCTCTAATGGCAGGCTCATCTATCTGAATAATCTTAATTCCTGCGTTTTCCAAATCGCAAACCTCATCCCGAATGGCTAAGGCAATTTGTGTACAGGTTTCCGAACGGGGTTGATCATTTCTTACAAAAGACCACTGTAAAATAGTAACCGGACCAGTTAACATTCCTTTCATATATTTTGAAGTTAAGGATTGTGCATAGGCCGTCCATTTTACAGTCATCGCTTTCGGACGAGATACATCGCCAAAAATTATGGGAGGTTTAACGCATCGAGAGCCATAACTTTGTACCCATCCATTTTTCGAGAAAGCAAAACCATTAAGTTGTTCACCAAAATATTCAACCATGTCGTTTCGTTCAAACTCGCCATGAACCAACACATCCAAGTCGATTTCTTCCTGCCATTTTACCGCTTTTGCAGTCTCTTCAGCAATCAAGGTGTTGTATTCATCTAATGTGTAAGTTCCGTTTTTAAACTTTGCTCTCCAACTTCTCACTTCTGCCGTTTGCGGGAAAGAACCAATAGTTGTTGTGGCATAAGCCGGAAGATTTAACGATTGTTGCTTAATCTTTCTGCTAGCAAACGAACTTAAGCGTTCAGAATCTTCATCTTTTAAAGCTAAAACTCTTTGTTTAACTTGTTGATTGTGAATTAAAGTAGAGCTTTTGCGATTGCTAATTGCGGTTTTATTTTCTTCGAGCTTTTGCAGGGTAGATGCAGGGCTTTCTTGTGTGGCGAGTTTTTTGAGAATTACAGTTTCGGCTATTTTTTGTTTAGCAAAAGCCAACCATTGTTTTATTTCGGCAGATAAATTCTGCTCATCGGTTTCATTGGTTAAATCCACAGGAGAATGGATTAATGAGCATGAAGGCGCAATCCATAAACGATCTGAGCCTAGTTTTTCAACGGCCTGATTAATTACTGACAAAGATTTTTCGAAATCATTTTTCCAGATATTTCTTCCGTCTACAATACCTAAAGAAAGAATGGTTTTTTCGCCAAGTGCGGATATAACTTCATTTAACTGTGTTTCTGCCCGAACCAAATCTATATGCAAAACATTTATCGGAAGCGATACAGCTAAATCCAGATTATTTCCCAATCCTTCAAAATAGGTAGCCAAAACAACTTTTAATCTTGGGAAAGCTTTTCTAATTTCCTTATAAACATATTCGTAAGCCTTCTGTATTTTTTCGTTTAAATCAAGCGTTAAAAAAGGCTCATCAAATTGAACATATTCAACATCCAGAGCATCTAGGCGAGTTAAAACGTCCATGTAAACCGAAAGTAGATTTTTTATTAAATCGATTTTATCGAAACCAGATTCCTTTTCTTTTCCCAATAGTAGATAAGAAACTGGACCAATTAAAACTGGCTTGGTCGTAATTCCAAGTTGTTTCGCCTCATAAAACTCATCAATAATTTTGGTTGAAAATAGTTTAAAAGGCTGGTCTTTGTAAAATTCTGGAACAATGTAATGATAGTTGGTATCGAACCATTTTGTCATTTCCATAGCAACAACATCCAAGCCTTCTTTTTGATACCCTCTGGCCATTGCAAAGTATAAATCCAGCTCAGAATTACCCTTTTTTAAAATGACTTCGTTGTACCTTTTCGGAATGGCTCCAAAAGTTAACGAATGATCAAGAACATGATCGTAGAAAGAGAAATCGTTAGATGGAATAACATCAATTCCTACTTCTTTTTGCATCAGCCAGTTTTCATGGCGGATGTTTTTGCCTACCTGAAGTACGTTTTTGTACCCAGTTTTATCTGCCCAATAATTTTCGCAGATTTTCTTTAATTCTCGGTGGCTACCAATTCGCGGATAGCCAAGATTTTGCGTTAGCATTTCTTTTAAAGATTAAGTAAATAAATCGTTTAAAAGCCCTTTTTGCAATATTTTATACTGTTTTCTGCTAAAAATAAATGGAAAGGAATGGGCACAAAAAATCGGAGCATCAGCATAAAAGCTTAGCACAAACTTTAATAAAACGGTTAATTTTATTGTGAACCTATCAGACCTGACCAATTGCTTTATAACGCGAAAGCACCGTCAATTCGATAATGGCAGGTCTCCTGACTTATCCCCAATTTTATCGCCTTCCCATGTTCGAAAACACAGTGGCCTAATTGATAAAACTGTTGTCTTTTTTGTTAAAGACAAGATTTACAGTTGCGCGACAGCTCGTGATTTTCACACGATTCCCTTTTAATCCAGATCTTACACCCGGAACCTATATCGGTTGATGAAAAAATAAAGTTAAGAACTTACATCAATGGCAAATGTATGGATTAGGATTAAGAAATTTTTCGATTTCTAGTCATTCCCCTTAAATGGCGCTCTAAAACCTAAAGATCTACTTGTAACAAATTTACTTCAGGGCATTTTTGGATACCTTTCTATATTATATTTGATTATCCAACCAACAAATCCCGATTATGATAAAAAACTACTTTAAAAAGCTGTGTCTTGCCTTTTTAATTGTAAGCAGTTCCGTTGTTGCAATTGCACAGGAAATCCCTACACCAAAATCGCACTTTGGCTTCAGTATTGGCGATGACTATCAACTGGCCACTTACACGCAGACTGAAGCTTATTTTAAGAAACTTGCAGAAGCATCAAACCGAATAAAACTCGTAGATATAGGCAAAACCGAAGAAGGAAGAAGCCAGTATATGCTGATTGTTTCTTCGCCAGAAAACTTAAAAAAACTAGATCGCTACAAAGAGATTTCGCAACAACTTGCGCATGCAGAAATATCGCCAGAAAAGGCAAAAGCATTGGCGCAAGAAGGTAAAGCTGTTGTTTGGATTGACGGTGGCTTACATGCTAATGAAACCGTTGGGGCACATCAATTAATCCAGACCATTTACGAATTTGTTTCGAGGAAAGACCCTGAAACGATGCGTATTTTGGATAATGTGATCATTCTATTTACCCATGCAAATCCTGATGGACAGGAACTGGTAAGTAATTGGTACATGAGAGATAAGGATCCTAAAAAAAGAACTTTAAGTGGTTTGCCAAGGCTTTATGAAAAGTATGCGGGACATGATAATAATAGAGATTTCTTTATGCTTAATCTTAAGGAAACGCAAAACATCGGGCGTCAGCTTTTTGTAGAATGGATTCCGCAGATTATGTACAACCACCATCAGGCTGGTCCTGCAGGAACCGTTGTTGCTGGCCCGCCCTATCGCGATCCTTTTAATTATGTTTTCGACCCAACAATTTTAACCAGTTTAGATGCTGTTGGTGCCGCAATGCACAACCGAATGAATGTAGAAAACAAACCCGGATACACACAACGAGGCGGATCTGTATATTCTACTTGGTATAACGGAGGACTTCGTACTACAACTTATTTCCATAATATGGTTGGTTTGTTAACAGAAATTATTGGTAGCCCAACACCTTCTGATATTCCTTTGGTGCCTTCTAGATTATTGCCTAGCGGAGATTCTCCGAACCCGATTACGCCGAGAAAATGGTATTTCAAAAATTCGATCGATTATTCGGTTTCGTTAAATTATGCTGTTTTAGGGTACGCCCAGCGCTATCGCGATGAATTGTTGTTTAATATTTATCAAATGGGCAGAAACTCTATTGATAGAGGAAGCAAAGATAATTGGTCGTTTTCGCCTAAAAAGATTGAAGCTATAAATGAGGCTGCTAAAAATGATAAAGGCGCAACAGTTACTGGTGGAGAATCTGATTTTGGCGCTCGCAGACAAATGAGTATGAAAGCTTATGATACGGTGATGAAGGCGCCAGTTAATCGAGATGCCAGAGGTTATATTCTTTCGGCAAATCAACCCGACTTTAACACAGCAGTTAAATTTTTGAATGCTTTAATTAGAACTGGAATTGTTGTAGAAAAAGCTTCTGCCGATTTTACTGTTGAAGGCAAGAAATATCCTGCCGGAAGTTATGTTGTAAAAACCGATCAAGCTTTTAGACCGCACGTTTTGGATATGTTTGAGCCACAAGATCATCCAAATGATTTTAAATATCCTGGTGGCCCACCAGTTGCTCCATACGATGCTGCGGGCTGGACTTTGGCTTATTTAATGAATGTTAAGTTTGATCGGATTTTGAATGATTTTTCTGGCCCATTTAAAAAATTACCCGTTGGAGAACTTTTAACACCATTAAATAAAGTGCCTTTAGGTAAAGGATTTGTTTTAAGCTCCAAACAAAATGATTCTTATAAAGCCGTTAACGATTTATTAAAAGCAAATTTGGCCATCGTTCGTGATGAAAAATCAGGCGATTTCTATGTTAAATCATCAGCTAAAGCAGTTGAGGTTTTGCAAAAAGCAAATGTGAATGCTCAAATTGGAGCTGAACCAAAACGTAAGGTTGCGGTAAATAATGCTCGTATTGCTTTATGGGATACTTATGGCGGATCGATGCCTTCTGGTTGGGTTCGTTTTATAATGGAGCAGTACCATTATGCTATTGATGTTATATATCCGCAGGATGTTGATGCAGGAAATCTGAAATCTAAATATGATGTAATTGTGTTTGTTGGTGGCGCAATTCCCGTACTTCAGGCGCAAGGAGCTAGCGGTAGAAATTTTGGACCAAAAGCCGAAGATATTCCTGAAGAATACAGAAAGCAATTGGGAAGAATCACTGCTGATAAATCTATTCCCGAATTGAAGAAATTTTTAGAAGAAGGAGGAAAGATCGTAACAATGGGAACGAGTACAAATCTTGCATTTCAATTGGGCTTGCCCGTAAAAAACGCCATTGTTGAGCTTGTTGATGGGAAAGACAAAAAACTTCCTGATGAAAAATATTACATCCCCGGCAGTGTTTTGCAAACAGAAATTGATGTAAATAAACCCGCTAACTGGGGTTTAGATAAACTTACTGATGTGTATTTTGATGAAAGTCCGGTTTTTAAATTGGATAAAGAATCAAAATCAGATTATAAAATTGAACCCTTGATGTGGTTTAATTCTTCTGCTCCACTAAGAAGCGGCTGGGCTTGGGGGCAAGCTTATCTAAAAGATGGGATCACGAGTTTCCAAAGCCAAATTGGAAAAGGAACACTTTATGCATTTGGGCCAGAAATTACATTCCGGGCACAAACTCATGGAACATTTAAGTTGCTGTTTAATCAGTTGTATAAGTAGGAAAGAAAGCTAAAAGCCATTCAAATGGCTTTTAGCTTTTAGATTACTTTGAATATGGAAAGTTTCTAGCAACTTTTCTCATCATAGTTTCAACCAATTCATCTGTTGAAGTTTTGATATTATCATCCATAGTTTTGTAGAAGCGCCATAATAATTCACCATCAGCGCCATTGTTTATTATTAAGGTTAGCTTTCCTGTTCCAGTTTTTCCGCCTAATCCTATTAGAGAGGTAGCAATTGCGCCCGCTTCAGATTTAGTAGATTCACTATCATAACTCCCGCCAACAATTGCATCAACACCTAGAACTTTGGCAATTTCATCTTTAGTCATTTCGTCTAACTTATCAATTATTCCCGCCTTTTTTAATAGGATGTTTGTTTTGTCAATATCTTGGAATTTAACAGAATAATTATCAGCTTTTCTCAACAAATAAGTGTACATACTAGATTGTATTGATTTTGACATCGCCATTTCTTGTTCTTTATTAGCTGCAGCATCATAATTTTTAGGAAGCTTTTTGTAAGTTATCTTAGTTGAAAACGGAATGATTGCTACAATTTTGTGCTTTGGTATTTCCGTTTTCATTGATGGCCCCTCAAAAATTTGTTTTTGAGCACTCGCCGAAAGCCCTAGTCCGACAATTAAAAGCACTAATAAGTTTTTTTTCATTTCATTTGGTTTATCATAGCAACATTGCTTATGGTTTGATTTAATGTTATATGTAAGTTAAAATGATGCCGAAAGATTAAATAAATCAACTAACTAATAATCAGCAACTTAAAAATAATATTATTTTTCGTGTGGGGAACTATTTCCCCTGCTGGGAAAAAAATTGCTCAGTTTGGGGAATAATTTTGGGGAATGTGTTTTTACTTTGCGCTTACCCATCTTTACAATAATCAAGGTAATTTTACTCCATGAAAGTAGAAATCTGGTCGGATGTAATGTGTCCGTTTTGCTATATCGGGAAAAGGCATTTTGAACAGGCAATCGATAGGCTTCCGTTTAAAAATGAAATTGAGGTGGATTGGAAAAGCTATCAGCTTAATCCTGAATATCACAATACAAATAACGAAACGGTTTACGAATACCTTTCTAGAAGCAAAGGGATGCCGATTGAGCAAGCAAAGCAAATGACCAAGCAGGTTGTTGACATGGCCTCAAATGCAGGATTAACAATTGATTTTGATAAAAATATTCCAGCAAATACCTTTAATGCACACCGATTAATTCATTTGGCAGCAAAACATAATCTTCAGGATTTAGCCGAAGAAAAATTATTTGAAGCTCATTTTGTTCAAAGCAGAAATATTGGCGAAACTTCGGTTCTGGTTGATGTTGCTGGAGAAATTGGCTTGGATAAAGCTGAAGCAGAGGAAGTTTTAAATAGCGATCAATTTGCGGAAGCTGTTCGTTATGATGTTTATGAAAGTCAGAGTTTGGGAATCCGTGGTGTTCCCTATTTTGTAATGGATCGTAAGTATGGGGTTTCTGGTGCCCAACCTGTTCAAGCTTTTACTGATGCTTTAACGCAGAGTTTTACCGAATGGAAAGAAACTCAGCCGAAATCTACATTAACATCTTTAAATAAAACTGATGATGCCGTTTGCGATGAAAATGGCTGTGAGATCTAGTATAAAATAAATACTTTGACAACTTTCTATGCGATTGAGCAAGGAAGTTGTCAAAGTTTATTTGCTTAATTCCATCCACCGCCTAAAGCGTGATAGATGTTTACCACAGCATTTAACTGTTGCTTTTTGGTTTCGATAAGCTCTAATTTAGATTGTAACGCATCACGTTGCGTCATTAGCACTTCAAAATAATCTGCTCTTGTTGATTTAAATAAATCATTAGCAATTTCTATTGATTGCGTTAATGCTAAAACTTGCTTAGATTTTAACTCATAGCTTTTCTGCAGATTGTTTATGTTTGATAACTGATTTGCGACCTCCATATATCCGTTTAAAATGCTTTTCTCGTAATTAAATACGGCCTGCAACTGTTTCGCGTTTGCGGTTAAATATTCGGCCTTAATGGCGTTTCTGTTAATTAGTGGGCCTGCTAAATCTCCAGCCAAAGAATACGCTAAAGATTCTGGCGTTCTTAATAAATAAGTAGGATTAAATGCCTGATAACCTAGAGTAGCAGAAATTCCCAATGATGGATAAAACTGTGCTTTTGCAACTTTAACGTCTAATTTAGCTGCTGAAAGATCGTATTCTGCTTGTTTAATATCTGGACGATTGGCTAGCAATTGTGCCGGAATACCCGCCTGAATGGTTGGCGGAACTAAATCAAGAAAGCTGGTTTTATCTCTTACAATAGTTTGTGGATAGCGAGCAAGTAAGAAATTAATTTTGTTTTCAGATTCAGTGATTTGTTGTTGAATATCAAATTCCAAACTTTTCGAACTTAAAACCTCCGCTTCAAATTTACGCACTGCAAGCTCGGTAACTCTAGCGGCCTGCTTCTGAATTTTCATTAATTCAAGTGCATTGCTTTGCAACGCAATGTTCTTTTTAACAATCTCCAACTGGTTATCTTGCGACAATAATTCGTAATATGTATTTGCGATTTCTGCAACAAGGTTAGTGATTACGAAATTTTTACCTTCCACTGTTGATAAATAACGCGTTACAGCTGCTTTTTTTGCATTTCGTAATTTATGCCAAATATCGGCTTCCCAATTGGCTTGAATTCCAAATCCATAATCTGGCAATACTTCAGGCACTTCTTTTCCTGGTGTAATTTCTGTTGAAGCATCTCCAGCACCGCCACTTGTATATCGTCCTACTTTTTCTAATCCAGCACCTACTCTATAACCCACTGTTGGTAAAAGCTCTCCCTTTTTTGCTCTAATTTCATTTTTAGCAATTTCAATTTCTTGAAGCGTGATGTTCAATTCCTGGTTATTCTTTAAAGCAGTATCGATCAAGCTAGCCAAATTAGGGTCAGTAAAGAACTGACGCCATTGTACTTTACCGCTACTTAAAGTATCAATTGAAGTATTAAAACTTCCTGGTACATTTTTGTTTTCGGTTCTCTGTGCAACTTGCGGTACTTTGCAAGCGGTGTAGGCTATGCAGATTAAAACGAATGCAACGCCTTTATATATATTTTTCTTAAACATTGTGTTCAATTTCTTCGGTTAATGGATGTTCTTCTTCAATTTTGATTAATTTTCGCTTTGCGGCAATGGTTCCAAAAATGAAATATAAGCCCGGGATTATAATTACCCCAAACACGGTACCGAAAAGCATCCCGCCGGTTGCGGCTGTACCAATAGTTCTGTTACCAATTTTGCCAGGACCGGTTGCAATCATTAAGGGAATTAAGCCAGCAATGAAAGCGAAAGAAGTCATTAAAATTGGGCGGAACCTAACAACTGCTGATTCTATAGCGGCTTGAGCTACAGAAACCCCCTGACTCTGCCTTTGTGCGGCAAACTCTACAATTAGCACTGCATTTTTACCCAGCAATCCAATAAGCATAACCATTGCCGCTTGAGCATAAATATTGTTTTCTAAGCCTAGAATTTTAAGTAAAAGATAGGTTCCGAAAATACCAGCAGGTAACGATAGGATTACCGAAAGCGGTAAAATAAAACTCTCGTATTGTGCGGCCAAAATCAAGTAAACGAAGCCCAAACAAATCAAGAAAATATAAATCGCTTCATTTCCTCTAGATACCTCATCTTTTGAAATCCCCGCCCAATCTATCCCAAAACCTCTTGGCAGTGTTTTTTGTGCAACTTCCGTAATGGCTTTAATGGCTTCACCAGAGCTATATCCCTGACCAGATTGTCCGCTAATTTCCGAATCGTTAGACATATTATGTCGGGTAATTTCTGATAAACCATATACTTTATCCATTTTCATAAAGGCAGAAAATGGCACCATTTCATCACGGCTATTTTTTACCGAAAGCTTTAAAATATCGCTTGGTAATGCTCTATATTGAGGCAATGCCTGCACCATTACTTTGTATTGCCTGTCGTATTTAATGAAACTGGTTTCGTAATTACTCCCCACAAACGTTGATAAAGTATTCATAGCGTTATCAATCGTTACGCCTTTCTGCTGAGCAAGGTCGTTATCGATTTTTAGCATATATTGAGGGAAGCTGGCACTGTAGAAACTAAATACAGATGAAAGTTCTTTACGCTTATTCAGCTCCCTAACAAAATCGTTGCTCACGGTTTCCATTTTTTTGTAATCACCACTTCCGGCTTTATCTAAAAGACGCAGCTCGAAACCGCCTGCCGCACCATAACCTGGCACCGCTGGAGGTTGGAAAAACTCAATAGTTGCTCCAGGAATGTCTTTGGCCTTTACTTCCAATTCTTTAATCACATCCAGCGAGGAGTTTTTACGTTCACTCCAATCTTTTAAGTTGATTAAACAAGTTCCCGCATTCGATCCTGTTCCTTCGGTAAGGATTTCGTAACCTGCTAATGAAGAAACAGATTTTACACCTTCAATTCCTTTAGCAACCACTTGCAATCGTTTGGCAATTTGGTTGGTTCTCTCCAATGTAGATCCTGCAGGAGTTTGAATAATGGCATAAACCATTCCTTGATCCTCGTTTGGAATAAATCCTGATGGAACCGAGCTGTTTAACAACCATATTCCAATACAGAAAAAGATTAGTGCTCCAAAAGTGAAAAGCCTACGGGTTACAACCTTATCTAAAATGTTTTTATAGCTTCCTGTTAATCTGCCAAACCAATTGTTAAAGCCATCTAAAACACGATCAATTGGGGTTTTCTTTTTAACCTTCCCGTGATCATTTTTTAACATGATGGCGCATAAAGCTGGCGTTAAAGTTAAAGCCACAACTCCCGAAAGAATAATTGCCGTTGCCATGGTAATAGAGAACTGGCGATAGAAAATTCCCACTGGTCCAGACATAAAAGCCACAGGAATAAACACCGAGGCCATAACGAAGGTAATGGCTATAATGGCGCCACTAATTTCTTTCATGGCTTGTTGGGTCGCTTTTAACGCAGATATTTTACTGTGCTCCATTTTACTATGGACGGCCTCGATTACTACGATGGCGTTATCTACCACCACCCCAATGGCCAATACTAGCGCAAATAATGTGATCAGATTTAGGGTGATCCCGAAAAACTGCATGAAAACAAATGTTCCAATTAGGGATACTGGTACAGCAATAATCGGAATTAAGGTTGAACGCCAATCTCCTAAGAATAAAAACACCACTAAACCTACCAAAATAAAAGCCTCAACCAGTGTGTGGATTACCTTTTCAATAGATGCATCTAAGAATTTCGATACGTCATAACTGATTTCGTAATCTAAACCTTTTGGAAATGATGATGATTTAATTTCGGCCATTTTGGCTTTTACATCTTTAATTACCTGACTTGCGTTACTTCCGTAAGATTGTTTAAGTACGATTGCAGCGGATGATTTTCCGTTCAAGTTTGAATACAAATTATAGGCAGAACTGCTGAAGTCTACATCGGCAACATCTTTAAGGCGAAGCATCTCACCATTGGGATTGGCACGCAATACAATGTCTCCATATTGTTCTTTGGTGGTATATCGACCAGAATACTTTAGTACATATTCAAATGCCTGTGATCGCTGACCCGAACTTTCGCCTGTTTTGCCTGGAGAAGCTTCTAAACTTTGCTCATCTAGCGCTTTCATTACTTCATCTGCAGAAATTTTATAGGCCTGCATCCGATCTGGCTTTAACCAAATTCGCATTGCGTAATCACGATCACCTAAAATATCGGCAAAACCAACACCATCAACCCTTTTCAGCTCTGCTAAAATGTTAATATCAGCAAAGTTATAAAGGAAACTTTCGTTCATTTTAGGGTCTTTGCTATATAGGTTGATATACATGAGCATATTCGATTCTTCCCTGGTAATTTTTACGCCCTCCCTTACTACCAAAGGAGGAAGTTTATTGGTTACGGCGGCTACACGGTTTTGTACGTTTAATGATGCTTGATTTGGATCAGTACCCAAATTAAAAACCACTTGAATACTGGCTTCGCCATCATTACCAGCATCAGAAGCAATGTATTTCATTCCCGGAACACCGTTTAAGGCACGCTCTAATGGGATAACCACAGATTTGATTAAGAGCTCATTGTTGGCTCCAGGATATTCTGCCGTGATGTTTACTTTTGGCGGCGATATGGATGGAAATTGTGTTACAGGTAGCCCGGTAATTGCCAAGGCACCTAAAAACACAATGATTAATGATATTACGATAGAAAGGACGGGCCTTTGTATGAATTTGGCGAACATAAATTTTATATCTAATGCGTTATTATTCTGCGTCTAATCTTAAACTATTGATTACACCCTTGGGATCAAGATATTTGAATTTGATTTTATCATCATCTTTTACTTTTTGCACACCGTCCAGTAAAATTTTGTCGCCTTCTTTTAGCCCACTTCCTACTACATATAAATCAGGCATTTCGTTAGCAATAACAATCTCCCTCGATCGTACTTTATTGCTCTTATCAATAACAAAAACGTAAATTTTATCCTGTATTTCAAAAGTTGCTTTCTGCGGAATAACCAATACGTTTTTTAATGGTACAAGCATTCGTATTTTGCCTGTTTCGCCATTTTTAAGTAGGCTGCTTGGGTTGTTAAATCTTGCTCTAAAAGCAATATTGCCCGTTTCGTTATCAAATTCGCTTTCTACAGTTTCTACTGTTCCTTTTGATTTTAACAATTCGTTATTGGCCATTAACAAACTAACCTGTTGCTTTCCTTTTTCTTTGGTTGCGCTAGAATAATTTAAATATTCAGGCTCTGAAACGTTAAAGTATGCGAACATTTGGCTATTATCTGATAGGCTTGTTAACAAGGCGCCTTCATCAACCAAACTGCCGAGTTTAAGTGGAATGCGATCAATAGTTCCATCAAATGGCGCTTTAATTTCGGTAAGTGCCAAATGCATTTTCGCTAAAGATGTTTCTGCATTGGCGGCATCTAGCTTAGCTTTCGCCATATAGAGCTCGTTTTTTGAAACAACATTTTTATCCGTTAATAACTTAGTGTTTTGAAGTTCGATTTCTGCAGCTTTAGTTTCTGCTTGCGCTTTTAAAAGCTCCGCTTCGAACATTTTCGGCATAATTCTAAACAATAATTGCCCAGCTTTTACGCTTTGGCCTTCATCTACATAAATTTTTTGGAGATAACCTTTTTCTTGTGCTCTCAATTCGATATTTCTAACCGATTTAATTTGAGAAACATATTCTTTTGTAAATGAAGTGTCGATTTTAAGCGGTGATGTTACCGTATAATTTGTTTCTTCTTCCTTTTCTTCTTTTTTTGGAGTGCAACCGGTTTGATACAGCAACGCACTCGCAAATGCGAGCATTATAACTTTCTTCATTATCTGATTTTTTAAGCAATTTGATTTAGGGTCTTGAAAAAACCTTTACTAATGCCAAAATAAACACAGTAGTATGAAGTTTTTATGAATTAGCTTAAAGAAGGAGGAAAGAAATGGTATTAAAGGCAGGTTTATGACACGGAAGTTGCTTTAGTTTTAGACGCAGATAAGCAAGTTGTTTTTATGACCTAAGATTATAATGTGATACACGTATTTTGGTGTTCTTATACAGAGTTTATCTGTATTGATTCTTGAGCGGAGTTAACAAATATTCCAAACCGTTTACTCTGATTTCGAACATTGTAGCCATTAAATCACCTAGTTTTCCTTTTGGAAAGCCTTTATCTTTATACCAAAGGAGATAACTTTCTGGAATATTACAGATTAAATAACCCTTATACTTTCCATAAGGCATTTGCATTTTCACTAAATCGAGTAATAAGGTAGGATCCATTAAAGTATAAATTCTAAGTAGTTTTCTTTATTAATTATTGAAAATGATGCATTTGGATAATTTTTGGCAAAAAAGCCAGGGATTTTTTTCTTTCCATCACCCCATTTAAAATCAACAGCTGTAATTTGGCCATCTCTGGTTTCTATTAAATCAATTTCTTGTTGATCGTAAGTGCGCCAAAAGTAGTGTTGAACATTTTGTTGCTGATAGGACATTCTCTTTATCCGCTCTGCGAAACAATAATTTTCCCATAATATACCTTGATCGTTGCGCAAAGCAAGCAACCTAAAATCGTTAATTACTGCATTCCGAATCCCATTATCGTAAAAATACCATTTAGAAGATTTAGTAACCTCTTTGCGTAAGTTATTACTATAGCCACTAACTTTATAAACGATAAAAACTTTAGAGAGCAAGTCGAGATAACGATCAACTGTATTTTTGCTTATGCCTAAAGTTCGAGAAATTTCATCAATAGAAACCTCCGAGCCTACTTGATAGGCGATAAGCTTCAGTAAATCAAACAACTTAGTGCTATTTTGGATATTCTCATACATCAAAATATCTTTGAGTAAGTACGATTTAACCATTTCTGCTAAATATTGCGCCTTTTCGGGTAAAGATTCTAATTGAAATAGCTCTGGATAAGAACCAAAAATCAAACGCTCTTCTAAATTTTGAGTTGTCTGCAAACCATTTTCATAATTAGCCAATTCCAATTGCGCAACGGGATAGAGATAGTAGGTTAAACTTCTGCCTGTTAAAGGTTCGCCCGTTTGGTTAGAAAGATCGAACGCAGATGATCCGCTGGCAACAATTGTTAATTCATTAAAAGTATCGATAAGTAATTTTAAGATCTTCCCAATTTCTGGTATAACCTGTGCCTCATCTATCACCAACAATTTTGTATTCCCTAAAATTCTTTTGTAATTTGCTGCGGTTCGCGTAGCAAGTAAAGCCTGCACATCTTGATCTTCTCCATTTAAAGAAAGATAATCGATATTGGCGTCTTTAGTTATCTCTTGGATGAGCCATGTTTTTCCAACTCTTCTTGTTCCAAAGAGTAAAATTACTTTGTTCTTCCCTATTTTATTAAGGATAACAGACTTTAAATATCTTGAAATCTGACTTTGCATAAGTCAAATATAACGAAAAAACGTTAATTCAGTCAACGAACTGACTAAATTAACGTTAATTGGATCAATGAACTGACTGAATTAACGTTTTTAATCGATTAATTCTAAAGTTTGGATAGCTTCTTCAACGGTGCTAACATTATCAAACGCAATTCTTAATGTATTTTTAACCTCTTTCAAGTTACACATTCGTGGATGGTTTTGAGCAAAAGTTAAAATTTTGGTAAAAGTATTCGAGTCGAAATAAGCCGATTGCTTATCACTCAAGAAATATCCACGCAAACTGTTTTTCTTAAAACTAATTTTTTCGAAGCCTAGCTTTTTCCCCAGCCACTGTAAGCGTACAACACTCAACATGGTTTTTACCTGTGGCGGCACCGGGCCAAAACGATCGGCTAAATGTTTTTCAAAAACAGCCAATTCAGTTTCATTTTCTAACTTAGAAAGCTCTGTATATAAATTGTATCGCTCCGTAATGTTGGTAATGTAAGCATCGGGAATGTACAATTCTAAATCGGTATCAACTTGTGTAAATCCTACAAACGGTCTATTGGGTTCATTCTCAAACAGGCCTTTAAATTCTGCTTCTTTTAATTCCTGAATGGCTTCATCTAAAATTTTATGGTACATTTCAAAGCCAATTTCAGCAATGAAACCACTTTGCTCTGCACCCAATAAATTCCCGCTCCCGCGAATATCCAAATCTCGCATGGCTACGTTAAAGCCACTTCCCAAATCAGAAAATTCTTCAATAGCACTTAAGCGTTTTCTTGCTTCAGAGGTTAAGGTAGAAAGCGGTGGGGAAAGTAAATAACAAAATGCTTTCTTATTACTTCGCCCAACTCGTCCACGCATTTGGTGTAAATCGCTCAATCCAAACATGTGTGCGTGATTGATGATTATTGTATTGGCATTCGGAATATCCAAACCAGCTTCAATAATTGTAGTTGCAACCAAAACATCTTTCTCGCCGTTAATAAAATCGAGCATTACATCTTCTAGCGCATCGCCATCTAACTTACCATGGGCAAGACCGATTCTAGCTTTGGGCACCAATTTTTGGATTAATCCGCCTAATTGCATCAAATCATTTACGCGATTATGCACAAAGAAAACTTGTCCGCCTCTATCCAATTCAAACTGAACCGCTTCTTGAATTAACTTATCGTTAAAAACATGAAGCTCCGTATTAACCGGTTGTCTGTTTGGCGGTGGGGTACTAATAATGGATAAATCTCGGGCACCCATCAAAGAAAAATGCAGTGTTCTTGGAATCGGCGTGGCGGTAAGCGTTAAGGTATCTACATTTACACGAACGGCTTTTAAACGCTCTTTTGCCGTAACGCCAAACTTCTGTTCCTCGTCAATAATCATGATGCCAAGATCTTTAAACTTAACATCTTTGCTCAGTAAGCGATGAGTGCCAATTAAAATATCAACTTTTCCGGCGGCAGCTTCTGCTAAAGTATCTTTAATTTGTTTGCTTGTTTTAAAGCGATTTATGTAATCAACCGTTACCGGAAAATCTTTTAATCTAGAAGAGAAAGTTTTGAAATGCTGTAGCGCCAAAATAGTAGTAGGAACCAAAATTGCAGCTTGTTTACCTTCGGCCACGGCTTTAAAAGCTGCTCGAACCGCGATTTCAGTTTTTCCAAAACCCACATCTCCACAAACCAACCGATCCATCGGATGTGGAGATTCCATATCCTTTTTCACATCTTGAGTCGCTTTTAACTGATCGGGCGTATCCTCATAAATAAAAGAAGCCTCTAATTCTGTTTGGAGATAACCATCGGGAGAAAATGCAGTTCCAGCCTGAGTTTTGCGTAAGGCATAAAGCCTAATTAAATCTCGGGCAATATCTTTAACTTTTTTTTTTGTTGTTTTCTTGAGCTTGTCCCAAGCATCCGTTCCAAGTTTGTTCATTCTTGGTACGCCACTTTCTTTTCCGCTATATTTCGCAATGCGATTTAAGGAATTGATGTTTACGTAAAGCAAATCATTATCTGCATAAACCAAACGGATCATTTCTTGGGTTTTACCGTTTACTTCAACCTTTTCAAGTCCGGCGTATTTTCCAATCCCATGATCGATATGGGTTACATAATCGCCAGATTTTAATTCGCGAAGATCTTTAAGAGTAATCGCCTGGCTTTTTTGATAGCCTTTTTTAAGCTTGTATTTATAGTAACGATCAAAAATTTGATGATCGGTGTAAAACGCAGTTTGAATTTGAGGATCAACAAAACCTTCGCGAAGCATGCTATTGATTGGCGTAAACTTGGCCGTTTTATCAATATCCTCCAAAATTGCATACAAACGCTCAATTTGTTTGGGCGAATCGGTAAAAATGAAGTTTATAATTCCAGCTTTTTCATTCTCTTTTAAATTGTGAATGAGTAAGTTAAAATCTTTATTAAAAGAGGGCTGAGGCTTAGTTTCAAACTCGAAACGATTTTCTGTCTGATAAAAAAACTGCTTTCCAAACTCTATCAAAGGGAAATCCTGAAGATGGTCGCCCAACATTTTTTCATCCGTAAAGGCAAACTTTGGATCAATCCAATCGGGATTTTGATTTTTATCTGCAAGAGATAAAGCCTTCCAGAGTTCGGTAGCCTTTTTGTAACCCGCTTTGATGATATCTAATGTAAATTCGACATCCTTAAACCAAAGCTGTGTATCTTGATCGATATAATCTAAAATGCTGATGTTGCTTTCGGTTAGAAATTTGGCTTGTACATTGGGCACAATAGTTAACGATTTTACATCGGCAACCGAAAGCTGACTTTCAATTTCAAAACTTCTAATGCTTTCTACCTCGTCGCCAAAAAATTCGATCCGAAAAGGCAAATCAGAAGAGAAAGAAAAAATATCCACAATTCCGCCACGAATAGAAAACTGACCGGGTTCGTAAACAAAATCCCGTCTATCGAAATCGTAATCAATTAAAAATTCATTAATAAAATCGATGCCTAACTTAGCGCCCAAACTTATTTCTAAAGTGTTTTTTTCTAACGCAGAGCGATCAATAACTTTTTCTGCGATGGCTTCGGGATAAGAAACCACAATTTTTCCGTATTCAGAATCGTGATTAAGTTCGTTTAAAACTTCTGCCCGAGCCAAAACATTTGCGGTATCTACCTGAGTAAAATCAAACGATTTCCGATAAGAAGAAGGGAAAAGCAAAACCTGTTTATCTAGAACGCTTTCTAAATCAGATTGGAAATAAGCAGCTTCTTCCCGATCTGGTAAAACAAAAAACAAAGGTTTATGAAGCAGAAAGTAAGAAGAAAGGGCTACAATAGCGTCGGCAGAGCCCACCAGTCCCTTTAATTGGATCTTTGGGCTTTTAGAGCTGTTTAACGCTTTGGTAAAATTAGTTACCCTTTCGTCGGTTTTATATCTATTTATTAAATCGCGGATATTCAAGACACAAAAATAAGTTATCTTTTTAATATTAACCCGCAAATTCTGTAAAGGTTTTTTAAGTTTGTTATCAAGAGCAATAAGGTTTCTCGGTGCAATACGTTTATTTGTCGGATTTTTTTTACATTTCGTCGAAATAACCCTAAATCCTGTAACAAAGGCTTTCTTGTAACCTCTAAAATATATAAAAAGCAAAACATGAAGTACATCAAAAGCTTTCCGCTAGAACTTTTTTTCTGGATCACGGCTTTGGTGTTGTTGGCAACAACTAATACTCACGAACATCACTTTACATTATGTCCTCTGGCAAACTTAGGCTTCGAGAACTGGTGTCCAGGATGTGGATTGGGGAGGTCAATAAGTCATATTTTACATGGCGAATTAACCGAAAGTTTTAGCGAACACTGGTTTGGGCTACCGGCACTGTTAATTATACTGTACCGAATTTATACATTAACAAAGAAAAAGAATTATAAGATTTTAACCACAAACAGATAAAAATCATGGATATATTTCAATCACCTCTAATGTCGTTACCAGGTATAACACCAGAGGAATACTCATACTTACAACAAGCAACAACAGGCTTAACTGAGCAACAATTGCGTAATTTCTTGATGGTTTACAGCACTAAAAGAAAGAACCCTTCAGATATGTTAATTTTTTGTTTGATAGGTTTATTTGCAGTTCCAGGCTTGCAGCGGTTTATTATAGGTCAAATCGGAATGGGTATTTTATATTTATTTACTGCAGGCTTATGTTTCATCGGTTCCATTATTGATGTTGTAAACCACAAAACCTTGGCTTTTGAGCACAACCAAAAAATGGTTTTCGAAAGTTTGCAAATGGTAAGAATGGGCGGTTTTCAATAACCCCAATCGCTTTCCATGAATGAGATAACTTATTAAATTAGAAAGCAAAGACAGAAGCATTTTTTAATGTTAGTCCCGTGCCAAGGGTACTCCCTCAGAGCCATACACTTCAAGTCCGCACCCGACGAAAAATCGGGTTTGCGGGCTTTTTGTTTCTGTCGGGTTTAGTAATTTGCTACGTCATTTCCAACTTGATCCGATAGCTATCGGATGGGAATCGTAATGCAATTGGCTTTAAGATTCCCGCCTACGCGAGAATAACGATGGCTCTAAATTTCTTTTCAAACCAAAACATCAAATTATATATCTTTATAAAATGAAATTAGTTGAACTCACCAATTACTTAGAAAGTATCGCACCGCTTAATTATCAGGAAGATTATGATAATTCTGGATTAATCGTGGGTGATCCAAATATGGAAATTCGTGGTGCTTTGGTTGCTTTAGATTGTATAGAAAAAATAGTAGACGAAGCCATTTCAACAGGCTGTAATCTTATTATAACCCATCATCCTATTGTTTTCAGAGGATTAAAAAAGCTCAACGGAAAAAATTATGTAGAACGGGTTATACTTAAGGCGATTAAAAACAATATTGCTTTGTATGCCATCCATACCAATTTAGATAGCATTCATACAGGGGTAAATGCCAGAATTTGCGAACGTTTAGGCTTAACCGGAACAAAAGTACTTGCGCCAAAAGCAGGATTGCTAAAAAAACTTGTTACGTATTGTCCGCAGGCACAAGCAGAGCAATTAAGATCGGCACTTTTTTATGCAGGTGCAGGAAATATTGGTAACTACAGTGAGTGCAGTTTCAATGCCGATGGTTTTGGAACATTCAAGGGAAACGAAAATTCTGATCCCTTTGTTGGTGAAAAAGGTGTTCGCCACAGAGAATCTGAAGTTCGGATAGAAATGGTTTATCCAACACAAACTGAACGGAAAATTTTAGTGGCATTGTTCGAAAATCATCCATACGAAGAAATTGCTTACGATATTTACAAGCTAGAGAATAAGCACGAATTGGTTGGATCGGGAATGGTGGGCTGGCTTGAATCTGATATGGACGGTTACGATTTCTTACATTTGGTAAAAGATAGAATGCAGGCTAAAGTGGTTAGGCACACCGATGTGATCAATAAAAGAATAAAAAAGGTTGCCGTATGTGGTGGATCTGGAAGTTTCCTTTTAAAAGAAGCAATCGCTGCGGGAGCTGATGCCTTTATAACTGCTGATTTTAAATACCATGAGTTTTTCGATGCAGAAGAAAAATTGATCATTGCCGACATCGGACACTTTGAAACTGAACAATTTACCTCAAATTTATTGGTTGAAATTATTCAGAAAAAATTTACTAACTTTGCAATCCGTTTAACGGAGCAAAATACAAACCCCATAAATTACTTGTTTTAATGGAACAAACCGTAGAACAAAAGCTAAAAGCTTTATACGAATTACAAAATATCCACACAAAAATTGATAAAATCCGTCAAGTAAGAGGCGAATTACCAATGGAAGTTGCCGATCTTGAAGATGATGTTTTAGGATTAGAAACTAGAATTTCTAAAATTAAGGCAGATCTTGATGATCTTGAGGATTCAATCGTAACCCGTAAAAACACGATTAAAGATGCCCAAGCAGGCATTAAAAGATACGATACTCAATTAAAAGAAGTTAAAAACAATCGTGAATACGATGCTTTAACCAAAGAGATTGAAATTCAAGGATTAGACATTCAGGTTTCTGAAAAGAAAATTAAAGAGCACGGTTTTGAGATCACTTCTAAAACTGAAATCTTCGAAGCAGCACAAGCTGAGTTAGAAGGTAGAAAGAAAGATTTAGAAGTTAAAAGAGCAGAGCTTGGTGTAATTACTGCTGAAACTGAAAAGGAAGAACAAGATTTACAAAAGAAAGCGGATAAAGCAGAGCCTCAAATTGAGGAGCGTTTATTGGTTGCTTACAAACGTTTGCGCAAAAATGCAGTTAACGGCTTAGCCGTTGTAACAATCGATCGCGATTCTTGTTCAGGTTGTTTCAACCAGATTCCACCTCAACGTCAGTTAGATATCCGTCAACGTAAAAAAATCATCGTTTGCGAACATTGTGGACGTATCTTGGTTGATGAGGCTTTAACTCACGAAGTAGCAGAAGCTTAATTAAAAGTTAAAATTATTTAAAAACGTCTCGACAAAATCGGGACGTTTTTTGTTTTTAAACAAAACAAGAATGTATTTTTTGCGTTAATTGTAGATATTTGTTTAAATATGAATTTAAGTGGCCTCTAAACCTCGGTAACTTAATTAGAAAATACAATTCTCTAATGATCAAAAGCTTGCGCCTAATTCCTGTTTTCTTTCTCTTATCGCTCCCACTTTCTCTATTTGCCAATTTTGATTTTAATGCCAACTGCTTAAATGCTTATAAAAGTATTTTTGAGCTTAAACTTGGTAATGCAAAGGCCTATATCGCAACTGAAAAAAAGTTAAGACCGAACAACTCCATTATTCCTTTGCTGGAGAATTATGTGGATTATTTTACCTTGATCACCTCAGAAAGTAAAGCGGATTTTGATCGACTTAAAGGAAACAAATCTGCCCGATTGGATAAAATAAGTGATGATGACGAGAAATCGCCTTATTGTCTTTATGCGCAAGCGGAAATTAATTTGCAATGGGCGCTAATTCATGGTCGCTATGGAGAATATTTTAATGCAGCGATGGAAATCCGCAAAGCGAACAATCAGCTGTTGGAGAACAACAAAAAGTTTCCAAATTTTCAGTTAAATCTAAAAGGATTGGGATTAATTAATGCCGTTTTGGGGAATCTTCCAGATGGTGCCTTGAAAAGTACATTGGCAACTTTCGGCATTAAGGGCAATTTGCAGAGTGGATTAAATATGTTTGAGAAACTGGCGGATAATCTTCCAAAATCTACATACGATCCGTTTTACGAAGAAGTGGTTTTTTACTACGCGTATGTTTTAACGGACGTAGCACACAGCCCCTCTGCTTATGCCAAAACGATGAAATACACCGAGCGCATAGCAGATACGAGCCTGTTAAAAAGCTATTTGCAAAGTTATGTTTGTATCAAAAATGGACATAATGATGAAGCCATAAATATTTTGGCCAAAAAACCTGAGGGTGGCGTTTATCAACCATTTCCATATCTGGATTATTTAGAAGGGATTGCACATTTGAATAAACTAGATTTAAGCGCTTCAACTTATTTTAACCGCTTTTTGCAAACCAATAAGGGCGTAAATTATATTAAAGACACTAATCTTCATTTGGGGTGGATCTCTCTCCTAAAAGGAGATAAATCGGCTTATTCTGCCTATATATCAAAAGCAATAAACAGCGGTTATACTTATAACGAGAAAGATAAGCAGGCACAAAACGAGGCTTCTACCCCAGCGCCACCTACTGATCTTTTAAAAGCAAGACTACTATTTGATGGGGGTTATCTTTCTAAAGCATTACAGACACTTGTTGATAATAAGGCAAGCGATTTCGCTACTGATAAAGATAAAACCGAATACAACTATCGTTTAGGCCGAATTTACGATGATTTAGGGAAAGACGATTTGGCGCTCACATCTTATCAAGCAACGATCAATCAAGGTAAAAATTTGAAGTATTATTTTGCATCCAATGCTGCGCTTCAAATGGGGAGAGTTTACGAGAAGAGAAAGAATACAGCCAAAGCAAGAGAGGCTTTCAATATTGCAATCGCTATGAAAAATCACGAATACGAAAGCAGTATAGAAAGCCAGGCAAAAGCAGGATTAAGAAGGTTGGCTAATTAAAACCGGTGTACAAAAGCATTAATGTGCATACCTGCGCCAACTGAAGCAAAAACAGCAACATCGCCAGATTTAACACTATAGCCTTCAACCTGTCCTTTTAAAACTAGATCTAATAAAGTTGGAATGGTTGCTACAGAACTGTTTCCCAACCAAGAAATCGTCATTGGTACTAGGTTTTCTGGAACAGTATCTTTTCCGTATAGTTTAAACAAGCGTTTCATAATGGCGGTATCCATTTTGCCATTGGCTTGATGAACAAAAACAATATTAACATCATCAACGGTTAGGCCAGCTTTATCTATCGCTTTTTTAATTACTTGAGGAACTTGAACAACGGCAAACTCATAGAGCTTACGTCCATTCATTTTTAAATAGTAATTTCCGTTGTTTTCTTCTGGATGAGCGCCTTTTCCCATGATGAGCAGATTGCCATAATTAACGGCATGTGTCTCGGTTTTGTGGGCTAAAATTCCTTTATTCTCGTCGCTTTCTTCCGCTTCGAAAATTACAGCACCAGCACCGTCAGAAAAAATCATGCTGTCGCGATCATGCGGATCGATAATACGGCTCAAAGTTTCCGCTCCGATAACCAAAACACGTTTAGCATCGCCACTTTTTATGTAATAGTTGGCTTGAATTGCTCCCTGAACCCAACCTGGGCAGCCGAAAATGATATCGTAGGCCACACAATCTGGATTTACAATGCCCAGCTGTTGTTTAACTTTTGAAGCCAAAGAAGGTAAAATATCAATCCGATTACTATTTAATGGAATATCGCCAAAGTTGTGGCAAAAGATAATGTAATCTAAAGTTTCTTTATCGATGCCTGCATTTTCTATTGCATTTTCTGCAGCTTTTGCACCGATATGATTACTTAATTGTTCAGGAGAAACGTATCGTCTTTCTACAATCTCTGTAATCTCTGAGAATTTATGAATAATTTCAGTGATCTCTTTTTCTAGAAGATTTCCATTCTCGAAAAACGTAGCGTTGAGAAATTCGTTACCAGAAATAATGTTCTCAGGAATATAACTTCCGGTTCCGGTAATTACCGTATTTATTGCTTTGCTCATAATTATAATACCGCATACTAAAACGGTATGTAGTATAAAACTATGGTTAATAAATTAGAAATGGAAATTATTTAAGAAAAATCGTCAATTAGAAAAACAAAAAGCTCCTTCGGTCCATGAGCGCCGAGCACCAAAGTTTTCTCGATATCGGCCGTACGGCTTGGACCTGTAATGTTACTAATCATGGTTGGTATTTGCGCACCGTATTTGTTTTTTAAAAGCTGAAAAGCATCTTTCAAATCTAAAACCAGTTGACTTGTACGGGCAATAACAATATGGTGATGTGGAAAAATACTTAATCTTCTACCCGCCGGACTTTGGTTGGTAACCATAACACTTCCGTTTCTTGCAATTAATGCTTCGCATAAAGTGATGCCAACTTCTGCCTGTTCAAAATCCTTATCGGTTTGGTAAAAAGGGAATTCATATTTGGATAGAAAATCTTGAAGCTCTGGTTCCCAGCAATAAATTTTTCTCCATTTAAATTGATCTGCAAGTTGAAGCATGTTTTCTATAAAATCGATCCCATCTTCACAGAAAATAAAATTACCGGAAACTGCCGTTAATTGTTCAGCAAATAAAATCTCCAACGGATCTTCATTTTTTTTGTACAATGGGCTTTCTTCTAAATTTGGATAAGGATTTTCTCGCTTCTCTAAAAGCGCTTTCCTTATCTTTTTTAGCATCTGTTCTTTCGCGGTCGTATTATCCTTCATTGTCTAAAAAAATGAAACCTTGAATTTTTTAGGTTCAAGGTTTCAAACTTATATATAATTGTCTTTATATGCAATTTAATGCAAAGAGTTATTCCTTTTCTGAGGCAGGAAGTCCTGAAACTTCTTTCTCAATATCAGTATTGCCTACACCATCATGAATTAAGCCTTCTGCAGCAGGCGTTTGATCTCCAGTGCCATTAACAAATTCGTCATAAGTGGTACGGGTATCGAATGGGCGTTTACCTAGAATTTCCTCTAAATCAGCTTGGAATAAAATTTCTTTCTCTAATAATTTCTGAGCAAGTTTTTCTAAACCATCTTGTTTATCAAGTAACAATTGTTTGGTTTTAATGTAAACATCACCAATCAATTTACGAACCTCAACATCAATTAATTCTGAAGTTTTCTCAGAGTAAGGTTTGTTAAAGTTGTATTCGTTTTGAGGATCATGGAAAGAAACATTACCCACCGCTTCGTTCATACCATAAATACTTACCATTGCGTAAGCTAATTTGGTAATGCGCTCTAGATCATTTTGAGCACCAGTAGAGATTCTGCCAAAAGTAATATCTTCCGCAACACGTCCGCCCATTGTCATACACATCCCATCAGTTAATTGCTCGGTTGTATACAAGAATTGTTCTTTAGGTAAATATTGAGCATAACCTAATGCAGCAACACCACGAGGAACAATAGAAACTTTAACCAACGGATCTGCATGCTCTAAGAACCAACCTGCAATTGCGTGGCCAGCTTCATGATAAGCAACGATTCGCTTTTCTTCTGGAGAAATAATTTTGTTTTTCTTTTCTAAACCACCAATTACCCGGTCAATTGCATCTTGGAAATCTTGCATATCTACCGATTCTTTGTTTTTACGAGCAGCAATTAAGGCGGCCTCATTACAAACATTGGCAATTTCTGCACCTGCAAAACCTGGAGTTTGAGCCGACAATTTTTTGGCATCAACTTCTGATGATGTTTTGATTGGTTTTAAGTGAACATTAAAAATATGTTCACGGCCAACTAAATCTGGTTTATCAATAGAAATCTGTCTATCAAAACGACCTGGACGCAATAGTGCAGAATCCAATACATCAGGACGGTTAGTAGCCGCAAGAATAATAATTCCTGAGTCTGTTCCGAAACCATCCATCTCTACCAATAATTGGTTTAATGTATTCTCACGCTCATCGTTACCACCCATTACACTGTTTTTTCCACGGGCACGACCGATTGCATCAACCTCATCAATAAAGATGATACAAGGCGCTTTATCTTTAGCTTGTTTAAACAAATCGCGTACACGAGATGCTCCAACACCCACAAACATTTCCACAAAATCAGAACCTGATAAAGAGAAGAATGGAACTTGAGCTTCACCCGCAACGGCTTTTGCCAACAATGTTTTACCAGTACCCGGAGAACCAACAAGCAGAGCGCCTTTTGGAATTTTACCACCAAGATTGGTGTATTTTTTAGGGTTTTTAAGGAAATCGACAATTTCCATTACCTCTTGTTTTGCTTCTTCTAAACCTGCAACATCATTAAATGTGATGTTTACTTGGCTTTCTTTATCAAATAGGGTTGCTTTAGATTTTCCAATGCTAAAAATCTGACCGCCACCACCAGCACCGCCGCCCATTCTGCGCATCATAAAAATCCAGAATCCGATAAGCAGTAATAATGGCAAGCCAATATTGATAAGCAAACCAAGAAATGGATTGCTTCTACTTTCTTTATCTGCCAAAATACGTGGCTGATCTGCAGGTAAATTCTTTTGAGATTCTGCCAGTTGTTTATCCAATCCGTCCATTGTACCGGCATTGAAATAAACCGTAGGACCAGAAGCTACTGCGAAAGAACTATTGCTTTTATATTTTTGATATTCGGGTTTTTTTAAACTGCTTTCCTTAATGTAAACCTCAACCTTTACCAAATCTTCGGCTTTGTAAGCAACAATTTTCTCAACATCGCCGGTTAAAAGCATTTTGCTTTCAAACTCAGGATAGTCTACTTTTTTGCCACCATCGCCTGAGAATAAAAATTGAGCAGCAATGATTGCAACTATTATGGCTGCATAAACCCAGAAAATATTAAACTTAGATCCCTTTTGTGGTTTTTTGGGGATGTTGGGCAATCTTTTTCCCGGTTTTTTGTTTTCGTTTGTATTTTGATTATCGTTCATTTGTCTTGTTCAAAATGGTTCTAGAGACTATGCGCTTTTAAAGTTTGTGCTTTCGGCATCGCCCCAAAGTTCTTCTATGCCATAAAAATGGCGCTTTTCGGTTTTAAATATGTGCACAACCACATCAAAATAATCTAAGATAATCCAATCGGCGCTCTCAAAACCTTCTTTATGTCTTGGGTCTGCCTTGGTAGCTTTATATACTTCTTTTTCTACACTATCTGCAATAGCTTTTACCTGTGTACCAGAGTTGGCACTACAAATAATAAAGTAATCTGCTACAGATGTATGAATGTCTCTAAGATCCAACCGCACTATATCTTCTCCTTTTTTCTCTTGTATGCCTTGTACGGCTAACTCTGAAAGGTATGTAGAAAGGGCTACTATTTTCTTTTTTACCATTAAAATGATTTAATTTTGGAAATACAATAATATAAATTCAACACTTGCAAAATAACACTTTTTCGACACTATTTGTTGGTCAAAATTTAATCAAATTAAAAGAGGTTGATTCTACTAATAACTTTTTGAAGAATTTGGTGTCAAAATCCGAGCCATTACCAGAAGGGACTGTAATTATGGCAGACAATCAATTTGCTGGTAGAGGGCAACAGGAAAGTGTTTGGCAAAGCGAGGCTGGTAAAAACATCAGCACAAGTATCTATTTAAAGCCAAGTTTTCTTCCGCTCAATAAGCAGTTTTATTTGAATATAGCGGTCAGTTTAGCTGTTAATGAAGCATTATCTCAGTTTTTGCCCCAAGCTGTACAGGTTAAGTGGCCAAACGACATTTACACTAATGGTAAAAAACTTGGCGGAATTTTAATAGAAAATACACTGACAGGCTCTTTTATAAAATCATCAGTTATTGGCATTGGCTTAAACATTAACCAGCAACAATTTAGAGCAGATTTATCTGATAAGGCAACTTCGGTAATTCAAATTTTACAAAAGGAAACGGCATTGGAAGCCGTTATGGAAAAAATAGTAGTGTTTATGGAGAAATACTACTTAATTTTGAAATCGGGTAATTATACTATTTTACAAAACGATTACCTAAAGCACTTATATAAGTTTGGTACATTAGCTCATTATCAGCAAAATGGTCAGGTTTTTGAAGGTAAGATACTTGGAGTTGAAGAAAGCGGGCGTTTGGTTATGGAAACGGCTACTGGTTTACAAAGCTTTAACTTTAAAGAAATTGAATTTATACACACAAAATAAACACATGAAAAAAATCACTTTAGTATTGTCAATGGTACTATTCCCCATTGCCGGAGCATTTGCTCAAATTGAAAAACCTGTAACTTGGTCTTATGCGGCCAAAAAGGTAAGTAAAACCGAAGCTGTACTTTATATTAAGGCTACAATTGAAGATAAATGGCATATTTATTCGCAGAACATTAAAGATGGTGGACCTGTTAAAACAACCTTTAGTTTTTCTCCATCAAAAGATTTTGGTTTGGTAGGAAAAACGACAGAACCAAAAGCGGTTGTTAAATACGAAAGCACATTTAAAATGAATGTAAGTTATTTTGAAAACTCGGTAATCTTCCAACAAAAAATAAAACTAAACAAAGCAACTACAGTTGTGAAAGGTAAGGTAGAGTTTATGGTTTGTAATGATAAGCAGTGCCTTCCTCCAGAAGAAGTTGAATTTAGCGTACCAGTTAAATAATAAATTACTGATAAATATAAGAAACAGTCCCGAATTTTCGGGACTGTTTCTGTTTAAAGTAAAATCTAGGTGTTGTAGAGCTTTAAAGATTAATCCTTTATAAAATTATTCTTAATTTCACGCCTTAAACACACAAACAAAACACACAAATGAAAAAGGTTTTATTATTAATCTTAATTGCTTCAATGTTTATTGCATTGCCAGCAGTTAAAAGTTACGCTCTTGTAACTCAAGATACTACCGCCAAAGCACCAGATGATATTCAGTTTACAGAGGTAGGCTCTGCACAGGATAGCGCAGCAAATGGCGTAGTAAAAGATTCCGTTAAAAAGGATACAGTTAAGATGGCGGTATTAGCAAAGAGTAAAACTGCTGATTCTGAAAAATTAACCCTTTGGCAAACCTTTATAAAGGGGTTAATCTTTGGCTTTGCGGCCATATTAATGCCTTGTATTTTCCCTATGTTGCCTTTAACAGTTAGTTTTTTTACCAAAAAGGCTGGCAGTAGAAGTAAGGCGATTGGACATGCCTTTATTTATGGAATCTCAATTATTATAATTTATGTTGCTTTAGGCATGCTTGTTACCATAGCGTTTGGTTCTGATGCATTAAATGCACTATCTACAAATGGAATATTTAATTCGTTTTTCTTTTTAATGCTGGTTGTTTTCGGAGCTTCTTTTTTAGGTGCTTTTGAAATTACTTTACCAAGTTCTTTTGTAAATAAAATTGATGCTAAATCAGATAAAGGTGGTTTAGTCGGCATATTTTTCATGGCATTTAGTCTTGCATTAGTTTCTTTTTCTTGTACAGGACCACTTATTGGAACTTTATTGGTAGATGCTGCATCAAAAGGCGATCGCTTAGGGCCAGCAGTGGGGATGTTTGGATTTTCGTTTGCATTGGCAATTCCTTTTGCTTTGTTTGCCTTATTTCCTTCGCTATTAAAATCTTTGCCAAAATCTGGCGGTTGGTTAAATAGTGTAAAGGTTGTTCTTGGTTTTATAGAACTTGCCTTTGCCTTTAAATTTTTATCGAATGTAGATTTAGCTTATCATTGGAATTTATTAGATAGAGAAGTATTTTTAGCCATCTGGATTGCCATATTTGCTTTGATGGGCATGTATTTGCTTGGCAAACTTAAATTTTCTCACGATAGTGATTTACCGTTTTTATCTGTTCCAAGAACATTTTTAGCCATATTGGTTTTTGCTTGGGTTATATATTTAATTCCAGGGATGTGGGGAGCACCATTAAAATCAATTAGTGCTTTCTTGCCTCCAACAGCAACACAAGATTTCGATCTTAATAACTTAACCGCGGCTCAACCATCATCAGGCTCAAAAACATCTATTAAAGAGAAAAAATACGCAGAAATTTTTCATCGCCTAACGCCTAAGGGATTTGATCCTTATTACGATTTTGAACAGGCAAAACAAGCGTCCAAAGAGTTAAAAAAACCAGTTTTGGTAGATTTTACTGGATGGAATTGTGTAAACTGTAGAAAGATGGAAAACAACGTTTGGTCTAACCCTGAAGTGGCCAAAAGGTTAAGGGAGGATTTTGTGATGGCAGAACTCGTTGTAGATGATAAAACAGAATTACCAGAATCAGAACAATTTGTTTCTACCTTTAGCAAGAAAAAAATAACAACCATTGGCAAAAAATGGAGCGATTTTCAAGCATCAACTTATAATAGCAATTCTCAGCCTCAATATGTAATTATTGATGCAGAAGGAAATGTTTTAGTACCGCCACAAGGCGCCGATTATAATCCTGAAAATTATATTAAATTTTTAGATAGCGGAAAAGAGGCTTTCAAGAAACAAACAAATGAATAAGATAAAGAATATTGGTGTTTTAACCTCTGGTGGCGATTCGCCAGGCATGAACGCCGCAATTAGGGCTGTTGTAAGAGCCTCAATTTATTATGATATTGAAGTAACTGGTTTTCTTCGCGGATACGAAGGCTTAATCAATAATGATTTCATCCCAATGGATCGTAAATCTGTAGCCAACATTATTCAGCGAGGCGGAACCATTTTAAAAACGGCTCGTAGCGAAGCTTTTAGAACTGTTGAAGGTAGAAAAACAGCGTATAAAAACTTAAAGGATAGGAATATTGATGCCTTAGTGGTTATTGGTGGTGATGGAACTTTTACTGGAGCAAATGTATTTTCAAAAGAGTTCGATTTTCCAATCGTTGGTCTACCAGGTACAATAGATAACGATCTTGCAGGCACCGATTTTACCATCGGATATGATTCTGCAATTAATACGGTAATTGATGCGGTAGATAGAATTAGAGATACGGCAGAATCTCATGATCGACTTTTTATTGTAGAAGTTATGGGTCGAGATTCTGGCCTTATTGCTTTAAGAAGTGGCATTGGAGTTGGCGCAGAGGCTATTCTTATTCCTGAAGCCAATATGGGTGTTGAAGATGTTTTGCACAAATTAGAACACAGTCGAAAAGATAAATCATCGAAAATTATTATAGTAGCTGAAGGTGATGATGCAGGTGGCGCTTTTAAAGTAGGTGAGATTTTACAGTCTAAATACCCACATTATGATACCAAAGTTTCGGTTTTGGGCCATATTCAGCGAGGCGGAAAACCAACCTGTATGGATCGTGTTTTGGCCAGCAGATTAGGTGTTTCGGCAGTGGAAGGATTAATAAATGGCGAGAGTGGTGTAATGGCCGGTCAGGTAAATCGCGAAATGGTTTTTACACCATTCGATCACGCAATTAAGCACATTAATGCAGAACAAGTAAGCTCAACTTGGTTAAAATTGATTGATATTCTTTCTTTCTAAATAAAATAATCGGATGAATAATGAAAACTTATTCATCCGATCAATATTATCTACAAATCTTCTATAATTACAGCAGTTCCATTGGCGCTAACCATCAGCATGCTTCCGCCACTGCCAACAGTTTCATAATCTAAATCTACACCAACAATTGCATTAGCACCTAAAGCAGCCGCGTATTGTTGCATCTCATTTACGGCGGTATCTTTTCCCTCTCTTAAAACACGTTCGTAAGAGCTCGATCTTCCTCCAACAATATCTGTAATGCCGGCAAATAAATCTTTAAAAATATTTGCACCAATAATCGTTTCTCCAGTTACCAGGCCAATGTATTTTACTATTTTTTTGCCCTCTAAAGTAGGCGTTGTGGTTACTAACATAGTTTTAGTTTTTTATAATTAGAACTGTTTTTTTATAAAATGTTACATAGTTTTTAGAAAAGCAAGGTTCGGTTTTTCATCGGAATATTAAGCCCTGACAGACAGCGTTATCTCGATAAATTCTAATGAAAAATTAGAATTTTTAATCGAGATAACGCTGTCTGTCAGGTTTATTTTAATCCCTAAACTGCACCTATTTTCGGCCTCCTAGCATCATTAAATACAAATCTGCTAACCCAAGGGTTCTTCAATCAAAAATAAATTTATGCAATCTTAATCGCTTTTGCATCAGTAAATAAAACCACTGTTATGATATTTCGCAAAACGCTAACCATCCTTCCCCTATTGTTATTTGCTATTTTTGTAAAAGCCCAAATGCCTGTACTTAAAGTTCAGCAGGCAAATACCGAAGAACAAAAACAAGCTGTTAAGCTAAATAAACTTAGCATCGATGTTCAAATTACGGGCAACATTGCCACCACGGTAATGACGATGACCTTTTACAACAGCAGTAATCGGATATTGGAAGGCGAACTCACTTTTCCTATGCCCGAGGGTGTGAGCATAAGTCGGTATGCTTTAGATATTAACGGTAAAATGCGAGAAGCTGTTCCGGTAGAAAAGGCAAAGGCAACCGAAGTTTTCGAAAGTATCGAGCGTCGCCGTGTAGATCCGGGTTTGTTAGAAAAGGTAGAAGGGAATAACTTCAGAACAAGAATTTATCCATTGCCAGCAAACGGAAGCCGAACCATAATTGTGGGTTACGAAGAAGAGTTAGGTTTTAATAGCGGAAAAGCATTGAGCTATCACTTGCCTTTAGATTATAATCAAGCAATCGAGAAATTTTCTTTAAAGACTACTGTTTTCGAAAGCGTTATAAAACCTGAATTGGGAGAACAGCCCGATGGCAGTTTCGATTTAAAGGCAAGTGGAAATACTTACGTTGCAGAAATTAATAAAACCAATTATCAGCCTAAAAACGGCTTAACCATTAATCTGCCAAAGCGGAATGATTTGCCAGAAGTTCAAATGCAAAAAGCTTCTAACGGATATTATTTCTTGGTTAATGTTTTTCCAAAGGTTCAAAGTCGCCCGAGGCAATGGGCAAATCAAATTGGCCTAATCTGGGATGCATCTTTAAGTGGATTGCAACGGGATACGAAAAAGGAATTGGCACTTTTAGATTTGATAATCAAACAAAAACAAAACCTAACCATTCAATTGGGTTTAGTGAATAATGGTTTTAAAAACGCTGGAACGTTTATCATTTCTAATGGAAATTGGGATGTTTTAAAAGAAAAACTGAATAAAATTACATACGATGGAGGAACAAACTTCAGC
The DNA here is from genome assembly GCF_014306625.1 of Pedobacter fastidiosus. Classification (GTDB taxonomy): domain Bacteria; phylum Bacteroidota; class Bacteroidia; order Sphingobacteriales; family Sphingobacteriaceae; genus Pedobacter; species Pedobacter fastidiosus. Next base: position 182,793 of record NZ_JACRYL010000005.1, read on the forward strand.
GCCATTAATGTTAAATCCTTACAAGCTGAAGAATATATTTTCTTTAGCGATGGACTTTCTACGTTTGGCAAAAACACCGTTAACTTAAATAAACCAGTTCATTGTGTAAATACTGCTCCAAAAGCCGATTATAGCACTTTGAAATTCATCAGCCTAAAAACCGGGGGACAATTTGTGAACTTAAATTCAACATCAGTTGATGATGGTTTTAAACAATTGAGTCAGGAGAACCTACAATTTCTTGGCATAAAAAACGGAGTTGATGTTCGCCAAACTTATCCATTGATGCATGTAAACGTAAATGGACATTTGTCTGTTGCGGGAATTATGAATGGCTTAAATACCGAATTTATTTTACAGTTTGGTTACGGTACAACCGTTGTTTCAGAGCAAACGATTCGCTTAAATGCAACCGAACACGTACTAAGTAGTATTGATGTAAGCAGAGTTTGGGCGCAAAAGAAAATTGCCGAAATGGATATTCAGTACGAGGCAAACAAAGATGATATCAGCGTTCTTAGCAAACAATTTGGAATTGTTACCCGCAATACCAGCCTAATTGTTTTAGAAAATTTGGATGATTATTTGCGTTATGATATTACGCCGCCTGTAGAATTAAGACCAGCTTACGAAGCTGTTTTAAAACAACGTAGAATCGATATTCAAGAACGTAAAACAGATTTGATTAACGCTGCAGTTGCCATGACAAAAGAGTTGAAAACCTGGTGGAATACCGATTTTTATTACAAAGAACCAGCAAAAGGGAAAGAACAATATCCAACGCCAGAAAATGTTGTTGTTGCGGATCAAACTAGAACTGCTCAAGGTAGTTCACAAATATCACGCTCAGCACCACAAGCAAGTCCGGCCGCTCCACCCAGAATCCAAGCAGACAAAGCAGCAGAACCTCCAACTGTTGAAAGGCTTAGAGAATCAGAACAAAAAAATGCGTTAAGTGAAGTGGTGATTGTTGGATATGCTACACAGCAAAAAAGAATGTCTACAGGTTCAGTTACTACTATTAGGTCACAAGAATTAGCTTCGGCACCTGTTGCCAATGTAGAACAAGCACTGCAGGGAAAAGTTGCTGGCATTAATATTCAACAAAGCGCAGTAAGGCCAACGGAAACGCAACCAACAATTGTTATTCCCGAATTTAAAAGCGATAAGGATTATATGAAAAACTTGATTGGTAAACCTGATAGCGCCTATCAAGCTTATTTAAAAATGCGTCCGAATTACATTAGTACACCAATGTTTTATTTCGATGTAGCCAATTGGTTTTATCAGCAAAAGGATAGTGTTAGGGCTTTAACCATTTTGAGTAACATTGCCGACCTCGATTTAGAAAATGCCGATTTATATAAAACCCTTGCCTATAAATTAAAGCAAACCGGAAATTATAGTGAAGAGATTTTTATCACCCAAAAAGTTTTACAATGGCGACCAATGGATGCTCAAAGCTACCGTGATTATGCTTTGGCGCTAGCTGATGCTGGTCAATATCAAAAAGCTTTGGATAATTTGTATAAGGTTTTAACACAAAGTTATAATTCGCAAACTACAGATCGCGACCAGGGAATTGAAGAAATTATTATTTCTGAGATTAATAACTTGATTGCCAAACATGGCGATAAATTAAGCATTAGAGGGGTTGATAAAAGATTGATTCAGCCTTTACCTGTTGATGTTCGCGTGGTTTTAAACTGGAATAAAAACGATACTGATATCGATTTATGGCTTACAGACCCTACGGGTGAAAAAGGTTATTATGGAAATGCAAAAACAAAAATTGGCGGAAGAATTAGTTATGATTTTACTGCTGGATATGGACCAGAGCAGTTTATGATTAAAAAAGCCGTTAAAGGAAAATATAAAATCGAAGTTAATTATTTTGGTGATAGACAAATCAACATCAGCGGGCCAACAACTGTTACCGCAGAAATCTATACTCGTTATGCTACAGGAAAAGAGCAACGAAAAGTAATTGTTTTACCAATGGCTGCGGATAATAAAAACGGAAATCTGGTTGGAGAGTTTAATTTTTAATTAGATGATTATAACGATTTGAGGTTAGTATAAATGGTTCGTGGAGACACGAACCATGGGTATCGTTTTAGTTTAGACAATTCTTATAGCAATGCGCAAAAAAAAGTTGTCCAAGTTTTAAAATTAAATTCGCAATACATCCTCTGCCTCGGTTCGTGTCTCCACGAATCGAAAGAATCACATAGTTAACGGTTCGTGCTTACACAACTATGGCTAACCCTCAATACATTTAAATTATCGTCATTTCGACCGTAGTGGAGAAATCTTTTAAAGAAGACTCGGTTAAAAGATCTCTCCACTGCGTTGCACTCTGGTCGAGATGACGGTTTAACTTCCAAATACTACAGCAATAAACCTGCAATCTCTTCCCAACTATTTACCCTTTCGTATTCTGTAATTAGAAGATTGTGTGGCGAAGTATATAAAAGAGGTCGACCTTTAAAATTTACGAAGTTTTTAATTCTGTCGTCAATGAGTACATCAACTTCAACAATTTTATTTCCGCAGAACATAATGTGTTGCCAATCGATAAAAGGAAAATGGTCCGCTAGCCAATCGTATTTATCAACCAAAGAATTTCTAAATTCCATTGCTGCGGAAACGATGTAAACATCATATTTTTCTTGCAATGCCTTTATTACACGCTGACTATCTTGAACCACTTCTAAATCGCGAAAAAAGCCCTGTTCGTTGATGTACTCAAGCCATTTTTGGTTAACATCTTGAGGGATTTGTTTAAAAACTTCGTTTCCGGCTTCAATGGCCAAATCGAGTGGGGTACCAAAATCTCGGTTGTAAAGTTTAAGAAATTTAGGGATTACATCAGCAATCACCTCGTCCATATCAATCGCAATTCTTTCCATTTTGTATCAGCAAATATTAAGGCGCAAATATCCTTAAAACAAAGAAATTAAACTATGTTTTTAATTTACAGTATTTTAGTTATCTTTGCAGCCCCGCAGCACGAAGCTCCGGGAACTATGTTGAATACATAAATACAAAAGAAAATGGCAACTAAAATCAGATTGCAAAGATTCGGTAAAAAAGGGAAACCTTTTTTCCACGTTGTGGTAGCGGATTCTCGCTCTCCACGTGATGGTAAATTTATTGAGCGTTTAGGTTCTTACAACCCAAACACCAATCCTGCAACCATCGAAATTAACTTCGAAAAAACTTTAGCTTGGGTAAACAGTGGTGCACAACCAACTGATACAGCTCGTGCGATTCTATCTTACAAAGGTGTTTTATACAAAAAACACTTAGAAGGTGGTGTTAAAAAAGGTGCTTTAACTCAAGAACAAGCAGATGAGAAATTCACAGCTTGGTTAGAAGGTAAAGCTGGTAAAATCTCTGGTAAAACAGAAGGTTTAGCTACTTCTAAAGCTGATGTGCGTAAAGCAGCATTAGTGGCAGAGGCTAAGAAAAAAGAAGATAGAGCAGCAGCTATCGCAGCTAAAAATGCACCAGTTGCAGAAGAGGTTGTTGAAGAAGAAGTTACTGAAGAAGCACCAGCTGTTGAGGCTGAAGCAACTGAAGAAGCTCCTGCAGCAGAAGCTACTAAAGAAGAAGGCGCAGAATAATTTATTTTATTTTGTTGCTCAGAAAATAGCGTTCCGGATTATTCGGAACGCTATTTCTATTTAAAGGAGAATTTAATAAAAGCCCCTTTAGGGGTTTGGGGTGATATGAAACACGAAGAAGCATTTTATATAGGTTACGTTACCAAAACGAGAGGTTTAAAAGGCGAAGTACAGATATTTTTCGAATTCGATGAATACGAAAAACTGTTGTTTGATGTAGTTTTTGCAGACATGAACGGCAAGCTTGTTCCCTATTTTGTGGCTTCTGCAAAACTTCAGGTTAATAAAACCGGTTACTTCAATTTTGATGATGTTGATCATATTGATAAGGCACAGCCATTATTGAAGAAAAAATTATATCTACCCATTGCGCTCATGCCAGAACGTGGTGAAGATGAATTCTTTTATACAGATCTTAAAGGTTTTACAGCCGTTGATGAAACGCTTGGCGAACTAGGCGAAATTTTAGAAGTAAACGAATATCCGCAACAATTTGTGGCTACTGTTTTGTACAAAGAAACAGAAATCCTTTTCCCTTTAAATGAGGATTTTATCGTAGAAATTGATGATGAGGGCAAGATTTTGACGCTGAGTTTGCCCGAAGGATTGTTGGATATTTACCTGTCATAATTGATTTGAAATAAGTAAATAAAAATTGTTAATTTAGATTTCATTCTAACCAAAATTAACATGCTCAAAAAATTATCTTATTGCACCGCAATCCTATTTGCCGTAGCATCAATTTTATCTTGTAAAACTGTACAGCAAGCTAATCTAAAAGAAATTAAACCTTTTATTGGAATCTGGGATGTAACCAATCATCCAGGAAGCAGTATTGTTTTTAAATCAGATGGCAGTTTTTATAATTTAGCAAAAGAAAACGGCACCAAAATCGTTACGCACAGTGGATCTTTTAAGGTGTTATCAAACAATACTTATGTCCTCGATATTACTTATGCAAGAGCTGATGCCGTATATCAATTGGCCGGCAAACAGTATATAAACTCATTCCAGCTAAGTGAGAACAATCAAAAAATGAAAATGGCTGGTGTTGTTGATGCTAAGAATGGAGGCGCAAGATTGGAGTGGACAGATCAATTGGTTAAGGTAAATGCGATTGATTAACGATAAATAGATTTCCTTGGAATTTGGTTAAACTCCAACCTCAATTCTTACCTTTGCTCCATGCGTTTCGATATTATTACCGTTTTACCGGCTTTGCTGGAAAGCCCTTTTGCACATTCTATTTTGCAACGAGCCCAAAAAAAGGGCATTGCAGAAATTGTGGTTCATAATTTAAGGGATTACTCTACCAACAAACAAAAAAGCGTAGATGATTACCAATATGGCGGCGGCAGTGGAATGGTAATGAGTATAGAGCCTTTTGCGGCCTGTATAGAAAAGCTTCAAGCGGAACGGGAATATGATGAAATTATTTTTATGAGTCCGGATGGGGTAACCCTAAACCAGAGTACAGCGAATGAGCTTTCGATTAAGAAGAACATTATAATTTTGTGCGGTCATTATAAGGGCATAGATCAGCGTATTCGTGATGTTTTTGTAACCCGAGAGATTTCCGTAGGCGATTATGTTTTAAGTGGCGGAGAATTGCCCGCTGCGATTGTAGTGGACGCCGTAGTTCGATTAATCCCTGGGGTTTTGAATGATGAAACTTCAGCACTTTCCGATAGTTTTCAGGGCGATTTATTAGATGCCCCGATTTATACTCGCCCTGCAGATTGGCGTGGACATAAAGTGCCAGATGTTTTATTAAGCGGGCATGAAGCGAAAGTAAATGAATGGAGGCACGAACAGGCTTTAGAACGCACTCAGAAACGCCGTCCTGACCTTTTGGAATAGAAGCCGTTAGCATAATAGAATGTGGAATTCTAAAAGAATGTGGAAAAAATTAAATTAGACTTTTTTATATCAAAATATTTCCCTAATATTGCAATCCGATTTTCAAGGTAAAGAAAGTCGGTTTAATAGCTTAAAATCATGGATTTAGTAAAATTTGTTGAAGAGCAGGCCATCGCGAAAAAAGATTTTCCTGCGTTCAAGTCTGGCGATACAGTGAGCGTACACTATAAAATTCGCGAAGGTAATAAAGAACGTGTTCAAATTTACCAAGGTGTAGTAATACAACGCAACAGCGCGGGTGCTAACGAAACTTTTACAGTTCGTAAAATGAGCAACGGTATTGGTGTAGAGCGTATCTTCCCTGTAAATTCTCCAAACATCGAGAAAGTTGAAGTAAATAGCTATGGTAAAGTTCGTAGAGCGAAATTGTTCTATTTACGTGCTTTAACTGGTAAAGCTGCTCGTATTAAATCTTTAAGAAAATAATATTCTTTATTACAAGATATAAACCTTCACGATCTAATCGTGGAGGTTTTTTTGTTTATATCTTTGCAATATGTTAGATGCTGCATTTTTCGACCAAATTTTCTGGGGAAATACGATAAAAGCTTATTTCCTTTTCGGTGGGATACTTTTAGTCGGACTTATTTTTAGAAGGCTTGTTTCTAAACTTCTAAGTAAACTGCTGTTTACCCTTTTTAAAAGTTTTTCTCAGCAGGCTCATGATGATACTTTTGTTGGTTTATTGCTAAAGCCAATAGAGGTTTTTATGCTTTTTACTACACTTTATTTATCAATAAATCAACTTAAACATCCTTTAGAAGTTTCGGTATTTCATTACCATAAAATAGTTGGAAAAGTAAAGGAAGCCATTCCTGTAACTATTGGCGAATGTATCGATAGGATTTTTCTATTCTTGATTATCCTTTCCATTTTTTGGATCATTTTACGCATAATCGATTTTATTTCGCATGTTTTGCTCTTTAAGGCATCCTTAACAGAAAGCAAATCTGATGATCAATTGGTGCCCTTTTTAAAGGAGCTTTTTAAAACTGTAATTGTTTTTATTGGTTTCTTTACGCTTTTGGGGTTTGTGTTTGAGGTTAATGTTTTAACGCTAATCACCGGTCTTGGTATTGGTGGTATCGCAATTGCGTTGGCAGCTAAGGAAAGTTTAGAGAATCTGATCGGATCCTTTACCATCTTCTTGGACAAGCCTTTTGTTGTAGGCGATTTGGTTAAAGTTGATGGCGTAGAAGGAACTGTAGAGAAAGTTGGTTTTAGAAGCACCTTAATTCGTACTACGGAGAAAACCATGGCGACCATTCCAAATAAAGGAATGATTGATGGTGTTTTGGAAAATATGAGTTTAAGAAATTTTAGAAGAGTTAAGTTCTCTTTTGGAATTACCTATGAAACCAATGCAGAAACTATTAAAAAGATTGTTGATGAGATAAGAACCTTTATTAGAGCGCATGAAGATACGAGTGATGACGGCAATGCTTATTTTGAAGGTTTTGGTGATTCTTCTTTAAATATCGAGGTTATATATTTTGTTTCTATCACTGCATATAATGATTATCTCTCCATAAAACAGGAAATCAACTTCAAAATTATGGAGATTGTAATGCGCAACAAATCTGATTTTGCTTACCCAACGCAAAGATTAATTAGCGATAAGGCAACACCAGCTGGCGACAAGGAAGTTGGTAACGATACAACAGACTAAGGGAGCAGGATTTTTTAGGATTTAAGGATTTTCAAGATCAAGGATTGTAAAAAAACCTTAATAAGATTCTTTACATACATCAAATGTTGAACTCAACTTAATATTTTAAAGTATCTTAGTTAGTGAGATTAATCAAAAAAATCTCTTCCGTGGTAAACCTAAATAAGTTCCGCTAAAGTAGTAATCCCGCCTTTTACAACTTGGTTAAGTTCTACATTAACCTTTGTTCCTACCGGAAGAAAAACATCAACCCTTGAGCCGAATTTAATAAACCCGAACTGTTCTGCTTGTACAACTTGATCGCCTTCTTTTACATACCAAACAATTCTGCGAGCTAAAGCGCCAGCAATTTGACGGAATAATATAGGTGTACCATTTTTATGTTCCACAACGGTTGTTGTACGTTCGTTCTCAGTAGAAGATTTTGGATTCCATGCGGCAAGATATTTGCCAGGGTGATATTTGAAAAATTTAACCACTCCAGAGATTGGATTACGGTTAATGTGAACGTTAACCGGCGACATAAAAATAGAAACTTGTAAGCGCTTATCTTTAAAATATTCACCTTCTTCAGTTTCTTCAATTACAACAACTTTACCATCTGCTGGGCAGATTACCAAATTTTCTCCAGCAGAAAAACTCCGACTTGGATTGCGGAAAAACTGCAAAACGATTAGAAATAAAGCTGCGGAAAAGATATAAATAAACCAACGTAACCAGGTTACATCATAATATTTGTAATCTACAAAAGCGTTTATGATGAAAATAAACAATATAGTTAAAGCTATTGTGGTGTAGCCTTCTTTATGTATGGTCATTGTGTTAGAAATTATTGGGCAAAGGTGCGAAAAATAAATTAATCCAGTCTAAAAATTATGCTTCTGTAGCTCTGTAAATATCTATTAAATTTCTACCAAGCCCATTGTAGTCTAATCCGTAGCCAACAACAAACTCGTTCGGGATTTCAAAGCCGATATATTCTAGCTCGTCTATATCATATTTTAATGCAGCTGGTTTTAGCAAAAGTGAACTCACTTTAACCGATGCTGGTTTTTTTTCTTTAATCGTTTTTAAAATGTGCGTTAAAGTTAAGCCAGTATCTACAATATCTTCAACAATTATAATGTCTCGGCCTTCAATATTATCTGGTAGGCCGATAAGTTCTTTAACTTTCCCAGAGCTTGAAGTTCCTTCGTAAGATGCTACACGCATAAAAGCAACTTCGCAAGGCACATCAATTTCTTTAATTAAATCGGCCATAAATAAGAAACTGCCATTTAAAACCCCAATAAATAAAGGACATTTTCCTTCGTAATCAACATTCATTTGAATTCCCATTAATCTAATTCTTTTATTAATGGTATCGTTTTCTAAAAAAACTTCAAACTCTTTGTCCTCTACTTTTATTTTGTGCATGCTCAATATTGTATGGTTTTATGGTAAAGTTGTAATGTTTTGTGCGTCTAAAAGGAAAAATGCCGATTTTAAATCAATAAATAATTTACTGTCCGCCTTCTAATTCTTTCTCTTTCCGCCTTTGCTCTCTCCGCTCTTGTCTCAATTGTTTTTTTGATTTGGTTGTATCGCCAGGTTTAATCATTTGCCTGTTTCCTGTGTCTTTTTTAGAACCACCACCAAAAATGCGATCGAAAAGGTTTTTGTTTTTATCCTGCATAATTACGGGAGGCATTCCTTCATCGTCATCATCAAATGCTGTAGTGTCGATTACGGCAGTATCTGGGGCAAGATATTGGCGTAAACCCTCTCTTAAACGAACATTGTAAAAACCATAGCCCGAGGTATCAGCCGGTGTTAAACCTCTCCTCGCCATAATGTTTCCCATAAAGCGGAAGTAATTGAACATATATGGTTTTAAGCTTCCATCGGCCATAAATTTATACATCGATGCCTTTGGTTTGGGAACAATGCTGGCTAGGAAAAGGCCATCACCAATGGTTAAATCTGCTGGTTGTTTTCCAAAATAATATCTTGATGCTTCGCCAATGCCGTAAATGTTTTGGCCTAACTCCATAATATTGAAGTAAACTTCCAGCATTCGTTGTTTACTCACCAAATGATTATGCTCAATTAACCAAACAATTAAAATTTCTTCTGCTTTTCGGGCCAATGTTTTTTGGCGACTTAAATACACATTTTTAACTAACTGCATACTGATGGTACTTCCGCCACGCTTAAATTTCTTTTCTTTAAAATTTACTGCGATTGATTTACGAATGGATTCTTCTACAAAACCATTGTGGGTAAAGAATGAAGGATCTTCTGCCGTTAAAACCGCATTCATAAAGTTTTTAGAAATGGAAGATAACGGCGTAAAGTTTGGGTTCGATGGGCCAATTGTAATGTCTCGCATCGGTTTGCCATACTCATAAGGCGTATAAACAAACGGACTGTTAATTTTTTGAAGATTGGTTTTGCCCCATTGGATAATTTTAAAGCCAACTGGAGTCAAAGTTGAGTTAAAGCGAACGCTATCTGGAATTTTAGTATCCAAATAGAAATTCAAATTGTATTTCACTTTCCCTTGAACTTTTAAACCTTCCAAAGATTCGAACAATCCTTGTGGAAAAGCATCCAAAACGGCTTGAGCATCTTGCTCTTCGGCATTAAGTTTAAGCTCGTAAATTTTATTTTTACCGAGCGTATATTTTATATAGGGATGAATTTCGGCATTTTTTAAATAGGCAGTTGAAGTACTATCCAAAGCAATAAAATTAGGCCCAATTAAAACATCGGCATCAAGCTTTGCGCTTTGAACAATAATATCATTGCTGGCAATCCTTGCTTGATTAATCAACATATTTTTTACCGACCAAGAACCGGAAATTTTATAATCATCGCCACTGTAACCCGCATCTTTAAGCTCGGTTTGTAAAGTATCGAAGCTTAATTTTGCATGAAGTTTATTATTCAAATAAGGCAATTCGAGTTTTTTTCCATCCGCATAGGCACTGAAACTGAGCTTTTTCCTTCCCGGTTTTACCAAGCCATCAATGTGCCAGGTAGATTCTCCATTATTCACATTGATTGTTGATTTTAAATCTCCGCCATCAATGGTTGCGGTTGTCGCGAAACTCAGTTTGGCTGTATCATGGTCGTTAAACTTGAAAACCATGTTTTTCACATCCATATCATCAGGAATTTTATATAAAACCTGATTTAATATGTTGCTGGCAATCTCTGGTAAATTTGCTTTGCCTTTATTTTCTGTGCTGTCTTTTTTCTTTCTTTTTAAAATGAAATCGATGTTGGTGGTAGAATCTTTAAGCACAACGCTTACATAACCATCATTCAATTTTACTTCCGATAATTTAACGTTACCAAATAATAGCGGAAACAATTTAACGCCAACGCTCAGTTCTCCAATATTGGAAAGCGTGTCTCTATCTTTAGGAACAACGGTAATGGCGGTCATTTTTACGGTGCTTAAGCCCGTAAATCCGGCAGAGCCAATTTTAACTTCAAGACCATAATCTTTATCTGCCTTTGCGATCGCTTTGGCAACCATTTTCTTCAGAAGCGCTTCTCTTTTGCTATATGCTACAGCCCCTAAAGCTATACAAACAATCAAAAACACACCCAAAATCCAGGCGCCAATTTTTAAATATTTTTTAGGGATTTTAATTTTTGGTATTCGCATATAGTCGTTAAAATGGTTAATTGCTTAAACGTAACAATTAAATGTTTATTTCGTGTTAAAATTACAGTTTAAAACCCTAAATAAAAGTATTTGTGGCTATGTTTTGTTAATTTTGAATTTTAAATTAATACGATGCAGATTAGCCCGCAACAAGTTTTAGATGCCCTTAAAAATGTAGAAGATCCAGACCTTAAAAAAGATTTGGTAACCTTAAACATGATTAAGGATTTACAGATAGTTGAGAATCAGGTAAGTTTTACACTTGAGCTTACTACACCAGCATGCCCAATGAAGGAGATGCTGAAAAATGCCTGTGCAAATGCCGTAAAGCATTTTGTATCGGCAGAAGCTGAAGTATTAATCAACGTTACCTCTAGAGTTACCCAACCAAACAATTCATCATCTTTGGATAACATTAAAAACATCATTTTAGTTTCATCAGGAAAAGGTGGTGTGGGTAAATCTACCGTAGCTAGTAATCTGGCTGTTGTTTTGGCCAAAGATGGCGCAAAAGTGGGTTTAATTGATGCAGATATTTATGGTCCATCTGTACCAACCATGTTCGATTTGGTTGATGCAAAACCAGGTGCGGAAGAAACTGCAGATGGCAAAACCAAAATACTTCCCATTGAAAAATACGGAATAAAATTATTGTCACTAGGCTTCTTCGCAGATCCTGGTCAGCCGGTGCCATGGCGTGGACCAATGGCCTCGAATGCGGTGAAACAATTATTTAATGATACCAATTGGGGCGAATTAGATTATTTAATCGTCGATCTTCCTCCCGGTACTGGCGATATTCACATTACAATTACACAAAGTTTCCCAATTTCTGGAGCGGTTGTGGTCACTACTCCTCAGCAGGTTGCTTTGGCAGATACACATAAAGGCTTGGCGATGTTTAGGATGCCAGGGATAAATATTCCAGTTTTAGGCGTAATTGAAAACATGTCGTATTTTACGCCAGCCGAATTACCAGATAACAAATATTATATCTTTGGAAAAGGTGGCGGAAGAAAACTAGCAGAGCGATTTGACGTTCCTTTTTTGGGAGAAATTCCAATTATACAAAGCATTTCGGAAGCTGGAGATAGCGGAAAACCGGTTGCATTAAATCAAAACCCATTTTTGGATGTTGTATTTGGAGATATTGCAAGTAAAATTGCCCAGCAAATTTCCATAAACAACGCACAGATGGCGAATTGCTAAAAAATTACTATTTTTATACTTTAAAAAACAGATAATGAATTTAACAGAGCGAGTTGAACAGGCATTGGAAACGATCAGACCATACCTAATGGCAGATGGAGGAAATGTTTCTGTTGAAGAAATTACTTCGGATGGCATCGTTAGATTAAAGCTTTTGGGAAACTGCGGTTCTTGCCCAATGAGTTTTATGACAATGAAATCTGGAATCGAACAGGCCATTATGAAAGCTGTACCAGAAATTACTTCTGTAGTTTCGGTGAACATGGCAGAGCAAGAATAGCTTTAACAATATTTAACAAGGAAGTTTTATTAATAAAATTACTTTTGTCTTAATGAGATATTGCGTTACCCTGATTTTGCTAATTTTTTCTATAACCGCTTTTGCACAACAAAGGCCGGTAGAGGATAAACTGATCCAATTTTCAGGGATTATAACCGATATGGATAGCACAGACGTGATTCCTTATGTTACTATTACCAATCTTTCTGCCAAAAGCAAACGTGTTGGTGCCGATTATAGAGGTTATTTTACCTTTATCGTTAATCAGGGAGATACCATTTTATTTACAGCAATTGGCTATAAAAAATTCTCTACGGTAATTCCCACCAGTATGCCTGATAATAAATACACCATTATGGTTAAGCTAAAAGCTGAGGTAATTAACTTACCTACAGTTCGGGTTTTCCCATGGGCGACTACGGAAGAATTTACACGGGAGTTTTTATCAATGAAACTGGCAGATGATGATATGGCCATTGCCAAGAAAAATCTTTCGCGCTCCTCAATCGATGGTTTAATTCAAACTTTACCGCGTGATGGGCAGGAAATTGGAAGTCAGAATTATCGGTATAACTTTGATAGAATGATTAACAAAAACATGGTTCAAACGAATCCGTTGTTAAATCCTTTTGCTTGGGGTAAGTTAATGCAACAAATCTTTGATGGCGATAAAAGCCGGAATGAGAATTAGATATCAACTATCCGTTAGGTAAATTTATTGTTCAAATAAAAATTTATTCGATATTTAAACCCATTTTTTTAATACGAGCATTGCAAAATAAAAAAATGACTCTTATCTTTATAATATAATCCCATTGGTTATAGTAAACAAGGTGCCCATTTTGACTAATTATTAATATTTTAATATGGAAGCAAAATTTAATCCTCTATTATTATCTACAAAAGTAAGATTCGCCTTAGCCGGGATTATCATCTTATTGATCTTTTCCTGCAAAAAGATTGTAGAAGGGCAGTTAGAGATTGGCAATAAACTAACCCTCTCTAAAATTTCTTCAGATTATAAAGCGAGGCTTTCGGCTATAAAAAAAGATTTTTTCGAAAACAAGATCGACGAAAAGTTAAACCCAAAAACAAATCAAAAAATAGTTTGGAATCCAGACTGGGAACATCCTACCTCACAAATTGTTAATGATAGCATATCTTATGTTTTTTATACACTTTTGGTGGATATTAAGACCGCAGAACATGATAAATTAGAAAAGATTCGTTCAAATTCATATCTTATTGTAAAGAATGAGAAAGAATTTTTTAGAGGAATTTATTTTGCGGATTCAAGCATTACAAAATCTTCGACTTTAAATTTTACAGGCAAGCTTTTGCTTACCAATTTGAAAACAAAAAAATCATTTATTATTCGTTATGCTAATGGCAAGCCATTTGACAACTTTACAAAATCACAAAGAATAGCAAGTGCCAAGCTGATGTCGACACCAGGTTCGCTATCGTATTGGGGTCAAAATTGTCATCAGGAGATGAAATATTGCGTTTTTGCACCAGCAGGATATACAACTTGTGGAGGAACATTAGAAGTGGAAATCAGTCCAAACTGCATATGGCCCAATGCACATTGTGGTGTATCATGGTATTTAGTTGACTCTTCTGAAGAGACTGTTTGTGAAGATGTTTGGTTTCCAGATCCACCTACTGATCCTGGTGATGGAGGAAGCGGTGGAGATAATTCAGGTGGAGATTATGATGATGAATCTGAAACAGACGGTAATGTTGAAATTAATGGCACTCAAGACCCGGATTTTCCGTCTAATTGTGCTTCTTGGGCTTACACTACAGCGTCGGTTGGCAGTTATCAAACTAGCGGTGTAACGGACATGAGATTCGATTTTGTTACTGAGTATCAAGGAACTGACGGGAAATTGCATGTAGATTATGTGATATATCACTTTGACAAAACGTTATATTTCGAGTTTCCAAAAACTAGATTAGATGGTACTATTATTTTACCATCAGAAGCGGCAAGACTTACCGCTTTAGCCAAGGATGCTGCGGAAGAAATTTTAGAATCACAAGTTGAATCTTCGCCACCGCCAGCATCTGGCGCACCTACTACTCTAATAATGAATCGTTTTCTAAATCTATTGAAAAATCAAGTTTCGGCTTACGGAGGAAGAGTAACATATAAAAATAATTATGGAACACCTTCAAGTGCTGTTAGGCCATATACAAAAGGTATTGGTGGATGTTAAATAATTACTAAGATGTCACTTATAGAAAATATAGCATCGAATAAATTAGTCACTTCAGCGATAAAAGACCAAATTATTTTGGAAAAAGATATTGAAGAAGTATGCTACGAGAAGCACTGGGAAAATATGTATACTTTCAGGAATGTTTCAATAGATGATATAGATTTTAAAAGTATATATATTAAAATAAGCTCAGAGGCAATATTCGTAAACTTATTGACTAACTACACAGCTATTTATGACGATTCAATGAAATTTTTTGGCAGAAACGGCATTAGCCATCAAAAAGAACCATATATTGATAATGGTAGAGAACTTGAAGAGTATAGAAAAAAGTTGGGCAAGTTTACAATCCTGAATAAGACCGCTAATGTGTCAGTTCTAAAATCGGATGCTTATGGCTGTATTATAAAATTAACCGTAATCATTTAACTAAATATTATGATTAAGAAATTTTTAATATTGTTCCCTATATTATTAGCTCTTTCAATTTATTTAGGGTTTCCGAAGCAATCTTATAATTATATAATATTGCGAGGAAAATTAGGGACAGGTAATAGCTATCGTTTTTTAATAAACGGAATTATTATAGACCTATTATTTTGTCTGCTTTCGTCAGGATTACTTGTTTTTTTATGGATAACTATAAAAAAAAGATTGATTTTCAAGACATCGTCCCGTTCTTAGAAATAATAAGTGTTAACAATAGAATAAAATATTTTGCTTTTTTTGATAGAGTTTGTAAAATATAAGATGATTTAGTTAGAGGAATCTTAATACGATTAGAGGATTTTAGAAAAATAAGTTAGGGAAAATGTTTCCATTTTCCCTCGAACATCTTCCATTTCAACCTATCTTTTCTTACTCTTATTCGGAAACTTCATTTTGTAATCCGTTTGGATATTTCCTTTAGAAATCGCATCCAGTTTGCCTTTAAGCATCGTTTTACGTAGAATACTTACTTTATCTGTAAAGAGTTTTCCTTCAATGTGATCATATTCGTGCTGAATAACGCGTGCTGGCATTCCATCAACATCATCTGTGTGCTCCACCCAGTTCTCATCAAAATATTTTACTTTGATGTTCGGCTTGCGCATAATGTTTTCGCGGATGTCAGGAATGCTCAAACAGCCTTCATTGAAACTCCAAGCCTCACCAGTTTCTTCTAAAATCTGAGCGTTTATAAATACCCTTTTGTAACCCGGTTTCCCATTATCATCATCGCCAGTATCTACAATAAATAAACGGATTGGCAAACCAACTTGAGGGGCAGCAAGGCCAACGCCATTAGCATAGTACATGGTATCGAACATATTGCTAATCAGTTGTTTTAATTCTGGATAATCTTTGTCTATATCGGTTCCAATTTTTTTTAATACTGGATCTCCGTAAGCTACTATTGGTAATTTCATTGTGTAATCTATTTTTTATATCGGTCGTCATTGCGAGGCACGAAGCAATCCCACAACAATCGCTCTAACCTAGCGCTTTAAGATGGCTTCGTGCCTCGCAATGACGAGTAGTCGAATGGTGAAACCACAATTGCGACGCACATTATTTTTACAAAAATAAGAATTATTCCAATATTGGGCTGAAAGTAAAAATATTCAGTTTTTCAATATCTAAAACTTCGTTTGCAATTTGGGCTACTTCTTGCGTAGTAACCTGATTAATTTTTTCAAAAACTCTTTCTAACGAATCAATTTTATTGTGATCGATCAAGCTTTTAGCCATCGAAATAATCAAACCGATTCTGTTCTCTTCGCCTAGCGCAATCTGACCAATAAACTTGTTTTTCGCCTTTAGCAACTGCAATTCGTTGAGCGGATTATCCCTTAGCTTCTTAATTTCTTTAAAAATTAAGGATAACGCTCTCTGTTGCTTTTCTTTATCGGTTCCAAAGTAAATAGAAAATATCCCAGTATCACTTAACGGAGAAAAATTAGATTCAATTGTGTAAGCAATTCCGTACTTTTCCCTAATTTGAAGATTTAAAACAGAACTCATTCCATTGCCACCAAAATAGTTATTTAGCAACATTAAACCCGCTTTATTTTTGTTGTGGGTAGAATAAGTTTGTGTACCCAAAATACAATGCGCTTGCATAATCGGCTTATAAATGGTAGTACTGCTTTGAGGTAAAATAGCAGGTTTTATTCTGTTTTGTGTTGGCGAATTTTCTACAACATCAGCAAAATGCTTGGTGCCTTTTTTTGTTACACTATTAAAGCTGTAGTTCCCTAAAACGGCAATAACAATTTCGTTGGTTCTATAATTCGCCTTGCGGAAATTGATAATATCTTCTCTGGTAAAATTCTGAACGCTTTCTGTTGTGCCTAAAATGTTATTTCCCAGAGCATTGCCTGCAAAAAGCATGTCTTCGAAATCATCGTTTATTGCTTCTTCAGGTTGATCTAAATAAGATGCAATCTCATCTAAAATAACACTTTTCTCTTTATCCATTTCATCTTTGGGAAAGGTAGAATGGAAAATAATATCATTAAAAAGATCTAAAGTTCTATCTAAGTAAGGATTTAAAAAAGAGGCATGAACACAGGTATATTCTTTGGTTGTATAAGCATTTAAATCTGCACCAACACTTTCCAAACGGTTTAAAATTTGATTGGTACTTCGTTTTTCCGTACGCTTAAAAATGAGGTGCTCGATAAAATGTGCTAAGCCTGCTTTGTTTTCCGGCTCATCTCTAGAGCCCGTATTTACAATTATGCAGGCATGAGAAATGGCGGAAGCCGAAGGCACATGAAGTAAGCGGATGCCGTTGGGCAAGGTATGAACATTGTATTCCATTGGGGGGCAAAGATAAGGCTTATTGCTTACAATGCCTCGGTTTCTGGGTATTGCAATTGTAAATCAGAAATCACTTTATCTTTTGTTGGCCTACTGCGAATTAGGAAAAACAAACTTATTCCACCAAAAATTAGGAAGAAAGCGTTTGTTGTAATCAAAAAACCAACAATATTTAAAAGTGCGCCACCCTCTAAAAGCGCTGAACCTACAATAAATGCGCTTTGATATTGTGCTATTTTAGAATCTAAGAAATCGGATGGATTGATTTTAGAAATTAACATCTTTTTTAAAAAAATGCTTCCTGCTAAAGTAGCCAATCCCATTATTGGGAAAATAGGGTTAAAGGGAAATGTGGTTTCAAATTTGGCATCAAAGATCATTCTATCTTTATTGAGCAGAATGGTAACCATAGCAAATAAAAATACACCAGAGCAAAGTGCAAGGTGAATGATTTGGAGCGTTTTTAGTTTTGAATTCATAAAAATTTAAGGTAAAACTTTGACAACTTGATCCGAATTGGGCAGATCAAATTGCCAAAGTTAAATTATACTATTTATTTATTCCCTCCAGAGCAAAGAAAAAAGCATAACCTAAAGCTTCTTCCTTTAAATAATCGAAACGGCCAGATGCACCACCATGACCAAATTCCATATTCGTTTTCAGGAATAAAACATTCTTATCGGTTTTATTTGCTCTAAGTTTTGCAACCCATTTTGCTGGTTCGAAATATTGAACCTGACTATCATGCAAACCCGTAGTAACGAGCATATTTGGATAAGCTTTTTTCTCTACGTTTTCGTATGGAGAATAACTTTTCATGTAATCGTAAGCATCTTTTTTCTTAGGATTTCCCCATTCGTCGAACTCATTGGTGGTTAGCGGAATACTTTCATCCAGCATGGTATTAACCACATCAACAAAAGGAACATCGGCAATTACACCGTTCCATAAATCTGGCGCAAGGTTAACAATAGCACCCATTAATAATCCACCAGCACTACCGCCATTGGCATAAAGATGTCCTTTGCTTGTGTATTTTTGATCAACTAGATATTCTCCGCAGGCAATAAAATCAGTGAAAGTATTTTTCTTTTTCATCAATTCACCGTCTTCATACCATTGTCGCCCAAGCTCTTGCCCGCCACGAACATTTGCAATAGCGAAAACAAAACCGCGGTTAAGCAGGCTTAATCTTGGTGTAGAAAAATATACATCAGAGTTTGCGCCATAAGAACCATATCCATAAAGGAGTAATGGCGATTTTCCGTTCTTTTCAAAGCCCTTTTTGTAGACTAAGGCAATGGGTACTTTTGTTCCATCTTTAGCGGTGGCGAAAACACGTTCTGTAACATATTCTTTCGGATCATAACCGCCAACAACTTCTTGTTGCTTCATTAAATGCTGATCGCGTTTCTCTAAATTATAATCGTAAATAGAATTTGGAGTAGTTAAGGAGGTATAAGAATAACGCAAAGTTTTACTGTCGTATTCTGGATTGGTGCCTACCCCTGCATCATAAGCAGGCTCATCAAATTTGATGTAATAATCGCTCCCATCTTTTTTGAGTACACGCAATTCGGTTAACCCATTCTTACGTTCCGATAGAACAACATAATCTTTAAACTCATCTGCACCTTCTAAAAGCACATCTTTACGATTCGGAATTACCTCTTTCCAGTTCTCCTTTTCGGTTTTATCCAGCGGGCATTCCATCAAACGGAAGTTTTTTGCGTTCCAATTAGTGCGTATTAAAAATTTTCCATCAACGGGATAAACATCGTAAAGCACATCTTTAGAACGAGGGGAAAAAACTTTGAAATTTGCTTCAGGATGGTCTGCATCAAGCATTCTCATTTCAGAAGTCAGCGTACCTTCCGACCCGATTAAAATGAATTTACCATTTTTAGATTTTCCTACACCAATATAATTTGTGTTATCCTTTTCATCATAAACAACCAGATCGGTAATGGCGTCGGCCCCCAGCGTATGTTTTTTAATTTTTTCGCTTAATAAAGTAACCGGATTATTAGCCGTGTAAAAAAGCGTTTTGTTATCGTTTGCCCAAACTGTCCTTCCGCTGGTGTTGGTTACAGCATCTTTATAAACTTCGCCAGTCTCTAAGTTTTTAATGTTGATGGTATATTGCCTGCGAGAAACTTTATCAACCCCAAAAGCTAAAAGCTTATTATCAGGGCTTATACTGAAACCGGTTGCGCTGTAATAAGCATGCCCTTTTGCTAAGTCATCAACATCTAAAAGAATTTCTTCTTTTGCAGTTAAACTGCCTTTTTTGCGACAATATTTAAAGTATTGTTTTCCATCTTCCGTTCTTGAATAATAGAAATAACCATTTTTGAAAATAGGAACCGACTCATCTTTTTCCTTAATTCTTCCCTTCATTTCTGCAAACAAATCTGCCTGAAACTGATCAGTTCCCTTCATCATTGTATTTAAGTAGGTGTTTTCTGCTTTCAGGTAATCAACAACTTTGGTGCTATCTGGTCCTTTTTTAAAATAGTCAATCATCCAATAATAGTTATCTACCACGGTATCGCCATGTAAAATTCTTTTATGCGGAATAATTTCTGCCACAGGGGCTTTAGCATCGGGCCATTTATACGTTTCCATTTCTTTTTTCTTTGGGTTGTTGCACGCTGTTATTGCACTTAGCAAAAGCAGGCTAGGTAAAATAAGTTTCATAATGCTGGTTTGGTTGAGGTTGATGCAATATAAAAAAAAATTATTGGAGATTTTTTTTTGGAAATGAGTGGTTCGGTTTTCCATGGGGGAATACGGCCCCGCTTTCCCCACTGCCACGAAAAGTGGCATTTGTACTATCGGGTTTATTGAACAATGGTTGTAACTTTTGGCAAAATAACTGCCCCTTGCCAAAAAATTAATTAACCACAGATGAAATAGTTTGATGACTAAAATCTGTGATTATCTGCGTGCATCTGTGGTTAAAAAAACTTAAGTTGATAACATTGGTGGTTGGTGGTGGTTATATCTTCATTGCCGTTCGGCTTCAGCCAACAGAACCTTAATTGCCATTTTGTTAAAAATGCACCTCACAATTGATATTCATGTGATTTAGAAAAAATAGATGTTAAATTGCCACATCAAATTGTTTTTAGCGTAATAATGAAGTTAGGGTACAAAAAAATTGTTGTTAAAGTAGGTTCGAATGTAATCACACAAGCTAATGGATTACCAGATGAAGCAAGAATTAATCATCTAGTTAATCAGTTGGCTGAGATTAAAAAACTTGGTATTGAGGTGATTTTGGTTTCTTCTGGAGCAGTAGCTTCTGGCAGAAGTTTAATTAAAGTTTCCGAAAAACAAGATGCCATAACCACCCGTCAATTATTGGCTTCGATTGGGCAGGTAAAATTGATTAATACCTATTCTAATTTCTTTGCAGAGCACGATATAAAATGCGCCCAGGTATTGGTTACCAAAGAAGATTTTCGAGATCGGGCACATTACCTAAACATGAAAAACTGCCTACAGATTTTGCTTCAACATGATGTAATTCCTGTAGTAAACGAGAACGATGTGGTTTCGGTAACCGAGCTAATGTTTACCGATAATGATGAGCTGGCTGGGCTAATTGCCTCTATGTTAAATGCAGATGCACTGATTATTCTTTCCAATGTAAATGGGATTTATAACGGTGATCCTAAAGTAGAAGGATCAGAAGTTATTCAAGAAATAAAAGGTTCTGTTTCCAATCTTGCATCTTTTATCCAAACCGGAAAATCACAGTTTGGTCGTGGTGGAATGATTACCAAATCTACCATGGCGCAAAAAGTTGCCAAACTTGGCATTACGGTTCACATTGCTAACGGAACAACAGATAATGTACTTACAGCTTTGTTAAATAATGAATTGATTCACACTCGTTTTGTTCCTGAGAAAAGCAAATCGGGCAAAAAGAAGTGGATTGCACATTCAGAAACTTCGGCAACAGGAATTGTTCAGCTAAACGATGGCGCTAAAAGTGTTCTTACATCTGGTAAGGCAACAAGTTTATTGCCCGTTGGAATTATTGCCATTCAGTCTGATTTCTTAAAAGGCGATATCATTAAAATCGTTGATGAAAAGAATAATCTTATAGGTTTGGGAATTGCAGAATATGGCTCGGATAAAGCCAAAGAAAGAATAGGACAGAAAAAACAGAAACCTTTAGTGCATTACGATTATTTTTACTCGGCAATTTAAATATTCAACCACAGAGCACACAAAGAACAAGAAGTCATATTTATAATTCTCTGTGAAAACTCAGTGTGCTCTGTGGTAAAAAGATAAAAAATGAACTACAAACAATACTTCGAAAACGCAAAGCAAGCTAGTCGCACCATGACAAGCATTTCTAAAGAAACAACCAACGCTGTTTTAGCAGACTTGGCCGAAACTTTGGTTTTGCATAGCGAAGAAATCCTGAGTGAAAACGCAAAGGATTTAGCAAAAATGCCAATTGAAGATCCGAAGTATGATCGATTAAAACTGACCAAAGAGCGCATCAATGATATAGCAAATGATGTTAAAAATGTAGTTAGTTTGGTAAGTCCACTGGGTGAAATACTTTCGGATAAAGTTCTAGAGAATAAACTTCAGATTCAAAAAATTAAAGTTCCGCTTGGGGTTGTTGGCGTAATTTACGAAGCACGACCAAATGTTACTGCAGATGTTTTTTCGCTTTGCTTTAAAACAGGAAATATTGCCGTTTTAAAAGGTGGAAGTGATGCAGAATTCTCGAATTTGGCTATTGCTAAAGTAATTCATGAAGTACTGGAAAAGCATGAAGTTAATCTTGATGTTTTAACTTTATTGCCCGCAGAACGAACCGCAACCGAAGCTTTATTAAACGCTAGAGGTTTTGTTGATGTGCTGATTCCTCGTGGAAGTCAATCGCTAATTAATTACGTTCGGGAGAATAGTAAAATCCCTGTTATTGAAACTGGAGCTGGAATTGTGCATACCTATTTTGATGAATCAGGAGATTTAGAAAAGGGAAAAGCCATTATTTTTAATGCAAAAACAAGAAGAGTTAGCGTTTGTAATTCGTTGGATTGTGTGTTGATAAACCAAAACAGATTGGAAGATTTGGTAGAACTGCTCTTGCCCTTGGCCGAAGGAGATGTGGAGCTGTTTGCAGATGAAAAAAGCTACAATCTTTTGAAGGCATCTTATCCAGCAGAACTTTTAAATCCAGCAACACCAGAACACTTCGGGACTGAATTTTTATCGTTAAAACTTGCCGTTAAAGTGGTTGATGATTTAGAAGACGCCTTAAATCACATTGCAAATTATAGTTCGAAACATAGTGAAGCCATCATTTCTGAAGATGCGGAAAACATTGCTAAGTTTTTAAATCAGGTAGATGCAGCTGCGGTTTATGCAAACGCTTCTACAGGTTTTACGGATGGCGCACAGTTTGGTTTAGGCGCAGAAATTGGAATCAGCACTCAAAAACTTCACGCCCGCGGACCCATGGGGTTAGAAGAATTAACCAGTTATAAATGGGTTGTTAGGGGCGATGGGCAAGTAAGGAAGTAATAAGCCCCAACCTTTGAAAGGTTGTGCTTTGGCTTGTTTTGCATGCCCTCCCCAAAGGGAAGGGAAACAGACGTTGTCGGTGAAACCATAGCTCAAAGTACATTTTTTATATTGAAAAGTTAAGCTTTGGTTACAGCAAATTGCTAAACCCACAATCCACCGAATAAAAAAATACTTCTACTTAAAGTCCTCCCCTCGGGGGAGGATTTAGGAGGGGCTTCTATACCTCAAAAACCTCGCCTCTTTCTGGCGCTACCACATCAAAACCTTCCTCTTTTAAAGCATCAGACAAGCTTTGCAAACTCTTATCTTCTCCATGTACTAGAAAAACTTTTTTAGGTCGGCCGGTTTGTTTAACCGTTCTAACCAAATCATCATGATCGCCGTGGCCGCTAAGTAAATCAGTTTGACGAATGGTTGCGTAAATCATCATTTCACGGTCTTTAATTCTTACAATTGGTGCACCACTTAATAATTTGTATCCCAAGGTACCTTTGGCGCAATAACCGATAAAAAGTAGGGTACAGTAATAATTTTGAATATTGTAATAAAGGTGATCTTGGATTCTCCCCCCTTCCAACATTCCTGCAGAAGAAATGATAATGCAGGGATCAAAGTAATTGGAAACATCTTTACTTTCTTTCATGGTATGAACATAAGCCAAATGCTCAAATTCAAATTCATCGCCCATGGTTTTATAAAAATCTTTAGCTTCCTGATTAACCAAATTGTGGTGTTTTCTGTAAACATCTGTAGCTTGAATTGCCATGGGGCTATCTACAAAAATCTGTACTGGAGGTAACAATTTTTTGGTAAAAATCTGGTTTAGTGCAAACACCAAAGATTGGGTTCTTCCAATACTAAAAGCAGGAATGATCAATCGCCCGGGGCTTTTAATGCAGGCTTCTGTAATTTCCTGAACCAATCGTTCTTCTAAAGTTTGATCTTTGGTATGGTAACGGCCGCCATAAGTAGATTCGCAAACAAAATAATCGACTTCTGGAATCGGTTCTGGTTTAACTAAAACTGGATAATTTTCCCTGCCAATGTCTCCAGAGAAGGCAATTTTCTTTTCTTCTCCTTGATCGTTTATCGTTAAAACAGCAGCAGCGGCGCCTAATAAATGGCCAACTGGAATAAACGTTAAGCTGATATCGCCATTAATGCGGAAAGGTTTATTAAAAGCAATGGTTACAAAACGATCGATGGTATCCATTACGTGCTTGTGCAGGTACAATGGCTTTGGCCCACTAAAATTACCCCGTTTGGTACGAGGCTTACGGCCTTGTTTTCTTAGAAAAAGCTCTACAGAATCGAACAATAAAATAGAAGCTAAATCTGCCGTTGGTGGCGTACAAAGTACTTGTCCATCAAAACCCAACCTCACCAAAGTGGGTAAATTTCCTGAGTGATCTATGTGTGCGTGGGTTAAAATAACTAAATTTATACTGGCCGGATCGAATGGAAATTGTTGGTTTTCTTCTTGATAGGTATCCTTTTCGTAATCTAATCCGCAATCGACCAAAATTTTATAATGGCCAACTTCTAGCAGGTGCATACTTCCTGTTACCTGTTGCGCAGCGCCCCAAAACGTTAACTTCATCTTTCTTTTCTGTAGGGTAAATTGTTTTGTGTAAAGTAGTATAATTGATGGAATTTTTAAACAATACGACGTAATTTTTTGGTTAAGGCGAGTCTTTGTATCTCAACGCGATAAAAATTAATACTTTGATGTTGTTTTTTGAAAAGCTCCGAAGGAGTTCTTTTGGAACAATTGTACTAGTTTTTATGAACAATCAGTTACGCCTTTTTCTTCAAATCCGTACCTCGTACCTCGGTTTTGCGTTTTTTCCACTTCAGTTTGGTTTAGGATGGTAATTTTTCGCCAAAAGTATTATCGTTGTTATTAAACCCGACAATAGCGAGCACGCAGTGTTAACCTTTTTAGGTTTACAACGAAGTAAAGCGAATGGCGGGTCTGCAAACTGCTATGAAAACCGAACCATTCATTTCCAAATCATTTAAAGCAAAATGGTATTAATATTTTAAAGCCTTATCTTTGTAAGAAAACATCAGTAATGCAAGAACCTTTTGATATAGAAGTTGGCAAAACCACTTATTCGGTTTTTCCAGAAGGAAACGATACATACACCATTTTTAAAAATGGCAAAGAGCACATTCAAATTATGAAGGATACTTCTTCAATTTGGTTAAAAATGGATTATAAAACTGAACTGCCTATTTTTGAGGAAGATGAAGAGGTAAATGCAATTGGAATTGCAATCTCAAATTACGTTCCTGAGGAAGAGGATGAAGAAGAAGAGGAATTGTAGAAAATAAAAAAGTCCCGAATAAAATCGGGACTTTGTTTTAAGCAATTTAATTGGTGCAATTACCTAGTACAGTTTGCCGTCCAGGTTTGGCCATCTTTAGAAACGAGCATTTTCAGCGTACTCGCATCAATACTGATTCCTGTTAAGCCAGAACCAATACTTACGTAACTGTTATCGCCTGTTTTCTCGAATTTAACTCCAGTAATATCTGGAATATTGTTTCCGAAGTAAAAATTGTAAGTTTCGCCAACTTTGCTCACCGTAACTTTACCATCAGAACTGTTGATTGTTGTTTCTCCACTTCTGTAAGAAACCGTACCATTGTAAGTACCTACAAAGAAATCTTTATCGGCTGGATCTGTATCTTTTTTACAAGATACCATAACTGTTAATGCTATTAAAAGCATGCTAAAAATTTGAACTGTCTTTTTCATCTCTTTCACTTTTTTTATTTTTCAAATAGGTTATAAATGTAACAGCCTATTGACAATGACTATGCCAAAGAGATTATTTTGAGGGAGAAAACGATCAGAAAACTTAGTACAATAAATTTATTTTTTAATTTAAAGTACTGAAAGACAGTTGCTTGTTTTTAATTTCGTTCTTGAAATAAACTTGGTCTTAAATAAGCTGTAAAACTACAAACAAGCAGAAATCTTTTATTGATGAACTGTTTAGTTTAATGGAACTTTTATAAAATCAGATAATCGAATTACTTCTTATCCCGATTAAAAAATTTTTTAACCTAAGGAATATTTTCTATTTTGCTGGCATGTCTATTACGATTCGTAATATCGATAAATGCCAAACGCTCTATTAAATGAAATTTTCTGATAATTTACAAAAGTTACTTCCTTTTGGTTACCTTTTTCTTGTGGTGCTAGGAATACTTAAAGAGAGTATTTTTTATTATCAGATCGACATCAACATTTTGAAATATTCTAATCTGATGGATATTTTAATCAGCCCAATTGCAACTTTAACTTCTAACCTTGTTGTATTTATTGCAGTAATAATTTTCTCCATTATTTTGTATGCCTACCCAGCGTTTTTGGCAAAAAAGCTTGATAAAAAATGGGCTCAAAAATTATCGGGTTTAAAAAATTCAGAAACACTAAGCGAAGATCAAGTAAAAAATCATTTTACAAATTTTTTTGCGGTTCTTCTTGCATGCGGATTGTTTTCATTCTTTATTGGGATAGGATTTGGACAAGGAAAAGTTTTAGCCAAAAGGATAAATAACAGTTCAGTTAAGTATGATCATATTCTAAATTACAATAGTGGAGAGGCTGAAATAATTTACCTAATCGACGTAAATAGCGTTTACTATTTTTATGTATCTAAAGGAAGTAAAACCATTAAACTTGCACCAATTGGCTCAGTAAAAAACATAGAATTAACCTTAAATAAAAGATTAAAATGACCGAAATAAAACTAGAGGAATTGAGTAACGAGGAGTTACTAAAAAGAGAAAAAATGATAATCACAGTAACCTATACGCTTGCAGGTATGCTATTGTTATTATTTGGTTTGGGCATATTTTTAACTTTCAAAAAAGGTTTTACGGCATTAACCGTTGTTCCTATTGCGTTATTGCCAATTGTGATTATTAATTTTGGAAATATTAAAAAAATAAAAGCCGAACGAAAACTGAGGAATTTATAGTTACTCTTTGGTATAATTAGACGGGCCATTTACTTCAACTGGCTCACCTAAATATTGGGGTTTTCTTTTTCGCCAAACATCAATTACAGATTTGGTGATGGCCAAATATTCTCTAAAGGAAACATACTTATAGCCTAGATAGGTGCCGTTGTTAGCGGAAAATCCATACGATTTTATGCCGAGTTCGTTGCCAATGTAAACGCAACGATTGAGGTGATATTTTTGGCTAACTAAAATTGCGGTATCAACCTTGAAAATTTCCTTTGCTCTATACATGGTTGAGTAGCTATCGAAACCAGCATAATCAATATAAATTTTATTGGTGTCAACTCCATTTTCGTAGCAATACAGTTTCATAACGGTTAACTCATCGTGCTCATCTCTGCCGTTATCTCCCGATAAAAGTAGCTTATCGACTTTATGACTTTTGTAAAGCGAAATCCCAGCATCTAGCCTATCTTTTAAATATTTACTTGGTTTATTGCCGTTAATTCCTGCCCCGAAAATAATGGCGACTTTTGCTTTTGGAACATTGTTTTTAGAAGAGAATATTAGGCTATCTGTTGTAAGCTTTACATAAAAATTTGTGGCGACAACAGTAACAACACCAAGTAAAACAAGAATGCAAATAGGCTTTATGAATCGTATGAGTTTTTTCATTTATTTATATTCTACTCCGTTGTACTTTAGTTTTTTTATATTGTGTTTGATGGTTTTTTTTTCGATGCAGTCTTCCTTCACTGGAATATTTTTAGTGTAAACAATAGTTTCTTTTACAATTAAATTGTTTAACCCATTAGTTTTGTTGGCATCAATATCGATAACCGATTCGGTGTCTTCAAACTCGCCGGCGCAGTTCATATCCCATTCCCCATGAGCATCTGAAATAGTATAATTTTTTAAAATCCTTTTTAAAGATTTTGTCTCTACAACAAATAACGATAAATCTGTTTGACTATATGGATTAGGCCTGCTGCTACCGGTATAGCTAACCCGAATACCAAAAGCACGTGTTTCGGCAGTTAAATTATATAATCCTGTATCAATTATAATATTCGATAGTACTACTGCATCAGATGTCCAGGCGTTTTCTTCGTAATATTTGTACAATATTTTACCTGTAGTATTATCTGCAATGATAACATAGGCATCTAATTCGAAGTAACTGTTTCCGGATTCATCTTTCTCATTTTTTCTATATTTTGGAATCACCATTACGGTCTGTGATTTTGAATAGGGCAAAACCTTTTCTACATATAATTCCTCATTAATATCTTTTTCTTTCAACCCGAGTTGGCTCAATACTTTCTTTAATAAAAATTCTTGATCAAGCTTTCCTTTTCCAAACGAAAAAGCATGGGTAGCTAGGAAGAGGAATGAAAAAATAAACAATATTTTACGCATAAAGTATTTTTATAAATTGAAAGATAAAAAAAGCGAGGCTAAAAATGCAACAATGCTGATAATGAATATAGTTAAGGCAGAATTCTTTAAATTATTTATTCCTTTTTGTCTGAACTTGTTGAACTCCCAAAAAATGAATAAACTGTAAACGAAGCAAAAGCCCGTTGTCAATTTCAGAAATAAACTTAGCTCTCCAACAAATGAAAATTGGTCGTCTCTAATATTTCTTGGCAATAAGTATCCTGCAGAATTGTAAAAAATTAGAATCGCTAAAGAGAGAATCAACAATCTAATCAAGAAATAAGTTACTGCCGTTGATTTGAAATTTGGTTGTCTCATCGATTATTTTACGCCGTTTACATCAAAGGCTTTAATTACAAGGTCTCCAAGATGGCTATTTTCAAAAAGTACCTTATCAATTTTATATTTCTTGGTGATGGTTTCGCTTGGCATATCTTCCTTCATCGTATTGGTATTTGTTTCTTTATAAATCCCTTTCAGCACGTCTAAATCTAATTCCGTTTGCCCGCCAGCACCCATACTAAAGCTATTTATATTTACAAGTACCAATTCATTATTGATGTATTTATAACTGCTAAATAAATTTCCGGACGGCCCGGTACCATACATTTGAAATGTTAGAACGCCAAACTTGTCGATACCTACATTTTCAGTATCGTAAATTTGATAAACATCTGATCTATATTTCGGCTCAACTGCAGAAAAGGATTTTTTATCTAGGACATAGCTGTTATCGATTTGCCTTAACAATATAAGGCTGGCTCTTTTATCAATCGTATCCGTTTTTTTGATCAAAACAAGTACCTTATCCTTCCGCCCATCATGATTTAAATCGCCTTCGGCTTCCAGATCTATTGCATAATTTTTGGGGACGAAGCTTTTTGCATTTTTCCCCGATAATGGAAACGAGACTTCACCCGGCTCTACATTATCTGAAACATTTGAGGTGGTTGAATCTACAACTTTGGCAATAGCAATCGTATCTTGCTTTTCTGATTTTACCATGGGCTTTTCTCTATTGGTACAGGCTAAGAAAGTAGCAGTTATAGATAGAAAAACGGTTATAATTGTTGTTTTCATTTGGATTTTATTTCTTCAAAAAATCTTCTTCTTTTTTCATGCTGGTGAATTCTTTTTTATCCTCATCCCACAAATAGGCTAGATAGTAAACCTTTGTTGATCCAAGCTTTTCCTTGCATATACTAGAAATAAATAATTTACTATTGTTTTTGTATATGGCACTATCCTCGGCATTCGAGCAAGAATTCTCTTCTCCTAAGGGCAAATCGTAAATTTTACCATCTCGAGTATCTACCATAAAGCCCATTATACAGCTGGTTCCACAGCCAAAAGTTGCTAAAATGTAATTGCTGGCAAAGCCAACTTCATTCGTTTTGTAGGCTTCAATAATTCGGGTTTTAAAATCTTTAGCCTCTGGATAACTAGACCAAGCTATAGGCGCTTTAGCTTCATTTAATTCTGTATTGGATGCAAATTTTTCAAAATTAACACTGTCTGTATGATAAATCTCTTCATCATTATTTGCCTCTTTTGATTCAATTATGGAAGTATCTTTAACAATTGCTGTTTCCGTTACAGCTGTATCCTTTTTCAAAGAATCGTCTAGTTGATTGGCAGTTTTAGAGTCGTTTTTGCAACCGAGCATAATTATAGGGATTGCAAGTATGGCTATGATTTTTCTCATCATCTTGATATTAATTATATCTATTTGAAACCTGTACTATTATTTCATTGCGATAAATATCTCAACAACGGCATTTTCCGGATTTTGAGATTTTTCATCGTACACTTCGAAATCAGCAGTATAAGCCCTGTTCAAATCCATATTCCAAATTTTTTCCCATTCATTATATACAATACCCTGCATTAAATTCCCTTGGGCTAAAAATTTTTGGTACTGAGTAGTCTCAATTTTATTGCCTACCATTCCTTCGGGAATTTCACTTAAATCTTTAACCTCGCAACCTAATATCGTAGTATATGGTTTCGTATAATCTAGTTCGTAATCGGTATAAATGCTATAAACCGCAGTGGATATTTTGTTAGGAATTTTCGCTAAAATGTTATCAGTCATAAATTTGGCCCATAATTCTTGGATGTCTTTTCCAGCTTGTCCATTTTCGTTGGTTGTTCTTACCGAAATACCAATTACATTAAATGATTTAATTTCTTGCGTCGTCATGTTTAATTTTATTTTCGGCAAAGGTAGTCGGGTAAACTGACAGCCCTATGTCAAGGGTTATTTGGAAATGCTAAAAATATTTACGTCATCTCTTTCCAGCTTTCAAAATTTTGATAATTTTCTTATTCAGCACATCTGCATCACTTTCAAAATCATCTTCGAAACTTTTACCGATTTGGTAAGCTTTATTTGCTCCAGAGATTTTATAAATACTATAATTATTGGTTCCCGATAAGCCATAAGCCACAATAACGTTATGTTTTTTATCGTACTCTGGATTAACAACATTTTCGAAATCTTTGACTCGAGCAATCTTTTTGTTTTTAGGGTCTACCAGATATAAATAATAAAAGGAATTTCCTCCACGGCCTCCTGTTTCTGAAAAAATTAAAATGTCTTTTACACCATCACCGTTAAAATCTTTAAATTCTAAAAAGTCATTTTGAATTTTAATGAATAAACTATCTTTTAGAAACACAGTCTGTCCTTTGCTAAAACTAATTGTTGCATTATCTCCTGGCGTAACGTCGGCAACAGGACAGTTTTTTATGGTTACCACATAATTCTTATCTGTAAAAGGATGATATTTTTGCAAAACGCATTCTGTATCAGACTGGTTAACAAATTTCCCTTTAAATTGCTTTCGATTACTTATTGCTCCCTTTGTTGGAGTGCTTTCTTTCCGTTGAGCATTCGTTCTACAGAAGAAAATGCCGATTAAGATAAAAATGAAAAGGAAATTTTTCATAATATTTACTTTGTTAATTCCAGCTCATCCAAAGTGCCTTCTGTTTTGTTAAGCTCAACTAGTTTTTGGTTTAATTCTTTAATTTCGTTTTCTAAACCTGCTAAATTTTTAGGGCGTTCTAGTGTCCCTTTTTTTGTTGTAAGCGTTATTGGGTAAGCTTTAACAACGAGATCAAATTTTGAAAGATCTGCTATAGGATATTTGGCCGATTTCCATAAACTACTATGTGCAACTGCATCGCTCAATAAGGGCTGATGATATAGATCTTCTTCATTGGGCTTTACGCCAGATCCTGCATTGAAACTTCCTCCCTGTTGTTGAGAGGCAATTATCTTACCAGTAGCTTTTGAGTAAATATCAATTTGATACATATATTCTCCGATAATTTCGGAGCCGGTTTTATTCAGAAATGTTAAATCCAAAAATGGCGAAGGCCCGAAAAAGTCATCTTCGCTAATACTAACTTTGGTAAGCTTAAAGTTATCCAGATCTTTTGTTTTAGCTTTAAGTGCGATGCTCTGCTTAGTTAATGAATCAAGTTCTACTTGGGTATTTTTTATTTTTTCTGCTTTATCCTCTTTTAAAAATTCTTTGGCAAACTTTACAATGCCTGAATACGTTTTTCCGTCGACCATTTTTAATGAAATGTCATCAAAAGATTTTCCCTTATATAGTTCATCTTTCGGATGATTCCATTTCTCTTTCATGGCTTTTAATACCACAACACGTAAAGCCTTTTCCAAATTTTCTTTTTCGGATTTGCTTAATTTTTCTTCCATTTTAGCTTTGGATGCATTGAAAGAAGCTTCGTCTTTTCCAGACATTTTAGGGCCACAACTAGTTAACAAAGCACAGCAGATAGATAGAATTAGGATGTTGTTTTTCATAGGTTTAGGTTAATATGTTTAAGGATTGATTTCGATTTTTGTTCCGATGCTTACATTTGCATATAGCTCATCTATTTCGCTATTGGTTAATGCAATGCATCCATTTGTCCAATTATACCAACGTTGAAATTTATTAATAAAGCCCCTTCCATTTTTCAGGGCATGAATTTTCACGTCGCCTCCAGCAGATTTTCCGATTGCTTTGGCGTGGGCGAGATCTTTTGAGTTTGGATATGAAATGCCCAAGTTTTTGTGGTATCCGCTTTTATCGTTTTTGGCATTGATAAAATAAATCCCTTCTGGTGTTTTTTCATCGCCTTCAAATTCTTTGTGTCCTAACGGATTATTACCAAACGAAACAGTATAAGTTTTTAAAAGATTGCCATTAGAAAATGCCAATAATTGATGCTTAGATTTATTTACAATCAGCAAATTTACATCGGTATTTAAACTTAATTTTGGCTCGGGGTATAAGTTGTAGATAACCAAGCCAGTTATCAATACAATAAAAAGTAAAGCGAGTCTTTTCATCAATCTATTTCTTTTCCTTTCGAATGCTGAACATTATTTATTTGGAACCTAGTCTTCTAAATATCTATACAAATCATTAACAAAGGTTTTTTGTCCGCTACTAAAAATATTTATGCAATTAAAATTAATGATTAATCCTTGTGGAACATTTAGTAATTTCATGTAAGTTAGCAATTGAGCTTCATAAATAGGTTCAATTGCTTTTGTTGATTTTATTTCTACTGCAAGATTATTTTCAACAACTAAATCACACCGAAGTGTTGTTGCGACAACAATATCCTTATAGCAAACAGGCATCGAAACTTCTGTTGCGAATTCGATGTTTCTTAAAAATAATTCATGCTTGATGCATTCGTGATAAACACTTTCAAGTAATCCCGGACCCAATGATTTGTGAATTTCAATTGCTGCGCCGACTACATTATAAGTTAATTCTCGGAGGTAGGTTTTTGTAACCATAGTTTTGATATATATTGTTTCGTATTATACTCTAATCTTAAAATGCTTGTGTAAATATTTTAACCATATAGACACATATGCCTATTGTATTTGTTATTTATTTTATCCAATGCCTCTACGTTCTAATAGGTCTATATGGCAAATACTTGAACCATATAGACACATAGACCATATAGTACTTGTTATATATTTTAGCCAATGTCTCTATGTTCTGATATGTCTAAGTGGCAAATGCCTGAACCATATAGACACATAGACCATATAGTACTTGTTATATATTTTAGCCAATGTCTCTTTGTTCTGATATGTCTATGTGGCAAATACTTGAACCATATAGACACATAGACCATATAGTACTTGTTATATATTTTAGCCATTTCCTCTATGTTCTAATATGTCTATGTGGTAAATACCTGAAGCATATAGGTCAAACAATTTTGTCATTCATTTTGCCATTTCCTCTATGCTCTAATATGTCTATATGGTAATTACCAAAACATATAGATTATAAAATTTTAACTATTTTGTTATTTAAGCAGGTTATATGTTTATGTATTATTTGTTTTAATTTTTATCCTGCCCAACCGTCTCTATCCAAACTTCGGTAATTAATGGATTCTGCCAAATGCTCCAATTCTACATTTTCGCTTCCGTCTAAATCGGCAATAGTTCTAGCAACTTTTAATATCCTGTCGTAAGCTCTTGCTGATAGGCCCAAACGATCCATTGCAGATTTTAACAATGCGGTTCCAGCTTCGCTAATCTGGCAAACTTTGCGAACCATTTTAGGGCTCATTTGGGCATTGTAATGTAAATCTTCTTTGTCTGCAAAGCGATGGTCCTGAATTTCTCTCGCCTTGATTACTCTTGCTCTAATGAGTTCACTTTTTTCTGCTTCGCGAGTTGAGGCCAGCTCTGAAAAATTTACTGGAGTAACCTCCACGTGTAAATCAATCCGATCTAACAATGGCCCAGAAATCTTGCTTAGATATTTTTGAACAACACCTGGAGCGCAAACACAATCCTTTTCAGGATGGTTATAAAAACCACAAGGACAGGGATTCATTGAGGCAACCAACATAAAGCTTGCCGGATATTCCACAGAAAATCGAGCTCTAGAAATGGCTACTTTTCGATCTTCCAATGGTTGGCGCATAACTTCCAGTACCGTTCTTTTAAACTCTGGTAATTCATCCAAAAAGAGAACCCCGTTGTGTGCTAAAGATATTTCTCCAGGCTGAGGATTCATTCCGCCGCCAACTAAAGCAACATCGCTAATGGTGTGGTGTGGCGATCGGTATGGGCGGATGGTCATCAATGCATCCGATGCAGTAAGTTTTCCAGCCACTGAATGAATTTTGGTTGTTTCTAAAGCCTCATAGAGATTTAATGGGGGAAGGATTGTTGGTAAACGCTTCGCCAACATTGTTTTTCCTGCACCCGGCGGACCAATCAAGATTACATTATGACCACCGGCAGCCGCAATTTCCAACGCTCGCTTTATGTTTTCTTGGCCTTTAACATCTGAAAAATCGTGTTCGTAATTGCCAATATTTTTTAAAAATTCTTCTTTTGTATCTACTTTGGTTGGCTCAAGTATTTCCGATTTATTAAAAAAACGACTTACCTGAGCTAAATTTTCTACGCCATAAGCTGTTAGTCCATCAACAATAGCTGCTTCACGAACATTTTGTTTCGGTAGAATAAATCCGATGAAACCATCCTGTTGCGCCTGTATGGCAATTGGTAAGGCGCCTTTAATTGGCTGAATGTTTCCATCTAAAGAAAGCTCGCCCATGATGAAGTATTTATCCAGCTCTTCTGAAGGGATTTGCCCTGATGCGGCTAAAATTCCAATAGCAATTGGTAAGTCGTAAGATGATCCTTCCTTTTTTATATCTGCAGGCGCTAAGTTTACAACAATTTTTTGTTTCGGCATTCGAAAGCCGGACACATTAATGGCGCTTGCTACCCTTTGCAAACTTTCTTTTACAGCGTTATCGGGCAAGCCAACCATGTAGTATTTTGTGCCGGCACTAATGTTAACCTCAATTGTTATAGTAAGTGCATTTACACCGAATACAGCACTCCCGTATGTTTTTACAAGCATTAATTTTTCAGTAAAACTAAATGGGATGTCTTTGTTATTCTGGGACGAATAAAGAATTATTTAGGCTAAGATAGGAATTGTTGGGAGAAGTATTTCAAATTTTATCTACTCTTATACCATTGGTTGAAACCAATGGAAATGAAATGTTAGGCGCTTTACCGAATTTCATTGCAGTCTGCTTCAGCTGACTGTTATATGAATTTTTTGCCAAATGCTCTTTACCTCCGTTAATAAACCTGATTAAACGGAAATACTTTTTGCTCGAAATCTCTTTTCATTTTTAGATAGCATTCACAAAAAGATTGAAGTGAAAGCAGGACTGAAAACCGATATGAAAAACTGAACTTTCATTTTCAAAAAATCTTTAAACAAAAAAATCCCAACCATTTCTGATTGGGATTAGAATATTTCAAATGCTGTATTCGCTTTAGTCTTTAAGCTTATCTACCAAATGGCATTTTCGGCATACCTTTCATCATTGCAGCTGCAGCGGCTGGATTAGAAAACTGCTTCATCATTTTGCGCATATCTTCAAATTGTTTAATCAGCTTGGTAACTTCTTCTACCTTACTGCCCGAACCTTTTGCAATCCGTAAACGACGGCTTTGTTGAATGCTATCTGGATTTTCTTTTTCGAAAGGAGTCATGGAGTTAATGATGGCTTCGATAGATTTAAACGCATCATCCTGAATATCCACATTCTTCATCATCTTGCCAACACCCGGAATCATACCCATCAAATCTTTCATGTTACCCATCTTCTTAATTTGTTGAATCTGGTTATAGAAATCGTTGAAATCGAATTTATTCTTGCGGATTTTCTTTTGTAATTCTGCAGCTTCTTTCTCATCGAACTGCATTTGAGCACGTTCTACAAGGGAAACCACATCACCCATGCCCAAAATACGAGAAGCCATACGATCTGGATAGAAAACATCAAGTGCTTCCATTTTCTCGCCGGTACCGATAAATTTAATTGGCTTATTAACAACCGATTTAATAGATAATGCAGCACCACCACGGGTATCGCCATCTAACTTGGTTAAAACAACGCCCGTAAAATCTAATCTATCGTTAAAGATTTTGGCTGTGTTAACCGCATCCTGACCCGTCATCGAATCAACAACGAATAAAATTTCGTGTGGTTGGGTTTTAGCTTTAACTTCCGAAATCTCGTTCATCAAAGATTCGTCAATCGCTAAACGACCAGCCGTATCAATAATAATTACGTTATTTCCATTTTGTTTACCATGCGCAATACCTTCTAAAGCAATGGCAACAGGATCTTTCGACTCGCGGTTTGCGAAAACAGAAACACCAACCGAAGTACCCAAAACCTCCAACTGATCTACCGCAGCAGGGCGATACATGTCGCCAGCTACCAATAAGGGTTTTTTGCCTTTACCTTTTAAATGCAAAGCCAGCTTACCAGCAAAAGTTGTTTTACCAGCACCGTTTAAACCAGCAATTAAAATAATTGTAGGGTTTGCTTTGGTATCTAATTCGGTAACCTCACCACCCATTAAGGCAGCAAGCTCATCATTCATTATTTTGGTAAGCAATTGGCCCGGAGAAACGGCTGTTAAAACGTTTTGGCCCAATGCTTTTTGCCTTACATCATCCGTAAATGCTTTGGCGGTTTTATAGTTAACATCGGCATCCAATAATGCTTTACGAATCTCTTTCATGGTTTCTGCCACGTTGATTTCCGTAATGCTGCCTTGCCCTTTTAATACTTTAAATGCTCTATCTAGCTTGTCCTGTAAATTATCAAACATGTTTTTTAAGCTAAAAGCTCTTTGTCTTGATGCAAAAAGCCACTATTGTTAATAAAAAACAAAGGTATCAAATTTTGATTGTAAATCTTTGCTACTCAAAGTCAAAAATATTTAGTTAAGCGAATGCAAATGATTAATTTTTGGAAATGAGCAGTTATTCGCATTTGGCAGAGTTCAGCCCCGCCATTCGCTGTAGCCCTCATGAAAATATTCGGGGCTATCGCTTTTGTCGGGTTTATGCACACCGGCTTGCCACCCAAAACGTTAAAAACCATCAAATTAAATGACTAGCAAAAAGTTGCGCTCCAAAAATCATATTTTTTTGTTTTGATGCAACATTTATAAAACGTTGTAGTCTTATACCAACTAAACCAACCAAATGAAACGCTGCGCATTCCTATTTCTTCTTTTCGCTTATTCCTTTTGCCACGCCCAAGATCCTGCTAAAGAAAAGCAATTAGTTGCTGTTAGAACTAGCCAAAGCCCTAAAATAGATGGTGTTTTGGATGATGCCTGTTGGGTTAACGTACCAATTGCTACAGATTTTTTTGAAATAAGACCAACACCTGGTCGCGTTGAAGGAAAAGCCAAGCGTACAGAAATGAAAGTTTTATATGATGATGTAGCCATTTACGTTTATGCTCGCATGTACGATAATCCGGATAGTGTTTCGCACGAATTGGTTTCTCGTGATAATGTGGGCAACGCAGATTTTATCTCTATTATATTTGATCCATTTTACGATAAAATGAACGGCAATGGTTTCTTTGTAACGGCTGCGGGTGTTCAATTCGATGCTAAATATTCGCAAATTGGAGATGAAGACCCCAACTGGAATGCGGTTTGGGAAAGCGAAGTAAAAATTGATGATCAAGGCTGGACGTGCGAAATGAAGATTCCATATTCGGCTTTGCGCTTTTCTAGCAAGGATATTCAGAATTGGGGATTAAACTTTAGTCGCAGAATTCAGAGAACAAATACGCAGACTTTCTGGAATTTTGTAGATCCTAAAGTTAATGGCTTTATCAATCAAGAAGGACTTTGGATGGGTGTTAAAGATATTAAACCACCGCTACGATTATCTTTTTCTCCTTATGTATCGGGATATATCAATCATTATCCAATTAATTTGCCCGGCGTAAAAAATACGACTGCCCGATTTAATGGCGGGATGGATGTCAAATACGGAATCAATAACAGCTTTACTTTAGATATGACTTTGGTGCCCGATTTCGGTCAGGTGCAATCAGATAATCGCATTTTAAATTTAACGCCATTTGAAGTTAAGTTTAATGAGAACAGGCAATTTTTTACCGAAGGAACGGAACTTTTTAACAAAGGAGATTTATTCTATTCGAAGCGGATTGGTTCTATCCCATCTTATTATAACTATAGCCAAATTACCAATGGAGATAAAATTGTAAAAGATCAAACGGAGGCAAAGGTTTTAAATGCGACTAAAATTTCTGGTCGTACAGCAAAAGGTTTAGGAATCGGGATTTTTAATGCAATTACCAATAGCATGCAAACTGAGGTAGAAGATGCAAATGGAAATTTGCGGGAGGTAGAAACACAGCCACTTACCAACTATAATATTTTGGTTTTCGATCAATCGTTAAAAAATAATAGTTCTGCTACATTTATTAACACCAATGTTTTAAGGCAGGGAAGTGCTTACGATGCCAATGTAAGTGCATTATTGTTCAATTTAAATAATAAAGACAATAAGTATTTTGTTAATGGAGGTGGTAAAATGAGTTACATCCGTGGCAAAGAAACAAGTACGGGTTATAGTTATACTTTAAGATTTGGGAAGCAAAGTGGAAATTTTACCTGGAATTACAATCAGGTTTATGCTGATGATAAGTTCGATCCATCAGACATGGGCTTTTTTACCAATAATAACTTTTTAGATCAACGGTTGGGTTTTGGATACAACATTTTTAAACCAAGCAAATGGTACAATGAATGGCAAAACTGGTTAAATATTTTATATTCAAGAAGAGCAACGCCTGGAGATTATCAAAGCTTTGGCTTGAACGGAGGCTCTTATGTTAGGTTTAAAAATTTATGGTCGGCAGAATTGGATGTTAATTATGATGCACAGCGGAACGATTTCTACGAATCTAGAAATGGCCAAGTTTATAAAGCTCCGCAAAGTTTTGGATTAGGGCTTTATATTAATCCAAACCGAGCAAAAGCTTACAATTTTGGTGGAAATATCCGATATCAGGAACAACAACTTTTTAAGGAAAGATCATATAATTTTTATTTTTTCCAAAACTTAAGATTAAATGATAAGATTGCCTTCGGTTTAGATTTAAACTTCAACCCTAATTACGATTATGTAAACTGGGTTACTTCGCTGGGCAATCAATCTATATTTTCGCGTTATGATAGAAGAACGGTAGAAAACTCTTTTGATGCAAAATATACTTTCACCAATAAAATGGGCTTCACCGTTGTATTAAGACATTATTGGAGCGATAGAAGGAATAAGGAATTTTTCTTGTTGAAGCCAGACGGAAACCTAGCCGATTATCAGGGCGCTCCATTAATGGGTACCGATAGAAACTATAACGTATTTAATATCGATTTAATTTATACCTGGCAATTTGCTCCCGGAAGTACACTTTCAGTTTCGTACAAAGATGCTGCAGAAACGTACGATACTTTTTACACACAACGCTACAATAGAAATTTGGACGGGATTTTATCGGCACCGCAAAACAATAGCCTCTCAGTAAAAGTATTGTACTACATTGATTATTTGGACTTTAAAAAGAAGAAAAAATAGTTTTATTGCAGACAGTTAGCTGAAGCAGAGTGCAATGAATTTATGTTAAGGCGACTAAACATTTCATTGCCGTTGTTTCAACCAACGGAGCTAATGGATTATTTTTGTTTAAGCCTTTCCATTGTCCTTTAATAAACAGTCAGCTGAAGCAGACTGCAATGAAATCCGGTTGAGGCGCCTTGGTGCTCATTGCCGTTGGTTTCAACCAACGGAATAGGATTATTCTTTACTAATTTGGCTAAAGCCTCCCAGTTGTTTAATTGCAGACAGTCAGCTGAAGCAGACTGCAATGAATTTATGTTAAGGCGCCTAAACATTTCATTGCCTTTGGTTTCAGCCAACGGAATCTAATGGAAGCCACCTACCTCGCTTTTCCTGGACTTACGCCGAACTTTTTGCTAAAAGCGTTGCTAAAATGTTGTACAGACGAATAGCCTAGCTCATCGGCAATGGTTTTAATATCCATTGCACTATCTGCCAAGAGTTCTTTGGCTTTCATTAATTTGTAATCGCTCAGGTAGCCAAAAACCGTATTATTAAAAGTCTCTTTAAAACCCTGTTTAAGCTTAAATTCGTTAATGCCTACAATTTTTGCAAGCTCTGTTAAAGATGGCGGATGATTTACGTTTTGTAATAAATATTCCCGAGCATAATGAATCCGATCCTTATCATAAGCCGATTTTATACTTGGCTTTTCGGTCTTTTTATCAGCAATTACAAAAGCCTGCGCCTGCAGAGCCAATAATTCCACACATTTAGATTGAAGAAATAAAAGCTTTAATCCGCCTGTAAAAGAACAATTCATGATGTCGTTTATACAACTGTACATAGCCAAACTGATGGGTAGATTTTCGGCAGAAAGTTCAACAGATTTGTTGTTCATAATGTTATCGCCGAATGTTTTTAGCAAAGTACTGCTATCGCTAATCAAATCGACAAATTTCTCCCTTTGAAAATGAACTTCGAAAAATTTGTGCGATTCATCGGTAGAGAATTGGGCTATTCCATCAAAGTAAGGCGTGTATAGAATGTTATGTTGGTTGGCCTTAATGGCTATTTTTTTATTGGTTATAAAATTTTCTAAAACCCCATCTCCTTTAATTGAAAAATGGAGTTCAACCAATTCTGGCTCATCAAAAGATTTTACCCTCAATCGGGCTTCTTTAACCACCACATCGCCATAAATAATAAAGATACCCGAGAAAGCAATTTGAACCAACTCCGCATCGCCAAATGGAAAGCTAAATTTCTCTCTTCTTTCAGTAACCAGAGGAAGGTTCATTTGAGATGGGTCGATCATATCGCCAACAACATACCGCTGGTTAGATTTATCGTAAATGCTTATGGCCATAAAATCCCTTTCATGTAAGTTTTAATCCGTTTGGTGTAAAATGAACCCAACATTCTACGATTACTTTTGATGAATTTACTAAACAAATTACGACTATGCCAAAATTACCCTCATGGCTAGCAAATACAGTTGAGAAAATCATCAGCAATAAAATTTATGCTGTAGAGGTTCTAGAAACCCAAATGCTAAGCAACAATATAAAATCGGTTACGTTTAAAGGCGACTTCCTGGAGGCAAATTTTATCCCCGGAAACGAAGTGCTTTTTAGAGTTAATTCGAACGAATATAGACATTATACTTTATCTGATTACGATAAAAATGAAGATACCTGTAAGGTTATTTTTTACTTAAATCGCCAAGGTCCTGGAAATAACTGGGCTGTAAATATTCAAAAAGGCGATCAATTAAAAATGATTGTAGATAAAGCCAAGGTTAAATACAATTTTGAATCCAATCAACATTTCTTTTTTGGTGATGAAACCAGTATGGGTTTATACGAATCTTTAGGCAAAATGGCGCTAGAGTTAGATGACGAATACTTCGGGATTTTAGAAGTGAGAGAAGAAAATTTCCCAGCAGTTGATGGAATTAAACTTTTAATTGATGCTGTGCCTTCTATAGAAAATGCTCCTGCAGAAAATGCGGTGATTTGGATGGAAAACATGCATCCAAAATGTTGGGAAATGTGGAAAGACGCAACTTTTTACCTAACTGGAAGAGCAAAATCTGTTCAGCGGTTTAAAAAATATTTAAAGCAAAAGGGTGTAGGTTTCAGGCAAATTATTACCATGCCTTACTGGGAAATCGGAAAAGTAGGTGGCGGTTAAACCGCTACCTAGGGAATGTGAAGCCAAAGCCAAGCGCTAGGGTTTGGTTAGCCTGAATTTTATTTGTACCTGTATCTGCATCAAAAAGCATTACACCTGTTAAACTGGTGTTCATAAAACGGTTTATTTTAGCTGTTATAGCGATATCCAAACGATGATCAATTTTAGCCCAAGTAATGTCATCATAAGGAACGAACATTAAGTATCTTGCTTTAAGATTTGTGTTTGGGAAAATATCCTTATCGAAAGAACTTACCACTTGAAAAGCCAATTCGTTACGGAAGTTTTTGCCTTTATCAACACCATAAACATTGGTTTTGCCATCGTAAACTGTACTATCAAGAACAAAAGTCTGTCTTGCTGTTCCGGTACCAATCCTTGTAGAAAAATATTTAACAGGTTTATATTCAAAACCTATCGACTCTGTTAAATATCCAGGAGCCATAAATCTAGATATTAAAACCTGCTGTTCTTCTTGAGTATTATTGTCTCTATAATATCGGTAACCGTTATCAAATTGCGACTCAAAACTGACGGACCCAAAGAAGAACCAGTTTTTTGATAATTGAAAAGAAGCTTTATTGTCCCAAAAAATCCTATCATTGGTTTTCTTTTGCAGCTGATCCTTGTTTTTTACCTTACCATATTGCAAAATAACCTCGGTTACATAACTATAACTGTTCTTATTGTATTCTGCTTTATAGTTTAATAATCCACCAACGGCAACAGAATTTACACCGCCACCTTTCCAGTTATTACTAAATTGTGCCTGGTTAAC
This sequence comes from Pedobacter fastidiosus, assembly GCF_014306625.1. Lineage (GTDB taxonomy): Bacteria > Bacteroidota > Bacteroidia > Sphingobacteriales > Sphingobacteriaceae > Pedobacter > Pedobacter fastidiosus. The sequence continues at coordinate 225,639 of NZ_JACRYL010000005.1, forward strand.
ATTAATGCCGATGTTGGTTCTTGTTTTCCAGTAATTAACTTTTGCGTTAACCACATAAGGCTTAAGTTTTACAGGTTCAAAGTTTAACGGACCTTGCCTACTGGGCAACGGACTGCGTTTAAGCTTAATATTAAGGTCTTTTGTATTGATCGGAATTGTATCAATCTCCTGAGAGTATGATCTTACAGAGCAGATGCTGAGAATGATAACTAGGGAGGTTACAAGTTTCTTCATTGGTTACAAAGAAAATGAAAAATTTTAGAGATTAAAAGGTTTTAGTGAAATGAATAACGAACGAGGCTTCAATTTTCAGCTCAAATTACGATGTTTTGCTTTTTCTTAACCACCCAAACCAGTTGCCTCTTTTTAAATAATTTAGGTCACGTTCATGGTCATAAGCTTCTTTTTCGAAGATTATATTACGATAAGCCAAATAATGCTCGCCATATTTTAGGCGATTAATTAAGTAATTAAAAAGATAAAAAATGTAGAATAGTAAAATGAGCATTTCCAATTGCTGGCGCAGATGGATTTTTTCGTGATTGATGATTTCTGCATCCCTCTTTAAATCTGCTGATTTTAGCAATATAAATGGAAATATTGCCATCCCAGAAGCGGGTAGATTTTTAATCACCAAGATCGGTACTTTCACAGCTGATCTATGGTTAACTTTGGCAATGCAGGTAATTGTAAAGCTTTTGGATTTAGGCGATAGCTTTTATACGCATTGCGAATAAATAGGTTGAAAGAATAATCGGTAGCATCTAACACGAATTGGTAGGTTGGCCTATATTGCTGCATAAAATCAGTTAATTCATCATCTTTAATTCCAAGTATTTTTTGAACCAAGGTCGCATTAAATCGGTAATCAATCAGATCTTCCCTATAATCTTTTTCCAATATTTTTTGCAGGTGTCGGGCATTTCTGCCTTGCTTGCTCAATAAATTATAAATGGCATCTATGCCTAAACCAACACCACCATTACCTAAATTTAAGAGATCTTTGCTGCTTCCATTAATGGTAGCATAGCGATATTCTTTGATTGATTTTTCATATTGCTGTTGTGGCGTTAACCTCTTCTGCTGAATAACAACATCTCTTAATCTAATTCCTAAAGATTTTAACTGAAAATATGCTGCCGATTGTCCTTTAAAAACCATAGTATCTACACCATAACCAGATAATGCAGCTACCAAAGTATCACCAGGAACAGCAAAAGTGCTAAATTCTCCCTTCGTGTTGTTGTAAAGCCCATCGCCAGTTCTAATGTTATAAATGTAAACCTTTGCTAAACGCTGTTTGGTTTCTTTATCAATAACAATCCCTGCCAACGGTTTGGTTTGGGCATACAGCATCGCCGAGAGGCAAAAAGAGAAAATAAACGCGGTAATAAATTTCATTAGGTTACAAAACTACAAATAAGCTTTAGGCAATAATTACGATTAACATTATTTAACCTTAAGTACTTGCCCTAATTTTATTGCATCAGTGGTCATGCTGTTCAGCATTTTAAGCTCATCAACGGTTAAGTTAAAACGTTTTGCAATATTATACAAAGTATCTCCCTTTACAATAGTATAAGTTCCATCGGCCAAAATTGGTTTTGCACCAACTGGCGGGGTTTCTACTGGGGTAAATTTCTTTTTCTCCTGCGGGATATTTTCGTTGATTTCGGTAAAGACACGGTCCTCTCGAGCAATTTTTTGCTTTTCACTTTCTGATTGATCGTATTGGTGAAGCTGATATTTCTCAATGGTGCTAATCAGCATATCCGGATATTTCGGATTAGTAGCATAACCAGCAGTTTTTAAGCCTTGAGCCCAGCTTTTGTAATCATTTTTATCCAACTGAAAAAGGAAGCTGTAACGCTTGCGCTTTAAAAACTCAGAGTGATCCTTGAATGATTCACGAGCATCTTTATAAACCCTAAAACAATCGTTTTTTTGATCATCATCTCTAAAATAGTTTTTTCCTTTCCAATCTGAAGTACACTTAATGCCGAAATGATTGTTAGCGTATTTGGCTAAATCGCTGTTTCCGCTGCCCGATTCTAAAATCCCCTGTGCCAAGGTAATGCTGGCCGGAATTCCATAAGCGTTCATTTCTTCTATTGCTACGGCTTTAAATTCATCAATATAACTTAGAGTATTATAACTTTTATAGCTGTTGTTGTTGGCTTTGTTGGAGGCTTTCTCAATCTGCTTGTTGTTTTTAGAAAATTTTCTTGATGAGCAGGAGCTCAGGAAAATTGCAACTATGGCAATAAGAATAAAAGGATGAAAAGTGGAATGAGTAAATTGACGCATTTATATGGTGCTGAATTTGTTGTGATTAGTAATAATATTGTTTTAAAGTTTAATTTTCTGGCCAGGTTTTAAATTGACTTTTTTTAAACCGTTTTTCTTCATAATGGCTTTAACTGTAGTTCCTTTTTTCTTGGCAATAACGCTTAAATTATCTCCAGATTTTACGGTATAAGCTTTGGCTGTTTTAGTGCTTCTTTTTTTGCGATGATAAACTGGAGTGGCGTAAACAGGTTCTTCGTAACCTTCAGGGCGCTCATCGTATTGGTAAAGCTCGTATTTTTTTACAAGTGCAATCACCTGGCTAGCCCAAGTTCTGCTGTGTGCATAACCATAACGCTGAATTCCTCTTGCCCAACCTTTGTAATCATATTGATCGTATTTTTCAAAAAGATTGTTGAACGGAGCACGGGTTTCCATGATTTCTACAAAATGACTATAAGACTCATCAGCATTTAAGTAATCTCTATAGGAAGAATGAATTTCATCATTGTTATTTGGTCCTTTAACACCAAAGTGATTGTTTAAATGTTGGGCTATCCTACTATTTCCTGATGCCGACTCGTGGATAGCAACAGCCAAAATTAAACTCGTCGGAATTTTATGATCACGCATTAATTCCTGAGCGTACTTTACATGTTCTGCAATGTAATCTTCGGTATCTTGAGCTTTCGCAATAATTCCCGTTAGCAGGAATAAGCAAAGAATAAATATTTTTTTCATTTCTTTATTATTGTCCGTCATTGCGAGGCACGAAGCAATCTCAATCAACAGATTGCTTCGTGCCTCGCAATGACGATTTTCATTTCTTCCTGATCACGAACAAACCATCTCTAACTGGCAGAATTAATTTCTCTACCCGTTGGTCTGCTGCTATCTTATCATTAAAATTAGTAATATTCTTGGTGTCTTTATCTTGTTGATCCTGAAGTACTTTTCCACTCCACAACACATTATCCACAATGATGATTCCGCCTGTGCGAACACGATCAAAAATTAAATCGTAATAAGTGCCGTTGTTTTTCTTGTCAGCATCGATAAATACGATATCGAAAACCTCATTTAAATCGTTAATGGTTTTGGTGGCGTCGCCTAAAATATAATTGATTTTGTTGCTGTATTCGGATTGTGCAAAATTGTTCCGAACCATATCTTCCAGTTCGGCGTTAATATCTAACGTGTAAATAATTCCATCTTCTGATAAACCTTCGGCTAGGCAAAGCGTAGCATAACCGGTAAATGTTCCAATTTCTAAAATTCTTTTTGGGGAAACCATTTTACTCAACAGGCTTAAAACACGACCTTGATAATGGCCAGAAAGCATCCGAGGCATTAAAACTTTAAGATTGGTTTCACGATCTATCCGTTGAAGCAATTCGCTTTCAGGTTCACAATAATTAATTAAAAGTTGTTGTAAATCGTCGTTTATTAAGCTCATGTGTTCGGTTATAAACGGTTGGTTTCCATAAAATATTGTAAAATGATGGTCGCTGCAATGGTATCTACCCGATCCTTATCTCTTCTATCCATTTTTTTTAAGCCACTTTGCATAATTGCCTGATGGGCTAATTTTGAAGTAAAACGTTCATCAACCCAATGTTGAGGAATAGTTGGAAATGCCTTTTTTAACAAAGTTGAGAAACCCTTTACGTGTTGTTTAGAATCAGAATCTGATCCATCCATTTGCTTCGGATCGCCCAGAACAAAAGCTTCAACCTGTTCCGTAAGTAGATATTTTTTAATGTACTCCATCACATCTTTAGGGTGTACGGTGTCTAAACCTGTCGCAATAATTTGTAACGGATCGGTAACGGCCAAGCCAATACGTTTAGTTCCGTAATCAAAAGCAAGAATTCGAGCCATATTAAAATTGAAAGTTTCAAAGGTACGGTTTTTTGATAAATGGGTTTTTTGACCGAAAAGCATCTTTCCAAGCCACCTAAACCCTATTGTAGCGGCATCCCCCAACTCTTCAATTGGGGATACAGCGAAAAGAGGGACAGAACCTAACCTATGGAATACTGAACCATGCTTTTCTTAAAAACAAATGTCTTAAAAATCTAAAAAAACTAAATTCTGAAACAAGTTCAGAACGACGAGGCATTGAATATCATATCTATTTCTTATTTTGCACCAAATGCAGTTTAAAGAAATCATCGGTCAGGAAAAGATAAAGCAACAATTGGTGCAAACGGTTAAAGAAAACCGGATTAGCCATGCGCAGCTGTTTTTATCGCCGGCCGGTTCTGGTGCTTTACCTTTGGCAATTGCCTATGCTCAATATATAAATTGCTTGGATAAGGGCGAAAAGGATAGCTGTGGAGAATGTTCGAGTTGTAGAAAATACGAACGATACATTCATCCAGATTTACATTTTTCTTATCCTTTTTTTGCTTCAGCTAGCGTTAAAACAGCTGTCGATGTTTTAGAAGATTGGCGGAATATGTTGCTTCAAGATCCTTATATCGACATTGATGTATGGCGATCTAAATTAGATGCGGCCAACAAACAAGCCAACATAAACATTGCCGAATGTCATGATATTATTAAAAAACTGAGTTATAAAGCTTTTGAAGCGCAAACGAAAGTTTTGATTATGTGGTTGCCCGAATATTTGGATAAGGCAGGAAATGCATTGCTCAAATTGATAGAAGAACCACCTGCAAATACGCTGTTTATTTTAATAGCACAAAGTCAAGATCAGATTTTAACAACGATTTTATCGCGTACACAAATTGTTAAAATTCCAAAATTATCTAGCGAAGAAGTTTCTAATTATTTGCTAAATACTAGTGGATTAAATGAGCACCAAGCTATTGATTATGCTTTTTTAGCAGATGGAAATTTAATTGAAGCTAAGGCTTTGGCTGCAGATACGCAGAGCGATAGTTCGGGTACTTTTACAAGTTGGTTGCGGATGGGTTTTGGAAACAAAGTTCCAGATTTAATCGATTTTACGGATGAAGCTGCAAAGTGGGGGAGAGAAAATCAGAAGAATTTTTTAAAGTACGGCGTAAACTATTTACGCGAGTGCTGTTTAATAATAAGTGGAGCAGAAGAATTGGTAAAACTGCCCCCACTAACCTTAGATACTGCAAAAAAGCTAAGTACGCATGTACTTACACTTCCAATGGCCGAAGCCATTATTGGTGAGTTGGAAAAGGCACACTACCACATTGAAAGGAATGCAAATCCTAAAATTCTGTTTTTAGATGTATCTTTACAATTGGTTAAAATTATAAAGTTTAAAACGCTCCCTCAGGGGACTCAATATATATACAATTAATTATGGGATGTGGAAGTTGTTCAACAGGTGGTGGTTGCACCCCTAATGGATGCAAAAGTAATGGCTCATGTGGCACCGGTGGTTGCCAGACAATGGAAGTTCACGATTGGTTATCCAATTTGGATATGCCCTCTAACTATAAACCTTTTCAGGTTACAGAAATAAAATTTAAAGGCTCTAGAAAAGAGTTTTTCCTTAATAACGATAATATTTACCTAGAAATTGGGGAGTTGGTTGCTGTAGAAGGTCCAACCGGAGGTTTTGATGTTGGTCACGTTTCGCTTACAGGCGAATTGGTGCGCATTCAAATGAAAAGACGCAAGACACCATTGGATCAGGTTACCAAAAAAATCTATCGTAAGGCTACAGAAGCTGATGTAGAAAAGTGGAATGCCGCCAAAGAAATGGAATGGGAAACCATGCATAAGGCTCGCAAATTAGCGCTCGATTTACGTTTGCAAATGAAAATTAGTGATGTAGATTATCAGGCAGATAAAACCAAAGCAACCTTTTTTTATACAGCCGATGGTCGTGTAGATTTTCGCGAACTCATAAAAAAAATGGCCGAAAATTTCCGAATTCGGATTGAAATGCGCCAGATTGGAATGCGCCAGGAAGCCGGTCGTTTAGGTGGAATTGGATCTTGTGGTCGCGAGTTGTGTTGCTCTACTTGGTTAACCAATTTTAAAACAGTTTCTACGGCTGCGGCTCGTTATCAAAACCTTTCTTTAAATACATTAAAGCTTGCTGGCCAATGCGGTAAGTTAAAATGTTGCTTAAATTACGAGCTTGATACTTACTTAGATGCCCTGAAGGATATTCCAGATCGCATTGAAAATTTAGATACGGAAGCAGGATATGCTCGTCACCAAAAAACAGATATTTTCAAAAAAATAATGTGGTTTAGTTATCAGGGCGATGAAAACTGGATTCCAGTTGCAGCGGCTCGTGTTAAAGAGATTATGGTGATGAATAAGGCAGGTAAAAAAGCACCTAATTTAAAAGAGGAAGCCATCCAAATTGCTGCGCCAGTTATTGTAGAGAAATCTTTTGATTACGAAAATGTGGTTGGTCAGGATAGTTTAACCCGTTTAGATGAACGTTCTAGAGGGAAAAATAATAATCAGAAAAACAATCGTAATAACAATCCAAATAGAAGAGATAGAATTCCTGCGGGAGATAAAAATGTTGCTCCAAATCAAAAACCACAGCAAGGTCAAAAACCCCAGCAAGCAGGGCCAAAACCAGCTCAGGGAAATGCTAAACCTCAGCCAAGACCTCAAAACGTACCTAAACCACAACAGCCTCAAGGGCAAAAACCTGTTGCTAAAGTAGAAGGTGAAGTGAGTGCTGAAGGTGTAAAGACTGAGCAGAGCAAAAACAAAAATAGAAACAATCGCAGAAAAAATAATAACCGCCGGAACAATAATAATGGCTCAGAAAATAAACCAGCTGCTGAATAAAAAGTCTATTTTAGGATTTGGCTTTTTATTGGTTGCATCTCTAATTTTGGGATGCACCTCTAGCGTTATTGATTCCAATGTCGAAATCCCAGAACGTAAATGGACGTACAGAAACCACATTATTGCACCTTTCGAAATAAAGGATAGCAGTAAAGCATATAATATTTACTTCAAGTTAAGGCATACTGCCGATTATAAGTACGCTAACATTTTTGTTTTGGTGCATTTTAAGGATGGAAAAGGCAAAATAACAAGAAGGTATCAGTTCAAATTAGCTAAAAATGATGGTGAATGGCTAGGAAGTGGCTCTGGAAATGTGTTTACTTATGCCTTTCCAATGCTTACCAACTATCATTTCGCTCATAATGGGAAGTTTGAAATTGAAGTTGAACAAAATATGCGGGATAATCCTATCTTAGAAATTAGCGATGCTGGGGTTTTGGTAGAAGAGTCAAAATAATCATGTTTTGCCTAAAGATCTTTGCCTTCAACTTAGTTGTTGTTAGTTGTCTCAGTGATTAAAATTCTGAACCCAAATTGTGTTCTCGTGCCTTCTTTCCGTGTAGTTTGTGGTTAATTAAGCTTCTTATAAATACTGCAACAGGCTTTCCAGCTTCATTCCTCTTGATCCCTTTAATAAAACCAGATGATCCTGAATAGGGTTTTCCTGCAAGTAAACTGATGCCTCATTTGGAGTTTCAAAAAACATTCCCTTGAATTGATCTTTAAAGGCATAAAAATGCTTTCCAATAAAAATAAGTTCCGTTAAGCCACTTTCTGAAGCTTGTTTTACGATGAGTTCATGTTGTTCGGCTGATTCTGGCCCTAATTCAAACATATCGCCTAAAATGGCTGTCTTTTTATTTGCAGTTAAAACCGAAATATTATTTAAAGCGGCTGTCATGCTACTTGGATTTGCATTGTAAAAATCGCAGATCACGGTGTTTTTCTCGGTTTTGGTCAATTGAGAACGATTGTTTTTAGGCTGATAATTGGATAATCCAGTATTAATTTCGTCTGGATTTAGATCAAAGAAATCTCCAATGCAGATTGCAGCTAAAATATTTTCGAAGTTATAGCTTCCCGTTAAGTTGGTTTTAACACTTGATGAAAGATCATGATTGGTCCAATCTACTTCAATAAAAGGATCGCTACTTTTTAAAGTTCCTTTAATGGTATTTCCATTTTCGGTTCCATAATATATCAATTTACGTAAACCTGCCGTTTGGCTCATTTCCATTAAATAAGAATTGTCTCTGTTTATGAAAGTGTAACCTTGAGTCTCTTTAATATAAGCATAAAGCTCTGCTTTACCCTTCTTTACGCCTTCAAAACCGCCAAAACCATCTAAGTGAGCCATCCCAACATTGGTAATAATTCCATGAGTAGGTTGAGCAATGGTACACAAAAGCTCAATTTCTTTTTGATGGTTTGCGCCCATTTCAATCACAGCAATTTCAACATCATCGTTAATAGATAATATAGAAAGCGGAACGCCGATGTGATTATTTAAATTTCCAAAGGTTGCGAAGGTTTTATATCGCTCTGCCAAAACAGCGTTAACCAATTCTTTACTAGTCGTTTTACCATTACTTCCGGTTAGGCCAATTACAGGAATATTTAATTTTTTTCTATGGTGGCGAGCCAAATCCTGTAAGGAAGTCAAAACATCATCAACCAATAAGCAACGTTCATGCGTAGCAAATTCTGCTTCGTCGATTACCACAAAAGCGGCACCTTTTTCTAAAGCCTGATTGGCAAACTCATTCGCATTAAAATTATCGCCTTTTAGGGCAAAAAAGATACAACCATCACTAATGTTTCTGGTATCGGTAGAAATTAATCTGCTTTCTAGGTAGTAACTGTATAATTTTTCGGTTGTAATCATGCTTTTGGTAAAATATCTGCTGTAAAATTAAACTTTCGTAACAACAAAAAACAAAATTAGTACATTAGTTGAAATTATTGTTTTTATGAAGAAAAGCCTAACGTTCTGCCTGTTTTTTATTAGCTCAATTTTGTTTGTTCATGCTCAAGTAAAATCTCCAGATCAATTTCTAGGATATGAGTTGGGAAGTCATTTTACCCCTCACTTTAAAGTAGCTGAATATTTCAGACAAACAGCTTCAGCTTCAACAAAAAATATTAAACTTATTGAATACGGAAAAACCAATGAAGGCAGACCTTTAATGGTTGCAATAGTTTCATCGGCCGAAAATATTGCCAAGCTTGAACAAATTCGGACAAATAATTTGGCTTTGGCTGCTGGAACTTCAAATACAGTTGATTTAGCTTCCCAGCCTACTATTTTATGGTTAAGTTATAATGTTCACGGTAACGAGGCAAATTCTACCGAAACATCAATGAAAATGCTTTACACTTTAGCTTCAGGAACCAATCAACAGGCTAATGAATGGTTAAAGAATACGGTAGTTGTTATCGATCCATGTTTAAATCCAGATGGAAGAGATCGTTATGTAAACTTCTTTAATAGTGTGGTTGGCAAAACGCCAAATTCTGATCCATCATCAAGAGAGCATATTGAACCTTGGCCTGGAGGAAGACCAAATCATTACTATTTCGATTTAAATAGAGACTGGGCTTGGCAAACACAAGTTGAAAGTCAGCAAAGATTGGCCATTTATAACCAATGGATGCCACAAGTCCATGTAGATTTTCATGAACAGAGTTACAACGAACCTTATTATTTTGCTCCTGCAGCAGAACCCGTTCATCAAGATATTACGCCTTGGCAGAAAAGTTTTCAAGTGGTTGTAGGGAAAAACAACGCAAAGTATTTTGATGCAGAAGGCTGGGGCTATTTTACCAAAGAGCGATTCGATTTGCTTTATCCATCTTATGGCGATACCTATCCTCTATATAATGGCTCAATCGGGATGACTTATGAGCAAGGTGGAATTAGAGCGGGTTTATCGGTAGTTACTAACGATGGTGATACTTTAACCTTGAAAGATCGGATAGCGCATCACTTTACAACGGGTATGTCTACAGTGGAAGTGACTTCTTTAAACCACAATAAACTTTTAGATGAGTATAAAAAATACTTTCAGCAAGAATTAACAACATCGCCGGGCGTTTATAAAAGCTATGTTATTAAACCAACCAATTTATCGAGGTTAAAAAAATTGGCAGAATTATTAACTAAAAATAAAATAGAATTTGCTTACGGTGGAGATAAAACGGGAAGAGGTTACGATTACGATACACAGAAGGAGGATAATTTTACTGTTGGCAGAAATGATCTGATTGTGAATATATTTCAATCTAAAGCGGTTTTAGCGAATGTGCTTTTAGAGCCTCAAACTTTTGTAACCGATTCTAACACGTACGATATTACTGCTTGGGCCTTACCTTATGTATATGGCTTAAAAGCTTATGCAAGTAAAGAAAGTTTCAAAGGGAAATACGCCACGATAGAAGAAAACAAAACGGCATCTAATAATATTGATAAACCTTTAGCTTGGTTATTTGGCTGGGGAAGTAGTGAGGATGCACAGGTTTTAATCGCTTTGCAAAAGGAAAATATTAAGGTTAGACAGGCAGATCAACCTTTTTCGGTAAATGGAAAAGATTATCCAGCCGGAACACTTATTGTTTTAAGAGTGGAGAATGAGAAACAGGTTAAAGAGGTTAAGAGCAAAGTTGTGAGCATTGCAACTGCTCTAGATAAACCTATTCAGGCGGTTACGAGTGGCTTTGTAGAAAAGGGAAAAGACTTTGGATCGAATGTTTACCCATTGTTGGTACAGCCAAAAATTGCGATTGTTTCGGGCAGTGAGGTTTCTTCTTTGGCTTTTGGTGAGGTTTGGTTCTACTTAGAGCACGATTTAAACTTAACGCCAAGCATCATCAACACGCGTGACATTAATAATTTAGATTTAAGTAAAATAAATACTTTGATTCTTCCAGATGGTAGTTACAGCGCTCTAATTGGCGATGGTTTAACGGCTTGGTTAAATAAAGGCGGCAAGCTTATTTTAATGGAAGATGCTATTGAAGGTGTTTTAGAGAAAAAAGGTTTCGACATTAAGAAGAAAGAAGGTGTAGTTAAAAAAGATGAAAAACCTGAACCGAGCAAACTTCTTTTTAAGGATAAAGATAAAGACGATTACGAAACAACCATCCCAGGTGCAATTTATAGAATCAATTTAGATGCTACCCACCCATTTTCTTATGGTTTAGGCAAATCATACTACAGCTTAAAAACAGATCGTAAAATTTACGAGCCTTTTGTTAAGGGCTGGAATGTGGGTTTGGTAAACGATAAAAGTTTAATGGCGGGTGTAGTTGGTAAAAAGGCTAGAGAAGAACTTAAAACCGGTTTGTTAATAGGTGTTCAAGATTTTGGTCGTGGCCAAGTTGTTTACTTAGCTAATGATCCGCTTTTCAGAAATTTCTGGGAAGGAGGCAAAACTTTGTTCGGGAATGCTATTTTTTGTAGTTATTAAATCTTTAAAAGTATTCTTAATAGGATTAAAAAACAGACAAAACACATCAAACTAAGATTTGTTTTGTCATTTTTTGTGTTAATTGTTAAAAATTGTTAAAATAAATTTGGTGGTATTGCCAACTAACTATATTTTAGCGCATTATTAATTTAATTAACTAACCTATTTTCAAATTATGAAAAAACTTCTACAAAGTTTGTTCATTCTTATGTTCTTTGCTTTTTCGGCAATGGCACAAGACCGAACAATTACCGGTACAGTTACATCATCTGATGACAAAGCAGCAATCCCTGGTGTGTCTGTCTTTGTAACTGGTACAAAAATCGCTACTCAAACTGCAGCAAACGGTACATTTACCATTAGTGTGCCTGCAAGTGCAACATCATTAACTTTTAGGTTTATTGGCTTTGCTACTAAAACCGTAACTCTTGCTGGTAAAACTAACATTAGCGTTGCTTTAGATGGTGATGCAGAATCTCTTTCTGAGGTTGTAGTAACAGGTTACCAAACAGTTGCCAGAAAAGATTTAGTTGGTAATGTTTCTACCATCCAATCAAAGGAGGTTTCTCAGAAACCATCAATGACTTTACCTCAATTACTTCAAGGTAAAGCAACTGGTCTTCAGGTTACTGGTGCTAGTGGTCGCCCAGGTGCTACTGCGTACATCAAAATTCGTGGTGTAGGCTCTTTGGGTGCTGGTACTGATCCTTTAATTTTATTAGATGGAGTTCAAATCAATTCATCAGCTTACAGTTCATTGAATCCAAATGACATTGAAGATATTTCAATTTTGAAAGATGCTTCTTCAACATCAATCTATGGATCAAGAGCAGCAAATGGTGTTATTGTAATCAAAACCAAACTTGGAAAACCAGGTTCGGAGCCGATTCTACAGTATTCATTTCAATATGGTAAATCTGAAACTCAAGATTTAAAGAATGTAACACTAATGACTGCTGCTGAAAAACTTCAGTATGAGTATGAATTAGAATACACAAATGCAAACCTTATTGCAAACGGTATTAAGGATATCACAGCCTTAACGCCAGCAGCACGCCAAAGTGCCTGGGATAATTTAATTTCAAAAGGCGCTGGTGATTGGTCTAAATATTTATTGCAAAAAGGTACAGTAAGAAGCCATGAGGTATCTCTTACAGGTGCTGATTCCAAAATAAGATATTTCTTATCATTAAATAGCACAGATAACGACGGTACTGAAATTCTATCTTTTTTTAACAGAAAAGGTGGCCGTTTAAATGTTGAGTATCAAGCTAAAGACTGGTTTAAAATGGGAACTAACATTGGCTTGACAACATCAAAAGAAAGACAAGTTAGAGAGCCATTCAATACTCAAAACCTTTACGCATCGGTATTTTTATATAATCCTTACGAGCCAGTTTTAAATCCAGATGGATCTTATAACATTACAAATGTAGGTTTCTCATCTATCGAAGGTTCTACAAATAACCCTGTAACTATTGATAGAATTAATAGCTACGGTACCCTTTATGCTGAAGGAAAGTTTTTAAAACACTTAACTATTCGTAGTCAGGCTGCAGTAAATTACAATTTATTTAAATATCAAAGTTATTTGAAACCAGGATCTAACCTTGCCGTTTTGTTGGGATACAACCAAAAGAACGATCAAGGAAACCAGGATTTCTTTTACACTTTAACAAATACTGCTAACTGGAATCAAACTTTTGGTGGAAAACATAACATTAATATTTTAGCAGGACAGGAGTTTAGTAGAGATAACATCTATTCTTATTCATTAACAGGAAGAAATTTCCCTACTGCGTCTGTTGAAACTTTAGAAAATGCTTCAACACCTACCGTTGCTTCAACTTCAATTTCGGAATATGCGCTTGAGTCTTATTTCGGAGCAGCTAACTATAATTACGATGGTAAATATTATTTATCAGGATCGTTAAGAAGAGATGGTTCATCTAGATTTGGTGCCAATAACAAATACGCTAACTTCTGGTCTGTAGGTGCAAGATGGAATATCCTTAAAGAAAAATTCATTAACGTTAACTGGTTAAATGAATTGGCAATTAGAGGTTCAGTAGGTACAACAGGTAACAATAACATTGGTAACTATACCAATTTAGGTACTTATGCACTAAATGTTAAATATAACGATTTGCCTGCTGCAGCACCTTTTGTATTACCAAATCCAGATTTGACATGGGAAACCTCCACTCAATATGATGGTTCCATTACTTTCGCTGTATTAGATTCGCGTTTAAGTGGTGAATTTGGTTACTATTCGAGAGATACTAAAAACCTATTATATCCAGTAAACGTTTCTGCAACAACTGGTTTCACATCTTATCAAGGTAACATTGGTAGTATGAACAATAAAGGTATTGAAGCATCTTTAACTGGAGTTGTATTCAAAAATGCAGATTGGAATATCAGCTTAATGGCTAACATCTCAACTGTTAAAAATAAAATTACAAGCTTATATGCTGATGATCAACCAGCAACTGCATCAGGCGGTATTGGTAGATTCAAAATAGGGGAGGCAGCAAATACCTACTTTTTGGTGAAATGGGCAGGAATAAATCCAGCAAACGGTAAAAACCAATTCTACAATAAAGATGGTTCTATTACTGAAACTTATTCATCTAGTCAGGCACAAATTTTATCTGGTAAATCTCCGATCCCTACACACTACGGTACTTTCGGTGCAGATGTAAGATATAAAGATTTTGACTTGTCAGCAAGGTTCTACTATACAGGTGGTAACTACATCATGAACTATATGGATCAAGTAAATGCTTCTGATGGTGAAAACGTAAACAATAACCAGTATACTTCTGCTTTCGATTATTGGAAGAAACCTGGTGATTTGGTACGTTATGCTAATCCATTAGATGGAAGTCAAAACACAACTTACGACACAGATAAATATCTAGAAAAAGGAAATTATCTTTCTCTAAGAGATGTAACTGTTGGATATACACTTCCAATTAAATATGCAAAATATATTAAATCTCGCGGTGTAAGAGTGTTTTTCCAAGCAACCAATTTGGCGCTATGGACTAAATTTAGAGGCATTCCAGAAGTTGGTGAAGCAAACAGAGAAACAACTGTTTTTGCTGGAACTTATAACCTTTATGGCTATCCTCCAATCAAATCTTACAATTTCGGTATAGACGTTAGATTTTAATTAAAATTAGAAAAGGAATTATGAAAAAGATATTATTAACTTTCGGTATTGCCGCTATACTCATCTCTGGTTGTAAAAAGGATCTTACATTGTATCCATACAATCAGGTAGAAACAACTCAGGCATTTAATACTGAAGCAGATGTTGCACTTGCAGTAAACGGTATGTATGCAGGTTTGCGTACATCAACCTCATATTGGGTAAGCGGTACTTTCAATATTTTGCCAGATGTTTTAGCAGATAACTTGGTTTTAAACCCTTTAGGTAGGCTTAGTCTCAAACAGCCTTTCTATGAGTGGCGATATACAGGTGAAAGTACTTCAGGATTGTTTACCAGTGGATATAACATTGCCAGAAGAGCTAACGCGATTATGGAAAATATCGGTAAGCTTCCTACTACTACAGCAACTAATAATGCTCGTGGCGAAGCTTTAGCAATTCGTGCTTTGATATATTTCGATATGACAAGATTGTATAGCAAAACTTATACAAATGCTACGGATGCTGATTTAACTATTCCGTATGTAACTACTACAGATCCAACCATTACTCCAGCAAAAGAATCTTTAAAAGGTGTTTATGATAAAATCATCGCAGACTTAACAACTGCTGAAGGCTTAATTAATACAAGCAATGGTGTTGGAAGATTGAATAAAGTTTCAGTTGCCGGCCTACTTTCAAGAGTATATCTTTATAAAGGAGATAATGCTAATACTATTGCCGCTGCAACAAGAGCTCTTGGCGCAACACCTTCTATTGGTTCATTAACAACATTCCCACAAATTTGGACTGATGCTACGGAGACAGGTGTCCTTTTTAAAATTAAAAACACTTCGGTTGATAATATAAACGCTCAAGGTGTAAATTATTATCAAGTTACTGGTGGACTAAAGAAATCTGAATATGTTGTAGATTATACTTTCTTTCAATTATTTGCGAGCAACGACATTAGAAAAACTGTTTATACCGAAACTAGCTTGTATGCAGGTACTAACATGAATCACGTAATCAAATATGTTGGAAGAGCAGGTCAACCCGCAGGTGTAGTAGATGGTAAAGTATTGAGATCAGCAGAAGTTTTGTTAAACAGAATGGAGGCAGAATATTACACAAATCCTACTGCAGCTCTAGCTGATTTAGTTCTATTGAAAACAAATCGTTATACTGGTTATGTTGCCGAAGTTTTGGCAGGACCAGCTTTATTGGCTGAAATTCAAAAACAACGTAGACTGGAAATGGCTTTTGAAGGTGACCGTTTCTTTGATCTAAAAAGGCTTAACTTGCCAGTTCAGAGAGATGCTGTTCACGGCCAGAATGCTGATGGTACTGGAACACCTCCAGTTTTCTCATCATTGCCACTTGGTGATAAAAGATTTTTATTACCATATCCGCAATCTGAACTTAATTTCAATACCAATTTAAAACAAAATCCAGGTTACTAAATAACTTAAGGGCGACCATCAATTCAATTTGATGGTCGCCTTTTTAATTTAAAAACATATGAGAATAAAGTTGTTATTATTCTGCATGATATTAAGCTGCTCTGCTTTAGCGCAAACGCAACAACAGAGTCAAAAATACTATGGCGATAAAGAGTCCACATTTGTAGAAGGATCACCGTTTCTATTCGATGATTTTAGAACGGCTACGATCTTAGATAAATCTGGCCAAGTATTTAACAATTTTAGTGTCAAATATAATTTGTTCACTCAGGAAGCCATTTTCATGAATAAGGAAGGTATGGCTGAAAAATTTGGAAATCCTTTAAGCGAAATACGTATTAAAAATGTTGGTACATTTAAAAATGGATATTCTAATCCGATGTATGGAACCTCAAATACGCTATATGAAGTTTTATTTAAGGATAAATTAGAGCTGTTAAAATTAAATGTTAAAAAGATTGAAGACGGACCGTTGGGTTATAATGATGCACATCCTCCAAAGAAATATGTTTCTGAAGTAAAATATTATTTAATTATAGATAATAAGTGGGTGGATGTTACAAAGGGTAAAAAGACTTTATCAAAAGCTTTTAATGATAAAGAGGCATTGATAAGTCAATATATTTCTAAGAATAATTTGAATACTTCCAATCAAAACGATTTAATTGCTATAATAACTTATGGAAATACACTTTTGTAAGAATTTAATTTCTAAAAAATTATAATTAAAAGCTTTGCCAATAAATTTTGGTAAAGCTTTTTTGCATTGTGTAGTAATCTTTCTTTAAATTTTATTTCCAAAATATAAATAATATCCTGTTTTATATTACTCATTAATTTTAACTAAGCATCTAATAGTATTAATGTATCTGAAATACTACAATAATAAAATTTTTTTAGAAAAATATTGCTATCTCAATAAGCAAAAGCATGAATCTTTTACTTGCGAAGTTTTTTTAAGTAAATATTGTTAATTCTATTTTACCTTTATCTACTTTGATAAAAATATTTAATCAATCTCAATATCCAACATACCAAAAATCTTATTATTGATTGTTTTCTTTATTAATGTGCTGTGTTATGATGAAATTTTTTCGCTTTCCTTCTTGATAAAAAAAATAGCCCAGTTTTCGCTTTTCTTTTATTTCATATTACTTTAATTTCAGGCTATTCAATGTCCTGTTTCTTTAAATATCAATTTCATTTTCTAATTTTCTTCTATTTTTTCTTACTGTAAAATTTGCATTACACTATACTTATTTTATATTAGTGTTTTATTAACTAAACTAAACTTAAATTTTTTATGAAAAAACTTCTACAAAGTTTGTTCATATTGCTGTTTATTGCAAATTCTGCATGGGCACAAGAAAGAACAATTACTGGAACAGTTACGGCAAAGGATGACGGGATGCCCCTTCCTGGTGTAAGTGTTAAAATCAAAGGTGCTTCGGGGGGAACCACAACTGGAGCTGACGGAAAATATTCCGTTAAAATAACTTCAAGTGCAACCGCATTAGAATTCTCCTCTATCGGTTTTACGTCAACTACGAGAACCATTGGTTCGTCCAATACCCTAAATGCAACTTTGGATAATGATTCCAAAACACTAACAGATGTGGTTGTTGTTGGTTATGGAACTCAAAAAAGAGGAGAAACTACAGGAAGTACAGCTTCAGTTAGTGGATCAGCAATAGCCCAGAAGCCAATTCAAAGTTTAGAATCTGGATTGGCTGGTAGAGCTGCAGGTGTTCAGATAACCGTTCCAGCAGGTTTATTAAATACACCTCCCGTTTTTAGAATTAGAGGTACAAACTCAATTTCACTTAGTTCACAACCATTATTTGTTATTGATGGGGTTGTAGCAACTACAGGAGATCAGGGATTAACAGCTTCTGCAGCTAACCCATTATCAAGTATTAACCCAAATGATATAGAAAGTATTGATATCGCTAAAGATGCTGCATCAACAGCAATTTATGGTAGCCGTGCAGCTAACGGTGTTGTTTTTGTAACCACAAAACGTGGTAAAACAGGAGCTCCAAAGGTTAATTACGATTTTTGGGTTGGATGGTCTAAAGCTTATCGTTTACCAGAATTATTAGATGCATTTCAATATACTGATTATAAAAATGAAGCGATTGCAAATGCGAACGCAATTCGTTCGGGAAGTGTTAATGTAACATTTAACGGGGTTTCGCAACTTCAAAAATTTGTTTTAACAAATGGTCCTGATGGACAACCAATTAACACTAAGTGGTATGACTATGCTTATCGCACAGGCGTTTCTCAAAACCATAATGTTAATGTATCTGGTGGAACTGAAAGCACTAAATATTATATGGGCTTTGGTTATACCAATCAACAAGGTATTTATCAAAAAAATGATTTTAAAAGATTAAATGGATTGTTTAATATTGATAGCAAGCTTAATAAGTTTATAACAATAGGTGGTAAATTATCCTATTCAAACGAAAAAAACTTAGCCGCTATTTCTTCTGGATCATTAAACGGAGAGGCTTATGGAACATCGGGGATTGCTAGAACCGCATTGGTGAATGCACCAAACGTTTCTCCCTATAACAATGATGGATCTTTTAACTTAGGCGCAACCTTTGTTGGTCCAATGAATAATATTGTAACTGGTAATCAAGTAGGTTTCTATAATTTTGCACAGGTACTTTCTTTGAATAGAGAAAATAATGAATTAGATCATTTACAATCTAATGCATACGTACAATTGACACCAATAAAATGGTTAAACCTGAAATCGATGTACGGAATTGATTATATCAATAGCGATAATGATATTTTCTATAACCCTGTTCACGGACCTGGCCAAGGCGTAGGTGGCGAGGGAATAGGTGCTTTTAGAAAAAGAAAAAACTGGACTTGGACGAACACCGCACAAGCAGCTTATGATATTTCAGAACATAACTTTAATTTATTAGTTGGACAAGAACAGCAAAGAAATACTGTAACAGGTTACGGTATTGATCGTCAAGGATTAACAGATCCAGCTTATGATGTGGTTTAAGCAGGCTATACCTTAAATAACTCTACGGCAGCTGCTTATGGTGAGAACTATTTATTGTCTTATTTCGGCCGTTTAAATTACAATTATGCTGGTAAGTATTTTTTGAGTGGAAACTTAAGACAAGATGAATATTCTGCATTAGGGATTAAAAAGGGAACATTCTGGGGTGCATCTGCAGGATGGGAAATTACCAAAGAAAATTTCTGGGCTACATCAGGTTTAGATAAAGTTTTCAGCAGTTTCAAAATTAAAGGTAGTTACGGTAAAGTTGGTAACATCTCTGGGATTGGTGATTATGCTACGTTCTCTACTTATGGTTCAGCACTATATGGTGGAATTGCTTCATCAATTTACAGTGCATCAGGTAACAAAGAATTAACTTGGGAAACCAGTAAGAAAACTGATATCGGCCTTAATTTTGGAATTCTTAAAGGAAGAATTGAATTTGAAATCGATTATTACAAAAACAATATCGATGGATTAATTCTAAATGTTTCTCAATCACCATCTACAGGTGTTCCTTCTAGTGTGGCAACGAACATTGGTTCTATGTACAACAAAGGATTCGAGTTTAATGTAAATGCAACTCCATTAAAATCAACAGATTTTTCTTGGAATAGTAATTTCAATATTGCATACAATAAAAATGAGGTTACAGCGCTTGCACCTGGTTTAACAGAGATTATTACTCCGACAGGTTCTACCGCTACGGGTGAAAATGTTAATCGTTCAATCCCTGGGTATTCAATCGGGTACTTATATGTGGTAAAAACAGGGGGTGTTGATCCAGCAACAGGAAGAAGAATTTTCTACAACGCAGCGGGTAGAGCAGTAACTTATCAGCATATCGTTCCTACTGGCCAATCTCAATGGACTTATTTAGATAATGGAGCAACTGCACCAGCCATTACTCAAGGAGCGGATGCAGTTATGTATCATAACACAGCTCCGAAATTTTATGGTGGTTTTGATAATACTTTCCGTTACAAAAACTTTGATTTAAATGTAATGCTTACTTATCAGTTAGGTTTCTGGGTTTCTTACGGAACTAATGCAGGTTTGCATGATCAACGTTATTGGAACAATGCTGTTGATGTTTTGGCCCGTTGGCAAAAACCGGGTGATATCACCCAATTCCCAAGAGCTGTTTACACTGACAACGTTTCTTATGGAAATACAATTCCTTTAGATATCAACATTTTTAAAGGGAATTTTGTGAAATTGAGAAACTTAAGTATTGGATATACAATTCCACAAACAGCCTTTGGAAAGACAAGTATCAATAGACTTCGTGTGTATGTAGCTGGACAAAATCTTGCTATTATGACGAAATATCCTGGTCCAGATCCTGAAGTTTCTTCAAACGGATCAAGTTCTTCAGGTCAAGGTTCTGATAGAAACTCCGGTCCGAATGCAAGAACTTATACAATGGGTCTTAGCTTAGGTTTTTAAAGTTAAATAAGAAGAAATCATGAATAAAAGAAATTTATATATAGCTATTTTGTGTTCGGTTATCGTTTTTACAAGTTCTTGTAAAAAGGAATTTCTAGATCCGGCACTAAAAACTTCTGTAGCTGCAGAAAATGCTTTTGATACACAATTTCGTATCGAAAGTCAGGCAAATTCCTTATACGGATCATTAAAAAACGGATCTTTTTATGGGGGCCGATATTTAGTATACGGAAACGTTAGAGGCGAAGATTTCATTAATGAAACTGGAAACTTGGTAACAGCATCTGATGTATGGGGGATGAATCTTGCCAACAGCGCAACTTCAGTTAAAGGTTTGTGGTCACAGGGCTATTTAACCATCAACAGATGTAATGTATTTATTGATGGTATGACAACCAAAGGTACTTCAGTTGTTGGAGATGCGCTAGGTGCTAAATATGTTGCAGAGGCGAGATTAATCAGGGCTTTATCTTATTATAGTTTGTTGCAACTTTTTGCAAGGCCATACGCAGATGGTAACGGAAGCAAACCTGGTTTGCCTCTTAGATTAACAGGTATTACAGGACCTGGATCATCTGATTTAGCTAGAAGTACTGTAGATCAGGTTTATACCCAAATTCTTGCAGATTTAAATTATGCAGAAACAAATCTTCCTGCGACCAATGCTACAGCAGCTCTTAATACAACTAGAGCACATAAAAATACAGCAATTGCATTAAAAACAAGGGTGTATTTAAGCATGGGTAAATGGGCAGAAGTAATTACTGAAGCTAATAAACTTGTTCCAGCAGTTGCGCCATTTAAAGCTAAAGTTAATGTTGCAAATGATTTAGTTACTGATATTGCTTCTGTATTTAAAACTCCATATACTACAGCAGAATCTATCTTTTCATTACCAATGACTTCGTCTGCTAGTCCGTTGGATTATCCTGGAACGCAAAACTCATTGGCATCTTATTTTTACTTTACCAACGCAACTCCAGGTACCACAGAATTTTCTCTAAACCCAACAGGAATAGTGGCTAATACTGCATGGAAAACAACAGATAAAAGAAGAGCTTTGCTTTTCACTTCTGCGGCCTCTAAGCAATTTGTGGCAAAGTTTACTACAGCTAGTCCTTATACAGATTGGGTACCTGTTATTAGATGGGCAGAAGTTTTGTTAAATTTAGCTGAAGCAAGAGTTCGTAGTACAAATACTGTAGATCCTCAAGCCTTATTGCTGCTTAATGCTGTTCGTCAACGTTCTGATGCAACTACTACACTTGCTCCCGCAACTGTTGCTGATTTCACTGATGCATTGCTGTTAGAAAGAAGAATTGAGTTTTTAGGTGAAGGTTTAAGGGCTCCAGATTTAACCCGTTTACTATTGACTATACCATTAAAAGGTAGTGCTCCATCAAAAGGGCCAACGGAAAGTGGTTATATCTGGCCAATTTCTTCAGATGAGCTATCATTGAATAAATTAATGACCGATAATTAAGGAGATAGTAGCAAAATAATTAATAATAAAAGGAGTTGCAGTTTTGCAACTCCTTTTATTATTAAGAATCTATTATTAGAATCGTTTTAAATGTGTCGCAATTATTGCATTGTCTACTATATCTTAGATTTTGATGGTTCGATATTCTGGTTATCCTATTTTGATGTGATAACATTCAATTGAATGAGGTTCTGCTTAAATTCTTTGTGTATTTGTCAAAAACAAAAATCAACTTAGTTTTTAGTTTAATATTTTGAGTTTTTGTATAAAAACCTCAGTAAAACTAATTTTTTATGTGAAATTTAGTCTAAAAAACCATATTACTAGGTTTTTAGTTGTTTTTAGTGTCATTAAAGGGTTAAAAATCTTATTATTTATTACACTAACTCTAAATTTGGCTTTTATTTTTGTTTTTAAATTTGAATTTTATAATAATAGCAGTAGTTTAGGCACTAGATAATTAATCAAACCTAAAACTAAACTACATTTCATGAAAAAACTTTTACAAAGTTTGTTCGTGCTGGTGTTTATTGCATTCAATGCATTATCACAAGAGCGAACAATTACTGGAACAGTAACAAGCAAGGAAGAGGGACTTCCCCTTCCTGGCGTCAGTGTTAAACTGGTTGGGGCAACCAATGGAGCAATTACCGATAACGACGGTCGATATTCTATCAAAATAACCCAAAATGCTAAAACATTACTTTTTTCATCTATCGGTTTTGCTGATAGAAATTTATCAATTGGAGCATCTAACATTTTAAATGTTGCTTTGGATGGTGATTCCAAACTATTAGAAGAGGTTGTTGTAACAGGTTTTGGTTTAAGGCAAGCCAAAAAAGATGTAACAGGATCGACTAGTACAATTTCTGGTAAGGATATCGAAAATTTGCCGGTACAAAGTGTAGATAGAGCTATACAAGGTAAGCTTGCAGGTGTTCAAGTAACTTCCACAAGTGGTATTCCGGGGGCGGCAATAAACGTTAGAATTCGTGGTGTTGGATCCATTAACGCAGGTAATAATCCTTTATATGTTGTTGATGGTGTGCAAGTAAACGCGGGAGATTTTACGAGCTCTACAACAAGCGCCAATGCCTTAAGTGCATTAAATCCTGATGATATTGAATCTCTAACCGTTTTAAAAGATGCGTCTGCTGCGGCAATTTATGGTGCATCTGGGGCTAATGGAGTTGTAATTATTACTACTAAAAGAGGTAAGCCTGGTAAAACTCAGCTTAATGTAAATACCTATCAAGGTTATAATGACTTTATCTCAAATCCAGAGCTTTTAAATGGACCTCAATGGGTTCAGCTTTCGCTCGAGGCCTATGCCAATCGCTATGGCGTAACATCAACTCAATACACAAGTTTCTACAATACTTATGTTGCTCCCTTCGGATCAATTGATAATGTGCCTACATATGATTGGTTAGATGTAATTTCGCAAAAAGGACGCACACAGAATTATGAGGTGAATGCCCGAGGTGGAAACGATAAAACCCAATTTTATATTGCAGGAAATTATAGCTCTCAAAAAGGGCAAGTAATCGGAACCGACTTCTCAAGAGGCGGAGTAAAGCTTAATTTAGATCATAAAGCAACTGATAGGTTAGATTTCTCAACTTCTATGAATTTAAGCACCATTTCTCAGAATACAACATCTGGTGGGGGTGCGTTTGCAAATATCAGTAGAACTGCTCAATTGCAATCTCCAAATAATGCGATTTTTAATCCAGACGGATCTTACAATACAAATTTGCCTGGTGCTTATGATGGGTATAACGTACTTCAGATTGCAACAATCAATAAACAAAAAGCAACTACAAATCAATTCACAGGAAGCGGATTTGCTAAATATAGAATTCTCGATGATCTTTCATTCAGATCGAGCTTTGGTGTAGATTATTTGGAAATTGTAGAAAATACTTTCAGCGATCCTAGATTTGGAGATGGTAGATCGGTAAATGGATCAGCCTCTGCTGGTAACACAAGAAATACAAACTTTCAAACAGATCAAACCTTAAATTATTCTAAAACTTTTGCTGGTTCTCATAACTTAAATGCAATAGTAGGCTTTAATTATCGCAGTGAGGTTCGTACTTACTCTCTTGCTGCGTCGCAAGGTTTTCCTTCATACCAGTTTACTCAGGTTTCTTCTGGAAGTACACCTAGCACAACTTCTGGCACATACACTACTTTTAGAACAGCTGGGTATTTTGCGAAAGTAGATTATAACTTTAAGAGTAAATATTATTTATCGGGAACGGTTAGATATGATGGATCTTCTCGGTTTGGTGATGATAATACATTTGGATGGTTTCCTGCAGGAGCGGTATCTTATCGGATTTCTCAAGAAAACTTTATGAAAAATATAACTTTCATTTCTGATTTGAAATTGAGAGCGAGTTATGGTACAACGGGTAATCAAGCAATTGGAAATTTTGATTCGAGAGCACTTTATGCAAAATCTGGAGATTATGTAACCTCAGGTACAGGAACAACATTAGGTTCTGGCTTAGCACCTTCAAATTTGGCTAATCCATTGCTCGCTTGGGAGCGTGCAACAACTTTAGATGTAGCTTTAGAATTTAACCTTTTTAAAGATCGCATTAGTGGTACTATTGGTTACTACAATAGAATAAATTCTAATTTATTGTTAGATCAACCTCTTCCATTAACATCTGGTTTTTCTTCAATAAGACAAAATGTAGGTAAGATGAGAAATAGAGGTTACGAATTTGAATTGTCTACTTTAAACATTAAAACTAAAAACTTTAGCTGGAGAACGGATGCAAATATTGCGTTAAATAGAAATAAAATTACAGCTTTATTGGATGGGCAGACTTTGTTGGGAGGTAATTTTGGTATTGCTGTTGGTCGTCCAATTAACTCTGTTTATACTTATACTTCTGCAGGTGTTAATCCGGCAGATGGTAGACCAATGTGGTATGATGGTAATGGAAACATCACTTACACATTAAACCCAGCTACGGATAGAAGCTATATTGGTGATTTAAACCCAAAATATACAGGCGGATTAACCAATACATTTAATTACAAAGGAATCTCGTTAAGTGCATTCTTCCAATTTAGTTATGGAAACTTGGTGCTAAATCAGGATAAAACCTTTTTCGAGCGTTCGGGATCTACGGTTGATAGAAACCAATACATAACGAATTTAGATAGATGGACAACCCCTGGTCAGTTTACTGGAATACCAAAACCATATTTTGGGGGAACAATTCTGAATATAGGGGGAATAAATCACTCTTCTTCTTATGCATTATCTGATCGTTTCTATGAAGATGGTTCATATATCCGCCTAAAAAGCATTAGCGTGGGTTACGATTTGCCAAAGGCTTGGTTGAGTACAATAAAATTACGTGCTGTGAAAGTATATGCACAGGGATTAAATCTTTGGACAATTACAAGATACCAAGGAGTAGATCCAGAATTTGTAAATGCAAGTGGTGATTTTGGTCAGTACCCTCAGTTTAAAAATTACACTGTTGGTATAAATGTTGGATTTTAATAATGATACTAATGAAAAATAGATATATAATGTTTACGATGATCGCAACTATACTAGGTGCCTCATCATGTAAAAAAACGTTAAAAACAGAGCCCAAAAATTCAATTTCATCGAATGTTGCTTTACAGGAAGCCGCCGGTGTAGAAGGACTTGTCAATAGTTTGTATGAGTCTTTGCAATCCACAACCTATTATGGAAGAAACTTTATAGTTGTTCCAGAATTGCTTTCTGATAACATGCGAATTGTGAATACAAATTCTAATCGCTTTGTTTCAGAATCTAACAATACCATTGCAGCTACAGTTGATTTATGGACAGCTGGCTACAGCGCAATCAATCGTGCAAATGGTGTTCTTAAATATTCAGAATTGGTTACGGGCTTAACTCCATTAAGAAAAAAGCAATTACAAGGCGAAGCTTATTTTATTAGAGCACTGGTATACTTTGACTTAGTTAAAAGTTATGGCTATAATCCACAACAAATTGTTTCTGGAAGAAATTTAGGTGTACCAATTACCTTAGATTTTGTTGAAAATTACCCAGCAGATATTAAATATCCTACAAGAAATACCGTTCAAGAAGTTTACACTCAAATTAAAACCGATTTAACTTCTGCTATTGGATTATTGGATAATACATTTGCACCAAAACGTGTTAGTTTAGCTGCGGCAAATGCACTAAGGTCCAGAGTTGCATTATTTAATGGTGATTGGGCTGATGCTGCTACATTTGCAACTACAGCGTTAACTTCAGGAGTTGGTGCATTTGTTGATCCTGCATCTGCTACTACACCTGCGCTTAAATCTGCATCTTATGCAACTATTTTTACTTCTCCAAGTTCCCCAGAATCAATTTTTGAGCTTAATTTTGAGATTACGGAAAGTGCCGGGTCTGATGGTTTAAGTTCTATTTATACAAGAAGTACAGTAGGTTTACCACCATCTTTAGCCGGTTCTGGTTACGGTGATGCTGCTCCACAAGCTAACTTAGTTGCTACATACGAAACTGGTGATGTACGAAAAGACTTATTATTTGCAATAACAAAAGGATCAGAAGCCATTCTATGGAATCAAAAATATCCAGCTGCAAAAGGACCTCAAATTGATAATGTTAAATTAATTAGAGTAAGTGAAATGATTTTGACCAGAGCTGAAGCAAATTTTAGAAATGGAACAGCAATTGGTGCAAGCCCTCAAGCAGATCTTGATAGAATTAGATTGAGAGCTGGATTAATATCGGTTCCGGTTACTTTAGATGCAATATTGAAAGAAAGAAGAATCGAACTGGCTTATGAGGGTCATAGATATTGGGATTTATTGAGAACGGGGTCGGCTATTAATAAATCGACTACAACCTTACCTGCTAATGCTACCCCATCTACAATTATTCCTTTTACGGATTTTAGATTGTTAGCAAGGATTCCGTTAACGGAAGTTCAAAATAATCCTAACATCATTCAAAATACAGGATACTAAAACGATAATTATGAAAACTAAAATATATTTATTACTTATTACACTAATCAGCATTTCTTCCGTTTCTTGTATGAAGAATAGAGACAACATTTACGAAGGAGCTGATGTTGTGGAGTTCGTGCCGATTACTGCTACAGTTAAAAAGGGTACTGTGGCGTTGCCAGGCACATCTGTTGCAACAATACAGCTTGTAGGTCATCAAAAAACTGTTGATACAGAAATTATGTATGAGATTGGAACTGCAAGCACAGGCGTTTCAGGTACGCACTTTACCCTAAGCGGTACAATAGGAAAAGCAATTATTCCAGCAAATAGCAGCGCAGTAACAATTACAGTAACTGCAATTCCTGCAAATATTGCTACAGGAACCCGAACAGTTGTTTTAAATTTAATTGGCAATGCCTCAATTGGTGCAAGTGCAAATTATAAAACATTTACACTTACAATTACACAATAAGATTAAAGCAAAAAGGGAAGATTTCTTCCCTTTTTCTTTTTAAGCCTAATTCTGATGAATTTAAAATATAAAATAGTTGTATTATTTGCCTTTTTATTCATTTCTAAAATTAATGCTCAAATTATTCAAGATGTTAGTGGAAAACCGCTTCCCATCTCCAAATATTTAGAAATAAAAGGCAAAATATTTTTTAATGACGAATGGAGTTTAGGCTATGTTAAAATAACTTCTGGCAAAATTTACTCTGGTTATTTACTAAAATACGATGAGTTTGAAGACTTGCCAGTTTATTCTATACATGATGATATTTATTCTTTTATTGATAAAATCTCAGAATTTGGATTTAAAAGTGATCAAAATCAAAGTTTAGTTTTCAGAAATGGCTATAAGAAAACTTCTCTAACTAGTGAAGATTCATTTTTTCAAGTTTTGCTGGATGGGGATTTTAAATTTTTAAAAAAGAGCATAAAGAACATCATCGAAGATAGAGAATATAATACCGCTATTGTAACAAAAAAAATTACATCAAATACGTTCTATTTCATTGTAGATGATGTGGGAATGATTTTTCAAGTAAAGAAAGATGAAAAGTCTATATTATCTGTGCTATATAAGAAGCCAGAAATAACACTCTCCTACATAAGGGAAAATAAACTGGATCTAAAGAAAGATAAAGATGTTGTTAAACTAATTTCTTTTTATGCTTCTGCAATAAAAAACTAAATCGTTTATTTCTTATCTACGCTATACCTTCCTGGGCCGATAAAAATCAGACTAAAAAATACAATTCCCATTTCAATGGCATGGCTTGCACCTTGTAGCCCATCTCCTTTGGCGAAATGAACCAGCGAAGCGATAATCATTGTAAACACTAAAAGAATACAAGCTGGGCGGAAAAACAGACCAACAATTAAAAGAAAACCACCAAAGGTTTCCGTAGCGGCGGCCATAAAGCCCCAAAAAATCGGCAGAAAATCTATTCCAATTACTTTCATACTACCACCTAAGCCAGTCCACCCACTTGGGCCGCCCGCCAGTTTTGGGAAGCCGTGAATGATAAATAAAATTCCTATCCCAATTCGAAGCAACAGTAAACCTGTATTGCGGTATTTTCCTAAATTATCTAAAATGGCCATGTTATAAATATTTAAAATTAACGGTATTTGTATCAACAATTAATTCAACAGGAGCACCCAAAGTCATACTTAAATTGTTGTCTATGTGTCCTGTCGGGAAATTAAAACAGATCGGATAATTATATTCTTTAACAATATCCCAAATCACTTCATTAGCTGTTTGGCCGAAAGAAATTTTTTCTTCCTCAATTTCGTTAAAGGCCCCAATAATCAAACCTTTTAGTTTGCTCAACTTTCCAACTCTTTTAAGCATTCGCAACATTCTATCGATGCTAAATTCATGTTCACCAACATCTTCCAGAAATAAGATTTTACCGTCGAAATCCATTTCAGAAACCGAACCTTGAACCATACATAGTAAAGTTAAATTTCCGCCAATTAAAATGCCTTCGCAAACTCCAGATTTGTTATTAAAATCACTTATGTAATTGTAAGATTGCTTCTCGCCAAACAAAACTTTCTTTAATGAGAGTAAAGATTCTGCTGTAGCTTCTTCAAAAGTATAAGGCATTTGTGCATGTAAACATTGAATTTTGGTTGTGGTAATAATATGCGAAAGTAGAACAGTAATATCACTAAAGCCAACAAACCATTTGGGGTTTTGTTCAAACTTGGTAAAATCCAACTCGTCTATTATGCGAATAGTTCCATAACCTCCACGCCCAGAAATAATGGCTTTTATCGCCGGATCATCCAAAAACTGCTGAATATCTTTTGCTCTAAGCGCATCTGTACCGGCAAACTGGTGGTGACTGGCGTAAACGCTATCGCCAATAATTACCTCCAATCCCCAGCTTTTTAAAACGGAGAGTGCATAATCTATAGATTTAGGTAATTTCTTTGCCGGACAAACAAGGGCAATCTTATCTCCTTTTTTTAAATATGGGGGCTGCTTAATCATCTTCAAAACACTTATCTTTGTCAAATTAATAAAAATTGTTTTGGATAATAGTAAAATAAAAAGATATACCGTAACGGCAGCACTTCCATACACCAATGGACCAGTGCATATTGGGCACTTGGCTGGCGTTTACATCCCTGCTGATATTTATGCCCGATTTTTAAGATCGAACAAACGTGATGTAAAATTCATTTGTGGATCTGACGAAAATGGTGTGCCAATTACTCTAAAAGCCAAAAGAGAAGGCATTACACCTCAGGAAGTTGTAGATAAATACCATAAAATTATTGGCGATTCTTTTAAAGAGTTCGGAATCTCGTTTGATATTTATCACCGTACTTCCTCTTTAACGCACCATCAAACTGCGGCAGATTTCTTTGAAACTTTGTACGATAAAGGTGTTTTTACCGAAGAAGTTACAGAGCAGTATTACGATGCGACAGCAAAACAGTTTTTAGCCGATCGTTATATTACGGGTACTTGCCCAAATTGTGGGAACGAGAATGCGTATGGCGATCAATGCGAAAACTGTGGTACAACCTTAAATGCGACCGATTTAATTAATCCAAAATCTACGCTTTCTGGCGATAAACCCATCCTTAAGGAAACCAAAAATTGGTTTTTGCCTTTAGATAAATACGAAAACCGCCTGCGTGAATATATTGAAAGCCACAAAGAATGGCGTCCAAATGTTTATGGACAATGTCAAAGCTGGTTAAATGCTGGTCTGCAACCTAGAGCTATGACCCGCGATTTAGATTGGGGCGTTCATGTTCCGCTTCGCGATGCTGCGGGCAAGGTTTTGTATGTTTGGTTTGATGCGCCAATTGGCTATATCTCGGCTACAAAAGAACTTTGTAACTACGCTAAGCTTGATGTTTGGAACCCGAAAGCGGAAGAATATTACATCAGTAATTTTGAAAGTGACAAGTGCGACTGGGAGGAATATTGGAAGAGTGATGAAACGAAACTTGTTCATTTTATTGGTAAAGATAATATCGTTTTCCATTGTATCATTTTCCCGGCAATGCTTATGGCGCATGGCGATTATACCTTGGCAGATAATGTGCCTGCAAATGAGTTTTTAAATCTGGAAGGCCAAAAAATCTCGACCTCTAAAAACTGGGCAGTTTGGTTGAACGAATATTTAAGAGAGTTTGAAGGTAAGCAAGATGTTTTGCGTTACGTATTAACAGCAACTGCGCCAGAAACTAAGGATAACGATTTTACCTGGAAAGATTTTCAAGCAAGAAATAACAACGAACTGGTTGCTGTTTTTGGTAATTTTATAAACCGAGTGGTGGTGCTTACCCACAAATATTTTAACGGTATTGTGCCAACCATGATGGAGATTACACCTGTAGATCAAGCTGTAATCGACGAATTAGCCACTTATCCTGAAAAAATATCTGCTTCAATAGAGAACTATCGTTTTAGAGAGGCCCTATCAGAAGTAATGAATGTTGCCCGTTTGGGAAATAAATACCTTGCTGAAACCGAACCTTGGAAAGTGATTAAAACAGATGAAGATCGTGTTCGCACCATCTTAAACATCTCTTTACAGATTGCCGCAAATCTTCAGATTTTGATTGAACCATTTTTACCTTTTACAGAAGAAAGGTTAATGAAGATGCTCAAAAATGGCGGACATACTTGGGATGCTGCCGGCGGAATTAACTTGCTTAAACGCGGTCACGAAATTGGCGAGGCTGTTCTCCTATTTGAAAAAATAGAAGATGCAGAAATTGAATTTCAGATTGAAAAATTGAACAAAAGTAAAGCAAGTAATGCAGCAAGTATTGCAGAAGCATTACCGGTTAAAGAAAACATTCAGTTTGATGATTTTACAGCTATGGATATTCGTGTAGCCACTATTGTTGCTGCAGAAAAAGTGCCTAAAACCAAAAAACTTTTAAAGCTTACTGTAAATACTGGTATTGATGAGCGCACGGTTGTTTCTGGCATCGCAGAACATTACCAGCCAGAAGATATTGTTGGTAAACAAGTAAGTATAATTGTGAATTTGGCACCTCGCGAGATCAAAGGAATTCTATCTCAAGGGATGATTTTGATGGCAGAAAATGCAGCAGGGAAACTCACTTTTGTATCACCGGTTGATAAATTTGGAGAAGGAAGTGTGATTAGATAATTTCACCTCAATAACATCTTTTCAGAACGATATTTAAAATAAAATTAAACGCCTGCTTACTATAAGTGGGCGTTTTGCGTAATAAACGAGGGGTGATGAAAATAAACTGAGGAAATGCCCTTGTCGCAAAAAAATTTCTATCAGGTTTTCTATTTAATTAAAGAAAAATTACCTGCTCTAAAATTTTATGTTAGAATCTTAAAATAATTTATACATTTGCCACATCATTAGGGGTGCCTTGTTTGTTATAAACACAAAAACGGGCTGAGATCATACCCATTGGC
Organism: Pedobacter fastidiosus; assembly: GCF_014306625.1. GTDB lineage: Bacteria > Bacteroidota > Bacteroidia > Sphingobacteriales > Sphingobacteriaceae > Pedobacter > Pedobacter fastidiosus. The sequence continues at coordinate 257,684 of NZ_JACRYL010000005.1, forward strand.
TTTAAAGTAATCAAATCAGAATAATCAATTTCCAAACGTTAGAAAATTGAATTTTGATTATTGGAATTTTAAAGTCATACACCTGATCCGGGTAATGCCGGCGTAGGGATTGGAGTTATGGAAGTTTAACTGAAATCGGGAGTACCCCTATTTCCGATGGGTTTAACTAAAAAACAAAAACATTGAAAAAATTACTTTTTGCAGCCATCGTTGCAATGTTGCCATTTTTAACTTTGGCACAAATTTCGGTTACAGGGAATGTAACCGACAACAATCAAAAATCGCTTCCGGGAGCAACAATTAAGCTAAAAGGCCAGAAAACCGCTGTAGTTAGTGATGCCAATGGTAATTATGCCTTGAGCAACTTAACTGCTGGAAAATACGTTTTTAGCGTAAGTTATGTAGGTTATCAAACGGTAGAAAAGGCCATTAACTTAACAGCAAATACGACTTTAAATTTCAGCTTAAACGTTCAAAGTTTTATTGCCGATGAGGTTGTAGTTAGTGCTACAAGGGCTTCGAAAAACTCGGCCACAACATTTAAAAACTTGAATAAGGAGGATTTGGCTAAAAACAATTTGGGTCAGGATTTACCTTATTTGTTAAATCAAACACCATCGGTAGTGGTAAGCTCTGATGCGGGTACAGGTATTGGCTACACCGGAATCCGGATTAGAGGAAGCGATGCCACCCGGATAAACGTAACCATTAACGGCATTCCGCTTAACGATGCTGAAAGCCAAGGTAGTTATTTTATCAACTTACCAGATTTAGCTTCTTCGGTTGATAACATTCAGATTCAACGTGGTGTTGGAACCTCAACTAACGGTGCCGGTGCTTTTGGCGGAAGTTTAAATATTCAAACGACCACTCGCAGAGATTCTGCTTATGCCGAACTTAACAACACTTATGGCTCTTACAATACTTGGAAAAATTCAATTAATGTAGGTACTGGATTAATTAATAATAAATTCAGTTTCGATGGGCGTTTATCTAGAATTAAATCGGATGGTTATGTAGATCGTGCCTCATCAAATTTAAAATCGTTTTTCGTGTCGGGTGCTTATTATGGCAAAAAGGATTTGCTTCGCGTTAACGTATTCAGCGGTACGGAAAAAACCTATCAGGCTTGGAATGGGGTTGATGAAGAAACGCTAAAAACAGACAGAAGGCATAACGATTTTACCTACGATAACCAAACGGATAATTATCAGCAAGATCATTACCAAATGTTTTACACCAGAACATTGAGCGATAAATTGGTAGCCAACGCAGCTTTGCATTATACCTATGGAAGAGGTTATTATGAAGAATATAAAGATGGCGAAACTTTAGCCGATTATGGCATTTCGCCGGTTGTGATTGGTGGCGTAACCCAAACAGAATCTGATTTAGTTAGAAGACTTTGGCTGGATAATGATTTCTATGGGGCAACTTATTCCTTAAACTACACACCTAAAAGCAATTTGAATTTTACTTTGGGTGGTGCTTACAACGAATATAAAGGCAAGCATTTCGATGAAGTAATTTGGGCGCAGTTTGCCAATTACGATGGAAGTGAATCTATTCGCCATAGGTATAATGATAACGATGCTTTTAAAACAGATTTCAATACTTTTTTGAGGGCAAACTATCAGATTGATAAATTTAATATTTTTGGAGATTTCCAATATAGACACGTATATTATTCTTACTTCGGGATAGATCCAAACGGTAGTCCAGCGCAACAAAATGCAACCTTAAATTTCTTTAACCCGAAGGCTGGAGTTACTTATAACTTCAACGAAAAGAGCAACGTTTATGCATCAGTTGCAATAGGAAACAAAGAGCCAAACCGAAGAGATTTTACAGATTCGAACGTTAACAGCCGACCAAAATCAGAACATTTAACAGATTTTGAAGCGGGTTATCGTACTCAATTCTCTAACTTATCTTTTGGGATTAATGGCTTCGCAATGATTTATAAAGATCAATTAATTAATACTGGAAAGCTTAATGATGTTGGTGGGCAAACCCGTCAAAATGTAGCAGATAGTTACCGAGCTGGTGTAGAATTTGATGGTCGTTGGTCAATTTTAAAGAACTTTTACTGGGCCGCAACTGCAACGTTGAGCAGAAATAAAATTAAGAATTTTCAAGAGTATTTATATGATGAGGTAAATGGTTCGCTTTTGGTAAACAATTATAATAACACCGATATCTCTTTTTCTCCATCGGTAATTGTTTCCAGTGAGTTAAACTATTCGATATTGAAAAATGCTGATATAGCCTTGCTAAGTAAATATGTTGGTCGCCAATATTTAAACAACACATCTGCTAAAAGCGAATCTTTATCTAGTTTCTTTGTAAACGATATTCGCTTGAGATATAATACTTCGTTTGCATCGGTAAAAAATATCGGGGTTAGCCTTTTGATAAATAATGTGTTCAGCACACTATATGAGAGTAATGGTGCCAGCTACCCATCTCTATATGGTGGCGAATTAACCAGATACAATTATTATTACCCTCAAGCTACCCGTAACTTTTTGTTAAGTTTGAGCTTGAAGTTCTAATACATTCGTCATTGTTCCTTTGGGGCAATGACGAATTATCCAAATCCTTCTTTTTGAACATGAAATACATAGAAAAACTGCATTACATTACACATGATATTCCAAATCTTACCCATTTAGAACAAGCGCAAAAAGCGTGTGAGGCAGGCGCAAAATGGATTCAGTATCGTTGTTTAAGCAAAGCTGATGATGCGCTTCTAGCCGACATAAATTCCATCGCAGAAATTTGCGATGATTGGGGAACTACACTTATTGTTACTAATCATATTCATTTGAACGGTAAGGCCGATATCCAGGGTTTTCATATTGAGGATTTCGATGCAGATTTTATCGCCCTGCGAAAAAAAGTTGGTGATGATATTACGCTAGGTGGTTCTGCAAATACCATTGAAAATATTATTCGATTAGCCAATGAAGGTGCAGATTATGTTGGTTTTGGGCCTTTCTCTACTACTGAAACCAAACCGAATGATTATCCGCTTTTAGGTTTAGAAGATTACCAAAATGCAGTAAAAAAACTAAAAGGGCTAAACTTAAACCTACCCATTTTAGCTGTTGGTGGAATTAAAATTTACGATGTTGAAGCTTTAATGCAAACCGGAATTTATGGTATAGCCGTTTCTGGTGCCATAAATTTTACCGATGATTTAAACGAAGCCTATAACGATTTTTATAATGCTGTTAAACCGTAACGTTTTCCTCCAAACATTTACCTTATCCTGATTTCTGACACGCACTAATGATTCTAAATTTTTTATCTTCGTAGCATGTCATCACACCATATTGTAAAAGAAAAACAAGAGCCAGCACTTTATATTGATGAGCTTGGCAATTTTAACGAAGAACTTTTAGGTCAGCTTTTAGAGTGGAGCCCAACTTTATTGGTTAATGCCGATAATTACGACAAAATCCTTTCTTTGGGATTAAAAGTTGATGTACTTGTTAATGGCAACACTAATAACGAAACTCAAGAGAATACAAAGGTTATTCAAGGCCCGGTTGATGCTTTAATGGTTGCGATAAATTACCTTTACGAAGAGAAATTCCCTGCGGTTAATGTAATTACAAATAAATTCGATTTAGAGAGATTTGCTGGCTTTAGCGATAAAATAAACTTGGTTGTATTTACGGCCAAAGCAAAATTTTACACCATAAAATCTGGCTTTTCCGTTTGGAAACCTGCCGGAAGTGAATTTAATATTCTTGGAAATCCGTATCTTGAAGTAACCAACTTAATGCAAAATGAAAATGAAATTTTTGAGGTTGTTAAAGATGGTTTTGTAGAATTTACCTTTTCCGGACAACCAATTTTTATTAGTGAACCAATATGATTACGCTTAGAAAAGCTAATGAGGAAGATATAGAAATTATTAGAGATATTGCCAAAGAAACTTGGCCATCTGCCTATCTCGAAATTATTGGTCAGGCACAAATAGATTACATGCTTGATAAAATGTACAACAAAGGTGAGCTTTTGAAACAATTTATGGAAGGTCATATTTTCCTAATTGCAGAAGAAGGCGAACATCAATATGGTTTTGCGGGCTACTCGATTACCGATCATGAAGCCCGAATTTACAAGCTCCACAAACTTTACGTTTTGCCTTCTGCACACGGCAAAGGTGTAGGCAAAATACTCATCAACGAAGTTTTTAATCAGGTTAAAGATGCTGGCGGATCGGCTTTACAACTCAATGTAAATAAAAATAATAAGGCTAAAGATTTCTATTTAAAAGCTGGCTTTACCGTAAAGGACTCAGTTAAATTAGATATTGGCGAAGGCTATATTATGGATGATTATGTTATGGAAATTAAGATTTAAAATCTTTTGCAACTTTTTATAAAATAAACCGTCATTTCGACCGAAGTGGAGAAACCTTTGGAGTTATATCAACTAATTTCAAAGATTTCTCCGTTCCGCTATGCTCCAGTCGAAAAGACGATCGGATTTTATTGCTTCAACTTTGGAATTCTGGTTGGAGTATCCGTTCCGTTCACAATTGTGATTGCACTTTTCGCTATCGCCTTAATGGTCGATAAAATATTTTCTACATCCAAAGTGCTATATTCATCTTTCACTGTGTGATAAAATTCATCTACATCAATTTTATCTGTACTAATGGTATGCGCAGGAACACCCAATGCGGCAAGCGTTGCATTATCGCTGCGGTAAAATAAGTTTTGCGCTGGATAAGGATCTGGATGGAAAGTAAACTCTGTTCCCGTTAGGTTTTTCTGTAAAATTTTCCCGAAATCAGATTTGTCGTAACCCGTAATAAAGGCTGTGTTTTTTCCAAATTTAGAATCTTTACCAATCATTTCAATATTGAACATGGCTACAACTTCATCAGGATTTAGTTTTTCTGAGAAATATTTTGCGCCAAACCCACCAATTTCTTCCGCAGTAAAAGCAACAAAAATTAGTGTACGCTCGTTGTTTTTTAAAGCTTTATAATATTTTGCCAACGCAATCATCGCCGTTGTGCCCGATGCATCATCATCTGCACCATTTGCAATACTATCTCCATTTACGGTTTTGGTAATCCCTAGGTGATCATAATGGCCGGAAAAAACAACTAATTCTTTGGCTTTAGATTTTCCTGGAATCATCCCCGCTACATTGAATAGTGGCATTTTATCAACCTTATTTTTCAATTCGATATTAAAATCGCCTGCAACTGTATCCGTTCCCAAAACAAAAACCTGAACATTGGATTCGCCAACTTTATAATCTTTTTCATCAACGGTGGTGGGTTTGCTAAAATAGCTTTGATATTGTTTAAAGTTATCTGCGAGCTTTGCATCAACCAAAATCAATTGATTTTTTTTAACCTTCATCATCGCCCTAAGCTGGCCCATAAAAGGTTTAGTTGCATCAAGCTTAACCACCGTAGTATTCGCCTTACTAAGCGAAACACTTTCAGCAGAAAGGCCAGTTACTAACAGGTTTTCTGGAGCGATTTCTTTTCCATCAATCTTTACTGTTTTACTTAAATTGGAAATTTGATACTTATAAAATGTTTGGCGGAATGATTTTGCTCCTGTTAATGGCTGAAGACCAATTTTTTTAAATTCTGATTCTATAAATGTTGCCGCTTTATCAATCCCCGGCGTAAAAGTTCCGCGGCCTTGCATATCATCGCTACTCAAAGTTTTAATTAAGTGATCGGCGTATTCGCGAGTTATTATTTTATCGATGTTTTGTGCTCGAAGTTGGATACTTGCCAAACCGACAAGTGTAAAAAGGAAAATCTTTTTCATTATATTCTTTAATTTATGCGATTCAAGGTATAAAATATTATTTTATTTTTACCTGCGAGTTTAACCATTTATCTCTAAAGGCCTGCATCTCTTTTGTTAAAGCCCCTCCAGTTTTTTCTATTGGAACAATTTCTAATGTTGGGTTTTCCATAAAGGTTAAATTTGTAGATTTTTGTTCGCCTCTATGCAAATAACTCACCAAAACTACATCGCCTGGTTTATGCGATTCGGTAATTTTAGTTAGCCCGGCTTGGTCTTTAATCTCCAAATGATCGAACGTTAAAATCACATCATCTACATCTAAACCCGCTATATAGGCTGGTGTGCCTTGAATTGTTTGAGGCAACACAGCTTTGCCTGTATCAAAATTTACTCTTGATAAACCTGTAAAGGCTTGATTTGGACTCACTTTGCGAAGAATAAACCCAGCACTTAAAAGCAACTTGGCATAATCGTTTTTTTCCGTTCCGTAGATGTATCGTTTAAAGAAATCTTTTGCAAACGCAGGATTTTTGGTTAAAACAGCTAATGTTTTTTCCAAATCTGGAACGGTGTAGGCAATTTCTGGTTTCCCATAAGCTTTCCAAAGTGCCCGCATATAATCATCAAGAGTTAAGTTAAAATCTACACGTAATTTTAAATCTAACGCAAGCGCTGTGGCTGCGCCATAAGTATAATAAGAGGTAAAAATATTCCCTTTATTGGTTTGATCTATTGCTACACCTGCATCAGCAAAAACCGCATATCTGCTGGCTTGTATTGGCGAAAAATTCTTTGCTCCCGGAGAGGTTAATACCGAATTAATTAATCCGTTAAAAGTTTGTGTGGCATTTTCTACTGTTTTTAATCCCGCTCTGGTTAACAATAAAGAACCATAATATTGCGTAAAACCTTCTGCCAGCCAAAGCTCATCGCTTATGTTCGAATGCTCAAAATTAAAGGGTTCTAAAGTTTTCGGTCTTAATCTTTCTACGTTCCAGCTGTGAAAATATTCGTGAGAAAATGTACCCAACAATTGTGATTCATATCCATCTATTTTTGGGGTTCGCTGAACGATAGAAGTTGAGTTTCGGTGCTCCATTCCATCGCCAGCATTTTCGGGATAAACATCTTCTAAAAAATAGTAATTTCCATAATCGTAAGCTGGAAATTCTCCCCAAACTGCCAAATGTTCATCTACCATTTTCTTCAGCATATCTGCATAATTATCGATGGTTTTTTGAGTATCGTTAGAATGAGAAATTATATGGATGGTTTGAATTTTTCCGTCAGGATTTTTTACCTTCCAGCTCGCCGTTTTATAGTTGGCAATTTCAGTTGGGCTATCCATAAAATATTGCAAGTTCGGCGCATAATAAGTATCGTTGCCCATTGGTTTCAGTTGGGTTGCAACTTTCCAATTTTGCTTTTCAGCATAATTAAATTTTACTAATCGGGCACGTTTATCCATCCCAACTGGGAAAGCAAAAGTAGCTGGAATGTTCATGTGTGCATGCGTTTCGTCGAAACCTGCATAAGTTCCATCGATCCAGTTTCCAAACAAAGTATAGGTGATTTTTATGCTGTTACTGTGTGTAGGAATTTCATAAATATCGCCTGCTGGCTGTTTTAAAGGAAGTTCTTTACCCGAAGCATCAAAGGCTTTAAAATTATATACGTTTTTTCCAAACTCATGTGTAGCGTACCTACCTGGTGAAGATCGGCTCATTCTTATGGTTAGCGGTCCTGCCGGAACATTTGGAATTTGCATACTGATCTGCGCTTCATGATGAATTGCATTTGGGAAAGAAACGGAATAACTGATTTCATTTTGTGCTAAAGCACAGAACGACAACATGCTTATAATTGCTGTGCCGAGAATTTTCTTCATAAAGCTGGGTTTGATGGCGTTAAAATACGTAAAATGTAAGATGTTTTATGTAAGATGGATGATGGGATGTAATTTGTCAAAATGTATGATGGTTAATTCGGATTTCAATCATCCATCTTACCTCTTCCATCATTCTTTATCCCAATCATACTTTTCCAAATCGCGATAAGCCTTGCCTTTAATAATTTCTTTTCTTTTGGTAGATTCGGATTCTACTCGGTTTTCGTGAATATTATCGGCAACTTCCATGTGGAAATCCTTATCTTTTTTAGATTGATAAATTGCGGTTTCATCTCCATCAGCAGTTGCAAAATCATAAGGTCCGCGGGCACTCATTAGTTTTACAAATACTGGCAAGCATTCAAAGAAAATAAATAGTAAACCAATAAAAGTTACGGCCATAGCGGTATTGTTGTCGTTGGTTCCATCGGCGTTAAACTTTAGCTGTCCTAAGGCCCAATTCCGATCTGCAAAGCCAGCCAAATTTGCCAAACTATCTAACTGCTTAGTGGTGTAAAGTTTTTCGGTAAACATACCATCGAATTCCTTCCGCTTATCAATAAAGGATTCAGATTTATTAATGGTTGCTTTCAAGCTATCAAGTTCGGTTGATCGTTGTTTAATCTCTGCTTCTTTACGCTTTGCATACGGCCCATAGCCCATAACGCCCGAGGTTTCGGTTGTTTTATTTCCGAAAATCTCGAAGTTTAATTTCTTTCTATCGGCTTTAATTCCGTTTTCTAAGGAGTCTCGAGTTACTTTCTGCTGATTTAACCTTCCAAATTCAACTTGGTATTTGTTTTCAAAAGCTTTGTTTAGCGTATCTATTTTAGAGCGTTGGCCGTTAAGATAACTCACCTTTAAGCGTTGTTTAATTTCTTTATCAAAAATTTTCAGTTCTATTGGCCTGGAGATTACGATACCAATCATAATGGCCAATAAAATACGTGGCGTAGCTTGCAAAAGTTGTTTGTTGGTACTGGCGCTTTTGTTAATGCTGGAGACAATGTATCTATCCATATTAAAAATTGCAGCACCCCACAAAAAGCCAAAAACGATTGCAAAAATTACAGCAAAATCATTACCGCTAAATACAAAGTACATGGCATAACCACCAGATAAGGCCGCAAATAATCCAGTAAAAAAAATTGTAGCACCAATCCCTGTATATTTATTTTGTTCTGACGGATACTTTTCTAGTGTCGGGATGTGGGCACCAGAACAAAACCAAAAGAAACGGTTCAATTTGTCCATTTTAATTATTTATAATTAAACGCCCCAGAATCCCATATGTTACAGTTTTTGGCAAAATATTTTTGAGTTTATTTAAGTCTATTTCAAGGCTAAAGGAACCAATATGAAGTAATTAGAAGCCCAAACTTACAGAGCATATGCTAAATTAAAGCATGTTAATAGGGAGTGGCTCAAAAACTTAATTTAACAATTTTCATCGGTGATTAAATTGAGGCATTTGATTATGAATAGATTATAAGTTAAAGCTCAAAGTAATCCTTTAAACTGTTGACTAACGGTCAATTAATTTTGAATACGAATAAATTTTTCGCTTCATTTTAATGATTGCTCCACAGTTTTATCTAAGTTTGTGTAAATATATTTTACATGAAAGAAATATCGGTACAAGAACTAAAAGAGAAAATTGACAATAAAGAAGATTTTCAGTTAATTGATGTTCGCGAAACATTTGAATATGAGGTTTCTAACTTAAACGGCGAAAATATTCCATTGGGTGGAATTTTAATCGAAGCCGATAAAGTTGCTAAAGATAAACCAGTTATTGTACAATGCCGTAGTGGTAAAAGAAGTGCTGCTGCTGTTATGCAGTTAGAACAACAATATGGTTTTGATAACTTGTATAATTTAAAAGGTGGTATTTTAGCTTGGCAAGAAGCTTTTGATCCAAATATGCCGGTTTATTAAAGTACTCAATTAGCAAAATTCAATTATTAAACGATGCCAATTGCAGATTAAAATATACGCTGCATCATAGAAGGTTTGATAATTGAATTTTGTTCCTTGGTAATTAATCAATGAATTTTATTAAAGAACAAATCCTCAAATTGTGGGCAAAAAATTCTTATTAAATATTTTTTACAATTTGGGCATTATCCTATCTCTATTTGGTATAGTTTGGTGTTATCAAAACGGAAAGTATCTTCCGGCTGCATTTTTAGTAGGTACAGCCTGTGCCCTTATCTATTTTAAAATTCAGTTAATGAAACAGATCCGGAAAACCTTTAAAGAAAAAGGTCAGGATTAACCCCTTCCAAGCCCAATCCTGGTAAGTTTTTTAAAATGTACTTTCCATTTTCGAAGACCGGGTTGGCAAATGGATTATTGGTTGTAAGCCATGGCCCATCTAAATCTGCCCAATTGCACAAAGGTGCTAAAGCTGCTGCCGCCAAAGTTGCGCAACTGGTTTCGCTCATACAGCCAATTAAAACCTTCATGCCGAAAGAGCGGGCTTTCAAAATCATTTGATGGCCTTCGTACATGCCACAACTTTTCATCAGTTTAACATTAATGCCGTGGTAAGCACCTTTCAAACTCTCCATATCAGCTAAACGCTGAACGGCTTCATCAGCCAGCAGAGGAATAGGACTTCGTTCAGTTAACCAAGCATTTCCATCAATATTTGCCTTATCCATAGGTTGTTCAATTAATACAACACCTTTTGCATGCAACCAGTAAATTAAATCAATTGCCTGAATTTTATCGTTCCAACCTTGATTTGCATCTACATAAAGTGGCACATCCGTTAAGCTTCTAATGGTTTCAATAATTTCTTTATCGTTATCTCTTCCAAGTTTAACCTTAATCACTTTAAAAGCTTCAGCATCTTTTAATTTTTCGCGGATAACTTCTGGTGTATCAATCCCGATGGTGTAAGAAGTTACAGGCATTTTAGATGGATCGGCGCCATAAATTTCGTAACAAGGCTTGTTTAAAATTTTACCATTGATGTCATTCAAGGCAATATCTATCGCCGCTTTAATGGCTGGTTGACCAGGCGCAAGGCTATCCAAATAAGCGATAATCTCTTCGAAATTAAATGGATATTGAATCTTATCCCAATCTACCAGATTCAGAAATGCATTTGCACTGTTGTAACTTTCGCCCATGTAGGGTACCATAGAGGCTTCGCCATAACCAATTACATCCTGATGCTGAATTTTTAAAAGCATTAAAGGCGTGCTGGTTCTGGTAAATTTCGAAATGGAGAAAGGGTGTTTTAATTCTAACTCAAATTGCTTGCAACTAATTTTCATTATCAATCGTCTTCTAAATAAATAGGGTAATATTGCCTTACAAATCTAGTCAATGAGAATAAAACTTTATAGCTATATTCATACAGCGACTATTAATGCTCAATGCCATGAAAAACATTTCAAGATTACGGTATTTTATTTATTTATCCTTCATAATTATTGCAGGATGTACCACAGGAAAAAAAGCTTTACAAAAGGGAGATTATGATGCTTCAGTTGCGAAAGCGGTTAGTCGTTTACAGAATTCACCTAAAAATAGCGAAGCGATGGAGGTTTTGCCAACGGCATACAACCTTGCTTTACAAGATCATTTAAGAAAAATTGAAGAGGCAAAAGCTTCAAACGATTTATTTAGATGGGAAGCCATTATGTACGAATATCAAAAAATTAATCAGTTGGCAGATGATATTAACAGTTGCCCGGCTTGTTTAATTTTAGTGCCAACCCCACCTAAATTTGTTAAAGAATTAAGCGATAGTAAATATAATGCCGCGGTTGCGAGATACAATTCTGGTTTAGAATATTTAAATGATAACAATAAGCTAAGTGCGAAAAAGGCCTATTATGAATTTGAGAAAGCGCAAAACTTACAGCCCAATTATAAGGATGTAAAAGCTAAAATGGACGATGCTTATTGGGCTGCCGTAACTAGAGTTGTGGTACAGCCGATAATGGTAAACAGCAACTTGTATAAACTGAGTGGCGATTATTTTCAACAACAAATTGATCAGTTTATAGCAAGCTACTCGAGGAATAAATTTGTGATTTTTTATTCGGAAGAACAGGCAACCAATCAAAAAATTATTCCCGATCAAGTACTAAGTTTAAATTTTGATGATTTTGTTGTGGGTCAAACTTACGTTAAAGAACGAGTAGAAAAAATTAAACGCGATAGTGTTGTAATTGGTGAAACTAGAGAGAAAAAACCAGTTTATGGAACGGTAAGAGCAACCTTGAGCATTTTTGACAAGAATGTTTCTTCTTCTGGATTGTTGGATATGACGATAAGTGATTGGCACGATCAAAAAATTATCAGGCAACAAAAAATTCCTGGAACTTATATTTGGAGAGATAGTTGGGCAAATTATAAAGGCGACGACAGAGCGCTAACCAAACAACAAATGGCCATGACAAGGAGGAGAGAATCTTTGCCTCCGCCACCAACAGCCTTGTTTTTAGAATTTACGAAACCGATTTATAATCAGTTAGTGAACGATATTAGTGGGTTTTATAATAATTATTAGAACAAAATTTCCCGCAGATTAGAGGATAAGAACCGCAGATTGAAACAGATTTTTGGGTCGATAGAATAAAGATTCCCGCCTTGGCGGGAAAGACGAGGTGGCTTGGAGAATTGCATTTCAGTTTATAAATCCCCTAAAATCTGCGAACCTTTTCTACGGAAATCTGCAGGAAAAGCCTTGCATATTCTCCTATAGTAATCCGAACGTTAAAAAAAATCATCGTTACAAAGCCCTAAAAATATAATGGCTAATATTGTAGCAATGAATACTGGCTTATACAATCCTTTCCAAAATATCGATTTTTTATATAAAATTTGCTTTTTAAGCGGTAAAACTTTCAGCTCGCCTGTGTTGCAGGCTCCACTAATTCCAAAATGGCTTTTAGAGCAAGCAGGTTTAACTGGTGAGGAACAAATTCAGTTTTTAGATGAAAGTATTCGTTCTTACAACACTTTAGTAATTCCGGTAAATAGCGAAGTAAACGAGCAGTTTTTAAATCCGCTGGAAGAGAAAATTGAACAGGCTTTTGCTCAAGGTTATAGTGCTGTTTCAGCTTTGCCTCCGCTCGATTTATTCAATTGGATTGGAAAGTTTTTATATGGCTTTGTTTACCAAGAAATGCATTCAGCCTTGCGCAAAGAAATGACTGCCGATGGACTAAACATGTCGCAATCTTTAATGATGAAATTTGCAAATTTAAATTTCATGATGCAAAGTTTATACACCAGGTTAGAATTTGAAGATTTTACGCCATGGTCGATTACAGTTGTAAAACTAGAAAATGGAGAAACACCTTTTAGCTTTCGTGATGAAATAAATACCTTAACTTTCTCTTTAAAAATGAAAGATTTTGGAATTATTGCATGCTTGCAGGATAATGAAACAAATAAGCGTTATCACCAGGATATCATAAATGAAATTAAGGATAAAGCTTTAACGGCAGAGCAATTTGAAGAATTAAGTGCCCGTTTTTATTACTCAGCATACCTTTTTAATCGTTTGCCAGAATATACTTTTATGCCCGTTGAAGGCACAATTTATATTGAGGCAATGCCTTTACGCGGGAATATGACTAAACCTCTTTTTGATGTTTGGCAAAATAAAATCTATGCCCAGGTTTTGGAGAATTTTTGGAAGCCCTGGGGTTATGTATTGTTCGAAATTTTAAAAAACCCCGAACAGCCAATGAGTTTCTTCGAAAACCCACATCTCCCAACGGCAGGTTAATAATCTTAATTCCTCCTAATCTATAGTTTACCGGTTAATGCAGCAATAAAGTGCGGGATAATTCCTGGAACAAAGATTATGGTAAAAATTAAACCGGTTAATGCGCCAAAAAAGTGAGCATCGTGGTTAATGTTATCTCTTGAATTTTTCGAGGCATAAGCGCAGTATATCAAATATAAAAATCCAAAAATTACTGCTGGAATTCCGATCGGAATAAACATAATTTGAAGTTTAGACATTGGATTAAATAAGATAAAGCTAAAAAGCACTGCGCTAATCGCTCCAGATGCGCCTAAACTATGATAGTGATAGTTATCCTTATTTTTAAATATCGTGGTAATATCGCTCAAAACCAATCCGAAGAAATATAACAATCCAAATTGCCAACTGCCCATCATTCGCTCTAGCGTAAATGCGAATGCATAAAAAGTAAACATATTAAAAAATAGGTGCATCCAATCTGCATGGATTAGCCCACTTGTAATTATGGTGAAAATATGCTTTCCTTTCGAAACACTGTATGGATGCAACATAAACTTGCCATAAATACCATGATCATAAAAGGCATAAAGGCTGGTTACAACAGTAAAAAGAAAAATGATTGATGCAACTGGTGTTGCGCTTAAGTATTCCATTTGGTTTATTTTAAATCTAGTTTAACATCGTTTAGTAAACGTGCAACCGGATATCTATTGTGGGTTTTCTCGTAATAATCAGAATTTTTATAAACAAAATCAAGCTGTGCCGATCCATTCTTGGCAAAATCGGGATCAGATGCTTTTTTCTCTTCCAATTTAGCTTTTAAAGCAGGGTTGTTTTTTAATAATTCTGTGGCTGTATCTTCAAAAACATAAGCAGAAAAATGTTCTTTCATATCCAAAATGGAATCGAAAAAATTCCAATTAAAGAAAGAATCCGTAGCTTGAGGTTCTAAAGTTTCTACAATGTATCGATTTGTAGGCTGATTTACATAAACTATGTAATCACCAGCATAATATTGTAACTCTTGTTGCGTAGAAATAAGCTTAACCGCAGAGTGGAGGTAATGACCCTCATAAGGTCTAGTTCCAGTTTTAAAATCGCCGATATAATAACTTTCAACTTTAATCTTACTGTCCGCTTTCAACTCTTTAAGTATAACATTATTTAGTTTGAGCAAGGCAATAACTCGATCCCAAGCTTTTGGAATAATATAAGCTACAGGTTTTTGAACAGTTATGGAAGCATCAAATTTGTTCCATTCTTTTATGCTTTTAGTGTAGGGTTTATTCCGATCGTAAAATAATCGGTCTTGCCCACTCACGGTACTTGGTTTTTCTCCCGCTTCGAAACCCTTAAATGGTAAGCTGTCTACTTCGCTTCGGTTTAATTTCCACTCTAAACCAAACTCTTTCTGGTTTGCAACAAATTCATCCGCCTTGCGTTTATTTTCGCCGATAATTTTGGCATCGCGTTCTACTATATCAATATAAGTTTGAAGCAGTTTATAAGTTGCATCAACACGCAAATCATAAGCCTTTAACATATGCGTTTCTGGCATAAAGCCGATGGTATTGTGCAATGTGGTGTAGCCTGTAGAGTATCTTGGCAAATCTATAAAGCCCGTAATTCCAGCATCTGGTGTTTCTTCTATAGAGTTTACGTAAGGAATCATTGGATACCCTTTTTGCTCCATGCCTTTATATAAATCGGGCACTAAAGTTTTGGTTAAATATCCCGATAGGATAGCGTTCAGCTTATCTTTTTGGGTGGGAATAAGCGTCATCACATATTGATAATCGGCGCCATTGCTGGTGTGGGTATCTACAAATATTTCGGGTTGCCAAGTGTTAAAAATCAATTGAAAAGCTGCCGAATTTCTAGAGTCGGTTTTAATAAAATCACGATTAAGATCTAAATTCTTGCTGTTTCCTCTAAAGCCGTAAGCTATCGGGCCGTTTTGGTTTGCTCTGGATGTGCCGTTGCGGTTAAAGCTACCATCGATATTATAAACCGGAATAATACAGATTACCACATCTTTTGGAAGCTGATCTGCTTGGAGTAAATCTCTCGCAAGCATCATCGAAGCATCAATTCCTTCAGGTTCGCCAGGATGAATGCCATTATTAATAAGCAGAATTCTTTTATTGCCTTTTCTAATCGTTACAGGATCAAAAATTTTATCCTTTGATAAAACTAACAAATGTAGCGGTTTGCCAAAATCGGTTGTGCCATAAGTTAAAAGCTTGGCTTGTGGATTATCTTTAGCCAGTTTTTCATAATATGAAATGGCTTCTGAATATGTAGCTGTTTCTTTTTTGTTACTAAGCTCGTAAGGTGTTTTTTGCGCCATAGATTGGAGTGTTATTGTAAGCAACCAAAACACTAAAAAATTTTTCATGAATATTTTTAAGGATGATGAACGTAATGCTACAACGTTTTATGGTAAACTTTAATGTTCCCGAAGAAATATTTAAAGCCAATGGAATATACGTTATATTGATCTGGCTGATAATTCTGGAATTTATTTTCTGGATCATCATAACCATCTAATCCTTCGCCAAAAGTATAATTGGCCTGAGCATTAAAATTAATTACGTACCGAACATAGCCATAGCCATCATTTAGGTAATAATTAAAACCCAAATTAATTGGCACAACGATATTCATGCTTTTATCCTTTCCAGGGAATTTATAACCAAGTGGTGGATAAGCAGCTTCGGTATTTGGCTTGTAGCGAACAATATCGCTCATTTTATTATTAATAATGCCGACACCCAAACCAGCATACAGCCCTTTAATGTTGTATAAAAATTCACTTCTGTCGTAATTTACAATCTCGCCCAACATTAGTTTCCCATTTACGGTAAGCGATGTGTATTTATTTATAAATTGTCTATTGTGCGGATCTGTATTGATATCTCCACCCTGGATCATTCCATACTGCCCTTCCAAACCCACGGTTACAAAAGGAGAAATATGAAAATCGAAAACACCATAAGTTGTATAGCCAATGGTGCCTTTATAAACATCGGTATAAGACCGATTTGGGCCAACACCAAAACCGTAAGACAACTTAAAGTAGTTGGATTGAGCTGATGCAAGTTGAACCGTAAGCAAGAATAACAATTAGGGATGTAATTTTCAGGTGGTTACGCATCATTGTTTTTTTTACAAAAATAATATGTTTATTGAATATCTATAACATTTACCTTTGAATATGAGCAATTACACCAACTTTAACAAATCTTTAGAGAACAGATTTATAAAATACGCTAAAATAGATACGCAATCTGATCCAGAATCGCCAACATGCCCATCAACTTTGAAACAAAAAAACTTGGGTAAAGAATTGGTTCAGGAGCTTTTAGACATTGGAATTGCAGATGCACATATGGATGAAAACTGCTACGTTTATGCAACAATTGCCGCAACAACAGATAAAAGTGTACCTGTAATTTGCTTTTGTTCGCACATGGATACTTCTCCAGATTGTAGCGGAGAAAATGTAAAACCAATTATTCATAGCAATTATCAAGGTGAAGATTTAATTCTGCCAGATGATCATTCCATCATTTTAAAAATGGATGAGCACAAAGATTTAAAATTCCAAATTGGAAATGATATTATAACCGCAAGCGGAACAACCCTGCTTGGCGCCGATAATAAAGCGGGAGTTGCCGAAATAATGGAGGCCGCAAACTTTTTAGTGAAAAACCCGGATGTTAAACACGGAACCATAAAAATTCTTTTCACTCCTGATGAAGAAATTGGAAGAGGTGTAGATAAAGCTGATTTGAAAAAGTTGGCTGCAGATTTTGGTTATACCATTGATGGTGAAACTTTAGGATCGATAGAAGATGAAACCTTTTCTGCCGACGGTGCAAAATTAACCATTAACGGTGTAAGCACACATCCAGGTTTTGCCAAAGGAAAAATGGAAAGTGCCATTAAAATTCTTGCTGAGATTTTAAATTCTTTACCTAAAGATACTTTAAGGCCAGAAGCAACAAATCATAAAGAGGGCTTTATCCACGCACTAAATATAAAGGGGCAAGTAGAACAAGCAGAAGCGCATTTTGCACTAAGGGATTTCGATGACGACAAACTTGCAGAACATGGTAAGTTTTTAGAAGAAACAATAAAAAAAGTGATGGCTAATTACCCTAATTCTTCTTACGAATTAATCATTAAAGCACAGTACAGAAACATGAAAAAAATCTTGGATCAATATCCAAAAATTATCAAATATGGTATTGAAGCGATTGAAAGGACTGGAGTTGTGGCTATCAAACGAAGCATTCGAGGTGGTACAGATGGGTCTAGATTATCGTACATGGGTTTGCCATGCCCAAATATTTTTGCTGGCGAGCATGCTTTCCACAGCAAACAAGAATGGGTTAGCGTTCAAGATATGGAGAAGGCAGTACAAACCATCATAAATATTGCTTGCATTTGGGAAGAAAATAGCTAGGTAGTTTTTAGTTGGCAGTTTAAATCTAAGTTGCCAACTGAAACTAATAGTTTGCTTGGCCGATATCTAACCTGCTAATTTTTCCTTCTTTATTAAATTGAAATTTAAAGTAGGTTTTAAAATCACCCCATTGATCTGAATGGAAGTTACCATAAACATCAAGACCAGCATTTTCTACTTTGTCTATGCTGGTAAATCGTTCATGCCCTAAGGCCTTTTTAAAGAAATTGTTAAACTGTTTTTGGTTTCCATCATCAAATAAAGCAACATAGGGAGCAAATAAAGAGAACCAAGCTTTTTCATCACCATTTTGAAGGGCTGAAATTGCAGCCTTAACTTTAGAATTCGACAGTTTATTTAAGTCTATCGCCATAGTTTTTCGAGTTGATTTTTTTGAGCTAAAGCGAATGCTAAATGTTAAACTTAATTTATTGGGATTGGATTAGTCAAATTTAATAAAAAAGATGTTTTGTAAGCACATCTAATTTGCTACTTTTAAATACAAATGATAACACTCGAAAACGATTATATAAAAGTAGACCTTTTAGCAAAAGGAGCCGAACTACAGCGCCTATTTAGTAAAGAAACAAATATTGAATATTTATGGAATGCAAACCCTAAATATTGGGCAAAACACAGTCCTGTTTTATTTCCAATAGTGGGTGCTTTAAAGAACGACAGTTTTACTTATAAAGATAAAAACTATGCCTTACCCCGCCATGGTTTTGCTCGTGATCATGTTTTTAATGTAGAAAAACCTAGCGCAACCGAAGCTATTTTTACCTTAACACAAAGTGAAGATACGTTAAAAATTTATCCATTTTATTTTGAACTGAAACTGAAATATCAGCTTATAGAAAGGAAGTTGAATTTAACTTACGAAGTTATAAATACAGGAACCGATGAGCTTCTATTTTCTTTGGGTGCGCATCCGGCTTTTGCTGTTCCAAACACACTAAATACAGTTTACGAAGATTATTATTTGGCTTTTAATGCCGATGAAAAATTAACATATTGGAAACTTGATAATGGTTTGGTTGATGATGAAACCGAAAGTATTGAGCTGGGAGGTCATAAACTAAACTTAAAGCACGACCTGTTTTACAATGATGCACTAGTTTTTAAAACGCTTCAGAGCAATTGCATTAGTTTGTTAAATACCAAAAACGATTACGGTTTACACTTTCATTTTGAAGATTTTCCTTTCTTCGGGATTTGGGCTGCGCCCGATGCACCTTTTCTTTGTTTAGAACCTTGGTGCGGTGTTGCAGATGGCGTAAATCACGATCAAAATTTAGAACATAAAGAAGGTATAGTAAAACTCAATGCTGGTGAAAAGTGGGAGAGATTTTGGGAAGTAGAGTGTTTTTAAACAAAATCTAATCTTATTGGTATCAACTAATATTAGTGTTTTTAATAAAACCATTTTAACGGCTAAATCAAACTTAACCATTAAACAAACCCAAGTAAAGTAAAAAACTACTTAAATATTATGGTTTCGTAAATAACTTGGTAATTTTGTACATGCTCAAAGAACTGTTGAACATTTTTGATAAAGCTTATCGTTTTAAAGTTGATTATAAACTCAATACGCAGTTGCATAACATCGCTATAAAACATTTGGGACTTCAAAACATGAACCAGCTCCGCGATAGATATGAAGGGCAAGCGTATTTGAATCGTTTTTTAACTAAATCTTTTTCTGAGTTCGCCGTTCAAAAAATGCTAGGTGTAGATTTTGTAACGCTAGAATTAAAGGAGAATAAACGCTATAAACCTGAAGTTTTTTTCAACGATAAAACATTCGAAATTATAGCAAGTTCGCTGGATGAATATCCTTTAATTCCGGCCGGAGATTATGACTATGCTATTTTTTCTTTCGTAAACATCGAACGAAAAGAAGTTTACATTACAGGTTTTGCATCTGCTGAAGTTTTATTAAACTCAGTAGTTTCTGCAGACCTTTCTCCAACCAAAGCAAAAACCTATATTGGAACATTAAAAGATTTTTCGCAAATAGATTTTCTTGACAAATTATTAATTGAGAATGAGTAAATACACAGTAGGAAGCTTGTATGCTGGGGTGAGTGGAATATGCCAAGGTTTTATAAATCAAGATTTTGAACTCTCTTGGGCCAACGAGATTGATAAATTTGCATCCGTAACCTACCGT
The DNA here is from genome assembly GCF_014306625.1 of Pedobacter fastidiosus. Classification (GTDB taxonomy): domain Bacteria; phylum Bacteroidota; class Bacteroidia; order Sphingobacteriales; family Sphingobacteriaceae; genus Pedobacter; species Pedobacter fastidiosus. The sequence goes on from NZ_JACRYL010000005.1 coordinate 277,754, forward strand.
GAAAACTTTAAACATGATTTGCATGAAGGCGATATCTGGGATTTAAATCCTGAAGGATTATAAATTAGCATCCTACCTATGATAACAAAGGGTAACAAGCACGAGAATTATGAAATTCTAAATTTGATTGGATATGGATTGTCAAAATTTAATGATGATTTTATTAAGGAATTTGGTTTTAATACAAAGACGGCATTCTATCAATATTGTGTACATATTGGAATTGCCGAAACTGTAGGGACAATAAAAAATAGGATGGATTTGTTTGATCATTTTTTCCCTAATAATGGAAGAAGAGGCTGGTGGCAAAAGGGTAATACTTATATTCATAGAAAATATTTAATCGATAGTTTATTTGGGAAAGAAAATGCAAAAGGATATTCGGACATTGTAAAACTATATTTAAAAGAAAATTACAAAGTAACAGACCTTATATTGGATGTCAAGCCAATTGTAAAATCAAGATTTAAAAAGCTTCAAGAGACAGGATTGGAGGCTGAATTGTATTTTATGAATAATTTCAATGAAATATCTAGCTTTAGGAATGGATCTTTGGAAGATGCAAGATTATATGGAGATGGTTATGATTTCCAAATTAACGTAAACGAAAGTTCTTATTTAGCTGAAGTAAAGGGTATAAGAGAAAGAAAAGGAAGGTTTAGATTAACTGAAAAAGAATTTTTAATGGCCTCGGAGTATAAGAATGACTATATCATCACTTTGGTTTTAAACTTAAATGATATACCTGTTTTTTTATCAATAGAAAATCCAGTAAATAATTTAACCTTTATTGAAAAAACAATTATTTCAAAAGAAATTAAAGAATATCATTTATCAAAAGATATTTTCTAATTAAAAATAGTAGTTATTAATGATATAACCGGGCTAGACTTAAAAAGTTATAAAATCTATTTTAATCGCATGAAAAACATTACTCCATTTGCACAACTATTTCTTCGTTTAGCTTTAGGAATCGGCTTTATTTTACCTGTGATGGATCGATTCGGTTGGCTCGGTGCTCCAGGTGCTCCAAATGTGGGCTGGGGAAATTGGACAACTTTTGTAGATTATACAAATTCTTTAATGCCTTACCTTAGCCGTTCAGTTTCAAATGTAATGGCAATTCTAGCTACTGTTGGCGAGATTATTTTTGCAATCCTTTTAATTGTTGGATACAAAATTAAGCTGGCTTCTATTGGGAGTTTTTTGCTTACGCTAATATTCGCTTTAAGTATGCTGTTTTTTGCAGGTTATAGAGCACCATTTAATTATTCTGTATTCGTGGTTAGTGCTTCGAGTTTAATGCTAGCTTCAATTTCTGATTATAAATGGTCGATTGAAGGAAATAGACTTTAATCTCTAATTATTGCCTCAAAAAAATGCGTATCACTTTTTTTACATACAGTGAGCGCTTTAAATTTCTCTCTTAAAAACCCTTATTAATTGTCAATACGACAGTTAATAACAGCTTCTTAAACCTTAGTTATAAAAATCACCGTTCTAAATCTTCTGTTCTGATTTACTAAAACGATTTTATATCCTTATAATAGCGGACTAAATACACAAAAAACCAAATAATAAATTTTATGAAGCTAAGAAATCTTTTAATTCTAGCTTTTGTTGTGAGTCCTACATTTTTATTCGCACAACAATGGCAACCTAAAAAGGCTATTTTAATGAGCAAATTCGCAAAGGATGTAAAAGCCGAAAGCGTACTGCCCGAATATCCTAGACCACAATTGGTTAGAGAAAAATGGATGAACTTAAATGGCCTTTGGCAATTTCAGCCAGCTAAAAGTAAAACAGAAACACTACCAAGTGGCAACTTATCTCGATCTATTCTTGTTCCTTTTGCGGTAGAATCTGCATTATCTGGCGTTATGGAGCATCATGAAAGCATTTGGTATCGCAGAAAATTTAAAATACCAGCAAACTGGAAAGGTGAAAATGTTTTAATCCATTTTGGTGCGGTAGATTATGAATCAGAAGTTTTTGTAAATGGCAAAAGTGTGGGCATCCACACAGGTGGATATGATCCTTTTACTTATGATATTACAACATCAATCAAAGGTGCTGGAGAACAGGATATTGCCGTTCGGGTTTACGATCCAACGGATAAAGGTGGTTTTCCTAGAGGGAAGCAAACCTTAAATCCGCAGGGAATTATGTATCAATCGGTTACCGGAATCTGGCAAACCGTTTGGTTAGAACCCGTGCCTAAAACAAATATCAGCAACATTAAAATTGTTCCCGATATTGATAAATCAGTAGTAAAACTGATCATTAACACGGGAGATCAATCTTCTGCGGATGTAGAAATTAAGGTAAAAGATGGAAATAAACTCGTTCAGACTAAAATTGGCAAAGCCAATACAGAAATTATTGTGCCGGTAAGCAATGCAAAACTTTGGTCGCCAGATAGTCCTTTTCTTTACGATCTATCCATCACCTTAAAAAAGGGAACTCAGCAATTGGATGCGGTTTCCAGTTACTTCGGAATGAGAAAAATTTCCATTGGTGAGGAAGGCGGTTTCAAAAAAATGTTCCTAAATAATAAGTTTCTTTTCCAAATTGGCCCATTAGATCAAGGCTTTTGGCCAGATGGCGGTTATACTGCACCAACCGATGAAGCTTTAAAATACGATTTAGAAATGACTAAGAAATTCGGTTTTAATATGGTGCGCAAGCACATTAAAGTGGAACCATATAGATGGTATTATTGGGCAGATAAATTGGGCTTAATGGTTTGGCAGGATATGCCTTCGCCAAATTCTTATACCGAAAAAGTTCCTCCTGTTGATAAGAAAGCATTTGCATCTGAATTAACCAGACTTGTAGAAACCCACTGGAATTCGCCAAGCATTGTTAGTTGGGTAATTTTTAACGAAGGCCAAGCACAACACAATACAGCTGGTTATGTAGATCAGGTGCACAAGTTAGACCCTACAAGATTAATTAATCAAGCCAGTGGTGGAGGGCATTTTGATGTGGGCGATGTACTAGACATTCACAGTTACCCGCCACCCGCAGTTCCAACTAGTGCGGTACAAACCTTGGCCTGTGGTGAATATGGAGGTATTGGTTATATTATTCCGGGTCATACTTGGAAAACGGGACCAACTTACATCATGATCGATAGTGAAAAAGACTACACCAAAATGTACGATGACTTCGCTACCGATTTGGCAATTTTTAAAACTAATAAAGGTTTGAGCGCTGCAGTTTACACCGAAATTACCGATGTTGAAGTAGAACTTAATGGCTTGTTAACCTACGATAGAGAAGTAATTAAAGGTGCAGTAGAAAAAATTAGAGCATCGAATGAAAAGGCGATTAAGACAAATATTTACATTAAAGATGTTTTACCAACCTCGCAAGATGTTGCTAGAACATGGAAATATTCTTTCGATAAACCTGAAGGCGAGTGGATGGCAACTTCATTTAAAGATGAGAACTGGAAATCTGGCTTGGCTGGTTTTGGAACCAAAGGTACACCGGGAGCAAATGTTAAAACCGTTTGGAATACGCCAAACATCTGGTTGCGCCAAGAGTTTACATTAGGCGATTTGAACGGAATTAATCGTGAAGATTTGGTGCTATATATCCATCATGATGAAGATGCTGAAGTTTACATAAACGGAGTAAAAGCTGTTGTAATTCCAAATTATTCTTCTAACTATTCGATGGTTAAAATTTCTAAAGAAAGTCAGGATGCTTTAATTCCAAATGGCAAAAATGTAATTGCCATTCATTGTACTCAGAAACAAGGTGGACAATATATTGATGCTGGAATTTCTTATGTAGAGACTAAGTAGTTCTAAATACAAGTTATTTTCCTCATCTGGCGCAAGCGTCCGCTTGTGCCATCCAAATTTATTTCAAAGGCTATGCAGTTAAACTGGATAGCCTTTTTTATTTAATTATAATTCTAGGTAAAATAAACTGTAAGGATTTAGGTATAACTACGTCTAATTCTGAAATTTGATAAAATTGCTTTGCTTATATTTATAAAGATCTTCTTTTATGAAACGAGATGGAAACGGATAAAAACGAATTAACCCAAACAAAATCGCATGAATGCAACCCACGCAAATGGGTGTCTAATTATGCCGATTATCTATACAGTTACGCCATTACAAGGGTTAATGATGAAGAATTGGCACGAGATCTTATCCAGGAAACGTTCTTATCTGCATTGGAGAAAATAGATCGATTTGAAGGGAGAAGTTCAGAAAGCACTTGGCTAACGGCGATTCTTAAAAATAAAATTATTGATGTTTACCGCAAAAAATCATCGGGTTTAAGAAAAATAGAAGCTGATGTAAAGGAGCAGTACGATACCGATTTTTTTAATGCCGAGGATGGGCATTGGAATGATAATCATCGTCCGCAGGTTTTTGGTATTGAAGATTACGATATGCTCGGAAAAAAGGAATTTAACCAAATTCTAAAATTATGTATGCAAAAATTGCCTGCGCTTTGGCTTTCTGTTTTTACAATGAAACACATGGATGATGAAGCATCAGCCTTAATTTGCGAGGAATTGAAAATAACAAACGCGAATTTTTGGGTAATCATTCACCGAACAAAGGTTAACCTGAGATCGTGCCTTCAAAAAAATTGGCTTTAAAAATAAATATTACCATGAACGAATTAACAAAAATTGCTTACAACTGCAAAAAAGCTACTTTTTTAATAGAGAAAAAGCTAATTGGAAAGATTACGCTTCGCGAAAAGATGGAACTTAAAATGCATTTGGCAGGTTGCACTATCTGTAAAACATTTGAGCGCCAAAGTGCGGTAATTAATCGAATGGTAAAGGAGCTTTTTAGCAATGTTCAAAAAGAAAATTTAAAGCTCGATGAGCAGTTTAAAGAGAATCTTCAACACCGTTTGGAAGAAGAATTAAATAAATAGATTTTATCCATTTAAAAAAGCCACAGATTTACAGATTAGGTCTGCAAACCTGTGGCAAATAATATTGAAAAAGCAGGTTTCAATTAATTGATTACTTTTCTATTTTACTGCAAGCTGTTGTTCATCAGCATCAACAACCTTAATATAAGCATCTTTAAAATCTTGTGCTTTATCTGCCGGAACGTAATCCTTCTTTAAAATCATTTTTCGGGTAAACACAATTTTAGTGCCCACCATTTTACTGGTTAAAGAATAATCAACGTAATCATTAGAAATATTAATCGGTTTTAAGGCCTCCACCAATTTCTTTCCATCTGGCAATTGCATGGTAATTTCTTCACTGCAGTTTTCAGTTAAAAACATCTGCGTTAAATCTATTCCAAAAAGCCTTGGTTGGGTAACCTGTAATTGATTTGCAGAGGCAGACATAGACCAGGGCAAAGAAAACACGCTCATGCCAGCAACAGGCTTACAGCTTTTCATTATGGCGTATTCGGTATAAGCTCTTAAGGTATCAGATGTTGCTGTAATCGGACTCAAATTTGTAAACTTCAAAACATATACATCATTCTCAGGAAATACTGTCGCTAAATTTTCTTTCAGCTTTTTAATCTGATCTTTATTTGATAAATCATTGTATTCAGATCTCGTATTACTGGCCACTGCCCCTGTAGAAAAATTGGTTTCCTTAATCTGCATATCGTTTCCTTTTAACACAATGGAAGTTGTATAATTCAGAACATTTTTAGGGCGCTGTGTAGGGTTTAGAGTAGTAATGGCATTGGTTTTATTGTTGATTTCCAAAATCTGCTCATTTAAAGCGCCATTGTAAAAAGTGCCAAAGGGTAACGTGCTCGAGGTTAATTCTACATAGTAACTTTTGCCATTTATAATCGCTTTTGCAATGCAGTGATTAAAATCGATACTGGGTAGAAGCATCGTATTTTGTCCGTTGTCTCTAGTTTTTACCAAAGCGAGTTCTGCATTAATTCCAGCTTCTTTGCACATGGTAACAAATAAGGTAGATACATCCTTGCAATCTCCAATTCGGGTATTAATTACGGTTGCTGGGTTTTGTGGAACAATCCCGCTTTGTCTAAACGAAACCGAGCTGTAAGAAATATTAGATGTAACGTATTTGTAAATGAGCTTAATTTTTGCAAGCTCATCCAAATTCCCCTTATCCTTAAAAATATCGTTTATAACGGTTTTAATTTCATAACTGCTTCTTGCTTTTGCTGTCGCGATGTTGTTGTACCAATCGGCAACAAACGCCCAGTTCGGGATAGAAGAAAGGTAAAGAATGTTAGTTACATCATCCATTGGAGGCATTTTATCTTCATAAATTAATGCCTTCTGATTATCCGCCTTCCAAACATATAAATCAAACTCATCTTGCTGGGTTTTTACAGGTTCGATTGCTTTTTGAGAGAAACTGTATTTAAACTGTTTATCTCTATGTACCAAAAGAGAAAATTTGGTATTTACATAACTTACGCCGTGTGTAAAGTAAAACGAATCCCAAAAATGCGTCGCCAAACTCCCGTCGTTAAAATTCTGAATTTTATAACGCAGATTAATTACATCGCCAACTTCTAAATTTGTAAAAACAACCTGATTGCCATTTTGCTCTGCAGGAACTTTCGTGCCATTGGCTTTAATAACCTCTGCAATTTCAATATTATAATCTTGAGAGCTGTAATAGGGAATGTTATATTCTTTTAAACTCTCCAAGCCTTTTTGGGTAAGCACTTTCGATACATAAAAATGTTTCTCTTCAGAGCCACCGTTTTCATAAACCACTTTTTGTACTTCCTCATTTAATATCACCATGTGGTCATCAGGATAATCGGCCAGTTTTGGAGCCTTCGCTACGAGCGCTTTAACATCTGCCTGCTCAAAATAATCGAAAACATCTTTTTTGTCCTCTATTTTACGCAAAGCTTGAATGGCAGAATAATTATTGGGTCTTAACTGTAAAGATCTTTGGTAAGCTTTTATAGATTTATCTTTTTGCTTTTCCATCTCATAAATCTTCCCTAACGATTCGAAATAAGTGCTGTAATTTGGTGCAATTTCCAAGCATTGCAGATACAGTTTTTCGGCTTTATCGTATTGTTGTAAAGCATAATATTGATTGGCTAAATCAACATAAATGCCAACCGAAATTGGATCGTTCGCAATTTCTTTTTGATAAACGGCTAAACCATCCTGAACTTGGTTTTTATCGAAATAAGCCTTTGCCAAATATTTCGACATATCGTAACTATCGTGCTCATCTACATGTTTTTTAAGGTAATTAATGGCACTAGAACTTTTCCTAATTTCCTTTTCACACAAATATTTTAACCAAACCACCGAACTAGAATTCGGGAATTGTGCATAAGCCTTATCAACCAAGGCAATGATATCTTCTTGATTATTGCGCTTCCCAGCAAGCTGAATTTTTTTACCAAGAATGTTTTCATTCTCTCCATAAATAGCTTCCAGTTTTTTCATTATCAGCTCTGCATTATTTAAATCCTGCTGATTGATGAAATCATTGTACGTTAAACTCAATGCGTATGGCGATTCTGGATCGGCTGTCTTAATCGTTTCCTGTAAGGTTTCCGTACCTGTTCTATTTTGTTCCTTATCAAAAAGCTCGATATACAAATTGTTTAAAAGTGTACTTTCAGGAAACTTGTCTTTTAGTTTTTCTAAAATTTTACGGGCCTCAAATGCATTATCGTTGCGCAGATAAAGCTTGGCTAAAAGGATTTTATTTAAGTAACCCTCCGGATTTTTAGCAATCTCATTTTCGAAGAAATCGATTGATGGCAACTTTACATTTACAGGTTTAAAAGTAGTTTCTTTCGTATAAACCTGCGGATCATTGGTTGAGGTTATTCCATCCAAAACCTTTCCGTTTTCATCTGTTAAACGAACCAAAAAGTTAGATCGGTTTGCGTAGCTTTCTCCAATTTGAATTAACACTCTATTGTATCCTGCATTTAATTTTACGGTACTGATGTAAGAATCTACATCATTATTTCTTTCATCTGCCTGGGTAATCAGCAATTGATCGTTTACCCAAACCTTAACAGATCCCGAAACACCAACACGCAACTGTGCAGTAACATCTGCCGGGGCTTTTACAAAGTTTTCGGCAAAAATTATGGAGTTGCTATAATTGCTGTAATATTCAAAATCGAACCATTTACTGTGTTTGGTAAAAGGCACTTTTCTCCAGCCAAATTTTTGATCTTTCTTGCCAACGAAAGTAGCGTCGGTCCCAGGTTTGTTGAGTACATCATATGCCTTATCAAAGCCACTTGTTGATATATTTTCGAATTCTCCAGTAATTAACCAGTTATCCAAACTACCGATTTGTGCATAAGCCTTATCGGCCAAATCATATTTTTTCTTTGCTTCGTAGTAAGCTCCAATACTAGAATTTGCAAGTGCATAAACCGTTCCGTCGAATTTCTTTTTTAGTAAGCCGTTGTAAAAATCAAGATGTTTTGCACTTTCCAGACTTGCGCCGTAATTCAAGGCATAACTTCTCCACATGGCCAAAAGATAAGGCTCAGGATTATCGGATAAATCGAAGAATTTTTTGAAATGTTCAAAGCTCTGATCTCCAGACTGATCAAATTCAGACATTAAACTTAATGCCAGATAAGATTCTTTTGCTGTTTCAGGATTTTTTGCGAGCTCAATAAACGATGCTCTGGCAGTTTTTCGGTCGTTTTTGAAGAAACTTTCCCATGCAGAATTTACAGAATTTTGTGCCTTTAATCCCAATGAGAGTAAGATTAATAACAATAGAGTAGCGTAATTTTTCATAATTCAATGATAAAATAAAATTTGCAATAATGCGAATGAGAATCGTATGAATTTTGAAATAATTATCGGCAAAAAAATAATTTTATATCTTTAAGCTAAATCATATTCTTATCTCAAAAAATTGAAAAAATCCTTCAACCTTTTCTTACAACTTACGGTGCTAATTATGCTTTTTTCTGAAAGTAGCTTCGCCCAAAAAAATGCACCAGAAAAAGTAAAGACCGGAATTTATGTAACCAGCATTCACGATATTGATTTTAAAGAAAAAGAATATACTGTAGATTTTTGGCTGTGGTTAAAATACAAAAACAAGGATTTTAATTTTGTTGAAAATTTGGAGATTCCGCAGGCTAAAACTGTTACCAAATCTTTCTCCACTATAGATACCACGGGAAACCAGGTTTATCTGCTGATGAAATTGCAATGCGTAATGAAAGATTCTTGGGCTATTGATAACTTTCCTTTTGATAAACAGAAACTGCGTTTATCGATAGAAAATTCACAGTTCGATTCTAGCGCTTTTGTTTTTGTTCCGGATAAAGTAGGAAAACAATACGATCCTCGTTTTACGCTAAGGGGTTGGAATATCGATAGCTTAAATATATCTGCAGGAACCAAAATATATGAAACTGCATTTGGCGATGAAACCATAAAACCGCATACAGAATATAGTAATTTTAAAGTTCGGGTTTCGCTGAGCCGAGATGCAATGGGGCTTTTCTGGAAAATGTTTTTGGGCATGTATGTGGCATTTTTAATTGCTTTTATGTGCTTTTACATTCATGCTGACAGCATCGATTCTCGTTTTGGTTTAAGTGTAGGTTCTCTCTTTGCGGTAATTGGAAATAAATATATCATCGATGGTTCTTTACCAGAGTCTACCACTTTTACACTTGTTGATACCTTGCATGGCATAACTTTGGTGTTTATTCTTGTTGTAATTATTTCTACGGCTTTTTCTTTGCGCATGATTAAAAGGGGCAAAGCAGAACAGGCCAATAAATTTGATAGAATTTTTGCTTTGGTGATGTTAATTACTTACATCAGCCTGAACGTTTTCTTTATTTTGCAAGCAAGCAACGGTTAATTTTTAAGCTTTTTCTGTTCGAAATGAAACCACAGCCACGGCAAGAATAACTGCATGTGGCGAAAAGGTAAGCAAGAAATCATCACTAGAAAAAATCTTGAATACATAACAGATTAGGTAAAAAGGAAGCCACCAAATTACCTGAGAAATCAGGAATAAATAAAGCTTTATTTTTTGTGTCTCTGATTTGATCAATCGTACATAAATTACCCAAAATATTAACCAAAAGGGAATACAAACTAGTAAACTTCCTAAATAACCAATCAATACATTTAAATAAGTTAATTCGAATAGGAAATCTTCCAAAGGGGTATTCGAAAAAATATATTTAAGCAAATAGAATAAGGGCATGCTCCCGGTCAAAACCGAGGCCCAAACTTTCAAGGGATATTTGTAGTGTTTAAGCATTTCAATAAAAGTAGCCATTGTAGCTCGGTTTCTGAAAATAAATAGCATTCTTCTAAAAATATCGCACTACTGCCCGATAACAAACAGAACGTTCGATATCGGGCATTTTCTGTTTTAAAAAATATTTTAATTTATTGATATTCAAATATTTAACTCTGGCATTTGTCTTGCAAAAGCCGGTGTAAAATATTTAAATGGACAAGCTCATTGAAGCGGAAGTTTCTGCCAAGAGGAAAAAGAAAACTTATTTCATCATATTAATCAGCATTGCTTTTGTAATTGTTGCCATTTGGGCAGTGCGTGTGTTTTTTAAACCGGCCTTAACCGGTTCCGATTTTACTTCTTCTAAAGCTGAAATCGGGATTATCGAAAACACCATCAATGCAACTGGCGAAGTTTTGCCAGAATTTGAAGAGGTTTTGGCCAGCCCGATTAATGCCTCTGTAAAGAGCGTTTTGTTAGATGCGGGCAACAAGGTAAAAAAAGGCCAATCGATTTTAACGCTAGATAAATCAGTTACGCAAACGGAATACGACAAGCTTAAATTCCAAATGGAATCTAAAGAAAATGAAATTAGTAAGCTAAAACTCGATTTAGAAAAGAGCTTTTTCGATATCAAATCCAACAATAGCATTAAGCAGTTGCGCATTAGCAATTTAAAAGACGCGGTTTCTTCTGCCAAAAGACTATTAAAAGCTGGTGGCGGAACCAAAGAGGATGTAGAACGGGCAGAACTTGATTTGAAAGTTGCCGAATTGGAAAAACTTCAGCTGGAGAATGAAATTAAAAGCAAACAGCAAACCATGAAAATTGAGATTAGGGAGGCAGAAATTGCTTTAGCTATTCAACGGAATGATTTAAACGCATTAAAACGGAAGCTTGATTTGGCAGATGTTGTGGCCACTAGAGATGGCGTGGTGACTTGGGTAAACAAGAATATTGGGGCCAGTATTCGCGAAGGTGATGCGCTGGTTCGCATTGCAGATTTAAGCGGGTTTAAAGTTGCAGGGAGCATGTCTGATAATATGTTGGATAAAATTCACAATAATATGCCGGCAATTATTCGGGTTGGCGATACCCAGCTTCGAGGCTCGATTGTAAATATTTCCCCATCGGTAACCAACAGCATTGTCTCTTTTGATATTCAACTTAATCAAAAAGACAGTAAAGAATTACGACCCAACCAAAAGGTAGATGTATTTCTAATTACAGCAACCAGAAATGGAGTTTTAAGAATTGCCAACGGACCAGCTTTTAACGGGTCAAATTTGCAGGATGTTTTTGTAGTCAAGAATGAAATTGCTGAGAAAAGAACGATAAAAACTGGCTTAAGCAATTTCGATTTCGTAGAAATTTTAAGTGGCGTTAAAGCAGGGGAAGAAGTAATTACATCCGACATGAGTGCCTACAAAAATTCTAAAACAGTAACCATAGCCAACTAAACCACCTATAATGATGAAAATATTTTCCTTTAGTTTATTCATTATTTTCGGTCTCATTTCGTTTGCAAAAGCTGATGTAGATACTTTGAGATTATCCTTGCCAGAGGTTGTAGAAATGGCTAGGGCTAATTCTATAGCTGCTAAACAGGCCATTACCGTTAAAGAAACCAAATATTGGGAATGGAGAACTTTTAAATCCAATTATCAGCCACAGCTAGCTTTAGAGGGTATTTTGCCTGGTTATACTAAAACCTATACCCAAGTTCAGCAGCCAAACGGAACTATTCTTTTTCAACCAGTGCATTATGATAATTCTTCTCTTACCTTAAATTTTAGTCAGAGTTTGGCGGCAACCGGCGGTACCATTTATGGTACAACTCAACTGCAACGTTTTGATGATTTTGATAGGAACAATGTGCTTTATAATGGGATTCCCTATGGTATTGGGTATACTCAACCGCTTCTTCAGTTTAATAAATTAAAATGGGATAAAAAGATTGAGCCCTTAAAATACAACGAAAGTAAACAGGCATTTGTAGAAACTCAAGAAAAAATTGCCATTACCGTAACCGAATATTTTTTTGATCTTTTGCTGGCACAGGTAAACTTAAATATTGCTACAACCAATTTTGCAAATACACAGCGGATTTTAACCATTGCCAATACCAAATTTGAATTGGGCAAAATCTCCAAAAATGAAATTCTCCAACTACAGCTCGAGGTTTTAAATGCTCAAAAAGCAGTTGGAACCGCAAAGCGAGATGTGGAAATCGCTACCCTCAACCTCCGAAGTTATACCGGAATAGAGGGTGATGATAGAATAAAACTAACAATGCCTGGAGTGGTTACCCAAATGATGGTTGGAGCCGACAAAGTTTTGGCAGAAGCTTTTGAAAACCGATCAGATGCAATTGCCTTTGTCCGTCGCTTGGCTGAGGCCAGAAGAGATGTTGCAAAAGCAAAAGGAGAAAACGGACTCACCGCAACCTTAAGGGCAAACTTAGGTTTTTCCAATGCTGGCAACAGTGCTTTTGATGTTTATCGCTCGCCGAAAAACCAACAGTCTGTAGAGTTACAACTTTCTATCCCTGTGATGGATTGGGGGCGTTCGAAATCCAGAACTAAAACGGCTGAGGCAAATCAACAATTTACCACCTATGCCGTGGAGCAAGATAAACAAACTTTTAAACAGCAGATTGTAACGCAGGTTACCTTGTTTAATATGATGAAAGAACAAATACAACTCACCGCCGAGGCTGAAAAAATTGCTGCCGAGAAATATAAAATCGCAGGCGAACGCTATGTTTTGGGCAACCTGAGCATTACCGATTTGAGCATTGCTTTTCAGGAAAACGATAAGGCTAAACGAGATTATGTTTCTTCACTTAGAGATTTTTGGGCCGCTTATTATCAGTTGAGATATTTATCGCTCTACGATTTTGATCAGAATAAAAAGATAACGTATTAGTTAGATGCAAAAAATTTACCACCGAAACACAGAAAACACGGAAAGTATCTTGAACCCTGCTTACAAACTAACTATGAACAATGGGTTTTTATCCCCCTCCAAAGGGGGATACAGGGAGGCAAAGCAAAATGACAGATTTGGCCACGGAAACAGAAGAGATGGAAAATATTTTAATAACTGCCTACAAACCAAATATGAACGTTAGGTTTTTATCCCCCTCTTTGAGGGGGGAGCACAGGGAAAGAGCGCTGGCAGGGGGAGGAAAATAAGGCTATTACTTCCTCCCCCTGCCCCCTCCAAAGGGGGATACAGGGAGGCAAAGCAAAATGACAAAAAGAACTATGAAACACGGAAAGTATTTTGAAACCTGCTTACAAACCAACCAAGACCGATGGGTTTTTATCCCCCTCTTTGAGGGGGGAGCACAGGAAAGAGCGCTGGCAGGGGGAGGAAATAAATTGCTAACTCCTCCACTTGTTCCTCAAAAGGAGGATACAGGGCGGAAAAGCAAAATGACAGATTTAGCCACGGAAACACAGAAGGCCCGGAAAATATTTTAATAACTGCTTACAAACCAAACATGAACGTTAGGTTTTTATCCCCCTCCTTGAGGGGGGAGCGCAGGGAAAGAGTGCAGGCAGGGGGAGGAAAATAAGGCTATCAATTCCTACCCCTGCCCCCTCCAAAGGGGCATACAGGGAGGCAAAGCAAAATGACAAAAAGAACTATGAAACACGGAAAGTATTTTGAACCCTGCTTACAAACTGCCTAAGAACGTTAGGTTTTTATCCCCCTTTTTGAGGGGGGAGCAAAGGAAAGAGCGCTGGCAGGTGGAGGAAATAAATTGCTAACCCCCTCCTTAAAAATAAGTACTCAATTAAAAAAATAATCAATCTTAATTACTAATTATACAATATGATACGCTTACAAAACATTGAAAAAGTTTACCGAACCGATACAGTAGAAACCCTAGCAATAAATGGGATCAATCTTGATATTGCAAAAGGCGAGTTTTTATCCATTATGGGTCCGTCGGGTTGCGGGAAAAGTACGCTCCTAAACATCATGGGATTATTGGATGAGCCTTCAAAGGGTTTGATTAAAATAGATGATACGGATATCAGTAAATTTTCCGATCAGCAGTTGGCAAAGTTTAGAAACCAAAAGCTGGGATTCATCTTTCAAAGCTATCACTTAATTAACGATTTACAGGTTTTGGATAATGTAGAGTTGCCTTTATTGTACCGCACTTCCTCTGCAAAAGAACGTAAAATGCTGGCATCAGAAGCGCTTGAAAAAGTAGGGTTAAGTAATCGCTTAAAGCATTTTCCAACGCAGTTATCAGGTGGTCAGCGCCAGCGTGTGGCCATTGCCCGTGCCATCGTTGGAAACCCGCAAATTATTTTGGCCGATGAGCCTACCGGAAACTTAGATAGTGCAATGGGAAATGAGATTATGGATATTCTCATCAACCTAAATAAAAATGAAGGAACTACAATTGTAATGGTTACGCATGATGAAAGCATGGCGCACAAAACGCATAGATTGGTTCGTTTATTCGATGGCTCACAAGTTCAATAACGCGGAATTATGTTTAAGAATTATTTTAAAATCGCCATCGCTGTATTGAAACGGAGAAAGTTCTTCACCTTCATTAGCCTATTCGGAATTAGTTTTACACTCACCATATTAATGGTTTCTACCGCTTTTATGGATAAAGTTCTAAGTCCAGATTATCCAGATTACAAAAGAGAACGCTCTCTGTATATAACGGGAATTGAAATCAGAAACTCCAAAGAAGGGTGGATGAACAGTAGTAATCTATCCATGTACTTTTTAAATCACTATGTATCAACATTAAAAAATGTACAGAAAATGGGTATTTCTTCCAGTGCGAAACCATCGAACGCCTATGTAAACAATAAAAAACTGGTTATAGAATATAAATATACAAATGCCGATTACTGGAATGTACTCGAATACAAATTTTTGGAAGGAAAACCATTTTCGCAAAAAGAAATCGATAACGCAGAATTGATTGCAGTAATATCTAAGCAAACAAAAGAGGCTTACTTTGGTGATGAAAAATCAGTGGTAGGCAAATATATCTCTGCAGATAATATTAATTATCGGGTAATCGGTGTAGTAGAAAATGTTTCAAAAACACTTCAAAACCTTAGTGGTGATATGTATTTGCCTTACACCATTGCCAAAGAAAACCATAACAATACAGATGTTATGGGGTCTTACAACGCAGTTTTGCTGGCTAAAAGTACAGCCGATGTTCCCAAAATGAAAATGGAATTCGACCAGATGATGAAAAAGGTTCCCATTCCGAAAGACTTTGATAAAATTTATTGCAATGCCGATCCATTTTTTACCACGGTAACCAGAAGACTTGGAGGCAACTCAACAGATGGTGCGGTTACAAAGGTAGTTTCTTTGGTAACTGGTTTTGTCTTGTTGTTTTTATTGCTTCCAACTATCAATTTGGTTAATATTAACATCACCCGAATTATGGAGCGCTCTTCCGAAATCGGTGTACGCAAAGCCTTTGGTGCATCATCAAAAACACTGGTGTATCAATTTATTGTCGAGAATATGATTCTCACACTTTTGGGTGGTTTTATTGGATTAATACTTTCCTTACTGATCATTTATTTAATTAATGGGGCAAATTTAGTCTCCAATATGCATCTTTCCATGAATTTTACTGTGTTGTTTTACAGCTTACTTGCCTGCCTGTTTTTCGGATTGATTTCTGGCGTTTATCCCGCTTGGCGAATGTCTAAATTAAATGTAGTTAAAGCGTTAAAAGCTTAATCAATCACAAATAAACGATATTATTATGTTCAAACATTTATTTAAATTAATCTGGAATAAAAGGAAACAGAATTTTCTTTTTCTATCCGAAATCCTCATTTCTTTCCTCGTTACTTTTGCGGTTTTTTCTTACCTCACCTACTACTACCAAAATTATAGCAGACCTTTGGGTTTTGATTATAATCGGGTTTGGTCTATTACCTATGATAATGGTCAGCTTCCTAAAAATCAGGATTCGCTAAGCACTTTTTATGATAATCTGAACAAATCATTAAAGGCGATGCCTCAAATAGAAGCAACCGCATTCTCCAGTAATAATTATCCTTATTCGGATAGTTTTATGAGTACAGGTTTAACGCAAAATGGAAAGAAATTTAATTATGTAAGTAATTTCATTGTCGGTGCCGATTATCAAAAAGTATGGCAAGTTAAGTTATTGGAAGGCCGATGGTTTTTGCCCGAAGATGTGGTGACCAAAGATAAAGGCGTTATTATTAACGAAACTCTAAAAGACCAAATGTTTGGGAAAGGAAAGGCAACAGGTAAATTTATTGGCGATTTCGATGATAAAAACAAACTCAAGGTAATTGGAGTGGTGCAAGATATCAAATCAAACGGTGATTTCTCGCCCATCGGAAACTCCATTTTCATCAGGTTAGATACCGGTTATTTAAAGTGGACTGGTACGCTCTTGTTAAAAGTACGCGAAACCGCGGATGCAACTTTTGAGAGTAAACTTTATAAATTTATGGCAACCTCCACACATGGCGCCGTGGAAATAAAGCATGTAGATGAAATGCGTGACTCGAGAAATGAAGTTACCATTATCCCAATGGTTATTTTCATCATCATTGCCAGCTTTCTAATTATCAATGTTGCTTTGGGTTTATTTGGTGTTTTATGGTACAATATTAATAAGCGGAAAGGAGAAATTGGTTTACGCAGAGCGATTGGTGCAAGCGGAAATTTGGTATCTTATCAACTTGTTTTGGAATCTATAATTTTAGCGACAATCTCTTTAATTGTAGGCTGTTTTTTTGCGGTTCAATTTCCATTATTAAACGTTTACAATGTGCCATCAAGCGTGTATTTAATTGCAATGTTGCTCTCTGTTTTATTTATTTATCTGTTGGTTTTTGCCTGCTCCCTTTATCCGGGCAAACAGGCTGCGGCTATCCATCCGGCAATAGCATTGCACGAAGAATAATACTTATCTTAACTTTGAATATATGATATTAATTGTTGATGATGATATAGCGGTAAGAACTTCGTTAACACTCTTGTTAAAAGGTGCTGGAAACGAAGTTGTTACTGCAGATAATGCAGTTCTGGCCTTCGAGGTAATAAAAACCGGAAAGCCTGAATTGGTTATTTTGGATTTAAATTTCTCAATTGATACTTCCGGAGAAGAGGGCATGAATCTTCTCAAAAAAATAAGGGCTATTAACCAAACGCTTCCTGTTATTTTAATTACAGGTTGGGCAAGTATTGAGTTGGCTGTTCAGGGGATGAAATTCGGCGCAAATGATTTTGTAAACAAACCTTGGAGTAACGATTATCTACTTCAATCGGTAGAAACATTATTGCAACTTAACGGAAAAAAACCACTTTCTAGAAATAGGAAAGGCCTCGATAAGAAGTATAATTTTAAACAAATTATTGGTGAAGATGCCGGTCTTTTATCCATTTTGGAAACCATTGGTAGAGTAGCAGGAACCAATGCTTCGGTTCTAATTACCGGAGAAAGTGGAACGGGTAAGGAACTTATTGCAGAAGCGATTCACGAAAACAGTAACCGATCTAATAAACCTTTTATTAAGGTAAATTTAGGTGGAATTTCATCTTCCTTGTTTGAAAGTGAAATGTTTGGTCATGTTCGTGGGGCATTTACCGATGCCCGATTTGATCGGGTTGGTCGTTTTGAAATGGCAAATAAAGGCACTATTTTCTTAGATGAAATTGGTGATCTGGAAGCCAGCAGTCAAGTTAAATTATTACGGGTTTTGCAAGATAGAACTTATGAAGTTTTAGGCAGTAGCCGAACAAAAGTTGTGGATACCCGAGTAGTTTGTGCAACCAATAAAAATTTAAACGAGATGGTTAATTCGAGTCTGTTTAGAGAAGATTTACTATATCGAATTAACCTGATTCCCATTCATTTACCTGCCTTACGAGATAGACCAAATGATATTCCATTGCTGGTTAATTTCTTTATCGATAATTTAAAAGAGATATACAATCGGCCGGATTTAACGATTTCTCCATCTGCCATGCGTTGGTTGCAACAATTGCCCTTACCCGGAAATATCCGCCAGCTTAAAAACCTGGTAGAACGAACGGTTTTAATCAGTAGTAAAAGCGAATTGGGCATTGATGATTTTAAATCTCAATTAAATTTATCTCCACTAAAAAATAATCAAGTTAAACTGCCGGGCGTGGGCACGATGACACTCGATCAAATGGAAGCCGAAATGGTTAAACAAGCCATGAATTTCCATAAAAACAGAATTACAAAAGCAGCAGCATCTTTAGGGATTACCAGAAATGCGCTGTACCGAAGATTAGAAAAACATCAAATTCCTTTTAATGAAACTGAAGACTAAATACATCTTCTTCATCGTTGCGCTTCATCTGATTTGCTTGGTGATGAGCTATTTTATTTTCGAAAAAAACAAAATAATTTTTATGCTGTCGGAAGTCATTATCATTATTTCCGTGGTGATTTCTTTAAGCTTGTATAAGCAATTGATTATGCCTTTAACCTATTTAAAACAGGGTATTAATGCAATTAAGGATAAAGATTTTAATGTTAAATTCGTATCTACAGGCAAAAAAGAAGTTGATGATTTGGTTGATGTTTACAACAGAATGATTGATGAATTGAGACTGGAAAGAACCAAGCAACAAGAACAACATTTCTTCCTCGAAAAACTGATTCAAACTTCACCTACCGGAATTGTTATTTTAGATTTTGATGGACAGGTAAAACAGATTAATCCAAAGGCAACCGAAATTTTAAATAACGATTACGATTTGTTATTCAGCCAGATTAAGGATGTAAAAACAGGTTCATCTAAAATGATTCGAATTGGCGGATTGCGCACTTTCAAAATTCAAAAATCTAGATTTATAGATCGAGGTTTTGAACGGATTTTTGTAATGATGGAAGAAGTTACTGCCGAGATTTTCGAAGCAGAGAAGAATGTTTACAGTAAAGTAATCAGAATGATGGCACATGAAGTAAACAATACCGTTGGCCCAGTAAATTCGATTATAAGCAGCACTTTATCGCAAGAAAATATTTGGCTTAATTCAGAAAATAAATTGCTCAAAAATGCGCTTCAAGTAGCAATAGATAGAAACCAAAATCTTAATATTTTCATGCGCAATTTCGCCGATTTGGTTAAACTTCCAGAAGCGAATAGAAAACGGATTGATTTAATTCCGCTGCTTAAATCGGTAACTGAATTGATGGCTTTCTCCAAAAATGGAAAGGATATTAAGTTTGATCTTCAGCTTCCCAACGAGCCTTATTTTGTTCTTGCAGATGTACAACAATTGGAACAGGCACTTATCAATATTATTAAAAATGCAATAGAAGCCATTGAAAATGAAGGTGATATTGAGATAAATTTAAACGGAAATAAACGCACCCTAATCATTTCTGATAATGGGAACGGAATTTCAGAAGCAGATACCGAACAACTTTTTAGTCCGTTTTTTAGCACTAAAAAAGATGGGCAGGGAATTGGATTAACTTTAGTTAGAGAAATTTTGCTCAATCATGGGTTTGAGTTCTCATTAAAAACTTTAGCTCAAAATAGCACAGAATTTGTAATCCAGCTGGGGTAAAACTTTAAAATCAAATCTTTTGCGAAACCGCTCAATTAAAACTCATCCTTAATTTTTGAATCGACATCCTGATTCGGGTTTTAACCGTTCCTATGGGCATACTCAGCTTTTCGGCAACTTCTTCATGCGTGTAGCCTTTATAATAAATCAAATCGATAATTTCTCTCTGTTTGCTATTTAAGGAATTGAATAGGTTTTTAAGGCCGATAACCTCTGGATTAAAGGAGTTTGTGTAGTTCGTATCTAATTCGGCAGAAACAAAATCTAGTGAAATATTTTTTGCTCCGTCCTTATTCATTTTTAGGCGGAGATAATCTAATGCCGTGTTTCTAGCTATTCTACTTATCCAAGTGAAGATTCTCGACTTAGAAGGATCATAACTTGAGGCATATTTTCTGATCTTAATAAAAGTATCCTGAAGTAAATCCTCAGCGGTTTCTTGTTGCTGTACAATTTTACTTATTACGCCTAATAAAGAAGGTGCATACATTTTATATAACTGGTTAAAAGCATCAAAACTTCCAGAAACCAAGCCTTCGGCAAGTAAGGTTTCATTAGGCAAAGTAGCCTGTTTTAACGGTTTAATATTAGGAGGTGTAAGTATAAATGCAATCATGATTAGAGGTTATACGAGATTGAACACGTTAACCCATAATATGTTTTTGGTATTCCAAATTGCTATTGCATTTTAGTGTAAGGCACTGTTATATAGGATATTCGTTTAGAGTATTCGAAAAGAATGATTTATAATTATCGTGGAAGCGAGAAAGAAATGGTTGTACCTTTTTCGATTTCCGAAGATGCATGAATTTTGCCCTGCATTTTTTTAACCAGACTGCTTACCGCATCAAGCCCTAAACCGTTTCCTTTTTTGCCAAACCGATCGCTTTCTGCAGAAGTAAATCCCTCTTCAAAAATTCTCTCTAGCTGATCCTTTGCGATTCCTCTTCCATTATCGCTTACCGAAAAATAATATTGGCTTTTATCTTCTCTAAAACCCAATTCTATTTCTGGCTGGCTTTTATTATTATAACGAATGGCATTGCTAAACAGATTGAGTAAAATCTGCTCTATCGCAATCCGAGAACTTTTAATTTTGCCAGAATTTGAAAAACTAATTTTGCATTCTTGTGGAGCGTTGAGCATGTGAACGATTTTTTCAAAAAGTTCAACAAGTTCAAACGTTTCATGTGCTGAAAGAAGCGAGGATGGTTTTTTAGAATAATCGAGCATATCATCCACATAAGTAACCAAGTTTTTTGCAGATCGAAGCGCAATATTAATCAAGCGGACAGAACGTTCATCACCTTCTGATTGAAATTTTTTCTGAATAGAATCTGCCGACATAATGATGCTCGTTAAAGGATTTTTAATGTCGTGAGCAACACGTTGTGCAAATTTTTCGATGAATGTGTTTGCCTCTATCAGTGCGTCATTAGTACTTTCAAGTTCTTTCAGTTTTCTTCTGAGCTCCATTTGATGGAGTGCCTGTTTACCTAAAACCCGAAGTGCTTTAAGCTGACTTTCACTCAATTCTTTTTCTTCGTGGTCAATTACGCAGATTGTGCCCAAAGCATAGCCTTCGGGATTAACCAGCGGAACCCCTGCGTAAAAAACAATCCGCGTATCGCCAGTAACTAGCGGGTTACCAATAAAACGTTCGTCTTTTCTGGCGTCTTTAACTACCATAATTTCTCGATCATCAAGAATGGCGTGAGAACAAAAAGCAACTTCTCTAGAAGTTTCTCTAAGTTCGGTGCCAAAACCAGATTTGAACCATTGCTTATTTTCGCCCAAGATGGTCACTAATGCAATTGGTGTTTGGCAGATTTCTGCAGCAAGCATGGTTAGCTCATCAAAGTCGTTTTCCGAACCCCAACTTTCAATATGATAAGATTCAATCGATTTGAGTCTCTCATTTTCATTCGCTGGCTTTTCTGGGAAAATCATTCTAGGGTACTAAGATTAAAACTTCCAAATGTAAGTAAAAATACGCAGTAGTTTTCATTCTTAAAAGGGGTAAAAACCCTCGATATAATACCACGGCTGCATATCTATTATGCATTTGGCGGTGGTTTGTTTTGTAAAATAAAGGATTGCCTCGGCTCCCATAAACCCAGATTTGCACTTACGTTCATATTGTATCTTTGCTAGGAGGAACGAAGAAGCAATCTCTTTATAATAAGCTTTTTTTACTTCAAAAGCACGATAGGTAAGTTGGATAAACCGCTTCAAATTGACCCCTCTTCGCCAATCTAAAAAGTTCCCCTTAGCCGAGTTAATTTGATAAGGT
>NZ_JACRYL010000060.1 GCF_014306625.1 Pedobacter fastidiosus
CGGATCAAGCTGAGAATGACGGCCGTTCGTGTTTGGTATTTCAACCAATTGCCTTAAACTTTGCATAGTCATCACGTTATTCCTGTGCGGGAGGAAATCGCTCTGCAGGAGTCCCTATGGGATAATAATTTGGAGGGGGACTAGCGGTTAATGGTTCGTGGAGACACGAAACAAACGAATATTTGAAGGCTAACGTAAAGTTCGTCACGGAAATACGGATCTTAAAAAAACCTCTCCCCCCGCCCTCTCCTTGAAGAGAGGGAGCTAGACCTTTCTATAGGTTATGCGAAAGTGCACAGCCACCACGTCTTTCATGCGCAGGCAAGTAAAAGTGGGGATAAGGCATTAGGATTCCCATCCGATAACTATCGGATCAAGTTGAGAATGATGACCTTTCGTATTTGGTCTTTCAACCAATCGACTTAACATTTTGCATAGTCATCACGTCATTCATGTGTGGGTGGGAATCGCTCTGCAGGAGTCCCTATGGGATAATGATTTGGAGGGGAACTAGCGGTGAATGGTTCGTGTCTGCACGAAACAAACGAATATTTTAAGGCTAAAGTAAAGTTCGTCACGGAAACACGGATAGTAAAAAAAACCTCTCCCCCCGCCCTCTCCTTGAAGAGAGGGAGCTAGACCTTTCTATAGA
>NZ_JACRYL010000061.1 GCF_014306625.1 Pedobacter fastidiosus
TCCAAACTTTTCTGGTCCTCCGGGTAGGGGCGTTCTGCGAAAATCGAAAAATGGGTGCAGAAATCCCGTTCAAAAAAAGGCCAAAAATGCCAAAAATCGGCTCCGGGGCGGGAAACTGGGGGTTGGTGTAAAATAGGCCGGGTGGTGGTCGGAAATTGGCTCCCCTGGGCTGGAGTGGCCTGAAACCCTGGGTCCTGGGCGTACTTTTTGGAGTGACTGGCTTTTTGGTGGTTTTGGAGTCTAATTTGGCCTGGATTCGCGTGGATTCGCAATGGCTGGCGTGGTTTGCGGGGCTGGAGGTTTGGTTGGCGGTGCCCCTTTTGGATTTGCTGGTTATTTTTTGGTTTTTAATTATTATTATTTGGATTGAATGGGGTTTGGATCCGCGTGAGGGTCGGGGGTTGGACGTTTAAGGATTGATGGTTGGGGTTGATTCCCAGGGTAAGGGTTTCCCGGATGACCGAATATTAAGCGTAACTAATATTAAGCTTTAGGTTGATATAGTAGCTATGAGGCTGGAGTACCCGTAGTTTGGGATGTGTTAGCCGAGTCGTTTGTAATGTTATTTATAAGATTACATATATAAGACGAGTTCTATTATAGCTGACATATACTCTACATATGCTACGATTTTGTCA
>NZ_JACRYL010000062.1 GCF_014306625.1 Pedobacter fastidiosus
TGATTACGAATATACTGGGAAAGGTTACGTGGGGCCCGGTAATGAGTAGCTATAGTAGACATAGTATCTAATATCGTCTATAATTGAAAGTGATAGTTTTATTGATCTGCCAGTGTATTTGTATTTTGTGTGTATGCTGTGTTATATTGAGGGTAAATATACCTGTACAGACTAGCCTGAAGCGCTTTGATGGGACTGGAGATGAGCAAAAATCACCAAAAATGGCCGAAAAATGGCGAATTTTCCAAACTTTTCTGGTCCTCCGGGTAGGGGCGTTCTGCGAAAATCGAAAAATGGGTGCAGAAATCCCGTTCAAAAATCGGCCAAAAATGCCAAAAATCGGCTCGGAGGCGGAAAACTGGGGGTTGGTGTAAAATAGGGCCGGGTGGTGGGGGAATTTCGGCCCCTCCTTGGAAATATACGGGTGGGGAGGCCTTGTTTCGACCTGGCTGGCTATTTTGGTGGTTTGGGACCTGCTATTGGGGATTTGGAGGGCTTTTCGTTGGGGATTGCGTGGTTGTTGCTTGGAATGAAGTGCCTCGGACTTGGTTTGGGGGTTGATGGTTAATGTGTGTGGCTGAATATGGTTTGGGATGTGGCGGGATAACTTTATTGGTTTGGGGTGTGACTTT
>NZ_JACRYL010000063.1 GCF_014306625.1 Pedobacter fastidiosus
CGGACAAACAGGAAGGGAGCTGGGTTTAATTGAAAGGGAATTAAAAAGAAGGAAGCTTTAAGTACAAACTTATTAGCTTTAATTAAAATAATTTCTTGGAAATGAACGTTCGGGAATTCTTCGGATGATGTAGTCCCGCTTTACGCTGTATCGCCAGTGAAGAACTGGCGGATGTCGCTACAATCGGGTTTAAAAAACTTAGTTCAGTGCAATTAACCTAGTTTTTAAATCGCAAAGCATTATTTTTTTCCGTGTCTTCCGTATTTCCGTGGCAAAATTTTAGATAGAGGATTACTCCAAAGGAGTTCCATTTGGAACAAATCCTCATTACAGAAGACGGGATTGCAAATCCCGACTAGCTGAATTGCCATTGTTGCCGGTACGCATAACGAAGACAGTAGTCGCTTGTTAACTTATCTTTTAGATGAGAAAAAAATAGCCCATAATCATCCGCATGTTTACTTTGCCCAACTTTTAGGAATGAGCGATAACTTGAGCTTTAACCTTGCAGATTCAAATTACAACGTAGCCAAATATGTTCCTTATGGCCCGATAAAAGCTGTTATGCCATATTTGTTCCGCAGAGCACAAGAAAATACTTC
>NZ_JACRYL010000064.1 GCF_014306625.1 Pedobacter fastidiosus
CCCCGCCTTGCAGGCACCCCTCAAGAGGGGAATAAAACCCATCAACTAAACCAAATTCGCCATTGCGAGGCCGGAAATGAGCGAGCCAAAGCAATCTCCCCTTTTCGGAGCGAAAAATCAGCTAGTAAACAAATTTCACTACTCTACTTAAGGAAATGCAATCCCTATAAAAATGCTTGATTACAAATCCAGTTCTATATATATAGTACGAGATGCGCTTCGCTAACATCTCGAACAGCAAAAAAACGAACAGCAAAAAACACCCCGCCTTGCAGGCATCCCTCAAGAGGGGAATAAAACCCATCGACTAAACCAAATTCGTCATTGCGAGGCCGGAGATGAGCGAGCCAAAGCAATCTCCCCTTTTCGGAGAGAAAAATCAGCTAGTAAACAAATTTCACTACTTTACTGAAGGAAATGCAATCCCTATAAAAAATGGTTGATTACAAATCCAGTTCTATATATAGTACGGGATGCGCTACGCTAACATCTCGAACAGCAAAAAAACGAACAGTAAAAAACCACCACGCCTTGCAGGCACCCCTCAAGAGGGGA
>NZ_JACRYL010000065.1 GCF_014306625.1 Pedobacter fastidiosus
TGTCCCTGGTTTAACTGTTTCTTTGTGTAACATCTGAGTTTTTCTTTGCTCAACTGAAAATATTCGCAAACGGCATCCATAGTTATATCTGATAGATAGGTAATATCATTTTTAAGGGCATTTATAACTTTTTCCCTTCCATAAAACCTGATCATTTCCTCCCAATCCTTGGGGCTGCCTTTATCAAGCACCCGTTCCATAATGGTTCTATAATTTCTGTTCCAGTCCAGTTTATCAAAATCAAGATCCCAGAACAATACCCTGGGAAGATCAGTCCTTCTTACCTTTTGTATAAGAGATTGTCTTTCAATCCTGATTTCATCGTTCTCGAATGGAATCTTCTTTTTGGAAAGATAGTTGTTCAGCGTATGGTAGTTATATGCAGGATAGCTGTCACAGAATCCCTTCAGACTTGAAAATACGTCGATGTCCGTACTGGCAAATCTTTTCCAGTGCACAACGATCACTCTTTTGTTCAATTCCTTTAACATCATACAAACTTAACCAAAAA
>NZ_JACRYL010000006.1:0-21263 GCF_014306625.1 Pedobacter fastidiosus
ACCTTATCAAATTAACTCGGCTAAGGGGAACTTTTTAGATTGGCGAAGAGGGGTCAATTTGAAGCGGTTTATCCAACATGAACACACTAGAAGTAGCAAGTTTATCTTTATGAAATTCAAACTATAAATCAGGTCCTGGTAATTCTGTTCTGATCGACCGGCGTTTGTTAAAAAGCTAATTTAAGTTTTCATAGCAAGAAATACAATCGTAATAATCTTAAAGGTTCACTTATAACAGAGAGTTTTACAAAATCCTATAAACAGCAAAAATAATGACAAATTATAAATCAGCAACCTCAAATCGATAAGAATTATTGATTTCACGGATTTCAATTTTTTAAACATATGGGAATATAGGTTTTTTGCTACTTCCACTTTGATGTCCTTCTTTTAAGGCTTGATGTAGCTGACGTACTGTACGAACCTTGGTAGGGAAGAGCGGTTCGGGCTTGCGGCATGTGGCAGTGCTTCGAGCCACAGGATTAGGTCGCCTTTTTTTCCGGCAATTTTGGCTGGTTTGCTTTGGGCCCGGAGTATTTTTAGGGCATCTTCGGGTTCTGGGTGTATCTGTATCGTATTAGATATATACCTGTCTGGCAAAACCCCAAGAGCCTCAAAGAAAGGCTTAGGACAACAATACAAAATAGGGACGATTATAAAAGATAAATTGGAGGGTACAATTAAAAATGAAAATAAAATATATCGGATTTGCCTTAATCGTCATAATCATAATTGTCAATTTATTTCATGCCTTGAATTATTACGGCATCAGTGAAATGAAACTGCCGGAATTCTATTTCTGGCAGGCGGATAGTTGAGAAATTAGCAAATTAGCGCTGAAATTAAATGGTTAAAAAAAATCAACTAAGTGTTGCGTTTTAGAATGTATTAGCTTATATTCGTCTAATAAAACGATTAACGCAATTCTAACCGATTATGAAAAAAAACGCTCTAATTGGGCTGACTATTTTGGTCAGTTTCTGCTTCATGTTGTTTGCCTGCAGAAAGGATATCAAGAACTATATTGAAAATAGGATAGAAGGATCTCCAGCCCAGCTCGAATCCGCAAAAATCTGGAGACTCCAAAAGCTTGAGACTAATGAATGGCAAAAAGGGTTATCCATCCTAAAACCGCTATGGAAAGATAGCTGGACAATTCGCTCGTCCAAGGGCTACCAGCTTTTGATCGTACCTGCAACGGAGCGCCACATTCAAAATAAAGATTTGAGTATCCGTAGGTTTTTCGTGTTCAGGACGAGTCAAAATGAAACTTCTGATGGCAAGATCATTGAACTTCTAGGCATGAAATACAATGTTGAGGACAATCTTGACAAGCTTTTGGCCAACTGTGAGGAAACAAGGATCGAAAACTTTAACGGATCTATATTTTTTTACGATATCAATTATCACCAAGTTAAATCCTCGACATATAACAACGGAATCAAGTCAGAGTCAAGTTCCTCTATTGTTGTAACAACGGATAATAGCCGTTTATCCCCCACATCTAGGGTTGTAAGCACCACTAACAGTTTATGTGCAAATGTATATCCAACGCTTCAGGGGTATCCACTCATTCCATGCCCAAACCCTTTAATATTAGCCAATGCAAATTATGAATACAATTCTGAAGGTTGTGTAACAAAGCTGACGCTCACCTATATTAATCACACCTGTCCAGGGACCAGCACAAGCGGTGGTGGAAGCGGTAGCGGTAGCGGTTCCGGAAGTGGATCGGGCTCGGGCTCTACGGGTCCAGAGTATGGGGGGTCTAGAACAGTATCGAGAGATGCGAGTGTAATGACAAATGCGAGGATTAACTGTCTGTTAGATCAATTGCTTGGAGGAAACGGGAAGTCGGGTAATGCAAAGTTTCAGGATATGATAAATGCTTTCCTTGGTATGGGTTACAACCTAAAATTCAAGCTTGGCCCCCTGGCCAGCAAAAAAGCAGAGACGACATATGACCCAAACAACTATAGTAATTTTACCATAACGCTAAACAGCGATATGTTGGGGACACTGAGCAATATTGAGATCGCTAAGGAATTTTTTCATGAAGCATTTCATGCCAATATTATGCAACAGGCGAGGGCGCTTTTTGGTAGCCCTGCTGTTGGTTTGTGGACCAAGGGCCCAGAGGATATGTCGTTAATAGAGGTAGTAGAGAAGATGGATGCCGAGGTTCTAGGCAAGCCGGATTTGGAAGCGCTTCACCACCAGTATATGGCAATGAATGTTGAGAATATATTTACTGGTCTAAAGACTTTTGCCCAAACCAACAGTACCAACTATAACTCTTTCAATGATGGACATTTTAAGGGCTTAGCTTACGAAGGACTGCACACAACACCCTATTATTTAAACTATGTCGTTAAGGATGGCAGTGGAAATGATAGAACTACCACCTATTTCGGTCAAACTTACACCTTAGCAGATTATTATATAACTGTGGCAACTATATTGAAGGATACAAACGTTTCACCGTGTACTAACTAGACCATGAGAAAATCACTAATAATATTAGGCCTTTTCACGATTTTGAATTTATCCTCTGCATTGGGTCAGACAGGTGTTAATAACACAATCTATCTATTTTGTAACAGAGACGATCTAAAGCTTAGCGTTAATGAAGTAAGAGAGGCGACTAAGCAGGTTGTAATATCATTCTTTTTTACAAAAAGCTGGACAATCTGGGGTGATAAACAGTCACAGATTATGTTAATGCACACTACTAAACCTATTCCAGATAAACAATGGGGGTGGATCGCCACATCGGAAAATATTGAAGAGATAAAAAAGCTTTCAAACCTGATGACGCTTGATCAATTTGTGGAAAAGTTAAACCAGCCGGACTTTGTCAGTAGCCTAGGTTCAATGAAATTGGTAATGTTGCTTGGTTGGACCAATGGAAAAAAATTTGAACGTTATCCGGTTAAAGTTGGAACATCCATATCTGACCCTCATGACCTAAATATCCCCGAGCAAAAACCTGTAAAACCTAGAAGATCTTATAAGAGTAATTAGTTAATATGGAAAAACTATTTCTTATAATATTTTTTACCATATTCAGTTATTCTGCTGTATCTGCAAAACATGTAAAAACGAGTGACACTTGATATCAATTGTAGCCGGAATGACTTAAATATAATAATTAACCATATTAATATTGATAAAGAACAAGTGCGGACCTCGTTTTTTTTCAATAAAGAATGGGAGATATGGGGGAACAAACAAACCGGCATAATGATAATTTTCAGCTCAGAACCTACATCCCGAAGAAATTGGGACTGGGTTATTAGGCAGTATAAAATAGATGAGATCGATAAGAGGATAGATGTCATTTCATTGAAAACCTTTTTAGAAAAACTAAATAAACCAGGATTTGTGGCCGGGATAAATAATGTGAATCTGATTATGTTGCTATTATCGGAAAATGGGCAAAAATTTGAGAAATATCCGATAACGATAGGCACTGATCTCTCTGACCCCCGGGATTTAAACATACCTGAGCAAAAGCCTGTAAAAAACTAGTGATGAATCATAAATTTTAAAGATGATGTTTTTGTCGAAATTGAAAGTGTCCATTACAGTTTGGTCTATATGTTTAGATGACAAGGTAATTTTGCAACAGAGATTGAAGGTAAATACATAGCAGATTTATAGCTACAATTGTTGACATAACTGAATACTCAAGTTGTTATTCAAAAGATTTTAATACTCTAAAATAAGAGCTAGATAGGCAATCTAAGAGTCCGCTTTTTGATACTGTATTCTATCTTAAAACCAACATTTATTTAAAAATAATAATTTAGTTTTGATAAGCATTTATTTAGTTTTAAAATACATAGCTACGCCCTACGATACATTTTCTTATCGTTAAGATTTCATTTGATCTGCCGAAATTCTTTAGGCAGCAAATTTATTGAGATCGACGTATGGCGATTTGCGCATTGCCACGGCAAATATCCTTGCAAGCATTTTGTTCCTGATTATGTTTATTACGGTCATCTTGCTTTTGCCCTCTTCAACCCGTCGGTGATAGTAATCCCTCATCTCTTTATCATGCCTGCATGCAACAACAGCGCACAAGTGCAGTATTTTTTTCATTTGCTGGTTGGCCATTGAGCTCACTCTGGTCTTCCCGATATAGGTGCGATCACTCCCTAGATCAGCCAAAATAGACAGATTTCTTTTAAGTGGTTAGCTATTCTCATATCTGCGGGGTAGTAATTGACATGTCCTCTGTCCCTTTTGGAGCCGACAAAATCACCAGATCTGAGGTTCTGCTTTAACATTTCGAATACTCTTTCACTGCTGGCGGAGGTCTCTCGGGTTTATGGGAATGCCAATGTGCCCCCATCTCGAGTCTATAGCTCCACGGTTCAACATCCGCTGTTCGCTCTTGCGATCCTCTATGGTTCCGGTTACTCCTGTATCCTACGGTAAGGGATAGCATCCTTTTTCAAAATTCAGGTAAGATGGTTTACGAGGAGGAATAGACTATGCAAGTGATTAATGCTGTAGGCAGCAAGCTTGTGCAGCGGGTGCATCTCTTCGTGCTCCGGGGCCCGCCTTTATTGATCGAGGGCCGGAAACCGATTTGCCGGGTACACATAAAGAAAAACGGGTTTAGAAAAAATGAGATCACAGATGATGAGCGCTGCCCCCCTTTACCGGGTAGGTCTGCTCCAGACTGGCATAGTCCAGTTCGAGTCTGAACAGTGGGAGAACCTCTGCAGTTGAAACCCTGGCTATGACGAATGTGAGGGGTGAAGCACCGCAAATTTCCCAGGAGGCTATAAGCGCTCCCGGGGAGCAGAGGTCAATCAAAATATTTTCCTCCCGGTTCTTTGAAAGAAGAACGGATGCGTTGAGCCAGGAATACATAAGAGATGAATGGATTACTCCATCCTCCAGCACCAGTACTTTCCCATCGGTGGAATTTGCCCCAGAGGAATTTAGGCCCGACGCGCGATCAAAACGGGCCAGAATGACCGGAGAGCCTGATATTCTCATATCTAAATGAATGCTACTGTTGCTCATAGGGTCGGGAGATTGGACGGAACGAAGATAATACAAAATTTATTCCCCAATTGCGTGGCAGGCCAGACTCAGAAATCTGTCCCTGGCTGGGCTGTGCACATCAAAGATGACCATATTTTTCAGTGCCGGTACTGTGAAAATAACATTTAAGTTAAAGGAAGATGGATTGGATGGGGTTAGCTGAAAGAATAGAACTGGAGCGCCGAATAAGGCTCCACTCATCAAAATATTTAAAATAAGCCTCAGAAGTAAATTTTAAATGCGTTCCAAAAGCATCAAAAGCATATGTTGCCGGGCAGCACCAGTAACCTGCATGCGTTAGGCCACCATTTCAGTACTAGCATTAAAATACGTGGACATCGGTTGGTGGTTCATGTTTCTCATCAACCCCCAAGGTAAACCAGGTCTGGAGATTTTAAGGGTGGAGGTGTTGATAAATAGTATAGGTGAAATAGACAAAGCTTCTGAAAGAGATATTTCCTAAACTGTGTCTGGAGATAGGGGAAACTTGGGAGAGGGATTTAGTGGACTGAATTTTAATGATGGGAGGTGCAAATGAGCACCTCCCGTTATAGTGGTTTGTTTTCTAAACTGTCATCATTTCCTTTTTAGTGACATGGACTTGGGAAATAAATAACCCTCATCGGCTTTTAAACTGGTTCCCTCGTGCATTTGGTTCAGATTAAGCTCCAAAAGAGAGTTTGTTTTGAATATAAGGTCAACGCGGGTCTGATAAAATGGATTACCACTTCCCAGCTTGAACACAACCGGTTGCCCGGCCGCATTCGTCGAACCGACAAATGCATATTTATTAGGATCAAGCGCGATTTTTTTGTTGTCAACGAAGTATTCGATTTCACCTTTGAGAAACTGCATTATAAAAGGGCCAGACGTTATCTTGACGTCAATATCAACCTTTGTAAACCTAAAAATTATTTTCTTATTTTCTCCTGTCCATATCCATGTACCAATAAATTTATCCAGAAACGGGTTTTCGACAAAAGTATTTTCCTTTATGTTTTTTGCAGAGAGTTCATTCTGGGTGATCTTAAACGTGGTCTTCTGCGCACTTGAACTGATGGCCAAAAGAAAAAAGCTGGTTAATAAAATGATGTTTTTCATATTTTTTAGTTGCAGTTTGTTAAGGTAATGTTTCCAGCGGCGTCTTTGGAGACTATTCTCCAGTCATCCATAGTTGAGTTATTGTTCTTTATCAGGACAATGCCTGTACCGGTACCCCCGTTTGACGATTTGAGAAAAGTGACCAGATTCAGTTCGTTCTGTTCCACAGAATTTGTATTGGTAATTTGTGAAGCATAACTACTCATGATCAGTGTCCTCCACATTGAACCCGGAGCAAGATTGCTGGACCAAGTATTGAATTTATTTTCGTCTTCTATGGCGAGCATATAGGACTGTCCAGTCGCGTTCACCATACCGTATATTAAGCTTCCCTTATCTATTCCGGTACTATATTTCATAATATCAATAAAAGATCCAAAATCAGCATCTGAAAAGGTCGAGATATTTAAGGAATCCTTTTCATGATTATGAAATACTACTTTCGAGTTGTTAAAGGTTTCTATCCCAAATCGATAGTCGGTGCCGTTATGCCCACCGTTGTAATAAAGCCAACCATCCTGTGATCCATATGCCCCGGGCGTATTTATATAAAGGGATTCATGATCCTGGGTCTTCGCCCAATCCTTGAGTGAAAGGGCACGAAGGATAAAACTTGGATTGTGGATCGCGGTCTGCATCACAGCACAGGGCTTTGTAACGACCGTGTAATTTCCGCCGAACGGTCCTCCACCGCCATTTGCCCCAGAACCGGAACCACTTCCACTGCCACTGCCGTTTCCAGCACTTCCACTTCCGATACCCGTCGTTGTGCATGTTTTTGAAAGATAGTGGTAAGTTATTCTTATTACTGCCCCATTCTCATTCTGTACCTCTTCCATCCAGAACGTGTAAATACAGTTTTGCAAAACTGGATAGGGTACACCAATCCACTCTATTGTCACCGAATTTGTAGACTGTACCTCGGGGATACCACTGAGAGACATTAATCTTGAAACCATTAAAAGGTTTGTAGCTTTCTTGTTTTCCAGCTGGTTCTTGCCCAAACGAACAAACTGAAAGCCCATGTTGTCATCTTGATGACCATCTTTATAAAAACTGCCACCAATTCTTTCATAATTAATATTGTACTTAATAATAGCTCCATTAAAGCCTTCGATGGACCTAGAGTTTATATTTGGCAAAAGTAAGTCCAGATTCTTATTGACATCGTAGTTTTTCCCCAAAATTTCGTAGATCTCGCCACTGATGATCTGCTGGTTCTGAGAAGTAAAAACAAATACCCTTCTTACACTTATTATCTTGTCATCTACATAGTCTTCGATTGTTGGGACGATAAGTAAGGCATTGCCATTTCGACTTGTAAGTGAGTAGGAGCTTTTCCATAATGGCCTCAGTCTGATGAAATTCGCATCCCTGACACTTGAGCCATCAGAGGAGTTCTGTAAATGCCATAT
This sequence comes from Pedobacter fastidiosus, assembly GCF_014306625.1. Classification (GTDB taxonomy): domain Bacteria; phylum Bacteroidota; class Bacteroidia; order Sphingobacteriales; family Sphingobacteriaceae; genus Pedobacter; species Pedobacter fastidiosus. The sequence continues at coordinate 7,581 of NZ_JACRYL010000006.1, forward strand.
TTTTGCTGATTCTAGGATAGCGGAAGACGGGCCTTCCCGGTTATTGACATAATTTTCTATGTCTTTTCTACATGAGAAAATTAGTAGGCATAATCCCGTGACCAGGCTCATGATGATGAGAGCAGTTTTTTTCATATGGTTAGAACTTTTTGAAACGGTTAGCATTAACCGTCTTGTAGTATACAAATTACTGTATTTTAATGAACAACCAATCTTTTAGTTGATATGTTTTGCTAGAAAATTGTTCCAATCCTTGGAATCAATTTAGCTCACAAAAAAATATTGAAACTGAGCCGTCATCAATGGTTGCTCCTTTAGGATAAGTTTCAAATTTCTCACTAATTGAAATGGCTTTTGGAATCCTATTCTGATTTCAAAAAGCTTGCAAAAGAATCTGTCTCTTGCAGTCTGTAAACAGGTGTAGACGGATATCAAGATTGAGCCGAGAAAATAGTTCAATGATAATTTGTATTTGCCACCCTTTCGTCCGCTGATTGTTCCGACATGCCCCAATGCTAGAAATCCGCCCTCTTTTATCTCTTAACCTTACTGTTATGTCAGTTGGCACGAGTCTGCCGGTTCGCATTGACAGAGTTAAATAGGGGTCTTTATATTTTAACTTATAACGATACTTCACGAGACTGGTTATTGAAACGGTTTTGGTCAACAGCTCGGAATCATCGCAATAAAGGCCACATGAATCTTTGATAAATCAGACCATCGCCAAAAGCACGGATTACTTTCAACTTTAGTTCGTTTTAGTTTACCGACTGATATATAAAATTTGGGAAGGGTTTTAACAGAATTTTCATTTTTTTATCATCCCGTTCATCAATATCCGGCCAGAGGTTCAAAAAGCCCTCTAGAAGTTCATTTACATTTGAAATCTGCCTGTCGCTCTCTCGCTGAAGCAGTATGGGAAAGATAACTACTTTGCCGGAATAATCCGGTTTCTGTTCCCTTGCGTTATTCCACCTCTCTCTGATCTTTGTTTTTAGCGTGTTTATGGGATTCAGGATTCCGATCAGGGTCTGTGGCATTTTCCCGCTGAAATAAACATTCTCTATCTGTCCGGCCGAATCAAAACTGATTGCGATGCTGTATATAAACGAATAATTTTTCGGAAGCTTCCAAACAGAGTCCGCACGCATATGGTTGCCAATGATATCGGTGACGAGGAGCTGCAGATCGAGCTTTTTATTCGTATCCCTCTTTTTTGTTAATACCGGGGAAGCCGCTTGGGCCTTCAGTTCATTGCCGTGAAAAACAAGCACAAGGGCAACCAACATCGTCAAAGAATAGATTTTTAGTTTCATGTTAAAAATTATAGTTGCAAAAAGTACCCATAGCCGTTGTTCCGGAAGGCGGGGTTTTTGAGTGTCTGCTGTTTATGGCTTTGATGTCGGCTCTCTGCGTATCGGTAAGCAGATTGCTGTTGAACAGGGTTGTATTTTCCAGCCCGCCCCAGGCAAGAGCCCATGCTTCATTGGTGCTTAGGCTCGGGAACGCAGTCTGCAATGCTCCGGTCATAGTGGCCACATAGCTGGTGGCCATTGTGTTATGGTCGTTCGGGACAATAAACCTGCCCTGACTGTCCTTGGTCAGTTTCAAATCCATATAACCATGGAGTATCTCGTGGTAGACGGTCGCCAATATGTATTCATTGGATCTTCCTGGAAGCTTATTCTCGTTGAGGGTTATATTGATGGTGTTATTGTAACCGTTTGTATTGCCCATTACGGTATCCGCCAAATTGTTCACGTCGCTGATGTTCAAAGTGCGGTCAAGCCCACTGAATAGAAATTCCTGTTCGAGCATATCTTTGATAGCGTTATTGGCCTCCAGTGCATGTGTAACCTGATAGGCAATACAGATATTCGAAACATCAACGTTGATCGTTGAGCCGCCACCGCCATATTCCGGACTGGTGGTTCCGCTACTGCTAGATGCGCTGCCTGAGGATGTTCCCGGGCTCGTGCTCTGGCCGGGGCAGGTGTGATTGACATAAGTTAGTGTAATCCGGAGAATACATCCATAAGAATCGTAGGTGTAATCTGCAATCGATATAACCTGAGCATTGTCACAGGGAATCAGCGGCCATCCATTTTTTATGGGATACACCGTTGCACATAGCCCGTTGGTGCTTGATGGTCTGGCGACTGAAAAAGACTTGTTATCTGCTCTCGCAGATACAATTGAGGAAAATGATTCTGTCTTCTGACCCTTTAAATAGGTTGCGGATCTGACTTTCTGGTAATTAATATCATAAACGTAAACAGAGCCATTAAAGTTTGTTATTTTGGTCTCTTCGTAATTTGCCAATAGATTATCCAGATTTTCCTCCACATTGAACTTTCTACCAAGCAGCTCAACAATCTGCCCACTGACCGTTTCATCGTGCTCAGTTCTGAAAACAAAAAATCTGCGAATGCTCAAATCTTTATTTCGAACATAATGTTCAGGTGCAGGTACGATCAGTAGCTGGTGCCCCTTTGAAGATCTTATTGTCCAGCTGTCGCTCCATATGGGTTTCAGGATGGATGTATTTTTTAGATTTTCGCCATAGGCCAGATTTTGAAGTCTCCATATCTTGGCCGATTCCAGTTGTACGGAAGACCCCTCAGTTTTGTTTTCGATATAGTTTCTTATGTCCTTTCTGCAGGCAAATAGCATTAAACAAAGACTGACAAGAACAGTCAGACCCAGGAGCGCGTTTTTTTTCATAGTTGGTTAGAATGAGATTAATCGTTTTACTAGAACGAATATAAATAAAATCTATCCTGAAACGCAAAACTTAGTTGGATTTTTATTTTACGGTTCAACACTTGCATCAGCTATCTGCCTGCCAAAAATAAAATTGGGGCAACTTCATCTCCTTGATTTTGTAATAATCAAGGGCGTAGATTAAATTTACCAGGACCATGATCGCCAGAAAAACAAATCCAGCATATTTTTTTTTTGTTTCTTTATCGTGCGCTCTCATTTATTGCTTATATAATCGGGCCGACTTTGTATCGTACTCCGGAGCCTCTCTTTTAGCGTTGAGGCATTTCGCCAAACAGATGCATAGCTATGGCTATAAAGGAACAGGCATACTAAAAAGAGAATAGATACAGAATATAGCCAATTTTTGTGGTTAGACTGTTTTATTAGAGAGACAATCATGCCTGCAAGTATTATGAATATGCCAATAGAGGAAACATATGCGTACCGGTCTGCCAAAACCGAAAATCTAGCCAGTGAGATCAGGTTGCCGACAAGTAGGATATGGATAAAAAACCAAGTTATTCCAAAAAGGACCCATTTATAACGAAAGAAGTCCTTCAGGCAGTATAAGGCAAATGGTATGCAAAGGGTAGACGTCCAGAGCCATCCCGGAATTTCTCCTCCGCTTTCGAAGGGAAAGGGGTAGAGATAGGAAACATTGATAGGAATGACACACTTTGTGAAATATTCCCCTACAGTATAAAAAAACAGTGGCACGCGTTCCAAAACGTTATAAAAATTTCCCGCACCATCAGCACCCTGCGATTCCATTGTAACAAAGCCCATCAGAAGCGATATGAGAAAGACCGGGAGTTTCTCCAGCCACATCATCCTGTTCCTCCAGCCTCTACCATAGAGGTAATCCATGAGCAACATGGTAAGTGGGAATACAACAGCCTGTTCCTTTGCTCCAAAAGACAATATAAAGAACAAGAGGACTAGCCAAAACCTGGACTGCACCGATCTTAGGATATAGATTCTATAGCTCAAGACAGCGATGATATAAAAAAATGCATATAGAAGGACCTTTGACGCAGCAACCCATGCTACGGGCTCGACATTGATCGGATGAACAGCAAAGAGCAGTGCCGTAAGACATGCCACCTGTATATTCTGCGTTCTGGTCATTCCCTCAAAATCCCTCATAAAACACAGAACCATTATATAGACAAGAGAGGAATTAATAAGATGAAGTAATACGCTTGCCAGATGGAAGTACCCTGTCCTATAACCAAAAAATCTATACAGGATTGTATAATATAATTGGTTAAACGGAGCATACTGGCCATAATAAAAGTCTTTTAGTATGGATAATAGGTTGTGACGGGTCAATCCGTCCTCCGTATAATGGTTGGTAACAAACCACTGGTCATCCCAGCCTATAAGAAATTCATGTCTATATACCTGAAAATAAATTCCAGCGATACAGAGTAAAATCAGGAAAATGTTGAACAAGTGTATTTTGTTCGGGAACTGTGACTTGATTTTTAAGCCATTGGCTTCATCAGCACTGTCTTGGTGGATAATTACGAGGGCTTGCGATGCGTGAGCGGGCATATTTAATAAAGATAAATTGCTAAGCTAAACTTTTTGGCAGAAAAAGCATAATTTCGTCCCAACCCATCAAACTCTAGAATCGACAGATATGTTAAACCGGTCAACAAAAAAAAACAGTGTTGTTTCCCGGGCTGTATACAATCGAAGTTTTATTGCTCTGATGGCGTTATCCTTTATTTATTTCGGGTTCTGGTGGGGCTATAGGCTTGATGAACTCCCTGGGCTTCATGCTGATGAGGCATGGGCCGGGTTAATGGCATACGCTTATAAAGATAAGCTCGACAGTCTTACGGGCATGAACAACTATACAGGTATCCTGCAACCGTATCTTGTCTCTCTTATCTTTCATCATATTGATGCCGGCGTTTTTGAGCTCAGAATCTCTACTGTCTTTTTTAATTTCTGCGGCGTTGCAATAATATCCCGCGTACTGTATCACTTCAGTAGGTGGCATGTAATTGTTTTTTTGTTGATATTCTCCCAGTCTGCCCTACTTATGGTCACAACAAGGATAGCTTGGGAGGTCAATACTTTTACACTGTTTTTGATGTCGATAATTTTATTGAGTATTCACCGACTTATTAAGACCGAAAGTAATTCGCCGGCATATTGTTTCCTATTTCTCGTTGTCAATCTTGCTGGAACATATAACCACATCCTCTTTTCGTCTCTCTCTGTTTCGTTGCTTATCGGATCGCTTATCTGCATTGCGGGCACAAAAAGACCAGTTCCGGTTTATCTACTTTATATTTTATTTGCGAACATTTTTAATCTGATTTTGCTTTTCTTTACAATGAGGTATCTTCTTGGGCTTTTATCGCTCAAATCAGGTTTAGCTGTATCAGTGATATTCCTGTTTACTGCTATGATAGAATCCTTTATGCTCTCAAAGATACGCACGCAAGGGCCAGCCGGCGGGATTAAGGTCAGGCCGGAAGTGATTACCATTGCCATATTGCTGGCTACCTGTACATTTCTTGTTTTTCACAGTTCTGCCCTTCTGGATGTATTAACAAATTATAAGATTCTGACTAACATTTATTCATACACACCCTCCATCCTGGAAAAGGTTTTGCTTTTTGCCTTAGGCAGTTTGTTCCTGGTTTGTATCTTCTATAGCCTGTTTGCTGATTTCTTCAGGAAAACCGCCTTTGTGTGGCCTGCAGTTGTGATTTTATCTTACATGGGTATTCTTTCGATATATACCACGAACAACTCTTTTAGATATTACCTTATTATATATGTGATGCTGTCGGTCTACATCACGCACAAAATTGTCCTAAGTCCCCATCGAAAAAAAATCATGGTTGCACTCACTGTAAGCTTTTTCCTAATGAATTTTAGCCTAATTGAAATTTATTTGGTCCCTCATAGGAAACTCAAAGCGGTCGAACTGGTTGTAGGGAACGGACAGGATGAAAACTCTGGGCATTTTCTTCCCAAAAAACCACTCATAGATTTTCTGAAATCAAAAAAGGCTGGGCAAATCATATACGGATCAGATAGGTACTTTATTGAACAGCCTGTCCTGTTCTACAGAAAGCTCAACCCATGGCCCGAAGATATTAATAATAGTGTTATTGTCGATTTTAACCCTTTTACTGTTGGAAATGGGTTTATTCTTATGGAAAAAACCAAGCCTTTACCTTAATTCGTAAATTTTTAAGAGATCCTCATTTAGGTCAGGGTCATAAACTTTGTTTATCATTTGAGTAAGGGAATCAAAATTATCAAAAACAGGTACTGCTTTCATGCCTTTGAGCATCATAAGCGTTTTGGGGCCGGTAATCTCATTTGATGATACTAATAGGAGATTTGTAAAGCCCTTTTTTCTTTTAAGAAGTTCCGGCTTCCATATCGTACTGATTTCCTGCATAGAAATTCTCCGCGAACTGTAGAAAGTGTTTTTTGGAAATGGCCAGTCAGAATATGGATTGAGCCCTTTGACAAACAAAAGGTGAACCGGATGATCAGAATTTCTTCTGTCGATATAACTGGCAGCACCAATCTTCGCATTTCCTGCACTACGTGTACCGATTGCCCACAGGCCTAAGACATTTATTGCCGCCGCAAAAACCAACAAGGACCGTAACATAGCGTGCGACATGCTTGTAGTTCCCATAGACTGGTAAGCCAAAATCATTATTAATGGCGAAAGCCCCGCCAGGGGAAATAAGAACCTCAGCTCTTTATGCGGAATTATCGAATGGATGATTAAAAAGGGTATTACTGTCCAAACAATCAGATTTTTTGGGTCTTTGTAAATCAGGAAAAGAATACTAAAAAAGATGATTAAACCAATCGGGCCTGGAGACTTTATAATGTATAAAGGAATTTGATACCAGGGAGATACACCATATTGGGAGGCGACCCCATTGATTATATTTTCATAAAAATAGCTGTAAAGGGTCAAGCAGAACTCTCCATAAAACCACCAGTCAAGCAATACCCCGAGCAAAAGCGTAAAGAACGAAAAAGCAAGGACAATCAGTAATTTCCCACGGCCAATTCTGGCAATGAAGATCAGCCACAGTACAGCGCCCACCACAAGGATTCCAGACTGAAACCTGAACAGAACAGATAGGCCGAATATCAATCCCAGAAGGGCTGACTTTTGCCAGTTAGTCTTATATCCCCCCCGAATGATTAAGCTCAGAAAAAACAGGAACATGATTCCTGACCATGTCTCCGAAGAAAACCTGACGTTTATATAAGGCAAAAACCAGAGGAAATAACTCATAACAAGAAATACATTGACGTTCTCCTCCTTCACAAGTCCGCGATAGGATCTAGTAAAGTATCTGATTGCAGCCAACGACGCAATCCCGGTCAGCAATCTTAGAGAAAAGGCCAAAATATAGGAGTCGGTAATTCCAAGCATGCCCAGTATCTTAAAGACAAGAAAGCACAGGGTTGGTTGAAGAGAGGGCCTTATTCGCGAATTAAATTCCCATGCCAAGTCTGATGCAGTGGAATTTCCGAGCTTATACTGTGCGAATTCGATGATCTGGAAGTGTTCATCAGCATTATTAAAGCCCTTACTGTTATACGATATCACAAAATAAATTACGCACACGAGTGAGTAAAATAACTTTGAATGCTCCAGCTGGATGATGCCTATTTTTTTTGAGAGGTTTTTAAATAGCATATGGTCAAAAGGCCTGTGGTTTGGGGATGGCAGGCAGTATTGCAAAGTAATTAAACTTAAAGACAAAACAATTTCTTTCGGAGGTTTTCGAAAAAAATAGATAATTCCCTTTAATTCTCAGTAAAAGAAAGAATATATCATAAATCCAAATGTGGTACAGTGGGGTCAAGCGAATTGGCTTGTCCAATAAAACAGTAAGAAATGACTTTTATCTAAGTGTTTCTATTATCCATCTTTTAAGAACAATTTTTCGCGCGATTCTCTTTTTACGAATCCTTGTTTTTTTTAAATCTGTCATCTGCATAATTTTACCAGAGATCAATATGTTTTTAATTTTTTCACCGTACCTATCAAATTCTGGAACAGTTGATTCCAAATCCGCAACTTCGCGAAGTTGAGAAATAAAAATATTGTCAAGAGTGAAGGAATTATTATCTGGCTTAACATTATTGATATCCAAACATTTATCCCTATCTGTTAGTTTTAAATTAATTTCTTGAATCAAATTGTATACTTTATTGAATTGATTTAGTTGGAATTTTTTTCCATCAAAAATTACGCTCTCTCCAATAATTGAACTAATTAGTTTTCTTTTTCCACCGGGATTCGAGCTATAAAATAAACTTTGCAAGTTACCTAATGATCTTAATGCGGATTTTGATATTGCCTTTAAAGACCTCCAGGATATTAATTCAGAATTTAATTCCTGAACTTCCTTTTCCAAAAATTCTAACTTCTTAAGGTATGGGTAGCTTATCGAATCATATTCTTCCTTGTTTATTTGCTCTTGGTACTGGAGGTCTCTTGCCCTATTTATTTTTTTATTCAAGGCATGAATCTCCAGAGATAACTTTTTATTCTTCTTACTTATTGGTTCTAACTGATTTTTGTGGGCGTTGATCATCGTCTTGATGAATGACCTCACAACTCCCTGATTAATGCAGCACGCGTTAATTTCTTCTATAAATTTATTATTAATGGCTTCCGCTCTAATTCTATACCTGCAAGCTGAATGGCAATGATAGAAATACCTTGGTAGTCTACCATCACGTCTCGTACTAGAAGTTAGTTTAAGACCACATCTAGGGCAATGTAAGAAGCCTCTAAGTATGAAATTATCTGGTGCGAAAATACACAGGCCCTTTCGTTTTAATCGTGTAGAAAGTATATTTTGCACGTTTTTGAATTGATCCTCCTTTATAATAGGTTGATGCTTGGATTGAATTAAATAGGCATCTTCATTTTGATTTTTTAAAACTACCACCTTGCCATAATATAAAGGGTTTTTGAGCAGATAGTGAAAATTGTTTCGACTGCAAATTAATCCTTTCTCGCAAGCTATCTGCCAGATATTTTCCGAGGAGAATATATTTCTTTCAATCTGATCGAATATCCATTTTATAATAGAGGCTTCGGGTTCTTTCTTAATTATGTATTTATTTCCATCTTCGTCGGTTCTATTTTTGTAACCTAATGGAGCGCGACCTGTAACTCTTCCTTCTTTTCGAGCTTGCCTAATTCCGGCTTTTGTACTTAACCCTTTTCTATCGTTTTCAATTTCAGGAATTGCAAGATAAATTGCGAGCATTAATTTGTTCTCAGGTACATCTAGATTTAGGGGTTGTTCTATCGCCTTAGATTCAATATTGATTTTCTTTAATGATGCGATAGTTTGATAAGCTTCACCTATATTTCTGCTAAAGCGATCCCATCTAGTGAATAATATTAAGGTAGATTCCTCTTTATTTTTTTTTAAAAAATCAATCAATTTTTTCCATTCCGGACGATTGAAACTTTTTGCGGAAAAATCTTCTGTAAATATTCTTTTCACTGCTATTTTATTAATTTCACAGTATTTTTCAAGAACTTCTTTCTGATGATTTAATGAGTATCCTTTTTCGGCCTGCTCATCAGTACTTACTCTGATATATAGAACTGCTGTTTTCATTTTCTAACTTTTAGTAGATATTTAAAATAATATTTTTAAGGTGTCTGTTTTTTGACTGTTTACTAATAACATAGATGCTATAGTTAATGCGATTAGCAAACTCAGTAGAAGCTAATGTGCTTTATAGCTCGGAGTTACCAAATATGTATGTTGTGGTTAGTATAGATTTTTATTTTTCTCTACCAAATCAGATAAATCTGCGATTGCAGTCATTTGAGCGATAAAATTTGTCGACAACTTTGCCAAGAGCGACCCCTAGTTTTAAAGCAGTTCTGAAAAGAGCTGCTTTTTTTGTTTAGGATGCAAAATGTTCTAATGTGATAAATTAGGAAGTCATCGCCGGCGTTAATGATAATAAGACTTATAACGCAGTTAACCAATCGCTCCCGAAGAATATACCTAAGGAGAAAGGACAGATTGGCTATGATGTTTATCGCTACGATAAAGCATTTCTAAAAAGAGGTGTGTCGAAGCTCATTTTTTCTTTAAAAAAAGATTAAATCTCTGTAACCAAATTGGGGTAAGAAAAATATGCCTCAGTAGCTGTTAACTAATTGAGTACATCTTAAACGCTATTTTTTAATCAGTTCCATCTTTAGCTTCCAATTTGTCATCCAAAACTAATAATAAATAATAACGGAACAATCGTTCCGAATAAGAGTTTATATTTGCGGAACGATTATTTCAATAAGGGGATGATAAAATATAGACATGAAAAAATTAGTTAATAAAATAGCCGTAGTAACAGGAGCATCAAAAGGTATTGGTGCTGGAATTGCTAAAAGCCTTGCTGCATCTGGTGCAAGTGTTGTTGTAAATTATGCATCGGCAAAAGCTGGTGCAGATCAAGTAGTAGAAGAAATTAACGCAGCAGGTGGAAAAGCAATCGCCATTCAGGGCAACGTAACAAGTGTTACAGATTTAGCCAGATTATTTGAAGAAACCAATACCACTTTAGGCCCGGTTGATATTTTGGTAAATAATGCAGGCGTTTATCAATTTGGTGCAATTGAAGAAATTACTGCAGAAGATTTTCACCGCCAGTTTGATACTAACGTACTTGGTTTGTTGTTAAGCACGCAAGGTGCGTTGAAACATTTTAATACTGCTGGTGGGAGTATTATTAACATTGGATCGGCAGTAACCGCTATTACTCCGGTAGCCAGTTCAATTTACACCGCAACCAAAGGCGCAGTTGATTCGATTACTCATGTATTAGCTAAAGAATTGGGTGCTAAAAATATTCGTGTAAACTCCATTAATCCAGGTATGGTAGAAACAGAAGGTACGCATACTGCAGGTTTTATTGGTAGCGATTTCCAGAAAGAAGCCATTGCTTCTACACCATTGGGTCGTGGTGGAAATCCAGATGATATTGCCGATATTGCTGTATTTCTTGCATCGGAAGATTCGCGTTGGTTAACGGGAGAAATCCTAATTGCAAGTGGTGGCGTAAGGTAAATGACCATCGTTTTACGAGAATTAATTTAAAATGAATAGCTTTGCTTTATTAAGCAAGGCTATTTCTGGTTATGGCAAGAACGAAAGATTTTGATGAGAATGAGGTGCTGACCAAGGCAATTCAACTGTTTTGGCACAAGGGCTATAATGCTACATCCATGCAAGATTTGGTGGATGGGCTTGGGATTAGTCGCTCGAGTTTGTACGATACCTATAGTGATAAACACACCTTATTTTTAAAAGCATTAGAAAGCTATCAACTAGCTGGCAATGCAAAAATCAAAGAAATTGTAGCTCAATCCGTTTCTGCAAAGGAAACGGTGATTAAATTAATGGAACTCGCTACCAATGATTTAGTTGGCGATAAACAGCAAAAAGGATGTTTCATGGTAAACGCCGAAGTTGAAGTTGCGCCACATGATCAGGAAGTAAGTAAACTGGTTTGTCAAAACGAACAACAAATGGAAACCGCTTTTTTTCAGGTGATTAAGAAAGGCCAAGAAAGTGGAGAAATTACAAATACTCAAGATGCATTGGTATTGGCCAAGTTTATCTTCAATGCAGTAAAAGGGATGCAGGTTACGGCAAAATCTAGCCCAGATGCCATTAGCTTTGGGAATATTATTCGGCTAACTGTAGCCGTGCTGGATTAAGCTTGTTTCATTGTATTTATATATTTTATATTATTTATAACCCATCGCTTGTAAATTAAAGAGTTCCGCATATTTGCCACCCGCTTTCAATAGTTGCTCATGTGTTCCCGATTCCAATAGTGTTCCTTTTTCCAAAACTAAAATCCGATCTGCTAAGCGAGCAGTAGAGAAACGATGCGAGATCAATACCGCAGATTTTCCTGTGGTGAGTTGCGCAAAACGTTGAAAAACCTCATATTCTGCTCTGGCATCAAGTGCAGATGTAGGCTCGTCTAAAATCAATACCTGAGCATCTTTCATATATGCTCTAGCCAAGGCAACTTTTTGCCATTCGCCACCAGAAAGCTCAATTCCATCATTAAATTTCCTGCCCAACCATTGCTGATAAGCTCCTGGTAGTTTTTGGGCAAGCTCATCTGCCAAACTGAGTTCGGCTGCTGCTTTAACCAATTGCTCGTTTTCAATTTCCTTAATATTGCCGACCGCGATGTTTTGATAAAAAGTCATTTGGTAGCGGATGTAATCTTGGAAAATGATGCCAAGATTATGCCTTAAATCATCCAAATCATAACTCTTTAAATCCTTTCCATCTAGTAAAATACGACCCTCGCTCGGGTCGTACAATCTGGCAAGGAGTTTTACCAAGGTTGTTTTACCTGCACCATTCTCGCCCACAAGGGCCAGCTTTTCTCCGGGTTTTAGTTCAAAGCTTAAATTTCTGTTCGCCCACCTATCGCTATTGTGGTATTGGAAACCTACATTTTCGAATACGAAACCTGATTGTATGGGATTTGGGAAAGGCAACGCATTTTTTGGTTTGGTGATTTTCGGCTGTATTTCGAAAAAATCAATAAAATCTTGCAGGTAAATGGCGCCCTGAGAAACCATCGTAAACCTAGAAAGCATGGTTTCCATCAAGCCACTCAGTTGACGGAATGATCCAGCTAAAAAAGTCAGGTTCCCAACCGTTGATTTTCCAGTAACCGTTTCGTAAACAATAAATCCGTATGCTGCGTAATAGCCAATAGTGCCTAAAATTGAAAAAAATGTGCCCCAAATAGATCTACGTATGGCCAATTTGCTATTGTCTTTATAAAATTTATCCGACAAGGTTTTAAACCTGTTGATAATGAAATCTGAAAGACCAAAAATCTTCACTTCCTTTGCAGTTTCATCACTAGCACCCAAGTAGCGCACATAATCAAGTTCCCTACGTTCTGGAGTCTGACTTCGAGACAACGCATAATTTTTGCTGTTAAAATAAGATTCGCCGAGGAATGAAGGGATAATCGCAAGTACCAATAAAAGAATTAACCATGGGTTAAAAGCAATTAATCCTGTCAAGAGAAACGCCATGGAGATTAAATCTTGTATTTGGCTCATCACTTGCGAAAGCATCACACTTCTACCAACCGTTTGTTGCCTTGCACGTTCCAGCTTATCATAAAATACAGAATCTTCAAATTGATCTAGGTCGAGGGTAGCGGCGTGTTCCATTATTTTAATGGAGGTATAATTTGAAAACTGATCGCCTAAAAGGCTATCTGCAAGATTAATCATCCTGCTCAGCGCATCATTCATAATTGCCAAGAAGAACTGAAGGCCTACCAATTCCCAAAGCCTGTCCATATTCCCACCTATGGCACTAGTGTTCAATGCCACAACTTCGTCTATAATCAGTTTTCCAACATAAAGCAATGCAACTGGCATGGCCGAACGTAAGATCCTAAGGGTAAAACTGATGATGGTTTTGCTCGGACTGCTTTGCCAAACCAGTTTAAATAGATTTGGCAAATTTCTTAAAGAGGAGAGACGTTCTTTAAACGAAATGTTTTCAACGGGTATTGTATTTATTTTCTTTGCCATAGTGATCGATACAGGCAAATCTAATTTTATTGAGGATTAGTTTTTTATATTTTTTGTAAAAAATAGGGGCTTGATTTTGTCGTCATTTTCAGCTTTTGTTTTAATGGTTTTTATCTTCAGGAACAAGCGGACGCTTGCGCCAGAGTGGGGAGGAATTAAATTGTCATTCCGTACGCTCTAGGCTTGCCTCGGCTCACCGCCGCCGATTGGCTCCTTCTTTTCTCTTGATAGAAAAGAAGCAAAAGATCAAGGCTGTGCATCATTTCTTGGTCTGCTACGTCAAA
>NZ_JACRYL010000006.1:21306-22041 GCF_014306625.1 Pedobacter fastidiosus
TACAGGCTGAGCCACTTCACTGAAGGAGCTCCGTTTCTCCACCCTGTTTGGGTACGTGGGAGGTGGAAGGGAAGTGCAATCACTTTAACTACCATACCTTCGAAATGTTGCAAGGCCGTTCGCGTACTTCGGAAGGGGTTGAGAATATTGAAAGGTTGGAAACTCTTTAATGCACCACGTCATTGCGAGCCTCTGTTTTTCACAGGGCGTGGCAATCTGCTTTGGAAAGTAACGTTTTACAGGTGGTTGCTTCCCACGCTTAGGCTTGCCTCGGCTCACCGCCGCCGATAGGCTCCTTCTTTTCTCTTGATAGAAAAGAAGCAAAAGATCAAGGCCTTGCAACATTTCTTGGTCTGCTACGTCAAAGTGATTTTTGGGCACAGGCTGAGCCACTTCGCTGAAGGAGCTCCGTTTCTACACCCTGTTTGGGTCAGGGGGAGGTAGAAAAGGAAGTGCAATCCCTTTAACTATCATACCTTCGAAATGTTGCAAGGCCGTTCGCGTACTTCGGAAGGGGTTGATAATATTGAAAGGTTGGAAACTCTTTACAGTTTCGAGCCTCTGTTTTTCACAGGGTGTGGCAATCTACTTTGGAAAGTAAAGTTTTACAGGTGGTTGCTTCCCACGCTTAGGCTTGCCTCGGCTCACCGCCGCCGAGTGGCTCCTTCTTTTCTCTTGATAGAAAAGAAGCAAAAGATCAAGGCTGTGCATCATTTCTTGGTCTGCTACGTCAAA
>NZ_JACRYL010000006.1:22087-278492 GCF_014306625.1 Pedobacter fastidiosus
CACAGGCTGAGCCACTTCGCTGAAGGAGCTCCATTTCTCCACCCTGTTTGGGTAGGTGGGAGGTAGAAAGGAATTGCAATCCCTTTAACTATCATACCTTCTAAATGTTGCAAGGCCGTTCGCGTACTTCGGAAGGGGTTGAGCGTATTGAAAGGTTGGAAACTCTTTAATATAACATGATTAAAAAAAAGTTTTTATGGATCTACAAGCGCTTGATAATTGACTATATCTTATAGAAATTAAATTTTTGGAATACACAAGTAATAGTTAAATCTATAAGCAATTATATATTTGTAATGAATATTCACTAACGTATTAACCTCAGAATAAAGTCGATCTTTACTAAACAATGGAGCAATTTATAACATTCATAAAATCGATCATATTGATAGATGATTTCGATTTGCAACTTGTACTTTCCAGATGTAAGACAAAGAAAGTAAGTAAAGGGAAGATAATTCTGAAGAAGGGACAAATTGCCAATCAATATTTTTTTATTGTATCTGGTGGAGTACGCTTTTTTTATGAATTAAATGATCAGGAAAACACAACATGGGTAACCTTTAAAAATGAATTTTTTACGGAGATTTCTAGCCTTAATCCACAAAAACCAACTAGGTTTAATATCGAAGCCATTGAGGATACGGAACTGATTGTAATTGATAAAAAAGATATGGACTTTTTATATGGGCATATTGCAAGCTGGGAGGAGTTTGGGAGAAAAATATGGGAAGCAATGTGTGTGAGAATGATAGATCAGATTTTAAATTTCCAAACACTTTCTGCTGAAGAACGATATTTGGAATTTATGAATACTCCTGAGTATTTGCAGAAAGTTCCTATCAAGCAATTGGCCGCAGTTCTGGGCATTACACCCAATGCATTGAGTAGAATTAGGAAAAATATTAGGTAAATTGATTTTCTACCATTTGTTAGTTTTGCCTAACGAGTAGCCTACTAACTTTGAGTTATTAAAAATAATATGATGACTCAAATAAATGATAACACAGCACCATCTCAAAATCAGTATGCTGATGAAGAATTAATTAAAAAATTTCCTGGCTTTACTAATCGTTATGTAAAAGTTAACGGATTTAGTTTGCACTATATTGAAGGTGGGAGTGGCGAGCCTCTGATTTGTTTGCCAGGTTGGCCACAAACCTATTATTCTTATCATCCCATTGCTGGTGATCTTGCAAAAGCATATCGTGTAATTATTGTAGATCTCAGAGGGATGGGCAGTTCGGGGAAAACCGATTCCGGGTACGATAAGAAAACAATGGCAAGTGATATTCTGGAGTTGATCAAGCAACTTGGGCTATCTAAAGTCCACCTTATGGGGCACGATATTGGCGGAATGGTTGCTATGAGTTTCGCGTTTAACTATCCCCAATTCACGGATAAGCTAATTGTTGCGGATGGCGCACACCCAAGCGAAGGCATGATGCAAATGCCATTGATGCCTCCAAATGGTACTTTTAATGAAAAGATGGATGCAAAGATGCCTTACGCTTGGTGGATGGGGTTTAATCAGGTAAAAGAATTACCAGAAAAGATATTGGAAGGTCGTTTTCAATACCTTTTAGATTGGCTTTTTCAGTATGTAATGATTGATGAAAGTAAAATGACTTCATTCGATAGAGCAGTTTATGCTTCCATTTACAATAAAGCCGAGAACATTAAGGCTTCCAATGCCTGGTATCAAAGCTTTGCACAAGATATTGAAGATGCAAAAAACTATCAACCGCTTACCATGCCTGTATTGGGAATTGGAAGTTATGTTAGTTACAACTATATGAAAATAGGATTACCTTATGTTGCAAAAGATGTTAATGTAGTTGGTATCTTAGATAGTGGCCATTATATGTTCGAAGAACAACCTCAGCAAGTGTTAGACGCTGTTTTCAGCTTTTTAGCATTATAATAGAATAAACATCCTTAAATAATAATCATGAAAAAATCAATCTTGGTAGCTGGTGCTACTGGTAATTTAGGAAATAAAATTTGTAAGGAATTAATAAAGAGAGGCGCAGATGTAAGTGCCTTAGTTCGAACAGCTACTGATCCTGAAAAAATCGAAACTCTAAGAAAAATTGGTGTTAATGTAATTGCAGTAGATTTAAGCAATGTCGATGAAATCGCAAAGGCTTGTGCAGATATAGATTGTGTAGTTTCTGCATTGGCAGGCTTGGGAGATGTTATTTTAGATTTACAGAAAAGATTATTGGATGGTGCATTGCAAGCAGGAGTACCACGGTTTATCCCTTCAGATTTTTGTACGGATTATAACGACTTGGTACCTGGCGAAAACAGGAATTTTGATTTAAGAAGACAATTTAAAGCCTATCTAGACAGCTCTTCAATCAAAGCATCCTCTATTTTCAACGGCGCTTTTGCAGATATTATGAAATACAATACACCTATTCTAAATTTAAAAGACAAGAGCATCGGCTATTGGGGTGAAAAGGCAGACTGGAAATTGGATTTCACCACAATGGATAATACAGCTTCCTTTACAGCTGAAGTAGCTTTAGACGATAAAGCACCCAGAAATTTACAGATAGCAAGTTTTCAGGTTAGTCCCAATATGATTTGGGCTGATGTGAAAGAAGCAACGGGTCTGGAATTTAGAATGCAACAACTTTCAAGTCTCGAAGATTTTGCACAGATGATAAAAAAGCAGAGAAAAGATAATCCTGCCGGTGAGGCTGAATTGTATGCCAAATGGCAACAAGCTCAATATATGTATTCCATGTTTTCAACTCATCATCATCAACTGTCTAATCAACGTTATGAAAATCTTAGCTGGACAACCAGTTTGGATTATATAAGTTCTTTTGTGAAATGAGATACAAATTGAAAATAATAAGTCATGGTAGCAAGTTTACAGCAGTTCAGAAATGAGCTGCTTTTTTTAAATAGATATTTCAATTGGTATAACTAATTTTTTTGCGAAAATTAATTTCATTAATCGTTCTATTTTAAATGTAACGTCCTCATTTATTTTGTGTTAAATGCAGAATTCAGATAATCTCGAAACTCCCCATCACTTATTTTTTATTTGCAACCGATAATTTGTAGGAGTAGTATTGTATTTTTCACTGAAGCTTTTGGTGAAGTTTGCGAGATCATTAAAACCGCAATCAAAGGCAATGTCGGTAATTCGCTTTGTGGAAGCCAAAAGGAGTTCGGTTGCTTTTTCTAGCTTTTTAGCTTTAATATAATTGGCGGGCGTATCGTTGTATAATCTTGCAAATTCTCGTTTAAAGGAAGAGATGCTTAAATTATTTCGCTCAGCCAGTTCCTCAATAGATAATTGCGAAAACAAATTTGCTTCTATTATTTGTTTAAAAGTATAGGTTGTTGGCGAAAAGAGTTGTGATAAAATGACTTGAATAGCCTCTGCATTCTGTGTTTGTGAAAGTAAAAGAATGATTTCTTTAAACTTTAAGATCAAAATATCTTCGTTAACTAAAGATGGATTTTCAAAATAAAAGAGTAATCCTTCAATGTACTTTAGAATTAAAAAATCGCTGCTTATTTTTTCGCTCGATTTATTTGAGATCGGATTCCGAGGGGCTTGAAGCAATACCGGAAGTTCTCTTTCATAAATTTTCTTGAGTATATCTGGATAGAAAGTAACGATTACAATTTCACAATTACTTTTTGAGTTGGAATTTTGTATCTGCTTTCCGGAGTTGATGCAATTCAGAAATAATGAATAATTGGTCGGGATGTTTATTTCTTCCTCATCAATTTGATATTTAATCTCACCTTCTAATAAGTACAAAAAACAAGCCCGATCGGTAACTGGAAAATCAAATTTGAAGGGTGGCTTTAATACAATTTTTTGGATCAGCGATTTTCCAAATAGGTCAAATTTTTTATAGTCGTTTACCATATTGTTTAAAGATGCTTCTTTTATGAACCAAATTGCCAAAAAATTGAACTAATCTACTAAGTCTAGCTTTCTTTTCTTTAGGAGCTTTGTAATGCAAAAAGAAATAAATTAAAAACATCAAATTAAGATTCTGCGCTATTCCCTTTTATTGGCCTTATTTCTTTAGCAGTATAATTATCTAACAATTAAAAAATCGAACAATGAAAATTAAAGAAGGCAAAGTCGCACCCAACTTTACAATTATGGATTTAAATGGTAATCCATTTAGTTTATCAGAAGATCATTTGCCAGTAGCTTCAAATAAGTCATTTTTAAATTTAACATATAACAACTAATAATTATGGGACTATCAAATTTAGGCATTTTTCATACTGCTATTGGCGTTATTGCGATTGTTTCTGCAATCGCTTCCTATATAAAATATGGTAAAATCAATTTAGCTGCATTATCCGGCAAAACATATTTTTACTGCACCATGATTACCTCATTAACTGCACTGGGTATCTCCAAGCATGGCGGATTTAATGCTGGCCATGTATTTTCATTGTTAATTGTAGTATTGGTATCTGTAGCCTATTTTCTTTATCAAAAGAAACAGGGTAATAACCGAAATCGGTATTTTGAAAACTTTTGTCTGTCGTTCAGCTTTTTTCTCTCTTGGATACCTACGGTTAATGAAACATTTACTCGGATTCCAATCGGACATCCTTTGGCAAAAGCGCCAAGTGATCCAATTATAGGCGGAACACTACTTTTTCTTTTAATAATATTTGTTGCAGGTTCTATCTATCAATATAGGAAGCAAAGAAAAATAAACCTTAGTTAGAAAATGATAAAGCAGTTCTGAGAAGAGCTGCTTTATCATTTTATCAGCATTCGTGCATTTAAAATAATTTGACAGTGGCCTTTTTAACAAAGTAAAATAAGCATTTTTTTCGTAGAACTCCTTCATTTCATTTCGTTGGATTTTTAAAGTAGACACTGTTAATAACGATTTTTCCTTATTTTTATCGAAAAAGAATAATATGCCATTTACCACTCTGGGATTAATACCAGAATTATTAAGAGTCTTATCAGATCAAAAATATACTGAACCAACACCAATTCAGCAAGCAGCTATACCAGCGATATTGAACAAGAGGGATGTTTTAGGCATCGCCAAAACAGGATCTGGAAAAACAGCCAGCTATGTTTTGCCAATCTTGATGAATCTGCAAAAGGCAGTTGCGCTTAAAAACCGACACGTTAATGTATTGGTTTTGGTGCCTACACGCGAGCTTGCGGAGCAGGTAAAAGATGTTTTTCAAACTTTTGGAAAAGGAGTTCCAGTGCCTGTTAAAACATTGGCGGTTTATGGTGGAGTATCTATAAATCCTCAAATGACGGCTCTTCAAGGTACAAATGTGCTTATAGCAACGCCGGGCAGATTGTTGGAACTGTTAGAAATGAATTCGGTTTATTTATCTAGTATTGAGACTCTGGTACTTGATGAAGCCGACAAAATGCTTAATCTAGGATTTAAAGAAGAGGTAAATAAAATTATTGCACTCTTGCCAGAAAAGCGTCAGAACATACTATTATCAGCTACTTTAAATCAAGATCTTCAACTAATTCACCAAGTTTTACTGCATGATCCGCTGGTTATCAAGATTGAAGCCCAAGAAGATTCTCTCGAACAGATTAATCAGGTGGCCTATATTGTTTCTGATGAAAAGAAAGGACCCTTTTTGCGTTATCTAATCGGTCATCACGAAATGAAACAAGTTTTGATATTTGCTTCTTCCGTTCATACTGCAGATGCCATTGTAAACAAACTTGTTAAAAATAATTTTCAGGCGAAAGCCATCCACAGTAAAAAAAGTCAGGGAGCAAGAAATGAGGCGTTGTCTAATTTTAAATCTGGCAGGCTTAAAATATTGGTGGCCACAGATTTAATGGGAAGAGGAATCGATATTGACCAGCTTCCTTTTGTAATTAATTATGAACTGCCTAGATCGCCCAAAGATTATATCCACCGCATTGGTAGAACAGGCCGTGCAGATAAGTTGGGAGAAGCTATCTCTTTGGTTAGTCCTGATGAATTACACCATTTTGAGGTTATTCAAAAGAAAATGGGGAAACAGGTTAAATTAATTGATAGCGAAAATATGTAATCACAAAATATTTACGTTTTTAGCAATCTAGGTTATTTAGCAAAGGATTTTAAGTTCAAAGCTAAGCATTCTTCAATTGATTTGCATACTCGATTGGGTTGATGCCGAAATATTTAAGAAAGTTCTTTCCAAAAATGCTTTGCGAACTGTAACCCACCATTTGAGAAACTTCAAAAAGTTTTAAGTCGTTTTCGGCAATTAACCTTGCAGCCTTTTTTAAGCGGACTATATTTACCAAATCTTTTGGGGTAACGTCAGAAATTGCCTTCACTTTACGGTAAAAAGTTGGGCGACTCATATTCATGTGGTAAGCCAATTGATCGATTTCTAAGTTGGTATCTTTTATGTTCTGGTGAATATATTCTTCAACCTTTTTCATAAATACTTCATCAGTTTTTCGGTGAGTGGTAATCCAACTGTCTTCAAAAGGTGTATTAGAAAAGTGTTCCCTAACCTTAAATCGGTTTTTTAGCAGATTAGCAACTTGGAGCAACAGAAATTCGGGAGAAAAAGGTTTCTGAACATAAGCGTCGGCGCCAACTTCCAAACCCGATATTTGTGCTTGATAGGTATTTTTTGAAGTTAGAAGTATAAGCGGAATGTGACAATAATCGATATTTGATTTAACCTGTTGACAAAACTCAAGCCCATCAATGCCAGGCATCATGATATCGCTTATAATCAGATCGATAACATTGTTTTGCAATAGAATTAGTGCCTGTTCCGCATTTTCGGCGGTTACTACATCATAGCTATCGGAGAAGATTTCTGTAAGGAAATCGAGGATGTCTTCACTATCATCTATAATTAGTAGCAGATCGCTTTTTGTTAGAATTTTTTCCACTTGCTTAAATTAAACTCTATTGAGTGGTGAATGGGCAATTTTAATTCAAATATATTTAATCCATTTTGGTATTCAATCAGCAGTAGGCTTCCCGTATGCAACTCGGCTAAAGATCGGGCAATGGGTAATCCGATTCCTGTTCCCGGCTTATCTATGTTTCTGCTCATTCGGTAAAACGGTTCGAATATTTTCTCTCTTAATTCTTTAGGGATAGGTTCTCCATCCGTAGCAAACCGAATCACAAATTCTCGATGATCTTCTACCGTTGGTAAGAGCTCAATTATTATTTTTGAGCTTGCATATTTGAGTGCATTGGATAAGAGATTGCTAATTATTTTTCTAAACGCTTCATAATCTACAAAGGCGATTAAACTGGTTTTGGGGAATTTAAGTTCGAGTTTGATGTGTTTTTTCTCTATTTCAGGCTTAAATGCGGTAACTTCTTGCCTTA
Organism: Pedobacter fastidiosus; assembly: GCF_014306625.1. Lineage (GTDB taxonomy): Bacteria > Bacteroidota > Bacteroidia > Sphingobacteriales > Sphingobacteriaceae > Pedobacter > Pedobacter fastidiosus. Next base: position 29,437 of record NZ_JACRYL010000006.1, read on the forward strand.
AAACCTGAATAATATTTAGTTTTACAAAACTCAATCCAAATTGATCAATCTCTGTTTTTCTAAAATCGAGCAATTGTGCGGTAAGCGCAAGAAGTCTGTTAGTATTTTTATCGATCATCTGCAAGCTCTTTTTAATCGCGGGCGCATCTTCAATCCGATCAAGAAGCCGTTCTACCGGGCCTTTAATTAATGTTAAAGGCGTTTGAATTTCATGCGTAATATTGGTAAAAAACTCAATTTTTGCTTGATAAATTTCTCTGTCTTTTTCAAATTCGAAAAGCTGAAGTTTCCTCTGATTTTTAGATTCGAGCATCTTTCTATAATAATTTGCCGAAAGATAAAACGCAATCAAAACCAGCAAAATGTAGATGAAATAAGCAAATCCGCTTTTCCAAAATGGTGGCCGTATTTGAATAACAATATGACGAGTTTTACTCACCCAGCCACCAACATTATCTCTTGCTTTAACCAAAAAGTTGTAAGTTCCGGGCGCTAAATCTGTAAAATAAGCCTTTTGATTATTTCTTAGATTCGTCCATTCATTATTGCCCACGCCTTCCATTTGGTATAAGTAATCGATGGTTTTTGGAGACGTATAACTGAAAGTGGCAAACTCAATGTTAAAACTCGATTGGTTATAATTTAAACGTACAGTGTCGGTGTAAAGAATTGCTTGAGAAAGCACACCTTTTTTGCCTGGTATTACTTCCTCATTATTAACCTGGAACGCGGTTAAGTAAAGAGGCGGAGCAACTGATTTTACCAATATATCAGCCGGATTAAAAGAAATAAGTCCTTGTACTGTTCCGAAATACATTTTTCCATTTACGTCTTTATAGGCCGAATTGTAGTTAAACTGATCGGTAATCAATCCGTTGGCTCTGGTAAAGATTTTGATTTTTTTGGTGCTTAAATTCAGGCAGATCAATCCTTTAAGTGAGCTGATCCATAAATTGCCAGTATTATCTTCGAGCGTTCTGAATAGGTAATTACTGGGTAAGCCATTGCTTGTGGTAATTTTTGTAATCTTTTTTCGATCTGGATCTAAACTGATCAAGCCTCCGCCTTCGCTTGCGAACCATAAGAAATGGCGACTGTCTTCATAGATGCCCTGAATTTGATAATCGAAACCATTTCCTTTATTAAACTTGATGTTACCACTTAAACCCGTTTTTGGATTATAATAAAATACACCATTCTGCAAGCTTCCAACCCATATTGTTCCAGTATGATCTTCGAAAATGGCGTAGATGTTGGAATTTTCGGGGATAAAATTGAGACGCTTAAAATTGTCTTTCTGTTCATCGTATTCAAAAAGCCCACCATGAATGGTACCAATCAAAATCCTCTTCTCCGAAGTTTGATAAATGGACATCACAAAATCACTGGTAAATTGATCACCCGAGCCAATAACACTATGTCTTTTTAAGATTTTACCGGTTTTTAAATCCATAATGTCCAATCCATGAACGAAAGGACCTAAGTAGAGTTTATCTTTTGTGGCAAAAAGACCGTGAATATTTGGATAGGATAAACTATTGGAAAGCCCAGTTGTGGTAAACTGGGTAAATTTACCTGTGCTCAATTCCAAACGATTTACACCTGCATCTTCCGTCCCAATCCAAATGTTTTTGTTATCGTAACTGCAGATTTCTCGCACCGCATTGCCCGATATAGAATTTGTTCCTTTAATGTTGATGTACTTCGTAAACTTGATATTTTCTGGCGAAAGATAATTCAGGCCACCAAAAAATGTCCCTGCCCAATATCCCTTTTCATTATCTTTAAGCAAACAATACACCGCATTATCTGATATTGAATAGCGATTGCTCGGAACTTTTTCTAGCTGTGTAAATTGCTGATTTTTGAGGTTAAAAACATACACTCCAGATTCTGTCGCTACCCAATAATTCTCCTCTTCTGCCGAGATTATATCTCTTACATAAATATCTGTATTGTCTTTGTTTTTAGATAAGAGCGCTTTAATTTCTTTCGTAACCAAGCTGTAAGTAAGCAAGCCATGTTTGGTTGTGCCAATCAGAATTTGATCTTTGAGTACCAGTAATTTGCTTATTACTTTCTGGTTATAAGGCAGGTTTTTATCTAGCACCTGGATAATGTTTGATACGCTATTATTTGCGGGATCGAATTTGAAAACTTCACCTTCATGATTACCAATCCACAGCTTGCCAAAGGCATCAAACTTCATAGAATTTCCATTAACGCTAGGGAAATAGCTGAGGTGTTTATTCAGCTGATTGTACCTGCACAGCATATCGCTTTTCAAAAACCAAATATTATTGTTTTTATCAATGGTAATTTGTTCCACACCATCGGCAACATTAAAAGGAATCTGAAAGAAAACCTCATGAACAGGATCGAAGCGTAAAATTCCTCGACCCGTACCAATCCAAATCATTCCATTTTTATCCTCGCAGAGTGAGTTGATAAAATTGTTTCCAATGGTGCCGTAACTGTTGGCCTTATTAAAATACGATCTAAAATTATGTCCGTTAAAAGAATTTAAACCGCCTTTTGTGCCCACCCAAATCATTCCATTATGATCTTGAAGCAAACTGATTATGGTGTTATGAGATAAACCTTCATCAACCTGATAATGCCGAAAATAATAAGGCTGGGCAAATGCCAGCCGTGTGGCAAACAGTAAAAGAAAAAATATAAAAAATCTGGTTTGAAGGATGCTCATAGCTTGGTACTCAAAGTTAAAAAATCGGTGCTGAGTTCCAAATCTACTTTAGGGCATTGGGCAAAAACCAAATGTTAAAATAAAGATAAACCATCATGGAATATCAGTAAGAAAGATCTTGATCGCATTTTGAGACAATTCAACTAAAGATTGATCAGAATGTAATATGCGAATTGTTTTTATTTGATAGATCAAATCTCAATTTGATCGACCTACAACCAAATATTAAACGTTATGAAAAAAACTTTACAAAAGAAGCTTATTAATAAGCTCCAATCTGATGGCGTAGACTTCACCTCTACAAATAAAAAAGAGACTTAAGTATTTGAAATTCCTTTCGGTTTAGTGCCAATCAAGAGCTGAAATATTCTATTCAAAGGATTCGTTAAATAAAAAACTATATAATCTATAGGCTTTATATAGTTTTTATATATTTGCGCCTCAATCCTTATTTTATGAATCCTATTTACTCTTCAAAGTCTCCAACTTTTTACGCTTTATATTCAATATCGAGCTGTTGTTGTACAACCTAAAACTGAATCATCTCAATTAATTAAAATTTCTTAATGCACTGTATTTAGCCACGAACAACTGTTGGTGCTATTTATTTTACCTAAATCCTTAAACCATCATTAAAAATGAAAGAAAAAATGAAAACTCGAAAGTTTGATTTTTCGAAAATGGTATTCAATTTTCCCTTTGCAAGCAAAAGCCAGCTTTTTAAATTGCTGTGTGTATTATTTGTTTTTTGTGGCAGTATATCTAACGCAGTTTATGCCCAAACCTCGCGGATAACGGGCGTTGTAAAAGACGAAAAAGGAGAAACCATTGTTGGTGCTACTGTAAAAGTTAAAAACCAACCCATAGTAGTCAGCACAAATACATCTGGAGCTTTTGCCCTCGATGCTGCTTCAAACGCAGTTTTGCAAGTAAGTTTTGTAGGCTACAAAAACATTGAAATTGAAGTAAACAAAAGAACAAGCGTTAATATTACGCTAGAACCGGAAGCTGGAAATTTAGAGGATGTTGTTGTAGTGGGTTATGGTACGGTTCGTAAAAGCGATTTAACTGGTTCTGTTACATCATTAAAAGCGAGCGACCTTACAAAAGGTGCCAATGTAAACGTTCAACAGGCTTTGGTAGGAAGATCTTCTGGTATTCAAATTTACCAAAAAAGTGGAGAACCAGGCGCTGCAATGAGTGTGCAGATTCGTGGGATTACTTCCATTACCGGCAATAACAGTCCGCTTTACGTAATTGATGGTTTGCCCATTAACGATGGATCTGCGATTGGAAGTTCTGCTCCGGGCGGAACAACCAGTAATCCAAATCTTCGTTCAGCTATGAACAATTTGAATCCATCAGATATTGCCTCGATTGAGATTTTGAAAGATGCTTCTGCAACCGCAATTTATGGTTCGAGGGGTGCAAATGGAGTGGTAATTATTACCACTAAAAAAGGTGACAACGGGAAATTAAAAGTAAACTATAACGGTTCTGTTGGGACGCAAAAGGCCACACGCTTGCTCACCTTTATGACTGGCGATGAATATACTCAGGCCATCAACGGGATTATCGATCTGGGTAATTTATCAACCACTCGGGTTACAGGCACAAATGCCAATACCGATTGGCAATCTTTATTGTTAAAAACGGCATCGCTTCAAAGTCATGATATTTCGTTTTCTGGTGGTGGCGGCAATACCAAGTTTTACATTTCTGCCGGATTATACGATCAGGATGGAATTATGCTGAATTCTGGCAACAAAAGATACAGCGGTCGCGTAAATGTAGAACATTCGGTGGCGCAAAAATATGCTGTTGGAATTAGTTTAGAATCTTCTTACAGTAGAGATGATTATAACGCTACAGGTGTGGGGTTAAACGATAATGCAAGTGCACTTTATATGGCTCAAAATTACGATCCAACAGCTGCGCCTTATACTGCAACCGGCGGTTATAATCGTTCGGCATTAATGAATCCAATGGATAATCCTTTAGCTGTAATTAATGGGCAGTACGGCATGGGCGATACCTACAGAACAATCGGGAATATTTATGCAGAGTATTATTTTATTCCTTCCTTATCGGCAAAGGTAAGAGCAGGAGCGGATGTAAATGACAGTCAGCGCTATTTTTGGATTGATCCAACAACTTTAACAGGAGCATCTTATAATGGTTACGCCGATGTTCGCGATGGTAAACGTGCCTATTATTTGGGCGAGGCTACATTAAATTTCAACAAAACTTTTGGCGATCATAGTATTTCTGCAGTTGCAGGTTCTACTTATGAGCGTTATACTTCCAGCTCATTAATTGGAAGCTCAAGGTCTTTTGCATTGCCAGATTTAACTTACGATGGTTTGGGTACAGGCGATAACACCTTAAACAGTGTAAGCAATAGCAGACAAGAAAACATTTTAGTTTCGTTTTTAGGTAGAGTTAATTATGCTTATAAGGGCAAATATTTATTAACCGCATCATTAAGGGCCGATGGTTCTGCAAGGTTCGGACCGAACAAAAGATTTGGTTATTTTCCTTCAGCAGCAGTAGCTTGGAAAATCCACGATGAGGATTTCTTAAAAGACAACAAAATTTTAAGTGATTTAAAGTTGAGAATAAGTTATGGCGCAACAGGAAATCAACCTAATGCCAACTACATTTATTTTAGTACGTATTCTGCAGGTAGAAATGCCATTTTCGGAGGAACAAGATACAGCTCTTTAAATCCAACAAGAAGTGCAAATCCAGATTTACAATGGGAATCTGCCAATCAGGTAGATTTAGGTTTAGATTTCGGTTTGTTTAGCTCAAGGGTAACTGGAAGTATCGAATATTATAACCGTAAAACATCCGATTTGCTTTATGATACGCCACAGGCAGCAAGTACAGGTTTCGGATCGCAAACTCAAAATGTGGGCAGTATGCGCAATACTGGCGTTGAGTTTTCCCTAAAAGGATCAATTTTAAATAGAAAGGATTTTAGAATTGATGCAGGTTTTAACATTACAACCCTTAAAAACGAAATTTTGAGTCTTGGAGATTTAAGTCAGGTGATTTATGGTGGTGTAGGTTCTATCGGCGCATTGGGAATTTTAAAACCAGGCGAATCCATTGGTTCTTACTACGGCTATATTGTTGATGGCGTTTGGCAGACCGGTGATAATTTCTCGACTGCACAAGCGGGTGTTCGTCCTGGTGATTTAAAATACCGCGACTTAGATGGCAACAAAATTATCGATGCTAACGATCGTACGATTATTGGCAAATCGATGCCGGATTTCTATTACGGTTTTAATGCAAGCTTTGGTTATAAAATCGTGAGCCTTGATGTGTTTTTAGAAGGATCTCAAGGTGCTAAATTATTAAACAGCAGTTTAGTTGATGCACTGTACCCAGTAGATCTTCGGAGAAATAAATTGGCAGAACCTTATTTAAACCGTTGGACACCAACTAACCCAACAAACGATTTTCCATCTTTCTTGCCTAACGATGTGCAAGGGCAGAGACAGGTGAATACCAGAACGGTAGAAGATGCATCATATTTAAGATTGCAGGCGGTAAGGTTAACGGTTAAAGTTCCACTTCCTAAAAACAAATTTGTAAGCAACTTATCGGTATTTGCAAATGGATCTAACCTATACACCTGGACAAAATATTCAGGATCAGACCCTGCAGCAAACTCGTTGGGAGATAACATTCAAAAGGTAGATTATAATTCTTACCCACTTTCTAGAACGTACACTTTCGGGATAAATCTTCAGCTTTAAAATTTAAAAATCGATTAACATGAAAAGAATATTCACATATATATTATTGTCGGGAATGGTGTTTTCGATTACTTCATGCGAAAAATCGCTCGAGGTATCTCCAAATTCAGAATTTTCGCCAGACAATGTTTTAACTTCAGATGCAGGTATAAAATCGCTGTTATTTAGCGCCTACGCACAAGCGCAAACTCAAACCAACTCGCGTTGGGTAATTAATGGAGCAGAAATGAGTACCGATGTTGGTTACGATACAGGCGGGGCAGAAAACGGTGGTTTGCTTACGCTGATTAATTATACTTGGGATCCAACAACAGGTACATTTTTCGATGACCTTTGGGCACCCAACTACAGAGCCATTCGCGATGCAAATAACGTGATCCAAAACATTGCTGCAGTAAACACAACCGATGCCAATAAAAAATTATACACCGCCGAGGCGAGAGTATTAAGAGGACAAGCTTATGCAATTTTGTATAATAATTTTGGCACTGTGCCATTACGAACCCCAGAAACACAAACTGGTGCCTTAGCTAAAGCAACTAATCAACAACTATTAGATTTTATTGAAGCCGACATTACTGCATCAATTCCTGATTTACCAAACCCTGGTGCTGAAGTTGCTTTTGGGAGATATAATAAAGGTGTGGCCTACGCAATTTTGGCCAAGTTTTACCTAAACACTAAACAGTGGCAAAAAGCAGCGGATGCTGCCAAAGCCGTAATAGATTATAATTATTACGCTTTGTTTCCTTCATTTGAAGGATTGTTTAGAGTTGAAAATGAGCGTAATAAAGAAATCATTTTAGCCTTGCAATGTCGTCCGGAAGATCCTTTTGGAAACTGGTATCAAGCAGGAGCTTTACCAGCAGCTTATAAAAGCAGTCCACAGTTTCCAAACTACGTTTACACTGCATCAATGTCGAATTTCGCAACGATGTACCGTTTGAGAACTGCTTTTACAAGCACTTTTGCCCCAACCGATAAACGCCTTTCTTTAATCTGTACCAGTTATGTAAACACCAGCAATGCTACTGTCGATTTATCAACCGGAGATAATGCAAGAAGTTTCAAATATTGGGATAATGCAACCGTAGGGAACAATAGCGGAACAGATGTGCCTGTTTTGCGTTATGCGGATATTCTACTTACCCGTGCCGAAGCTTTGAACGAATTAACCGGGCCAACTCTCGAGAGTTTAGGTTTGCTTAATCAAGTAAGAACAAGAGCAGGAATTGTATCGCTTACGCTAACAGATTTGGCTTCGAAAGATTTATTTAGAGATGCAATTTTAAGAGAAAGAGGATGGGAGTTTGTATCTGAAGGTAAACGCCGCGAAGATTTGGTTCGCCAAGGAAAATTGATCAGCAATGCTGTAGCAAGAGGTATTACCAACGCAAAAGATCACCGGGTTTTATTTCCAATCCCACAATCTGAACTCGATGCAAATAAACTTTGTACACAGAACCCCGGGTATTAAAACGTTTTAGTTAAATTAGCAACATTAGATAATATATTATGAGATACCTATTTATTTTAATTACGTGCTTGAGCATCAGCACTTCCTTTGCACAGAGCAGATGGACAACAGAGCAAGCGAATGCCTGGTACAAAAAGCAACCTTGGATGACGGGTTGTAACTACCAACCAGCCACGGCCATTAACCAATTGGAAATGTTTCAGGCGGCTACGTTTGATCCAGCGCAGATTGATAAAGAACTTGGATGGGCGCAAGAATTGGGTTTTAATACCATGCGTGTATTTCTACATCACGTAGCTTGGACATCGGATAAGGAAGGTTTTAAGAAAAGATTAAACAACTATCTTGATATTTCTGCCAAACACAATGTGAAAACTATCCTTGTATTTTTTGATGATTGCTGGAATGATAAATATGCTCCAGGGAAACAGCCAGAGCCCAAAATCGGTGTACACAATAGCGGTTGGCTTCGCGATCCCGGAACGGATATTAGAAATAATCCAGACAGTTTAAAAATGCTTGAAGCCTATGTGAAAGATATTTTGACCACACATAAAGATGATAAGCGGATTATAATGTGGGATTTATATAATGAGCCAGGAAACAATGGCTACGTTGATAAAAGTTTAGATCTTTTAAAGCAGGTTTTTAGTTGGGCCAAAGCCGTTAATCCGAGTCAGCCACTTACCGCAGGTGTATGGAATTATGGCGATAATTTCGCTAACCTAAACAAGTTCCAGTTAGAAAACTCCGATGTAATTACTTATCACCACTACGGTTATGTAGATCGCCATTTAGATAAAATAAACGATTTAAAAGCTTATAAACGTCCATTGGTTTGTACAGAATATATGGCTAGAAGAAATGGAAGTTTATTTCAGACTATTTTGCCAATGTTAAAAACTGAAAATGTTGGTGCCATTAACTGGGGATTTGTATCTGGTAAAACCAACACGATTTATGCTTGGGATACCCCAATGCCAGGAGGAAAAGAGCCTGAATTATGGTTTCATGACATCTACAAACAAGATAAAACGCCTTTTAGCGAAAACGAAGTGAAAACCATCAAGACACTTAACGGCAAAAAATAAGATCGTTTAACAAATACCTATTTAGAAATGAATTCGAAAAAAATATTCCTCTCCCTAGCGGTCGTCTCAGGCTCAGCGTTGATATTTTTAAGCGCTTTTGATAAAAATCCAAAGAAAATCAAAGTAGAAGTTAAGCCTGAAAGGCCAAATATTGTGGTCATATTGGCCGATGATATGGGTTTCTCTGATGCGGGTTGTTATGGTGGTGAAATTAATACCCCCAACATAGATTTTTTGGCAAACAATGGTTTGCGCTACAGGGAGTTTTACAATACCTCAAGATGTTGCCCCACAAGAGCCTCGTTACTCACTGGATTGTATAACCAACAAGCGGGAATTGGTAAAATGACCGAAGCAGAAGATGAGCCGGGTTATTTAGGGCGACTTGCCGATAATACGGTAACCATTGCTGAAGTTTTAAAAACTGCAGGTTACAATACGGCAATGTCTGGAAAATGGCATGTATCCAATACTAATGTGCAAAAAGATCCAAAAGAGCAGTTGGAATGGCTAAATCATAAAAAAGATTTTGGCGATTTTTCTCCATTAAGTCAATATCCAACGAGTCGTGGTTTCGATCAGTTTTTTGGAACGATTTGGGGTGTTGTAGATTTCTTTGATCCTTTTAGTTTAGTGAGTGGAACAAAGCCAATTAAAACTGTTCCTAAAGATTATTATCAAACCGATGCAATTAATGATACGGCTGTGGCTTATATCAATTCGTGGAAAAAAACGAATAAACCTTTCTTTCTATATGTTTCTCAAAATGCACCGCACTGGCCTTTACAAGCAAAGCCAGAAGATATTGCAAAGTATAAAGACACATATAAAGGCGGTTGGGATGTAATTCGCGAGGCGAGATATAAAAAAATGGTTAAGCTTGGTCTTATAGATTCAAACACCACTAAGCTATCTAAACCAATTACTCGCGCTACCTCTTGGGAAAACAATCCAGATCAGGCTTGGGATGCAGAGGCAATGGCTGTGCATGCAGCAATGATTGATAGAATGGATCAAGGGATTGGGCGAATTATAGATGCCTTACGTAAAACCGGGAAATTGGATAACACCATTATTATTTTCTTATCAGATAATGGCGCAAGTCCTGAAAATGCGGCCGCTTATGGCCCAGGCTTTGATCGGCCTAGTGAAACCCGTACAGGATCTCCAATTGTTTATGCAACTAAAAAGCAAGCAATGCCTGGTCCGCAAACTACCTACAGTTCTATTGGGCGGGTTTGGGCGAACGTTGCAAATACGCCTTATCAATATGCAAAGGCAGAATCTTTCGAAGGTGGAATTCACACACCAATGATTGCTTATTGGCCTCAAGGGATTAAGGCGAAGAAAGGAAGTTACAGCAATCAACGTGGCCACGTAATGGATTTTATGAAAACTTTTGTTGAATTGGCTGGTGCAAAATATCCCACTACTTATAAAGGAAAAAGTATTATTCCTACTTCGGGTGTAAGTTTGGTTCCATCGTTAAAAGGAAAAGAAAATGTTGGTCACACAACACTTTTTAACGAACATTTTGGTGCTCGTTATGCTAGATCCGGTAATTGGAAATTAGTTTCATTAAGCAGTGATACCACTTGGCATTTGTTCGATTTATCGAAAGATAAAGCAGAAACGAATGATCTCGCGAAACAAAATCCAGCGAAGGTTAAAGAGCTTGAGGTACTTTGGGAAAACTGGGCAAACGCCAATCAGGTATTTCCGAAGCCAAGTAGTTCTAAATAGTTATTAACTTTATCTAACACTCAAGAAGCTGTATCATAATTAATTTTTCTTTAGAATTTTGCCATATTGAGCTTGTCGAAATGCATTTTTATTTATCCTTCTACAAGCTCAGGATGACAATTTATATTTATGATACAGCTTCTTTTATTTTTAGAGCACAATTTTTATAAGTTTGGTAATAATTGTTTGATGTTCAGGTAATTTCAATTTTATTGTATGAAAAATAAATCTCTAGTTTTATTATTTTGCTTGGTCTTTCTTTATATTTTAAGCTTAAAAGCGAACGCTCAATCTTTTCCAAAGCTGGGTATTGCTACAAGTTTAGATCAAGATAGCCTAGCTTATTCTTCAGGCTTTAGGATGATTACTGAATCGGCACAGAAAATTCTGTCTCCTAATTTAACGGAAGAGGAATTTCAAGTCAATTTAAAAAAGATAAAATCTGCCAAATGTAAAGTCATGACCTGCAATCTGTTTTTTCCTGGCAGTATAAAAATAGCCGGACCAGATGTTGATGAAGAAAAAGTTTTAGCCTATACCGATGTTCTACTTTCTAGGGCGAAACAAGCAGGAGTGAAATTTATAGTTTTGGGAAGTTCTGGTTCAAGAAGAATTCCAGAAGGTTATGATTTAGTTAAAGCTAAATCAGATTTTGTTAAGTTGTGCAATAAATTAGGGCAAATCGCTAAAAAATATCAAGTCACAATTGTGCTTGAAAATTTAGAAACCACAGAAACCAATTTCATTACTTCTTTGAAATCGGCAGCAGAAATTGTAAGACTGGTAAATCATCCAAACTTCAGACTCAATGTAGATATATTTCACATGATGCGAGAAAACGAATCGCCAGACGAGATTAGGGCAGTAGGAGACTTAATTACTTTTTGCGAAGTTGCAGAAAAGCAAAAGCGTACATTTCCCGGTGTTAATGGAGATGATTTTAAGCCTTACTTAAAAGCCTTGAAAGATGTAAATTATAGAGGATTTATTTTTATCGAAGGAAATACCACAAATATTTCTGTAGATCTGCCACTTGCCTTCAAGTATCTTTCTAAGCAAATTGCTGAGGTTTATGCACAAAAAAAATAAGGGTTAGTTGACATTATTATAGAGTTTAGATTTAATAAATTATAATGTTTTTATTGTACTTCTTTCTTTAATCTAATTCTCATATACATCCAAAAAATATAAGTAATTATTAAGACTGACAGTGCTGCTAAAAAAGAAACTATAAATATAACAGCAAGAGGAATTGTATCAAAATAAAATGATGGAAGCAAACCTAAAATTCCCTTACTGTGTGGGATTGTTCTGATAAATTGCATTAATGAAGCTAGCAAATACCCAATGCCACCAATTATTGAATACTCCGCTATTTTAATAATTACGGAAATCTCAATTTTGAAAATTTTATCATCTAAACTACTCGCCCAATTGAACATTAAGGTTGCGATGCCAGCAAAAACAGCAAACGCTAGATTAGTTATTTTAATGTATTCACCACTTTTGTCATCATAAATATTTTCGGCAAGGCCATAAACAGAGGCAATAAAAAGTGGTAAGATGTAAATTAATATAACAAATATTATAATACGCTGTAAAAACGTAGACTTAGATTTATTCATTGTAACTATTAGAGATTTTATGTACTCACAATTTAACTAATTCCAATAACATTCAGAAGTATAAATAAAGATTAAAAATTCTAATATTTATCTACTTTTCTTGCCTCAACCTTATTCATCATTTAATCTAAACAAGCTTGACTTCGAGCGAGATAACATTTAGATTCAAGTTTTGTAATGTTTTTATTTGGACTTATTCTAAATAAATATATCTTTGCAGAAAAAAAATGCCACACGGTTTAGACCCGTGTGGCGTAAACCGGAAACCGGCTTAACCTTTAATCTCCATTAAAAGTCATGCAAATTAAGAAATTTTTGCTATCGGGCATATTATGCGCCTGTGTTATTTTTATCTATGCTCAAAATAGTCTTTCTGGCTTATCGGGGCAAATCAAAACCAGCGCTGGAGAACCCATTCCAGGCGCTACCATAAAAGTTCTTAAAACAAATTTTGGAACATTAACTGATGCAAATGGAAATTTCAAAATTCTAAATGTTAGTGCTGGTAATTATCATGTGCAAATCTCCGCCATTGGCTTTAAAACACAGAAAAGGGAAATAACTGTAACATCTGGTGGACCGCAAGTTGTTGTAAACTTTAGCTTATCAGAATCATCAGAGCAAATGGAAACTGTTAATGTTGTCGGCCGAACTAAAGCCCAAGAAGTTAACAGGCAGGCCTTTAATGTTACCGCGATTGATGCGACAAAACTTTATAACACAACGCTTGATATTTCTGGAGCTCTGGATCGGGTAGCCGGTGTACGCGTAAGGGAAACTGGTGGTGTAGGTTCTAGTTTCAATGTTTCACTAAATGGTTTTTCCGGAAGTCACATTCGTTATTTTATCGATGGAATCCCAATGGACAACTTCGGTTCTTCTTTTCAAATCAATAATATTCCCATTAATCTTGCAGAACGTGTAGAGGTTTATAAAGGCGTTGTGCCGATGTGGTTAGGATCTGATGCTTTGGGTGGAGCAGTTAATATTGTAACAGGAAACAAACATCGAAACTATTTAGATGCCTCTTATTCTTACGGCAGTTTTAATACGCATCGTTCTGTGGTTAATGCATCGGTTACCAGCAAAAGCGGATTTACCGTACAGTTAAACGCTTTCCAAAATTATTCCGACAACAACTATAAAACAGATTTGCCTCAGCGCTTATTAAGCCAGGTTCAAGGTACAACGGAAACTTCTTTAAGAAGATTTAATGATACCTATCACAACGAAACCTTAATTGCAAATGTGGGCGTTGTAGATAAATCTTTCGCCGATAATTTATTGATCGGGATTACTTTGGGCGAGAATTACAAAGAAATTCAAACGGGAGCAAGACCTGATGCCGTTTTTGGTCAATTACACAGACGAGGCAATATCATTATGCCTTCACTTAAATATAAAAAGACTAATCTGATTAAAGGATTAGATGTAACGCTAAATGCCAATTATAACTTTGGCTACGAGAAAACGATAGATACAGCCCGAGCTGATTACGATTGGGATGGCATACGTGATCCCAAAGCAACAATTGGTGAACGTGAAGGTGGCCAACTCGCTAAATACATGAACAACAACGGTTTGGCTACTGCGATGGCGAGTTATAAAATTGCCGAACATCATTCTGTAGCGGTTAATAATGTGTTTTCTACTTTTAATAGGAAAACCGATAATCTCCTAATTCCTGCTAACAATGCGCTAGATCCTGCTAAAAAAGTAAATAAAAATGTTTTGGGCTTTGGGTATAGTTATGATGTAGAAAATAAATGGAGTAGCAATTTCTTTGGTAAATACATCCACCAAAACAATGTAATTGGGAGTAGAGGTGTTTCAGCTGCAACCGATAAAATGGGTTATGGATTGGCACTTGCTTATTACCTCAACCGTAATCTTCAATTAAGAACATCTTACGAGAAGACGAACAGAATGCCAGAGGCTACTGAAATATTTGGTGATTTGGAAAATCAAGAAGCGAACCCAGCTTTAAAACCTGAGGAAAGTGATAATCTTAATTTTGGGATAATCTATAATTTTCAGATTAATGAAATAAATCGCTTCTCTGTTACTGCAAATGCAGTTTACAGGTATTCTGCCGATTTTATTTACAATCGATTAAACAACAATCAAACTAAAACCGTAGCAGATAATAGGGAAGGTGTACGCACTTTGGGTACAGATGCCGAAATACGATATTCTTATAAAAACTGGTTGTCTGCAGGTACCACCATCACTTATCAGTATTTACAAAATCTTCAGCAATACGAACCCAATTACAGTGGTGTTAGTCCGGTTTATTTAGATCAGATGCCGAACATTCCGTACTTATTTGGAAATACAGATGTTAGTGCATCGTTTAGAGATGTTGGCAAAAAAGGCAATAATTTAACGCTAGGCTACAACTTGTTATATGTACATGCCTTTTGGCTTTACTGGCCAAGTTTGGGTGGGAGAGATGAAGCCTCCGATAAAAAGGTAATTCCCTTGCAACTTTCTCATGATCTTAATTTCGTTTACAGCATGAAAAACGGTCGCTACAATATTTCTTTCGAAGCAAGGAATATTACAAATAAACCCACATTCGATAATTTCAGTTTGCAAAAACCAGGTCGTGGTTTTTACTTAAACCTTCGATATTTCATCAATAAATCCTAATCATTTCTAATAACAATTTATAAAAATCAACATGAAATCAACAATTACTAAAGCGCTTATGGCGTTGGCAATTACAGCAGTATTTAGTTCGTGCAAAAAAAACAATACTGATCCTGTTGCAGAAAATCCAGGGAACTATGTATTGGCGGTTACACCAGTTGCATCTACAGGTGTGGCAGATTATTTAGTTACTGCAAGTAGCCTAGATGAAGGTGCAGTTTCTATTATTGGTAACGGTGTAGAGCAAGATGGTACTTACCGTTATTACGTTACAACGGGTAATAAATTCTTCAGTATGCTTTATGGTCAGGGAAACCCTGGTGCAGTAACTGTTTACGATATTAAAGAAGGCAAATTAAATAAGCTAAACGATTTTACTGCAGCAACGGTGCAGGCTTTTGCGCCAGTAAATGATGATATTTTAATGGTGAAAGTGCCAAGAGCTTATGCCGCAACCGGTGCAACCTTAGCCAATTGGTATATTGTAAGTGCTACCACAAATAAACAAACTGCTGAGGGAACTCTTGATGCCGTTTTACCAACAGGTAATGGTGAGATTGCTCACTTTAGCTGGTTAAAGCAAGTTGGCAATAAAGTATTTGCTCCTTATTTTTCTATTATTGGTCGTACTTTCGAAACAGAACATCCTGATGAGGCTGGTATTGCAGTGTATTCTTATCCTGCAATGCAGTACGAAAAAACTATAAAAGATACCAGAACAAGCTTTATCGGTAGATATTTTACTGATGGTCTTGAAGTAGTTGAGAACGGCGATACTTATGCATATTCTTCTTCTGTAGCCGTAAAAGGTGGTGTTTTAACTTCTACAAAACCCTCTTCAATTACCAGAATTAAATCTGGAACAACAGAATTTGACCAGACTTACCTAATGAATTTTGAAACGGCATCAAACGGTTATGTAATTACAAACTGGTTGTATGTTGGGCAAAATAAATTTGTTGCTAATGTAGAACCTAAAGCAACCAAAGGCGCTTATGTTACCGGTAAAAGATTAGCTATTGTGGATGTTGTTGGCAAAACGGTTTCTCTTGTAACAGGTTTTCCTGAGGCTACAACTATTTCAAGTATAACCACAACCAATTATTCACCTAAAGACGGAAGATACGGATATGTAGGCGTGAACTTAACAGATGGTACAACGTGGGTTTATAAAATAGATGCTTCAAACCACTCCGCTGTTAAGGGTTTAAAAGTAACAGGTGGTTTAATCACAGCTATTCAACACATTAAATAAAATATAGAACACACACACAACAAGGCAGAACAATGGCAATTTCAACTAAAACTAATCCAGTAAAGAAAAAAACTAAGGATTCTCCTTTTTCGAGGATTAATAAATGGCTTCATCTCTGGCTGGGGCTGGCCTCTGGTGTCATTGTTCTTGTTGTTTGTATCACTGGATGTATTTGGGTTTTTAACGAAGAAATAACAGGTTTGCTAGAACCAGATTCTAAAGTTAAGCAACAGAATAAACCAGTAATAACGCCTTCACAATTAAGCGCAATCGCATTTAAAATTTTTCCTGATAAAATTCCATCTTATGCTCAATATCAGCAGGGCAGAGCAATCAACTTAAATTTAAGAGGCAAGAAAGATGAAGGTAGAAGAGGTGGAGGAACAAGCTTATTGATTAATCCATATTCTGGCGAGGTAATAAAAAAAGTTGTTCATAAGAAAGGTGAGGTAGATTTTTTTAGATTTATTTTAAATGGACACAGATTTTTGTGGTTGCCGTATGGTATTGGAAGACCGATTGTTAATTATGGAACACTTGTATTCGTTGTTTTATTAATTACTGGTTTAATTTGGTGGTATCCAAAAAAATGGAATAAATCTACTACTGATAAGAGTTTCAAAATTAAATGGGGCGCTTCTTTTAAACGTGTCAATCTGGATTTGCACAACGTACTTGGATTTTATTCACTGATATTTTTACTCTTTATTGCCTTAACTGGTATGGTTTATGGAATTAAATGGTACAGCGAATCACTTTATTGGGTAACCTCTGGTGGAGATAAATTGGGCGATTTTCAACGCCTGCAATCAGACTCGTTAGCCGTTGGAAAGTTTTATACACCGCAAAAGGCTATGGATTTGGCATGGAAAAAAGTGATTACCCGTCATCCGAAATCTCAGGGTTTTTACTATACTTTTCCGGATACTTCAAAAGCAAAATCAGTAATCAATGTTACAGTATATCCAAATACTGGGCAGTTTTATAACAATCAAAGTTATGCCTTTGATCAGCATACGCTAAAAGAATTTAAAGGCGAGGGCGTTTATGGTACTTCTTATGAAGCATCTGGTTTTGGTGGTAAACTTAGGAAAATGAATTACGATATCCACGTTGGAAGTATTCTTGGTTTTCCGGGAAAGGTTCTCGCGTTCCTGGCTTCCTTAATCGGCGCAAGTTTACCAACTACTGGTTTCTTAATTTGGTATGGTAGAAAGTTCAAGAAAAAATCAAATAAAAAGCCTTTAATAAAGAATACAGAATTGCCCAAGAAAGAGGATTCTAAAATTAATACAATTAGTTCGCCTACAGAAAGCGTACTACAATAATAATTGCATTATCTAATTGGTTAGTTATGCTCAAAGTCCTGTTTGCCCGTTCTAAATTAGTTCGGGCAGATCAGGCACTATAACGATACAGAAACTATAAATTAACTCACCATGTGATGTGCAAAACTTCAGTCTTAGCTCAAAAAGGTGCTGTAATAATTTCTCAGTGTTGTAACTGCAAGGTTTTAAATATTTGGAGATCTGGCGTACTGATGAACTTTTCCTTTCAGCAGTTTGATGCATTCTATCTTGCCACCTGTAGGATAGACTTTGACGATTTTTTAGAAACCAGACCCGATGGGCAGGAAGTGGTAATTCTCTCCACTCCATTTCCAGATATAAGCCTTGTTTTTAATAGGCAAGAGTGGGATTTGTTTTTCGAGGTAATGGCTGAAGCTCGTTTTATGAAAAGAATTTATGAGCTGTTGAACGGTAATTAATTTTAATTTTTTTAAACATTTTCTTTTTGAGCTTGTTGCTTTTTAAAAGCACGAAGAAAATGGAATTTCAGAACGATAAAAATTTTAACAATCCAGAGCCAACGCTAAGTGCTCAAAGCGTAAGCATAGATTTCAGTAAAGTAGAAAATGGGATCAACGAAATAAGTTCGTCATTTTGGGAAGAAATTAATAACGAAATACAATCTGATGATTTGCCATTATGGAGAATGTGGCGTTAAATAAAATAATTAAATTTTTTAAAACAATTGGATCAGTGATCCGTTTATAAGATAGTTTGTTTGGTTTAGTTTTATCGGTGGATGCTTATAAAACATTCAATATAGCCTCATAGTAATATGAGGCTTTCTCATTTTAAACCATTTTCAAAATTACTTCTATAAAGAATCTACTACTTTAAAATTTTCCAAACCTTTAGCTAAAAAGTTTTGTTCATATATAAACATCAATAATACATTATGGAAAATACAGAAAAAACAGTAGAAGTATTAAATGATCTAATCGAGATCAATAACGACAGAGCAGATGGATTTGATAAAGCTTCGAAAGATTTAAGCGAAGAAAATATTGACCTTAAAGCAATATTTGAAAAATTATCATCAGCAAGTAGAACCAACGTAACTGAACTTGCAGGTTTAGTGGGTAGACATGGAGAAAACCCAGATACTGGCAATACAATTTTAGGTAGCTTACATAGAGCTTGGATAGATATTAAAGCGAGTTTTGGTGGTGATGACCGCCATAGCATATTGGCTGAATGTGAACGCGGAGAAGATGCAATTAAAAAAGCATACAAAGAAGCCCTTCAAGAAAATGAACTTGGAGAGAACATTAGAGAAGTTCTTTTAAATCAGCAACAAGGAATCAATGCAAGTCACGATGCCATTAAAGCATTAAGAGACGCACAAGCTGCATTGTAATCAACAAAATAAATATCGAGCCGTTTATGAGAAACCATAAACGGCTTTTTTGATGGCTAATTAATTTTAGTGTATGGATTTTTACTTTATGATTATTTGGAATCCTTGTCTTTTAGCCCTTCACAATGTACCTTTATTAATCAAATTCGAAAACATATATGAATACTGAAAAAGCCATTTTAGCTGGCGGTTGCTTTTGGGGAGTAGAAGAACTTATTCGCCATTATCCGGGTGTAACTGCTACCGTAGTTGGATACACAGGAGGCGATGTACCAAATGCGACTTATAGAAATCATGGAACGCATGCTGAGGGTATCGAAATAACTTTTGATCCTTCAATATTATCTTACCGAAAATTACTTGAATATTTTTTCCAAATTCACGATCCAACTACCCGCAATAGACAAGGGAATGATGTTGGTACCTCTTATCGTTCTGCTATTTTTTATTTAGATGAAACACAGCAAGAAACTGCTAATCAGTTAATAGCGGAAATGGATGCATCTGGAGTTTGGCCTGGTAAAATTATAACCGAGGTTGTGCCTGCAACTGATTTTTGGAACGCTGAAGAAGAACATCAAGATTATTTGCAGAAAAATCCGTACGGATATACCTGTCATTTTGAAAGACCAGACTGGAAGATGAGTTAAGTCTTTTAACCGTTTTCAAAATATATACGGAGGTTGGATCATAAAAGTTAATTGTCATCCTGAGCTTGTAGGAGGATTAAAAAAAATGCATTTAAAGTATTTCGACTGGCTCAATGTGACAAAAATCTAAACAAAAATAATTTATGATCCAGCTTCTTTATTTTTTGCCTTAATTTTTTAAACTGGTTCAGCGTAAAAAGTTTCGAGGTTAGTACAACGATAACCCACTTCGTTGAAAAGAGAAATTACCTCTTCATTTTTGTTAGTATTAGAGTCGATTCTCAAAATCTTATCAGAATCCAATAAATCGATATTCCAAATAATTTCTGAGATGCGGGCATTTAAATAAGAAGCAATTTTTTGCAACTCGTTTTCAGATTGGATGTTTGTTTTAAAAATAGAAATCATAGCTTTTGTTCTCTTGTTTTAATAATGGTTTTTCATTGTTAAAACCTGAAGGTTTTAGAGGTAGACGGATGAAGCTTTAAATTACTTTAAAAAAAAGAAAAATAATTCTGAAGCCATCCCGATTCGCCTGAGTCTGCTGATTTTCAATATTTAATAAAACCTTTTACTAACTTTTATTAAATACATTTACATTAGCATAATCAATCCCGATACTATGAGGAATTATATTACAAAACCATTCTTAGGAATTTTCTTGGTGTTTTTAACAATCGTACTTTCCTCATGGATTACACCAGAAAAAATAAATCCAGAAGCAGGAAAAGGGGGTTTGAAGATTGTTAATATTGTAAATTTCATCCGATTACTAGAACCTCGCGATCCGAAAATAACACAAGAGGTGCTCTATAAAACTGTGGTGAAACAAGTAGAGATCATGAAAAAATATAATCTCCGCGGTACATTTTTATTGCAATATGATGCCTTGATGGATCAGAGATATCAAAAGCTATTATCTGGTCTGCCTAAAAATTCTTTCGAAATAGGAGCATGGTGGGAACTTCCTCAGCCCTTAATTGAAAAAGCTGGAATAAAATGGAGAGGGCGCTACCCCTGGGATTGGCATGCTGATGTTGGTTTTGCTACTGGCTATACTCCAAAAGAACGGGAAAAAATCATTGATGTGTACATGGCCGATTTCAAAAAGATATTCTGTTACTATCCAAAATCGGTTGGTTCCTGGTTTATCGATGCTCATACGCTCAATTATATGTATGAAAAATACCATATTGTGGCTTCCAGCAATTGTAAAGATCAATATGGAACAGATGGTTATACTTTGTGGGGCGGATATTGGAATCAAGCTTATTATCCAAGTAAGATAAATTCATATATGCCCGCTCAAAACGCTGAAAATCAAATTCCTGTACCCATTTTCAGAATGTTGGGAAGCGATCCTGTTAGGCAATATGATACTGGTTTAGGTACACAAAGACAAGGCGTTATAACACTAGAACCTGTATATAAATTTGGTGGTGGCGATGAAAAATGGGTAAATTGGTTTTTTCAAACTTTCACTCAAGATAGATCATTGGGATTTAATTACACACAAGCCGGACAAGAAAATTCTTTTACTTGGGATGAGATGGCCAAGGGTTTCGAAATTCAGATGCCATTGATTGCGAAGCTGAGAGATGAAGGAAAACTGAAAGTAGAAACCATGGAGGAATCTGGATTGTGGTTCTCTAAAAAATATAAAGTTACTCCGGCTACTTCTTTCTCGGTAACAAAAGATCTTGAAGGCAGTGATTTAAAAACGATTTGGTACAACAGTCGCTTTTACCGAATAAACATGCTTTGGGAAAACGGCTCTTTGCGTATTCGCGATATTCATTTATTTAACGAGAATTTTCCGGATAAATACACCACAGAAATTGCGACATCAAACGAATGTTCTTTTTATACCTTGCCTATTGTTGATGGATATATTTGGAGCAAGAAAGATAAACTTTCGGGTTTAAGATTGAAAGCTTTGATTGATGGAAAAGAGGTTTTACTAAAAGGAAATGATCCAATATTTACGGATAATGGATTAAACTCTGTTCATGTTTCTTGGCCATTAACATCAATCAAAGGATCACTAGAATTGGATTTAAGCGAAAAACAAATGAACATAAAACTGGTAAGCAAAACAGCACTTAATTGGTATCTAGATTTAACCACTGCAGATTTTGCTCAACTTCCGTTTAATAAAATTAGTTCTGCACAAGTGGATTGTAATTTTGAAGGCGCATCCTATAGTTTAAAAGCCAATAAAGGAACTTTTTCAAAACCAGAAAAAGATATCGCATTGCGATTAAAGCCTGTAAATAATATGGTTTCGCTAAATTTCGGAGAAATCAACTTCAAGAAATAATTGGCGATAAAAGCAGTAAATATTTGATTTTTTGTTAACCATTCGCAATTTTCCTTTCTAATTTCGAAGTCTCTTATCCGATTTGAAAAACAAAAGTTAACTTTAAAAACTTTCCTTTTCAAAAGAAGAGCGCAACAAAACAAATTTTATGGAGGATCAATTTTATAATTATCTTTTTGATAAACCTAACCGAAAAGTTAGCATTCCATCAAATGAAATTATTTCTGAATGGGCTAGAAATGTAGTGCACTTTCTTTTTCCAGAAAGCTCAGGTAAAATATTTTCCAGTCCGACAGAATTAAAAGAATATGCGAGTAAACTTGAACAAGATTTGTACGAGATTATTTCAAAAAGTTGCGAGTTGCAGCACACCGATTGCAAACAAACATCAGCCCAGTTTTTTAATAATTTACCAGAACTTTATCGAGTTTTAAATACAGATATAACTGCAATTTACGAAGGAGATCCAGCTGCGGTAAGCAAATTTGAAGTTGTTCGATCTTATCCAGGTTTTTATGCCATTTGCTTTTACAGAATTGCACATTTACTCTTCGATTTAGGAATCCCGATTATTCCCCGAATCTTAACTGAGCATGCACATTCTAGAACAGGAGTTGATATCCACCCGGCAGCGCAAATTGGCGAATATTTTTATATCGATCATGGAACAGGAATTGTAATCGGCGAAACTGCCATCATCGGACAATACGTTAAACTCTATCAAGGCGTAACGCTTGGTGCATTGAGTGTGCGTAAAGTTTTGGCAGGTGTAAAGAGGCATCCAACGGTAGAAGATAGAGTAGTAATTTACTCTGGCGCAACAATTTTAGGAGGCGAAACCACGATAGGTCACGATAGTATTATTGGTGGAAACGTTTGGTTAACGGAAAGTATTGAGCCTTTTTCTACAGCTTATCATTCTCCCATTATAAATATTCGAAATACTAAACAAACAAGCTAGCAACTATCATGGCACAAATTATAGATTTAATTGGAAATACCCCAATGGCCGAGTTGGCGAAACTTAACCCAAAGCCAAATGTTAAAATTTTCGCTAAACTAGAAGGAAATAATCCGGGCGGAAGTGTAAAAGATCGAGCATCACTGAATATGATTCGGAGTGCTTTAGAGCGTGGAGAGATTAAACCCGGCACAAAATTGGTTGAGGCCACTAGCGGAAATACTGGAATAGCCTTAGCTATGATTGCCAGCTTATTTGGGCTAGAAATTGAGTTGGTGATGCCGGCTAATTCTACTAGAGAGCGCAAAGTAACTATGGAAGCATTTGGTGCCAAAGTAACTTTGTTGGATAGTATTGAGATTTGTAGAGATTACGCTGAAGAGAAAGGTGCATCAAATGGCTACTTCTTGCTGAATCAATTCTCAAATCCCGACAATTATTTGGCGCATTATAAAACAACTGGTCCCGAAATTTGGCGTGATACTGAAGAAAGCATCACGCATTTCGTTAGTTCTATGGGTACAACAGGTACCATTATGGGCTGTTCTAGGTTTTTAAAGGAACAAAATCACAACATTCAAATTGTGGGTTGCCAGCCTACAGAAGGATCATCTATTCCAGGAATTAGGCGTTGGCCCAAAGAGTATTTGCCAAAAATATTCGAACCTGAAAGAGTAGACAGAGTGATGGATGTTACAGAAGTTGAAGCTGTAGAAATGGCTAGGAAGCTTGCGAAAATGGAAGGGATATTTGGAGGAATGAGTTCGGGTGGTGCTTGCGCTGCAGCTTTAAAATTAGCTCAAGAAATAGAGAAAGGTGTAATTGTTTTTATTGCCTGTGATCGGGGAGATCGTTATTTAAGCAGTGATCTTTTTGGATAAATGCGAACAACCGAGAAATAAGTTAATACTCTAATAAAGATTGATAAAAATACTTTCTTCTAAAGTTTGCGGCTACAAAAAAAAGTTTTGTGTCTTTTGTGGTGATTTTTACCGCAAAAGACACAAAAAGAAACAATAGTGTTTTAAGTCAAAATATCTTCTAATAATAGGACCTTAGTGAAGACTTTTCCTTATTACTCTTCAACTACTTTCGCTGGTTTTCTTCTCAACTTTTTCAATTGGCCCATATGCTCCGTTGGAATGTTATCGCCTAAAAGCTTACCCCAAGGTTTCAAGCCTTCAATACGATCGAAAATAATTTTTAGCACAGCGATAAAAGGAATGGAAAGAAACATTCCGGGAACCCCCCAAAGTGCAGCGCCCAATAAAACAATCACAATTGAAATCAGTGCATTTATCTGAACTTTTGAAGATACAATTCGCGGAACTAAGATGTTATTATCTATAAACTGAATAAGTGCATAAGCGCCAATAATTAGGAGTTGTGTAGTAAAACCATCCGTAGTTAAAGTCGCCATTAAAACAGGCAGGGCAATTGCAATAATCCCACCAATATATGGGAGTAGATTTAATATTGCACCAATAACCCCAATAAGAATGGCGTTTTGAACCCCAAGAATTAATAAAGCTGCAGAGTTAAGCACTGCAACTATGGATGTTTCAATTAAAAGGCCAACAATATAACTTTGTATCGCAGCTTTGGTTTCACTTAAAATTTCTCCAACTTTTTTCTGATTTTCTTCTGAGAAAACCTCATATAGAAAATTTAAAATAAGGGCTTTATATAACATAATAAGAAAGGTATAAACTGGAATTAGAAATACAACGCTCAAAATCCCAAGAACCCCATTTAAAGTTTGTCCAATCATCGCTTTACTTCCCTTTGCAGCATCGTTAAGCATTTGAACTTGTTTGCTCGAACTGATTCCAAATGTTTTTTCTAACCATTGCTGAATGATGTGTAAAAGCTCACTAAATTTTTGCTTCATTGCTTCTACATTATCAAAAAAGTGTGCTATTTGCGAAGAAAGAAAGTACATTAATCCCATTACAACCAAAATTGCAATCAGCATGCTTAAAATAATACTTACAATTTTAGGCAACTTTCTTTCAAGTCTATTGGAGAGTGGATTAAGGAGGATCGCAATGAGCGATGCGAATGCAAGTGGCACTAGGATATCCCTTAGTACGCTCAACATAAAAACAGTAATAACAAGCCCAAGTAATATAACGGGAGCTTTAATGTAGAATGGATATCTTTTAATCATTTGGTGCTTATTTTTCAGAATCTAACAAAAAAAAGACAACAAAGTTCTAAGCTTACTTAATTAATATTAACTGGGCTCGAATAATAAATTATTAGCAAAAAAAAAGAGGTTGCGATTTTGAAACAAAAAGTAAGCCCATAGCACTCCTTAATCATTTCTTTTGCATAATGTTCTGCTACTTAATGACAGCGCTCCAGATGAAAATCTTGGTCAAAATTTTTGACTCCAAAGGTTTATCTGTAAAGTTTTTAATGTTTCTAATCAATCTAGTGCGTAAAAAATTAAATACAGATTATTCCTAATGCATATTATTCACTACTTTACCCATGGATAATGAAATTTAGAATTTTAGCCGATCCTAACCGAACAAACTCAAAACATGAGCAACAAATCTCCCAATCTCTATAAAAAACTTATAGGCGTACTTTTTTTGGTCATTATTTTAATATCCTGTAAAGTTCAACGATCTAATAAAGCAGGTCAAAATAGTTTGTCGCAAATCCAAAATGTTTTTTCTAATGCTACAGATACTGTTCAAACTAGTATTTATTGGTATTGGATGTCTGATAATATTTCTAAGGAAGGAGTTGTTAAAGATCTTAAAGCGATGAAAAGTGTTGGGATAAATAGAGCTTTCATAGGCAATATCGGATACCCATCTACGCCTTATGGAAAAGTGAAAATTTTCTCGGAAGAGTGGTGGGATATCTTGCATACGGCATTAAAAACCGCTACAGAATTAAATATAGAAATTGGTATTTTTAATAGTCCGGGTTGGAGCCAATCTGGTGGCCCGTGGATAAAACCCGAGCAATCCATGCGTTATCTTACTTCATCTGAAACTACAGTAACTGGCGGTAAACAATTGATTATCAATCTGCCTAAACCCAATAAAATTTTTGAGGATGTTAAAACTATAGCTTATCAATTGCCGAAGTTTTATAACGATCGATTAACAGAAAAAAATACAACCATTACAAGTTCGGTAACGGTAAATCAGTTAAATAAATTAATGGATAGAGATACCATTAGCGATTTAATTTTTCCATCTGATAAAACGTTTTATGTTGATTTTAAAACTCAGAAAGCCATTACAGCGAGAAGTCTTGTCATCTATCCGGCTCACTTTACCATGACCGCTAATGCTGAAATCTTAGCACTTATTGATGGAAAATATACTTCGATAAGGAAATTTTCTATTGATAGAAGAAACGACAACTTAAATGTTGGTTTTGCGCCCTATGGTCCCATAGCGATTTCCCTGCCAGAAACCGAATCGAACAGTTTTAAACTTGTGATTAGCAACGCTTCATCGAGATTTGGAATTTCAGAAGTAGAGATTTCTCCATCGCCCCGAATAGAAAGCTTTACTGAAAAAACACTTGCAAAAATGTTTCAATCACCATTACCATATTGGAACGAATATCAATGGATTTCTCAGCCAAAAGTATCAGATCAATCTTTACTTATCCATCCTGAAAAAGTTTTAGATCTTACCAAATATCTATCAGCTGATGGGCAATTAAATTGGAACGCACCCGCGGGAGATTGGATTGTGTTTAGAATGGCGATGACAACGACTGGTGTAACTAATGGACCGGCCTCAAAAGAAGCCACCGGACTTGAAGTTGATAAAATGAGCAAAACCCATGTTGAGAGTCATTTTAATAGTTTCCTTGGCGAAATTATGAGAAGAATACCAGCAGAAGATAGAAAGACTTGGAAAGTAGCTGTTCAAGATAGTTACGAAACTGGTGGGCAAAACTGGACCGATGGAATGGCTGAAAGTTTTAAAAAGAATTATGGCTACGATCCATTGCCCTACTTACCTACACTTTCGGGAAAGGTTGTTGGAAGCCCTGAAATTTCAGATCGTTTTCTGTGGGATTTACGTCGATTAATTGCAGATCGAGTTGCTTACGATTATGTTGGCGGATTACGAGCCGTGAGTCATAAATATGGTTTACATACTTGGTTAGAGAATTACGGCCATTGGGGTTTTCCTGGCGAATTTTTGCAGTACGGAGGTCAATCTGATGAGATTGGAGGTGAATTTTGGAGTGAAGGAGAACTAGGAAATATCGAAAATAGAGCTGCATCTTCTGCCGCACACATTTATGGTAAAACGAAAGTTTCTGCAGAATCATTTACCGCTGGAGGAAGGCCTTATGTGCGTTACCCTGGATTTATAAAGCAACGTGGCGATCGCTTTTTTACAGAAGGAATTAACAATACGCTTTTACACGTTTACATTGAGCAGCCCACAGAGGACTTAGTGCCCGGAATTAACGCCAACTTTAGTACGGAGTTTAATCGACACAACACTTGGTTTAGTTATCTGGATCTTTTTACAACTTATTTAAAACGGTGCAATTTCATGTTACAACAAGGAAAATATGTTG
This sequence comes from Pedobacter fastidiosus, assembly GCF_014306625.1. Taxonomy (GTDB): domain Bacteria; phylum Bacteroidota; class Bacteroidia; order Sphingobacteriales; family Sphingobacteriaceae; genus Pedobacter; species Pedobacter fastidiosus. Next base: position 56,966 of record NZ_JACRYL010000006.1, read on the forward strand.
CAGATGTGGCTTATTTTATTGGGGAAGACGCTCCAAAAATGACTGGGGTTTGCGATCCTGCGCTTCCGGCAGGTTATTCTTTCGATTATATAAATGCAGAAGTAATTAAAAATAGAGTTACGGTTAAAAATGGACGGCTTTTCTTACCTGATGGAATGAATTATGGCCTTTTAGTTTTGCCAAAATTGGAAACCATGAGGCCCGAATTACTGAGAAGGATAACAAAATTGGTAGAGCAGGGAGCACACATTTTCGGTCCGCCACCTTTGAGATCACCAAGTTTGCAGAATTTTGCTGTTGCGGATCAAGAGGTTGCTGAAATGGCTAAAAGGCTTTGGGGAAGTTCAAATTCTAGTGCAGAATCTTCACACCAGTATGGAAAGGGAACGGTATCGCAAGGAACATCACTTCAGCCTGTTCTAAATTCGTTAAACCTAAAGCCAGATTTTGTTGTAGCTCAAAATGATCCAGTTTTATTTATTCATCGTAAGCTTCCTCAAGGAGATTTTTATTTCATCAGCAATCAAAGCAATAATCCAATCTCAATTAATCCGCAGTTTAGAATTGAAGGAAAAATCCCCGAAATTTGGGATCCAATTACTGGAGATGTTCGAGCTTTGCCTGAGTTTAAAACTACAAATGGCGTAACTTCTGTACCATTAAAATTAGAAGGTTTACAAAGTATGTTTGTTGTTTTCAAAAAGAGCACTGTTAAAGAATCAGCAGCAATTGCCGATATTCCTGTAGAACATACTGTGTCTAGAATTTCATCCCCGTGGATGGTCGAATTCGAGAAAAATAAACGCGGACCAGCTGAGCCCATTCTGTTTAAAACCTTAACAGATTGGACAGAAAATGCTAATCTCGATATAAAATATTTCTCTGGAACAGCGATTTATCGTAATTCCTTCTCGAATGAATTGCCAAAAACTGGCGAACATATTTATTTAAATTTAGGCGAGGTAAATGTCATTGCCAAAGTGAAAATAAACGGAACTTATGTTGGCGGTGCTTGGACGAATCCTTGGCGAGTGGAAATAACTAAAGCCCTCAAAGCCGGAACAAACACGGTAGAAATTAGTGTGGCAAATACTTGGGTAAACCGACTCATCGGCGATAGCAAATTACCAGAAAAAGATCGTAAAACTTGGACAAATGATAATCCTTATAAACCAGATAGTAAGCTTGAACCATCGGGTTTGAAAGGACCAGTTACGATTAGTTCGATTGCTTATTGAAATTAATCTAGGTGTTACTGTTTCAAGATTTCGATTTTAACATTTTTAAAATGATTGCTAGAGATTTCATTATCAAAGGGTTGAATATTTTGTAAAACAGGCGAGGGATATTTTTTTACGTCAAATTTTCCTGTCCAATCGGCGTTTTTACTATCACCAACTAAAATTCCGGTATCGGCGGTTGAAATGGTGTTGTTTACAATTTTGCAGTTACTTGCACTGATGTAAAAGCCGGTTTCTGTTTTCCCTTTGGCCATTCCGTACATTAACCTAATAGCGGTTTTTATGCCCGAAATTTTGTTGTTTTTAATTAAATGTCCGGTTCCATTTATTCTGATTCCGCCAGTGCCTCCTTCAAAAATATTATCAGAGATTACACAATCGTGCCCGCCACGCATTACCAATTCGCCGTCATTGTTCTTGAAATAATTTTTGGTGTAGGTATTGCCACTGCTTTTATTGCTAATCACCTCATTTTCTCCATTACATTCGGTAAATGTATTTTCGGAAACAAAGGTTTTTGGTGTCTGATTTCCAAGTAAAACCGGATCTTGCCCAACCTGAATGCATTCTCCTCCGTTACCATTTTTCCAGCTTACCTTATTTTTAAAAGAAAAACTATTGTGTGTTATTTTAGTATTTAAAGGAAAAGATTCTTTAGTTACTTTGATTTGAACATCTTGATTATCAACATTTGAAATGAAATTGCAACTATCTATAGTATTAGATTCTCCATTTCCAGAGATAATAACCAAAGGCATAAATTGAGCTTTAACAATATTGCCTTCAAAACTACATAGGCTAACCTTACAATTAGATGTACTATTAAGTTCGATTAAAACTCCTGTTGATTTTTCTGCCTTTTTTAAGGTACAGGATTTAAAAGCGAATCCTTTTAGGTTGATAAAATTGCCGGTAATTCTAAATAGGTTTCGTTCAACATCGCCAGAAAAAATAACTTGGCCATTTGTTTCAGCTTTTATGATTATAGGTTTTTCTAAAGTTCCTTTACTATTAATTTCGATAGACCAATTGCTGTAATTTCCATTTTGAATAATTACTTCATCGCCAGGTTCAAGCTTTTCAGCTACAATCTTCAATTCCTCTAAACGCTTAATCTTGTAAATTTCTCCAAAGGAATTTTTGAATGAGCATATTAAGATAATGACTAGCAAGATATTTCTTTTCATGGGATTTGGCTAAAACAGGAATAGTAAAGTTAAACTATAAATCGTCTATATTGAAGTTTAAAAAGGAGTTCCATACATTTCTTATTAAGCGAGAAAAAAAGTTTTAATTCTTTGCAACATTTCTTAGTTCTTGATGTCTTATACTTAGTTTGGTTTAGTAATCAAACGATCTGAAAAAAAGGGTGGTCATGGATTTGACTGCCCTTTTATACTTTTAAGCCTTTTGATGAAAATAAATTAATTCGCCTTTTCAAAATAAGGTTCTTTGGAAATGGCTTATTGCTAGGTTATTGTGATTTAATTCTGTTGAAAATTTCCAAGTAATTTAAACTTTTTAAAGTATGGGCTGTTGTAAAATAAACATCAAAACCAATAATATGAAAAAGTTAATTTACGCAATAGCGCTCACAGGAGCAGCATTTGCATTTCAGGCATGTAATAGTGGAAACAAAGATGCTAAAGAAACAGCCGATAGCATGAATAAGGCTAAAGACACAACAAGCAATATGGCAGCTACAGGTGGAATAGCGGTTGATGAAAAGGATGCTAAGTTTGCTACTACTGCTGCAGGTGGTGGAATGGCAGAAGTTGCTTTAGGCAAGTTGGCGTTAGAAAAAAGTACCAATGCGCAAGTAAAAGAGTTTGCAACAATGATGGTTAATGATCATGGTAAAGCCAACACAGAATTAATCGGTATTGCACAGGCCAAGAATATAACTTTACCTGATATGGTAGATGAAGATCATCAGAAAAAAATGGCAGACTTGGAAAAAAAGACAGGTAAAGATTTTGATAAAGCTTACGTTGATGCAATGGTTGATGGACATAAATCTACTTTAAAGTTGATGCAAGATGAAGCAAAAGACGGAAAAGATGTAGAGCTTAAAGCTTTTGCTTCTAAAACGGCTCCAATTGTGCAAACCCACTTGGACATGATTAATAAAATTCATGATGGAATGAAATAATAAATTTTAATAATAGAAAAGCCTGATTTTTTCTTAATTTTTAAGAAAAAATCAGGCTTTTTTTATGAACAAACTTAGCCCTTTAGTAAAGAGTTTGTTGTTGTTTCTCCTGTGAGAGTTATCAATGTTAAAATTATACCATCGTTTTCTTCCATTTACCTTTTTTAAATAAGATAAATGCTGCTACGGCAATACCAGCCTCAGCAGTTGGAATGGCAATAAAAACCCCTGTCGGCCCCATTTCTAGATATTTAGCTAGAAAGTATGCTAATGGGATTTGGAACAGCCAAAAAGCAAAAATATTTATCTTGGTTGGCGTCCAAGTATCACCAGCCCCATTAAATGCGCTACTGAAAACCATGGCAGCACCATAGATTACAAATCCAATACTTAGAATTTTTAAAGCACGACTAGCAATCTCAATCACTTTTGCATCAGAGGTAAAAAATGATGCGAATAAATGCCCACAAGTTAAAAATACAACGCTCACAACAGCCATAAAAATTATGATGTATTTCAGCGTTTGAAAAACTGATTTTTCAGCTCTATCAATGTGTCCGGCACCTAAATTTTGTCCAACCAAAGTCGCTGCCGCATTACTCAAGCCCCAAGCTGGAAGTAGAAAAAACATCATTAAGCGTAAAGCAGTTTGGTAACCGGCAGAACCTTCATCGCCTCCAGTGGTAGCCACTAATTCAGCCAAGAATACCCAGCTGCAACTTGCAATAACAAATTGAAAGATGGCAGGCGCTGCAATTTTAATAATGGCTTTAATTTGCGCAAAATCTGGCATGAAATAACTGATAAGGATTTTTAATGCATTTTTTCCATTAAATAAATTATAAACTTGATAAGTTACACCCAAACCGCGACCAATCGTTGTAGCAATGGCAGCACCTGTTAAACCAAATGCAGGAATAGGACCTAAGCCGTTTATAAAAATAGGGCAGAGGATGATGTTCGCAATATTTGCAATCCATAAACTTCGCATCGCGATGGCTGCATTGCCAGCGCCTCTAAAAATCCCATTAATTAAAAATAGCAAAACGATAATGATGCTTCCACCCATCATAATACGAACGAAAGTTGTACCATGATTTGCAGTTTCTGCAGAAGCGCCCATTAAAAGCAAAATGTCTCTGGCGTAAATTAAACCTGCTATGCTGATTAGAATATTAACGGCAACAGCAATTACTATAGTTTGCATCCCTGCTTTCGATGCAGCCTCGGGGTTTTTCTCGCCAATTCTTCGAGCTACCACGGCTGTTGCGGCCATGCTTAATCCAATAGCTAGGGAATAAATAATCGTTAAAACCGATTCTGTTAAGCCTACCGTCTGAATTGCGTGGCTACTGTTTTCCAAATGACCAACGAAATATAAATCGACTAGAGCAAAAACCGATTCCATCGCCATTTCCAACATCATCGGAATGGCTAATAAAATAATTGCTCTTTTTATACTAATAGAAGTTAAATCAACTTCATGACCTTTAAGTGATTGTACAAGAACATCAAAAAAGGAAGATAGCTTCCCCTGTGTCTTTATTGACTGTGACATATAATAAATGTAAAATGTAATGAATAAACCAATAGATACGCAGTTTAACTGCACATATCTAAAATTGAAATGGGAAGGAATCCTTAGTTGTTTAAAACCTAAAACGGATTGCAAATACTATCATGGCTCTAGTCTTTTCGATGAGGCAAAGATAAATAAATTTTTGAATTGTCAAATTTTGATGACTGATTTTTAAGGTGTTGATTGATTTGTTTCAAATGATAGCTCATCGTCATTTCGAATGAAGCGAAGGGAAATGGAGAAATCTTTGGACATTGAATTAAATACTTTCAAAGATTTCTCGGCTTCGCTCGAAATAACGACTAATCAATATTATATACTGTAAGCTTTAATCATTTCTTCAGTAACTTTTGTTCCTCGGCTGGTGTTTAAATCGATTAGAACGTAATCGAATATTCCATCAGAAGCTACTTTGTTAGTTTTTTTATTGATTATTTCGAATTGAACAGAACAACCCTTGTCATTCATGGTTAAAATCCCTGTTCTAATGAGCATTAAATCATTCATTAAAAGTGGGCGTTTAAAATTAATATCTACGTGACTTACCACCCAGCCTAAGCCTTGTTTGGTGAAATGTTCCCAAGGCATGCCATAGAACTTTTCCATTTGTTCGTAACGGGCAGCCAATACATAATCTAAGTATTTGCTGTTGTGTACGTGGTTAAACATGTCTATATCATCAGGACGGACACGTAATTCGCTTTCGAAAATGCTAAATTGATTTTTTTTCAAGGGTAAATGTTTTGTGCAAAAGTATAATAAGGTTTTGATATCTTGATATAAAGATATTTCATCTATTTTCTGTATTTTTGATTATAAATGGGCAGACTTACATTATATGATATTTCAATTCCACGCGAAACAATTGTTGAAGAGCGTGAAAATGTATATTTAAGCCGCACCCCCGAACAACGCTTTTTTGGCGTTTTGCAACTCAACCACATTTCAGTAACTATGAATGGCGGTAAACCATTAAAATCTCCTCAAGGAAAAGGAATTGTTATTCGTAAACCAAGCCTTTAATTTTCCGATATGTCCTTTGATAAAGAGAATCCAGAAATGCTTTTATTGTTGGAAACCTTTGAGCAATTCGATTTGCGATATCTTATTGTTGGTGGCTTTGCGGTAAATCGTTACGGCTATAATCGTACTACAGGAGATTTGGATATCTATTTAAAGGATACCAAAGAGAACAGACAAAATTTAATTTTCGCTTTGGATAAAATGGGTTACGGCAAATACGATATGCTTTTGGATGTTCCTATAATAGCTGGGTATTGTGAAGTTTTGATGGATGATGGAATGTACGCCGATTTAATGACCGATATTCCTGGATTGGATAAGCAAAAATTTGATGAATATTTTCAAATGGCCACTGTTGATGAAATAAATGGCATCAAAGCTAGATTTCTACACTACAATCATCTTCTTGATAATAAACGTGCAACGAATAGACCTAAAGACCAATTAGACGTTCTGGAATTAGAGCGGATTAACAAGAAAAACTAAGTTTTTTTTATAAAATCATTTTTGTTCATAACCCATAATAAGCCACTCATCTCAGCTGTTAAATGTTGTTAAAGTTTTGCTTATGAACACTTTAATGCATTTCTTAGTAAGATGAAGAAAAACCTCTCAATTATTTTATTAACCAGTGCTTTTATTTTAATTACTTCTTCTTCCTTTGGTCAATTGATAATATCGGGAAAAATTAAGAATAAACAAAGTGAAACAATTCCATATGCAAATATTGGGATAAAGAGGGGTAAAGTTGGCACAGTAAGTATGGATGATGGAAAATTCAATATTTCAATTCCAGATTCGCTAATAAATGATTCTCTTACTTTTTCCAGCATTGGATTTAAAGATAAAAGCTATCTCATTAGTTCCCTTAAGAATAAAACTAATCTCGATATTGTTCTTGACGAAAAGATCATATCACTTTCTGAAGTTAAAATAATCAATAAAAAGTTAAAGCAATATAAGCTTGGAATAACTGGCAGAACACCGATGCTATCTATTCCAACTAAAAGTTATCAGAAAACTGATATAATGGAACAGGCAAGATTAATACATCTTAAAAAACCTGCTAGATTACTTAATGCTAACATATATATTATCTCAGAATCTTTAAAGGAGGTTAGTATTCGCCTAAATTTTTATGCTTTGGAAAATGGCTTACCTGAAAAAAGATTGATTGAAAAAAGTATTATTAGAAATGCTACAATCAAAAAAGGTTGGTTTAGTATAGACTTAAAAGATGAGGCTATTTATCTTGATGATGATTTTGTAGTTGCTTTTGAGTATTTGCCCAGTACACAAAATTCAATTTTATTCGGTGCAAAGTTAGGTGCATCAGATAGTTTTCTAAGAAGTAGCAGTCAAGGTATTTGGAGAAAAAACGTACTTGGTGGTTGTAGCATTTACGTTACTACTGAAATGTAATTTTAGATTTATTCTAGGCTAATTTATAAACCAGAGCTTCTTGCACTATCGAAGTTTTTTAAACCCGAATTAACGAAAATACTTTTTGCATCACTACTCGAATGAGATTGCTTTGTCGTTCCTCCTCGCAAAGACGACAAAGGAAGAACGGTAAGCAAAAAGATTGCAGCAAGGGCGGGGTGTGGTAACCGATTAAAACCGAACCTTGCTTTCCAAACCCTTAAATCACTTAAAATGGATATTTATCTATCATATAATTACACTTGCTTATAATTAAAAATAGCTTTATCTTTGCGCCATCCAAAGGAATCCCCTTAGGACAATTAATTAATTTTTTATTGCTTTAATATTATTCAAGAATGTATTTAAGTCCAGAGAAGAAAGCCGTAATCTTTAAACAACACGGAGAAGTAGAAACCAACACGGGTTCTGCAGAAGGTCAAGTAGCGTTATTTACATACCGTATTGCGCACTTAACAGAACACTTAAAGAAAAATCGTAAAGATTTCTCTACACAGTTATCACTTCAAAAATTGGTAGGTAAACGCCGCGGTATTTTGGCTTACCTATACAAAAAAGATATTGAGCGCTATCGTGCTATCATCAAAGCTTTATCGCTTCGTGATATCATTAAACAAAAATAAGCGTAATTTTATCAACAAGAGCCATTCTTTAGGGAATGGCTTTTTAATTTTCATTAGCTTTACAACAAGTTATTGAAAATGACTTAAGCCTAACAGCTTAATTAATTTGCAAAAACAAAACATATATAAACAAGGTGTGTAGAAAGAGGAAAACACACCATAATTCTATTTAAATGAATGTAATAAAAAAATCGTTCGACTTGGGCGATGGCAGAATTGTAGAAATCGAAACTGGTAAATTGGCTAAACAAGCCGATGGTTCGGTTGTAGTAAAAATGGGCGATACCATGTTGTTAGCAACTGTTGTATCTACTGTTGGTGCTAAACCAGGTACTGATTTTTTACCTTTATCGGTAGATTATCAAGAAAAATACGCTTCTACAGGACGTATTCCAGGTGGATTTTTACGTCGCGAGGCAAGATTATCAGATTATGAAGTTTTAATTTCTCGTTTGGTTGATAGAGCTTTACGCCCAATGTTCCCAAGTGATTATCACTCTGATACGCAGGTGATGATTTCTTTAATCTCTGCTGATAAAGATATTATGCCAGATTGTTTGGCAGGTTTAGCGGCATCAGCAGCATTATCAGTTTCTGATATTCCTTTCAACGGCCCAATTTCTGAAGTACGTGTGGCTAAAATTGATGGTAAATTGGTAATCAATCCATTAGCTAGCCAGTTAGAGCGTGCAACTTTAGAGTTTATGGTTGCTGGTTCGGCTAACGATATCGGTATGGTTGAAGGTGAGTGCGATGAAATTCAAGAAGATGAAATGGTTGAGGCTTTAAAATTTGCACATGCTGCAATTAAAGTTCAATGTGCTATTCAAGTTGAATTAACAGAGGCTACTGGCAAAACTGTAAAACGTGAATATAACCACGAAGACCATGATGCTGATTTAAAAGCTAAAGTTTACGCTGATACTTACGATAAAGTTTATGCTGTAGCGAAAGCAGGTGGTAATAAAGATGTTCGTAAAGATGGTTTTACAGCTATTATTAATGAGTTTTTCGAGGCAATGCCAGAAGATACTGCAGATTTAACTAAAGCAATGGCTAAACATTATTACCATGATGTTCAGTACGATGCAATTAGAAATTTGTTGTTAGATGAAGGTATTCGTTTAGATGGTCGTAAGACTACAGAAATTCGTCCTATCTGGAGTGAAGTTGGGTATTTACCTGCTGCTCACGGTTCGGCTGTATTTACACGTGGCGAAACTCAATCATTAACATCAGTTACTTTAGGTAGCAAAGATGATGAGCAAATGATTGATGGTGCTTTCTTTAATGGATACAATAAATTCTTATTGCACTATAATTTCCCTGGTTTCTCAACTGGAGAGGTTAGACCAAACAGAGGTGCTGGTCGTCGTGAAATTGGTCACGGTGCTTTAGCGCAACGTTCGTTGAAAAAAGTATTGCCACAAGGTGAGGCAAATCCTTATACAATCCGTATCGTTTCTGATATTTTAGAATCTAACGGTTCATCATCAATGGCAACTGTTTGTGCTGGTACATTAGCGCTAATGGATGCAGGTATTAAAATCAAATCACCAGTTTCTGGTATCGCAATGGGTTTAATTACCGATGAGAAAACTGGTAAATATGCAATCCTTTCTGATATTTTAGGTGATGAAGATCATTTAGGTGACATGGACTTTAAAGTAACAGGTACTAAACACGGTATTGTTGCTTGTCAAATGGACTTAAAAATCAATGGTTTATCATACGAAGTTTTAACAAAAGCTTTGTTGCAAGCTAAAGAAGGTCGTCTACACATTTTAGGTGAAATGGCGAAAACGATTGCTCAGCCTAATGAAGACATGAAGCCACATGCTCCACGTATTGTTTCTATCACTATTGAGAAAGAATTCATTGGTGCAATTATCGGCCCTGGAGGTAAAATTATTCAAGAAATGCAACGCGAAACTGGTGCATCAATATCTATCGAAGAAGTTGATGGAAAAGGTATCGTAGAAGTTTTTGCTGATAATAAAGCCGCTATTGATGCAGCGGTTACCCGTATCCGTAACATTGTAGCTAAACCAGAAATTGGTGAAGTTTACCAAGGTAAAGTAAAATCAATTATGCCGTTTGGTGCATTTGTTGAGGTTATGCCAGGTAAAGATGGTTTATTGCACATCTCTGAAATTTCATGGGAACGTTTAGAGACTATGGACGGAGTATTGAAAGAAGGTGATAAAATCGAGGTTAAATTATTAGACATTGATAAACAAGGTAAAATGAAACTTTCTCGTAAAGTTTTATTACCAAGACCAGAAAAACCAGCTGCACCACAGGCTTAGTTAAAATAGATTGTCATCCTGAGCTTGTCGAAGGATAAATAATACAAACCCTTTCAGTCTATGCTGAAAGGGTTTTTTGTTCTGCCTTAGTTTTCTTTAAAATGATTTTGTAACTTGCATTATTGCTGAAATTGTATAACCAATTCGTCATTGCTAGGAACGAAGCAATCTCTTTTACTTATTACTACTGCATTAAGAATGCTTCGTTCCTCGTAATAACGACAAAATAAATTAAATGAAATACATCATTGCCCCATCCATACTTTCTGCCGATTTTGGCAACTTACAACGCGATATCGAAATGATCAATCAAAGTGAGGCCGATTGGTTTCATGTTGATGTGATGGATGGTGTTTTTGTACCTAATATTTCTTTTGGTTTCCCTGTGATGGCCGCTGTTAAAAAGCATGCAACCAAGCCTTTGGATGTTCATTTAATGATTGTGGAACCCGATAAATTTATTGCTGAATTTGCTAAAGCAGGTGCAGATAGAATTACGGTTCATTATGAGGCTTGTACGCATTTACACAGAATGATTCAATTAATTAAAGCGTCTGGTTGTAAAGCAGGCGTGGCGCTAAATCCCCACACACCAGTTACTTTATTGCAAGATGTTATCGAAGATTTGGATTTAGTGCTCATAATGTCGGTTAATCCAGGCTTCGGAGGACAGCAATTCATTCATAATACTTACAAGAAAATCCAAGATTTAAAACGCTTAATTCAAGGTGTGAATGAAGATTTAATTATTGAGGTTGATGGTGGAGTAGGACTGCAAAATATCGCTACATTAGTATCTGCTGGGGCAAATGCTTTTGTTGCGGGAAATGCAATTTTTGCAACAGAGAACCCAACGGAAACCATTTCTAAAATGAAAAGCCTAGCTAGTAATAGTTTAACTGTTTAATCGGTTAATTGTGGCGGGCTACGAATAGCTCAAAATTTTGATACCTGATACTTTTATCTTGATACTAACCAATGCTCAAATTTCAGCTAATCCTTTTCCTTATAATTGCTGGTTGCGGTTTAGCTGTAGCTCAGCCTTTAGTTAGGGTTTCAGGAATAGTTTATAATGAAGAGAAACTTCCGCTATCTCAAGTAACGGTTATAGTTTTAGGTCAGGCGCAATCTACCGTAACCGATGAATTTGGAGTTTATACCATATATTCAAAAACCAAAAACTTCAGTATAAAATATTCTTTACTCGGATATCAACATCAAACTTTAAAGTTTAACGAGCGTCCTGGTGCACGAATCACCCAGACAATTTCCTTAGTCGCAAACATTAATGAGCTTGAACAAATAAACATAACCGATAAGCAAAACCAGCTGAGCAATAGTACTACCTTAAACATTGCAGATGTTGCATCAATGCCATTGGTATCTGGAAATTTCGAAACCATGCTCAAAACATTACCTGGTGTATCAACCAATAATGAATTAAGTGCCCAGTACAGCGTTAGGGGCGGTAATTTCGATGAAAATCTAATCTATATTAATGATGTAGAGATTAATAGACCGATATTGATTCGCAATGGCCAACAAGAGGGTTTAAGCTTTATAAACAGTGATTTAATTAGTAAGGCGAAATTTTCTGCGGGTGGTTTTGAAGCCAAATACGGAGATAAACTTTCTTCTGTTTTGGATATTAAATATGATAAGCCTGACAGCAGTCAAACTATTTTGAGTACCAGTTTACTAAATACATCCTTATCTACAAAAAGGCTCTTCAAGAAAAGTTTCCTTCTGGTTGGATTAAGATATAAAAACAATTCGAGTGTACTGATTAAGCAAGATGAGAAAGGAAGCTATAATCCAAATTTCGCCGATGCCCAACTAATGTACCAGTATGATTTCTCTCCAAAATTTAACCTTAGCTTTTTGGGGAATTTAAATTTGGGGCAATTTAAATTAGTTCCAGAAAATCGTGAAACAAAATTTGGAACTTTGAGTACAACCTTACGGCTCAATGTAGATTATGAAGGGCAGGAAATAGACGATTATCAAACTGCTGGATCTGCTGTAACAGCAACATTTTTACCAAAACCAAATTTGGTTATAAAATTTATAAACAGTTATTTTAATACCATTGAACGTGAACGTTTTGATATTGATGGAAGTTATGTTTTTGATGAAGTGGATAATACTTTTTCTGGAGAAAACTTTGGTGTGGTAAATAAAAATAGAGGGGTAGGAAGTTATTACAACTATGGGCGAAACAGCTTAAATACTCAAATATTTGCCTCTGAAATTAAGGTTGATCAAAATTTTAACAATCACGTTTTTTCTTGGGGTTTAAAATTTGATAAATCGAGATATAATGATCATTTAAACGAATACAATTATACCGATTCTGCTGGCTTCATTTTGCCTAATAATTCTAAAAATATCACGTTGCAAAATGTAATTAACGTCGAAAATAATATAGACATTAATAATTACAGCGCTTATATTCAAGATAGTTATTCGCTTTCCAATTACGCCGAATTACAGTTAGGTGCCCGTGCAACTTATAGCTCTTTAAGCGAACAGTTGTTAATTAGTCCGAGGATGTTGATTGCCTACCGACCAAATTCTAATAACAAAATTTTAAGATTTACCGCTGGAGTTTATAAGCAACCGCCTTCTTACCGAACCATTCGTGATTTTTCTGGTGTTTTGAATATTAATCAAAAAGCGCAGAGTTCTTACAATACTTCTATAGGTTACGATTATGCTTTTGATGCTTTTGGAACACGTTTGAAGTTTACTTCTGAAGCTTACTTTAAATATTCTGATCGATTAATTCCGTATAAAATTGATAATCTGAGAATTAAATATTTAGCAAATGAAGTTTCTCGAGGCTACGCCTACGGGGCCGATTTTAGTATTGGCGGTGAGTTCGTAAAGGATTTAGTTTCTTATTTCAGGTTATCTGTAATGCATGCAAATGAAGATATTGTTAACGATAGCTATGTGCAAAACGGAACAACAATTTACCCTGGGTATTTAAAGCGACCAACCGATCAGCGTGTAAATTTCTCTATTTTCTTTCAAGATAGATTACTTAATTCTCCCACCTATAAAGTTCACCTAAATGCGCTTTATGGTTCTCGTTTGCCAATCGGTCCATCTCAAACTGCACGATACTTAGATAAATTTTTTATCCCATCTTACAAACGTGTCGATATTGGTTTCTCCAAAGATTTTCTTGATGACGCAGCGTTGCATAAACCAAAATTTTTAGATAAGAATTTCAGCTCTGTAATTCTCTTTTTCGAGGTTTTTAATATGTTGAATATTGATAACACCGTTTCATATTTATGGTTGAAAGATGTTGACAATGTGCAATATGCGATTCCAAATTATTTAACTGGAAGACAGTTTAATTTGAAGTTAATTGTGAAGTTGAAGAATAAACCTTGATTATAAATAGGATTAAAGGATTTTAGGACTTTGCATTTCATAGCAATTATATATCCGTTGGTTGAAACCAACGGCAATGAATATTCATCTGGCTTATAAATTAGGCTATTCATTGCAATCTGCTTTAGCTGACTGTTTCTTTAATTGGCGATTGAGGCTTTAGCTAAATTATACAACTTGTACGGAAAATCTTCCAAAGAATTACAAGCGCTAGTAATCTAAACCAACAGTAGCGGAAATACTTTTTGTTATGCTCACAAAACCTCGTAGGTTTTTAAAACCTACGAGGTTTGAATAGCGCATTGGCAATAACAAAAAGATTGTAGCAAATGGCTACAAGGGAGTGCCTTTGGCACGGGACTGCTGAAACCGAAGAACTATTGGAATTGCTTTTCAAAAGTAAAAATCTGTGTTTATATGTGTGCATCTGTGGTTAACTAATTTCATTAACAAAACCGCAACAAAACCCTTAATTCTTCTCGATTTTTTAACAAAATTTAATTTTTTATGATACGATTTTGTAGGTAGAACTGCTTTAAAAATTTTACATTTACGCCCATAATCATTTATATAATAAGATGAAGCATAATTTTGGCGCAGGCCCTTGTATTTTACCTCAAGAAGTGTTTAAACAAGCTGCACAGGCAGTTTTGGATTTTAACGATGGATTATCAATTTTAGAAATTTCGCACAGAACAACCGAATTTGAGGCAGTTGTTGCTGAAGCTGATAAGTTGGTAAAAGAGTTATTAAACGTGCCATCGGGTTATTCCGTTTTATTTTTACAAGGCGGTGCAAGTTTGCAATTTGCAATGGTTCCAATGAATTTATTGGGCGATGGACAAACTGCAAGTTATTTAGATACAGGCGTTTGGGCAACCAAAGCATTAAAGGAAGCTAAATTTGTGGGCAATGTAAATGTTGTTGCATCTTCAAAAGATTCGAACTATACATTTATTCCAAAAGATTTTGAAATCCCTACGGATAGTGCTTATTTCCACTATACTTCAAACAATACAATTTACGGAACAGAGCTTTTTGATGTTCCAGAAACGAGCGTTCCTGTGGTTTGCGATATGTCATCGGATATTATGAGCCGTGTGATTGATGTTTCGAAATTTGATTTGATTTACGCTGGTGCACAGAAAAACATCGGTCCTGCTGGATTAACAATTGTGATTGTGAAAAATGATGCATTGGGTAAAATCGACCGTAAAAATCCATCGATGTTAAATTATCAATCTCATATTGATAATGATTCCATGTACAATACGCCGCCAGTTTTTTCTATATATGTAGCGTTATTAAATCTTCGTTGGTTAAAATCGAAAGGTGGCGTTGCTGAAATTGAAAAAGAGAACAAGCAAAAAGCTGAAGCACTTTACAGAGAAATCGACCGTAACCCTTTATTCAAAGGAACTTGCGCTGTTGAAGACCGCTCTAGAATGAATATTTGTTTCGTAATGGAAAATCCTGAATTGGAAAAACCATTTTTGAAATATGCTGAAGAAGAGGGGATTGTTGGTATTAAAGGACATAGAAGTGTGGGCGGTTTCCGTGCATCGATGTATAATGCGTTGCCAATTACGAGCGTACATGCTTTAATTGATGCGATGCAAGTATTTGAAGAGAAACAAGCAAAAGCAAATTAGTTTAAATTTTAACAGATAATTGATTCGCATTTTAATCTGTGTAATCAATTTAATCAGTGAAATCATTTATTATGATTAAGATATTAGCAAACGATGGAATAGACCCTATCGGAAAAGAATTATTAGAAAAGGCAGGTTTTCAGGTTGATACAGAAACCATTCCTCAAGATCAATTAGCAGAAGCTTTAAAAAACTACGATGCCATTACTGTTCGCAGTGCAACAAAAGTTAGAAAAGAATTAATTGATGCCGTTCCAAAGATTAAATTAATTGGTAGAGGTGGCGTTGGGATGGATAATATTGATGTTGATTATGCTCGCAGTCAAGGTGTTGCAGTAGTAAATACACCAGCTGCATCTTCATTATCAGTAGCAGAATTAGTTTTCTCTCACTTATTTACAGGGATCAGATTTTTACAAGACAGTAATCGTAAAATGCCTGTAGAGGGTGCAACGCAATTTAACAACCTTAAAAAAGCTTATGCCAAGGGAACTGAATTAAGTGGCAAAACTATTGGTATAATCGGCTTCGGCCGCATTGGTAGAGCAACTGCAAAAGTAGCTTTAGGTTTAGGAATGAACGTTTTGGCTTACGATTTATACCCATCAGAATCTGAAATTACCTTGGAATTTCAAGGTGGCCAATCAGTAAGTATTCCAATTAAAACGGTTTCTTTAGATGAAGTTATTACGGATAGTGATTTTTTCAGTTTACATACTCCATTTGCCGAGAAGCCAATTTTAGGTGCTGAAGAATTTGCTAAAATGAAAGATGGTGTTGGTATTGTAAACTGCTCACGTGGTGGAACAATTGATGAACCTGCTTTAATTGAAGCCTTGAACTCTGGCAAAGTTTCATTTGCTGGTTTAGATGTTTTCGATAACGAACCTACACCTTTGGAAGCTATTTTAAAGCATCCTAAAATTTCTTTAACTCCACATATCGGTGCCTCAACTAACGAAGCGCAGGAACGTATTGGTACGGAATTAGCGACTCTAATTATTGAGCATTTTAATAAGTAAATATTGATCAAACCTCGTAGGTTTTCAAAACCTACGAGGTTATGTATTTAATCCAAAGCTTTCGTGAGCACCCAATAACGATAACCCAAAATTGCTTTCTGCAACGTGCTCAGTTTACTCGGATCTTTTTTAATAAGACTTGGTAAAACTGCATTATTAATTTTAACCAAAATTTTAAAGAGTCCTTTTCTCATAACCTTTGATTTTTTTATTGAAGAAATAAAATCCACCGGCCATTATTAAAATTAAGAAGGCTATGATATAGTTAGATGTGTTTTTGCCAGCATGATTAGCATCCTCTTTTAACTGCGCATTTTGATCTTGAAGTTTTTTGATTGTTCGCATGTAGTTTTCAATTCGTTCTTGGGAATCATCTGCGGCAGCAACTTTTTGTTGATTTTGCAAATCTTTATAATCCATCAAAACTTTCAATTCCTTGAAAATATTATTGTCTGTTAAAACCACTTGACGAAGGATTTCATTTGAGTTTTTAATATCTTTTTTAGTTTGCCATCCAAATATTCCAGTGCGTTGATTCAAACTCTCATCGTATTGGCCAAATCTAGCGCTACGTTCAGTAAGCAAACTATTTACCTTAACACGTTGAGAGGAATAAGCCATTGTATCCTGTTGTGCAAAAGCTTGGATGTTTAAGAGTAGAATGGAAAGTAGATAAAAATATTTCTTCATGTAATATAAACGTGAAAAGAGTAGAAGTTGTTTGGTATCTTGTTCAATGGTTCATTTGCCATTGGTTCATTGGTTTGCAATATTGGCAATTCTGATTTTCGTCATTGCGAGGCACGAAGCAATCTCACAAGGATGGGCTTACAGCTAACAAATTAAGATTGCTTCGTGCCTCGCAATGACGATTGCTCTTGTATGGCTATGGAAATTAAGCTTTTAGCTTTAGTCTTTCAGCTTTTTTAAGGATGAAACTCAACCCTCACAATATCGCCTAAGTGCAAACCTAATAAACCACTAGCTTTACCTTTGTTAATCGCGATTTCCAAATGGTTGCTAATTCCGAATAAACAAAGTTTTTCACCTTCTTGTACTTCGTTATAATGCCAGCTTAACTGGGTGATGGTTTCGCTCTTTCTAAAATACAAAGTGAAGTCTCTATTCTTTTGGATTTTTGTAAAAAGTTCTTTCGTAATATTTGTAATTACATTACAAAAAGTATCAATGTATACCACACTTCCTCGAATTATATCTCGCTCAATAACAGGGTGTAAAAGCATCTTTTGTTCAATCTCTGCTACAGGTAAACCAATATCTTTTAAACGGCCACCTTTGGCTAAATGCGTTGCTGCTTTCACAAAAATATCTACCAATGGAAAGTGAAGATATTTTAAATCCTGCATAATATTTAACTCTACAACATCTTCAGGTATATCATCAAAAAGTAGAGAGAAAATACCATTATCTGCACCAACAAAAAAATGATCTTTATGCTTTATCGCAATGTATTTTGTGTTTTCACTATAAACAGAATCGATACCAATTAAGTGAACGGTATTCTTCGGGAAATAAGGATAAGCATTTTTTAAAACGAAAGCCGCATAAGAAATATTAAAAGAAGGAACTTCATGTGTGATATCAACCAAAGTAACAGCAGGCATCAGACTTAACAGGCTACCTTTAAGAGCGCTCTGGTAAAAATCTTTTGAACCTAAATCTGTTGTTAAAGTAATTATCCCCATTAAAAATTCATTATTATTGCTTATTCTTGTGTACAGGCCTATGCGTCTGCAAATATTCAAATTTTAATTAATATACCCCGATAACTTTTTAAAATACTACAGTTTGAACGAATTAAAATTAACTCTGGATACCGTTAATCCTGCTCACTTTTGGGGGCCGAACAACGAGAATTACGAAATGATTAAAGGTGCTTTCGCGAAGTTGAAAATTGTAGCGAGAGGAAGTGGTGTAACAGTTCTCGGTGATGAACAGGAACTTAAGTCGTTTGAGGAGAAGTTTAACGAACTTGTTGCTCACATGGAAAAATACAGCTCCTTAAGCAATAACGATGTCGAATCTATCTTGGGTGCAAAAGCTGCAGGTGTAGAGAAAAAAGTTGTTGGAGAACCAGGCGGTGGAGGCGGAGAGGTTATCGTTTTTGGTACCAATGGATTGTTGGTTAAGGCCAGAACTGCCAATCAGCGCAAAATGGTAACGAGCATTGGTAAAAGCGATATTTTATTTGCAATCGGTCCTGCTGGTACCGGAAAAACCTACACTGCGGTGGCATTAGCGGTAAGAGCACTTAAAAATAAGGAGATTAAAAGAATCATTCTTACACGTCCTGCGGTTGAAGCTGGTGAAAATTTAGGCTTCTTGCCAGGAGATTTAAAAGAAAAAATCGACCCATATTTGCGCCCACTTTATGATGCTTTGGATGATATGATTCCTGCAGAAAAACTAAAATTTTATATCGAAAACCGTACAATCGAAATTGCACCATTGGCATTTATGCGTGGCCGTACTTTAGATAACTGCTTTGTAATATTGGATGAGGCGCAAAACGCGACAGACATGCAATTAAAAATGTTTCTGACAAGGATGGGTCCAACAGCTAAATTTATTGTAACTGGTGATGTAACTCAAATAGATTTACCTAAAAAGCAAATGTCTGGATTACACAATGGCCTTCGTATTTTAGAAGGAATCAAAGGCATCGATATCATTTATTTAAGCGGTGAGGATGTTGTTCGTCATAAATTGGTTAAAGACATTTTGAAAGCTTACGGAGATATACAATAGTGAGAAATTTAAAGTCAGGAGACCGAAGATAAAGTTTCAAATTTAACCTTGCTAAGACGGCCGTCACCCTGAATTCATTTCAGGGTCTTAGTAGCAGGAAAGATGCTGAAATAAATTCAGTATGACGGTAGGAGAAGGGGATAAGTGAGAAATTTATTATTCTACTAAAATGAACTTCAATTATTAGATTCAAGTTTATGGAAAGCATTATCTTAACAAACGGTTTCAAACTTTCTTTTGAAAAACTTCCTAATACAATTAGGTTAATCATTTTAAAAGATGATGAAGAGTGGGTTTGTCACAAAGAGAAATTGAAAAATTTGTTTTCATTTTTAGAAGTTGATATAAAAAATTTGTTTAAAGGAAGACTTCAGTTATTTAAATTTGATAATAGGATAGATATTCAAGTTAAGAATAAGCATATCAGTTCTATTTCGATAGAAACATTCAACAAGCATTAAGTAATTTGAAATATATTAATCCTCGTAGTTCATAAAACTGCGAAGATTTTTATTTTAAAATTGTATTTTTATGCCCTCATGAAAGCACTAAAAGAAACCCATTTTAATTTTCCAAATCAAAGCAATTACTATAAAGGTAAAGTACGCGATGTGTACACAATAGCCGATAAATTTATGGTGATGGTTGTATCCGATCGCATCTCTGCTTTCGATGTGGTTTTACCAGAAGCCATTCCTTTTAAGGGGCAGGTTTTAAATCAAATTGCCGCTAAATTTTTATCTGCTACGCAGGATATTGTACCAAACTGGGTTTTGGATGTTCCAGATCCGATGGTTACGATTGGTCGTATTTGCGAACCATTTAAAGTAGAAATGGTAATTAGAGGTTACTTGGCGGGGCATGCTTGGCGAGAATATAGTGCTGGTAAACGTTCGGTTTGTGGTGTTACTCTGCCTAATGGTTTAAAAGAAAATGATAAACTGCCTCAGCCAATTATTACGCCAACAACAAAGGCATCGGTAGGTCATGATGAAGATATTTCTAAAGAAGATATTTTAGCTAAAGGAATTGTTTCTTTATTAGATTATGAAAAATTAGAAGAATATACCTTTGCACTATATCAAAGAGGAACTGAAATTGCAGCAAAGTCTGGATTAATTTTAGTTGATACAAAATACGAATTTGGCAAAGCGGATGGAGTTATCTATTTAATTGATGAGATCCACACACCAGATTCTTCTCGCTATTTTTATGCTGAAGGTTATCAGGATCGCCAAAATAACGACGAACCTCAAAAACAGCTTTCTAAAGAATTTGTAAGAAAGTGGTTAATAGAGAATGGTTTTCAGGGAAAAGATGGACAAGAAATTCCAGAGATGACCCCAGAGATTGTGAGGTCAATATCAGAACGTTATATAGAATTATACGAAAAAATTGTAGGTGAAAATTTTGTTAAAGCCGATGCTGATGCCATTTCGAGCCGTATAGAAAGCAATGTATTAACTGCGATTGAAAGACTTTAGTTCGAAAAAATTTATACATTAGTGAAATAAAGAAATTAGAGCGATGAAATTTTCAGTAGATAAACACGATAAATACGTAACCCTAAAGCTCGAAGAGCCCAAGTTTACTAATGATAATTCTCCTGGTTTAAAATCTGAATTATATTTACTTAACGCAGAAGGATTTAAGAATATAATTGTTGATTTAAGCCAAGTTATAGAGTGTAACGATGCTCAAGATTTAAGTTGTTTGTTGGTTGGCGATCGACTTTGCAAAAGTGCCAATGGCCTATTTATAGTAACAGGAATTAACGATCAACTGGCTCCAATTATAGAACTTTCAAACATATTTCAATCTGTAACGTTTGTAAATACATTAGAGGAAGCAACAGATTTCATTTTTATGGATGAGTTGGAAAAAGAGTTTAGAGGCGCAAAATAATTACGTATAAAAATTAACCACGAGCCTCGTAGTTTTCAAAATTCTACGAGGCTTTTTATATCTTAGAAAAATGAAGTTTGAAGTTACAATTTTAGGAAGCAGTTCTGCAACACCGGTTTTTAATCGAAACCCGACTGCACAACTCTTAAACTGTAACGAGAAATTTTATTTAATTGATTGTGGAGAAGGTACACAGCAACAACTTATTCGTTTCAATCTCAAATCCGCTCGCATCGATTATATTTTTATCAGTCATTTGCATGGCGATCATTATTTCGGCTTAATCGGCCTGTTGTCAAGTCTGCATTTGAATGGAAGAATAAAACCCATGCAGATTTTTGGTCCGGCCGCATTGTTAGAGATTTTAGAAATTCAGTTTAAATATTCCGATACGACATTAAGATATCCTTTGGAATTTTTTCCTATTGATGCGACGGAATCTACACAAATTTTCGAGAACAGTGATCTGGTTGTTAAAACCATTATTTTAAATCACCGCATTCCTTGTACGGGCTTTATTTTCGAACAGAAACAAAGACAGCGTAAATTAATTAAAGATAAGGCAGACGAAGTGCCAATAGCTTATTATACGGTTTTGAAAAAGGGAATGGATGTAGAATTACCAAATGGTGATATTCTGCTGAGTGAAGATTATACAACACCAGCAGATCCGCCGAGAAGTTATGCTTACTGTTCTGACACACTTTTTGATGAACGCTATTTTCCGACCATCAAGAATTGTGATACACTTTATCACGAAGCAACTTTTATGAACGAGCTTTTAGATCGGGCTAATGAAACACACCACACCACTGCATTACAAGCAGGAGAGGTGGCTAAGATTAACCATGTCAAGAAATTATTAATCGGTCACTTTTCTTCACGTTACAAAACATTACAAATGCTCTTGGAAGAAGCCCAATCTGTATTTGAAAATACTGAATTGGCTATCGAAGGAAAAACTTTCCAGCTTTAAAAAAGCTATTCTCTTTAATCTTCCTGTATTCCTTATATAAAAAGTAATGGAAGATACTTTAAACAAAGAAAGCCTTGCAATCATAATAGACTGCAAGGCTTTCTTTCTTATTTCGTTAAAACTATTTATCTTTTTTGTTGCCTCCACCAAATACTGAGAAGTGAACATAACGCTTGGGGTTAGCCTTTAAGTCGATCATCAATTCGTCAAGATTTTTAGATGCACTGTTCAAGTTATCGTACATCTTAGTATCGTTAAGTAACAATCCTAAACTTCCTTTACCATCTTTAATTCCTGAAATAACACTCTGCAAATCAGCAATTGCACTATTTGCTTTATCTAAAGTTTCTTTAAAATTAGCCGCTGCAAACTTATCAGTTACGGTATTGATGTTTGTTAAAATATCACTAATTTTTTTATTGTTGTTGTTTAAATTCGCTGTAATGCCTTCTACATTTTTGAAGATTGCTTCAATACGAGCGCTTTCTGAGCCAACTAAACCATCAACTTTCTTAGAAGTAGTTTCTAATGAAGCCAAAGTTCCGGCAATACTGCTGAAGCTTTTATCAACATTTTTTTGGAAATTTGGATTTAAAATCGAATTAACGCTACTTAAAATAGAGTCCATTTTACCAATAATTAATTCTGCTTTTTTCTGCACCGGTTGAACTTGTTCCATTAAGCCTTTCTCCACATTTGCATTTAACAAGTAACCATCCTCTGCCATTTTTTTTGAATTACCTAACGACATTACGATGGCTTTGCTACCCAAAAGATCTGTACCTTCTAAACGTGCAATACTGTTTTCAGGGATTTCGTATTTGCTATTAATACTTAATGTAGCTAAAATAGTTCCACCCGGCTCTAGCTGCAATTTAGCAACTCGGCCAATTTGGTAACCATTAATAAGAATTGGTTTTGAAACCGTTAAACCATCAACCCTTGTGTATCTTGCTAGTAAGTTTGTTTCGCTAGAAAAAATTGAATTACCCTTTAAAAAGTTATATCCAATAATGAGTAAAGCAATGGCTAATGCGGCTAATATCCCTACTTTAGTTTCGTTCTTAATTTTCATGAGTGTTTCTATTTAATGGCTCAAGCAGTAAATTTAGTTCTTTATTGCTTGCCAGAGCGTTTTTGTTATTGCTGATGTTTAAATATGTAATTGTAATTACAAAAAGTTACATCAATTGTTTTGTTTGGTTTAAATGTTTTCTCGTTTATAAGTTAAATCGGTTATCATTTATAATGCCAACTATTTAACTTCTATATTTTTTTTGTATGCCTTTATTGCCGCGAATATTGCTTCAACAATTTCATCCTGTCCTTTTTCTGAGTTAATGTATTTTTCCTCTTCCTTATTCGATATAAAGCCAACTTCAGTTAAAACGGCAGGCATTCCACATCTTTGTAAAACTAGAACCCCTTGTTCTTTAACCCCACGACTAAATCTTTTGTCTCTTTCTACGTAGCTATTCTGTATTAATTTTGCAAATTTAATGCTTTTATCCCGAAACGTGTTTTTTAATAACGATAAAAGAATAAATGTACTCGGATTTGATGGATCATAACCATCGTATTTGCTTTTGTAGTTCTTTTCCAGCTTAATATCTGCGTTTTCACGAATTGCGGCATCCTGTTCTTTTAAACGGTTTGATCCTGCAACCAAAGTTTCAACACCTTTAATTCCTTTATTCCCAGGCGGCATAGAATTGCAGTGAATGGAAATAAATAAATCAGCATTAGCTCCATTAGCAATTTCTGCTCTCCTGTATAAATCTACATCAACATCCTTTGTTCTTGTATAAATTATCTTAATATCTGGCAATTCTTCTTTCAGTTTTGCACCTAATTTAAGCGCAACTTTCAAAGAAATATTTTTTTCTGTTGAAAAACTTCCTGATGCACCTGTTTTTCTGCCGCCATGGCCGGCATCTATTACTATTGTTTTAATCTTATATCCTTGAGCAAGGGAATGGGTTGCAGAGCATAATATAGATAGAAATAAAACGGCAAGCAGGTATTTAATTTTCATTAGGGATGTTTAAAAGGATGTTTCTGCTATTCGCTTGTAATTTTTAATTGCTTTAATAATCCCATTAACAATTTCATTTTGTCCTTCTACAGAGTTCATATAGTCTTCGTCTTCAGGATTACTCACAAAACCAATTTCTGTTAGTACGGCTGGCATTGCTGCTCTAGCCAAAACGGCCAAGCTTTTTTCCTGTACACCTCGATTAGTTCTTCCTGCATTAACATATTCCTGCTGAAGCATGGAAGCAAACTTTAAACTTCTTTCTCTATTGGTCTGTTTCATTAGAGAAAGCATAATATCGTTCTCAGGTGTATTCGCTATAAAGCCCTCATAATTTTTTTGATAGTTATCCTCCAAAAACATGGATGCATTTTCACGCTTAATTACCTCATCCTGTTCTCCCAAACGCCCCGTACCAGAAACAAAAGTTTCCGTACCACGTGTTGAAGTGCTTTTAGAAGTTGTAGTACGATATACTGGAACTTTCTTCCCTCTAACTTTTTTGTAATAATCTACCACTCTTGATACACGAACAGGCATATCATTTAAGTGGATCGAAATAAATAAATCTGCTTTAGCATTATTTGCAATGTTTATACGTTCATACAATGGAATGAAAACATCTGTTTGTCTGGTATAAATTATTTTAATGTCTTTGATACTGTCTTGTAATGCTTTTCCTAAGTTAAGCGCCGTTTTTAAGGCAACATCTTTTTCTTTGGAATAAACACCATGAGTGGCACCGTCTTTACCGCCGTGGCCTGCATCAATTACAATTGTTTTAATTTTATATTCTTGCGCAAAGGCTTGATTATCAATTGTATTGACTAACACAAAACAAATAATAAATGTTAAAATGGTTTTAAGATACATCAATGGTATATTTTTCACTAATTTTGAACGTTTTTGATTAAACATTTGTGCAAAAATAACATTCAAATACGAATTTGAAACTTCTTAAGAGCTCTATTTTACTAATTTCTGTCATTTTATTAACACTTGGTGTTGGTAAAGCTAACGCATTTTCGCATTTTTCATTGCAACAAATCATTCAGCAAGACACTTCAAAAAAGGATACAACCAAAAAAATCGGCAAAAACAACAGTAGCCTCGATCAAAAAGTCGAATATAAAGCTCAAGATTCTGTTCGATTGAATAAGGACAAAAGCATTGTTTATTTATATGGCAATGCTAGAGTTGTATACGGAGACTTTGAGCTAGATGCTGCTTATATTAAGTACGATAAAAAAAACAACACCATTTTTGCAAGCGGTGTTAGAGATCCAAAAACAAATCGTTATATCGGAAAACCAATTTTTAAATCGGGCAGCGAAGGCACGGCTTATGCAGATTCACTTTACTATAATTCGGAAACCACAAGAGCGAAGGTTTATGGTGTTTTCTCCGAGCAGGAGGGCGGATTCTTTTCTGGCGGACAAAGTAAAAAACAAATTGATGATGAGTTACACGTCAAAAATGTAATGTATAGTACCTGTAATCTGCCACATCCTCACTTTGGTTTAATGATATCAAAAGGTGTAGTTACTGAAAAGCAAATTGTAACTGGGCCAGTTTATATGGTTATTGAAGATATTCCTACACCTTTCGCTTTACCTTTTGCCTTTTTTCCAAAGCCAAATAAGCGTACATCGGGTTTAATTTTACCAACACCGGGTGAAGATGCAACTCGTGGATTCTTCTTGCAAAATGCTGGTTACTATTTAGGTTTAAATGATTATTGGGATGCCAAATTATTGGGAACTATCTATACCAATGGCTCTTATGAAACAAGTTTGTTGAGTAATTACATCAAACGTTACAAATACAGCGGAAACATAAACTTCAATTATTCTAGTACTAAGAATGGTTTAGAAGGTACCGAAGCTTTTAGTAATCCTGCAAAGGTATTCCACTTAACTTGGTCGCACAGCCAAAGTGCAAACGCTAAGCCTGGTACTACTTTTAGTGCAAGTGTAAACTTAGGTTCGAGTACATACTATACGGCTACGGCTGCAAATGCCAGTTATGATCAACGTGCAATTGCTAATAATACCATGAGTAGTAGTATTAGTTACGCAAAGGCTTATCCTAACGGAATGAACTATTCATTGAGCTTAGGAAGTGATCAAACATTGAGCACAAAAGATATTTCGGTTCGTTTACCCCAAGCAACTTTTAATGTTCCAACTTTTAGTCCATTTGATTCTAAAACAAGAACTGGTGAACAAAAATGGTATCAAAAAATTACTGTAGGCTACGGTTTGCAAGGAAATAATAGCATCAGTACAAAAGATAGTTTATTGTTTCAAAATGATGGCTTAAAAAGATTAAAATCCGGTTTCTCGCATACTATCCCTGTGAGTATGTCTTTTACTGCCTTAAAATATTTAAACTTTAGTTTAGGTGGAACATACAACGAAGTATGGAATTTCCAAACAACCAGAAATAGATATACTTCCTTTGCGGATGGAACCTATACCTATAGAACAGATACCATTAGCGGTTTTAAAAGAGCAGGGAGTTATAACCTGTCCACAAGTATGTCTACCAAGATTTATGGTAAAAAGGAATTCAAAAACTTAGGTAATATTAAAGCTTTAAGGCACGTAATGACTCCGAACGTTTCTTTTAGTTATTCTCCAGATTTTACTCAAGCAGGTAGCGGACCATATCTACCAGCCATTAATCAAAATGGACAGAAAATTTTAGATAGCTATGGACAAGATTTAAAATATTCAATATTTGAAAATAGTGCTTTCCCAGGCTCTTTCTCGGGTAAATCGGCATCAATTGGTTTTGGTTTGGATAACACGGTAGAATTAAAGGTAAAATCAAGCAAGGATACCACAGGTACAGGAGAACGGAAAATTCCTATTATCCAAGGTTTAAGTATTAGTGGATCTTACAATTTCTTAGCACCGCGAAATAAACTTTCTACACTTGGTTTTAGTGGTCGTTCTCAATTTACCGATAAACTTGGTATCAACTACAATGGAACATTAGATCCTTATGCATTAGATTCTCAACTGGATACAGCATCAGGAGTTAGAACATATATTAGAAGCAATACCTTTACTTGGAAAAGGGGAGGAAGATTACCTCGTTTAACTTCAATTGGATTTTCATTCGACTACAGCTTAAATCCCGAAGCTTTGAAGAAAAAAAATGAAGCAAATGATAAATTAGATGCTGCTTCGAAAAAGAAAGGGTTAACAGATATCCAATCAGAACAATTGGCTGCAATCAGTCGCGATCCAAATGCTTTTGTCGATTTTAATATTCCCTGGAATTTTTCATTCTCTTATAGTTTTCAGTACACAAACGACCTTGGAATTAGTAGAGTAAGTAATACATTAAACTTTAATGGCGATGTTAACCTTACACCAAAATGGAAAGTAACCTTCAATTCTGGTTACGATTTTGAAAATAATGGCTTAACGCCCATGAATATCGGTATTTATCGAGATTTACATTGTTGGGATATGAGTATCAATTGGGTTCCATACGGTGCTTATAGAAGTTATTCGGTAACCATCAAAGTTAAGGCATCTATTTTGCAAGATTTAAAATTGAGCAAGCGTCAAGGTTTTTACAACACATATCAATAACAACATGTTAGCCGAAATTATAACCATTGGTGATGAGATTCTCATCGGCCAAATCGTTGATACGAATTCAGCCTGGATGGCCAAACAACTCAATTCTATAGGCGTTTCAGTTAAGCAGATTACTTCAGTTTCTGATGATGAACAGCACATTATCGAAGCTTTAGGTGAAGCAGAAAAACGAGCTGATCTTATTTTAATAACTGGAGGATTAGGCCCAACAAAGGATGATATTACCAAGAAAACGTTAGCCAAATATTTTAATATGGGCTATAGAAGAGATGAAGGAGCTTTAGAGATGGTTCGTCAAATCTTCGAAAAATATAAACGCCCACTATTGGATATTAATATTCAACAAGCTGATGTACCTGATGGTTGTGAAGTTATTGTAAACAAAAATGGAACAGCACCATGTATGTGGTTTGAGCAACAGGAGAAGATTTTTGTCTCTATGCCTGGCGTACCTTATGAAATGATGTATTTAATGGATGACGAAATTCTTCCACGGATTACCAGTCGTTTTAAACTTCCTTCAATTGTACACAAGACCATTTTAACCGCTAATATTGGTGAATCATTTCTTGCAAAAGAAATAGAAGATATAGAAGATAGTTTGCCTTCACATATTAAATTGGCATATCTTCCTAAGTTGGGGCAGGTGCGCTTACGTTTATCAGCCAAAGGCGACAATGAAGCTAAATTGAAACAAGAAGTGGAAATTTTTGCACAGCAGATTATTGAAAAGATTAAAAAGTTTGTTGTTATTGATGAAGATATTCCTTTGGAAAAGGCGATTCTCAATATTATGAAAGAAAAGGGTTTAACCCTTTCAACCGCAGAAAGTTGCACGGGTGGATATATTGCCCACTTAATTACCCAGCACCCTGGTTGTTCATCTGTTTATTGGGGTGGTGCTGTAGCTTATGCTTACGAGTTAAAAGAATCTATTTTAGGCGTAAAGGAAAGTACTTTAACTACTTATGGAGCTGTAAGTGAACAAACTGTTACTGAAATGGCAGAAGGTGCTGTTAAAAATTTTAAAACCGATTATTCTATCGCAGTGAGTGGAATTGCAGGACCAGATGGTGGTACGGAAGATAAGCCTGTTGGTACAGTTTGGATTGCAATTTCAAGTAAAAATAAAACTGTAGCTAAAGTGTTTAATTTCAGCAACAAACGTATTCAGAACATAGAACGCTCTGCTGCTTCTGCGTTAACAATGCTATTAAATCTACTTAAAGAAGCATAGCGGAAAGAATAAAAACTGTATTTTTGCTGCACTACCAATATAATATACTGTAATTTAATATGGCTCAATACGAATTATTGTTACCAAAAATGGGTGAAAGTGTTGCAGAAGCAACCGTAATTAAATGGGTAAAACAACCTGGTGATTCTATTGATTTAGATGATACCATTTTGGAAATTGC
This sequence comes from Pedobacter fastidiosus, assembly GCF_014306625.1. Classification (GTDB taxonomy): domain Bacteria; phylum Bacteroidota; class Bacteroidia; order Sphingobacteriales; family Sphingobacteriaceae; genus Pedobacter; species Pedobacter fastidiosus. Next base: position 86,135 of record NZ_JACRYL010000006.1, read on the forward strand.
TACTGATAAAGTAGATTCTGAAGTTCCATCTCCCGTTGCTGGTAAGTTGATAAAACAGCTTTTTGCAGCAGATGAAGTTGCTCAGGTTGGCGATGTGATCGCGATTATTGAGACGGCAGGCGGAAACGACATCAAAACTGAAGAACCTATTGCTGCTACAGTTGTAGAAGAAAAACCAGAACCAATTCCTGGAATAGAACAATTGCCTAATGAAACAAAAGTTGAATCTACACCTAACGTTTCATCCGATCGTTTTTATTCTCCATTGGTTAAAAGTATCGCCTCACAAGAAAATATTTCCATTCAGGAACTCGATTCAATTAAAGGGTCTGGTGCTGATGGTCGACTAAATAAAGATGATTTATTAAATTATATCGGACTTAAAAATGAAGGGAACGCTTCTTTTAAAACGGTTATAATTACTCCACCAATACCGCCTAGCCAAGATTTACAAAATAAACCTACTCCTCCGGCTCAAGCTTCATCGCCGAATAAAACATCAACTACGAGTGTTAGCGGTGGCGATGAAATAATTGAAATGGATAGAATGCGTAAACTTATTGCCGATCATATGGTGATGAGTAAAACGACTTCTCCACACGTTACTTCTTTTGTTGAAGCTGATGTTACCAATATGGTTTTGTGGCGTAATAAAGTGAAAAATAGTTTCGAAAAACGTGAAAACGAAAAGATAACTTTTACGCCAATATTTGTCGAAGCTGTAGCCAAGGCAATTAAAGATTTTCCAATGATTAACGTTTCGGTCAACGGAACACAAATTATTAAAAAACGAGATATTAATATCGGAATGGCAGCTGCTTTACCAAGTGGAAACCTGATTGTTCCGGTAATTAGAAATGCTGATCAATTAAATTTGGTTGGTTTAACTAAAGCTGTAAACGATTTGGCCAACAGAGCAAGAATCTCTAAGTTAAAACCTGATGAAACTCAAGGCGGTACTTTTACTTTAACCAACGTGGGTTCATTTGGCAATGTAATGGGAACTCCAATTATAAATCAACCACAAGTTGCAATTTTAGCCGTTGGTGCAATTAAAAAGAAGCCTGCTGTTTTAGAAACCGAACATGGTGATGTAATTGCCATTCGCCACATGATGTTTCTTTCTTTATCTTACGATCATAGAGTTGTAGATGGTTCGTTAGGAGGGATGTTTGTACGTAGGGTTGCAGATTATTTAGAAAATTGGGATTTTAATAGAGAGATTTAATCATCGGTTTTATTTAGTAAAGCCAACAATTAACAATTCATCAATTGAACAATAGAAAATGTTAGATTCGATTTTAAAATCTATAGTTAGTGATAATACCTTGCATGCCAAGTGGTTAAATACATTATCTTACATGGAAAATGCTGGAGCAAAAAAGATTTCTGCATCCGAGCATAAAGAAAATGTTAACCTAATTATTCTTAAACACGCTGCTGAAGAACATCGTCATGCATACTATTTAAAAAAACAGATTTCTAAAATTGATGAGGCGCTTTGTAAAACTTACACAAATGCAGAATTGCTTTCTCCTAACAACACTAAATACTATTTACACGCTTTAGATATTGCGGTTTGTCGATATTTAAAAGCACAATTTAACTTAATAGGTTACAATTTAAAATTTGCTGCCTATCTTTTTGTAACGTATGCAATTGAAGTTCGTGCTGATGAGCTTTATCCAATTTATCAAACTATTTTAGACGAAGCGAAAAGTAAGGTAAATGTTAAATCTATTATTTTAGAAGAAGAAGGTCATTTAGAAGAAATGATGAACCAACTGGTTAGTTTTTCTGATGATTGGGAAAATCATGCTGCTGAAGTAATTAAAATAGAAAAGGCTTTATTTGAAAATTGGGTAGGTGCACTGAATGCAGAATTGCCAGTTAGTGCATAATTTCTATTAATTTTAGCCATTTAGAAACGGATTGAAATCCGTAGTTCGGGCAGTCGAGATTACAAATCTCAACTAACATATATTTACTTTACTTCTAAGTTAGTCGGGATTTGTAATCCCGTCTTGTGAATTTGCAGTTGTTACAAAACCAAAACAACTTACTATTGTTCTTAAATAAATAAAAAATCATGTCGAAGTTTTCAGATTTAATCAATGGCGATAAGCCAGTTTTGGTCGACTTTTTTGCTGAATGGTGTGGCCCATGTAAAATGATGAAACCTATTTTAGAACAATTAAAATCTCAGGTTGGTGATTCGGTTTCAATAATTAAAATCGATATCGATAAAAATCAAGCAGTTGCTTCTTCATATAGTGTTCAAAGTGTACCAACTTTATTGTTATTTAAGCAAGGAAAACAAGTTTGGAGACAAAGCGGTGTTTTACAAGCTTCTCAATTAAAGCAAGTTATCGATTCACATTCTTAGTTATACCTCTACAACATTTTTTGGAGTTACCGCAAAAATGCGTTCGTTACTTTTTGGGTAGATATTATAAAGACCAGTAAACAAGCTGAAAGCTGGTAAAACGGCGTATTCAGTTCCAAAATAAAAGCACGGAAATTTTAGTCTTTGTTTTGCTTTGCCTACAATAGAAACTCCTGGATGAATGTGCCCACTAATTGGATATAATTCTTCTTCTGTACATTGTGGTGCATCATGAATAAAGCAAAATGGCCCTAAACAGAAGCTAGGCTCATGAATTTCAATATCCATTGCAGTATAATCTGCATGGGCTAATCTATCATGATTGCCTTTTACCAATAAGAAATTTAACTCCTTATAGTTTTTTCTCCAAGAGGCAAATTCATCAATATCAGTATTTAAACCATGATGAAACATATCTCCATTAATCAATAAAGTGTTTGGATTGTACTTCTCGATAAGCAAGGTTAATCTATGTAAATCACCCTCGGCAATTGTTGATGGAACTTGTAAACCCGCCTGACGAAAATGTGCAGATTTGCCCAAATGCAAATCGCTAATGGCTAAAAGTTTGTGTTTGGATAAGTATAAAGCCCTTTCTTTATCTAAAATCAGTTCTTCTCCGTGGCTTGTAATGATCATTAATTCTTATCTATAAAAAAACCACATAAAAAATATAAGTTTTTGAATGCGTATTGCCCTAAACTTATATTTTTATAAATTTCTTATATGGTTAAAATTGTTACTTAATCTTCTCCGATTCCGCTTTCATTCTCGCAATTCTCTGTTCCAATTCTTCCGAACTCATGTTTTCACGCAAACTATCTACCTTAATGGGGAAAGATAGTGGTGTAAAACTTTTCGGATTGGTAATTATAATTGCTCCATTTTGAATTCTTTCCAAAGCGGCAGCCAATCTTGGTTCTTCCAATTGCTGATAGAACACTTCATCGTAAGCTTGGCGCAAAAGTAAATTATGTTTGTCGTAATCACTAAAAACATTAAAAAATAAACCTGCAGATGACTGCAAATGTTTATTGGCTACATATTTACCCGGATAACCTTGAAATACCAAACCAGAGATGCAGGCAATATCACGGAATTTTCTTCGAGCCATTTCGGTCGAATTAATACTCAAAGTTATGTCTTCGGTTAGGTTTTTTGGCGAGAAAACTTCATAAGCAATAGATTCATCCATCGGAATTTCAATATCACTTAGCAGTTCAAAACCATAATCATTCATGGCGATGGAAAAGCTGATGGGCAACAGCTTGCTCAATCGATAAGCTACCAAAGCAGCTAAAACCTCATGTACTAAACGGCCCTCAAATGGATAAGCAAAAAGGTGAAAACCTTCCTTATTATTAATTAATTCTATTAGTAATTCATCATTTCTCGGTACATGAGAGCGTTTTTCTTGCAAAAGAAATAGTGGGTAAACAACGTCCAATTCTTCATCTTGATGTGTTTTGTCCAATGCCTCATTATATTTTTTACGTAAAACAGAACCTAAATTTGATGAAAGAGGCAACCTTCCACCGTTCCAACTTGGAGAAATGGCATTTTTCTGTTTACTTACGCGTACAATAACAGTCATGTCTTTTACATGCACAAACTCCAAAACCCGACCAGCTAAGCGGAAATTATCTCCAGCTTTTAAACGGGTTACAAAATATTCTTCTACCATTCCGATATAACCGCCAGAAAGGAATTTAACCTTCAGCATTGCATCGCTTACAATAGTGCCAATATGCAACCTATGGCGCATCGCCAACTGCCTGCTTTTTACTTTCCAAAGTCCATCCTCATCTTTAATTACCTTTTTAAACTCTGTGTAAGCACTTAAACTATCACCACCAGAAGTAATAAATTGCATTACCCATGTCCATTCTTCGGGTAAGATTAGTTTAAAAGCATGCGTGTTTTTAATTTCTTCATAAATTATTTTATCGTCAAAACCATCTCCAATAGCTAAAGTAACAAGGTATTGAACCAATGTATCAAAAACCATAATAAATGGTTCACGGCTCTCAATATTATTCGTTTTAGCAGCTTCTTTTATTGCAGCTGCTTCAACTAATTCCAAAGCATGAGTAGGTAAAAAATATATTTTAGAAGTTTCATGTGGCGAATGTCCTGATCGACCAGCACGTTGCAGAAACCTAGCTACACCTTTTGGTGAACCGACTTGTACAACAGTATCTACAGGTTTAAAATCTACGCCCAAATCTAGAGATGAGGTAGCGATAACTGCTTTCAATTGCCCAGTATGTAATGCATCTTCAATCCAATTTCTCAATTCAAAATCTATAGAACCATGGTGAATCGCAATTCTTCCCGCTAATTCGGGTTCTATATTTAGCAAATGTTGATACCACATTTCCGATTGACCGCGGGTATTGATGAAGATTAAAGTCGTTTTACTTTTTTCAATTATTGGAAGCAGTTTATAGGCTAACTTCAGCCCCAAATGCCCAGCCCAAGGTAGAGTTTCAATATCATCAGGAAGGATAGATTTAATGATGATTTTCTTTTCTAGATCTGCCTTAATAATTATTCTTTTAGCCGTTTCATCTGGTTCGAGAACATCTAAAGCTTCCTCTATATTTCCAATGGTTGCCGAAATTCCCCAAACCCTTAAAAATTGTTCCTTCTCTAATTTCTGTAATCCTTTAATTCTCGATACAGCCAATTCGACAAGTACACCTCGTTTACTCCCTAAAAGTTCATGCCATTCATCAGCAACAATACATTTTAAGTTTTTAAACAAAGTTGATGAGCCTTTTTGTGCAAGTAATAAGTGTAAGCTTTCTGGCGTAATTAACAAAATTTCGGGCATTGATTTCTTCTGCTGGACTTTTTCTGCCTGTGAGGTATCTCCATTACGAACACCAACGTGCCAATCCAATTCGAGCTCTAATAAAGTTTCTCTCATTGCTCTTGCAATATCTTTCGCTAAGGAGCGGAGTGGGGTAATCCAGATTAATTGTAAACGATCTTTTGCTTTTTTGTTGCTGACTGCAGACGCGTTCAATGCTTCAATAGCAACTGCTAGGAATAGAGAAAAGGTTTTTCCGAAACCGGTTGGGGCATTAACTAAACCGCTGTAGCCATTTAGGTAATTTTGCCAAGCATCTTCTTGAAATTTAAAAGGTTTGCGACCATTGGCTTTAAGCCATTGCTTAATTTTTTTGTAGCCTTTGGTTTTTGTTTGGTCCATGTATAGTTGTAATTTCTATATTTTAAATTTGAAAAGCAATTTCAGTAGTTCTTCGGTTGCATCAGTCCCACCATTTGCTACAATCTTTTTAAACAAATTCTGTCATTCTGAGGAACGAAGAATCTGTTTCATCGGCTGCAGATACTTCGTGCCTCAGTATGACAGCTTATTCAAGGTTGCTGCTCATAAAAAGTATTTCCGCGTCTGTCGGGTTTAAATAGCAAGGTAAACCTAAGTAAAATAAACCTGACAGGAGCGAGCACGAAACCCGATTTAAACATCGGGTGAGTAAAGCGAATAGCCAGACTTTCGGTTCCGATCAACACAGAAACCTGCTTTTCTAATCATTTATAAAGGTTGATGCGAGCAACTGCCTCAAATCTTCCAATGTATTAATTTCATCAGCTTTTTTATCTTTTCGCCAGCGCAAAATACGAGGGAAACGAAGTGCCAGACCTGCTTTATGGCGCTTACTCTCTGCGATTCCCTCAAAAGCAATTTCGAAAACCAATTCGGGCTTTACAGTACGAACAGGTCCAAATTTTTCTATGGCATTTTTGGTAACAAAAGAATTTACTTCCTTAATTTCTTTATCCGTTAAGCCAGAATAGGCCTTGGCAATGGTTACCAGATTTTCGCCATCCCGAACGGCAAAGGTATAATCGGTAAAGAAATTTGCTCTTCTTCCACTACCTTTTTGTGCATAAATCATCACTGCATCAACGGTATAAGGGTTTACTTTCCATTTCCACCAATCGCCACGTTTACGACCGCTATGATAATGAGAACTTAGCTTTTTAAGCATTATCCCTTCACTATTTATCGATCTTGAAGTTTGCCTAAGTTCGGCCAGTTCTTCCCAAGAGTTGCAATTAACCACCGGCGATAAAACTACCGGACTTTCGTCTAAATTTCCAATAACCTGTTCCAAAATCTTTCTCCGCTCGCTTAAAGGTTGCTCACGGAAATCATTCGTTTCATATTCCAGAATATCGTAAACAAAAAAACCGATCGGCGCATCTTCCAGTTGTTTTTTGTTAATGGTTTTTCGGTTTAAACGTTGTTGCAAAGTGCTAAATGAAAGTACATTTTTATCTTGTACAGCCAAAATTTCTCCATCTAAAACTACCCCATCGGGTAAAACATCAATCAAGAAATGTAATTCTGGGAATTGTTCTGTAACCAATTCTTCACCCCGCGACCAAATAAACAGTTCCCCATTTCGTTTCACAATTTGTCCACGAATTCCATCCCATTTCCATTCAGCTTGCCATTCTTTAATGTCGCCTAGAGTAGAAGGCTCGTTTTCGAGCGCATAAGCTAAACAAAAAGGATAGGGCCAAGAATTATCGGTATTTACATGGATTCCGTTAATCAGCTCCGTAAAGGTAATTTCGTAGGGATCCCATTTGCCCATAATGCTGTGCATAATCTGCGCACTATCCAAACTACTTTGCTTAGCTAAAGCATTAACCAACATTTTATTGGATACACCAATTCTGAAATTTCCTGAAATTAATTTATTAAAAATAAAACGTTCTTGGTTTTCTAAAGTATTCCAAGCATTTAATATAAAAGCCTTTTTGGTTTCATCGTCTTTGCCCTCCAAATCGTGCAAATCCTCTATCCATTTGTGGAGCTGGTAATCAGAAGTATTTTCAGCAGGCGGTAGGAGCAAAGCTATTGTTTCGCTTAAATCGCCCACATTAGAATAGCTTTCAGAGAACAACCATTCTGGCGTTTCGGTAATTTCTATTGCCCAATATTTTAGCAAAGCCGATTTAATTGGCCGTTTGGGTTTTTTGCCAGTAAACAAGGCGATAACCCATACTTTATCTTTGTTATCTGCCTGATTAAAATAATTAACCAAAGCAGCGATTTTGTCGTTCGTTTTATTGCTCAGTTCGAGCTGTTGGATAAGTTGAGCAAAACGTTTCATTCGGCTTTTTGATTTTTGATTTCAGAATTTTGATTTTGAATATCTTCCAAATCAACTTTATTTTCTTCATCATCTTCCTGCCCGAATTTGGTCGTAACTTCGGAAGATTCAATCCCGCTATCATTTAAAAACCGACTAAAAGCAGCGGTAAAGCCGTGTGTTACATAAACTTTTTCAGCCCCAGTTGCTGTTATAGCTTCCATTAATCCTGGCCAGTCTGCATGATCGCTTAGGGCAAAGCCGGCATCTGCACTTTGCCAACGGCGGTGCGCCCGAACCTGCATCCATCCCGAACAAATTCCAGTAACCGGATGACTTAAAGTTTTAATCCAACGGCTATCTCTCATTGCGGGTGGCACAATTACGATCCCTTTCTGGAGTTGATCTTTAGTTGTTTCGGGCGTAATTCTAATGGTTTCTGGAAGGTTTACCCCAGCTTTGATAATTACCTCGTTTAAGTTGGCAATGCTGTTATGAACATAAATAGGAACATCACCTGCCAGGTTTTTAATTAAGCGTTGTGCTTTACCCAAGCTGTAAGCAATTAATACACTGGTTTTTTGTTGATGAACATTATCATTTACCCAATTTTTTATGTTATTGAAAACAACATCCTGTTTTTGCCATTTATAAACTGGAAGACCAAATGTACTTTCTGAAACAAAACTATGGCATTTAACAGGTTCAAAAACATCGCTAATTCCATCATCCTCGATTTTGTAATCGCCAGAAATAACACAAACTTCTCCTTTATATTCTAAACGTACCTGTGCCGATCCAATAATATGGCCCGCTGGAAAAAAAGAAATATTAACTCCATTTCTAACGATACTTTCGCCATAATTTAAGGTTTCTACATTTAAATCCTCACTAATTCTTCTTTTGATAATAGGTTTGGTTAGCGTATGGCAGAGGTAATATTTATTGCCAAACCGAACATGATCGCTGTGGCCATGAGTGGTAACGGCATAATCTACAGGCCACCAAGGATCTACATAAAAATCGCCCTGCTTGCAATAAATGCCTCTTTTTGTAAATGTAATTAATGCCATGATTGATTAACAATAAATTTCTTTATTAGTTTTTAACCTTTATCGGGTAATTGGCCGATAAAAGATAATATCGGCTAAATACCCGATAATTTGAAATATCGGGTAATTACCCGATAAATGAGATTATCGGCTAATTACCCGATAATTTTGGAAAATAGATTTTTTAAAGATATATTAGTGTTATGATTTGTATTATTACAGGCGATATAATAGGCTCAAGAAAAATAAAAGATAGTTGGCTACTGAGCTTAAAAACGGCTTTAAAAGTAGTTTCTGTAGTTAATAATAAATGGGAGATCTATCGAGGAGATAGTTTTCAAGTTGAAATAGAACCAGAAAATGCCATTAAAGTAGCTGCTTATTTAAAGGCTTGCGTTAGGGTTAATAAACCTGCTGACGTAAGAATGGGAATTGGTATTGGTGAAGTTAAAAATAAGCGTAAAAAGCTTTCCGAATCAAGCGGAGATGCCTTTATTAATTCTGGAGTCGCATTTGATAGCTTAAAACAGGCAAAAGTTAATTTGGCCATCAAAACCGATTTTCAAGAATTTGATGAAGAAATCAATGTATTAATTAAGCTTGCAATAATCATAATGGATAGCTGGGGAGTTGTGGCTGCAGAAATGGTAAAGCTTGCTTTAGAAAATGAAAATATTGTGCAAAGTGAACTCGCTATATTATCTGGAAGAACACAATCATCTGTAAGTGAGGCTTTAAAAAGAGCACATTATTCTGAAATAATGGAAATGGATAAGCTTTATCGTAAAAAATTAAACCAAAAGATTTCGAAATAATGGACATTTATTTAATCAAATTAATACTGGTCCATTTAATTGGAGATTTCTTCTACAGCCAAATTCTTGGGTAAAAGACAAAGAAAGAAACAAGTTAAAATCGGGCAAGTTGTATCTTCATGTAGTGGTTCACGTGGTTTTAATATTTGTTGTATTTCTAAGCTTTAATGTATGGAAAGTGGCCTTATCAATAGGCGTAATTCATTTAATTATTGATGCTTGCAAGGCTTTATTTCAAACCAAGAAGAATGCTAGAATCTTGTTTTTTGTAGATCAGATTTTACACTTTACATCCATAGTTTTAATCTGGCATTTATTTTATAAAGGAAATCTCGACATCAGCTTTTTAAATAATACCAATACTTGGATTGTTATTTCTGGAGCATTATTTTTATCGATGCCAACCTCAATAGTGATGAGGGTAATTATAGCCAAATGGATTCCAGCAAATCAACCAGAAAGTCCGCAATCTTTACAAAATGCCGGAAAATACATTGGAATATTGGAACGGGTACTTATTTTTCTGTTTGTACTAACCAATCATTTTGAGGCTGTTGGTTTTTTGTTGGCCGCAAAATCTATTTTCAGATTCGGCGATTTAAAAGAAGCACACGATATCAAATTAACCGAATACGTACTTATCGGAACGTTGTTAAGTTTTGGTATTGCAATCGCTACAGCCATGTTAATCCTGCAATACATATCATAAAAAAAGCAACCCGAAGATTGCTTTTTAAATAGATTTTTATTTTGCTCCCGGAGGACAATTGTCTTTCAAAAACTTAGTGTAAGTTAAAGATAAGTGTTCACTAGTACCTTCGCCTTCTGAAATGCTGTGCGTACGATTTGGATAACTCATCAATTGAAAAACCTTTTTGTTTTTGATCAGCTCATTAATCAGCATTTCTGCATTTTGATAATGAACGTTATCATCACCAGTTCCGTGGATGTAAAGTAAATTACCTTTTAAATTTTTAGCATAAGTAACAGGAGAACCTTTAATATAAGCTTCTTTACTTGGGAAAGGAGTTCCCATGTAGCGTTCCTGATAGATATTATCATACGTTAACTGATTTCCTACCGCTGCAATGGCAATACCTGTTTTATAAATCTCTGGGTATTGAAACATTAAGTTAAGAGTAGAAGAACCGCCGCCACTCCAGCCCCAAACTGCAACGCGATCTTTATCCATAAAAGCATTGGTTGCCAATAACTTTTTAGCCGCCATTGCTTGATCACGAATATTGATTACACCAATATTTTTATAAATGCTTTTGCGCCAAGTGCTTCCTTTTGGAACAGGAGCACCTCTATTATCCATCGAAATATAAATGTATCCATCTTTAGCCATATCGCCAGCATATAAAAAATTACGTCCAGCTCCATAAGTATCAGCAGCAGTTTGAGATGCAGGTTCGCCATAAACATAAAACACAACAGGGTATTTTTTATCTGGATTAAAATTATCTGGTTTTTTCATCCAACCATCCATTTCAATACCATCTTCAGTAGTAACCTTAAAAAATTCTACTTTATTTTTAGGCGCTTCCTGTTTAGATAGTTGAGTGGTAATGCTTCCATCCATTGTAAAAGGATTTCCTGTTGTAAAGTTCATCCACTCTGTAATCGGCCTAACTACCGAACTGTTGTAAGTGTGGCGAGCGAAAGCTGCGTTAGGAGAAATCTCATAACTATGCGTGCCCGGCAGGATAGAAGGTGTTACCATTTCCAATTTGCCTTTTCCATCTAACTTGGTTTTATATAAGTATTTTTGAGTAGCATTTGTTGGTGACGCCATAAAATAAACCAAGTTATTTTTTTCATCAATTAACTTAATATCAATTACATCATAATTTCCTTTGGTTACCAAAGTTTCCTTTTTTCCATCTCTACTAATTCTATAAAGGTGATTCCATCCGTCTTTTTCAGATAAAATGGTAAATTCTTTATTGTCAGCTAACCATTTCCACTCATCTTCAGCATCAATCCATGCTTTAGCTTTTTCCGAATAAAGTACTTTGGCATTGCCGGTTACAGCATCACAAACAAATATTTTATTTTCATTCTGTTCACGATTAAGTTGTTGTAAAATAATTTCATTGCTGTTTGGAATCCACTGCATCCGAGGAATATAGTGCTGTATATTATCGCCGGGAACGTTTAACCAATTTGTTTTTGCCGATGCTACATCAACAACACCAACTTTACAAACAGAAGGATTTTCGCCAACTTTTGGATACTCTACCGGAATGGTATATGGATAAATCGAATCTGTATTATTGATCATTAAAAAGTTCTTAATCTTCGTTGCATCAATTTGCCAATAAGCAATCGTTTTGCTGTCTGGGCTCCATCTAAAGCCATCTCTACAATCAAATTCCTCTTCGTAAACCCAATCGAAAGTACCGTTAATCAAACGGTCTGTTCCATCTGTAGTTAAAGCTTTTGATCCAGTACCATCAACATTTTCTACGTATAAATTGTGCTTGCTCACGTATGCAACCTTACTTCCATCTGGAGAAATTTTTGCAAACATTAATGATGATGCTGGTTTATCTTTGCCAATTTGGGTTAACTTATTCGTGGTAAGATCAGCTAACCAATAATCGCCACGAGTATCATAGCGCCAAACCTTTTTGCTATTGGTATAAATTAAAGCCTTATTTCCATCTGCTGATAATTGAAAACTTCTAACAGCGATAGAATTATCAGTTCCTGAAGGAGTTAATAATGCTCTAGATATAACAACCTTTCTTTCGTTTTTAGGAAGAGAAACTGAAACAATTTCACCGCTTGATATTTGATAGTAAGAATTGCCATCTTTCGCCCAGTTTATAGTTTGGGCTTTTGCATCAATCAAGCTGCAGATCGCTAAGCAGATAATTGATAGTTTGAGTAATATGTTTTTCATTAAATATTTATTTTTAGAATTGTATGATGATATGCTGACTTGTTGAATTTTCGGTCATAAAAAAAGCTTTTTAACTTTCGGCTAATTTAATAAAAAGCCGGCAGTTAAAAAGCCTTAGAAAAGGTGATTAATTAATTATTCGCCACCACCCATAGACATTAAAGCCTGCATGGTAGTTTCTTCGTAACCTGTTGGAACAGCGATTGAAATTGCACCAACTTTAGCATCTGAAATTGATTTTAGAGTGTTTGTAGTTTCGATGCCTCTTTGAGTAATTGTATATTTTACCGGAAAAGCACCTAAACCTGGGAAATAAGATTGAGCACCGACATTTGGTAAATCTAAATCTTTAGTAGCCCATAATTCGTGAGCACCACCCTTATCATCTTTATAAGTATATTTTTCTGCATTATAACCAGCAATTGTTTGTTTTTCGCCAGTTGCTTTAAAATCTGTGTATTTACCCATACCAGCTAAAGCAGTTTCTACATCAGCTTTGGTTTGTTTAACCGCAAATTGTTTTTGAGCGATAGGCACATCAACTAAGATTAAACCAGTTTTCTCATTATTATCAGAAATGATGCTGATTAATGCTGGGCCTTGCTCCATTTCAATTTTAGTTAAACCATTGTTAAATTTAACTTTAACCTCTGCAGGTGGTTCTTGGCCGCCCATTGCAGCTTTTTGCTCATCAGTTAGTTTATATTCTAAACCATAAGTAAGCGTTCCTTCTGTGAGTTTTTTCTGTGCGTGTGCAATAATCGCAGCGCTAACTAAGATAAGCGCTACAACGCTCGTTTTGATTGATTTGAACATGTTGTTATTTTTAGTTTTATTGTTTTACCAGTTAATTTTTTCTTTATTTAGAAAAGATGCAATTCCTTTTTTAAAATCATCACTCTCTCTAACTCGAGCATTGATTTGAACAGCAGTTTCTAAACTTTTTTCTAAAGATGAATTTGTGGTCTGCGTAATTAATTGTTTAGTAATACTTAATGAATTACCAGAACTTTCGTTACACAAACTTAAAGCAAATTCTTTTACTTTCTGATGAATTTCTGATGAATTTGTTACAAAATTTATCAATTTATATTCCAAAGCTTGTGCTGCTTTGAAAATTTTTCCTGTTAGTAATATTTCTTTAGCTACAGTTTCGCTTACTTTGCGCACCAAAAAGCAGGAAACAATTGCTGGCACAAAGCCAATTTTAACCTCTGTATATCCAAAACTGCTTTCAGGCGTGGCAAATATTATGTCGCAAACATTGGCTAAGCCACATCCACCTGCAATTGCATGACCTTCAACCTGTGCTATAACCACTTTTGGTAAATAATAAATGGTTGTAAAAAGCTTTTTAAGGTTGTTTGAGTCAGCTACGTTTTCTTCAAAACTATTATTTTGAAGTTGTTGAAGGTACTCCAAATCGGCACCAGCGCTAAAAGCATCGCCATTTGCTTTTAATATAATCACTTTTACTAAATCATCTTCAGAAGCATCGATAAAAGCCTCCGTAAGTTCAGAAATAATTTGAGGGTTTAGTGCATTCCGTTTTTCCGGTCGATTAATTGTTATGGTGGCGATCCTATCCGCAACCTGATATAAAACCATTTTATCCATTCTATTGACTTAAGTCGATCAAATATGCTTTATTTTTCTTTAAAATATGGGCACCTATTTTATTATTTTCCGCAAATGTTTTAAACTCTTCAATTTTGTAATCCTTATTAGTTGCATCTATTATAAACGATTTGTAATGTGCTTCACTTGGAATGGTATTGAGTTTAAATTTGGTGTTGTTGTGCAACCATAAACTCGAAAATCCGCCTGATAGTTTTATGTTTTTATAATTGAGAGATTCATCAATCCATAGAATTTTATAATTTCCGAATATAATCTGACGATCTTTTTTTATAAAAGTGTTTAAAGCTGTATCCTGTTTTAAATTAATAAATTTTATATTTTGAATCTGAAATTCATCCAAAGCGGGCTTAACAAAAAAATCGTAATTCTTATTTTGTGGATCTAAATCTGTTAATAAGATCGCATCACGTCCTTTAATAAAAGCTGCTGAATAATTTTTTCTGAGACTAAAAAAGATAATTTTTTTCTGTGAGCTGGCGATAATATTGTCATAAAGTACCATCGATTGATAGGCAATAAAAATTAAGAGTGATGTGTATAAAAGCTTCTTGTTAAATTTTGCCAAAGAATAAACGAAAATGCTCAACGCAAGGCACATCAATAGTAATTCTGGCAAGTTAATCCAAACTGCAGAAAAGGTAGAGTAGGGTAAATCGGCTATCCATTTTAGCACCATATTGGTTGATACAATAATCCATTCAAATATTGGAGAAAGAAGATCTATGAATGGAACTAGAATGGAAATTCCTAAAATCATAATAATAATTAAAGGAATAGAGATGAATAGATTTCCGAGCAAAAAGTAAACGGGAAATTGATGGAAATAATAAATACAGAGCGGAAAAGTTACCAATTGAGCAGATAAGGAAAGTGCAATAAGTTGCCAAATTTTATCAAGCCATTTGTTTTTAATGTAGATCCATTTATAAATCTTAGGTTGAAGATAAATTAAGCCAAATACTGAGATGTAAGAGAGTTCAAAACCCACATCCCAAATTAGAAAAGGATCATAAATGAGCTGGCAAAAGGCTGCAAAAGCCAATATGTTATAGCTATTTTTATTTCGAGCAAAAGTTTTAGATGCAATAAAAATTGTGATCATAATCGCCGACCTTGCAACTGATGGCGATAATCCAGTAATGAGAGCGTAAATCCAAATTAGACCACAAATCAAAAAGAATTTGAAAATTTTTAGGATTCGTTTTTTATTCAGGAAGATTAGAAAGAAATCCAATACCAAGAAAATTATGGCTACATGACTACCTGATACGGATAGTGCGTGGATTGTTCCCGTTTTAGAATAAGCTGCTAAAGTTTCTTTACTTAAATCTGCCCGAAAACCTAAAATTAATGTTGATGCAACCGCAAAAGCTTCATCATCTTTAATCATTTTTCGATATTTTGCTACCTGTTTCTCTCTTAAATCTAAAGCATATTTAATAATCGGGTTTCCAATATTTCTTTCAGTTTTAAGGAGATGATTTTGATTGATGAACGTTTGCTCGTAGACATTTTGCCCAGCCAACCAATTTTTAAAGTTGAATTCTGCTGGATTAAAAGGTGGTTCGACTTCCAAATACTTTGCAGAAATGATTAGTTCGTCGCCATATTTTAATTTAACAGGATTAAGGCTGTCTAACTTTAGGGCCAAAAGTAATTGGCCACTTAGTTTAATTTGTTTCGAATTTTCGTAACCAGAAACTACTCTGGCTTTAAATCGAAGGATATCATTGGTTTGTTCAGGTTCATCATTTACCCAAATTTTTAAATAGGAATAACTCCTTTTAGTAAAATAATTTTCTCTCAGCTTTTCATTATTGAGGGTGCAAAGTAAACCGCCCAACATAAAGAAAAACACAAATATGAGAATGCCAGTAATTCCCTTAAATCGATGTGCATTTAGCTTCTTGTAAGCGAAATTAATTGCCAAAATGGAAATAAAAATTAAAGATATTATAATCTTCAACCAGAATAAACTTTGTTGATTTGCGAAGAAATAGAATGCTGCAATTCCAATAATCATTGGAAGTAAAATCCGAGCGAAGATGTATTCAGTTTTAAACATAATTTAAAATTGATACCTCAATTGAATTTTAATTTCTGACTTTTTATTGCCTTGAATTTCATCTAAATATGAACCAACTGTTTCTACATCTTTGTAAATAAACATGGCGTATCTGGCCCAGATATTTAATTTCTTGGCAAGGTTATACTTCAAGTTTAAGTAAGTTCGAAATCCTTTTCCGCTATACATCCCAAACGCAAAACTGTATAAAACATCATCCTCATAAGCATAAATTCTACTGTTGTAACTCGGTGTATTAAAATAAGCAATTCTTAAATTCCCTGTAATTTTAGAAAACATGGGAGAATAATCTACGTCTTGATAAACCAAATACCCAAACTCGCGATTAGCTTCTCCTTTTCTGTATTGAGAAACTTCCGCTCTGTTCTGGAAGCTCCATTTTTTATTTAATTGCCAACTTACCTCAACCCGATAACCTTCTTTCTTTACATCATCCAAGTAATTTATCGGAACCTCTAAATCAGTATTTTGCTGTTTGTTTTCTGTTTTAAATCTGGCTACTATTTTAAATGTTTTACTCGGTGTGTAAATCGCCTGACTTAAAATTTCATAACCTTTTGAGGGCGCATCTACACGGTATTTTAACCAGGGAAATTGAAAGTAATCTCCATAAATTGAAAACGACCACCGTTTGTTTGGGATGATGTTTAATCCTGCATAAAGTCCTTTTTCATTTACGGCTTCACTTGCTTCTGCCAAAGCCTGATTAAAAAAGTTATGATAATTTTTATCATAATCTCTGTAAGTTATCGCTGCCGAAACTGTGGATGATAAACTGATTAAAGCACCATTTACATAAGCTAGGCCACTGTTTAGACTTTTTCCGCCCTCACCAAAGAAATAAATATTTTTATAAGTGTAGTTGTAGTAAAGCCCAACATTTGTTAAGGAATTTCCGGTGAAACTGAATCGATCGTAAATGGCAGATTGCGTAATAAAACTATTTCCATATTTACTCTGATAAGCAATGCCTCCAATGCTTAGTTCATTTTTATTATATTGAACTACTGCTCCAAAAACTCTTTGACTCAACGAGCTTTTGTTTTCTATTTCTGAGGGCGTTCTATGCAAGCCCGTTTGATTAATGGTCGCTTAAACTAAATTTCCATCAAGATCAAAATCCTGGCTCGCATCTAAATTTCTAAAAGAAACGAAAGGAGTGAGATCGAAATTTTTATGAAGATTTATCGTGGCAGATGCGCCTCTTAAAAACGAATATTCATTTGCCGAAGTGTAAGGTTTTAAACCCAAATCTTTCTTGGCAACGCTGGTTACATCTGGCCCTTTACCGAAAGAAAATCCAGACCATAAAGTTATTCCTTGCCCAAATTGCAAAGTATAATCTCCAATTACAACCTTTTTAATTTTTCCTAGTTTGTAAAGTGCTATGTTTCCAGAAAAGAAATCGAATGGTTTTCCAATAAACTTTTCGCCAGCATCTTTATCAAAAGTTATGGCTGCAGAAACGATTGTTCCATAATGAAATCGATAACGTGTTTGAAATCTTTCTGGTGTGCCTAAATATCGGTTTCCGGGTAAATCAGTAAAACCCTTTTGCTTTTGCAAAGTTTGAGCGTAACGCATTACCACATCGTTTTCGCCTAGATTTATTAAGTTATGAAAGGAGAGTTTTTCATATTCTGTTGTGGCATTTAAGGTTACAAATGGAATTAAGCTTTCAACTGTTTTAACATCAAAGGCATCAATGGTTTGAAGTTCCAAAACATCAACAAAATTTCCATTTTCTTTGATGTAAGCGAAGAAATTGCTGATTTGCAGTGGCGATAAAAACACTAAAGTTTTCAATTCTTCTGACGAAGTCTTATTCAAGTTAATAGGATGCTTCTTCAACCGACTTAAAACTTCAATAAGCTCCGTCATGTCGTAATCATCAGGAAGATTTTCGGCGACACTTTCTAAAATATCTCGTACATTAACTTCTTGCTCGGCTATTTGCGCATTTGCAATGAAAGTGATCATCACCAGGAGCATGGTTAACATTCTAAAACGCATAACCTAGAGCAATTTGAGGTGCGTAACCTAGATTGGCATCGTAAGTTGTTGCCATATCCAATAGAAATTTCTTGTAATTCAAGCCGAAACCTGCATATTGTTTAAAAGGTTTAGCGCTTAAACCACCTCGTAAACTCAGTAAATCCATCATTTTATAATCAATACCTAAACTAACATCAATAGAATGATTGAGCGTTTTACTTACTGATGTAGCAATTAAAACTTTATCAGACGCTAAATAACTTACACCAACATTAAAAGAACTCGGAATTTCTATTAATACTTCCGAACTGCTAAATTTTTGTTTTGATGGATTGCTTACAAAAGCCCCGAAAGTAAATTCTTTATTGAATTGATAAAGGGCGCCAACATCCACAGAAAAGCCAGTTGATGAGCCATAATTCGCAATTTTTAGTTGATGATAATTTCCATTTAGAGCGATGGATAATTTCTCACTAAACTTCTTCGCATAGGCAAAACCGATTTTGCTTTCGTTGTATTCTGCAAAGCCATATCGCTGAAAACTGGCACCAACAAAATTGTTTTTAAACGGTATAACAGCCGCTAAGGCCTGCGTACTAATCTCAGTGCTGAAAAGATGTTTGATGTAATTTAATGAAACTGTTGGTCTCTCAAGCGAGGTTATTCCTGACGGATTTGCCTGCAACGCCCAAACATCGGTAACAGCTGCGCCATTGTTGCCCATGGCAGTTAACCGCGGACCCAAATTGTTTTGGGCGAATAAATAAAAAGGTGTGAGGGAGATTAACAATACATTCCATATCTTCATTTGAGGGCGTTAAAACCAGTAAATAAAAAATAGGGTGATTGTTGTTGGTTGTTCTAATGTAGAGAAAATTTAATCTAAAACAAAAAAATTGTTGTTGAGGTAATTATTGATTAAATTTGAATTATGGATAAATCAAATATTAACTTCGATACTTTGGTAGATACAATGTATAATTTACCATTAGAAGACAGGTTGGAATTGAAAGAATTACTTGAACACAATATTGCAGATTCTAGAAGAGATGAAATTGAGGCAAACTTAAAAGCAGCGAAGAAAGAATATAAATCAGCTGAGTTAAAATTTTCGTCTAATATCAATCAGCTTAAGAAAATGCTTTAGTGGAAGTTACTTTTAGTGATTCCTTTAAAAAAGCATTTAAAAAACGTATCCAGAACAAATCCGTAGAGGTAGTGTTTTGGGATAAGTTAAATCTATTTATTGAAGACCCTTTTAGTTCTAAATAGAAAACTCATAAACTCTCGGGTAAACTTAAAGGTTCTTGGAGTTTCTCTGTTGAATATGATTTAAGAGTTGTTTTCTTCTTCACAAAAGATAAACCCATGAAAGCCGTATTAGTAGATATTGGTAATCACGATGAAGTGTATTAATTAAAAATTAAAGTGCAATCAAAAGATTACTTGTGAACAATTAAATGATTAAATTTGATTTAGTAAAAATTGAACTATGGAATTACAAGTTGACATCGGCTTTGAACAATTAGTTAAGTTAATTAAAAATATGCCCGAAAAGCAATGGCTAAAACTTAAGCAAGAGGTAGACGAAAAATTGGTTAAAGAAAAAGACCGGGAAGACTATAAAAAACTTTTGCTAAGTGGTCCAACATTTTCTGATAAACAATTAGAAATTTTAATAGAAACAAGAAAATCAATTAATGAATGGCGGGAGAAATAATTCTGGTTGATACGTCAATACTTATTGATTACTTTAGAAAATCAGATAAAATAAACTCAAAATGGATTACTTTATTTGACGAGGGTTATGACTTCGTGATTTCAGCAATAACTTATTATGAGATATACTCTGGAGCTACAGAGGCTCAGCTTTCTTTTTGGAATGAAATATTAAGAAGAATAGATGTTTTGCCTTTTGATGAAAGAGCTGCAAAGACATCAGTAGAAATCAATAAAGAATTAAAAAAGAAAAGTCAACAATTGGCAATAGCGGATTTATTTATTGCGGCAACAGCAGTTTCAAACAACTTATCATTAGCTACTTTGAACATCAAACACTTTGAAAGAATTATAAACTTAGAAATTATAGCTTAATCATTACAACTCTTGCGCTAAATTCACTAAAAATCCTTTTAGTTTTTCTAACGAATCTATAATCTTTTGATTCTCTTTAACACCTGATTTATTATTCTTTAAGTAATCTTTAGCACCTTTCAAAGTGAAACCTTTTTCATCAACCAAATTGAAGATAATCTTTAAGTTTTCAATGTCTTCGGGAGTGAATAATCGGTTACCTTTCTTGTTTTTCTTAGGTTGAAGAATGTCGAATTCCTTTTCGTAAAAACGGATTTGCGACGCGTTTACATTAAACATTTCAGTCACTTCGCCCATGGTATAATACATTTTATTAATGTCTCTTTCTTTATACGGCATAACTTGTGCTTGATTATTAGGGTTTTACAACGATTAATTAAAGTATTCAAATGTAGCTCGATTTTTCCTTATTAACGCAATAAAATTTTAATTTTGTTCCTCCAATAATATACTAATGACAGCACAAGAGATAAGACAGGCATTCCTAGAATTTTTTAAAGAGAAACAACATCATATTGTTTCATCGGCACCAATTGTGGTAAAAAATGACCCAACGTTAATGTTTACCAATGCTGGCATGAACCAATTTAAAGACTTGTTTTTAGGAGAGGCGCCTATAAAATATCCTCGTGTTGCCGATACTCAACGCTGTTTACGCGTTTCTGGAAAGCATAACGATTTGGAAGAAGTGGGGATCGATACTTACCACCATACCATGTTCGAAATGTTGGGAAATTGGAGCTTTGGCGATTATTTTAAGAAAGATGCTATCGATTGGAGCTGGGAATTATTGACCGAAGTTTATAAAATTCCGAAAGAAAAAATATACGTTACCTATTTTGAGGGTGATGAAAAAGAGGGCTTGGAAAAAGACCAAGAGGCTTACGACCTTTGGAAACAATATGTTGATGAAAGCCATATTTTACCAGGAAATAAAAAAGATAATTTCTGGGAAATGGGTGATACTGGTCCTTGCGGTCCTTGTTCTGAAATCCATGTAGATTGCCGTACCGATGAAGAAAAAGCTTCGGTTGATGGCGCAACTTTGGTAAATGCTGACCATCCGCAGGTTATCGAAATCTGGAATAATGTGTTTATGCAGTTCAACCGTTTAAAAGATGGTTCGTTGCAAAGCTTGCCAGAAAAGCACGTTGATACAGGAATGGGTTTCGAGCGTTTAGTGCGTGTTTTACAAGAAAAAACTTCTAATTACGATACAGATGTTTTTCAACCGATGATTCAGTTTATTGCTGAAAAATCTGGAATTAAATATGGTGCTGATGAGAAAACCGACATTGCAATGCGTGTTATGGCCGACCATATTCGTGCTATATCTTTTGTAATTGCCGATGGTCAATTGCCCTCAAATAATAAAGCTGGTTACGTTATCCGCAGGATTTTACGTCGTGCTGTACGTTACGCTTATACATTCTTAAACTTTAAAGAGCCGTTTTTAAATCAATTGGTTCCTTTATTGGCCGAACAATTTAAAGGTGTATTTGATGAATTAATTTCTCAGCAGGATTTTGTTCAGAAAGTAGTTTTGGAAGAAGAAGTTTCTTTTTTGAGAACTTTAGGTAATGGAATAATACGTTTTAATGAATATATAAATTCACGAAATACTTTTGATGAACATAATCAAGGTTACACTTTGCCGAAAGAAAAAGAGATTGAAGGAAGTTTTGTATTTACACTTTCAGATACATTCGGCTTTCCTTTAGATTTGACTGAATTAATGGCTAGTGAAATTGGTTGGACTGTAAATGTTGACGGCTTCAACAAAGCTTTAGCTGAACAGAAAAATCGTTCTCGTGCTGCTACCGCCATTGATACAAGCGATTGGATTACAGTAAACGCTGATGACCAAAGTGAATTTGTAGGTTACGATGATTTAGAAATTGAAACGGAGATTTTAAAATACCGTAAAGTTAAAGCAAAAGGAAAAGAGCAATATCAAATCGTATTACGTCACACGCCTTTTTATGCAGAAAGTGGTGGTCAGGTTGGAGATACTGGTCGTTTAGAAGACCATAGTCGCCAGTTTTGGGTTGATATTACCGATACGAAAAAAGAGAATGGTTTAACTGTTCATTTCGCAGATATTCTTCCTGATAATTTGGAGGGCAAGTTTTGGGCTGTTGTTGATGAAGATAAGCGTGTTTTAACTGAAGACAATCATTCGGCTACACACTTATTGCATGCTGCTTTGAAACAAATTTTGGGTAAACATGTAAATCAAAAAGGCTCGCTGGTAAATGCTGACTATTTACGATTTGATTTTTCTCACTTCGCTAAAGTAACCGATGAAGAACTGGCTCAAATTGAGGTAATTGTAAATCAGAAAATAAGACAGAATATTAAATTAAAAGAACAGAGAAATGTTCCATATCAAGATGCGATTGAAAGTGGCGTTACGGCACTATTCGGTGAAAAGTATGGAGATTTTGTCCGAATGATCACTTTTGACGACCATTTCTCTAAAGAACTTTGTGGCGGAACACACGTAAAAGCTACCGGGCAAATTGGTTCTTTCAAAATTATTTCTGAAAGTGCTGTTGCTGCAGGCGTTCGTAGGATTGAAGCGATTACTGCAGATAAAGCTGAACAATATTTCTTAGATCAAAGGAAAGAACTAGGAACTTTAAAAACTTTACTTAACGGTTCGAAAGATTTGTCAGCGTCTGTTCAAGCTTTGCTTGATGAAAATGCAAAACTGAAAAAAGAGATTGAAAAATCTACAATAGAACGTGTTAATATTTTGAAACATGAAATTGTTCATCACGTTCGTGGAATAAATGGTATTAACTTAATTGCAAAACATATTGATTTGCAAAGTGCCGACGCAGTTAAAAATCTTGCCTTCTCATTAAAAGATATGATAGATAATTTGTTTCTGGTTTTTACTACAGAAATTGATAGTAAACCCGGAATTACGGTAATGCTTTCTGATGATTTAGTGAAGAAGGGAATGAATGCATCAAATATTGTTCGAGAATTGGGAAAAGAAATTCAAGGCGGTGGCGGTGGTCAGCCGTTTTACGCAACTGCTGGTGGTAAAAATTCTGCTGGTTTAGCAGCTGTTTTAGAAAAGGCTGAGGGATTTATAGCTTAATAAGACATTATTCAACAAGTCGTCATTTCGACAGTAGAGGAGAAATCTTTGTAAATAGTCAACGTTCAAAGATTTCTCTGTTTCGCTGCGCTCCAATCGAAATGACGGATTGAATTTTGGTTTCTGTAAATAAAATTACTGTTTTTGTTGATTAAACGCGATTGAAGTGTAAATACTTTAAAAAATGTAGCAACCTTGAATATGCTGTCATACTGAGGCACGAAGTATCTACAGCCGATGAAACAGATTCTTCGTTCCTCAGAATGACAGAAGTTTTTTTTAAAGATTGCAACGAAAAGCGGGATGGAACCAAACAAAAGAACTTCTGCAATTGCTTTCCAAATAAAAAAAATCTGAAATAAATTCAAGTAACAGCACATAAAAAAAGAGGCCCGAAAGCCTCTTTTATATTTTAATGTCTGCCGTGTTTTTCTCTGTGTCCTCTAGAGAATAAACTCGAATTTACTCTGCTGTCATGACGTCTATAATCAACGCGTTGTGGTCTGTAATTATTTCTCGGTGCACTATATCTAACTCGGTTTCCACCTCCATAAGATGATCGGTAATAATTGGAATGATTGGAGTATTTAACTCTATGCGTATTGTAACTTCTGTATGGACTATTCCCATAAACAACTACTTTTCTACCTCTATGTAGATCGTAGCCTCTGTATCTTGCAGGCAGGTATCTAGATCTTGTCCAACGATTTCCGCTTAGATAAACAAATTGCCTTTGCGGTACATAGTAGTAAGATTGAACTTCTGGAAGATAATAATAATTAACATCTTGGTAACCAGCTGGCACCCAATTGGGTTGAGCACCTATGTTAACGTTTAAACTAATTTGAGCGTTTGATTGATTAGATGTTAAAGCCACGATACCTACAATCGCGGAGATGATTAATAACTTTTTCATAATCTAATGTATTTGTGTGTACAATTAAATATTCAAACGCTGTGCCAAAATTTCTATTGTAACAGAGATATAAAAAAAGGGAACCCCTTTCGAAATTCCCTTGTGCATTACATCTTATATATTAATGTTTTCCTTTGCCATTACCTTTTCCCTTATGGCCATTTCCGTTCCCATTATTCCCTTTTCCATAGATTTTTTTTGCTTGTCCTGGAGGCATTCCGTGTGGATGGCCTTTAACAACATAATATTTGCTATCTCGACTATCTCTAATAACTAATTGACCTTTATTGCCTTTAAATTTCCCATACTTTACTTTATCATTCTTGAAATTTAAGTAAGGTTTTGGGGAGTTAATTACAACTTTGTATCCGTTGTATAAATCATAGTTGCCATATCTTGAAGGTAAATTATTCGCAAAAACCCAATCATTTCCATTTAAGTAAACAAATTGTTTCTTCGGTACATAATAATAACTTTCTACATCTGGGAGGTAATAATAATCTACGTGATCGTAACCTGTAGGACCCCAAAGTGGTTGCGAACCAATATTTACATTCACATTTAATTGTGCTTTTACTGAAATGCTGAGAAATGAAACCATCAGTGCTGCAGCGATTAGAAATAATTTTTTCATAATTGATTATATAAGTGTGTTTGGTATTTAATGCCAAAGCCCATGCCAAAAACTAAAAAACAAAAAAGGGAACCTCTTTCGAAATTCCCTTGGCACAACTAAATAATATAATTAATGTCTGTCGTTTCCACGTTTTGGATCATTTCTATCCGGACGATTGTTTCCGCCTTTATTCCCTGCTGGTCGACCGTTATTTTGAGTTGGCCTTACTTGTTGAGCAGGTCTGTTAACTACTTGCGGACGACTCGGGCGGACATTGTTTTGTGGGCGAACAACTTGAGCTGGTCTGTTATTTGAGTTGTAATTAGGATGTCCTTTTACTACATAATATTTTGTATCACGACTATCTCTAATCACTGTTTGACGACCACCGTAGTTTTTGTATCTGCTGTAATTAGTTACATAATAATTGTTCTGTAAATATGGCCTTGGTTTATTGATCACCACTTTATATGATCTGTATAAATCGAAATTACCATATTGAGCGGGCAAACTATTTACCCAAACCCAACGACCGCCATTGGAAATAATATATTGGCCAGATGGGACATAATAATAAGCATCAATATCAGGGAAATAGTAATAATCTACATGATCGTAACCTGTTGGCCCCCAAACTGGTTGCGAACCAATATTTATGTTTAAACTAACCTGTGCTTTCGCATTGTTTATGCTGAATAATGAAACCATCAGAACTGCAGCAAATAATACTAACTTTTTCATAACGTTTTTAAATTAAGGGTTTCTTTTTGTGTTTGGTTAATAGACGGTGAGTTTGCTCACTAGTTTAATTATGATAATCTGTTTTAACATTCTTTAACTAAATTTCTTATTACGAATTACATTGAGTAATTTTACTCATTGTATTGAGTAAATTGTAAATTATGTTTGAACGTATTGAATTACAAAGGGTTATAAAGGTGCTGAACGAACCAAAAAGATTTATTCAAGTGCTTGTTGGGCCAAGACAGATAGGGAAAACTACCTTAATTAATCAATTGGTTCAGAAAATTACTGTGCCCTATTTGTTTGAATCTGCAGATGCTGTTCCTGCATCAGATAAAACATGGATTGAGCTAATCTGGAATAATTCACGCCAAACAATAAAGGAATTAGGTGTTAATGAATATCTTTTAGTAATTGATGAAATCCAAAAAATAGATAATTGGAGTGAAATTGTAAAACGATTATGGGATGAGGACATGAGAAATGGAATCAATATTAAAGTGATTTTATTGGGCTCATCAAGACTACTCATCCAGCAAGGATTAACGGAATCATTAGCTGGTCGTTTCGAATTAACTTATTTAGGGCATTGGAGTTTTACCGAGATGGAAAAAGCTTTTGGTTTCACAGCAGAGCAATATGTTTGGTTTGGTGGTTATCCTGGTTCGGCAGGATTAATTGATGACGAAGAACGTTGGAAAAATTATGTTTCAAATGCATTAATAGAAACTAGTATTTCAAAAGATATATTGATGCTCACCCGAGTGGATAAGCCTGCCTTAATGAAAAGATTATTTGAATTAGGTTGTTTATATTCTGGTCAAATTCTCTCTTTTACAAAGATTTTAGGTCAGCTATCTGATGCAGGAAATACCACGACATTATCTCATTATTTGCAGCTATTAGATACGGCTGGATTATTGGGTGGGATTGAAAAATTTGCTGCAGATGTGATTCGCAAACGTTCATCGAGCCCAAAATTTCAGGTTCACAACAACGCCTTAGTTAGCGCTCAACGAAACGAATATTTTGAAGAGATAAAGAAACAACCTGCCGAATGGGGCAGAATGGTCGAATCATCAATTGGTGCACATTTATTAAATTCTTCTCTTGTGGAGGGTTATAAAGTATTTTATTGGCGACATAGAAATGATGAAGTAGATTTTGTTTTAGAAAAGCGAGGCAAGGTAATCGGCTTAGAAGTTAAAAGCACAGGTTTGGTAACAGGAACTTCAGGCATGGCCGCATTCAGCAAAATGTATAAACCAGATAAAGTGCTTATGGTTGGTGCAGGTGGCATACCATGGCAAGAATTTTTAAAAATTTCTCCAGTTAGTCTTTTTTAAAAAACATTAAAATAACAGCAGATTTATAAGGATTAAACTAATCATCATATTTGATTTTTGTTTTTCCTGGGATAAAAATTCGTGCTAATTTTGTAGCAAATTAAGTTTAGTTAATAACTATATTTGCTCCATAAAATTTAATAATAGATAAGCCTAAATCTGTGTTTATCTGTGTTCATCTGTGGTTAATAAAAAATAAATGTCTTTACAAGAAACAAGCCCACAAACTAACTACGAACTCGTTTCAGGACTAGAAATTCACGTTCAGTTAAATACCAATACCAAAATATTTTCTGCTGATAGTGCTTCTTTCGGAGCTTTGCCTAATCAAAACATTTCTACAGTATCATTAGCATTGCCTGGTGCTTTGCCTAAACTGAATAAAGAAGTTATAGCAAAAGCAATTAGAATTGGCTTGGCTTTAAATTGTACAATAAATCAAACCAACCATTTCGACAGAAAGAATTATTTCTATGCAGATTTGCCTAAAGGTTATCAAATTACCCAAGATAGCCAACCCATTTGTGTTAATGGTTTTTTGGAAGTTGAGCTTTCGGATGGTTCGACAAAGAAAATCGGAATTAACAGAATCCACTTAGAAGAAGATGCAGGAAAAAGTATTCATGATCAGGATGAAAATTATTCTTTGGTTGATTTAAATCGTGCCGGTGTTCCTTTAATCGAAATTGTTACCGAACCAGATATTCGTAGTGCTGAAGAGGCTTCGGCTTTGCTAAGTGAAATTAGAAAGTTGGTTCGCCATTTAAATGTGAGTGATGGCAACATGGAGGAGGGAAGTTTGCGTTGCGATGCAAATATTTCTATTCGCGAATATGGTGCAACGGAATATGGAACCCGTTGCGAAGTAAAAAACCTAAACTCTATGCGTAACGTACGTAGAGCAATGGATTTTGAATTCGGCCGTCAAGTTGAGGTAATTTCTAATGGCGGAAAAATTATTCAGAGTACCTTAAACTTTGATGCTGATAAAGGAACAACATCGCCAATGCGAACTAAAGAAGAGGCAAATGATTATCGCTATTTTGCGGATCCAGATTTGCAACCCGTAGTAATTTCTGATGATTGGTTGGCTGAGATTAAATCTGCAATGCCCGCTTTACCAAATGAAATTTCTAAACAGATGATTTCTGAGTTTGGAATAAGCAAAGCTGATGCTGCACTTTTTGCCGAGGATATTGATCTGTTAAGTTACTTTAATCAAGCCTTATCAACCGTAAAAAATAAAAAAAGCTTAATAAATTGGTTAATTGGGCCAATTAGAGCAATGTTGAATGACCGAGGAATTTCTATAGCCAACTATAAAGTTAAAGCGGAACAATTGGCCGAAGCCGTAAATTTGGTTGATGATAAAAAGATTACCCAGCAAATTGCCATTCAGCAATTGTTGCCAGCTGTTGAAGAAAATGAAAACTCCAATGTTGTGAGTTTAGCACAATCCTTAAACCTTTTGATTTCCGAAAACGGAGATGAATTGGGTGGATTTATTGATGAAGTATTAAGTAAATATCCTCAACAAGTAGATGCATACAAGAAAGGCAAAAAGGGCGTTTTAGGTTTGTTTGTTGGCGATGTTATGAAGTTGGCAAAAGGCAAAGCAGATGCTAAAAAATTAAATGAATTAATCCTCGAAAAACTAAAATAGAAACACCATATCCGTAAAAATACCATAATGAAATTAAAACAATTAAGCCTAATCATGCTCATCGCAGTTGCGTTTGTTGCGTGTAAACCCAAAGATAGCTTTGTAATAGATGGGACATTTCAAAACCCAGGTACAGAAAAGAAAGTATTTTTATTTGGAATGCAGGGTAGTACAATGATTGCGATAGATTCTACAAATCTTTCTGAAAAAGGAGAGTTTAAATTTATTCGTAAAACGCCATCTGTAGATTTCTTTCGAGTTTCTGTAGGCAACCATGAATTTATGCTTATCGCCCAAAACGGGGATGAAATTAAATTAGAAGCAGATTTAGCCGATAAAACATTGGCCTATAAAATTTCTGGAGCACATGAGGTTGATAAATTATCGGAGCTAAACGGAATTAGAAATAACTTCGCCAAACAAGCAGAAAGGTTACAAGCAGAGCTTGAAGCCAAAGTAGCTAAACAACCTCAAGACAGAAGCGCCATTTTGGAGCAACTAAAGCCTCAATACGAATCTTACATTAAACAACTAAATGCTTCAATTTTAAAGTTTGCAGCTGATAATAAGGGAACACTAGCGAGTTTCTATGCGATGAATACTTTAAGTCCGCAAGAGTATGAAGCAGAATTGGTTAAATTTAGTGATGAGATTAAGGAAGAAATTAAAGGAAATGCTACTGTAGATACATTTGTTAAACAGATGGCGATGTTAAAAGCGGTTCAAGTTGGCCAACCTGCACCAGCATTCACAATTAACACTGCAGAAGGAAAAGCGGTAAATTTATCAGACTATAAAGGTAAATATGTACTGCTTGATTTCTGGGCATCTTGGTGCCAGCCTTGTCGCCAGGAAAATCCAAATGTGGTTAAAGTTTACAATAAATATAAAGATAGAAACTTCGATATTTTGGGAATTTCTTTAGATACAGACAAGGCAGCGTGGTTGGGAGCAGTAAAAGCTGATGGTCTTGCATGGACTCATGTGAGTGAGCTCAAGGATTTTAATGGTGGTACCGTTAGAAAATACCAAGTTCAGGCAATACCAACATCTTTCTTAATTGACCCAACTGGAAAAATTGCAGCCAAAAACCTTCGTGGCGAAGAACTGGATGCTTTTTTAGCGAAAACGTTACGTTAAAAGAAACTCAATGTTAAAGTAATTTAAGTCGTTAACAATTTCTTAACTTAGGCTTAACTGTATATTGCATCATAGACACTACTTTCGTAACAAATATTTAATTTATGAACAATCCCGGTCAGAAAATATTAATTGTTGATGATGAACCAGATATTCTGGAATTGATTGAATACAATTTAAAGAAAGAAGGATATCAGGTTTTCTTAGCCTCAAACGGACAAGAAGGTATTACTGTTGCAAAAAAGGTTCATCCTGATTTGATTATTTTAGATATCATGATGCCTAAAATGGATGGGATAGAAGCTTGTCGCTTAATGAGAGCCATTCCAGAATTCAAAAACACCTTTATGGTTTTCTTGACTGCCAGGAGCGAGGAGTATTCAGAAATTGCAGGTTTTAATGTTGGTGCTGATGATTACATCGCAAAGCCAATTAAACCTCGTGCTTTGGTTAGTAGAATCAATGCGATTTTACGACGGAATTCTGGCACAGAAGAAATATCAGAAAATAAATTAGAAATAGGTGATTTAGTAATTGATAGAGAAGCTTATTTAGTTTTTCAAAGCGGGAACAAAGTTGTTTTAGCAAAGAAAGAATTTGAGTTGCTTTATCTTTTGGCTTCAAAGCCCGGTAAAGTTTATACACGAGAGTCCATCCTTAAGAATATTTGGGAAGATTCTGTAGTTGTAACCAATAGAACGATTGATGTTCACATCCGTAAACTTCGTGAAAAATTAGGCGAAACTTATGTATCGACCGTTAAAGGAGTTGGATATAAGTTTGAACTTTCTTAAAGCTATTTAAAAAATATATTAAGCCATGTACTCACTGATCATTCAGAAAGTATGTGGCTTTTTTGTTTTCTTGATATTAGTTATTATATTGTATTCCAGATAATTAAATAAATAAATTATGGCAGGAAATTCAATAAATCGTTATCATTTCTCAGTAGATTGGGGTGGAAGCAGAATAGGTTTTGCAGAGGTGTCTGGACTAGATATTGAAATTGAAGCAGTTTCTGTTAGAGATGGCTCAAGCGCTGCTGATAGTGGAAGAAAAATTCCAGGGATTCGTAAATTTTCAAACATCACCCTTAAACGCGGAATTATTAAAGGAGATAATGATTTTTTCAATTGGATAAATACCAAATCTGTTGGCAATATTGAACGACGAGATTTAACCATTAATTTATTGGATGAAAGCCATAGTCCTATTTTTACATGGCAGGTAAAAAGCGCATTTCCTGTTAAGTACATTGGCCCTATTTTAATTTCGAATGATAGTGAAATTGCCCTTGAAACACTCGAATTAACCCATGAGGGCTTAACGGTAATCGCTCAATAACATCATATCTGAATTGGATTTTCTGTAATAGCTAATCCAATTTCTAATAAACCGTTAACCTTTTATCTATGGTTAATTTCTAAACCAATTAAATAAAATCGTATTTTTGCGCCTCATTAATACTTGCACAGTTTGAAGTACCCAAATTTTAAAGACCTTATTCTTTTCGAAGACAACGATTTTATTGTTATTAACAAACCGCCATTCTTAGCCTCTCTTGATGAGCGTGGAGGTTCGGGAGAAACCAATGTATTGCGACTAGCTAAACAATATAGCGATGATGCGCAGGTTTGTCATAGGTTAGATAAGGAAACTTCTGGGGCTTTAATTATCGCCAAAAATCCTGAGGCTTATCGCCATGCATCTATGCAATTTGAAAGACGAGAAGTAGACAAAACCTATCATGCTGTTGTAGATGGCCATGTAATTTTCGATAAGTTGCTAATTGATTTACCTATTTTAAATGACGGCAATAAAAACGTAACTATAGATAGAGCAGAAGGAAAAAGAGCCGAAACCATTTTTGATTCCTTAAAATATTACAAGCATTATACTTTGGTAGAGTGTAAGCCAATTACTGGTAGAATGCACCAAATCCGCATCCACTTGGCCACTCAAAGAGCCGCAATTGTTGGTGATGAAATGTATCGTGGTAAGGAAGTTTTCTTATCCTCCATTAAACGTGGGTATAAATTAACCAAAGGCGAAGAAGAGCAGCCGATTATGAAACGGTTTGCATTACACGCCAGGCATTTGGTTTTTAAAGGTTTAAACGATCAGGATATCGTAATTGATGCACCTTATCCAAAAGATTTTGCGACCTTAATTAAGTTGCTGGATAAATTTGATGCTTAACTAAACAATAAAATTGGCTCACTAAATCAGTTTTGTTACATTTGGAACATTCGCTCTCTATTAAACTCCAATAGAATGTATATCCGTTTTGTAAATTACCTTGATACCGTTAACCAATACAGAAAATCTAAAATATCAAACCGTAATTTCCTAGTTATCCTCGCCATAATTGTTGGTGTACTGGCTGGTTTAGCAGCTGCAGCTTTAAAAAGCTTAACACATCACATAGAAGAATTTTTACAATCAGATTGGCACTGGAAGTATAAATATTATTTGTACTTCATTTTTCCGATGATTGGGATTTTTCTTACTGTCCTTTACATTAAATATTTTATTAGGAAAAGTAAATTTGAAACTGGTTTAACACCGTTGCTTTATGCAATTTCAAAAAAATCAAGCAGGGTAGAACCCCATAATATTTATTCGCAGATTATAACAGCTGCTATTACCGTAGGTTTTGGTGGATCAACGGGTTTGGAAGCCCCAATTGTAACCAGTGGATCAGCAATTGGATCTAACCTCGGTCGTTTTTTGGGTTTATCTTATAGAGAGATCACCATGCTGGTTGCCTGTGGTGCAGCAGCAGGAATAGCCGGAGCGTTTAATAGCCCAGTTGCAGGGATTGTTTTTGCTATCGAAATCTTATTACCAGAATTTACGATCCCAGCATTTATTCCGCTATTACTTTCCGCAGCCACCGCAGCTGTTGTAGCCAGGTTATTTTACACACAGCAACTGTTCTTTCTTGTAACCGAAGGTTGGAAAGTAAATGCACTATTCTACTACGTTATTCTAGCGCTGTTAATTGGTTTGTTTTCCATCTACTTTACAAAAGCTAATTACGCAGTTAAAGGTTTTTTTTACAAAGTTAAAAGTCCATATACTAAAGTTGTTATCGGTGGTTTAATTCTTGGAGCGATGGTTTTTTTATTCCCGACGCTTTATGGGGAAGGATATATTACCATAAAAAGTTTACTAAAAGGCGATTATTTAGCAGTAATTAACAACAGTATTTTTTCAGAATATAATAATATTCCTGCATTGGTTATTCTATTTACGGTTGTAACCATTTTTATGAAATCAATTGCCACATTGGTTACTTTGGGTGCTGGCGGTAATGGAGGAACGTTTGCCCCAAGTTTAATTATGGGCGGTTTAATTGGTTTCATTTTTGCCTACGTGATAAATCTTACGGGCATAGCAGAATTAAGTGTTTCTAATTTTATAGTTGCAGGTATGGCCGCTGCTTTGGGTGCGATTATGCATGCGCCTTTAACGGGTATTTTTTTAATTGCAGAAATTACTGGCGGATATATTTTGATGGTTCCGTTGATGATTACAACTGCAATTTCGTATGCCGTTAACCGCAGCTCTCAAAAACATTCTATTTATACCAAAGCGCTTGCTGATAAAGGAGAGCTTTTATCACATGAAGATAAAGACACAACAGTTTTAAACCAGATGAAATTAAAATATCTGATTGAGAAAAATTATCCGCAGTTAAATATGCAAGATTTATTATCTGTAAAGATGAATGAAATTTTGCAATCGCATAAAAACATCTGTGCTGTTACAGATGAGTTTGGCGATTTTAAAGGAATTATTTATGTCGAGGAACTCTTCAACGAAATGATTAATAATAAGGACAAAGATTCTATCACAGCTTCTCATCTGCTTCAATCTGCACCAGAATTGATTAAGGAAAACGACGACTTAAAATCCGTTTTGCAGAAAATGGAGCAAGATAATGTGTGGATACTACCTGTGGTAGATGAAGCCAATCGATACATTGGTTTTGTATCTAAAACAGCTATCTTTAATAAATACAGAGCTTTATTGATGAGGCAAAATGATTATATGGGGTAACCATTTCAACACTTCCATTCTAAGCTTTTCGAAGAACCTTTAACAAATGGCGTTGCTACAAGCTCAAGGTGACAAGATGCTTAACGACAAAAAAAGGAATATCGAGTACGCTCAATATTCCTTTTTCTTTTAAACTTTGAATCTTATTTACTCCGATCTCTTTAAACCAAATTTCTCAATTTTACTGTATAAATGACTTCTTTGTATGTCAATCTCATCAGCAGTTTTTGAAACATTCCAGTTGTTTTTTTCGAGTTTAAACTTAATAAATTCTCGTTCTGCGTGATCTTTATAATCTTGGAAATTATTAAAACTATCAAAGCTTGAAGCTAAGTTAGAACCTGCTGCGCCTGCGATTTGAGCACTTGTTGCAGCTCCAATATTTGTTCCACCACCAGGATTTGCAAAGGCACGAACATCATTTTCTGTGATTACTTTATCACTCAAAATAATTAAACGCTCAATCATATTGTGCAGTTCACGAACGTTACCTGTCCACGGTAAGGCTTGTAATGCAGCCATTCCACTATCATTAATCTTCTTTATTGGCATTCCATAATCATCGCAAATGCGTTCAAGAAAATTTTGAGCAATTACGGGAATATCGTCAATCCGCTCTGTTAAATGCGGAACGTGGATATTGATTACATTTAATCGGTGGTACAAATCCATACGGAAATTACCATCTTCAATTTCTTTTAATAAATCTTTATTTGTTGCCGCTAAAACACGAACGTTAACTTCTATTTCTTTTTCGCCACCAACACGGGTTATTTTATGTTCTTGTAAAGCACGAAGAACTTTTGCCTGAGCTGAAAGACTCATGTCGCCAATCTCATCGAGAAATAATGTTCCTCCGTTGGCCAATTCAAATTTACCAATGCGTTGTTTTACTGCTGAAGTAAATGAACCTTTTTCATGGCCAAAAAGCTCGCTTTCAATTAATTCTGAAGGAATTGCAGCGCAGTTTACCTCAATTAATGGACTATCTGCACGATTAGATTTTTCGTGTAGCCAACGGGCTACCAATTCTTTACCACTACCGTTTGCACCCGTTATTAAAACACGGGCCTCAGTAGGGGCAACACGCTCAATCGTTTCTTTAATTTTAGATATGCTATCCGAAGCACCAAGAATTTCGCGGGTTTTACTTGCTTTACGCTTTAAAACCTTCGTTTCAGTAACTAAATTACCACGATCTAAACCATTGCGAACCGTAATTAAAAGACGATTTAAATCTGGTGGTTTTGAAATGAAATCAAAAGCTCCTTTTTTGCTGGCTTCGATTGCGGTTTCAACTGTTCCGTGACCAGAAATCATGATGAAAGGCAAATCTGGTTTGATAACTTGAGCTTGTTCGAGCACTTCCATGCCATCCATCTTATTCATCTTGATATCACAAAGCACAAGGTCGAAATTGCCTTTCTTAATCATTTCGAGGCCATCAATGCCATTATCAATATCTTCTACATCGTAATTTTCATACTCAAGAATTTCGCGTAAGGTACTTCTTATCGCCCGCTCATCATCAATTATTAGTAGTTTAGCCATTCGGGATTTTTATTATTCTATTCTAGATGCGAATATATTATTTTTTAATTAATGTATAGTTTTTTATACAATGATTTACGCTATAAACGGTAAATATTGTAAAAGGTTTTAAGAGATATGAAATAGCACTTAGGGTTGGATATTGGGTGCAGAGCTACTGATTTTAATTTTGTAAACCTGACGGGAGCGATATACTTTTGTAAAGCTTTGACAACTTTATAATGCTGAGGAAAGAAAGTTGTCAAAGCTGAAAACAAAAGATAAAGCGTACGGCAGGACTGAACCAGCCTAAGAATAATTGTTTTTGCTTTTCTGAAAAATAAAAAAAAATGCAGGTCTATAAGCCGGGTTCTGTTTCTCGATTACTCGAGATTTCTATCATTAATCCACTATAAACGTTGCCGTTTATCTCTAACGACCTACCCACTAACATCGGACGGGCAGCCCTTTATCCCGATAGCTATCGGGACGTTAGCCTATTTGGTCTTTCAACTCTCGGGGTTTACAAACACTTACAGTCGCCTATAATGCTCGTGCGCTCTTACCGCACGTTTTCACCCTTACTCAGATCAAATCAGAGCGGTATATTTTCTGTTGCACTAAGCCGTAATTCAAGTTTTCATTCTTGAATCCCTTTCCGTTAGAAAGCGAGATGCCCTGCGTTGCCCGGACTTTCCTCTCTCTCGATTTTACTCGAAACAGCGATAGAACAACCTGCATTTTGCGCAAAGATGCTTGTTTTTAACTAAAAAGCCATCAAAAACCCAAAGATTTTTACAGCTATTTACAGTTTTGCAGTTGTAGTGAAACTTTTTTATAGGGAACAAAACCTTGATTATTTCCAAATGAATTGGTAGCATAAACCATTACCTGTGCTACATCGATATCAGTTAGTTCTGGAAATGCGGGCATTTTTTCTTTATATTCTTTGCCATGAATTATAAGTGATTCATTTGCGCCGTTTTTGATAATACAGGCTAAACGATTTTTGTTCGCCTTCAAAAATACTGAATCTGTTAGGGGTGGAGCTAACTGGCCTAATCCTTCTCCATTTAAGCCATGGCAGTTTTGACATTTAGCTATGTAAATATCTTTACCGTTCGACATGTAATTTTGAAGATCGATTGTTTCTTGGTTTTGACAGGAAACAATTATGGCAACTATTGAACACAGAAATATAGAATTAATGATGTATTTGCGCATGGATTTCTTATTAGATTAGTTTTGACAACTTTAATGGCTAACGTGCTATTAAAGTTGTCAAAGCATTATAATTTTGGTGAAAAACTACTTTTTATATTCAGCCAATAAAACTGGAATATCCTTTTTCAGTTGTTCTACTTGGTCTTCTTTAGTACCATCGTAAGCACCACGAATTCTTCTGTCTTTATCAATTAGAACCAGATAACCTTGGTGGATATAACCATCTTTAGCCGTACTATCTTCGCCAACCGCAACTAAATAATTTTTCTCGGCCAAAGTATAAACGCTGTCCTTACTACCGTAAAGAAATTGCCACTTGGGACCATCAACACCTAATTTTTGAGCATATTTTTTTAAAACATACGGTCTATCGTATTTAAAATCGATGGTATGCGATACAAACATCACATTAGGGTTTGTTTTAAATTCGTTATAAACCGTTATTAAATTGCGGTGCATAGTTGGGCAAATTGTAGTACAAGAAGTGAAGAAAAAATCAGCAATATAAACCTTACCATCGGTTGCTTTATTGGTGGTAACAACGCTGTCTTGGTTTAAAAAAGACCAGTTTGGAATGGTTTGATAGATCGTATCTATTTTTTCAGCACCATTTGCATCTTTAACTGTTTCTGCATGGCGCTCGCCGTAAAACGGAAGTTTTTTATCTTGCTGACAAGATGAAAGTATGGTAATGAATAGCAAACAGATTGCTATCGAAGAAATAATTTTATTCATGATGTTTTATTAAAATGTAAATATACAACCTCTGTTTTGTTAAAGCCTCACACTGTGAAAGTTTGCAGTAATTTTTGTTTTTCTGCAAGTCCCTCTCCATCCCGCTAGCTATCAGGAGAGATGGAAACAAAGATTCAGTGGTTTGGAAGCAGAGGGTTTAAAATACTGCCCACCAAAACCCTCTCTTCTGGAGAGGGCGACTGCAAATTAGCCAAACCATAAACTTTAATTGGGAGAGGCTTTAATGCTTATGATGCCCCATCTCCATTTTTCCCCCCGGAGTAACTTTATAAACTTTCAAAACTGAATCTGAAGCTCTAGTAACCTTGATGTAACCATCTTCAACCAATCTAACTTTTACCATTTGCGATTTATAATAATCTAAATCTTCCTGTTCATTTTTGCCTTTAAAATCATCTTTAAAGAAGTGCATCCAATCCATCATATCTTCATCAGCTTTGTTAAGCCTGTTAATTAAATCAGCTACTTTCAAAGAATCTTCTGTAGATTTTATCTGATCAGATTTCAAAACTGAATCCAACTTCATTTTATTCTTTACTACTTTTTCTCCATCCATCATTAATTTGTCGTGGATATTGAGCACTTCTTTTTTTACAGCTTTCGAATCAGGTTCTGTTTTGCATGCGCTAAAAAGAAAAACGATTGAGCAGAATGCTAATGTTATAATTTTTTTCATCTCTATTTAATTTTAAAAATTGTAAGTAATCCCGAAGTAAACCTTTCCTGCACTCATTGGGTGGTCGGTTTCACCCTCCCAAATGTTTTTTTGGATTCCTGCATTTAGTGCAATGTTCTTATAAAAAACATCTGCACCCAGGCCTCCCATTAAATTATTCATAACATGCTCGCCAGTTTTTACACCCTTGTATTTCTCTCCGCCAGAATATTCATAGAAAAACTGTGCAGATGGCATAACTTGCACTTCTTTACCAATTCTCTGCGTGTAGAAAATATTTAAAAAACTAGTTGTACTGTTTGCAATACCTTCCTCTTCGCTGTTTTTTCCGTTTACTTTGTAAGAAGTATTAAGGCTAGCACCGAACTTCCCAAGTCCAACTAAGTAGTTTAGATAAACAAATCCATCGGTACTTCCTGTTCCTGCTTGCATTAACGAAGAATAGCGAATGCCCTCATTGTTTTTAAAATCATTTTTTCCAGTAGGCAATTTAATTCCAGCGCCGGCAATAAGTTGTTGCTTAAAATTGCTTTCCCCTTTCTGAACTAGATGATATCCTGCGTAAAAATTTACATCTCCAACCCCAGAAATTGATGATGTATATCCATTATATCGCTCGCTGTTAGAAACATACGGAAGGATAGCGTTGACTTCCAGTCGGCTGGTTATAAAATACTTACCACGGATTTCTAACGATCTGTAAAGCTCGTAATCTTCTGGATTTTCATTATGATTTGTAATGGGCGAATTTTGGCTTTTTGCTGGAATAAAGAAGCTTCCTCCGTTTGGAAATAATGAATGAGGCTGGCCATTATAACCATTAAAAGATCGATATCTATAAAGTAAACTGATGCTGTTTCTGTTTAGATATGGGGTTATGCCCATAAAGCAACCACAAATGTCGCAGGCTAACGCTTGCGTACTCATAAATACGAAAACTAAAATTATCAGCTTACGCTTCACTGTATAATGTATTTTTGATAAACTCATTGTCTGTTAGTGTTTTTAAAAATGCTTTAATTTGTTCACGCTCTGCATCATTTAATTTAATTCCGTTTTTTAGTCGAACATCTAGATTTGGAGCAGCTTTAACACTTGAATTGTAATGTTCCAAAACTTCATCTAAACTGTAAAAACGGCCATCGTGCATATAAGGACTTGTATATTCGATGTTGCGTAGTGTTGGAACCCGAAACTTCCCAAAATCGGTACTTACTCCGGTTATATGCGATCTGCCTTCATCTGCACTTACTAGATCCAACCCATTATTTCGATAAGAAAAATCTGTAAAAAATGGTTCTGTATGGCAAGAACTGCACTTTTCTTTGAATAGGTTGTAGCCAGCCAGCTCAACAGATGAAAAAGTTGCTCCGCTTTCTTTGCGCATCACTTTATCATATTTAGAATTGCCAGAAACCAATACCGCTGTGAATTGAGTAATGGACTTGAGTACTCGCTGGGTGTTAATTTCTGATGATCCGAAAGCTTCATTAAAAAGATTTGGATATGGTGCCGTATTTTTTAAAAAGGCAACAATCGTTTCAATATCCGTTCCCATTTCGCAGGCATCGGTAATGGCATTTAATGGGGAAGTTTCGATGTTTTTTACTCCACCATCCCAAAAAAATGCCTTTTGCCAAGCTAAGTTAAAAAGGGGTGGCGTATTTCTCTTTCCCTGGCAATTGTTTACGCCATGACTAACGCGATGATCGAGTTGCGTAAAACCTGCGAACTGCTGATGACAGCTTCCGCAAGAAACACTTTTATCAGCAGATAAACGAGCCTCATAAAATAGCTTCTTGCCTAAAGTAAAACCTGCATTAGTTAATTTATTATCCTCGAAGTTGTACGCTGGCGATGGAAAATTAGATGGAACCGAGAAAGTAATTTTCAATTCTTCGGGGACAATCTTATCTTCATTCTTACTGCAAGCATACATCAATGCAATGCTTAAAAAAAGCATTGCAAAGACAATTAATTTCCTCAACATTTTAGTTGTGGATATGATCTAAACGGAATAAACCATTAGCATAGTTGTTCGCTACGATTACAGAATTGGCGCCTCCCATGGTAAAGTTCAAAGTCGAAAAACTAATGTCCGTTTTTCCAGTAAATAATGCACCTGCATTTACAATAAAGTGCATATCAGGTTTTTTATCTGTTCTTATTCTTAATGGATTTGCAACATTTATATCCGTTGAGAAAGTTCTAATGGTGTTGTTTGGATCCAAAACACCCCCAATATGAAATGTGAGCGCATTG
Organism: Pedobacter fastidiosus; assembly: GCF_014306625.1. Classification (GTDB taxonomy): domain Bacteria; phylum Bacteroidota; class Bacteroidia; order Sphingobacteriales; family Sphingobacteriaceae; genus Pedobacter; species Pedobacter fastidiosus. The sequence continues at coordinate 126,300 of NZ_JACRYL010000006.1, forward strand.
TTTGTTGCTGTAGATTGTGGCGAAGTTCCTTCAAATTTTACAAAGATATATCCGCTGTTCCAAGTCCAAAACATGCCGTTTGTAGGGTCTAGAGCTTCAGTTTGAGCACCAGCAAAATTACGGGCATAATCTACACCAATTGTATATTCAACTTTGGTATAATCTCCCGTTGGAATATCTTTTAGCGTTATTTCTTCAGAATCTGATTTTGAAGCATCTATTAAAAAATAACTTTCTGGAATTAAGAATACAGTTCCATCTGCTTTGCTCAGTTTGATATTGCTCACATAGTACTTGAAGATGTTTATTTTAAAATCTTCTCCTTTAGCATTTTTGTAAGTATTTGTATTTAAAACTAATGGATTGCCATTTACTTGGTTTTCGAACTCCATTGTAAAGGTCGATTTTGTATCGGCAGTAATTTCATCATCGTTTTTTTTGCATGATGTTAAGAATATGATAGGGCATAAAAATGCCAATAAGTATTGTGATAATTTCATCTTTTGAAAATTGAATTGAATAAAAATTAATTTGATGTTATTCTGAATGTAATGAAGAATCTCCAAGACATAGTTGGAAATGATCAGCTTATCAGTAACAAAAAGGTGTTTTTTTAGGTGTAAGATTCTTCGCTGTGCTCAGAATGACAAATAGCCAAAATCTTGTAATTGCAGAGTATCCTATAAAAAACTTAATAAAAATTACTTAAACCGTTTTCGGTGGATGAAAAATTGAAGCAGAAAGATCTTTAACTGGTTTTTCTAGATAACCATTTTCTGATTTGATAATGAAGTAGGGGATGTTTTGATTGATTGCAATGGTCTGAAATTTAGGTTCAGCCTCTGCAACTCTTTTAATGTTCTCTTGTGCCTGTTTGTTTTTGCTCTCTAAATCTTTCAATTTACGAGCCAGGAAACATTGACCATCACAATGTAGTTCTGGATGTGCTTTATTAATACAGAATACACTCGTAATATATTCCTTATTCATTTGGTAACCAGTATAAGCCACCAACTGCATTGCGCCATTAGAAATGGTACAACTAATTAAGAAATATATTAGGATTCTTTTGAACATTTATTGAAGTGCAAAAGTATTAAAGAAATTGGGAGTGACAAAGAAAATAAAGCCATTTTTTAAAACCGTTGATTGAAATCAACGGCAATGAATACAAGGCATAATAGAAATTCTAATGCCGAATCTTTCAATTGCCAATAGAAATATTGGGCAAAATGCTTTTCGTTGCCGTCAGTTTCAACTGACGGATACAAAAAATCCAGATGCAATTTTGTGCATCTGGATTAATAAATTATTTAATCTTCTGCTAAGCCTGCAAATCAGCCATTACTGCCTTAATTTTATCTCCTAATTTTTCGTTAACAGCTTTGAAATCTTTACGATCTGCTAAAGGGGCATTAACGCTACAGTAGAATTTAATTTTAGGTTCAGTACCACTTGGGCGAGCAGAAACTATGCTTCCATCTTCCGTAATAAACTGTAAAACATCAGAAGCTGGATAATCCAATTTGGTTACCGTACCTGTTGTTAAATCTGTTTCTTTACTCAACTCATAATCTTTCAAAACAGCAACTTTAGAGCCTCCTAATGATGCAGGTGGATTATTTCTGAATTTTTCCATCATTGCTTTAATCTCTTCCGCTCCAGTTTTCCCCTTTTTAGTAAGCGAAACTAAGTCTTCTTTATATAACCCGTATTCAACGTATGTATCTAATAAAGCATCGTATAAACTATTGCCCTTATCTTTATAGTAAGCTGTCATTTCAGCAATAAATGCAGCAGAAACTACCGCATCCTTATCGCGAACTAAATCACCGATTAAGTAACCATAACTTTCTTCACCTCCTGCAATAAATGTTTTTTTACCTTGAAGTTGTGTAATAATCTGACCGATCCATTTGAAGCCTGTAAGCGTATTGAAATATTCTACGTTTTTAGCATCGCAAATGGCTTTAATTAAGCTCGTGGTTACAATGGTTGAAACAACAAATTCATTGCCTGTCAGTTTTCCATTCTCTTGCCAAGCCGTTAAAATATAATTGATTAATAAACTCCCTGTTTGATTACCATTAAGCAAAACCCATTCGCCATCGTTATCTTTAACTGCAATACCTACCCGGTCAGCATCAGGATCTGTTGCCAAAACTAAATCAGCATCAATTTCTTTAGCCTTATTCATAGCCAAGGTTAACGCCTCTTTTTCTTCCGGATTTGGATAAACTACCGTTGGAAAATTTCCATCAGGCGTGCTTTGTTCTTCAACTAAAGTAACATTGGTAAAACCGAATTGCTCCAAAGCTTTAGGAACCAATGTAATTCCAGTTCCATGGATAGGAGAGTACACAATTTTTAAATCATGCTGTCTTTTAATTGCATTAGGAGAAAGTGAAAGCGCAGTAATTCCGTCTAGATAAAGCTTATCTACATCTTCACCAATTAACTCAATATTTTCCTCAACGCGATCAAATTTTACCTCATCAATGCTTGTTATTTTATTTACCTCGTCGATAACCAATTTATCATCAGGAGAAGTAAATTGACCGCCATCTGCACCATAAGCCTTGTAACCGTTGTATTCTTTTGGGTTATGGGATGCTGTTAGCATTACACCACTTTTACAACCAAAATGGCGCACTGCGAAAGAAAGCTCTGGAGTTGGTCTTAATGCCGAAAAGAAATAAACATGAATTCCATTTGCCGAGAATACATCTGCAGTCGTTTTTGCAAAGAAATCAGAATTGTTTCTGCTGTCATGAGCAATGGCCACGCTAATTTTTTCACCTGGATATTTATTGTTCAAATAGTTTGCTAAACCTTGTGTAGCTGTTCCAATTGTATATTTGTTTACACGGTTAGAGCCAGCGCCCATTATGCCACGCAACCCCCCAGTTCCAAACTCTAGGCTCTTGTAAAAAGCATCGGTTAGTTCTGTAGTTGCATCTTTATCTACAAGGGCTTTAATTTCTGCCTTCGTATTTTTATCGTAGTTTCCATTTAACCACTGATTAATTGTGGCTTGAGTTGATTGATCAATTGCTTGCATTGAGCTTTATTTTTAATTTAATATCTGGTGTTGAACAAATTTAACGTACTGATGTTTGGTTGAAATCGATTTAATTTAACTTCATCCAAATTTTATTTTGTTGAGGGTGTTGCTTTTAACATGGTTTTGTTTAATTTCACGCCCCGATACAATAATAAAGAAAATTACATATTCCAGTATAAAATGAAGCTATTATAATTTTTTCTTTGATAAAAAAATATAATTGTTCTAGAGGGAATCCTTTCGAACTTCATTGCCAATAAAAACCAATAAAGAACTAAATGAAAATATTAAAATTTGGGGGTACTTCAGTCGGTAGTCCCGAGCGTATGACGAAGTTGTTGGATATCATTAATCCAAATGAAGAGCAGATTGTCGTTTTATCAGCAGTGTCTGGTACAACAAATAGCTTGGTAGAAATTTCAAATTATTTTTTAGCTGGAGATAAGAAGAAGGGGAGCGTTGCGATTGAAAATCTATATCAAAAATATAAGGACTTTGTTGTTGAACTTTTGCCTGCTTCTGATTTTCAGGAAATGGGAAATGAAGTTATTGATTATCATTTCAGCTTTTTAGCGGTTTTAACCAATGATATTTTTACAACGATTGAAGAAAAAGTTGTTTTGGCTCAGGGTGAATTATTATCTACAACTCTTTATCATATTTACTTAAAATCTATTGGTGTAGAATCTGTTTTGCTCCCTGCTTTAGATTTTATGAAAACGGATGAGGATAACGAACCGGATATTCCATTTACGACAAAACATTTAATGCCAATTTTGGCAGAGCATAAAGGCAATAAACTTTTTATTACCCAAGGATTTATTTGTCGCAATAGTTTTGGCGAAGTCGATAATTTACGCCGTGGCGGAAGTGATTATACAGCCTCTTTACTGGGTGCTGCAATTATGGCCGAAGAAGTTCAAATATGGACGGATATTGACGGAATGCACAATAATGACCCACGGATTGTAAAAGGAACTAAGCCAATTGCTCAACTATCATTTGATGAAGCAGCTGAGTTGGCTTATTTTGGAGCAAAGATTTTACACCCACAGTCAGTTTTTCCTGCGCAGAAGTATAAAATTCCTGTTCGTTTGTTAAATACAATGGAGCCAAGCGCTGCTGGGACTTTAATTACGCATGATAGCGAAAAAGGTAAGATAAAATCGATTGCTGCGAAAGATGGAATTACCGCAATCCGGATTCAATCGAGTAGAATGCTTTTGGCTTATGGTTTCTTACGTCGGGTATTTGAGGTTTTTGAACGCTACAAAACGCCAATTGATATGATTACAACTTCGGAAGTTGCTGTGTCTTTAACAATTGATGAAACGGCTCATTTGCCAAAAATTATCGAAGAGCTAGAAAGTTTTGGAACCGTTGAAGTAGATACAGATCACAGTATTGTTTGTGTAGTTGGCGATTTCGGGTCAGAAAAACATGGTTTTGCGAGTCGGGTTTTAGAGGGATTAAAACACATTCCAATTCGTATGATTTCTTATGGAGGAAGTAATTATAATGTTTCTCTACTGATTTTAAGTGAATATAAAACTGAGGCTTTGCGAAGTCTGCACAATAGATTATTCGAATAAATAGCTTAAATTAGCATTATGAATGAGGTGTTTTTTTTAGTGGAGGAAAGTTTAGAGGGCGGTTATGTTGCCAAAGCTCTAGGCGAATCAATTTTTACAGAAGCCGAAAATATGGATGATTTAAAAGTCAATATTAAAGAAGCTGTACTTTGTCATTTCGATGAAGATAAAATGCCAAAAATGATCCGCATTCATTCTGTTAAGGAAGAACTTTTAACCGTTTAACTTTTAATGAAAACGCCTCGTGATTTATCTGCCACAGATTTAATTAAGCTTTTAAAGAAATTTGGGTATGAAATTACAAGGCAAAAAGGAAGTCACATTCGGTTATCAGTTACTATTGGAGAAGTAACACATCATGTTACCATTCCGAACCACAATCCTTTAAAATTAGGAACATTATTATCAATAGTTAATGATGTTAGCGATTTTTTAAAAATCCCAAAAACTGAAATTTTAAAGTAGCTATTCGAATAGAAGATAAAAGGCGCCAATAATAACCAGCAATCCGATTAGGAAATGAATAGCCAAAAAGCTTGATGGTAACAATTCATTTTTGTGTTTCTTGTAAGAATTAAATAATCCTGCGGAAATGATAATAATGATAAATATGGCAGCTGCAATTTTCATAGGAATATAAAATTAGAAGGTTATGAAATTATCAAAATTAAAATCATGACGGTTTCATTTTCGAATAAAAAAAAGAAACAGTACAATTAGAAGTAAAACGATAAAGAATCGAATTTTTCCATTGTATTGCTTGCGGGTAATTCTTCCATGCTTTAAATCGAGGTAATTACCCAAATAAATTAGCCCAAAGAATAAAATTAAAATTATAATAAGGAATTTGAACATGTTCGCCGATAAAGATATATCAAAGTTTAACAATATAGAAACCCCTTTTTACTACTACGATACCGATTTGTTGCAAAAAACCTTGCAAACTTGTGCAAAAGCAGCTGCACCATTTCAGTTTCACATTCACTATGCTTTAAAGGCAAACTTTAACCAAGTTCTTCTTAATCAGATTAAAGAAATAGGTTTTGGTGCAGATTGCGTAAGTTCTGGCGAAGTTAGAAGAGCTGTAGAAGTTGGGTTTGATCACCAGAAAATTGTTTTTGCCGGAGTTGGTAAATCCGATAAAGAAATAAACGAGGCTTTGGATTTAGATATTTTCTGCTTTAATGTAGAGTCCGTTCAAGAATTGGAAGTTTTGAATGAACTTGCAGCTAAAAAGGGAAAAGTTGCTCAAGTAGCCATTCGCATAAATCCAAATGTTGATGCACATACACACCATAACATTACAACGGGCTTAGACGAGAACAAGTTCGGGGTTAATTCTTGGGATTTATCTGAATGTGCCGAAATGTTGAAAGCATCTCCAAATCTCAAATTTATCGGAATTCACTTCCATATTGGTTCTCAAATAACCAATTTAGATGTTTATAAAAATTTGTGCGTTCGCGTAAATGAATTTTCTAAATGGTTTGAGGATAAAGGTTTTGCTATTCAGGTTTTAAATGTTGGTGGTGGTTTAGGTATCGATTATTATAACCCAGATCATCAAATACCTGACTTCGAATCTTACTTTAAAATTTTTAATGAATTTTTAGAAGTTAAGCCGAATCAAGAAGTTCATTTCGAATTGGGAAGGGCTTTAGTTGGTCAATCAGCATCATTAATTACCAGAGCTTTATACATCAAGAATGGGAAAAAGAAAAATTTTGTCGTTTTAGATGCTGGAATGACAGAATTAATGCGTCCTGCGCTTTATCAAGCTTATCATAAAATAGAAAATCTAACTCAATCTAAAATCGTAGATCGTAAAACAGAAATCGTTAAATATGATATCGTTGGACCAATTTGCGAAAGTACAGATTGTTTTGGCAAGGAAGTAGAACAGCCAGAATCTTTTAGAGGCGACATATTCGCCATTCGTAGTGCTGGCGCTTACGGAGAAGTTATGGCATCTAAGTATAATTTAAGAGATGCTATAAGATTTATTTATAGCAACGAGATATAAACATTATGATCGTCATTTCGAGGCACGAAGCAATCTAATCTTTTTGCTAATGAAATCGCTTTTTGCCTCGCAATTGACGTTTTTAGCTATTTTTTCTTAGAAGTTACGAAAACAATTACGCCTGCAACTAATATTATTCCTCCGGCATAAGGTGGCCAGTTAACGGATTTTTCTTTATCCGCAGATATTTGTATTGGGCCAGCATCTACAACTTTTTCTCTTTTTGTATAGGAGAAACCTGTCCAGATTAACATGGCTATTCCAACGATTATAAGTACGAGTCCTACAGTTTTGTTCATGATTTAAATGTTAATTAAAATTTAAACAGTAAGAAAAGATTAATGTTTTACTCGTCAAAGAAATCAACAAGCCCACCAAGAAAATATTCGTCAATTCCCTCGGTAAAATCTTTATAGTCTTCTTCGGGAATATTGGTTTGCCTAAACTCTAATGAAGTTCCGCTTTTATCTTCGTGAAGTTTAATCGTAACAATCGAAGGTTCATTTTCCTCACCAAAGTACCATTGCTGAACTATTTTTTTACCAAATTCGAACTCGATATTCTTTCCAGCAATGTCACCATCCCAAAGCGAAAATTCAGTATCTGGTTTTTCTTCAAATTCAACCTCGGCACCTGTCCAAAGTTTTAAGCTGGTTTCTTTTGTAAGCGCTAAATAAACTTCCTCGGGCGGAGCGGGTATGTACGTATATTTTTTATAATCCATTCTGTATCATGATTTTTAGGATTTAAGGATTTTCAAGATAACGGTTCAAGAAAATAAAATCCAATCTTAGGCTTTTGTTTTAATATAAGTTCTAGTTAATTTTTATTTACGATTTATTACGCATTATCATGCTAATCCTTAAATCATTTTAATCCTGCTCTATATTTGTTTATTTTAGGATTGTATATTTTTTTAAATTGAAGACTTGTTGCTCCAAAATTAATCAATAATCCAATATTAAAATTATAAGCTACCACATAATTTTTAGCTTGAGCTAAATGATTGTTCTCTAAATTAATACAAGCTTTAAGTTCTACAGTAAGGATATTTTCAACGACAAAATCAGCACGTCTTTTCCCAACAATTAAACCATCGTAAAAGATTTCCTGCTCAACTTCTCTTTTAAATCTTATTCCAGCTTTTTCTAACTCAATTGCCAAGCATCTTTGATAAATTACTTCTTGAAATCCGTTTCCCAAAACATTGTGCACTTTCATTGCACATCCATTTATTCGATAAGTCAAATCTTCAATATCCATTTTACTAAAATTAATGGAATGAAAACTATAACAACAGGGGAACAGGATTAAAAGATTTTCAAGATGGTAGTTTCAGAAAAACCCAAACATAAAAAACCTTGTAATTTTAATTAATTGAATTATAATTTTATTGTTTTGAACTTATTAATATGCGCCTTATCATGTAAATCCTAAAATCACCTTAAATCTTGCTCCTTACTTAAACGCATTTAACCCTGTCACATCCATTCCCGTAATCAATAGATGAATATCGTGAGTACCTTCATAAGTTACAACAGATTCTAGATTCATCATGTGGCGCATAATCGAATATTCTCCAGTAATTCCCATTCCACCAAGCATTTGGCGGGCATTTCTAGCAATATCTAAAGCAATTTCGACACTATTTCTTTTTGCCATAGAGATTTGTTCCGCAGAGGCTCTTCCTTCGCTTTTAAGTACTCCTAATCTCCAAACCAAAAGCTGACCTTTTGTAATTTCCGTTACCATTTCAGCAAGTTTTTTCTGCTGCAATTGAAATCCTCCAATTGGTTTCCCGAATTGAACCCTTTCTTTTGAGTAACGAAGAGCGGTATCATAACAATCCATCGCAGCACCTAAGGCACCCCAAGCAATACCATAACGAGCTTGATTTAAACATCCCAACGGACCTTTTAAACCACGTATTTCTGGAAATATATTTTCTTTAGGAACTTTTACATTATCAAAAACCAACTCCCCAGTTGCAGAAGCTCTTAAACTCCATTTGTTATGTGTTTCGGGAGTAGAAAAACCTTCCATTCCACGTTCTACAACCATTCCTCTAATTTTTCCAGATTCATCTTTCGCCCACACCACTGCAATATCAGCAAAAGGTGCATTGCTGATCCACATTTTTGCGCCGTTTAGAATGTAGTGGCTTCCAGCATCTTTAATATTGGTAACCATCCCGCCGGGATTAGATCCATGATCGGGTTCCGTTAATCCGAAACAGCCCATCATTTCTCCACTAGCTAATTTTGGTAAATATTTTCTTCGTTGTTCTTCGGTACCGTAAGCGTAAATAGGATACATCACCAATGATCCCTGAACGGAAGCTGTTGAACGAATTCCAGAATCGCCACGCTCTATTTCTTGCATTATGATGCCGTAAGCGGTATAATCCAAACCTGCTCCACCATATTCTACGGGAATAGTTGGACCGAATGCACCAATATCTGCTAAGCCTTTTATTAAATGCTTAGGAAATTCTGCCTTTTGGGCATAATCTTCAATTATCGGACTCACTTCTTTCTTCACCCATTCTCTAGCGGTTGCGCGAATTAATTTGTGTTCATCGGTTAATAATTCATCTAATAAATAGTAGTCTGGTGCTTCGTACAAGTCTCTTCTTACTGATTTGCTCATTTGTAATCAATTATCTGGTTTAGAAATCGCGTTCATTTCAAAGGTAACAATTTACGGCAATGGGTATTATATTCGATAAGAAAAATTAATTTTGCGTTAGATAAATAAATAAATGAGCCAATTAAAACAAACTGTAGCTTTAAGAGATGTTAAATGTTTTGCGCTACATGGTTATTATTCCGAGGAGCAATTAATTGGAAATCATTTTGTTATCGATTTGGAAACAGAGTTTAGTCCTAAGGGATTCGATGATGAACTCAGTCAGACGGTTAATTATGAGGATTTAAATACCATTATTTTATCTGAAATGAAAAACACTCAAAAGCTGTTAGAGACCGTTTTAAATAATATTATTTCTAAAGTGATTGTCCTTTATCCTTTTGTGGAGACCATTAACGTAAGTATTAAAAAATTAAACCCGCCAATGCCCGGTCAAATTGGCTATTCCTTTGTTAAACTAACCTATACATCAGCAGATTAGAAATGAATTTCACTAAATTAAATCCAGAAATATTACGAGAAATAAAAAATGCCATAGGCGAAGAAAAGGTTTTTACCGATTCTGAAAGTTTGGAAAACTACAGTCATGATGAAACTGAAGATCTTCACTTTCAGCCAGAAGTAGTCGTAAAACCGACGACTACCGAAGAAGTATCAGCATTGCTTAAAATTTGTAATGAACATAATGTTCCTGTAACTCCTCGTGGTGGTGGAACTGGATTGAGTGGAGCAGCCTTACCAATCTTTGGAGGTGTTTCTTTATCGATGGAGAAATTCAAATCCATTATAAATATTGATACTGAAAACCTGCAAGCAACCGTAGAACCGGGCGTAATTACAGAAGTTTTTATAAATGCCGTTGCGGAAAAAGGACTTTTATATCCGGTAGATCCCAGTAGTAAAGGCTCTTGCTTTATAGGTGGAAATGTGGCGCATGGTTCAGGCGGACCTCGAGTTGTAAAATATGGAACAATCCGCGAATATATCTTAAATCTTGAAGTTGTTTTGCCTAATGGCGATGTAATTTGGACTGGTGCAAATACATTAAAATATGCTTCTGGATACAATTTAACGCAACTTATGATTGGTTCTGAAGGAACACTAGCGGTTGTAACTAAAATTATAACTAAACTTTTGCCAAAACCAACTCAGTCTGTTTTAATGATGGGTTCTTTTAGTACAAATGAAGATGCCTGCGCTGCTGTTTCTGCAATTTTTAGGGCGGGTGTAACTCCATCTGCACTAGAATTTATGGAAAGGAAAGGAGTGGAGTGGGTAATTAAATTCGATGATATCAAATTTGATTTAAAGGATGATGTAAAGGCGTTGTTAATGATCGAGTTTGATGGTGATGATTTGGATGATATATTTAAGAACTGCGAGAAAACTAACGTCGTTCTAGAAGAACATAATTGCACAGAAGTTTTGTTTGCGGATACTGCCCAGCAAAAAGAAGAATTGTGGCGAATGCGTAGAACTATGGCTGAATCTGTAAAATCTAACTCAGTTTATAAAGAAGAAGATACGGTGGTTCCACGTGCAGCTTTGCCGAAGTTAATCAATGGGATAAAAGAAATAGGGAGCAAATACGGTTTTGAGAGTGTTTGTTACGGCCATGCTGGCGATGGAAATTTGCATGTAAATATCATCAAAGCCGGAATGAGTGATGAAGATTGGAAAAACAAGCTCAAGTTTGGCATCACCGAAATTTTCGAATTAACAACTGCTTTGGGCGGAACACTATCTGGAGAGCACGGAATTGGTCTTGTTCAAAAGGAATTTATGCCAATTAAATATTCTGAAATTCATTTAAACCTAATGCGAGGTATTAAACAAGTTTTTGATCCTAAAGGAATTTTAAATCCGGGGAAGATAATGCCTGACACCCCCTAGCCCCCTAAAGGGGGAACTACAGGTGAGGTGGAAAGTTAAGCTCAAGTAACAAAGGATTTATAGATACACAAAATATTAAATATCTTTTGAGTAGCCCATTGAAATAGCGATGGAAAGGCAAAAGCCCCCTTTAGGGGGTTGGGGGTGTTATCGCCTCAAAATTTTTCATCTTTTGCTTTTCCGCCTCGGGTATGGCTGTTGGTTTACTTGTCGTATAATCTACCGCAATACAAACGGTTTTTCCTTTGCTACAAATAATTTCTTCGTCTCCTTTTATTTTTACGATTTGATAATCGAGATCAAAACTGGTATTGCCAATTCTTGATGTTTTTACATGCACAGCAATTTTATCGTTCATTACAATAGGTAAAATATAGTCCAGCTCTGCATGGGCAATTACAATTCCTGTTTTCTTCCAATCCCATTTAATAATTTCTTCCCAATACTTTGTTCTGGCAATTTCTAAGTAGGTAAAGTAAACTGAATTATTTACATGGCCCATTAAATCAAAATCAATAAAGCGCAAATGGATATTCGTTTTATAGTTGAATTTGTCTGAAAAACTTCTTATATCTGTCAATTTGTCTACTGATTTGACTTTATTTTGCCAAAATGTCTTAAAAATCATAAATTTTTGGATTGGTATGTAAGTTGAATGTGGTGTATTATCAATTTAAAAATAAAAAAATAAAGGATTATAGATATGACACTTGTAAAATTTAACAACAGAACCCGTAACACAGCTCCCTACTTTAACAATGTTTTTGATTCATTGTTTAGCGATGCAATAACTAAAAATAAAATGGTCGATAAATCACCAAATGTTAACATCAGCGAAACTGAAAGTGCTTACGTTATTGATATTGCAGCTCCTGGTTTGAAAAAAGAAGATTTTCAAATTAATTTAAAGAAAGATACACTTTCAGTTTGGGCTGAGGTAAAAAGAGAAGAAGTAGATGCCGATTTTACTCGTAAAGAGTTTGATTACAGCTCTTTTGCTAGATCATTCAATTTACCAGATAGTGCCGATGGTGATAAAATTACTGCTGAATATAAAGATGGTATTTTAAATATCAGCATCAGCAAAAAAGACGATGCTAAATTACAACATAAAGAAATTGTAGTATCGTAATAAAGAATTTCTCGCAAGAGGGTTTTTCATAATAGTTTAAGTTTAGGTTTTATAGGGTTTGTGCTGGATAGCATTAACCCTATTTTTTTGCTCTTTTTTTGTTACCTCATGATTTATTGATACATGGAAAATATACATTGAAACTAATTAACGATTGAACTAATGAACCATTTTTGTACTTTTGCGGCATGGAAAGAGAAATTCTGGATACTAAACGAAAAGCATTAAAAATAAATCTTGACCCACGTATTTACGGCACATTTGCAGAAATAGGGGCAGGACAAGAAGTTTCTAGAAACTTCTTTAATGCTGGTGCAGCATCTGGAACAGTAGCCAAAACCATGTCTGCTTATGATATGACTTTTAGCGACGCCATTTACGGCGCCGAAGCTTCTGGTCGATATGTTAGCCAAAATCGGCTGTTACAAATGCTCGATCATGAATTTGGTTTGTTAAATGAACGTTTATCTGGAGAAAAATATGAAAGTCGTACATTTTTCGCCTTTGCAGATACTGTAACTACTCTAAATTATAAGCGTACAAATGAACCGCACGGTTGGGTTGGGATTCGTTTTCAAAGTGAACCAGGAGGTTTACCAAATGAGATATTTTTTCACGTTAGACTTTTAGATACCGATGTAAATATGCAACAGCGTGTTTTGGGGATTATTGGTGTAAACCTATTATATGCTGCCTTTTATCACCATGAAGATCCTCAAGTAATGGTAGAATCTTTGGCGGATAACTTGACCATAGATTCGGTAGAAATCGATTTAATTTCTGTAAAAGGTCCTGCTTTTCCTGAGGCAAACAACATCTTGCTTAATCTATATATGATTATGAAAGATTTTTCTGCAGCTGCTATATTCGATTCGGAAGCGCATCCTCGCCAAGCCAAAGATTTGTTGTATAAAAAGGATATCATGATTTTGAGAACCAAATATGGTCAGAAATCACTCCCTAACTTTAATTTGTTTAACAAGGCTACGGATCAATTTAAACGCACTAACCAAGTAGAGGATGGAAATTTAGCCGTAATGATTGAAGTCTTATTAACAAATGTTCTTACCGATGCGCAGGAAACTCCAGATGATGTTGATTTAGAAGCGGTTGCTAAAAGAACTCAAGAGATGTGCGATACAGGAAACATCGTAATCGTTTCCAATTTTACACGTCACAATCGATTAGCTAAATATTTGGATCGTTGTAAACCTAAAAGCGTTGGCTTAGCCACTAACATTAACAACTTAAAATTTGTATTTAATTCAACCAATTTTGGTGAGAATTACTCTGGCCAGTTATTGAGTTATGTAAATGATATGTTTAGCAAAAATGTGCGTTTGTTTGCCTATCCTTTTTTAGATAAAAAGACAAATAAAGTTATTACAACTGCAAATATGCCGGTAACTCCAGAAGCAAAACCGTTATTTGATTTTCTGTTGATAAATGGATATATAACTGATATTAAGGATTATAGTGAAGATGAGGTGAAAACGGTTTAATACATTTTGTCATTCTGAGGAACGAAGAATCCTTACCCTAGTAGCACTGCCTTTGAATTTCTTACTCCTTTTTCGATAATTTTAATAGGCCGCATTTCATCGATTGAGATTCTTCACTGCGTTAAGAATGACAAACAGTCGACTTAACCACCACAGACCTAGTTGTTCTTAGGTGCCTCAGTTGGTGAGAAAACATTAAAGACTTCGAAGTGTAGAGCCATTTTCACTCACCTCTAAAACGTGATTTACACCACACTTAAAAGCAAAGTTATTACGTTGATGGCCAACAGGGAAATCGAAAGCGATAGGATAGCTATACTCCGCAACTTTCTCCAAAACAATTTCGTAAATAGTTTTTCCAAATTCTTCACCAGCATCATCAGGCTTTACTTTAAATCCGCCAATAATTAAGCCTTTTAAGTTTTTTAATTTTCCGCTGCGTTTCAAATTCCAGAGCATTCTATCTATGCTATAAAGGTATTCGCCAGTGTCTTCTATAAAAAGAATTTTGTTTTTAGTGTTCAAATCAGAATCGCTTCCAGCTAAGGTTTCGATGATACTTAAATTGCCACCAACTAAAATTCCATCAACTTTGCCTAATCTGTTATTGATATTAATAGGAGCAGAGTAACCCATTTGCTCGCCAATTAAAGCATTTTTAATTGATAAAATAGTTTCAATTTGAATGGGTTCAGCTTTTGCCCAATCGTCAGGAAAGCTGTTACACATTTTAGAATGAATGGAGGCGATGTTGTAATTCTTCGCCAGATGGCAATGCAGAACGGTAATATCACTAAAGCCGATAATCCATTTTGGATTTCTCTTAAAATTAGAAAAATCCAGTTTATCAATTATCCTAACAAAGCCATAACCACCTCGGGCGCACATGATGGCATTAACATTAGGATCATCAAGCATTTGTTGAAAGTCAACTCTTCTTTCTTCATCAGTTCCGCCATAGGTAAAATCGCGTTTGCCAATAGTTGTTCCAATTTTAATGTTGAAACCCCAATTCTGCATTTGTAATACCGATGGTTGAATTTGATCTAAAGTAATGTATCCTGCCGGACTTGTAATGCCAATTGTATCACCTTGTTTTAAGTAAGGAGGGATTTTGAAAGAGGATAAATTCTCTGGCTCCACAGCTTTTGCCAAAGTTTTGAATACAGGGGTAGCAGTTGTTGCAATAAGAAAGGAGGAAAGGAAATATTTTCTATTCATTTATATTAAAATGAGATGTGATCTAGCGAATATAGGATTTATTGCTTTTTGCTTAAATAGAAAAAGGGATTTATATCCATAAATCCCCTTTTTAAACCAAACAAATTAATCTGTAAAAGATTAGTATAATGTGAATTATCTAAATAACCAATAACGAAAAGGAATGTTTTATTTATTTTGAAAAAAAATATTTTAAGTCTCTGTAATTTTAAGTTTGTAAATTCTCCAATGCATTCACAATACCATATAATAGTTAAGGCTATCCATCGCGGATAGCCTTGCTAACAACAAAACAAATATAAGATAACCAAATTTTGCCTGATTTGAGCAGAAATCAGGCGTTTTAAGTGCTATGAGATACACTTAGCGGCCTAGTAATGGATTCGAACCATTGTGCTTAAGTTTATGAAACCTTTACCTTCCAATCGGTCAACTGGCCTGTTGTTTATAATTGCTTAAACGTTAAATAATTCTTCAGTTCTATAATTTGATCAACCGTTAAAATATCTTCATCCTTTAGATCAGGTTTCTGTTTATCTTCGAATTCCATCGTAAAGATTGGAGTTGGATAATAATCTATCGTTGGAAATTGAAAGCAGATTGACATATTTTTAAATCTTAATAACTTAGCACAAAACCATATTGAATGATTAATGTTCAGCAAATATAAAATTTATTATATAAAATCCATAGATTTAGTAGTATTTATTTATGATTTATTTTATTTGTTTGATATACAGTTGTTTAATTTTATATGCGCTTAATTATCTTGTTTTGAAAAACAGGTTTGGGTTAAATAAACCTGATAGAAATGATTCCGATTTTTTATCGGATTAATGAATAGCAGGACTGAAGAACCGATGAATTAGCGACATTCATTTCCAAGCCTTTCAATTCAATTTCTTTAAAGCTAATTATTTTGAGGATATTTGCATTTTCAAACATTAAAACAATAATTGTGTCTTTAGATAAATTAAAACTCAGTAAGCCATTGGTTGCTGCCATGACTGATGCAGGATTTTTAACACCAAAGGAAATCCAAGTTAGAACAATGTCACGCATTTTAGGTGGGCAAGATGTTATAGCAGTTGGTCCGGAAGGTTCTGGAAAAACGACTACTTATGTTTTGGCAACGCTGATGAAATTAAAATATGCTTTTGAGGAAGCGCCAAGGGCTTTAATTTTAGTTCCTGATGCTGAGCATGTAGACCTTGTTTTGGAGCAATTTAAGTTATTGAACCGAAATAATACATTCAGAATTTTAGGGATAGATAGCAGAGGTGCGGTTGATACTCAAATGAATGAGATTACAGATGGGGTTGATATTATTGTTGCTGTACCCGATAGGGCAAGGGCGCTTTATTTAAAACTGGCACTTAATACCAATAAAATTCAGTTATTTATAGTTGATAATGCCGAACTGATTGTTAAGAAAGGGTTGCAGTTGCCTGTGGTAGAACTTGCAAATAGTGCTTATAAAGCTCAGCACGTAGTTTTTACAGAGGTTGTGCATGAGAAATTAAATCTAATGATTGCGCCTTTTATGAAAGATTCTACTACAACAATCGAAGTTGATGAAATTGGCGAACAGCAGGCAGAGGTTTATCAGCAGATGTTATATCACGTTCCAAACTTTAGAACTAAGCTAAACCTGCTTACTTTATTGTTAAGCGATGCTGATGTTTTTGATAAGGTTGTTGTGTTTGTAAATACAAGACTAACGGCACAAACGGTTTACAAGAACTTTAACCATGTAAACGAAACTGAAATTACAATTTACAAACCCCTGTTTTTTGATGATGCTGGTTATGACGAGATTGATGACTTTAAAGAAAACCCTGAATCGAGGATTTTAATTGTTGCTAATGAAAATTTAGGCGATTTAAATATTGATGGGATTCCATTTATTCTTCATTTGGAACTGCCAGAGCAAAAGGAAATTCTTATTCAGCGGATTGTTAAGCGTACAGATGAAGATGTTGTGGCCATTACCTTTTCTACCGATATAGAATTAATTGAAGTTAAAAAGATTGAGCAGGCTGTGGGGCAAAGAATGGATTTGATGGAATTGCCTGAAGATTTGAAAATTGTTGATGCTGGAGCCAAACCTAAAAAGAAAAAGGGTGAAGAGGAGGAAGAATCATCTGAGCGTGGTGCCGCGTTTCATGATAAGAAAGCAAGTAACTTAAAAAATTACAATTACAGTGCTGGTACCAAAGCAAAAATGACTTATAAAAATAAAAAGGGATTATCTTAATTTATAAACAACGAAAAATCTCTAAACAAAAAAAACTCCCGATTTTCATCGGGAGTTTTTTTATGAGTGTTTATTTACGACTAGTATAATGTAAATTCTACACGACGGTTTTGTTGACGACCAGCTGCAGTTTTGTTAGTAGCAATTGGTTGATCAGGTCCGTAACCAGTAGCTTCGATTCTTGATGCATTTGCACCTTGAGCAACTAAATAAGCTTTTACTGATTCTGCTCTATCTTTAGATAAACGTAGGTTTAATTCTCTACCACCAGTGTTATCTGTGTGACCAGCTAATTTTAAGCTAAAGTTTTTCTCAACTAATAAGTTGGCAACTCTGTTTAATGTAGCATTTGATTTTGCACGGATTGTTGATTTACCTAAATCAAATTCCAAGTTCGAAATTGCATCTCTAACAACTTTACGATCTGCTTCAGTTATTACAGTTGTTTCTTTGATAACTTTAGTTGTTGGTGCTGCTAAAGGACAACCAGAACCATCTACAACAGTTCCTGAAGGTGTTCCAGGGCATTTATCAAACTTATTAGCTACACCATCGTTATCATCATCAGCTAAATCTTTAGCATATTGATCTCTGTCTCTTTGTGCATTTTGCTCAGCAGTAGATAATGCTCTTCTTAACTCTGCACTTTCTTCAGCACTTTGTTTACGAAGATCGGCAACAGCACTGTAATTTTGTAATTGTGAGTTTTCTTTATTACCTAATGCAAACTCAAGGCCTACGTGAGAGTAAGAATATCTGTTTTCTAAGTAAGCACTTTTAACCGTTGGCGAAGATTTAATAAAGTTAATATCGTAACCTAAATCGATGTTAATTCCTTTTGATACACCAATTTTAAATCCTACTCCAGTTGGGATATACCAACCTTCTCTGTCTTGAAAAACTTGCGTACTTCCAACTTGTGAATCAGACGCCATATAACCAGCACCCGCTTTAACGTAAGGAATTAAAACTGCGTTTTCAGTATTTAAGCTGAAGTTTGCAATGTTTAATACTGCTGTTAATGATCCAGCCCAATTAATACTGTTTTTTTGTTCCACGTTAGGCGCAACAATTGTTTTCATTTCGCCACGTAAAAAATCTGCTTGTAAACCTAAAGCTGGTAAAATTTGTTTTTTAACAAATGCACCGTAACCAATACTTTTAAATTCTCTAGCAGTAACACTACCACCGCCTAGAAAAGTATTTTGACTAAAAATACCACCTTGTGCCCCTACACTCCATGTTCTTAATGGCTGTTTGCCAAATCTGCCAGATGTAGTTGGCGTTGTTGGTGTTTCTTGTGCAAACAATTGTGATGATAAGCTTAATAAAGCAACCAACATTGTTGATTTTGTAATTTTTGAATTCATGATTTTATTTTTTGTAAATAATAGTCTTACAACATCTTTTAATCGATACTGTTTTGAACCGCACATGAAAAAATCTTGCCAATATGATGTTTTTTGTCTCAATTATCATATTATCAGAAGATTAGGTGTGAAAAATAAATAACAAGAATGTTACCTAGTGGAGATGAAATGTACCTATTTTGTATAGTTTACTGTACAAAATAAGATTTTATTATACGATTTATTGGTTTCAATCTTACTTTACTGATGGGTTTTTCTTATCGTTTAGGAGCATATCCAACGCTTTTTCAACCCTCGCTTGTCGGGTTTTTTCTTGTTTTGCGGATAAAATCCATAGCACATATTCTTTTTTATGAGTGTAGGCCAATTGATTGAAATAACTTAGAGCCTTAGGAAAAGGAGTTAAGGCTTCTACTAAATCTGCAGGAAGTTTTACTATTTTATTTTCAGGATCTATATAATCTCCGTAATCATTGGTTTTTATGTGGTCATTTCTCATCCCCGAAGGTTTAACTTCAGAAATCAATTTCAACCTCAAAGCTTTCCAAGTTTCGTTAACTGAAGCAGATGCACATGGAGCTAAACCGAAAATTTCCAGCTCTTTCCAAGTCTTCATCAAATCTAAATCAGATTTAATTTTCGAGCTTTTTTTTGGAGTAAATACCCAAAAGACAGATTTAGCATTAATCTGTTTTATATTACTTTCTATTTGCAAATCGAGTTGTTTTTTGCTGGTAGAAAATGTAATAAGTGCATTAAAATTATCAGGGTTGTTATATCTAATGGAAACATCAGTCGGGATTTCTCCAAATATTGCTGAAGCATTTTCTGGAGCATCTTCTACTTTCACAATAAAGTTAGATTTGATTTGAAGCTTTTTTAAAAATAGGTTTTCCATTGGATTTGGTAAATTTTACAACTTTAATTTAGCAAAGAAATCCCAAAAAACGATACCTGCAGAAATTACAATATTAAAAGAATGCTTGGTTCCAAACTGAGGAATTTCTATACATTCATCAATTTTCGCCATAACTTCATCACTCACGCCATCTACTTCATTACCAAAAATTAGGGCATATTTTTTAGATGAGTCTGGACTAAAGGTATTTAGCATGGTGCTATTTTGAGCTTGTTCTATCGCCACAATTTCATATCCTAATGCACGAAGTGCATCTACAGCATCAACGGTATTGGTGTAATGAATCCAATCAACCGATTGGGTTGCACCCAACGCAGTTTTTTCGATCTCTCTATGTGGAGGTTGAGCTGTTATGCCACATAGAATTACTTTTTCCAAAGCAAAACCATCGGCGGTGCGGAAAATCGAACCAATATTGTGCATACTTCGAACATTATCCAAAACGGCAACAACAGGTAATTTCTCCTGTGCCTTAAACTCCTCTATATCTGGACGGTTTAGCTCGTCTAACTTTAATTTTCTCATTTATAATTTAATTGCCAAATCCATGAAAAGGAGCTGAAATTATTCAAATCATCACGTTTTAAATGGCCGTATTTTAAAGCTTTAATTTCTAAAATTCAATCTGAATGATTAAAAATATTTATTAAAGCGAACAATAATAGTATGTTTGTTTAGGAAACAAAGCCCTAAGTTACAATTTATGAGCGTTCAGCAAACAACCACAGGAAAATTTATCAATGGCGAAGAAGTATTCGCAATAGAATTAACCAATAGCAAAGGTACTTATGTTAAATTATTTAATTATGGTGCCATAATTAACAAGTTTACAGTTAAAAATGCGAATGGAGAAATGCAGGATATTGTGTTGGGTTTTGATACTTTTGAGCAATATCTTGATGAAGAATATCTTAAAAATGGAGCCTACTTGGGCGCTGTGGTTGGTCGATATGCCAATAGAATTAAAGATGGGAAATTCAATATTGATGGAGAGACTTATCAACTTGTTAAAAATACGGGCACAGATTGCTTACACGGAGGCTTGGTTGGTTTCGATAAAAAAGTTTGGGATATAGTGGATGTAGATGAAGAACAATCTTTAGTTACTTTACAATATGAAAGCGTTGATGGTGAGGAAAACTTTCCAGGTAATTTAATTATTGATTTAACTTTTGAGCTAACCGAAAATGACGAGTTAATATTAAGTTATGAAGGAGAAACAGATCAAGCGACTGCTATAAATTTAACGCACCACGGTTATTTTAACTTAGCTCCGAACGGTGGATTTATAGGGAAACACAAACAACAGATTTTTGCCTCTAATTATTTAGAACAAGATGAAAACTATTGCGTTACAGGCAAACTAGTTCCTGTAAAAGATACTCCGCTTAATTTTATTGAACCAAAGGAAATTGATAGAGATTGGAATCCCGACTTTGGCTATGATCAAACTTTTGTTTTAGATAAGATCTATGGAGACTTATCTTTAGCGAGCAAAACAAATGATGCAGAAAGCGGTTTAACTCTAAGTATTTACACAACTGAGCCAGTTGCGCATTTATATACGGCTAAATATTTAAATGTTAAAAATGGAAAAGGTGGTCAAGATTACAACGGCTTTGATGCATTTTGTGTAGAAACTCAGCATCACCCAAATGGGATTAATATTCCGGAGTTTCCGACAACAATTTTACGTCCCGAAGATTTATATACGCAGACTACTATTTACAAAGTATCACTAAACAAATAATTATGTTCAGCATAGAAGAAATAAAAACAGCAGAATCGAAAATTAAAACAGGAGCAGATTTCCCACAGTTTATTCAGGAAATTAAGGCTATGGGTGTTAAGCGAAATGATGTTTACGTTTCTAATGGCTTATCGGTTTATTTTGATGGCGAAGATCAGTCGCAACAGGTTAGTCCAGATGAATATCCTAATTTAGTGATTAATGAAGAATCGTCTTCAGAAAAACTGAAGCATGCTTTAAGCGTTCATCAGAAAGGGGAAACTGATTATATCACTTTTTGTAAGCAAGCTGCTGATGCAGGTGTAGAGAAATGGGTTATCGATTTGGAGGAAATGACTTGTACTTATTTAGATGCGGAAGGCAATGAGTTGGTAAAGGAACAGATTCCTGGAGTGTAAGTTTAGAAGATTATGATTCGAAATTCTGCTTTAGGCAGAATCATAAATGTGCTATAATGCTAAATTATGAAGCATCTGCTACCAATGAAACAGATGCTTCGTAACTCATAATGACAATAAGTTTTAAAAAAATGTAGTAAAAGGATAAATTATTTGACTTCAATTTTTAAATCCTTTCCAATACCATTTTAATGGCTTTTTCAACAATTTTATTGGGTTCTTTACTAAACTCTAATTTAACGCGACTTGCAAGTATCGCATTTACAGATAAAGCTTTATGGCCTAATACTTTAGCTAGTGCATAAATCCCGGCAGTCTCCATTTCTAAATTTGTTATTCTATTCTGATTACTTTTAAAGCTATTTATCGACCCAATAAAATCTGGCACTGCATTTTTTGCTCTAACTTGTCGGCCTTGAGGAGCATAAAAACCCGGTGCAGTAACTGTAATTCCTTTCTCCATATCTTTACCAATTGTGTTTAACAAAACATCATTAGCAGAGGTTAGGTAAGGATTAATGTTTTTTAAATGGGCAAAGTGTATTTTAATGTCATCTAATAAACTTCGTTCATCACCAGATAATTCATGAATGTAATAGTTCATCAGCGCATCCATTCCCAAGCCAAAAGAAGAAGCCAGAATTGTACCCATTGGCACATCAGGCTGAACGGCTCCAGATGTTCCAACGCGGATAATATTTAAAGAGGTGAGGTCCTTTTTAACTTCGCGAGTTTCAAAATCTATGTTAACTAGAGCATCAAGCTCATTAAAAACAATATCGATATTATCGGTTCCTATTCCTGTAGAAAGTACAGTAACTCTTTTATCACCAACAAAACCTGTATGCGTTATAAACTCGCGTTTGCCTTTTTTAAATTCTATACGATCAAAATACTTGCTCACTTCACCTACGCGATCGGGATCACCTACGGTAATTACAGTGTCGGCAACATCGCCAGGTAAAAGATTTAAATGATAAATGCTTCCATCGGGATTGATGATTAAATCGCTTTCGGCTATTTTCATAGGTTATATATTTGATTATTTAAAACTGAAACTGTTTCAGTAACGAATTTAATTGGTATTTAAGTATTTGAGCTTAACGCCTTCAATTTTATCAAACTTACTTAAAACTTGGTTCAATTGAGATTTTCTGACTTCGAATTTAAGGATGCAGTTTGTATCGAAGTTCTGAGTTAAAACATCCAAACTTTCATCTTTAACTAATTTCATTACATCATTCATTTGCAGGTATTCAAAATGAATTTCGTAAACATCATTTACAGTTTTTGAAATGATATTAGAATTCTTAATTGCTTCAATACTAGCTGTTTTATATGCGTTAATTAAACCCGGAACACCGAGTAAAGTCCCGCCAAAATATCGAACTACAACAATTAATATATTGGTAATATCAGCTGATAATAGGGAATTTAAAATTGGTCTGCCTGCAGTTCCTGATGGTTCTCCATCATCATTAATTCTAAAAATAGAGCGGTCTGGCGTCAATCTATAAGCATAACAAAAATGCCGTGCTTTAGAATGTTCTGAACGCAAAGTGGCAATTATTGGTTTCACCTCTTCTTCTGAACGAATTGGATAGGTGTACGCTAAAAATTTGCTGCCTTTATCTCTAAAAATCCCTTCAGCACGATCGTTAATTGTTTTGTAAGAATCATCGAACAGCATGTAATTGAGATATAGTAATAAATACGATAGCAACTAAGGCGAAAATAATTCCAGCGTAATTTAGCCTAGTTAATTTTTCTTTAAAAATGATTATTCCAATTAAACTTCCAACTACAATTACACCCAAATTCATGGCGGCAAATACAGTTGTTGGGTTTTGAGCCAAAGCTTGATGTGCTTTTAAATAAAATAGGATGTTTCCAAAATTAAACAGGCCTAAAATTAATCCACAAGCCAAATTAACCAGTTGCAATTTTGTTTTCTTGGTCACAATCATAATGATTACGATAACAAGTGAAACCAAGAAAGCAAGGCAGAAAACGGTAAACAAAGATGTAGTATAAGGTAATGTTTTAAAAAGTGCAATTTGTTTGAAAAGTACATCAATTACTCCAAAACCAACAAAAACCAATATCGGATATAACCAATTGTTTGAATTTGCAGTTTCTTCACTTTTACGAAAAAACGTAAAAAATATAGCTAAAAACCCGATGGCTAAACCAATAAGTTTGTAAGAATTAAAATCTTCTCTAAATATAAAATAAGCAGCAACAACTGGAATAAAAAGAGATAAGCGCTGTGCAATATCTGTTTTAACAATCCCCAGCTTTTTAACTGATGCCGCTAAGACCAAAAATATAGAAGGAAGTAAAATGGCTAAACCAATATAAATTGGCCATGGGGCTGAAGAATTAACAGCGCTAATATTTGGTTTAAAAAAAACAAAACATAAACAAAGCGCAGTGAAATAATTTACAGTTACTGCTTGAATGATGCTGATTTCGTATCGCTTTGCAAGCTTTAATAAAACAGCAACTGTTACGCTGCAAAAAACACTTAATATAATGTAAATCATTAATTTGTATGGTTTATATAAATAGACAGCTTATCTGGTCCGATTTGAATTTGTTCTTGCAATTGGGCTTTAATAATTGGCGAACGCAGACCACTTTCCCAACTGTTTGGAGCGGTAAAAATTCGAGCTTCATCCCAAAGGTTAGCTTCTAAAAACTGGTTTAAAATATTTGCACCACCTTCAATAATTACAGATTGAACATCCATCAAATAAAGTTGAAAAGCAATTTTTTGCGCCAAATAGAAATGCATATCCTCCATTTGAATATAATGAATATTGCCGATTACATCAGTTTTAACTTCGTTGAAAATTATGGTTTTTGCTTCAGTATTAAAAATATGGTTATCATTTGGAACTTGTAAATTCTTATCTATCACCAACCGAACCGGATTTTTGCCTGGCCATTCTCTGCTTGTTAGCTGTGGATTATCCATTACAGCCGTTTGTTTTCCAATCAGAATTGCATCTTCTTCGGTACGCCATTGATGAGCCAAACGTTTTGCCAAGGCACCACTAATCCATTTTTGATGGCCATCTGTTGTCGCAAAATAACCATTTGCAGTTTCTGCCCATTTTAAAATTATAAATGGTCTTTGTTTTTGGATTCTGGTAAAAAACCTCCGATTAAAATATTTGCATTCTTCATCCAAGATTCCACTTTCAACCTCTATTCCTGCATTTTTTAACTTTTCGATTCCCTTACCATCAACGCTAGAAAAAGGATCTCTATTACCGATCACGACCTTTTTTAATCGATGCTTAACAAATAAATCGGCACATGGAGGTGTTTTTCCGAAATGCGCACAGGGTTCTAAATTAACATACGCAGTTGCCGATTTTAAAAGGTTTCCTGCATCATTGCCAAAAAGATCAAATACATTTTTAACAGCATTTGGCTCTGCATGCGCTTCGCCATATTTTTGATGATAGCCCTCGCCAATAATTTTATCATTTAAAACTATAACACAGCCAACCATTGGATTCGGATTTACATTTCCAATTCCTAATAAGGCAAGCTCTAAACAGCGTTTAATATAAAATTCGTGGCTCATTGGAAGCAAAAGTAGTAAAAAATGGATGATGGATTGGGTAAAATAGAATTGATCTCAGCACAAATCAGTAATTTTACATCAATGAGAATCGGAGAATTAGAAGAACATTTCCAATTGGAGCTTGATGAGATTTATGATGGCGATGAAGCTAAGGCATTATTTAGTCTGGCAGCGGAGCATGTTTTAAAATTATCTCCAAGTAAATTACGAATGGTTAGAGAAACATCTTTAACATTTATCGATTTTCAAAAGCTCCTCAGTATCTTAAATGATTTGAAAATTGGAAATCCTATTCAGCATATTTTGGGCGAGGCGCACTTTTATGGCTCCATATTTAAAGTAAATGAACACGTATTAATTCCCAGACCAGAAACGGAAGAATTAGTCGATTGGATTATTCATGATTTAGAAAGTAAAAGAAACATACATCTTTTGGATATAGGAACGGGCTCTGGATGTATTCCCATCACTATTAAAAAATACTTACCCTTAACTGAAGTTTCCACGATAGACATTTCGAACCGAGCAATAGTTACTGCTAAAGAAAATGCCGTTAACATTGGCACCGAAGTAAAATTTATCGAAGCAGATATTCTAACTTATAAATCAGAGTTGAAATATGATGTTATTGTAAGCAATCCGCCTTACATCAGGGCTTTGGAAAAGGAAGCCATGCACAAAAATGTATTATCTTTCGAACCACATATTGCTTTATTTGTGAGTGATGAAGAACCCTTAATTTTTTATAGTAAGATAGCCGATTTTGCAATTTCTAACCTAACGGAAGATGGATTTTTGTATTTTGAGATTAACGAATATTTAGGTGTTGAAACACTTGATATGTTAAAGGATAAAGGCTTTAACAATATTGAGTTAAGAAAGGATATGCAGGGTAAAGATAGAATGGTAAAAGCAAGCTTAGTTTAAAATAAATTAAGATCTTGGATGAAACTGAGTGATTACATCTCTCAAATAATCTCGATCAATATGGGTGTAAATTTCGGTTGTGGTAATGCTCGAATGACCTAACATTTCTTGTACTGCACGAAGATCAGCACCACCTTCTATTAAATGGGTAGCGAAAGAATGACGCAAAGTATGCGGACTAATCGTTTTTTTTAATCCTGTTTTTACAGCTAAACTTTTAATCAAATTAAAAATTGAAATACGGGAGAGTTTTGCACCAAAGCGGTTGAGGAAAATAAAATCTTCATTTCCTTTTTTTATGTTCATGTGAACACGAATTTCTCTCAAATATATGTCGATAAACTTCAGCGCCACGCCACCAATAGGAACTAGTCTTTCTTTATTTCCCTTTCCAATCACTTTTATAAACTCAATCTGTGGATAAAGATTCGAAATTTTTAGTTCTGTTAACTCTGTCACCCTCAAGCCACAACCATACAAAACCTCAATAATGGCTTTGTTGCGCATACCTTCTGGTTTAGAGGCATCGATAGCATCAATTAAACCATTTATTTCATGAATATTTAATTTATCTGGGAGTTTTCTGGTCAGTTTGGGAGCTTCAATTAATGCAGAAGGATTGTTTTGAATAAGATCTTCGAGCATTAAGTAGCCAAAGAATGCTTTCAATCCCGAAATTACTCTTGCTTGCGTACTGGCCAACATGCCTAAATCGTTAAGCCAAGAAATAAAAGATTTTAAATCAACAACATTGATTTCTGTAATTTTTGGTTCTCGATTTAAAGATTGAAAGTATTGACCAAGCTTGTCGACATCACTTAAATAAGCATCTACAGAGTTGCCAGATAACGAGCGCTCTAATTTCAAATAAGACTTGAATCCTTTAATATATGATGGCCAAAGCATGTTTTTATTTGAGATTTTTTATAACATTGCAACGTTACAACATTTAACGTTACCGCATTTATGAAAATACAAATTATTAATGGCCCAAATTTAAACCTTTTAGGCGTTAGAGAGCCATCTATTTATGGCAATACAAGCATAGAAGATTATATTAAAGAGCTCAAAAGTATTTATTCAATCATAGAGATAGATTATTACCAAAGTAATGTTGAAGGAGAGATTATTAACAAACTTCATGAAGTAGGGTTTTCTTTCGATGGAATTGTACTAAATGCTGGCGGTTATACCCACACTTCTGTCGCCATTGCCGATGCCATTGCCGCTATAAAAACGCCAGTGGTTGAAGTCCACATTTCAAATATTTATGCTCGTGAAGAATATCGTCATGTATCTTTAACTGGTAAAAACTGCAAGGGCGTTTTAACAGGCTTTGGTATGAAGGGATATCGTTTGGCTGTAGAAAGTTTATTAATTAATCCTTAAAATCGTTATGCTCAAAAAAATGCTCTCACTGGCCTTATTGGTCATTTCATTTTATGTTCATGGTCAGGAAAATTCTCCAAAAAGACAAATCCTAAATGATCAATCTGTTGTTAGAGGCGAGGATGGGATGGTTTATCCTTATAACGCCTGGAAGAAGTTAATGGCGTCTGGTAAATATGGACTTAAAAATAGGCAAACAACCACAGATAGTGGAAAACCAGAGTACTTGATTTACGAACTCAGTGAAAAGCAAAAAGTTAGTTATTTCGAAAGTGGGGCGAAACCACGATCGAGTGATGTTTTTGTAGTGGATCAGACTTTCGAGGGCACAAAAATTACAGATATCAATGGTGTAAAATATGATTTAAGAAATCTGAAAGGCAAAGTTCTTGTTCTTTATTTTTGGTTTCTAGGAGAAAAGATGAATAACACTCTAGTTCCGCAGTTAAATGAACTGGCGAAAGAATATAAGGATAATAAAGATGTTATTTTATTAGCCATCTGCAATAATGATAAATCTGAAATCAAAGCCTTTTTAAACCTAAATCCTTTTGATTTTAACATCGTTGATAGTGGACGTGAAATATCGAAGCGGTATAGCGTAAAGCTCTATCCAACCACGGTGGTTATTGATCAAAATAATCAAGTGAAATTTAGTACTGTCGGATCTGCTCCAAGTGCAGGATATTGGATTAAAAAAACTATTAATGAGTCTTTAGCGCTTAAGTAAGCTTAGAAAAATATTTAATTTTCTTGATAAAGAAAGCCCAAACAATACTCTTATTGTAAACACCTATATGTTTAGCGTATGGCTTTTGGAATTCCTTCCTTTTTTTTGCTGTCTTAAAAATAGACTTAACAAAATGAAAATGTGCTTTGCTTACGGCTAGAGTGAATTTTGGCTTTCCTGTTAGTAAAAAATGCCACCATGCAATAAAATCTATCCACATTCTTAAAGTTATGCGAATAACAGCATCTCCAGCTGGTAAATTCTTCTGCATTATAATTAAGTTGTTTCTAAAATTTAGATAGGTTTTAAAGGGATTTTCAGTTTGCAAAGTTCCACCTCCAACATGATAAACCTCAGCATCTGGGCAATACAGAATTTTATAGTTTAGGTTTTTTAGGCGCCAGCATAAGTCGATTTCTTCCATGTGTGCAAATAAATCTGCATCCAATCCGCCAACTTCTTTCCAACATTTGCTTTTGATAAAGAAAGCAGCACCACTTGCCCAAAAAACTTCTTTGGTTTCATTGTATTGTCCGTTATCAAACTCGTAAACGTTAAAAAGTCTTCCTCTACAAAAAGGATAACCATAAATATCTAGATAGCCTCCGGCTGCGCCAGCATATTCAAACTGATTCTTATTAAGTTGCCATTTAATTTTTGGTTGCGCCGCAGCAATTTCTGGGTCACTTTCCATCAAATCAATCACTGGCTTAATCCAATTGGGCGTTACTTCAACATCAGAGTTTAATAAAATGAAATAATCCGCGTCAACTTGTTCTAAAACCTTATTGTAACCTCCAGCAAAGCCATAATTTAACGTATTCTGAATAATTTTAACTGATGGAAATTGCGCCTCTAGAAAAGCAACAGAATCATCAGTTGATGCGTTGTCACCAACAATTATCTGTAAGTTATTATATTCGGAAAGTAAAATCCCCGGCAAAAATTGTTGTAAAAATGCTTTACCATTCCAGTTTAAAATGACTACGGCTACTGATGGATTCATGGATCTTATTCGGGTTTAAATTTCCAGCGTTTATGGCTCCAAAGCCAGTATTGGGGCTGTTCGTTTATAATTTCTTCTAAAAATTTGAAGTGTAAATTGGTAATTTCAAAATCAACAGTTTTTGAAGGATCAAGGCACATTGGCAAAACTTCGACTTCGTAACGACCCTGTTTTGGACGGCTCACTTTAAAATAATAAATGGGCCTGTTTGTAGATTTTGCTATTTTTTCTACGCCAAGCAGGGCAGGAGTTGGTTGGTGTAAAAAGTCTACAAAATATTTGGTTTCCTCTCTCGTTGGAGATTGATCGCTTGCAAAGCACAAAAGCGTTGGCTCGTTTTTGTAAGTGGCCATGCCTCTTAAAGTTTGCCTCATCGCAATAAAAACATTGCCATATTTCGTCCTCAAGCCATCAAACCAGGCTTCGAATATTTTATTTTTAATGGGCTTAAAAATTACCATCGTTTTGGCAGAAATGCTTAAACCTAAAGCTAGCGTTCCCAATTCCCAATTGCAATAATGCCCGGTACAAGCTAAAACACTTTCTCCTTGCTTAAAATGGGTTTCCAGTTGATCTAAACCTTTAAATTTTACGCTTTCTAAAGTTTCCTTTTCTGATATTGTGGTAAGCTTGATGATTTCGAAAATCAGCTCTGCTAAATACTTGAAATATTTTTTCTCGATATCAATAATTTCAGTTGATGATTTTTCAGGAAATGAGTTAACCAAATTCTGGCGAACAACTTTTTTTCGATAACGAATTATGTAATAAAGCAGATAATATAGTAATCTTGCAAAAAAAAATAGAATAGACAGAGGAAGCAACGATAACAGGTACAAAAAAAATACACCAACTTGCGCAATCCCTCTTTTAATCATTATTTTTAAAACGTTTGAGTTACAAACATAAATTTTCAAATGCAAAATACAGCTATACTTCCTTTATTTTATCTTCCTCCAGTTGGATATTTTAGTCTATTGCAAAAGGTAAATCCCGATTTCTTAATCGAAAAACATGAGCATTTAGTAAAGCAAACCTATCGAAATAGGGCTAGTATCTATTCTCCAAACGGAAAATTAGACATTACTGTTCCATTGGTAAAAGGGGCTAAAACACATACAATGATGAAGGACATTCGGATTAGCTATGATTTTAATTGGCAACGCCTGCATTGGTTAAGTTTAGAAAGTTGCTACAGAAGTTCCGCTTACTTTGAGTTTTACGAAGATGAACTTGCTCCGTTTTACAATCAAAAATTCGAATTTTTGTTCGATTATAATTCACAATTGCTAGAATGGATAATTAAAAAATTAAAATTAACAATCAGTGTAAATCCAACGCCAGAATATTTTGATGATGTTAATAGCGATTTAGATTACCGTGGAATTATGAATCCAAAGAAAATGGAAGATATTGTAAACAATAAGCAATACTTTCAGGTTTTTGAAGATAGACATCAATTTTTGCCCAACCTCAGCATAGTTGATCTATTGTTTAATCAAGGTCCACAGGCCAAATTATATTTATAAGTTATGGCTAAAAATAAGCCTCGCAGTCGGCACAAGCATTATAATGTACCTGAACCGGGAACAAGTCCGGGTATGTATGCCATTGATGATAATGCCTTAAAACCAATTATTACACTCCACACTTATAACGATAAAATTTACAAGAAAGAGGAGATTAAAAACATTAACAACATTGATAGACTTACCGAAAATAAAGATTTTTATTATTGGTTTGATATCAAGGGTTTAGCCGATCCGAATATATTCGAAACGCTTTATTCTAAATTGAATATCAGTAGATTGGTTTTGGAAGACATTACAAGTTCTTACCAAAGGCCAAAGCTAGATGAATATGATAACGATAAATATGTTTTTGCCGTAAGCAGGCACTTATTTTTAAACGGCGAAAATGATTTATGTAATGAACAAATTTCGTTTATACTCACTTCAAAATGCCTAATAACCTTTCAAGAGAATTACGAAGATTGCTTTAATCCCGTAAGAAAAAGGCTTGAAATAGGTAAGGGGAATATCCGCATCGGCGGAAGCAGTTATTTGATGTACGCCATTATGGATGTAATTGTAGATAATTATTTCACCTTATTAAACTATTGGGGCGAAGAATTAGATGCCATTGAAGATCGTTTATTTGATAACCCCGATAAACGGATTATGTATGATACTCAAGGGATTAAGCGTTCGTTAATTATGATTCGTAAAGTAGCTTGGCCTGAAAGAGATAAGCTGAATGATATTTTAAGGAGTGATAGTGATTTAATTTCCGATTTAACCAAAACCTACATTAAAGATGCTTATGATCATTGTATTCAGATTATCGATTTTATAGAATCTTTAAAAGAAATTGCATCTGCAAACATTGATATGAACCTATCTATAATCTCCAATCGGATGAATGAGATTATGAAAGTGCTCACCATTATTTCTTCGATATTTATACCGCTAACCTTTATTGCAGGTATCTACGGAATGAATTTTAGTCGTGAAGACCCAGTTACAGGCAAAGTTTTACCAGATAATATGCCCGAACTTTACAGCCCACATGGCTATATGTGGACATGGATTGTGATGGCTGTTATTGCAGTGCTTCAAGTAATTTATTTTTGGCGAAGAGGCTGGTTTAAATAATTTAAAACACCCTCAATGGCTTAAAATTATATTCAATTATTAGTAGCTTTAAAAAGTTTTTTGGTTAGGTTAAAAATGCAGTCATTCGAAATAGATAAAAGCGACGTACTAAAGGTTAAAAATGCAATTTTAGCCGGTGATGAAATTCTAAAAGAAGTTCTGGCAGATTATCATGCTTCAGAAATTGCCATTCTTTTCGAACGCTTAGATAAATCCGAGCAACAACACATTATTAACATTCTTCCTGCAGAAATTGCCTCAGAAATTA
The DNA here is from genome assembly GCF_014306625.1 of Pedobacter fastidiosus. GTDB lineage: Bacteria > Bacteroidota > Bacteroidia > Sphingobacteriales > Sphingobacteriaceae > Pedobacter > Pedobacter fastidiosus. Next base: position 158,642 of record NZ_JACRYL010000006.1, read on the forward strand.
TTTCTGAGATGGATGAAGAATCCCATCCCGAAGATTTACTTTTCAAACTCCATCCCGATAAGCGTACAGAAATTGTTGAAGAACTGGATTATGATGATGCAACAGACATTATTTCTCAGCTTGAAGATCATGAGCAGAAAGAAATTCTAGAAGATCTTAACGAAGAAGATGCATCAAACATTCGTAATTTATTAACCTACGACGAAAAAACGGCCGGTGGTTTAATGAATACAGATTTAATCTGTGTAAACATCAACTTAACTAAAAAAGATGCAATAGATGAAATCATCCGCCAAAGCGAAGAAATGGAAGAATTCTACACCATTTATGTGGTAGATGATGAAGATGTTTTTCAAGGCATAGTATCACTTAAGGATATTATTAAGGCTAAGCATAATGCGCAAATAACCGAACTGGTAAAAATAGACGCCGTTTATGTTCGTCCAGGAACAGATCAGGAAGAGGTAGCAAATCTTATTTCGCAATATAATTTAACCAGTATTCCTGTAGTTGATGAGCAACATAAATTACTAGGTCGGGTAACTTTTGATGACGTTATTGATGTAATGGAAGCGGAAAGTACAGAAGATATTTTGAAAATATCCGGTGTATCTGAAGATGAGGAATTAAGCGGGAACTGGGTTGAGGCGGTTAAATCTCGGTTGCCTTGGTTAATTATTAATTTGGGAACCGCTTTTTTGGCTTCATCAGTTGTGCGCTATTTTGATCCTACAATTAAACTTATACCATCATTGGCCGCCTACATGACGATTATAGCTGGCATGGGCGGAAATGCTGCAACACAGGCATTGGCGGTAACAGTAAGAAGGATTTCACTTTACGATTTAACGGATAACCAAGCCTATAGAACGGTATTAAAAGAATTTACGGTTGGATTAATTAATGGTGCCTCCAATGGAATAATTGTATTTGTTTTTGCTTACTTTTTTGATGGAAATCCGATGTTGGGATTGGTTATCTTCCTGGCAATGACGGGTAATTTGGTAATTGCGGGCATAACAGGAGCAGGAATTCCACTTATTCTAAAACGCGTTGGCATCGATCCAGCCATTGCATCATCTATTATTATTACTACTTTTACCGACGTTTTCGGCTTCCTTTTAATTTTAGGTTTAGCCAGTAAACTATTACTATAAACTTTGATCATATATTCCAATTACAAAAAATACTGATCCAATATGCAAGCTACAAGACACGACTGGACCAAAGAAGAAATATCAGAAATTTACAATAGACCATTTTTAGATTTGGTTTACGAAGCCGCATCCATCCATAGAGAAAATAAAGATTATAATGAAGTTCAGGTAAGTTCACTAATCTCAATTAAAACTGGAGGCTGTGCAGAAGATTGTTCTTATTGCCCACAAGCGGCACGTTACCATACAGAGTTAGAAGTTCAGCCATTAATGCAAGTTAGCCAAGTTGTTAGCGCAGCAGTTAAGGCTAAAGAAGGTGGTGCATCGCGTTTGTGTATGGGCGCTGCCTGGAGAGAAGTTAGAGATAACCGAGATTTTGATCGGGTTATAGAAATGGTGAAAGCGGTAAATGAGATGGATATGGAAGTGTGCTGTACTTTAGGCATGCTTACTGAAAACCAGGCACAACGTTTAGCTGATGCTGGTTTATATGCTTACAATCACAATATCGATACCTCAGAAGATGATTATAAACGGATCATTTCTACCAGAACTTTTGATGATCGTTTAAATACAATTAAAAACGTTCGCAAGGCAAAACTTACCGTTTGTAGCGGAGGGATTATTGGTTTGGGTGAAACAGTAGAAGATCGTGTTTCTATGTTGCAAACTTTATCTAATATGGAAAAACATCCAGAATCGGTTCCTGTAAATGCATTGGTTCCTGTAAAGGGAACACCGTTAGAGAATCAACCACGCGTTCCAATTTGGGATATGGTAAGGATGATTGCAACAGCTCGAATTGTTATGCCAAATTCAGTTGTACGTTTATCTGCCGGAAGAAATGAAATGAGCACATTAGAACAAGCATTTTGTTTTATGGCAGGAGCAAGCTCTATTTTTGCAGGAGATAAATTATTGACTACTCCAAACCCTGCATTTGTTGATGATATGGCCATGTTTGAATTGTTGGGTTTAAAAACTCGTGATGCATTTAAAAATGGTCGCCCGGCAAATACTCAAATAGCCGAGGAAATGGCTTAATAGAATTAGAGTTCAAAAAAAAAGCGATCTAAGGATCGCTTTTTTTGTTTAGAAACTTCCGTAATTACACGGCAGTAATTCTTACTTCTATATTTCCTTTAGTGGCTTTAGAATAAGGACAAGCTCTGTGTGCTTTTTCTGAAATAGTTTGGGCCTCATCATGCGGAATGCCGGGAATGTGAACATCCAAATCTGCCGACAAAACAAAAGAATTTCCGTCTTTATTAAAAGATACCAAAACATTTACTGAAGCTTCACTAACATCAACCCCTTCACGCTCGGCTACAGAACCTAAAGCACCCAAATAGCAAGCGCCCCAAGCCGAAGCGAATAACTGTTCTGGATTTGTTGCCCCACCTTGTCCGCCAAGTTCTTTCGGTTTTCTCAATTCAAAGTCAATAATTCCATCACTGGATTTTACATGACCGTCTCTTCCACCTTTTGCTGTTACTTCAGCAGTATATAGCTTTTCCATAATGTATTTCTTATTTAATGAGGAATAACAAATTTGCATTGGGGTTTGTTTTTAATCAATCTATAAATTAAACTTTAAGCTTATTTGGTGTAAATAACTAAATTTTTCTAAAATAAATCTCTTAATTAAGGCTGAAGGGCATAATTGTAGATTTTTAACTTCATAGTTAAACGCAAAATACTAATTCTGTATTCCTAATAATACGTGTAGAAATGGGCTATCTAGAAATTGATAAAATGGAAATTGGGTTTCGTGTAAAAAATGGCTCTCTCACGCTTGAAAACTAGTTATGGAGATACTAAATCGATATTTTTACAATAATACTTAATCGCTCCCAAGTTGATATATAGATTTTTGTTGTTGATGTTGATGATTTCCACAGTCGTCGCATCGAAGTTGTACGCCCAAGCTTGCCCAGAAAATATTGGTTTTGAGAATGGAAATTTTCAAAACTGGAAAATGTTTACTGGTACAACATCTATTTTGAGTAGTAAAAATCAAGTTTCATTATCCGAAGTATCTGTAGCATCAGTTGGGAGGCACACTATTTTAAATAATAAAACATTAGTCGATCCTTATGGGGGCTTTCCAGTTGTCCCTAAAAATGGTGGGAATTATTCTGTTAAACTTGGTAATAATGGGACAGGAAATCAGGCTGAGGGAATTTCTTATTTAATAACTGTTCCAACTAATCGACCAGAATTTACACTTACTTACCAATATGCAATCGTTTTAGAAGATCCAAATCATCAACCTGCAGAACAGCCTAGATTTATTGCTAGGGTTAAGGATGTTGCAAGCAATCAATACATCACGTGTGCATCTTTTGAATATATTGCAACCTCTACACTTCCAGGATTTAAAAAATCTTCGGTGAGCAGTTCCGTTATCTATAAGGATTGGAGTCCTGTAACGATTAATTTATCCGGTTATCAAGGCAAGAAATTGCTAATTGAATTTATAAGTGCAGACTGTACTTTGGGCGGACATTTTGGTTATGCTTATGTGGATGTAAATAATCTTTGTGGCGATTTGATTGTTGGAAATACTTATTGTAAAAGCTCCGAACAATTAAATATTTCGGGGCCAAGTGGCTTTAAAAGTTATAATTGGTTTAATGAGGATCGAAGTTTTCAATATGGTTCTGGCCAGGCATTAACCATTAAGCCAACTCCGCCAGAGGGTTCTAAAATATTTTTGGATTTGATTCCATACGAAGGTTATGGTTGTCCGAGTACCGTTAGTGCGATAGTAAGTAGTGTAGATTATGAGCTTCAGCTTTTATCGAAAAGCACTGTCTGCCAAAATTCGGAGATCGATTTAACTTCTACTGATTATGTATTGAATAAATCATTAGATTTTACCTATCTCGTTTATGCAGATAAGGATTTGACGCAATTAATCACCGGATCAACTAAGATTCTACAAAATACCATATTCTACGTTTTGGCTACAAATTACAAAGGCTGTGAAAGTGTGGCTTCTATTGATGTTTCTATTTTTGATGTTGCTAATATTACTGCTAAAAATCCTGAGCCTGTTTGCTATACGGAAACCGTAGATATTACAAAAGATGAAATTTATGAAGGTAATTTAACTGATATTTCCAGAAGTTATTACACAGACGCAAATGCTACTAAAACGCTAATAAATCCCTCTAGAATAAGCAATAGTGGAAAATATTATGTAAAATTCGTTAATACATTTGGATGTTCGAAAATTCTTCCGATTGATGTAATCATCAACCCGAAACCCTTACTGAAAATTACAAATCCTACTGCAGTCTGTTTTCCAAACAAAGTTGATTTAAGTAATGTAAATAATTTTGCAGGAAGTGATCAGGATCTTACTTTAAGTTTTTATACTGATATTAACCTAACCCAAGCAGTTATCGATTCGAAAAAAATTGATCAATCGGGTACTTATTACGTTAAGGCAACTAACAGTAAAGGTTGTATTGTATCTGATAAAATCGAGGCCGTTATTAATGAGCTACCAGTTTTGGTAACAATTGATCCTGCTCCAGTTTGCTTTCCTGAAAAAGTAGATCTAACCAATGCTCAACTTTATAATGGAACAACTGCGGGGGTTAGCTACTCATATTTCTACGATCAAACGTTAACTAATAAAATTGCTAACCCAAAACAAATCTCCGAAACCGGAAAATACTTTGTTAAAATCACTAATCCAAGTGGTTGTTTTGTATCCGGCCAAATTATTGTAATTGTAAATCCCCTTCCAGTTATCGTACTAAATAAACCGAGAACGATATTCGATTACGACTTCATTGATTTAACTTCTGCAGACATTGTTAAGGGGAGTAAAGGTTACGTAAAGGCAAGTTATTTTGAAGATGCGTTATTAAAGAAACCTATTGCTGACCCTACCAAAGTGAACATAGCCGGTGTTTATTATATCGTTTTAGAGAACGATAAGGGCTGTTCAATTGCGGGTGCTATTGAATTAAACATTCTGCCCTCACCAAAAATTGTGGTTCCAACCGCATTTACACCTCAAAAATCGACAAATAATAAATTATATCCATTTTTTGTGAGCATTCAAAAACTGTTAAGTTTTAAAATTTATAACAAGTGGGGAATTTTGGTTTATCAAACAGATGACATGGGAACTGGAGGCTGGGATGGCCAATTCAAAACCAAATTGCAACCATTAGAAACTTTTTCGTGGTTTGCAGACGGAATTGATCTGTTGGGTGGAAAATATCAATCGAAGGGTAAAACTATATTAATATTGTAATGTATAAAACGCTCCTTAGTTTTTTATTGTGCCTAGTTACGCTTCATAGCAAGGCGCAAGATCCAAAGTTTTCGCAATACTTTGCATCTCCTTTATCTTTAAATCCGGCTTATACGGGCTTTTTTGATGGCGATTATCGCTTAGCGGTAAATACCAGACAGCAATGGGGAAACCTGGGCGATCCTTATAATACATACAGCGTTTCTGGAGATTTAAAACTAATCGCAGATGAAAACTTTAGCAATAGCATTTTTAGTATTGGCCTAAGCGGATTGTTCGATGAATCGTTCAACAAAGCATTAAAATCTCAGTACATCAGCGCAAGCTTTTCCTATTATCAATATTTGGATGTGGAGCATAAATTTAAATTCGGATTGGCTCCTCAAATTTCCTACGTTTCAAAATTTTTGGATTACAATAAACTCACTTTTGCTTCACAATACAATGGGAGTGGATTTGATACCTCAATGCCAAATTTTCTAGATTTAAGAAATGACAAAACCTCTTATTTCGATTTGAATTTGGGCGCCAATTTCTCCGCCTCTTTTGATTGTTTTAGTCTTGCGTTAGGCTTTGCACAATATCACTTAACGCGACCGTCAGAAAGCTTACTGAACAATAGCAATGAGGTTGTTCCTTTTAGAAAAACAGTAAATTTTGGAATGCTATATCTACTTAACGATTACGTAGATTTAAATTTTACAGGAGTTTACAACAAACAAAAAAATAATCACGATACCCTTCTAGGAACTGTTGTTGGCTTAAAGCCAAATGATGAAACTCGAATAAAACTAAATTTCGGTCTTTGGTATAAGTTTAACGAATCTTCCTATTATCCTTACTTGGGCTTAAGCTTAGGCAATGTAACGGCTGGGATGAATTATACCGTTTATGGTAATAAATTGCTGAGCGCTACGCCACGAACATATGAGCTTTCCCTAATTTATCGACACAATAATTTCAAAGGTTTCAAAGTGCCTTGCCCTAAATTTTAACGATATGAAAATATTCTTATTTGCATTTATTTTCATCGCTTTAGGAAAAGTATCCTATTGCCAGCAATTAAAGCAAAGCATTGATTACCAATATTATCGGGATGATAAAAGTTATTACGCTTTTGAATTATTTAAGGAGGTTAAAAATACGGAGGATAATCAATTGCTACTAAACTTTACCTCGAATGCTCACCATAATAAAATCGATAAAATCTACATTAAATCAGGAGATGTTGAGCTAAGATTAAAATTTAAAGTTAGAGAAGAAACCATCCATTCGGATAATCCAGAACAGAAATTTTATCCAATTAGCTTTAATAAAAAAGAGTTGGTAGATAAAAAAATCCAATGTGAAGCAACCATAATTTTTAAAATGGAAGGTGGAATTCAATATGCACTACCATTTAATACTTGCAACCTAAAAGAATTAATGGCTAAGAATTAGAGCTTAATTTTTACAGATAGCTTATAAATGTCGTAAGCTACTTTCTGGATTAAATCGAACTGCTCTGGAACTAAATCTTCGCCTTTCAAAATGGTTATTCCAGTTTCATTCAGTCTGATTAGCGGAACATTTTCTATTGTATTTTTGCCCTGAAGTAAGTTTTCTATTGATACATCCAAAAGGTAGTTTGTATTGTTTGACATCGGTTTTAGTGCATTGAAACTTTCGAAAGTAAATTCATGCTCCTTATTATAAAGCGATAAAGTTGCTATATATGAAGATAAAAGATGGCTCAATGCTGTAAACTGATGGATTTCTTTAATAAATAACTGCTTGCTTTTTGGCTCGGAAAACATTCGCTGAAATAGTGATGCTAAGTTGGCGGTACTTACATAAACCTCTTTTCGAGCCAATTTATATTCTGTTCTATTGTAATTTTTATCGAAATACATCCTCACAACCTGTTCATAATAAGCCTTATTTGCTCTTAATATACTCAGCATTGCTTCTTTAACCTTTTCATGTTCCCATGTTGGAAAAAGCGAATAACTTGCTAAAAGAGCAATTCCAGAACCGATAAAAGTATCGTAAATTCGCTCTCTAGCCAGTGCTATTGATCCCATCCCCAGAAAACTGAAAAGAATTAATATATAGGGTGTCATAAACAATACGCTTACTACATAGTTTTTTCTTTGGAAACTGTAGCAACCGATCATACAAACCAATAAAATAACAAATAGAGAATTCTTATCGTGGATATAAGTAATAACCGCCATACCTATAAAAGCGCCAACAGTTGTGCCGATTAACCGTTGGTAGTTTCTCTCTTTGGTTAAACTAAAACCGGGTTTGGAGATGACCAGAATTGTTAATAAAATCCAATAGCTATGAGAAAAATTTAACAATTGAGAAACCACAAAACCCAAAAGCATCACAACAGTTACCCTTAAAGAGTGTCTGAAGGTTGATGAGCTGTAGGTTAAATTTTCAGTAAATAAACTAAAATCGAATTTTTGTCTGGTAATAAATTTTTCTGTATCTACTTCAGCCTGACGAATATCTTTACTATTCCTCATTTTAAAATAACTGTAAATGGTTTTAACTCGAGCCAAAATATTCTCGATGTTAACCTCAATATTTTTCAGTGCAATAATTCCAATTGTATTGTATTCTTGAGTTGTATTATTTCGCTCTAGGTCGTTAATTTTAACTTTCAATCTCTCAATCTCAATCAATAGCCTTTTAGAAATAACAGGTTTTCCACCACTTTTTAAGGCAAATGCAATATCATCAAGCGCATACGAGATTCTTTTGATTGCCATTTCGTAATCTGGAAGTATTCCCGATTTATCAAACTGAGCATGCAGTTGCTGATAGTTGTAATAGGTAGACATTACTTGTTCGAACAAATCGACCATATCTACAAATACAAGCAATAAAAATCTTCCTTCAGGAGTGGAGTCTCTTACAATTTCACGGGTTCTAAATAGCAGTTCCCTTACGGCATCTTGCTTTTCGTGAACAGAAACCTGTAGCTGAAGCAAATCGGCATAGGTTTTATCGTAATTATTATTTTGATGATAAAATTTAGCCTTCTCCCTTAAAAACTCCGCAACTTCTAAAATAGAATCACTGAGCGATTGCTGTACCAACCTAAAAGGCCGAAGTCTGTAAACAAAATAACTTAATCCGGTGTACCATAAACTTCCGGCCAAAACCATTACACCATGAATTAGAACTTCCTGCCAAGGGCGAATGTCATCAATACTTAAAACAATTATGAGTAAAACTGCTGTTCCAATGGCGGCTGCTCTAATTCCGTAAATATATAACATGGAGAAAACGAAACTTGAAACGGCGAGTAGAAAGCCAATAAAATAATGGTTTTTGTTTGTTAAGCCGGTAAGGATGGAGAAAACAAATATTAGAACGGTTGTAATTAACATGGCATTACGCCTATGCACCATTGGCCCAGGACTATCTACAACGCTTACGCATAAGGCCCCTAGAGAAAGTGTCATCCCATATTTTAACATTCCGAACTGCGCTAAAATAAGAGAGGGAAGGAGCACGCCAATTGTTATGCGCAAGCCATCGGCAAAATACGTACTCAATAAAAAATCTTGTATGTTTCTAATGGGTTGCCTAATCTGCATGGTACAAAAATAACATATTAGCTATGCTTTTTGTTGACATTTTAAATTAACTTTTTCCATAGTTTTATCTTTTTGGGCAGAAAATGGATAAGATTGGTAATGTACAAAGCAATCTACTTGTTAATAAGGTACTTATGGTATATTGTTAATAAACTTTCAAAAAGTGACATTATTTGCGATTGATGGTAATTTATTAAGTTTAAAAATGTTAACAACCCTGATTTTAAGGTGGATAACAATGTTTATAAAAACAATTACTTTTCTCTTGGCAAATAAGCCTTTTAGTACTATATTAGATTATATCAAATACGAAGTACTTTGAATTCTGATAAGACAATCCAAAAGAGATAAAGAATCGAAAGATGAAATATTTCGGATATACTTAACAAGGAAAACGATTAATTTCAGAAAGGGTTAAACCGAGTAAGGATATACATTAGAGATCGCAAGATTGAAAATAAGAAAATCGCAAGACCTAACAGAAATTATTGAAAGCTGAAGAATTTTACGGAAGGACGCAGTTGGAAATAAATTTTCACGAATCGCAAAAGTTGCAAAACCTAACGATTACGGAAAAATCGAAGTTACAGAGATTAGATGCTTTAAAATGCAACTACGGTTGTTTTTAAGGTGAAGACGGGGAACTGAATCGCAAGAAGAAGAACCCCGTTTTTTTATGTCTAAAAATTCGTTAAAATATTTTCAAAACATTAAAAATGTATATTTGCATACATAAATGAACTGGTTATGGAAAGCTATGTAATAAATATACCTGATAAAAAAGCCAACTTAGTTAAAGAGCTCTTAAAAGAACTCGGTGTTGAAATCAGTGCTATAGGTTCAGATTCACAGCATTGTAATGAGAATCATATTCCAAATAAACAAACTTTAAAGGCAATTAAAGAAGTTAAAGCTGGTAAAGGAATTAGGTTTATTAATGCTAAAGATTTATTCGGCAGTATAAAGTAATGTATCAAATCGTTGCATCGAACAAATTTCTTAAAGATTTAAAACTACTTAAAAAAAGATCACTCAAAGATTTTGAATTGTTGCAAACTGTAGTTGAGATTTTAACTGAAAAAGGTCATTCAGGTTTAAGTAAAAAGCATTATCCTCACAAATTGTCAGGAAATTTTGATGGTTTTTGGGAATGCCATGTTAAGCCAGATTTACTTTTAATTTGGGATGAAAATGATGCGATTCAACTGATTGAATTAATTCGTACAGGAACGCACTCTGATTTATTTTAGCATCTTAAGTTAAAAAGAATTTTAAAATCTTCGGCTAATTATCTCTAAAACCTTAAATTTACCTTATGGCCAAAAAAGGTAAATCAATCACCACTCCTTCAAAGAAAATATTCGTTTTAGATACCTCAGTTATTTTATACGATCACGATGCTATAAATAATTTCCATGAACACGATGTTGCCATTCCAATTCAGGTATTAGAAGAGTTGGATAACTTTAAAAGTGGCAATGATACTCGAAATTTTGAAGCCAGAAGCTTTATCCGTTTAATAGATGAAACATCAAAGCAAAAATTAATCAGCGATTGGATTGCACTAAAAGCTCCAAATGGTGGTAAATTTAAGGTTGTTTTAAATGAAAAACCTTTAAAGATTGATGCCGAGGAAGTTTACGGAAAAGGTAAAACCGACCATAAAATTTTAAATGCCGCACTAAGTTTAAAAGAAGAAAATCCTGATAAAAAAGTTGTTCTAGTTTCTAAAGATATATGTTTAAGGCTAAAAGCTAAAGCATTAGATTTAAATGCGGAAGACTACGAAACCGGTAAAATCAAAAATGTTGACGAACTTTATGCTGGCAAAACAGAAATCAATAATTTCTCAGAATCTGTTATAGACTACATTAAAAAAAACCAGCATATCAGCGCTTTAGATTTGGATCTTCCTGCTAAAACGGGGAATCATTTTTACATCCTTAAAAATAAACGAAAAACTGTTAACGTATTTTATAACCACAGTCAGAAAACAATTTCCTCCGTTTCTACTGATCCAATTTTTAAAATAAAACCAAAAAATATAGAGCAAGCCTTTGCAATCCATGCACTTTTAGATCCTGAAATAAAGCTAGTAAGCATTCAGGGAAATGCGGGAACGGGAAAAACATTGCTGGCCTTGGCAAGCGCTCTAGAACAGCGTAAAAACTTCCGCCAAATTTATGTTACTCGGCCAATTGTTTCATTGAGCAATAAGGATATCGGTTTTTTGCCTGGAGATGCTAAATCAAAAACAGATCCTTTTATGGCACCAATTTGGGATAATCTCCGTTTTATAAAAGAACAATTCATTGGTGATGATAAAATGTCGGCAAAGATTGATGAACTGATTTCAACAGAAAAAATTGCCATTGCTCCATTAGCATTTATTAGAGGAAGAACTTTAACCAAAATTTTCTTTATTATAGATGAAGCACAGAATTTAACGCCACATGAAGTTAAAACAATCATTTCAAGAGCAGGAGAGCACACCAAGGTTGTTTTTACTGGTGATATTTATCAAATTGATACACCATATTTAGATTCGGAAAGTAATGGTTTGTCTTACTTAATAGAGAACGCAAAAAATCATCCGCTGTACGCACACATTACTTTGCATAAGGGGGAAAGAAGTGAATTGGCAAATTTAGCTAATGAGTTGCTTTAAAGGTTGTTGTTGAGTTTTCCCCGCAGATAACACAGATAATTTACGCAGATTTAAGGGAATTTGGGTGTTTAAAATTTACTAGATGCTTTGAGGGTAATTAGTTGCTTTAAAGATTTTTGTTGAGTTTTCCCCGCAGATAGCGCAGATAAGATCCTAAAATTTAAGTGCAAAATCTGCATCCCATCATTGTAATTACTGATCTGCGTTGATCTGCGGTTCTTATCCCCTTAAATCTGCGGGAAATAGTATTTAAGTAACTTTCTATTTCGTATTAAACTCCTTAAGCTCCGAGGGCAACCAAATAGGATAAGAATATTTCCTGACCTCCAATTTAGCCGCTTTAGATACAGGAATTCTCCAGATATCGAAAAAATCTGTTAAGTCTGATTTTGTGGCACTGCTTATGGTTTTAAACCATAAATCAATTTTCTCTTCATTGTTTTTCGGATATAGATTTCTTGGCAGATCAGCGTAAGTTTTATTTGCCGTTTTAATAGCATCCCACCCAAATTGCTCAATTAATTCAATGTACATACTTAAAGCAATCCACGGATCTTGCTGAAATTTTTCATAGCTCGGATTATTCCTCATGTAAGTTTTTATCTTTTCAATTACGCCTTCTTTACTTGGAATATTATCATGATTATGATATTTGCCTAGATTAAGCACTTTATCATATACGTACATGCTATAAAGGTTAACGGTAACTTCTCCTAAACCCTGAAAATCCAATTCCCAAAACTGATGGCGGTGGCCTAATTCATGGAATAAACCCCAAGATCCAAGTTTTTCAATTAAATCTTTATCCAACATTATTTTGGTACTCTCATCTTCATCTGGTGCAACAATTTTATATTGCATGGTAAATAAAGAACCATAAGCCACTTGCTGATCTACAATTATCCGTTCATTATGTGCTCTTTCATGATTAATGGTTCTCAGATCAGCGTCTGCATCCATTACCTTATCATAAAATTGCAATAACTCGGTTGGGTTTTTTAAGTTTCTAATTCTGTAAGATGGAACGGTAAATACTATTTTATCAGTAGCAAGTTCTGCCCAAGGTGCTCCGTAATTCTTAATGGTGCTATTCCAAGTGGAGTCGTTTGTTTCGCCCAATTTAAAATAAGGTGCATTTACTGCGCCCAATACTCGTAAATTGATACTTTTTAAAGTGGTTGTGTCGGTAATATTTAATTCCAAAAGACCACCATAAGGCGACTGGATTTCTGTGGTATCTTTATCCAGTTCGAAAGTTCTAACAAGGTTAAAGCCAATTCTATTAATTTGATCAGCAACATTAATAAGGTCGTCGTCATGTAACCCAATTTGTACTTTTAGCTTTTGAATAAAATATTTTTTCTCCAAAATAACTTTGATTTTTTCTCCGGCAGGAACATACAATCCAGTGCTGTGAGGTCTAAAATATCCGTCGTGAATATCAAACAATCCTTGCTTGCCAACTTGTACTTTAATAGAAATGTTTTTATCAACCCTTTTTGCAGAATCTGTAACTATTCCAGGAAACCCCTCAATTCCGAATGCTTTACCTTTAAGTTGTGGGTTTTCTTTAAAAAGTTTTTCTTGCATTTCTCCTGCAAGTCTATAAGCTGCCTTTTGCTTTTTGGTAGAAATATTTAAAGGCTGTGCGAGGGAAGGCCTAAATAGAGAATCTGGAATTTCATAAGATCTCCTCATTTCTTTCATTATCATTGAGTTATAAGTATTAAACTCTATAGATAATGAAATTGTGGGGTTAATAAACCATTCTAAAACATTGGTGCTGGGAAGTGTCTGGGTATTTAACACCGAACTCATGTACGGCAATATGGTATTAATGTGTAAATAAACAGGAATAGAATCTGTGTGAAGAATTTGGTTTTTCGGACTCGATTTTAATAAAAAGTAAGAGTTAACGATACCTGCTTTGGCCAATAAATTATTTATTTTGAGAAAGGAATGTAAATCTTGAATTTTCAAATTATTGTGGCTTCTTTCGTAAGCAGAACCAAAAACCAACGTTCCTCCATTTTGGATAAACTTATCTAAATAACCCAATTGAACGGAATCTTTTACATCGTCTTGAATGTAAATAGTCGTTATTTTTGAATCGGTTTTTAGTGTTTCTAATTTTCTACTGGCAATTTTATTAAGCTTTAAAAAAGCTTCTAAATCTCCATTCTCGGGATGGTAAATTCCAACACTTCCCTTAGGGTTTAACCGAAACACATTTAAAACAAACTTGCTCACATTTGGGTCTTTGAGCATTGGGTTTTCAAAACTGGATGGAGCGCCTACTGCAACCACAATTCCTTTTCCATACCGCGATGCCATTATAGCGTTGCCTCTCAAATCAAAACCTTCAAGCTCCGCTGTTGCAATTATTTCTGGTCGCTCGTTGGTGGTAAAAAATAATGAGGTATATCTTGTTGTATCCGGGAGTGGAAGTGATTTTACATTCTTAAGAATTTTAGCTTTGAGTGTTTCCTGTATTTGAGCTTGAGCAGGTAAATGGTTTAAAATCAGAACTGCAAAAAGGGATATTATAAGCTTGCTTAAGTTTTTCATAGGAGCGCTATTTTTAACTAAAGTAAGATTAATAAAACGGTTTAGTTGAGCTTTAAATGATAATTAACAGTTTTTAACATAGCGTTTTAAATTCTGCTAATGATATTTCTTCAACGCTCTAATTGCTATAAATAATCCGATTAGGGTTAAAAATGCACTAAAAATAAATGGTGCTCCAGGAAAATATAATGGTGTTCCGCTTTGGATAAAATATACAAATATGTGCGATGCAACCCATGGGCCAATGATTGCGGCTAAACTTTGCAAGCTGGTTGTAATCCCTTGAATTTCGCCTTGTGCATTTTCTGGAACCTGATTCGAAATTATACTTTGCATGGCTGGTCCACCGATTCCTGCCAAACAATAAGGAATAATAAATACCATCATCATAACACCGTTTGAGGCAAAGGCAAAGCACATAAATCCAATAACATATAAAATTAATCCGAAATATATTGCCCTTCTGTTGCCGATTTTCGGAATAATTATCCTAATTAATCCACCCTGAACAATTGCCACCATTAAACCGACAACCCCTAAAGAATAACCAATCATGGTAGAGTCCCATTTGAATTTTTCGATTACGTAATAAGACCAATTTGATTGTACAGAATGGCTAGCGATATATAATAATAAAAGTGTAGCCAATAAACCCAATATTGCAGGGTATTTAGATGCATTAAAAAACGATCCAATTGGGTTTGCTCTTTTCCACGAAAAGTTCCGTCTGTTTTCTTTAGTTAGGGATTCTGGTAAAATAAAGTAACCATAAAGCCAGTTTACGAGTGCTAATCCTGCAGAAATCATAAAGGGTACTCGGAGTCCGAAAGTGCTAAACAAACCACCAATAACAGGACCTAAAATAAAGCCAACGCCAAAGGCTGCGCCAACCAATCCAAAGTTTTGTGCCTTCTTTTCTGGTTCAGAAATATCTGCAATATAGGCCATTGCCGTTGTAAAGCTTGCACCGGTGATGCCAGCAATTATTCTTCCAACAAAAAGCCATAAAATAGTTGGCGCAAAGGATAGGAAAATATAATCCACTCCTAATCCAAATAAAGAGAAAAGTAAAATCGGCCTGCGACCATACTGATCACTTAAACCACCCATTATTGGCGAAAAAATAAATTGAGCTAACGCAAAGGCAACCATTAAATAACCACCATAATCTGCCGCTATGCTTAAGCTTCCACCGGTAAATTCTTGAATCAGTTTAGGTAAAACAGGAATAATAATTCCAAAGCCAGTAAAATCTATCAATAGCGTTACCATGATAAATACCATTGCTGATTTTTTCTCTTTTGCCATTTTATATCGGGTTAGGCACAAAAATAGAATTTATTGGCAAATTAGTTTAATCAAGATTAAATGATAATTACGACCTATGCAAACAAACTAACAATCTTTCAACTTTTCAACAAAACAGCCATAGAATGGGTAATCGTGCTATCTTTATAGCTTTTGCAAATTAATTTCAGTTTTGGCTAAAGACACAAATAAAGAAACCCCGTTAATGCAACAATATAACGCTATAAAGGCGAAGTATCCTGGTGCACTTTTACTTTTTAGGGTTGGAGATTTTTACGAAACATTTGGTGAAGATGCCATAAAAACTTCTCAGATTTTAGGAATAGTATTAACCAGAAGAGGCACTGGACCAAATGGAGGTGCTTTAGAGTTGGCTGGTTTTCCGCATCATTCCTTAGATAATTACTTGTCGAAATTGGTTAGGGCAGGGCAACGTGTGGCCATCTGCGATCAGCTTGAAGATCCAAAGTTAACCAAAAATATTGTTAAACGTGGCGTAACTGAGCTGGTAACCCCTGGAGTTGCTTATGGCGATAATATTTTAAATCAAAAATCTAACAATTATTTAGCTTCAGTATTTTTTGATAAAACCCAGTTAGGCGTTTCGTTTTTAGATATTTCGACTGGCGAATTTATGATTGCCCAAGGAAATAGCGATTACATTGATAAACTTTTGCAAGGATTTAAACCTACAGAAGTAATATTTCAAAAATCTAAACGTCAAAATTTTATAGAACAGTTTGGCGATCGGTTTTACACCTTTGGATTGGATGAATGGCCATACACTTCTGATTATGCAGAAGAAACCTTAACCAAGCATTTTGATGTGACCTCGTTAAAAGGTTTTGGAATTGAGCGTTTGCAAAGTGGAATTATTGCTGCCGGCGTTATTTTGCATTACTTAGGCGAAACAGAACATCGGAATTTACAGCATATTACCTCTATAAGCAGGATTGAGGAAGACCGCTATATGTGGTTAGATCGTTTTACCATTCGGAATCTCGAGTTGGTGAGTTCGGCTAATGATAATGCCGTTACGCTATTCGATATTCTAGATCATACCTGTACTCCAATGGGTGCTCGCTTGCTCCAAAAGTGGATTATTATGCCATTGAAAGAGCTTAAGCCCATTGAGGAGCGTTTGGGAATGGTTGATTTTTTTGTAAAACACGATGAACTTCAGCAAGAATTTTTAACTCATATTAAACAGATTGGTGATTTAGAAAGATTGATCTCTAAGGTAGGTTTACAACGTGTTGGGCCAAGAGAATTAGTGGCTTTAAAGAGAGCCTTAACTCATATTGAAGCCGTAAAAAACTTAGCTGCGAACTCTAAAAATCCATTTCTAATTAAAATTGCCGACCAGCTAAACCCTTGTTTGGCTATTCGCGAAAGAATTGAAAAGGAACTTCAACCAGAACCACCGGCATTATTAATTAAAGGAAATGTAATTAATGATGGGATTGACGAAGATTTGGATCGTTTGCGTAAAATTGCTTTCGGCGGTAAAGATTATTTGGTTCAAATACAGAAACGTGAAGCCGAAGCAACTGGAATTCCATCGTTAAAAATATCTTTCAATAATGTTTTTGGTTATTATTTGGAGGTTACCCATACGCATAAAGATAAAGTGCCCGAAGGCTGGATTCGCAAGCAAACTTTGGTTAACGCAGAGCGATACATCACTCCAGAACTAAAGGAATACGAAGAACAAATTTTAGGTGCAGAGGAAAAAATTCAAGCCATCGAAATTCGTTTGTACAATGAATTGATGTACGAAACGGCAAGTTACATTAAGCCGATTCAGTTAGATTCATTTTTGATTGCCCAATTGGATTGCTTGTTGTGTTTTGCTCAACTGGCTGAAAAAAATCATTATGTTAAACCAACTGTAAATAAAGATAAAGTTCTCGATATTAAAGGTGGGCGCCATCCGGTGATTGAAAAACAATTACCCGTTGGACAAGAATACATCACTAACGATGTTTATTTAGATACGGATAGTCAGCAGATTATAATGATTACTGGCCCCAATATGGCGGGTAAGTCGGCAATTTTAAGGCAAACTGCGCTTATTGTTTTAATGGCGCAAATGGGCTGTTTTGTGCCAGCAAAGGCTGCCGATATTGGTTTAGTAGATAAGATTTTTACACGCGTTGGTGCCTCTGATAATATCTCTTCTGGAGAAAGTACATTCATGGTGGAAATGAATGAAACGGCCAGTATTTTGAATAATATTTCTGATGATAGTTTGATCCTCTTAGATGAAATTGGAAGAGGAACAAGTACTTATGATGGGATTTCTATTGCTTGGGCTATTGCAGAATTTTTACACCAGCACCCGACTTCGCGACCAAAAACTTTGTTTGCAACGCATTATCATGAGTTAAACGAATTGGCAAATACAATGCCACGGATCAAGAATTTTAATGTTTCGGTTAAAGAAATGACCAATAAAGTTATCTTTTTAAGGAAGCTGGTTCCCGGTGGAAGCGAGCATAGTTTCGGGATTCATGTAGCAAAAATGGCTGGTATGCCACCAAAGTTAATCAGTAGAGCGAACGAAATTTTAAAGAAGCTGGAAATAGATCGGACTGAAGGACAAAGCATAAAAGACAGTATTAAAAAAGTTCAAAATCAAGCTTATCAGTTGCAAATGTTTGCCATTGATGATCCGGTATTGGTTAAAATTCGCGATAACCTAAATAATTTAGATGTAAATGCGTTAACTCCTGTAGAAGCTTTGCTGAAGCTGGACGAAATCCAAAGATTGATAAAAAACTAGGTTAGCCACAGATTCGCAGATTAAATTTGCCACGGAAACACGGATTAACACGGAATCAGTTCTGTGTATTCAGTGTTTCCGTGGCAATAAAATAGAGATATGATAAAAACAAAATATTCCTTTTGGCTAATTTTAATTCTCTCGCTAATTTTAACCGCTTGCGGTTCAAGAAAATATACGGTTAAAAGTTATTCCAAGGCATCGAAAGCTGCTGATGCGATGGCAAATTTAAAAAGCAAACAACTTTATCGCTTCATTACCGATTGGACAGGTGTAAAATACCGTTTTGGGGGTTTGGATAAAAATGGTGTCGATTGTTCTGGCTTTGCGTTTTTATTAGAAAAAGAAATATATGGCGTTACGCTTCCTAGAATCTCTCGCGATCAAGCAAACTTTGTAAAGCGAAAAAATATTGATAATCTTCATGAAGGTGATTTGGTGTTTTTCTCTTTTGGAGGCAGTGATGTAGATCATGTTGGGGTTTACCTAAATAATGGTTTTTTTGTTCACGCAAGTACAACAAGAGGTGTAATTGTAGATGATTTGAGTTTGCCAGCTTATCAACGAGTTTTGGTGAAATCAGGATCTGTAAATTAATTATCCGTTGGTTGAAACCAACGGCAATGAACAATTGTAACGTTTTATTCTATATCCATTTCATAGCAGTCTGCTTTAGCTTACTGTCATAAATAATACTCAAACCAAATTTCCTTATTCTTCTTTATAAAACTATGCGTCTATTTCTTGTAATCTGCTTATCCATAATTACTTATTCAGTTAATGCACAGGTAAAATTGCTTACACTTGATGATTTGGATAAGCGCATCGCAAACGGAAAAGACACTACTTATGTAATTAATTTTTGGGCTACATGGTGTTCACCCTGTGTGGCTGAGTTGCCAAATTTTGAAAAACTGCGTTTAGCAAATTTACACAAGCCCGTTAAGGTTTTGCTTGTCAGTTTAGATTTTAAATCAAAACTAGAAAAAGCGGTTATTCCATTTGTTCAAAAGAATAAAATTAATGCCGAAGTTTTTCTTTTGAACGAGCCAGATCAACAGCAATACTTAGAAAGGATTGATAAAAAATGGTCAGGTGCAATACCTGCAACACTGTTTGTGAATAAAAAGGTGCGGAGATTTTATGAGAAGGAATTTACCGAAGCTGAATTAAAAGGAACGTTTTTAAGCTTAAAATAGCGCCTCTGGATATTTAAATAAAAAAGGGATAATCACTTATCCCTTTTTACACTCGTCATTGCGAGGTACGAAACAATCCTACAACTATCGCATTAAGATTGTCCAAAAGGGATTGCTTCATTCCTCGTAATGGCGAATCTTTAGTAATCTGTCGAAATTGTAATTGCTTTCCAATCCTGATATTCTTTTGTCAGCGCATCTGTTTTTGTAGTTGCTCTTTGCAAAGCATCTTTTCCCAATAATAAATGAATTGGGGGATTCGGCATACTGGCTAAGGAAATCATTGCTGCAGCTGCCTTTTCAGGATCGCCTGCTTGTGCACCGTCCATCTTTAAATATTTAGCATGTACCGCACGAACATCTTCATAAGCTTCGATTGGATTTTTGGCTAAAACCAACGATTCTGGAGTCAAAAAGCTAGTTCTAAAAGCCCCTGGAGCAACAACAGTTACTTTTATTCCGAAAGCTTTAACGTCTTCTGCCAAAACTTCTGAGAGTGCAATTACCGCTGCTTTTGTAGCCGAATAAACTGCCCAGCCCGTTGCGCCTACAATGCCCGCAATGGAAGCGATATTTATGATGTGGCCAGAGCCTTGTGCTCGTAAATGCGGACTTGCCTTTCTAATTACGTTTAACGTTCCGAAAACATTGACATCAAAACTTTGTCTTGTTTCTCCATCGGTTAGTTCTTCAATACTTCCACCAATGCCATAGCCGGCGTTGTTAATAACGACATCTATTTTTCCGAATTGAGCAATTGTGGCATTAATCGCATGTTCTACACTATTCTCATCGCTAAGATTTACGGCCAATGGAAGAAATTTTTCTGAATTTGAATTTACAGCTTTTGTTAATTCGTTGATGTTTCTAGAAGTTGCCGCTACAGATTGGCCAGCTTTTAACAGTTGATTAACTAAACTTAAACCTAATCCCTTTGATGCACCTGTAACAAACCAAATTTTTTTAATTCCCATAATTTTATCCTTTTTATTAAGACAAAATTACATCGGAATTTAAAATTTAATATTACGCCAATCAAACTGATAGTTACGAAAATCAAACAATTCTGTAAGAAGTTGGGGTATGGTTGGTTAATTTTTTGAAAAAATTATTAAAGTGAGTAGGTTCCTCAAAGCCTAAACAGTAACCAATTTCAGATATATTCCAATCCGTATGTTTAAGTAATGCCTTAGCCTCAGCGATTAATCTCTCGGTTATATAATCTGTAGTTGTTTTTCCTGTAGTTACTTTAATGGCTCTATTCAAGTGGTTTACATGAACGGAGAGATGGGTAGCAAAGTCTTTGGCAGAGCGTAGCGTAAATCTTTGAGAAGGGTTTTCAATTGGGAATTGTCGTTCTAAAAGTTCTGTAAATACGGATGTAATTCTACTATTCGCATCCGGATGTTTGTACAATACTTCAGAAGGATTGGTTTTAAGAGCGAAATGCGTAATCTCAGTTGTGTAATTTCTAAGCAAATCGTATTTGTAAATATAATCGCTATTAATCTCATCAAGCATTTTTAAAAAAATGGAAGATACATGCGCATCCTGTTCTTCATTTAAAATATAGGCAGGTTTGCCACCTACAGCAAACATGGGTAAATCGCCAATATTACCCCTAATTTTTTCAGTAAAAAATGCTTCTGTAAAAATGCAGAAATAACCAGTTACATCACTCATTTTTCCGCTTGCCAATTCCCATGTGTAAGGCACCAGAGGATTAAAAAACATTAATGCGGTTCCATTTATTTCAACACTTTTATCTGCGTAGTGATAAATGTTATGACCACGATTTAGCGTTACCTTGTAGAAATCTCTTCTGTTGTAAGTCATAGGAGCCTTGTTCTCACCAATGCAATCTTCCAATTTGAAAACATTGAAATGTCCCATGCTATTCTGTAAGTTGTCTGGTAGAAAATCAAATTTCTTTTGATAAAATTCTTCGATGGATTCCGATTTGCTCATAAATCAAAGTTACAAAATTCAAACGTTTAATAAAATAATAATGAGGGCGTTTTAACACGCTATCCGCTGTATCCCCGATGAAAAATCGGGGGATGCCGCTGCTATCGTTAACGCAGGCATCAGGATTTGTTATTTCAGTAACAAAAATTAAGTTTTTACATTTAACCCAATCTAGTTAAAAGGAGATTACCATGATAAATAAATTTTGAATTAATATACCGATTGGTATATATTTGTGCTGTCAAATTAACATACCATGACTAAGGCAGAAAAAACAAGAAATTTCATTGTAGAGAAAACGGCTCCGATTTTTAACATGAAAGGTTACGCAGGTACTTCTTTAAATGATATTACTACAGCCACTGGCTTAACAAAAGGTAGTATTTATGGCAACTTCGCAAATAAAGATGAGGTAGCATTGGCCGCATTCGATTATAATTTTGCAAATAACGTTTCGAAAATAGAAGCGGAGATAAGTAAGCAAACCACAACCAAAGGAAAACTCTTAGCGTATGCAAAAATCTATCAAAATTTCTTCATTGGTTCAATTTCTCAAGGCGGTTGTCCAGTTTTGAACACTGCAACCGATGCGGATGATACGCATCCAGCATTGAGAGAAAAAGTATTAAAAGCTGTATTGTCATGGAAAAAAACAATAATAAAACTAGTGGAAGAAGGAGTTGCCAATAAAGAAATTCATCCAGATAATAATTCAGAACAAATTGCTTTAACGGTTATTGCCATGATTGAAGGCGGAATTATGATTTCTCGTTTAACAAAAAAAATAGAGCACTGGAACCTAATTATGGACTCCTTAAAAAAATACATCACTAACCTCGGATAAAAAATTTTACGCTTAAATATACCGATTGGTATAAAATAATAATTATAAATATGAAAACTTCACAAAATACCGTTTTACTTATCGGCGGAACCGCTGGAATAGGTTTAGAAATTGCAAAACAATTAACTGCTTTAAACAATCATGTTATTATAACCGGCAGAAATAAAGAACGCTTAGATGCAGTAAATGCATCGCTTCAAAACGTAACTACAATTCTTTCTGATGTAAGCAAAGCAGAAGATGTAGAGCAATTGGTTGCTGTAATAAAGGCAGAATTTCCACAATTAAATATGGTTATAAATAATGCTGGCAGAGCATTGCTTTACAATTTAGCCGATGAAAATCAGGATGCTTTTGCCAATGCTGAAGATGAAATGCTAACCAATTATCTGTCTATCATTCGATTGAATCAAAAACTCTTGCCAATTCTAAAACAGCAAGATGAATCAGCAATAGTAAATGTTTCTTCGGTTGTGGCTTATGTTCCTGGAATAACGTTGCCTGGTTATGCAGCTAGTAAAGCAGCTTTACATTCTTACACAACCTCACTTAGATTAAGCTTAGAAGAAACTAACGTTAAAGTATTCGAGTTAATGCCTCCATTGGTTGATACCGAATTTTCAAAAGAAATTGGTGGCCATAATGGAATAAAACCCGCTGTTGTTGCAGATGAATTTATAGTGGCTTTAGGCAAAGATGAATTTGAAATTAGGGTTGGAGATACCGCTAAAATTTACGAATTGTTTCGCCAATCCCCAATAGATGCCCTAAATGCGATGAATGCGAATAGAAAAGCTTGGGTAGAATCGGTAAACTAATCAAAGAGCAGGAATGAAAAAGAAAATAACATTTGCATTTATTATGGCCGTTTTTACAACTGGAATCGTAACCTTTGCTGCAATAAGTGTGAATTTAGGTTTTACAGCAAACTTTATGAGCATCTGGTTAAAATCTTGGGGAATTTCCTACGTTGTAGCCATTCCTGCTATATTGTTTATTGCCCCAAAAGTTCAATCATTCGTCGATTATCTTTTTGCAGAGAGCGACAAAAAAAATATAAAATGAAACGAGTAGTTATAACCGGTTTGGGTGCAATAACACCCTTAGGTAACACAGTAGAGAGTTTTTGGTCGAATATTATTGAGGGTAAAAATGGAGTTGGTCCAATTACCAAGTTCGACAGTAACAAGTTTAAAACTCATTTTGCTGCTGAAGTAAAAGATTTTAATCCTGAAGCGTTTCTGGAGAAAAAAGAAGCCAGAAAATTTGACCTTTTTACACAATATGCTATTGCATCAAGCGACCAAGCAATCAAAGATTCTGGACTTGATTTTACCTCAATGGATGATGATCAGTTGGCAGAAGTTGGTGTAATCTGGGCAACTGGAAACGGTGGTATAACCACTTTCGAATCTCAGTTAGAAGAATTTCATGCTGGAGATGGAACACCGAGATTTAGTCCATTTTTTATCCCCAAAATGATAGTTGATATTGCTGCAGGTGCAATTTCAATTCGCCACAAATTGCGTGGGCCAAATTATTGTACCGTTTCTGCTTGTGCATCTTCAAACACAGCAATTATAAATGCTTTTGATACCATTCGTTTGGGAAAGGCAAACGTGATGATTGCCGGAGGATCGGAAGCAGCAATTACCAAATCATCAGTTGGTGGTTTTAACGCAGCTCAAGCTTTATCAAAAAGAAATGATGATTCACAAACCGCTTCCAGACCTTTCGATGCAGATCGAGATGGTTTTGTAATGGGAGAAGGGGCAGGCGCTTTAATTCTGGAAGATTTGGATCATGCTTTAAATCGTGGTGCACATATTTATGCCGAAATTATTGGCGGAGGAATGGCTGCAGATGCTTATCATTTGACAGGAACACCTCCAGATGGAATTGGTGCAGCTTTAGGAATGACCAAAGCTTTAAAAGATGCTGGCATAACTGCCGATAAAATCGATTACATAAATGCCCATGCAACTTCTACGGGTTTAGGCGATTTGAGCGAACTGAACGCAATTAAAACTGTTTTTAATGGCTTGCCCGTTGTTATTGGAGCAACAAAATCTATGACAGGACACTTATTGGGCGCTGCTGGTGCGGTAGAAAGTTTAATCAGCATTCTTGCAATTAAAAATGGAATTATTCCACCAACAATTAATACTTTAAATCTAGATCCAAATATCCCCGCTGGATTAAATATTATTTTAGGAAAGGCAATTAAAAAAGAAATCGACTATGTTTTGAATAACACCTTTGGTTTTGGTGGCCACGTAGCAAGCACAATTTTTAAGAAATACGAAGGTTAACTTATTTATCCATTAAGAGATTTACAATCTCTTTTAATTCTTCAAGTTCTTGCTCTAGTTTCGCAATACGATTTTCCAGCTCATTATTGGGTTGGGAAATTGTTGTTTGTGCTAATTGCTGTTCTGTTTCTATCACATCGGTTTGTTCGCCCAGCAAATGAACAAAGCGAGCTTCTTTCTGTCCAGCTCTTTTGGCCAATTGTTTAACAAAAGGAGATTCCTCATCTGATAGTTTTTGAAGCTGTTCCAATACTTCTTCTATACTTTCAAATTCGTAAAGTCTTCCAGAATTGCTATTAATTTCGCCAGGAGTTAAAGGCCCACGCAAAAGTAAAAGGCAGAGGATGGAAAGTTCTGATGGTACTAAAGGATAAACAATACCAAGATTATGTTTGTATTTAATTACTCTGCTAGAACCGCCTGTTGCAGTGGAAATTAAACCTTTAATTTTTAAAGAATTCAGCGTTAAAATTACCGTTTCTTCATCGTAATTTACCACAGGATTTCTAGAGCTTTTTTGATTGCAAGCAGCTGTTAAACTGTTTAAAGTCATTGGATAATAATCAGGTGTGGTTCTGCTTTTTTCAATTAACGAACCCAAAATACGTTGTTCTTCTGCTGATAAATCAAGTAGTGGTTTAATATCTTCCATTCGATAAAAATAGAAATTGACACAACATTTTGAAAATTATTTTGTTATTGATTTGTTTTGAGTGCTTTAAGCAAAAATATTACAGAATAGAATTATTCTAAATTTCTTAATTACTCTATTTTCAATATTAAGTTTACGAACTTAGAAAAGTATAACCATCTCTAAAATATTTTTTATGCAATCTTCCGATAATAAAAAGAATTCAGGCGATAGCAGGCGTGATTTCCTTAAAAAAAGTTCGTTAATAACTGCCATTGCATTAACGCCGTCGGTTGCTATGAAAGCAGCAGAAAGCCAAGCAGATGAGCGCTTTGCAGAGCTTTTTGAAAAAATTCCGCTTAATGTAACGGTCAATAATAAAGCTTACAAAGCATTTATAGAGCCTAGAGTTACACTATTAGATTATCTGCGGGAAGAACTTCATTTAACAGGTACAAAAAAGGGTTGCGATCATGGTCAGTGCGGGGCTTGTACTGTTCATGTAGATGGTGAAAGAATAAACTCCTGTTTGAGTTTAGCTGTGATGAATGAAGGAAAAAAAATTACCACTATAGAAGGACTTGCAAATGGAGAAGAGTTGCACCCAATGCAACAAGCTTTTATCAAGCATGATGGTTTTCAATGTGGATACTGTACATCTGGACAAATTATGTCGGCTGTAGCTTGCGTAAGAGAGGGGCATACCAATAGCCGTGCTGAAATTAGTGAGTATATGAGTGGGAATATTTGTAGATGTGGTGCTTATCCCAATATAGTTGATGCAATAGTTGAAGTAAAGGAAGGAGGGATGAAAGTATGATCAATTTTCAATATTTAAGAACTACATCAGCTAAATCTGCCCTAGTCTTATTGCAAAAAGGTAAAAATTCTAAATTTCTTGCTGGCGGTACAAATCTAATCGATTTAATGAAAAGAGGCGTAACCGCTCCTGAAAGATTAATAGATATCAATCATGTTCCATTAAAACAAATTGAGTTAATTGGAACAAAAATTCATATTGGAGCAATGGCAACAAATTCTGCTGTTGCTGATCATGCATTGATTAAAGAAAAACTCCCATTACTTTCTTGGGCATTGCAGGCAGGAGCTTCTGCGCAGCTTAGAAACGTGGCAACAGTTGGTGGAAACATGATGCAAAGAACACGTTGTGGCTATTTCTACGATACCGAAATGCCATGCAATAAACGTGAGGCGGGCTCTGGTTGTGGTGCAATTGATGGTTTTAATAGAATGCATGCCATTTTCGGAACTTCTGAAAAATGTATTGCAGTGCACCCAAGCGATATGTGTATCGCCCTAGTTGCCTTAGATGCTGAAGTTGTGCTCTTAAATTCAAAGGGAGAAAGAAAAATCTTATTTAAGGATTTTCATCGCTTGGCTGGTGATACACCTCAATTAGACAATAACTTAAGGCCCGATGAGATGATTGTTCGGGTAGAGATTCCATTAAATAATCTGGCTAAAAACTCTTATTATTTAAAAGTTAGAGATCGAGCTTCTTATGCTTTTGCACTCGTTTCAGTTGCAGCAGGATTAGAACTTTTGAATAATAAAATAGTTAACGTGCGTTTGGCAATGGGTGGCGTGGCACATAAACCTTGGCGATTAACAACTGCAGAAGAATTTTTAAAAGGGAAAGATGCGACAACGGAAAACTTTGAGCAGGCAGCGAAGTTATCTATGACAGATGCAAAGGGATTTGGAGAAAATAACTTCAAATTAAAACTTGCTCCAAATACAATTATTGAGGCCTTGAATCTTGCAAAATCAAAAGCGTAGTTATGGAAAATCGAATTTTAAAGGATGAAAACGATCGCGTAGACGGGTTTTTGAAAGTTACAGGCGGTGCGAAGTATTTTGCAGAATATGAATTGCCCGGTTTAACTTATGGAGTATTGGTTACAAGCACCATTACAAAAGGGAAAATTACTGCGCTAGATACAAAGGCTGCTGAAAAGGCGCCTGGAGTTATCGCTGTACTTTCTCATTTAAATAAACCATCTGCACCTGCATACGAGCAGGAGGGCGGCTCACAAATGAAAATCTTTTACACGGATAAAATTTTTTATAATGGTCAGCCGATTGCTATTGTTGTTGCAAATACTTTTGAAAGAGCAACTTATGCCGCTTCTTTAGTAAAGGCGACGTATGCAAAAGAAGAGTTCAATACCAATTTAGATAAAGCACTAAAGAATTCAAAAGCAAAGAAACTTCAAGGTCAGCCAGATTATAAGCGTGGAATAGAAAATGCCTATAAAACTGCTGAAATTAAAATTGAACAACAGTATATTCTACCAATCGAAACGCATAACCCTATGGAATTGCACGGGATTATTGCCGACTGGAGACCAGCAAATAAAGTAACTGTTTACGCAAAAACACAAGGTGTTAAGGCTACACAGGGCACAATTGCAAATGTTTTTAAAATCCCAATAGAGAACATTCAGGTAAACTCTGAGTTTGTTGGCGGAGGTTTTGGAATGGGCTTAAGAACTTGGCCTTTGGAAATTGCTACGGTAATGGCTTCTAAGCATATTGGTAAACCTGTAAAACTCGTAATCACCAGAATGCAAATGTTTACAATGGTTGGTAATCGTCCTACAGCAATCCAGAAAGTAGGTTTGGGCGCTACAAAAGATGGCAAGTTAACTGGCATTACACATACTGCCTTTGGAGAAACTGCCTCGTATGAAAACTTTACAGAGGGTGTTGTAAACATGGCAAAGTTTATGTACCAATGTGATAACGTAAATACTTCATACACAATTGTTCCGGTAGATTTGGGTGTACCTATTTGGATGCGTGGCCCTGGTGAAGCAACTGGAGCCTTTGCATTGGAGAGCGCTATAGATGAATTGGCGCACGAATTGGATATGGATCCTTTGGATTTTAGAATTAAGAATGATCCCGAAATGGATCAGCAAAAAAATAAACCTTTCTCCAGCAAAAATATTAAGGAAGCTTATAAACTTGGTGCTGAAAAGATAGGCTGGGGCAAAAGAAAAAATAAGCCTGGAAGCTTAATTGAAGGATCTTGGCAAACTGGTTATGGTGTAAGCGTTGGTGTATTTAATGCCAATAGAGGCAAAGCCAGCGTAAAAGGAATCTTAAGAGCAGATGGAACTTTGCTCCTTCAAAGTGCAACAAGCGATATCGGTCCTGGAACTGGAACCGGAATGGGGTTAATCGCAAGCAAACTCCTAAACATCCCGACAAGCAAAATAACATTCGAACTTGGAGATTCGTCTCTTCCACCTGCACCAAGTCAGGGCGGTTCGGCAACATTATCTACTATTGGCTCTGCTGTAAATGATGTTTGTGTTGCGTTAAAATCAACCATTGCAGAACTTGCGGCAAACTCGAATATGGATGCAACTTCGAACTTTGTTGATGTGCTTAAGAAAAATAAACTCCCCTCTGTTGAAATAACCAAAGAAAGCCAGAGCGGTAAGGAACGCGATAATTATTCTATGTACTCTTTTTCAATTCACTTTGTGCAAGTAAAAGTTCATAGTTTAACAGGAGTTGTTAAAGTAAGTAAAATTGTATCTGTAGGAGATTCTGGTAAAATTGTAAGTTCAAAAACAGCTAGGAGCCAGATGGTTGGTGGCGCTGTTGGCGGAATTGGAATGGCACTAACAGAAGAAGCCATCGTAGATCATCGATATGGAAGGTACATTAATAACAACTTTGCCGATTATCATGTACCAGTTAATGCAGATGTTCCAGAAATTGATGTAATTTTTATTGATAAGCCAGATTTTTTAGTTAACCCAATGGGTGCTAAAGGGATGGGAGAAATTGCGCTGATTGGATTTTCAGCAGCCGTTGCAAATGCGGTTTTCAATGCAACAGGCAAAAGAATTCGTAATTTGCCAATTACTCCAGATAAAATTTTAGCGTAAAAAAATATTGAGTAGATATAAAAAAAGCGAACCTTTTGGTTCGCTTTTTTTATGAGCTTAAAACTTCTTATTTCTTGTAAGTTGCTGCTAATTTTAATGCGTTGTAAGCATTAACAATTCCACCACTCACACATAAATCAGAGAAAGGAACTGAAACACTTTGAGCATCTGGGCCTTCACCTTTTTTGTATGAAACATTGTGATTTATTTTAACAACTGATTTCATGATGATGTCTTTAACTTCAACAGCAGTTAATTTCGGATAGTAAGAACGAATTAAAGCGGCTAAGCCAGCAACCACAGGAGATGCCATACTTGTTCCATTTTCTTCTTTGTATTTTGAGCCTGGAACAGTTGAGTTTATATTTACTCCAGGAGCAAAAACATCAACTTGAGTTTTACCGAAATTAGAAAAACTTGCTTTCAAAGTCTCATCATCTTTCCAGCCAGAAGCGCCAACGGTAATCCATGAGCTTGCAACTGTTCCATCCAAATACTTACTATTTGGAAAATTGTTTTCAACTTCTAAATCTTTATTATCATTACCAGCTGCATGCACTAAAAGTACATCTTTAGAAACTGCATATTTTACAGCTTCATCTACAGTTGCTTTATCCCAGCTGTACGATTTACCAAAGCTCATGTTGATTACTTTTGCACCATTATCAACAGCGTAACGAATGGCATTCGCAACATCCTTATCTCGTTCATCTCCATTTGGAGTACAACGAACACCCATAATTGCAACATTATCTGCAACGCCCATAATACCCAATTTGTTGGTTCTATCGGCTCCGATAATTCCCGAAACATGAGATCCGTGTAATGCATCTGGACCAGCAACATCATTATTCCCATAGAACTTTTCTTTGCTATTGTTAGGGTCATCTCCAACAATTCCGCGAGGATCGTAGTCTACGTTTAAATTATAATTTGCCTGTTGAGTATAATATTTTAAACCTTCAAGAATCTGATCGTTATAAAACTCAGTAAAAGTCATGTCTTTTAGAGCACCGGCTACAGCATTCTGAATTCTGCCTTCAACCGGAGTTTCTGGTTTAAATTTGGCGAAATCATCAGCAGTTGGAACCTCTTTTCCGATTTTTTTAACTACTGCATCCAGAGCATTTTTAAAACCTGTTATGCCAGATAAATTTGCTTTAGCTTCTCCAAGTTGTTGTTCTAAATCTGCTCTTTCTTTTTTAAATGCTTCGAAATCTTTTTTGTCTTTTTCTGCAACATTTGCATCCGTTGTGCTGGCAAACCTAACCTGATCACGGCGAACCAAACGGGTTAATTCTAATGTTTCGTAGTTGATAGATTCTTTAGCACCACCTAAAAAGTTCCACCCATGGATATCGTCGATGTAACCATTTTTATCATCATCTTTACCGTTACCTGCAACTTCTTTCGCATTTACCCACATAACACGC
This sequence comes from Pedobacter fastidiosus, assembly GCF_014306625.1. Taxonomy (GTDB): domain Bacteria; phylum Bacteroidota; class Bacteroidia; order Sphingobacteriales; family Sphingobacteriaceae; genus Pedobacter; species Pedobacter fastidiosus. The sequence goes on from NZ_JACRYL010000006.1 coordinate 189,313, forward strand.
TTTAAATCTTCGTGTTGAGCATCTACGCCTCCATCATTAACGGCAACAATAACTTTAGTTGATTTTTTGCCTTTCAAAAGTTCTTTATATGCTTTTTCTGTACTGATACCAAAAGTTGTATCTGTTTTAAGATCAAGATTTTGCCAGTTGACCTTTTGTGCAGAAGCCATAAAAGGTAAAGCACTAACCACTGTAATATTCAACAGGGTTTTAAAAATTCTACTCTTATTCATTTGTGTATTTTTTGTATTTAACGTCGAAAGATAATTTTAATTTTTGAAATAAATAAATTCTGTTAAAAATCAATGCAAAAGCGCATTTAATTGTTGGATTAAGATTATAGAAGAGCAAAAAAAATCCCGAGTGTTTTGCACTCGGGATGAATTAGTTTATTTGAAATCTATTTTAAGTCTAAAGCTAGTTTCTTAGCTTTCTCCGTATGTCCTTCAATCACTTTTAAGGTATTTGTTGCCCAGCTTTTAATCGCTTGGTCTCTATTTGAAGTTCCTTGTTTAAGGAGCTCAACTGTTTTTTCATGATCAGTAACCATCATATCGATATAGTGCTTATCAAAATCCGATCCTGTCATTTTTTTCATTTCATCTAGATGCATCTGTTCTTCTGCAGGCAATCCATCTGGAGTAATCACTTTTTTATCAACAGCAATGGCTTTTAATTCGCTATTTGCTTGAGTATGATCCGTAAGCATTTGGCTTGCAAAACTTTTAACTTCGGCACTTTTTGCATTTTTAAGCGCAATTTTCGCAGCCTCCACTTCCATAATTCCGCCAACGGCAGCTTTCTTTAAAAAGGTAGATCCTTCTTCATCTAATCCGCTTTGAGTACTTTCAGATCCTACAACGTGGTTTCCGTTAACCATATTGGTATCGCCTTGAACACTATCTTTCGTTGTTGATGATTTTTTATCTGCGCTTTGGCACGCTTGAAACGTTAGCGCACAGCTTAGTGCAAATCCGATATAAAATATCCTTTTCATGCTTTTTTAGTTTTGATGTATTTACAAAACAAGGTTGCATGCAAAAGGTTTTTTCAAAGAAAATTATAGAGTTTAGGATGGATCGATATCATATACATTTGAAACTGTTATGCCCATTTGCCTTTCTGGATTTTCTAGGGCAGAGAAACCAAACTGCTCATATAAGCCATGTGCATCAAGAGTTGCCAATTGGTAACGGCGGAGCCCTTGAAGATCTGGATGAAAAATCATAAAAGCCATTAGTTTTTTTGATAACCCCAAGCCTCTAAATTCCTGTTCAACATAAACATCGCAAAGCCATGCAAAGGTTGCCTTATCGGTAATCCAACGAGCAAAGCCAACCTGTTTAGTGCCTTTGTAAATGCCGAAACATAAAGAATTATCTATAGAACGCTTAACGGTTTCTAATGGGATATTTTTTGCCCAATAAGATTCTTTGCTCAAATAATGGTGAATAGAATCTATTTGAAGCAGTTCTTTTTTATCTGAAAAAACAAATCCGTTTTCTGTAATTTCCACTTGAAGTTTAATTAATTATCGAAGTGTTTAACTGTTTAATCGGTTAATTTTTGTGCCCATTAATCGATCACAAAATATCTTTTATTTTAATTGCGCATATTAATAAACTGAAGTGGCTGACCAAAATCTTCAGCTCTACAAACATTCATTACGGCTTGCAGATCATCAATTTTTTTGGCAGTAACACGTACTTGATCATCCATAATTGCGGGTTGAACTTTTAATCCGCTTGCTTTAATTTTGGCAACAACTTTTTTGGCTGCTTCTTTATCCAAACCTTCCTTAATGGTTATTTCCTTGCGGAGCATGTTTCCTGAGGCAATGGTTTCTTTTCCAAAATCCAAACTTTTTGGGTCTAAATTTTGTTTCATCATGCGTGTGATTATAGAATCTGTAATCGCCTTTAAACGCATATCATCTTCAGTAACGATGGTTACAACATTTGTTTTTTTATCCAAATCTACAGTACTTTTCGAGCCGTTAAAATCGAAACGGTTTAAAATTTCCTTTTTGGCATTATTAATGGCATTATCAAGTGTTTGCGCATCAACTTTACTTACAATATCAAAAGAAGGCATGTTTTTAGCTTTAAAGTAAAAAAATAAGTAGATTTAAGATAAATTAAATCGACTCCACAAAAAAACGAAAAATAATATGAAAACCACTAAATCCAAGTCTCTAAAAAAGGTTGCCAAGAAAGAAGTTAAGAAACAGTTAGAACAATCTATCACCGATAAGTTTTTGGATGTTATTAAAAGCTTAGGTCATGATGTATCTGATATTAGCAGTGAGGTGGGCAAAGCGAGTAAACGTGTGGCTAAAAAGTTAACCAAAAAATTTACGGTAATCAAAGCCGATGTTGGTCAGAAAATTGATGAATTGGTTAAATCCTCTAAATCAGTCAAAAAAGAAATTAAAAAGCCTGTAGTTAAAGTTGTTAATAAAGCAGAAAAATCTGCACAAAAGGTTGTAAAGAAGGCAGTAGCAAAATCTAAGCCTGTTGTGCAAAGTGTAAAAGTAGGTGCCATTGCAACCGCCGAAAAGGCCGAAAAAGCAATAGCTAAACCTGTTGCTAAAGCAACAACAGCAGTTAAAAAAGCCGTTGCTACGCCAGTTGCAGAATCCAAAACAGTGGTTAAGAAAGCAGTTGGTGCTGCGAAAACAAAAGTTGCTACAGTTAAAAAGGCACCAGTTAAAGCAGCCTCAACTGCAAAACAAGTTGCACCTAAGGCAGTAGCAAAAGCAACAACAGTTGCTAAAAAGATTGTTAAGCCAGCGGTAAAAAAATAAATTTGTTAACGTTAATACGCAAATGAATTAACATCGAGTTAACAAATTAATGTGCAGTTTTGAGACATCCCTGTTTAGGCAGGGATTTTTATTTTTTTAGATGAGCAAGAATAAGTTACCATTTTTTAATCGCGAGATAAGTTGGTTGTATTTTAATGAACGTGTGTTGCAAGAAGCAGCCGATGAAACCGTACCACTTATTGAGCGTATCAAGTTCCTATCTATATTTTCATCCAACTTAGAAGAGTTTTATCGTGTTCGAGTAGCCACCATGACTAGGCTAACCAATCTAAACGAAAAGGCCAAAGCATTATTAGGATTCAATCCTAAAAAAATTCTTAATGAAATTAAAAATATCGTTGTAAAGCAAGAGCGGAAATTCGATCAGCTTTTTCAGGCAACGTTAATCAATGAACTTGCCCAAAACAGAATCTTCATTTTAAACGATACCCAGCTTAACGTAAGTAGAGGTGAGTTTGTTAAAAATCATTTTCGTGATAAAATTCTCTCCAACTTAGTTCCGATTATGTTGGATATGGATAAGCCTTTTCCTGAACTTAAAGATAGATTTCTCTATTTCTTCGTAAAATTATCTCGTACCGATACGAAAGTAAAAGAGAAATATGCATTGATTGAAATGCCTCCAAGCCTGCCTAGATTTTTGGTTCTTCCCGAAACAAACGATTTAAAATTTATAATTCTGGCAGAAGATATTATTCGATATTGCCTCGATGATATATTTTACGTTTTTACTTATGATAATTTAGAAGCGTACTCCATTCAGTTAACTAGAGATGCCGAGCTTGATATTGATAAAAATATCAACGATAAATTTATTGAAGATTTAAAAAGCAGTTTAGAGAAACGTAAAAAGGGTAAGCCAATGCGTTTGCTTTATGATTCTGCCATGCCTTTGAACATGCTTACGGTTTTGGTCAATAAATTAAAACTTGAAGCCGAAAGTCTAATTCCAGGTAATCGTTATCATAAGTTCGGAGATTTCATCGCATTCCCAAATGTAGGTAAAAAAGAACTTGAATATACACCAAATGTGCCTTTGAAGGTTCATGGTTTACACAGAACTGAAAGTGTATTTGCAAAGGTTGCACAACGAGATTATCTAATTAACTTGCCTTATCAATCTTACGATTATATTATTTTATTTCTTCGTGAGGCTGCAATAGATCCAAAAGTTACAGAGATTCAAATCACACTTTATCGCCTTGCAGAGAATTCTAAAGTAATTAATGCCTTGATTAACGCGGCCAAAAATGGCAAAAATGTTTCTGTAGTATTAGAGCTAAAAGCTCGATTTGATGAGCAGGCAAACATATTTTGGACTTCCCGTTTAATGGAAGAAGGTGTTAAGGTAAATTATGGTTTAACAGACTATAAAGTGCACTCAAAAATATGTTTGGTTAAGCGGATAGAAAAAGAGAAACCAGTATACTATGCCAATTTAGCTACGGGAAACTTTAACGAAAAAACTGCTGGCCTATATTGCGATCACAGTATTTTTACTGCTAAAAAGGAAATCACCAATGATTTAGTCAAGCTATTTGATGCCTTAAGCAAAAGAACTGTAACCAAAGGTTTTAAACATTTAATTGTTTCGCCCTTAGAAAGCAGATCGAAATTAACCAATTTTATTAACCGCGAAATTAGAAATGCAAAGCAGGGAAAACTGGCCTACATTTTACTAAAAGTAAATAGTTTGGCTGATGAAGGTATTATTGCCAAACTTTATGAAGCAAGTAATGCGGGCGTTAAAATTCAATTGATTATAAGAGGGATTTGTTGTTTAGTTCCTGGTGTTAAGGGTTTCAGTGAGAATATTACGGCAATAAGTATTATAGATAAATTTTTGGAACATGCCCGTGTTTACATCTTCAGTAATAATGGAAAAAACGATATGTACCTTTCCTCTGCAGATTTGATGAGCAGAAATTTTGAGCATAGGGTAGAAGTTGGTTTTCCGGTTTTAGATCCAGATGTTAAACAGGAAATTCAGGATATCATTGATCTTCAATTACAAGATAATACCAAATCCAGACAGATAAATGCCCTCAACAATAATAAGTACCATAAAAACAGATTGAGTAAAAAGATAAGAGCGCAGATTGATATTTATAACTATTTAAAAACCAAGCACCAATAGAATGTTAAGATACGCAGCTATAGATATCGGATCAAACGCGGTTAGACTACTTATTGCAGATATTAGTAAGCAAGACGGGAAATACAAATACAAGAAAAACACACTCATTCGTGTTCCACTTCGTTTGGGCGATGATGCTTTTTTAGATCAGCATATTTCTGCTAAAAAATCCGGAGATTTGGTTAAAACAATGATGGCCTTTAAAGATTTAATGGACGTTTATCATGTAACCGAATATTTGGCCTGCGCTACATCTGCCATGCGTGAAGCTCAAAATGGTGCTGAAATTGTAAAACTAATTAAGGCTGAAACGGATTTGGATCTTGAAATTATTGAAGGCCAGCGTGAGGCGAATATTATTTATGCCAACCACATTGAAGCCGAGTTAGATGAAAATAAAACCTATCTCTATATTGATGTTGGTGGGGGTAGTACGGAGCTTTCTGTTTTTGTAAAAGGTGTTCCAGAAGCTTCTCGGTCGTTTAATATCGGTACTATTCGCATGCTTGATAATCAAGATAAAGAAGAAACTTGGGAAGAAATGAAAACTTGGGTAAAGGAGAATACCAAAAATTACAAAAATTTGGCTGGAATTGGCACTGGAGGAAATATCAATAAACTTTTCCGAATGTCTGATGAGAAAGATAATGCTCCGTTGTCCTTACAGAAGCTAAATTCGATGTATAATAAGTTAACGAGTTATTCTTTAAAGGAAAGAATTCATAGTTTGGGTTTAAATCCAGATCGTGCGGATGTAATTATTCCGGCTTGCGAAATCTACTTAACCTTAATGAAGTGGACAGGAATTAAACAGATTTTTGTACCTAAGGTCGGAATGGCTGATGGTATAATTAAGCTGTTAATTGAAGAGAAGTTGGATTAAATTTGATGGTACGTGGAGACACGTACCATGGCGTTAGGTTTTTGTGTGAATAAAGACTTTTTAATTAATTAATATTTATTCGAATAACACCCCACCTTGCAGGCACCCCTCTGGGAGAGGGGAATTTTCCCTTCAAAGTTTTAGGCAATTTGCAATTCTCCTCTTTTAGAGGGGTGGTCGCAGACCGGGATGTTCTTTTTTAAACTAAACTATCACAAAACATCCTCTCCATCATATGCCATTCTTAAAAACTGCCTTGCTTCTTCGTTAAAATCGTCTTCTAGATAAATCCTTAAGTGATGGTTATATTGAGAAGTTCCGGGAACTTGAGCGATTTTACTAAAACAAAAATTATCGTTAAAGGGCTTTGAAAAAGGAATAACCACATGGATAAAATTTTTGCCTAACTGTGTGATATAAGCAAATTTATGTTTTCCTTCTAGAGCAATCATCGATTTTAGGGACACAATATTTATAGAGCCAAACTGCTCCAACTCGGAAATAAAAAAACGGAATAACCCTAAGGTATATTCCGTTTTTCCATCTAAAAAATCTGTTAATTTTTTATCATTCATCATCATAAACCCATCACTTTGATTGGTTATTATAACCTAGCCTTCCAATAACTTAGTAGCTGCTTCATCAACAAACCAAGTTAATTTACCATCAATTGGATCGATTAATTGCGAAGGGTAGGTCTCAAAATCTTTCACTTCATCGCCAATAACGTGTTTTATCGCATCTGCTTTATTATCTCCAAAAACCAAGAAAGCAACATTTTCTGCTTTGTTAATTAAAGGCGCCGTTAAACTAATTCTGTAAGTATTTAGCTTTTCTACAAATACTGATGAAACTGTAGCTTCTTCGTCTTTAACTAAAGTTGTATGAGGAAAAATTGAAGCCGTGTGCCCATCATCACCCATGCCCAAAAGTATAAAATCGAAGACAATATCGCTTCCATTAAAATGCTTATCTATTGTTTTTTTATACTCGATAGCAGCCTTTTCTGGTGCTAAAGTGGTATCAATATAAAAGATATGATCAGGAGCAGTTCCAAGTCCTTCGAAAAGACTTTTCTTGGCCATTAGGCCGTTGTAATTTTCATCATCAGCAGGAACATTGCGCTCATCACCAAAAAAGAAATAAACTTTTTCCCAATCAATTCTGTCCTTACATTCAGTAGAAAGTATTTTGTAAAGTCCTTTTGGAGAACCACCACCGGTTAAAACAAAATTAAATCGATCATTTTCTTCTATCGAAACTTCAGCGATTTTTATGATATAATCTGCTAAATCTTGATTTAATTCTTCTGGTGTTTTGTATATGAGTAGATTCATTTTTTATAGGTAACGTCATTGACAAGCACGAAGCAATCTTAAAACAATCGCTTTTATAAGGCAATAAGATTGCTTCGTGCCTCGCAAATAACGAATTAAGTATTATTCTTTATTTTTCAGAGGCAAATTAAACCAATGGAAACCGTCTCTTGCAATTAATGCTTCAGCTTCTTCTGGTCCCCAACTATCTGCAGGATAATTAGGGAAATTAATTGATTTTTTACTCTCCCAAGTATTTAAAATTGGCATCACCAATTCCCATGCAGCCTCAACCTGATCGCCACGCATAAATAAAGTTTGATCGCCCATCATGGCATCAAGCAATAAAGTTTCATAAGCCTCGGGGGTATCGCTATCGTATGTTCCTTTATAATCAAAAACCATATCAACTGGATTTAAAACCATATCCAAACCTGGTCTCTTTGCCTGTACCTGCATGCGGATACTCATTTCTGGTTGAATGCTGATTACCAATCTATTCTGTTGCCAGTTTTCGGTAACATCAGAAGAGAAAATTTGGTGCGGAACATCCCTAAATTGAATGGTAATTAAAGATGAAGTTTGATTTAGACGTTTTCCCGTTCTTAAATAGAATGGAATTCCTTGCCATCTCCAGTTATCAATATGAAACTTAACTGCAGCAAATGTTTCGGTATTTGAATGAGGATCTACGCCTTTTTCTTGACGGTAACCCGGAACTTCTTTTCCTTCTACCCAGCCTTTGCTATACTGACCACGAACGGTGTGGAAACGAATATCTTCAGCAGAAAACGGACGCATTGCCTTTAAAACTTCCACTTTACGATTTCTAATTTCATCAGCATCAAAATTAATTGGTGCTTCCATTCCAATTAAACAAAGCAACTGTAAGAGGTGATTTTGAATCATGTCTCTCAATGCACCTGCACCTTCATAATAGCCACCACGATCTGCAACGCCTAATTGCTCGGTTACCGAAATCTGAACGTGATCGATGTAGGATCTGTTCCATAATGGTTCGAAAAGTGCGTTTGCAAAGCGGAAAGCCATCATATTCTGAACCGTTTCTTTACCCAAATAATGGTCGATCCGGTAAATTTGCTTTTCAGTAAAGATGTTACTCAATAATTTATTCAACTCTCTAGCGGAATCTAAATCATGACCAAATGGTTTTTCGATTACAATTCTGCTATTATCTTCATCTTGAGTTAGCTTATATTTCTGCAAACATTCTGCAATAATTGGGAAGAAATTAGGCGCCACTGCCAAGTAAAAAATAACTTGAGTTTCAGGGCCATATTCTTTTTGATATTTCTCTACACTTGCCTTTAAGTTTTCGAAAGTTTTTGGTTGAGCAAAATCGGTTGGGCAATAGCTAATGGTACTGCCAAAAGTTTCCCATTTGTCTTTTTTTACTTTTCCAGTCCGCGAAAACTCGTTAACTGCATCTTCTAAAGCTTTATTATAACTATCATCTGTAAATTCAGTTCTACCTGTACCAATAATTGCAAAATTATCTGGCATATAACCTTCTATAAAAAGATTGTATAAAGCAGGAGCTAATTTTCTTTTGTTTAAATCACCTGTACCACCAAATATTACAAATATTGTGGGGTTTAACGCGGTTTTGGTTTTCATTTTATTGTGGATTCGTGTGTCTAAATTATTAAGAAAGTTTGTTCCAATCTGCATGGAAAACACCGTCTTTATCAATGCGTTCGAAAGTATGAGCGCCGAAGAAATCTCTTTGCGCCTGAATTAAATTCGAAGGCATTCTAGCTGTTGTAATGGTATCGAAATAGGTTAGGGTAGAAGCAAAAGCTGGGATACCCACGCCTGCGTTTACGCATGCAGAAACGGTTTTACGTGTTCCTGATAATGTACCTTTGATAATTTCCTGAATTCCGGCATCGCCAAATAAGTGCTCTAAAGCATTGTTTTTTTCGTAAGCCTGATAAATATCTTCTAAGAATTTGGCTCTAATAATACAGCCACCTCTCCATATTTTGGCAATTTCTTGCAACTGCAAATTATATTCATATTCTTTAGATGCTTGAACCAATAAATGCATGCCTTGCGCATAAGCACTAATCATGGAGAAGTAAAATGCGTTTTCTAACTCATCAACAGTAACATCAATTTTATTATCTTTTTTACCGAAAGCATCTTCTAAAGAAACTCTTAAGGCTTTAAATTTAGAGAGATCTCTGTTTGATACAGCTTCATTAATAGTTGGAATTGGTAACTGAAGTTCCATTGAAACTTCTGATGTCCATTTTCCAGTTCCCTTAGAACGGGCTTCGTCTTTAATTTGATCCAGAAGATCATTTTGAGTTTCCGTATCTTTAAATAGGAAGATTTCTGCAGTAATTTCTAAAAGGAAAGACTGAAGTCTGCCTTCATTCCATTTCTTAAAAACTTTATATATTTCTTCGTTACTGTAACCAAGTCCATTTTTAAGGATGCCGTAAACTTCAGCAATAAGCTCCATAATTGCATATTCAATACCATTATGAACCATTTTAACAAAGTGACCGGAGGCACCTGGGCCGATGTAAGTTACACAGGGATCGGAACCAACTTTTGCCGAAACTGCTTCAAAAACATCCTTAACAACATTGTAAGCCTCTTTATCTCCACCAGGCATCATACTAGGGCCAAAACGTGCTCCTTCTTCTCCCCCAGAAATTCCCATTCCGAAAAAATGAAGACCATCTTTTTCCAATTCATCAACACGACGATTGGTATCGGTAAAATGTGAATTTCCACTATCAATAATAATATCACCCTTACTTAACAGCGGTTTTAATTCTGCAATTACGCTATCTACAATTGGTCCTGCCGGAACCAATAAAATTAATGTTCTTGGCGTTTGCAAACTGCTTATGAAATTTTCAATATTATCGAAGCCCTTAAGATTATGTGTTTTACCTTCTTCTTCAAGCTTGGCAATCATTTTATGGTCTTTATCGTAACCCGTTACAGAAAAACCCTTATCAGCCATATTTAGTAAGAGGTTTCGGCCCATTGTACCTAAACCAATCATTCCTAATTTATATTGTTTTGAATCGCTAGTTGCCATTTTTTGTTTTTTATTATGCACCCAAAATTAGGGTTTACAAATTAATATTGCAGATTATGATGTTATTAGATTGTAATAAAATACAGTTTTATGATTTCGGTTCTACCGTGAAAATATTGTACTTATCAGCAAGCTTCCAAAGTTTTGCGCCGCCCTTAATTCCATCTCTATTGGTTACAAGTTTAATATTGTCTTCCAATTTAAAATCGATTTGTTTAGAATTTCCACCACCTATATATAAGGTGTCATAATTGAAAACTGTTTTATAAATTTCAATAACTTTTTTCAAGCGTTTATTCCATCTTTCTGTACCAATTTTTTCGAAGGCCTTATTTCCGATATAATCATCATAATCTTCTTCTTTGCTAATTGGAAAATGCGCTAACTCTAAGTGGGGCAGGAGTTCGCCATCAAAAAGTAAAGCCGTACCGAAACCAGTACCAACTGTAAAAACGATTTCGAAACCTTTACCTTCAACAACACCTAATCCTTGCTGATCGGCATCATTAACCAATCGTACCGATTTGTTTAAAGCATCGGCAACACATTGAGCCAGATCAATATCTTCCCATTTATTCTTCGCTAAATTTGGTGCAGTTTTAACAATTCCATTTTTAACATATCCAGGAAAGCCAATTGATACCCGATCATAAGTAATGGGAAAAGGCTTAATCAGATCAATTATTCCTGTTACTATATCTTTTGGAGTCGCTTCTGCAGGTGTTTTGCTTTTTAAATATTCAGTCAGCATATTTCCGTTTTCATCCAGAAGGACAGTTTTTATGCTTGTACCGCCTATATCAATCGATAAAATGTTGGGATTTGCAGCTTTCTTTTTTGTAACCATTATTTTTGTTGTTTTATAAAACTGAGTTTTACAAATTAATCAAAACAAAAAAGATTAAACGAATAGAATGTGAACTAATTTAAAATAATAAACTACTAATTCTATGTATTTAGTAGTTTATTGTTAAGTTTGTGACTTATAAAATCACCAAGTCATCAGTTATGTTTAGCGTAAACTACCTTGCTTTTGCCATTCCAGCGTTCTTCCTTTTTGTTTATATAGAGCTTAAAATTGCGCAGTACAAAAAGGAATCTTCTGTTTTTAAATACGAGAGTACGGTTGCTAATTTTAGTGTGGGTATTGCAGAACGGTTATTAAACCTATTTATGGCGGCAAGTTTTTATCAAGTTTACAATTGGGTTTACACCAACTATTCGATATTTGAAATTCCAAATAGGTGGTATGTGTGGGTTTTATTGCTGTGGGCTACAGATTTAGTTTGGTATTGGTACCACAGGTTGGGGCACGAAATTAATTTTCTTTGGGCAGCACATATTGTTCACCATCAAAGTGAAGAGTTCAATCTATCGGCAGCGGCCAGAATTACAACTATTCAAGCCATTTTTAGAAACGTTTTTTGGTGCATACTTCCTTTGGTTGGTTTTCATCCAAATATGATTATAACGATTCTTTTGGCTCATGGTGCCTATTCATTTTTTACCCATACCCAGCTCATTGGTAAAATTGGGTGGCTGGAAAATATTTTGATCACACCTTCGCTCCATGGCGTTCATCATGCTTCCGATGAAAAATATTTAGATAAAAACTATGGTGATGTTTTTGTTTTTTGGGATAAGATTTTTGGTACTTTTCAAACGGAAGAGGAGGCACCGAAATATGGTTTAACACATCCAATTAAAAGCTATAGTTTCTTGTGGCAACATTTTCATTACTATTTAGAAATAGGCGAAGCTTACAAGAGAGCGAATGGGTTTAAAGCTAAGTGTAATGCATTATTTGGAAGCCCAGCATTAATGGATCAAAATATCCGTCCCATTTTGGAAGAGAAATATTTTCAAAATTCCAAAAGAAAATCTTCTAAATTTAAATTTAAAACCTATGCCAATATACAACTTGGTTTAGTTGTGGTTATACTCACAATCACAACTTTATTCTACAGTTATTTACAGTTTATAGATAGCGCTTTCATCCTGATATTGGTGTTATTAACACTTATAAATATTGGTGCTTTGTTAGAGCAAAGAAAGTGGATTTATTATCTTGAATGTTTTAGGTTGATTCTGATATTTACTTACACATTCTACAACTTTAATCATTTCGAATTTGCTGTATTTCCAATTATAGCATTAGTTATTCTAGAACGTACAATTTCTTTAAGTAAAATTTACACCAAGTACGTGCTTTACTATTCAAAAGCCAAATAATTGTATTTCATTCTATTTCGGTTTTCAGTTGAATAGAAATGTTACAGTAACATTTATCATATAACAAATAAATTAAAATTAGTGTCTCTTTAAAAATAAAAGGGAGTATATAATTACATGATTTCAATTTTATCATCATCTAAATATTCTAAATTAATACATTAGAGCTGTATTAGTGTTTTTTTTGTATATCTCTATTGTCTCTTTTTAGGTTTATAATATCAAATTATAAACTATCATTAAATTTTAAAAAACTCATTTCGTTTCTTTTTATCTAAATAAGTAACATATCGAAATGTGTTAGATAATAAATCGAAACTATTAAAGTCTGTTATTGGTTTTTTTAACCTTGTCTTAATACAAATTTAATCTTAGGGCTATTACTTTGCCGTTAATCCGAAAACGAAAAGAACATCCTAATTATTTAAATTCCAATATGAACAAACTTTTTACTCAAACAGTTCTAATGCTTTGGCATAGGACTAAAAATGGGTATGTAATTTCAAAACATCCCACAGAAGATGAAAAGAGATCGATTTTTACGAGATATCCTTTTTCATTTTGTTTCAAAATTTTATTATTAAGTATTTTTCTTCAATCTAATCTAATTACTGATGTTTATGCTCAGCAACCTACCCAGAACGTAATTATAAAAGGTAAAATATTAGATGATGAAGACGGTTTGCTACTTATTGGAACTACGATTAGCGATAATGCGAAACGTGTTGTAGGGGTTACAAACGAAAATGGCGAATTTTCAGTTTCCATTTTAAAAGGTAGTTCAATATCCTTTAATATGGTGGGTTATACCCCAATAAGCAGAGCATTTTCAGCCAATCAAAACGGGGTAACCATTAGGTTAAAATCTTCCAACAGCCAATTAAATGAAGTGGTTGTTACCGCTTTAGGGATCAAAAGAGAAGAGAAAGCACTGGGTTATGCAGTTACAAAGATAGACAGTACACAACTAACAGATGCAGTTTCTACCAACTGGACAGATGCACTTTCTGGCAAAGTTGCTGGCTTAAATCTGGTTAGATCGAATAGTGGCCCAGCGGGTTCAATTAAGATTATTTTACGTGGAGAAAATAACCTAACTGGAGATAATGAAGCCCTAATTGTTGTTGATGGAGTAGTAATTAACAATAGTGGTGGTAGACGTACTGCAAACGGATCTGATGCTGTTTACGGTACCGGAAGTGATAACATGCCTGCTGATTATGGGAGTACAACAAATGATATTAATCCAGAGGATATTGAAAGTGTAACCGTTTTGAAAGGTCCGGGAGCGGCTGCCTTATATGGACAAAGAGGTGCCAATGGCGCAATTTTAATTACTACAAAATCTGGTAATTCTAAGCGGAAGAAAGTCGGAATCAAGTTTACTTCTAATGGATCTTTTGAAGAGGTTAACCGTTGGCCGGATTTGCAGTATGAATACGGACAAGGTTTAGATGGTGCTGCTTATTATTCGTATGGCACAACTGCTGATGGTGCGAGTACCAGTGGAACAAGTTCTGCTTATGGACCAAAATTTGATGGGCAAATGTTCTTTCAATATGATCCCATAACGCAAACTACAGGGAAAACTAGAACGCCTTGGGTTCCGTACACCAATCAAATTAGAGATTTTTTTAGTACTGGTGAGAATTTAACAAACTCGTTAAGTATCGATGGAAAAATAAGAACAACAACTGCTCGTGTATCCATTACCAATCAAAATAATACTTGGATTGTTCCCAAAACTGGGATCGAACGTACAACGGTTTCCTTATCAACCAATACCGATATTACCAGTAAACTAAAGTTTTCTACCAAAATAAATTATGGAAATAGATTTAGCGATAACCTGCCAGGTGCAGGCTATGGTAATCAATCTTTAATGTATTGGTATATTTTCTGGCAACCCAATGCAAGTTTAGATTGGATTAAAAATTACTGGGCAAATGGACAAGAGAATAGACAGATTAAATATCCATTTAGTTCGTTTCCAGAAAACCCTTATGCAGTTGTAAATGAGTTTATTAATAAAACAGGTCGTAATAACGTTACTGCAAATGCTCAGGTTAGTTATCAAATTACCAAAAACTTAAGTGTTCAAGTACGCTCAAGTATTGATATGGCCGAGGAGAAACGAGCTCAGGAACGTCCTTACGACTCTGGAAGTAAGTTAATTCAAGGTTCTGTTCGTAAACAGAATATCTATTCGCAAGAAACCAATACCGATTTTCTAATTCGTTACGACAAAAAAGTTGGTAAAGATTTAAACTTCAACTTATCCGCAGGTGGAAGCCAATTAAGAAATAAGTACAACAAATCTGATTTGCGTGCAGATGGATTAAAAATTCCGAACATTTATGAATTGACGAATAATTTATATCCGTTGGTTTCGATTCCTGATACAAGTAGATATAGAATTAACAGTTTTTATGGAATCCTTTCTACCAGCTACAAAAATTATTTATATGTAGATGTAACGGCTCGTAAAGATTGGAGCAGTGTTTTGGCAACCGTAACCAGAACAGATAATGTTGGCTTTTTCTATCCATCCGTTAGTGGAAGTTTTGTCTTATCCGAATTCTGGAAATTACCAAAGGCAATCACCTTTGCAAAGATTAGGGCATCAGTATCTCAAGTAGGAAGTGGCGGTACAACGCCTTACCGAACTGCATATACTTATTCGCTGGCATCAAACGGAATTTATCCAGATAGTGCCTTACAGAATCCAACCATTTTACCAAATGAAAATCTTAAACCTTTAAAAACAACCACATACGAAGTTGGTACAGAAGTTAGATTGCTAAATAATAGATTGGGATTTGATGTTGCTGTTTATGCTGGCAATACTAAAAACCAAATTTTAACTCGAATTGTAGATCGTTCTTCAGGTTATAACCAGGCATTGATTAATGCTGGACAGGTAAATAATATGGGGGTAGAAGTTGCCGTAAACGGAACACCAATAACCAGTAAAAATGGTTTTAAATGGACTTTAAACCTGACTTTTGCATCCAATCAAAATAAAATTAAATCCTTAACTGATAGTTCGATTATTTTGAGAACAGGGCCAGTGGCCGGTGGACAGATTGTGGCCAAAGTTGGTGGGAGCATGGGTGATTTGTACGGTAGAGGTTATGTTCGAGATCCTGATGGCAATGTTGTTTATGATGCCACAACCGGTTTTGCCAAAATTACAACAGATGTGGTTTACTTAGGTAATACAATGCCGAAATATAAAGGAAGCATCGGGAGTAATTTCAGTTACCGAAACTTTAGTTTAAATGTTCTTTTTGATGCTCAGCTTGGTGGTGTAGCGCACTCCTTATTAAATTACAAACTGGTAGAGCAGGGAAAATTAGCAGTAACGCTTCCTGGCCGTTACAATGGTATTATTGGGAATGGTGTGGTGCAAAAGGCTGATGGTACTTATGTTCCAAATACAACGGTTGCTTACGATATAGATGAATATTATCGCTCGCAAATGGGTGCTGATAATGCCGAAGGAAGTACTTTCAGAACTGATTTTATAAAATTTAGAGAAGCCTCTTTCAACTATAGATTCAATCCAAAATTCCTTAAAAAATTGGGTTTATCTACAGCATCTTTCGGAGTTTATGGTCGTAACCTTTTCATCTGGTCGCCATGGCCAATGTTCGATCCAGAATTTGGAACACTCGCTGGTTCGGATATCGTTACAGGCTTTGAAGTTGGACAGTTTCCATCAACCAGAACCTATGGTTTCAATTTATCAATTGGCATATAATCTTTTAAACAATGAAAAAGAATTTATATAAAATTATCGGTGTAGTTCTAGTGTCAATAACGACATTATCCTCATGCGATAAAGGGTTTCAAGACATTAATGTCGACCCAATTAACATTATCTCTACGAAGCCAGAAAAGTTACTGGCACCCGCTTTAGTGAATACACTTTCGCCAGCAATGATGCGAAATAGAAACTTTAACAACGAATTAATGCAAGTTACCGTTGCCATAAGTGATGGCGATGGTGCAGTTTTTAGGTATGAATATAGAAGTACATTTTCTGATTATTTATGGAATGCATGGTATGTTCAGTTAACCAATTTTAAAGATATTTATAAGTTGGCTGGCGAACCCGGAATGATTAATAAATCATATCAAGGCATCTCTTTAGTTTGCCAATCGTGGGTTTATGCAATGCTTACTGATACTTACGGCGATGTCCCATATTCAAAATCCAATTTAGGAAATGACGGTGTTTTAGAACCTGCCTTTGATAAACAAAAGGATATTTATCTTGATCTATTTAATAAACTAGAAGAGGCAAATACTTTGCTAAGTGCAGGAACAACTATTGTTCCATCGAGCGATCCTGTTTTTAATGGAGATATAACTAAATGGCGCAAATTCTGTAACTCGTTATATTTAAGATTGTTGTTGAGGGTTTCAGGGAAATCTGATGTTTCCGCTCAGGTTATCGCTAAAATTAAAGAGATTGTAGATACAAAAAGTACCACATATCCAATCATGACGAGCAATGCCGATTGCGCAACATTGAAATGGAGCGGTACAATTGGAACAGATGCTTATGTATCGCCCTATGTAAATGGAGTAAGAGCACAAGATTTTAGATCACCAGCTATTGGAAGTTTCTTTATTGAACATTTAAGCAATTGGGGCGACCCCAGGATTGATATATCTGTAGCTAACGGTTATGCGGTTTCTGGCGTTAACCGTTTAGGGATTTCACAAGGTGCAACCGGTGGTTTTAAGGGAGTACCTAGTGGTTACGCCATTGGAACAGGAATAGTAAAAGAAGCATATTTTTATTCTTACGATCAAACAAGTACAGGTACGCTTGGAGTGCGCTCACTTCAACAATCTCCATTAACGGGAATTTTAATGAATTATGCTGAACTTCAGTTCGTACTTTCAGAAGCAGCAGCAAAAGGGTGGATTAGCGGATCAGCTGAAAACTATTATAACACAGGTATAGCAGCCTCTATTAATTATTGGGTTCCAACTTTTCCAACTTCTATTTCATCCCAAGTAGTTAAAGATTACATCACCAATGCAGATATTGATTGGGATAACACCTTGTCTCTTGATGGAAAAATGGAGCAAATCCATCTGCAAAAATACTATGCATTATTCTTGGTCGATATGGAACAATGGTTCGAATACCGTCGCACAGGTCACCCTATTTTACCAAAGGGAGCAGGATTAAGAAATGGTGGTGTTATGCCAGCAAGAATGGCTTACCCAGTGTATGTGCAATCTGCAAATCCAACCAATTATCAAAAAGCGGTTTCTGCTCAAGGGCCAGATGTTATATCGACTAATGTTTGGTGGCAAAAACCTTAATCACTATTAAACTTATTAAAATGAAAAAGATAATATTATATAGCATTCTGTTATTTTCAGTACCAATATTATGGTTAGGGTGCGAAAAATCAAATTATCCTGGTGGTGTTGTGAGTCCGAACATTGGTTTATTCGATTTGAGGAATCTTTACAAAGGATCTGATGTAACCTTAAGTACTGAAAATATGTTTGGATCAACAAGCATTAGTGCTGTTGTAATTTCTGATCACTCTGGGAAAAATTTGCCTTCAGGTATTTTGTTCGTTCAAGATAGGAGAAGATTAAATGAATTACGTGGAATTCAGATTCCGTTGGGAACTGAAGCTTCTAATTTTACAACTGGCGATTCTATTATGGTTAATGTTGAAGGGGCGGTTTTAAAAAGAGTTAATGGAAATCTTCAAATCACTAACGTTTCTGCAAGTGCAATTAAGAAAGTAGCTTCAAATGTGAAAATTATTCCTAATCGCGTGCCGAGCTCTGCAATTTTAGCCAATCCAGACAAGTACGAGAGTACGCTTTTATCAATAGTAAAAGGTACTTATAATCCACAATTGGCACCAAATGAGGTGTTATCTGGTGATAAGACTTTAAACGATGGATTTGATGATTTGACTTTGCACACAGAAGCTACAGCAACTTTTGCCAATACAATTCCACCAGTTTCTGGAAACTATCTTGGTATTATTGTAAATAAAGTTGGAACGGATGGTAAAGTTGTTCCTCAACATAGATTGCGTACTGGATCTGATATTGTTACTTTAAGTTCGGTAGTAGAAATACCCGCTTTTGTAATCTCTGGCTTCATTGCCGATCCAATGGGAACTGATGCAAACAATGAATACATTCAGTTTCTAGCAACAAAGGATATCAACTTCGCAGTAACCCCATTTTCTGTAGTAACTACTAATAACGCTGGCGCCTCTACACCTGTAGGAAATCCTATTAACGGATGGGCAACTGGAGACATTAGAACATACAAGTTTAACCTTACAACTGGAACAGTGGCGAAAGGCCAATTCTTTTATGTTGGCGGTGCAAATAAGTTAATTAACAGTACTAATTCAACGAGTATTGCTTCATCAAAATGGATTAGATCATTTAACTATTCTACCACAAATGGTGATGGTTTTGGAACTAAAACAACCAATCTACTCGCAAATAGCGGAAACGCTTATGGGATAGCCGCTTTTGCAGGCATTACTGTTGATGCTTCTACAAGACCAATTGATGTGGTATTTGTTTCAAGCGGAGGAAGCTTATTCTCAGCAGGTCCACCAGCTGTTGGTTTTAGAATAGGTAATACCGATTTATATGATGTTATTGATCCAATTACTTTAGCAAATCAACCTTTTTATAGGCAAGGAACAAATACCTTATTCTTTGCTTATCATCCAAATGCTGTTTCTGATCAAGGTTATTATTACAAACTAGGAGGGATTTACAATGTAACTTTAGGTAAGTGGGTAAAAGCTAGAACATCAACCAATTTCCTATTAACAAAAACATCACAGTTAAATGAGATTGAAGGAGTTTTTCCAGCACCAACAACGGAAATTCCAGATGGAGTTCCATCTACAATTTTAAAATAAATTAAACATAAATTTACTCAGGGAAGCCGTTTAAGCTTCCTTGAGTTTTTAAATAAAATCGCCCTAAAAATTTTTTCTTTAAAATGAATAGAAGATCCTTCATTCAAAAAACCGGCTTACTAACAACAACTTTATTTGTTAGCTTAAAATCTTTTTCTGCATTTTCTTTGCTCGATAGCGATAACAAAATCAATGGTCAGGTAATGAGCAAAGGTAAAGGAATCGCCAACGTTGTGGTTTCTGATGGTTTTAATGTAGTTCAAACCGATAAAAAAGGTAATTACACAATTGAAGTTAACCCATTAGCTAAATTTATTTGGATCAGTACGCCATCAGGTTATGAGTTTACTACAGATAGTTTTTTAGCGAAACATTACGAGCAACTCGCCAGTAAAACAATCTTGAATTTTGAGTTGAAAGCCATGAAGGTGAATGATAATAGACACAATTTTATCATTTGGGCAGATCCGCAGGTTAAGAACAAAAAAGATGTTGAGAAAATGATGACTACTTCGGTTCCCGATACTAAAAAGGTTATCAGCGGAATGGGTAAAATTCCTGTTCACGGCATTACTGTGGGGGATATCGTTTGGGATAATCATGATCTTTTTGAAGATTATAATAAAGCAGTAGTAGAAATGGGTATTCCATTCTTTCAATGTTTGGGTAATCATGATATGGATTACAGGTTGGGTGGCGATGAAACTTCTGACAAAACTTTTCAAGAACATTATGGCCCAACCTATTACTCTTTTAATCGAGGTAGGGCACATTATGTGGTGATGGACGATGTTCGTTACTTAGGCATAGAAAGAACTTACGATGGCTTTATTACTCAGGCACAGTTAGATTGGTTGGCTAAAGATTTAAAATTTGTAGCAAAAGATGCCCTTCTTATTATCAACCTCCATATTCCTGTTCATAATTCGGTGAAAAATAATAGCGATTTATATGCTGTTTTAAGCGGTTTTACCAATGTTCATATCATGTCTGGCCATACGCATTACAATCGAAATGTGATTACCAACGGTATTTTCGAGCATAATCATGGTGCAGTTTGTGGCGCATGGTGGACAGGCCCAGTTTGTGAAGATGGAACACCAAGAGGTTATGGCGTTTACGAAGTTAACGGAACAGAACTAAAGTGGTATTATCAACCAACTGGATTAAGTAGGAAGGAACAAATTCATATTTACGTGGATGAATTAACCAATCAAAAAAGACTTATTGCAAATGTTTGGAATTGGGATCCGCAATGGAAAGTTGAATACTTTTTAGATGGAAAAGCAATAGGTACAATGGAAAATCAGAAGGGTTACGATCCGGAAACAGTAAAGCTTTACAAAGGTGATACTTTGCCTGCCGGAAGAACTTTTCCTGAACCGCACTCTACCGAACATTTATTTGTAGCCCATTTTGAGCCATCAATAAAAAAAGTAAAAGTTGTGGCTACTGATCGTTTTGGTGAAATTTTTGAAGCAGAATTTAACGGCTAGTTTAAAACATAACTCATTAATCAAATACAAAAATCATGAAATTAAGAGCATCCCTTTTTTTATTAATCGCTACAAGTCTGTGTTCTGTTAAATCCTTTAGTCAAGCTCAATTCCCTGCATTTAGTGCTGAAGCTCATCGTGGTGGAAGAGGTTTGATGCCAGAAAACACCATTCTGGCGATGTTAAATGCTATGAAAATCGATGGTATTACAACATTAGAAATGGATACTCACATTACAAAAGATGGAAAAGTTGTTGTTACACACGATGATTATTTAAGTCCTGGTTTTATGCGCACGCCAGATGGGCAGGATATTCCAGATACCGATGCGAAGAAATATCCAATTTTTGGAATGAATTATGCCGATTTAAAGCAATTCGATTTAGGTTCAAAAACTTTGGTTGGTTTTCCAAAACAGCAGAAAATTAAAACTCAAATTCCATTGTTGGAAGATTTGATTGATGCAGTGCAAAAGGATATCACAAGTAATAATAGAAAGCAGTTCTTTTATAACATTGAAACGAAGTGCGATGTAAAAGGTGACGGCGTTACCAATCCAGATCCTGAAACATTTGTTAATTTATTAATGGGCGTTTTGAAAAAGAAAAAGATTTTGGATTACGTTGTCATTCAATCTTTTGATAAAAGAACTATTCAAATTATCAACAAGAAATATCCGAAAGTAAGAACTTCATTCTTGGTTGCCAACAAAAAAACTTACGAAGAAAATATCACTGATTTAGGCTTTAAGCCATTTATTTTGAGTCCTGTTTGGCAAATGGTTACTGCTGAAATGGTAAATAAGGCACATGCAGAGGGCATTAAAATTATTCCGTGGACGGCAAATACTCCTGAGGACATTAAAAAACTTAAAGATTTAAATGTGGATGGAATTATTTCTGATTATCCAGATGTGCTGGTTCAAACGAAATAGAATCTCAGTTTTATAAAGGTTTTCTGTTGCTTTGAAGCTAGCAACCTAATCAAGCGAGATTAGATTTCCTGAAGAAATAACATTTAACTTGTCGATTTTTTTTAAGCTAGGCACAGACCCTAGCTTTTTTGTTTTAGAATATTGCAGAATAAATCTTTCAGTTTCTAAGTTCTCTTCACCATTAAAAATTATCCCCTTAATCTTAATGTTATATTGATTTAAAAGGTTGATTGATAGTAATGTATGGTTAATACTTCCAAGATAGTTCTGAGAAATCAAAATTACTTCGACATCTAATTTTTTGATTAAATCTACAATCAGTTCGTTTTCATTTAAAGGAACCATCAAACCACCAGCACCTTCTATTATCAGATTATTTGTGGTTTCTGGGATAACAATTTGATCGAGATTGATATGTATTCCATCCAATTTGGCAGATAAATGTGGAGATAAAGGTTGCGTTAACCTATAACTTTCTGGATGGATAACAGTTAAATTATTGCTAATTAAACTTGCAATTGTTTTGCTATCGCTTGTTTCCAAATCGCCCGATTGAATGGGTTTCCAATAGTCTGCTTTAAGTTTTTCTGTTAAGATGGTGCTGATCAAAGTCTTGCCAATCCCTGTTCCAATTCCGGTAATAAAATATTTAACCATTTAGCTGGATCTCTTTTAAATGTTTTACTAATGAAATTATTTCTTCATCAGTATTAAAGGTGTGTAAACAAATTCTAAGTCGTTCTTTGCCAGCAGGCACCGTCGGACTTAATATTGCACGAACATCAAAGCCTTTTTCCTGTAAATATTTTGAAGCATTTTTTGTAGCCTCATTATTTGAAAAAACAATTCCTTGAATGGTACTCAAGCTATTTAAAGATTGAATGTTATTTTCTTTGATCAACTTTCTGAAAATTTCAATTTTTTTGTGAATTTTCTGAAAGTCTAAATTTTGAAGGATTTCATAAGCAGACTTAATCGCCACAATATTATGAATGGGAGCGGCGGTGGTGTAAATAAAAGATCTAGCAAAATTAATTAGATAGTGACGTAAATTTTCGCTTCCCAAAACTATTGCGCCATGAATTCCCATTGCTTTACCGAAAGTTATAATTCTGGCGAAAACTTTGGTTTGGAGATCATGTTTATTTACCAAGCCTTTTCCAAAATCTCCAAAAATTCCAGTAGCGTGTGCTTCATCAACAATTAAATTGGCTTTATAATTTTCGCAAAGTGCTGAAATTTCTATAAGCGGAGCAAGGTCGCCATCCATAGAATATACACTTTCTACCACCACAAATACATTTCCTTTGGCATTTTTTAGTTTTTCTTCAAGCTCATTTGTATTGTTGTGTGCAAATTTATATCGAGTGGCGTGGCTTAATCTACATCCATCAATTATACTTGCATGAATAAATTCGTCTGTGATTATCGTATCTCCACGCTGTGGGATGCTAGAGAGTAAACCAATATTGGCATCATAACCAGAATTAAAAATTAAACCACATTCAGCCTCATGAAAGTTTGCTATAAACTGTTCGGTTTCTTCTATGTAAGTTGAGTTACCACTTAATAATCTGGAACCGCCAGAACCATTTTTATAGTTGGTAAGATTTGAAATATTCGTCGAAATGAGATTGGTTAATTCATCAGATTTTGCAAAACCTAAGTAATCGTTTGAGCAGAAATCTATAGGAGGGAAGTTCGTAGATAAATTTCTTAATGAAAGATTTTCTTCTCTTTCCTTCAATTTTAAATTAAGAAATTTTTTGATTTTGCTCATTGGCCAAAAATAAAGAAAGCGTTCCGTTAATCGGAACGCTTTCTAAAAAAATGTACTATTTTAAAATTTATTTAAGCTAATATCAAAATTATCCTTGTGTCGGTGGATTAGATACTACAGGTGCTTTATCTTTTTTTCCTCTTCCCATACCTGGTTTTCTATCTTTCATTTTGCCTTTTTGTTCAGCTCTTAATGCCTCCATTTTAGTTTTTTGCTCTGAAGTTAAAATATTATCTAAATCAGCTTTAGATTTATCCATAGAAGCTTTCATTTCACCTCTTTTGCCTTTCATATCAGCTGGATTTCCAGTTCTCATGGCATCCATTTTTTTTGCTCTATCCAGTTCAACTTGGTAAACTTTAGTTTTTTGATCAGCAGATAAACCTAATCTCTTTTCCATGCCTGCAGTAGCTTTTTCGGCTCTTTGTTCTGCTGTCATTTTTGGCATTTCTCTTCTTGCCTTTCTGGTCGTGTCTTGAGCAAATGCAGCGGTGAAACCCATCACTGCAATTGCTATTGTTAAAATTGCTCTTTTCATGTTTATGTTTTTTTATGTGTTTGTTAATAGATAGATATAAAAAAGAGCAAACGGTTTAATCAGCAGCTGTTAAAAAATGTTAATTCTTGTTAAGTTGAGAAATCGATTTCTGCATTTGCGCCATCATTTGGGTTAAAGTTTCCATAGTTGGGTCTGGTGCAGGTTCTGGTAATGAAGTAGATATATAGGCTTTAGCTCTCCAGATTTCTAAAATATCATCGGCTGCAATGGTATAAGCATCATAAACTTTATTATCAGAAACTAATTTCAAATCCTTATTTTCTCTAAAACGATTGCCTGCTCTTTTATAAACAACGCCTTCATTTTTACTAATAACAATGTAAGTTTCTCCAGTTTTTACTTCATTCCAGTTATCCAAATACTCGCCAATAATTACACTACCAGGTTGAACAGGCAACATACTATCGCCCATGATCTCAAACGCTCGAAAAGTTCCTTGACGAAGCGCAGCTAACGGCAACTGAAATTTTGGTAAATCACTTATATATTGTGGATCAGAAAAACCATTTAGATAACCAGCACTCGCCTTCACCGGAACGAGTTCTATATTCTCTCTGTCGTTTTGATCAACAGAAATACTTAATACCCTTAAGTTAGAACCTGTACTTTTTGGCTTGGGTTTCCAGCTGTCAGAAATCTTCTCATTGATGAATTCATCGATGGTTAAGTCGAAATATTCAGCTATTCTTTTTAGCAAATCATATTTCGGTTCAGCACGATCTTCTTCGTAAGCGCCAATTAGCGATCTCTTGATTTCCATAATATCAGCGAAATTCTGCTGTGTATGGCCTTTTTTCTTCCTGAGGTACTTTAAATTATTTGAAATATTTGACATAAAAATAAATTTTAAAATAAATTTGGAATTACTAAAATAGTTAGTAATTTTATGCTCATAAAGTTAGTAATATTATTTTGATTTGCAAGAGAGTATGCTAAATAGTTTAGTTTTAATTTTAAACACGTTATTATGAAAAAGTTTGTTTACATCGTTACCGACAGAAACCGCACAACTATGCACGTAGGTATGAGCTCTGATTTGATTAAGACACTGGATTTCTACAAGCAGATGCCAAACTTATTTTTCGATAACGGAAAGCAATTAACCCGCTTGGTTTATTTTGAAGAATTTAAAACTGAAGCACAGGCTTTAGGCCGATTTAAATTAATTAGTCGTTTTACACGTATGCAGAAAGAGCGTTTGGTTAGATCATGTAATCCAGATTGGATCGATTTAACTATTGGCTTGGATTTTGAAAATATCCTTTTGCATAGAAATATGACCAATCAAGTTAAGATGGCGTTTACAAGCCTATCTTAAGTAATAAAAATGTTTGAATCTCAGAAAAAGAGCCCATATCATAAAAATAAATGTCATCCTGAGCTTGTCGAAAGACTAATAAGATGCAATTTTATAGCATTTCGACAAGCTCAATGTGATACTAATAAAAAATTGATTTATGATATAGCCTCTTTTTGCTGTTATTCGTGTTATATTCTAAATGCGCTTAGTATTTATTCTATTATTTAAAACTCAAGCATTAAATCCTTAATGATTACCAACCCGGTGCAAATGTTAAACCGAAAACCCCAGCTTTAACATCTTTACGCTGGAAAGGAATTGCATAGTATGGCTCTAATACAAAATAGCCAAATACATTTACCCTTAGCGAAATTCCAACACTCATTGCAGGTACACGTTCTGTGGTGGTTTGATAGGAGCCAATTACCACTCCGTTTTCATCTTTTACGGGCACATCTGTATAAGTTGGTTCGCTTTTGAAGGCAACCTTTGTATCATTTGTCCAAGCCAAACCAGCATCAAAAAATAGGTTTAAATCTGTAAATAAGAATTTCGATGGAATTGCAGCTAATTTCTTTGGCCCAGTAAATGGTAAACGAAGTTCGAAATTAAATACAGCAATTTTACTTCCGCTTAACTGGTTTATATCAAAGGATTGATCTGATCTTTGCGATGTTGTTTTATAGATGGAATTGGATTCGTATCCTCTAATTAAATATGGATAGCCTACGTACATTGGATAAAGGCGATCTGCATCTTTACCAATTCTTAGCGTATTGTAAGATCTTGCTGCGATGGTTATTGGTTTTAATCTCCAATATTTTCTTAAATCGGCAGTAACGCCAGCAAAATTGTAGGTTCCAAAATACTTTTCAGCACTCACACGGTACCTAAAGCCGTCTAATGGGCCAGTTAATCCAAAGATTGAATTATCGCCCACAAAGCCAGCATTTAATTGATAAAGTGTAAAGGAGTTAAAAGGAACGCCATAATCTAATGATGCTTGGTCGTTTGAGATTTTACTTCTATCAGAACCCAAAAAATAACCGTCAGGACTATAATAATTGCTATAACGATCTATTCTATAGCTATAATGCGAAAATGCACCACCCAATTCAAACCTGTGTATTTTGCTAAATGGATAAGCGCCAAAAACTTGAATTTGATCCTCAAAGGTTCTAATAATATCTGTTCTATAATTTATGGCATCCGTTGTTTGGTTATTCGCAGTTGGCAATTGCTCGAAGCCGTAAGAGCTAAAACCCGAAACATAAGGAATATGAGAAACTGCAGCTCCCCAATTTATTCTGCTTTTTTGATTGATGTAACCAACTAACCCACCAAAATCATAAATTTCTCCATTAACAGATAGATTGGCGATAATCTGATTGGTTCCTAAAATATCGCTAAACATTCCAACAATACCACCAGAAACACCAGTTCCAAAGCGACTGCTAGAAACCCCGACACCACTATTTGCCAAATAATCTAATCTGAATTTTGGGGTATAAGGAATGGTTTTTAAAGAATCGGCTACAACTTTTTCAAAACGATCGTAATTGTTTAAGTTAGAATTGATAATGTTTACACCAACATTTTCCATGGGCGGAAGAATAGCCGCATCGAAATTCTCTTCTTTATTACCTACACGCTTAGCTTTGAAACTGCTCAATTTTGCATTGTACAAAGTATAGCGTTGGTAACGATAATAACTGTAAACAATATCATCAGTTGTAGATACTGAAATAGCAGGAGAAAATTCTGTAATTCCGCTAATCCCTGTAAAGTAATCTGTTAATTGATCTACAGTATTATCTGCAAAATTGTATTTGTATAAATTTCTAAATCCATCTCTATTTGACAGGAAATAAATGTTCTGACTGTTTGAAGAGAACTGTGCGTTTAGATTGTTCGCACCGGGAAACACATCTAAATTACTAACAGATTTTGTTGCAATATCATAAATTGTTAAGTTAATTGGATTAACTGCACTCACATTTTTAGCCTGAATCGCCGCTCTATCCGAAGAGAAAACCAATTTTTTTCCATCTGGAGAATAATTTGGTGCATAATCAGAATACTCATCATTTGTAATCTGACTGATTGTCTTTGTATCTAAATTGTATGAAAATATATCGCTCTGACCTTCTACCATTCCAGAGAAAGCGACATCTTTTCCATTAGGCGACCAAGTTAAATTTCCAAATTGTTGCACTTGCTCCATAGCTGTTTGAGAAACGGTAGTTCCATTTGCCACGTTGATAATCATCATTTGGTTTTTACCGTGACTAAAAATACTAAAGGCAAATTGTTTGCTATCTGGCGACCAAGCACCGGCAGATTCTATAAAATTGAAATCATCAATATGTCCATTGGAAATCTGACTACTCAGCTTTCTAATTATAGTACCCGTTTTGGCATCTGCTAAGAATAAATCAATCCCAAACAAATCCTTCTCCGACATAAAAGCAAGATATTTACCATCAGGACTAAGGGCAGGAGCAACGTTCATATTACCTGCATTCTTATTATCGATAATTTTTGTTCCGGTAATTTTAATTTGAGAACTATCGGCTTTAAGCATGGGCTTATAATGTTCATCAATCGCATTTTTCCATAAACCAGATAATGTTTTATCATCGTAACCGAAAGTATACCTTATGGCGTTTTCATAGCCATATTTCGCCGT
Organism: Pedobacter fastidiosus; assembly: GCF_014306625.1. Taxonomy (GTDB): domain Bacteria; phylum Bacteroidota; class Bacteroidia; order Sphingobacteriales; family Sphingobacteriaceae; genus Pedobacter; species Pedobacter fastidiosus. The sequence continues at coordinate 217,487 of NZ_JACRYL010000006.1, forward strand.
ATTTTTGAACAGGGGAACTATCGTTGTATCACCATATTGAGAACCTATATAAGTCCAAAATGCTTGCCCGTAACGGTAAGGGAAATATTTATTCGAGTTGGTTAAATCTTTTAAAGAGGGGATATCGCGATTCAGCATCGCATCTCGCATCCACATCGAGGTAAAGGCATCCTTTTTACCGATTGATAAATATTCTGCCATTCCTTCTACCATCCACAGTGGGGTATTGCCAACATTTTCTAAACTAATAGAATCTTTTTCAAGCAAAAGATGGTATTGAAATGCGTGAACAAGCTCATGGCCTAGAACGTGTCGAGTTTGACTATTCAATTCCATAACAGGCATAATAACCCTGTTTTTTAAAGCCTCTGTTACACCGCCCGTACCAATCCCAATTTCGCCTTGGAGAGCAGTAGTTTGTTGAAAATCTGGATGATTGTTATATAAAATGATTGGATTCTTTTTTAAAAAAGTATCTCTAAAAACTTCCTGGTGCATTTTATACCAGGTTTCTGCATCTTGAGAAAACCTTTTTAACAGCTTATCATTTTTAATGTAATAGTAAATTTCGAAGTGTGGAGTTTGTAAAACCTTGAAATCAAGCTTTTTATACCTCACCTTGTTTTGTCCGAAATACTGCGCTTTAACTGAAAAAGAAAGAATAAGCAGGAGCAAAATCGGGATGTATCGCCTCATTAAAGTAAAGCCTATTTTCATATGTTTAGTTTTAGTAAAATGTTATAATCATGTACGAAAATGTAATTGTATAGGATTTGAAAATTAAAAATAGCAATTGTTTAAATCACTATTTAAAATTTAACACTTTTAAGGAAAATTTCCTTAGAAAAAGTAGTAGTTAACACTTAATTCCAAGGAAATAATATTTGTTAAAGACTAGTTGTCAATCTTTTTCTTATCTCTTTCTTCTTGTCGCTGTTTCCTTTTCAATTCACGCTCTTCCTTTTTGGTTAATGGAGCTGTGGTAGCAGGCTGATTTTGAACCGGATCCGTTTTGGTTTCTTCCTTTTTAACCTCTGGCTGAACGGTTGCAGGAGTAGTAGGATTTGCCGGATCTTCTGGTACCGTAAATTCAGTTGAATCGACCAAAACACTATCTGTAGAAGTGGTATCCGCAACAAATTGCGGACTAGGGCAGTTAATTGTTCTGGTAATTGGAACAGTAGATTTAGGAAAAGGGCCGTAAGTGTAGCCAGAAGTTGGATCTAGGTAAACCTTCTCCATAAATTTAGCAAAAATAGGCAAGGCAGTTCTTGAACCTTCACCTTGTTCACCATTTTTAAAGTGAGCTGTTCTTTCATCACAACCAACCCAAACACCGGTTACCAAATCTTTGGTTAAACCCATATACCAAGCATCAACATAATCTGATGATGTTCCGGTTTTACCGCCAATTTGATTGTTCTTTTTGAATAAATTTGGCCATTCCCACAGTGCCTGAGATGTTCCTCCGGGTTCTTCCATTCCACCACGGAACATATAGGTCATTAACCAAGCAATTTCCTCTGTTAAAACTCTTTTTGTTTTGGGCTTAAATTCATCGATTGTGTTATCATCTTGATCGGTAATTTTTTCAACTAAGATAGGATCAGTTTTTATGCCCTTATTCATGAATGTACTGTAGGCCTTAACCATTTCATAAACATTAACATCGTTAGAACCTAAGCTAACAGAAGGAACAGATTCCAAGTGACTATCGATTCCACATTCGTGTGCATATTTAACAACATTATCCCAGCCTACTTTTTCGGTAACCTGTGCAGTGATGGTATTAACGGATTTGGCCATTGCCCAACGTAAACTCATCTCGCGGTAAGAAACGCTGTAATCGGCATTTTTAGGCTCCCAGTATTTCGTTTCACCTTTGTCTTGATAGGCAATTTTTACAGGTTTATCGGTAAATTTATCGCAAGGACTCATGCCTTGTTCTAAGGCAGTTAGGTAAGCAAAAGGTTTAAAAGTAGAGCCTGCTTGGCGTTTTGATTGATTAACGTGATCATATTTAAAGAATTTATGATCAATGCCACCAACCCAAACTTTAATTTTTCCGCTGGATGGTTCCATGGTCATCATTCCTGTATTCAGGATTTTGCCATAATAACGGATAGAATCCAATGTGGAGAATGATGTGTCGCGATCTCCTTTGTAAGTGAAAATCTGCATCCGTTTCTTTTTATTAAAATAAGCCAAAACAGAATCTGGATTGTTAGGAAATTTCTTTTGCAACAGACTGTAAATCGGCAAGTTCTTCATCGCTCTATCTGGATAATCCACTTTCTGTTTTTCAGAATCATACCAAGGATCTTCATTGCCCCAAACATTATAAAATCTGCGCTGCAACGTTTTCATTTGCTCGGCAACTGCTTCTTCTGCGTATTTTTGAAGCTTAGAATCAATTGTGGTATATATTTTTAATCCATCTTCATATAAGTCGTAACCGTTATCAGTGCACCATTTTTCTAGGTATTTTGCAACCGCTGCTCTCAAATAAGAATCGCCGTCACTGCCATCTTCCATTTTTCCTTCCTTAAGTTTAATAGGTTGTTGACTTAGTAGCGTCAAACTATCTTTACTTAAAAACTTGTACTTATTCATTTGGCCTAAAACAACATTTCTGCGTTCTAAAGCTTTAATGGGGTTTTTTCTTGGGTTGTATAATGATGTTCCTTTGAGCATTCCAACAAGCAATGCCGCATCAGTTGGTGCAAGTTCTTTGGCTTCCTTATCAAAATAAATACGACTTGCGGTTTTTATACCATAAGTATTATTTCCAAAGGAAACTGTATTTAAGTACATGGTGATGATATCGTTTTTTGAATAGTTAGATTCAAGTTTAACGGCTGTCATCCATTCCTTTAACTTAGGAATAATTGTTCTGAGTAGAGGTAGCTTGGATAAAAATCCAGACGATTTATTATAGCGTGTTCTGTATAAGTTTTTCGCTAATTGTTGTGTAATGGTACTGGCGCCACCGTCTTTTCCCATTCCTACCACCGCACGAACTACGGCTTGGGCATCTATTCCCCAATGTTTGTAAAAGCGAACGTCCTCGGTAGCCACTAAAGCATTGATTACACTTGGCGAAATTTCGTTAAAATTAACAGGTGTTCTATTCTCTTTGAAATATCTTCCAATCAGTTTTCCATCTGAAGTGTAGAGTTCTGAGCCCACTCTTAATGTTGGCGCTTTAATGTCGCGATAGCTTGGAGAGTATCCAAAGAGCCATAAAAAATTAAGTTGAAGTGCGGAGAAGAAAATTATTATAAAAAAAATACCGATTGCCGAATAACGTAAGTACTTGTTCTTTATCTCTTTAAACATATTGGTCAAGATGTTGTATTGGTAAATGCTTTGGCGCTAAATATAAAAAACTCCAAATGCAAATTAATGTATTTAATTTACTTATTTTTTAGTTCTATATTTAAATAATTGATGGATTGACTTATCTAAATTAACACATAAGTATGAAAAACGAATTTAAAAGCTTAATTGTACAAGGAGATAAAAAATTTTCTTTAAAAAACGTTAAAACCGATTATACAGGAGGATATACAAAAGAGAAAGCAAAAGATGCGCTAATCAACTCAAAAATTGAGATAGATCATCTTCAGGAAAAGTTATATGCCTCGGGCACACATTCTGTTCTAATTCTTTTCCAAGCAATGGATGCTGCAGGTAAAGATAGTGCTATAGAGCACGTTATGAGTGGTTTAAATCCTCAGGGTTGTCAGGTTTTTAGTTTTAAGGTTCCAACCTCCGAAGAGTATGAGCATGATTTTCTTTGGAGGCATTATAAGGCTTTACCAGAAAGAGGTAGAATTGGCATTCATAACCGTTCGCATTATGAGAATGTTTTAGTCTGCAAAGTTCATCCAGAATATATTTTAAGCGAAAATATTCCCGGCTATGCTGATGTGAAAAAAATAAATAAGGATTTTTGGAAGCAACGTTATCAAAGCATTCGCAACTTTGAAGAACATTTAACAGCCAACGGAACAGTGATCATAAAATTCTTTTTAAATGTGAGCAGGGCCGAACAAAAGGAACGTTTTCTGGAGAGAATAGATGACCCAACCAAAAACTGGAAATTCTCTTCTGGAGATATAAAAGAACGTGATTTGTGGGATGATTATATGAAAGCTTACGAAGATGCAATAAATGAAACGAGTACCGAAAATATACCTTGGCATATTATTCCTGCTGATAAAAAATGGTTTGCCCGCTTAGCCATCAGTGAGATTATTGAGGATAAAATGAAAAGTTTAAATCTCAAATTTCCTGTTTTAGATGAAGAGGAACAGGGTAAGTTGAGCGAAACTAAAATAGCGCTGTTGGGAGAATAGAATTTTCTCCCAACTAGTTTTTTTCAAACCATTTGGGTACAGGGATATAATCATTGTTCCAAGTAACTTCATCTTTTTCATTTCTGTAACCTGATGAAATGTAATCGATTCTGGGTTCAGTTTCGGCAATTTCATTTTTAAATTTATAAGCATCCACAGTAAGGTGATGATATAATTTTTCTTGTTCTTCTTCATTTTCGGCCAATAATATTAGTGCTTTTTCGCCATTTTTTAATGTGAAGATCATGGTTTCTTTAACTTTCATAACAACATGTTTATTGCTAAGACATTATAGCATAAATAAAGTTTTGCTTTTTTGGTATCCCTTTTCATCTAAAAACTTTGGAGGTTACTTTAGTGTTATATTAACAAACCGGATATAATTATGGAGCACCTTGCACAAGCAATAGAACAAGAAACTAGAAAAAGACTCTACGAGCGCAATGAAACCCTGATGTTTTCATTACGAAGTTTTATTCGCTTTGCAAAAAACGATTTAAAAGCTGAAGTAGAGTTTGATGGCAAAAAAGCCATAGAAACTTTTGAAAGAAACATAGCAGAATTTAAGAAGCTGTTGCAGCATACGCACGATGAAGTTAAAGCAGAGATGCTTAAAGAACAGCCTACTATAAATTTATAAATTTTTGTAGGCACTCTAGTAACTAATAATTATTTTCTTCTAACTCTATCTTAGTTTTGCTGTGCTTAACTTGCTTTGCTAAAATTTTTGGTATAAATTTGCCTTCCCTAATTACAGTAAAAATGGAATTCCACTTTCAGCAAGATAAAGAAACTGAAAACAATAATGTTTCCGCCATTATTGATCTTCAAACTGCTGGAACCAATTCTTCCATACTTCAAAAAACTCCAAGAATCTATCCAGGGGAAACGCCATGGCATAAAAACTGGAAAAAGGCCTTTCCTCAAAACTATCGTGAAGTTTGCTTTTACGATGAGAAATGTGGGGAAATGCACCGAGCAGATGTGCATACGCCGTGCGGTACAACCTTAGAGTTTCAAAATTCGCCTATATCTTTAATCGAGTTAGAAAGTAGGGAAGCCTTTTATCCAAATTTGGTTTGGATCTTGAATGGTAAAAAATTTAAAGGTTTCAGAATCCTTAAAAACCTACCAGATGTTGATCATCCTCGATTAACTGATTACGAATTTTGCCATTCCGATCATTTATCAATGGTCAGAAAATCAGAGGTTTCATTAGGACTTATCAAGCCCAAAATTCTTAATTTCTATCACCCAGAAATAAAGGGCATCCCGCTAACTTCTCACTATTATTCTTTTTGTTGGAAACAGCCTCACAGTGTCTGGTTTTCTGCCAAGTGTCCAATCATAGTCGATCTTGGTGGTCATTTTTTGTATCAGCTCCAAAAAAGAGATCAAATATCTGGCGATTATGCTTATCTGAAAATGATGACTAGAAAATCATTTATCGATCAATATTGGAGTACTGGGGAGCAATGATGTTCCTTTAAATTGAAGTTAATTATGGAGTTCGACAAAATCCTACTATTTGTTTAGGTACATCTACAATTCAACAGCGTTCATCGATTTTCCTTTAAAAAAGGCTCTTAAACGCAAACAAATACCAATTTTTGGTGTTCCGAATTTGCTTAATAAGAAAAACGAAATGGAACAGGGAAGGTCTAAGGCTCAAATTGACTCAAATAATAAAATGATGGCAACTTTTTTAATTGCCATATTTGTGTTTGTTGTATTCGCTTTTTTGGTGAGTTTTATCAAAACCAAAAATCCATTTATTTTAGAAATGCAAGCTCAAGTTGCATTAATAAAAAAGTAATTATCTAGCTTTATTTTGATGCCACTTGCTATAAAAATAATTGATCAACAGTACAACAATAAGAATTAACAATCCTCCAAATTCTCTAGTTTCTTCAATCCACGGTTTAGTAGCCTTCATGCTTTGCACAATATTTTCTGCATTATGGTTTTCGTACCAATTTAAGACACCTGTTTTATCGAATAACAGATACAGTGCATATAAAGTATAAACTGCAACACCCAAGAGATACGCCTTCGGATAAAATTTATTTTGAAATGCCCTAAAACAGAGCCATGCACCATAAAGGTAAATAGGAGCCCATATATATGGATCGGGATCATTGTACTGCAAACCTGCACTCACAATAAATAAAACGCAGAAGATAATATTGAAAACTTTCATAGGTTTTTGAGAAGCGTAAAGGAAATAATTTTTTCCATAAGTCTGAAACAATTTCTAAACTCACCGTAATTTTAAAATCCTTAAAATGATTGTGTTGCTTTTATGTTACGCATACTAAAAATTTAATTAGAAAATGTAAATTAGCATTTCTAATCACTATTAAATACACATATGAGCAATTTTAAGTTTCGTTTACTAATCTGCGTTATAATCTTTATTTCAAGCCTCCAGTTGGTGCAGGCGAAAGTTATTCTGCCATCAGTATTTAGCGATAATATGGTTCTGCAGCAAAAAACCAATGCGGCAATTTGGGGCTGGGCAGATGCAGGCAAAAAAATTAACATTACAACTTCTTGGAATTCCAAACAATATTCTACCACAGCAGATGAAAAAGGAAACTGGAAAATTAAGGTTGCAACACCAGTATTTGGCGGACCTTATTCTCTATCCATTTCTGATGGTGAAGAATTAAAGCTTAACAACGTTTTAATTGGCGATGTTTGGATTTGCTCTGGCCAATCGAACATGGAAATGCCATTAGCAGGATGGGGAAGAATTCAGAATTATGAAAAGGAAATTGCTGATGCAAATTATCCGAACATTCGCTTATTACAGGCAGATCACATTACAAGTAATACGCCATTAGATAATGCAAAAGTACAAAACGGTGGATGGCAAGCTTGTAGCCCTCAGTATATTGCTGAGTTTTCATCAACTGCATATTTCTTTGCAAGAGAAGTTTATAACAAAACAAAAATTCCGATTGGCTTAATTCATACTTCTTGGGGAGGTACAATTGCCGAAGCTTGGACGAGTGGCGAATCGCTTAAAAAAATGCCTGATTTTGCTCCTGCTGTAGAGAAAATAGGAGCATCTACCAAAACAACTTCTGGAGTTCCTTACGAACAAAAACTTCAAAATTGGATGAAGATGGTGGCAGATAAAGATCTGGGTGCTCAAAGTGGAAAAAGTTGGGTATTAACTGATGCTTCAGAGTGGCAAACAATGAAAGTACCAACGCTTTGGGAAGATGCTGGATTGAAAGATTTTGATGGTATTGTTTGGTTTACCAAAAAAGTAAGCCTACCTGAAAGCTGGGTGGGAAAAGATGTTAAACTTAATTTAGGCTTAATTGATGATAATGATATTACTTATTTAAATGGAACGAAAGTAGGAGAAACTCAGGGCTATAACCAAGCACGTAAATATTCAATTCCAAATAATTTACTTAAAGCAGGCGAAAATACAATTACTGTTAAGGTATTTGATAATGCAGGTGGTGGTGGCTTATATGGCGATGCAAAGGATATGAATTTAGTAAGTTCATCAAATGAAAGTATCTCATTAGCAGGTGATTGGAAATACAAGGTTGGCTTAAATTTTAAAGATGTAGAACCTGCTCCAGCGTCTGATAATAATCCAAATCGTCCAACTGTTTTGTACAATGCAATGATTCATCCATTTTTGCAATTCTCTATTAAAGGTGCAATTTGGTATCAGGGAGAAAGTAATGCAGATCGGGCTTATCAATATCGTGAACTTTTTCCAACCATGATTAAAGATTGGCGTCAGAAATTTGGCCAAGGCAATTTTCCATTTTATTTTGTTCAGCTTGCTAATTTTATGAAAAAGGAAGACCAGCCAGTTGAATCTGCTTGGGCAGAATTGAGAGAGGCTCAGTTGCAAACGATTTCTTTACCCAATACAGGCATGGCTACAATAATTGATATTGGTGATGCCAAAGATATTCATCCTAAAAACAAACAAGAAGTTGGCAGAAGATTAGGTTTAATTGCCGATGCAAATGTTTATGGACAAAAAGTTATCTTTTCCGGGCCATTATATAAAGCCCAAAAAGTAGAAGGGAATCAAATTAAATTGAGTTTTGAATATGCTGATGGACTAAAATCTGTTGATGGAAATGAACTAAAAGGTTTCGCAATAGCTGGAGCAGATAAAAAGTTTTATTGGGCAAAAGCAACTGTTAAAGGCAATCAAATTTTGGTTAGCAGCGATCAGGTTACTAATCCGGTTTCTGTTAGATATGCCTGGGAAAATAATCCAGAAGCTAATTTAACCAATGCATCCAACTTACCAGCTTCTCCGTTTAGAACAGATGTTTGGGAAGGGGTTACTTTCAATAAAAAATAGTTTTAAAATAGTTTTAAAAAGTCTTGATTGTTTAATCAAGACTTTTTTTATGCCTAATAGTTGTAAGAAATAAAACTTAAAGGCATCAATTTTGTTACGCTATAGTCTTTAAACAAAATAAGATTATGAAATTGTACAAATCAATCCCAATAGTGCTCTTTTCTATCATCCTGATAGCCGGTTGTGTAAGCAACAAAAAGTATGCTGAATTGCAAACAACTTATTCGAAACTTCGTGAAAGAAATCAAGAATTAAGCAATAAATATCAAGATAGCCAAAGAGAATTAACAGGAGCTAACAGCCGAGTTAAAAGTTTGGAAGAACAGATTACATCCGAAAAAGCAAATGTTGTTGCTTTACAAGATGCACTTAATAAATGCTTAAGCTCTAGTAATCAAGGAAATGTAAACATCTCTAAATTGGTTGATGAGATTAATTCATCAAACAAATACATTAAACAATTAATTAACGCTAAAAGCAAAAGTGATTCGCTTAATATGGTGTTAACGAATAACTTAACACGATCATTAAGTAAGGAAGAATTGGGAGATGTGGATGTTCAAGTGCTTAAGGGTGTAGTTTATATTTCTCTATCAGATAATATGCTTTATAAATCTGGTAGTTACGAAATCTCTGATAACGCCAATGAAACTTTAAGTAAGATTGCTAAAATTATTAAAGATTACGATGGTTACGATGTGTTGATTGAAGGTAATACAGATAACCTTCCAATTGCTCAAACCAATATAAGAAACAATTGGGATTTAAGTGCATTGAGAGCATCGTCTGTTGTTCAAACGCTTCAAACCAAATACGCTGTAGATCCTAAACGCTTAACTGCAGGTGGTAGGGGAGAATTTAATCCGATTGCGGATAATAGCACTCCTGCAGGCAAGGCAAAAAACAGACGTACTCAAATTATAATTACACCAAAATTAGATCAGTTTATGGAATTAATCGGTAAAGCACCCGAGCAAGCTCCAAAACAATAAGATTTTTGTAAGTTTAAAAAGGCAAAATCTGAACGATTTTGCCTTTTTTTGGTTTAATTGTAAATATATTTTTAATATATTTAATGAATAATAGTTACCAATTTAAATAAATTGTAACCATTTTGGTGCTTTATCGTCTAATTTGAAATCAATTTACTATTTTCAAAGCGTAATGGGTAAACAAATTTAATTATGATACAGCTTGAGAATATCAATGGGCTGTACAAACGGGAGCGGGGGGTTGATGCCTACTTTCCTATGCGTGTGCTGATTATTAAAGAGGCGAGCGGTTTTTTGTGTATGAATTCTGGCGAATATGAGTTACGACCGGGCAGGGTATTTTTTATACCAGAAGAAGGTGTAATTAGGCTGGAAGCAAATATACAATCTGCTTATTGGCTTAGTTTTACCAGCTACCTTTTCATAGAATTTTTACAGCAACACCCAGATCCTCAAGCAAAAAATCTTTTTTTAACCCTTTCCTACAAAGATCTTGATCAAAACAAGCTGATTAAAATGGTTAACTTGATTGAACAGCTTAATAAAGACATCAAATTAAAAAAAGATATCAGTCTGCTCTCTCAATACATCTATCTTTTTTTAGGCTATGCTTCCGGATTAGATGTGATGCTTAAAGTGCTTACTCCAGATGAAATGCAACAATTGCTTCGTTTTAGAGCAATTTTGGAGCAATATTTTAGATCAGAAAGAACAACAGGCTTTTATACAGAAGGCATGGGCATGTCTACAAAGAAACTAAACAACTTCTTAGAAAGCATTCTTGGCAAAAATTTACTCACCATAATTAAAGAAAGATTAGTTAGAGAAGCAGAAGAATTGCTAATTAATAGTGATTATTCTATTGCCGAAATTTCCGAATCATTAGGATGTGGAAGAGTTTCTGCCTTTAATGCAACTTATAAAAAATATAAAGGAATTTCTGTTGCCGAATTTTTGCAGGGGGCAAAAAATTGAAAATTGATGCGACTATATAAAAAATGTTGTATCCTTTCGATAAATCACTTCTTTATTAGCAGGTATTCCAGGCCCAACGCAATTGTTGCTAATGCTTCAATCACATGAGGATTTGCTTACTGTCTCTCTTAAATTCAGTCGCATCAATTTTACAGGCACTAAATTAATACTTCTAATTCGAAATTAAAAACATCTATTCTTTCATGTTGTAAACATTTCTGTAATTTAATTAGTTAATGCCTATTAGGGATGTTTTTGAGTATATTTAATGTGGATAAGTAATAAATTTTGTTTATTAAATTAACCTTAAGAACTTAATTGCATAGAAAAACATTTTATAAAGCCTAAAAGTTAAAATATGAGATACATCGCCTTGTTAATTCTAGTTGTTAAATTCTTTATTCCTGTTGAAAAAACTTTAGCTCAAGAAAAAATGCCTAAACCCAAAGCTATTCTAAACCATATTGCTCTTTATGTGGTAGATTTAAATAAAGCCACAACTTTTTATGAGGAGGTTTTTGAATTAGAAAAAATTCCTGAACCCTTTCACGATGGAAAACATACTTGGTTCAGTTTAGGTTCTGCTGGTCAATTACACATTATTCAAGGAGCAAACGGGCAATGTATTTTCGATAAAAATGAACATTTATGTTTTAGCGTAGGCTCTGTTAATGTTTTTGTAAAAGCATTAAAATCAAAAAATATAAGCTTCGAAAATTGGGCTGGTAATGTTGGTGGGATAACTTTGAGGGCGGATGGTGTAAAACAGATTTATTTCAAAGATCCCGATGGACATTGGTTAGAAGTTAATGATGCTAAATAATCTTTGTAACAACGTTAAGGCGAAACTTTAAAATTTATTTTCTATCCATATATTTAAGCTTTATCCCTAAATATATGATGCGATTTACATTTTCTAAGTTTATTATTACCGTAACTGCTTTAATAACCTATTCAATATCTAGTTATGCCCAAGTAGAAAAGGCAGAAGCTGAGATACAGGATATTATGGCTAAATATAGTGCTGTTGGTGTCTCTGTTGCGGTTGTAAAGCAAAATAAAATTATCTATACCCATTCTTTCGGTTTAAAAAATGTAGAAAATAATGTTCCATTAACCGATCAGGATCTATTTAGAATTGCCTCTATTTCTAAATCTTTCTCCGCAACATCGATTATGCAATTGGTTGAGGCAGGTAAAATAGCGCTTGATGATGACTTTAGTAATTTGGTGGGTTTCAAGGTTAGAAATCCTAAATTTCCAGAAACGATAATTACATTAAAAATGATGCTTTCTCATCGTTCAAGCTTAAATGATAGTCAAGGTTATTTAAAATTGGATGTAATCAACCCAGATAAAAATCCGGATTGGGCAAAATGTTATAATAGCTATGAGCCTGGAAAGGGCTATGAATACTGCAATTTAAATTTTAATTTAATTGGTACCGTAATCGAAAAAATATCAGGCGAACGGTTTGATAATTATGTTAAGAATCATCTCTTAAAACCACTGGGATTGTATGCTGGTTACTGCGTTGATTCTTTGGATTCGGCAAAGTTTGTAACGCTTTATGAGTACAATAACGATACAAAAACCTTCACGCCAGCACCAACTGCTTATGCACCTAGAAGAGAGGAAATTAAAAATTACGTTATGGGTTATTCCACACCAATATTTTCTCCAACTGGCGGAATGAAGATTTCGGCTCCAGATTTAGCAAAATACATGACGATGCACATGAATTATGGAACGTACAATGGGGTAAAAATCATGTCTAAAAAACATTCAAAGCTTATGCAAACCAAAATTTCAGAAGAAGAAGGATACGCAATGGCCATGAGAAGTGTAGATGATTTAATTCCGGGATTAACTTTAAAAGGACATACCGGATCTGCATATGGCCTTTACAGTGCAATGTTTTTTAACCCCAAAGAAAAATATGGAATTGTGGTTATAACAAATGGATGCAACCCAGTTTACACTAAAGGATATTGCGATTTAATCCAAGCTTCTATTAATAGTTTATATACAAACTTTATAAAATAAATTTATAGTAGTTTAGAGAGTCCATTTTTTGGATGAAAAATACTCAATACCCTAATCTCTGGTTTTATTGAGGTGTTCCCTTCACTTTTATTAATAAAAAATTGATGATTTGTAGCAGGTAAATCTATTAAGTGGCTACAATCTGAAATTGCGTTTGGATAAACTTTAATCTCGGCTTTTTTTTCTTGAACTTTAGTATTCATCTTAAAAATTTAAGGTTTTAAATCTGTTGACTGGCGGTTTGATTAGTTTTCGTCATGTTTAAATATTCCTTAATCTTAATAAGTTCTAAATTTCTAATTGCTCTAATAGCAGATTTTAGTGTTTCGGAGCTTACTCCAAGTCTGGCAGCCCAGTAATTACGGTCCTGTTCGTCTGCAATGTCGATAAGTTCACGTTTATCAATCATTGAAACATCTTGATTTTCCATCGGTTTATATATTGGTTATAAGAATAACACAATAGTTAGCGCTTGGTTTGGTGAGAAAAACCAAAATAGTGTAAACTTTTATCTCGATTTAATGCTTCTATAAATAGCAAAATGTTTTGCGCTTATTAGATCCTTATGGAAAATATAAATCCAAGTGAAAAAGAAAATCAAGAAAGTTTGCAAAATGCTTATGAAGGTAATGTGGACGGAACAAATTTCGGCGGATCACAAAATGAAGATCAATCTGAAGATGATAAAAGTTTAAAGGATACGCTGGAAGGTGGTGATTATTCAAAAGAAGGTGGAAAATTAGAAGGTCAAGATTTTGATACACACGAGAGCACCGGTGATCCTGCTCTTGAAAACGATGTTTCAGCGAACGATATTTAAAAACATTTTTTGTTTGGAAAGTGTTTTATTCACATCTAATCAATATGTTATGGATGATAAAACAAAAAAAGCTGGTGCCGATCGAACCAGAATCAACATCAACGAAAGTTATGAGGTAGACTATTGGGCCACTAAATTTGGTATTAGCAAAGATAAGCTAAAGGCAACAGTCCAAATCATTGGATCAAATGCTGATGAAGTTGAACAGTATCTAAAAAAGTAAATCTTATAGGTTATGAGTCTGGAAAAATATGTGTCTAAAAGAGACTTTTCTAAAACTGCTGAACCCAAAGCGGGAAAGAGTAAGGATGATGAAAAATTAATGTTTGTGATTCAAAAACATGATGCATCTCGTTTACACTATGATTTCAGACTCGAAATGCGTGGCGTTTTAAAAAGCTGGGCCGTTCCGAAAGGCCCATCACTAGATCCAAAAAATAAGCGTTTAGCAATGATGGTTGAAGATCATCCTTATGATTACAAAAATTTTGAAGGCATTATTCCTAAAGGAGAATATGGTGGCGGAACTGTAATTGTTTGGGATGAGGGTACTTACGAGCCAATTGCAGAAATTAAAGGGAAAAAGGCTCAAGAAAAACACCTCATTCATCAACTTAAAGAAGGCTCGTTAAAAATAAAACTGCATGGCGAAAAATTACATGGCGAGTTTGCTTTGGTTAAAACGCATGGTATGGGCGAAAATGGCTGGTTGCTTATTAAACATAAAGATGATTTCGCTTCTACGAAAGACATTACCAAAGAAGATAAATCAGTACTATCCGGAAATAGCATAGAGAAAATGGAAAAAACATCAGAAAAGGTTTGGAAAGAAGGACATGAAGAAAAGTTAAAGCCCGAAAAAAAAAAGCCTGTAGAAAAAGTTAAAAATGTAGCTAAAGCTGTTGGAGAAGATGCCGAGTCTGATCCAAAACTACTTTTAAAAAATGCACCAAAATCTGCAATGCCTAATGGAATAAAACCTATGCTGGCTACTTTGGTTAACGAACCTTTTGATGATTCTAATTGGCAATATGAAGTTAAATGGGATGGATATAGAGCTTTAGCATTTATAAAAAAAGGAAAAGTTAATTTATTCTCCAGAAATAATAAATCTTTCAACGAAAAATTTTATCCAATTTATGATCTCCTTCAAAAATGGAAATTAAACGCTGTTTTGGATGGCGAAATTTTAGTGCTCAATAAAAAAGGGGTTTCTAATTTCGGTGCATTGCAAAATTGGAGAAGCGAGGCAGATGGAGAACTGGTTTTTTATGTTTTTGATTTACTCTGGTACGAAGGCAAAAGCTTAATGGAAATGCCATTATCAGAACGGCAAGCAATTTTGAACGATATTCTCCCAACTAATGATGACAGAATACGGCTAGGGAAAGTATTTAAAGCCAGTGGAATTGACTTTTTCGCGGCGGCAGAAAAAATGGGGTTGGAAGGTATTATCGCTAAAAAATCGGATAGCACGTATAGTCCTGATCGTAGATCAAAGGAATGGCTAAAAATAAAAGTACATAAAAGGCAGGAAGTAGTAATTGCTGGTTTTACCAAAAATGAAGATACTTCAAAATCATTTAGTTCATTGTTACTTGGCGTTTATGAAAAAGACAAACTCCAATATGTTGGTAAGGTTGGAACAGGTTTTTCGGATAAACTTCAAAAAGAAATGTTGAAGCAGTTTACACCTTTAATTGTAGATAAAAGCCCATTTGATGAAATTCCTGATGTAAATAAACCCTCCCGCTTCCGTCCGAATCCGCCAAAGGCAAAAGCTACATGGCTAAAGCCAGAACTAGTTTGTGAAGTTGCGTTTACCGAAGTTACGGATGATGGCGTTTTTCGTCACCCTTCATTTCAGGGAATGAGAGTGGATAAAAAAGCTAAAGATGTTGTTAGAGAAGAAGAACAATCAACAGATGAAATCATGGAAACTGCCGAAATTAAAGATGATAAACATAATGGTGCGATTAAACCTCCAAAAAGTGAAGCAACGAAAACGTTATTAAATCCGAAAGATGAAACGCAGGTTCGGAAAATCAAAGGTCATGATCTGAAATTTACCCACTTGAGCAAAATTTACTGGCCTGAGGATAAAGTAACGAAGCGGGATATGTTTAATTATTATTATCAAGTTGCCGAATATATTTTGCCCTATTTGAAAGATCGCCCGCAATCTTTAAACCGTTTTCCAAACGGCATCCACGGACCAAGCTTCTATCAAAAGGATGTAAAAGGAAAAGCGCCTGATTGGGTGAAAACTTTTCCTTATGAAACCAGTGAAGGCGAAAAAAAGCAATATTTGGTCGGTACGGATGAGGCTACATTAATGTGGATGGCAAGTTTGGGTTGTATTGAAATGAATCCATGGTTTAGTCGAATTCAAAATCCCGACAATCCGGATTATTGTGTAATTGATTTGGACCCAGATAAAAATACTTTTGATCAAGTTGTGGAAGCAGCGCTTGAGGTTAAAAAGGTTTTAGATGCGATTGATGTGCCGTGTTTCTGCAAAACTTCAGGTTCTACAGGAATGCATATTTATATTCCACTAAATGCAAAATATACTTATGATCAAAGTCAGATGTTTGCGAAGATTATTGTAAATCTGGTTCATGATCAAATTCCGGAATATACTTCATTGGAAAGAATGATCTCTGCAAGAAAAGGAAAAATGTATTTAGATTTCTTGCAAAATAGACCAGGAGCAACAATAGCAGGCCCTTATTCTTTAAGACCAAAAATTGGTGCTACCGTTTCTATGCCATTGCATTGGGATGAAGTAAAACCGGGTTTGCAAATGAAAGATTTCAATATTTTTAATGCAATAGATCGTTTGAAAGTTGAAGGCGATTTATTTAAAGGCGTTTTAGGAAAAGGAATTGATTTGAAAAAGGCAATTAGCAAAGCAAAAAGCGTTTTCGGATAAGAAAGTTCACAAGTTGTGATCAATCATTATATTTGGAAAAAAATTAGAAATGATAGCCCACCACGTTTTATTTTGGCTTAAAGCCGATACCACTGAAGATCAGAAAGTTGCTTTTCGTAAGAGTTTAGAAACCCTTGAAAACATTGAAGTTGTGAAAAACTTCCACATTGGAACGCCTGCGCCAATTGAACGTGCAGTTGTTGATACAACTTATACATTTAGCTTAATTTTATTTTTTGAGGATTTGGCGGCTCATGATGTTTATCAGGTGCACACATTACACAAAGCTTTTTTAGATGAGTTTAAAGTGTTTTTTGAAAAGGTTATTATTTATGATGCCAATTAAATAAAGAGCTAAAACCAAAAAAACCGAATCATAATTGATTCGGTTTTTTGGTTTATTTGAAATCTAATCTTTAGAATTTATAAGATAGAGTTGTCATAAACTGGCGTGGAGGAATTGGGTTAACGCTATAGTTTTCATGTACAAAATAATTTAATTCGTTTGTAATGTTTGCAACTTTAGCCAATAAAGATATTTTCTTCCAATTATAGCCTGCAGAAAAATCGAATGTTGTAAAACTGGTTAATGGAATTAAACGACTGTAAGTTTGAATCTTACTGTCATTGTAACCGCCATTACGAGCGCCAGTGTAATATGCTGATGCACCAAGTTTTAGGCCTTTTACACTCCCATCTTGAAAAGTGTAAAATAATGTTCCATTGGCTGTGTTTTTGGTCGAGCCAACCAAACGTTGTCCTTCAATAACTCCACCTAAGGTTATGGTTCTTGTAGCGGCTGGATTAGCTGTTGTTGGAGCTGGAACAGTATAAACTGTTTTATCACGAGTTTCGGTATAACGAATAAAGTTATAGCTGTAACCTGCAATAAAGTTTAAACCTTTAACAATCGTTCCAGTAATATCAAGTTCAAGGCCATCACTCAATGTTTTTCCGTTAAGCTCTTTAATATTGGCATCGCCATTTGGGGCACCTTGAGCATTTAGTAAGGCTTGTTGTGCAAATTTATCATTCGCAATTCTGTAGTACGTTAAATTTACCGATAATCTGCCATTAAACAAATCGTTTTTAACCCCAGCTTCATACTGATCAACTGTGGATGGATCAAGAGGAGCTAAATTAATATCAGTACCAGTGTTTTGAATAAAGTTACTTGCATAACTAGCGTAAATAGATGTAGTTTTTAAAGGCTGATAAATCAATCCGAATTTCGGAGTAAAAGCACTTTCTGTTTTCGATTTATCTAAACTGTTTACACTTAATGTCTGTACGCCTGTTGCCAAGTTTGTTGTAACAGTTCTAGGCGTTTTTTGGAATGTATAACGTACGCCAGCAAGTACTTTAAATTGTTCGGTAATTGATACTAAATCCTGAACAAACGCACCCATACGGTATAATGGAGCAAATGTTTCTGATACGACGTTGACTCCCGGTTCAGTACCGGTTCCGAAATAAGTTGTAGGGTCTAACAGGTTTACATTGCCATAGTTAAATGTGGTTAAGTTATTGTTAAAAGTAAATCCTCCGCTGGTAGTTCTAGATTGATCTGCATCTGCACCAACCAATAAAGTATGAGCTAAGCTTCCTGTTTTAAAAGCACCATTTAAATTAATTTGCTCGTTGTAGGTAAATTCTCTCGTTTTAGAACGCGTAACATTACGTGCTGCAATACCGTAAGGAAGCGGGTTTGCTGCCTGCGTATCGGCAAAAGGACGTTCAGCACTAAAATAATTACGGTTATAAGATTGAAGATTACCTAAAATATTCAATTTCCAATTGTCGTTAAACTTGTGGTTAATATTTAATTGCGAAGTAACTGTATTGGTTTGATTGTAAGCCCAAGGCGCATTAACAAAAGCACCACGACCAATATCCATTATTTTATTATCGACAGTACCAATACCAAAATCTGGTGTCATATTACTTTTTAAATAATCGCCTTGAAGTAGGATGTCAGTTTTCTCATCAATTTTATATAACAATGATGGATTTACATACACTCGATTCGAATTAACGCTGTTTCTAAAACTTGCAGCGTCTTCATAGGTGCCAATTAAGCGGAATGCAAGGTTTTTTGTAATCGGGCCGTAAATATCGCCAGTAGGTTTGTACATATCGTAACTACCACCACGCATAGAAACTTCACCACCGTATTCGAATTTAGGTTTTTTAGTAACTAAGTTTACTACAGCTCCACCAGTTACACCGCCATAAAGTAATGCGGCACTTCCTTTCAAAACCTCAACAGATTCTAAAGTACTGGTTTCGGGCATGCCGCCACTTGTAGCACGTGATCCGTTTTTGAAAACGTTGTTTGCACCCAAGCTATAACCACGAGCAAAGAAAGTTTCGCCACTTACTGAGCCACGATTCTCACCATAAGCAACTCCATTAACGTTTTTAAGCACATCACTTAAACGGTTAGCTTGCTGATCAGTAATTACTTGATTGCCAATAATTTGAACTGATTGTGGAAGATCCATCGGCGCAATTGCAATTTTACCCAAATTAACAGGTTTTTTATTCGGTGTTTTATAGCCATTTATAGCAACCTCATCCAACTGAGACGAAGACTCTGCAATGGAGAAATCTGTATTGATATTTTGATCGGCTAAAACGGTGATGGATTTTTCTTGAGCAGATACGCCAATAGCAGAAACCTTGATGGTGTAATTTCCTGGTGCAATATTTTTTATGGAGAAATTTCCCTTGCCATCGGTTTGAGTCGTTTTATTTGTGTTTTTCAATCCAACGCTAACATACGAAGCTGGATTACCATCGCTCGTTTTTATCAGACCCGAAATTGAGCCGTTTTTAGTCTGACCCTGAACATTCCCTGCAAGGAACAGAACAAACGCCAATAAATTAACGAAAAGAGTAAATTTTTTATACATTTTTATTTAGATTAATTC
Organism: Pedobacter fastidiosus; assembly: GCF_014306625.1. Taxonomy (GTDB): domain Bacteria; phylum Bacteroidota; class Bacteroidia; order Sphingobacteriales; family Sphingobacteriaceae; genus Pedobacter; species Pedobacter fastidiosus. The sequence goes on from NZ_JACRYL010000006.1 coordinate 236,900, forward strand.
TTATTAGGCGCAAAGAAACTGCTTTTGTTCAACTAAAACAAATTATTTTTAATTATTCTAAATAGAAATTGTGATTTATTTTAAAAAGATAAAATCTCACAAATATTGTTTCTCCTTGTTTATGTATATTAGATATAGAAATAGGACTTACAAATGCCATCTAATAACATCGCAAACTTTTACTCTAACCTTCCAAAAAATAAGATCTCGCTTAGCGAACTTTTGTTGAAGAATAAATTGTTCCATAACGTACCTAACGATTGGTTTGTAATTATTACAGATATAAAAAGTTCTACTAATGCTGTTTTGGAAGGTTTACATGAAAATGTGAATTTAATTGCCACTGGTAGCATTGTTACCGTATTAAATATCTCCTTCAAAGCCAGTATCTCTGTTCCCTTTTTCTTTGGGGGAGATGGTGCTACTTTCATAATTCCGCCATCAATTGTAAATGATTCCATGAAAGCATTAGCGCTTTACAAGGCCAATACTTTGGCTAATTTTAATTTGGAGTTGCGAACAGGAATTATCTCTGTAAAAGAAATTTATGAACATGGCCATGAGTTAAAAATTTGCAAATTTAATAGTACCGAAAACTTCTCTATTCCGATTGTTTTGGGCAATGGATTAAATTATGCAGAAAAAATTATTAAGGGCGATGATTATTTAACTGCAGATCAGGATACTGAAAATCAAGAATTGGATTTAAGTGGAATGCAGTGCAGGTGGGATAAAATAGAACCGCCAGAGCATAGCGAAGAGGTTGTTACCTTAATTGTACTTGCCCAAGATTTTAAAAAACAGGCAAAGGTTTTTAGCAAGGTTATAAAACATATCGATCGCATTTATGGATTGCCAGAAAAGAGACAGCCAATTTCTATACCCAAACTTATTTTTAGAACCAGCTTTAATAATTTAGGCAAAGAGATGAGAAGTAGGATTGGCAAAATTAATGTTTTAGAACTCGTTAAAACCTGGTTTGTTAACCTTTACGGATATATTTATTTCCGAACGGACAGCGGTAAGAACTATCTTAAAAAATTGGTAGAAATGTCTGATACATTGGTCATTGATGGGCGAATAAACACAGTAATAACTGGAACTGAAAAGCAAAGATTGATTTTACAACATGCCCTAAATGATATGGAAAATGAACAAGATATATTATACGGCTTGTTTGTAAGTGGCGAATCCGTAATGTCTTGTTATGTTAGGGATTTGGTAGATGATCACATCCATTTTGTTGATGGCTCTGAAGGTGGTTACACTAAAGCAGCAGGCATTTTGAAACAAAAACTTAAAAAAATATCCTCAATTTAATTCCGTCTTAATTTTCTCCTTAACAATTCAAAACATTTTTTAGGTTCGGCTGTAGTTTATTGTATAAGCTTTTTTTAAGATAAGAGCAACATTTACTCAACCCTACATGGATAACAATAATCGAAGATTAAACAATGATCAACTTTTGCAAGTTCTTACACTTTCAAAAGATGCTACTGCGATTTACACTTCGGAAAACATAGTTATCGAAATGGCTAATGATGCTATGATTAATTTTTGGGGAAAGGATAGGAGTATAATTGGAAAAACTTTAGAAGATGCTGTTCCAGAGTTTAAAGGGCAACCTTTTGTTAAAATGTTGAGAAATGTGTTGTTAACTGGGATAACGGATTCTGGTGAAGCGATTCCTGCTGAAACCATGATTAATGGGAACCTTCGAACTTCCTATTATAGTTATGAATATAGAGCAATTAAAGATGATTTTGGTAAACCATATTGTATTTTACACACTGCTTCTGATGTAACTGAGAAGGTTTTGGGTCAAAAAGCGATTGAGTTTGCACTGCTTCAAAAAGAAGCCTTGGAGAGAGAACAAAGTTTAAACGAAGAACTTCAAGAAGCAAATTCTGAGCTTGAAAATCTGAATAAAATCTTGCACTTATCAAAAGAAAATCTAAGTCAACTCAATATAGAGCTCGAATCTCGGGTGGCTCGCCGTACACTTGAACTTGTAAATAGCGAAGCGAGGATTCGTAATATGCTCGCCGATGCTCCTGTAGCTATTGCAGTTTTCTCTGGTAGAGAGTTAAGAATTGAATCTGCAAACAAGAAAATTTTAGAAGCTTGGGGAAAAACGGATAATATTATTGGTAAAACACTTCTAGAGGCCGTTCCAGAACTTGTTGATCAAGATTTTAATAATATTTTGAGCCAAGTTTATTCATCTGGCGAGCCTTATTTTGGAAACGAGATTAAAGAGCTTATAGAGAAAAACGGAAAAATTGAGGAAGTTTACTCTAATTTTATCTATCAACCCTTAAAAGATAGAGAAAGAAAAATTAATAGCATAATGTTATCTGCCAATGTAATTACAGAGCAGGTAAAGGCAAGGAAAAAAGTAGAACGAGCAGAAGAAATGTTACAGTTTGCACTAGAGGCTGGAAATATTGGAACTTGGAGAATTAACACCCTTACAAATGAATTAAAATCTTCACCCATTTTAAAACAAATTTATGGGATTGATTTAGTTGAGGATTTCAATTTTGAAAAAATTCTAGATTTAATTACGGAAGATTGTAGAGAAAAAGTTTCTGTAGACATTAAAAATGCAATAGAAAGTCTTGGTAATTGTGACATATCATACACCCTAAAAAGACCAAGTGATGAACAGGTGGTTTGGGTTAGATCTTTCGGTAAAATGGTTAAGGATGAAGATGGTGTAATAAATGCGCTTTCTGGAGTTGTAATGGATATTACTGAACAGAAACAAGATGAGCAACGGAAAAATGATTTTATTAGCATGGTCAGTCATGAATTGAAAACTCCAATTACATCTATTAGTGCTTATGTACAATTGCTCCAAGCAAAAAGTAAAAATAATAGTGATGATTTTGCATCTGCTACACTTGACAAAGTACAAAAGCAGATTCGCAAAATGAGTACAATGATCAGTAGTTTCTTAAATGTTTCTCGTCTCGAATCGGGTAAAATTCATCTTATAAAAACTGATTTTGATTTGGAAGAATTGCTCAGTGAAGTTGTTGATGAGTGCAAACTGACAGATTCTGTATATAAAATTAACTTCGAGTGCTGCGAAGCAAAAATTATTCATGCAGATCGAGATAAAATTGGAGCGGTGATTTCGAACTTAATGAGCAATGCAATAAAATACTCTGAAAAAGGGAAAACAATCAACGTACATTCTGAAATTATTGATGGATTAGCGCATGTGAGTATTGAAGATGAAGGAATTGGGATAAAAGAACAACATCTCGATAAACTTTTTGATCGTTACTACAGAGTTAACAATCAGCAAACTAAAACCATATCTGGCTTTGGCATTGGCTTATATTTAAGTGCCGAAATTGTTAAGCGCCATAATGGTAAAATTTGGGCTGAAAGCTCCTTTGGTGAAGGCTCTAAATTTCATTTTACAATTCCTTTAGCTTAAAAAAAAATAGCGCTACTTATTTACAATTCCTTTGATGGATTGAGGCTGAATAATTACAAATTTGATTACATCGTATTCTCGCTTTACTTTTTCTCTTAATCGATCAATAGCGGTGGTCAAATCTTCAGTATCCAATTCGGGTTTAAACGTTAATACAAGGATTAACAGCACTTCACGCGGAGATTGATACATGGACAAAATGTTTTTAAGTTCGATTACATCTTCATCATTTTCTACAATTACTTTTATTTTCTGCTGAGTTTCTGGTGTTAAACCTTCTCCCATCAGCAAACTTCTACTTTCTCTCGCTAAAATAAAGGAAACGAATATTAATAGTGTACCAACCAGAACAGATGCCAGCCCATCTAAAAATGGCATACTAAAACTGTGACTGCAAACCATTAAAACAAAAACAATCAACAAGCCTAAAACAGCCGCTCCATCCTCAAAAAGCACTAAAAATCCTGACGGATCTTTACTTTTTATAATGGCTTTCCACCATGAAATTCCTTTTCGAGTTTTATCAAATTCCTTAATGGCGATAATTAACGATGCTCCTTCAAAAATAAATGAAAGCCCCAATACTAGATAATTCCAACCTGGGTTTTTTAAAATTTCTGGGTGCCGAATGTGCTCAATTCCTTGTGAGATGGAAAGGACACCTCCAAGACCAAAAATCATAATGGAAACTATAAACGACCAAAAATAAAGCTCCTTACCATAACCGAAAGGACGGTGTTGATCTGGAGGTTTTACACTTCTTTTTAAGCCGTATAATAATAATAACTGGTTACTTGTGTCTACCGTAGAGTGAATTCCTTCAGCAATCATTGAAGAACTATTGGTAAAAGCACCTGCTATAAATTTGGTTACTGCAATAAGAAGATTGGCCGCCAGAGCGCTGTAAATAGATTTATTGGCTCTTGCCATAGTTGTTTTGGAATTTTAAACTGATTTAAAACTTAAACGATTAAAATGGCTTTTAGTTTGGCTCTGGAGGATATTTATCACACCTTAGAAAATAAACAATGCGTAGAGTAATCAAATTTTTATGTGATTACTCTACGTATAATTATAATAATTGAAATTAGGCCGATTGCAGTATTTCATCAATCTGCTTAATTTCACTTTCGCTGAATATAATGTTATCGAGTGCTTTAATAGAATCTGTTATTTGTTCGGGTTTACTTGCACCAATCAATACAGAAGTTACACGATCATCTTTCAAAATCCAAGATAACGCCATGTGCGCCAGTTTTTGTCCGCGAGATTTTGCGATGTCATTTAATTTCGAAATAACAGCTAATTTTTCTGGTGTTAGACTACTTTCATTTAAAAAGACCCCACTTGTGGCCACTCTAGAATCCGTAGGAATTCCGTGCAAATATTTATCAGTTAATAAACCTTGCGCCAATGGCGAAAAAGGAATACAGCCTACACCATTATTCCCTAAAAGATCCATTAAACCATTTTCTACCCAACGTTCGAACATGGAGTATTTTGGTTGATGAATTAGGCAAGGAGTACCATTATCTTTTAAAATTTTAATTGCTTTTTCAGCTTCTGGCGCCTGATAATTAGAGATGCCAACATATAAAGCTTTGCCCTGTTGTACAATTAAGCTTAACGCATTCATGGTTTCTTCTAAAGGCGTTTCAGGGTCAGGGCGATGATGATAGAAAATATCTACATAATCCAGTTTCATTCTTTTTAAACTTTGATCTAAGCTCGAAACCAAATATTTTTTAGAGCCCCAATCTCCATAAGGGCCATCCCACATGGTATAACCCGCTTTGCTCGAAATAATCATTTCATCACGATAGTTTCTAAAATCATCTTTCAATATCTTTCCAAAAACTTCTTCGGCAGAGCCTGGAGGCGGTCCATAATTGTTGGCTAAATCGAAATGGGTAATTCCATTATTAAAAGCAGTATAAATTAAATCTTTACTATTTTCGAATACATTAACGTGCCCGAAGTTGTGCCATAAACCTAGTGAGATTGCTGGAAGTTTTAATCCACTATTTCCGCAACGGCGATAAGGTATGTTTTCATAACGGGTATCTGAAATTTCTCTATTCATTTTTTTTAAGATATGATCGGTACAATATTAATTAGAATTGGCTGATTTTTCAGCATTAAATACCATGTTGTAAAAGAATACAAACAACTTGGAGGCTTAGTTCTTTTTTCCACGCAAAAAACTAATGCCTTAGTTCGTATCTCCTCCAACTATACAACTTAAACTTTCTAAATTTAAACAGTTTCTTGATGTTATGTGAAATATTTAAATGATTGACTTTGATGAAAGAGAATTTTTAAGACGCATTTTTCTTGATGATAAGTTAAAATATTATTCCTCTAATGATATCCTAAATCGATTTATTTGCTTTGTTAATCTTTATAATTATATTTAAAAACTTAATTTAATAATCTAACCCAAATATCAGTTCCATGAATTTGAAATCATTAACGAGCGTAGCAGCTATCGCTGCAATTGGATTTGCTTCTTGCCAATCTGAAACAAAAAAAGCATCCTCAGGAGATAGCCTTACAAAAGATTCTGTTGCAGTAGTAAAATTAGTTGCAGATTCTTTTAAAAAGGAAATAGATGGTAAGCAAACAGCGCTTTATACCTTAAAAAATAAAAACAACGCTGAAGCCATTTTTACAAATTACGGTGGTCGTTTGGTAAGCTTACTTATTCCAAACAAAGCGGGTAAACTTGTTGATGTAGTTGTGGGCTTTAAAAGTGTAAACGATTATGAAAAATCTACTGAACCTTATTTTGGTGCAACCATTGGTAGATACGGAAATCGCATTGCAAAAGGAAAATTTACATTGGAAGGCAAAACCTATTCGCTGTTTACAAATAACGGTCAAAATACTTTACATGGTGGTAAAAAAGGCTACCAATATGTGGTTTGGGATGCTAAACAAGTAAATGATCATACATTAGAACTTCATTATTTATCAAAAGATGGCGATGAGAATTTCCCAGGTAATTTAGATGTTAAGGTAACCTATACCTTAACAGATGATAATGAATTGAAAATGGATTATGAAGCTAAAACAGATAAAGCTACTCCAGTAAACTTAACCAACCATGCTTTCTTTAATTTAAATGGTGATGGAAGCGGAGAAATTCTAAATCATGAAGTACAAATTTTTGCTGATGAATACACACCTGTAGATTCTACTTTAATTCCATCAGGTAAAATTGAAAAAGTTGCAGGAACGCCTTTTGATTTTACAAAGTCAACAACTATTGGTGCACGTGTTAACGATAAAAATGAGCAGTTAACATTTGGTAAAGGCTATGATCATAACTATGTTCTAAATAAAACAAAAGCCATGAATATGTTCCACGCTGCAACGGTAAAAGGGGATAAATCTGGTATTGTAATGGATATTTATACGCAGGAGCCTGGCTTGCAGTTTTATAGTGGAAACTTTATGCAAAGCAAAAACACGTTTAAATCTGGTGCGAAGGATGATTTTAGAACAGCTTTTGCAATGGAGACTCAGCATTTCCCAGATTCTCCAAATCAGCCTAGTTTTCCAAGCACAATTTTAAAACCTGGACAAGTTTATAAAACAAGTTCAATTTATAAGTTTAGCAATTAACAAAACGATTGTGTTATTGGGCTAAAATTGAAATTATAAAATACGGTTTGCATGCTGTTGCAAGCCGTATTTTTTGTTTAAAACAAATTGTTTAAAATGGGGTCAGTATAATCTTCTATAAAGGCAATAATATTATCATAGGCACTAAATTCCTCAGCAGTATGCATAGTGGTTAAAACAACACACTTCATCCCTGCATTTTTAGCCGCTTCTACGCCTTTCGGCGCATCTTCAAAAACAATACTTTGGTTGTATGGAACGCCTAAAATATCAGCTCCTTTAGTAAAAGTCTCTGGATCTGGCTTGCTGTTGGCAACATCTTCGGCACTAACAATTGCTTTAAAGTAATGCCTAATGTTTAAATTATCAAGCACAAAGTTGATGTTGAAAGGAATAGCTGCAGAGCCAATTGCCATTGAAATTCCAGATTGTTTCGCTTTCTCTAAAAAATCTCCCAAACCAGAAATCAGCGCTAAATGCTTTTTATAAGCCGCTTGGTAACGGTGTTCTTTCTCTATTGAAATTTGATCGATTTGTTCTTGAGAGAAATGGCCAACACCAAAAACACGTTCTAATAAATCCTGATTTTTACCATACATTTGTTTCTTCACGGCTTCGAAACTTATGTTTGCACCTAAATCTTTGGTTAGAATTAAATGCCATGCATGGTTATGGAAAACCATATCATTTACCATGGTTCCATTTAAATCAAAAAGAAAGGCTTTGGGTTGTGCTTCTATCATGAGCGCAAAATTATCAGAAATTTCTGATGAATCTGTTAAATTCAAATTATTTTAAAAACCTACGATTTGCAATTGTGCTAATCAAGTAATACATTGCATCATTGGCGTATCACCCTAATAGTATATGAGCGAAGTTAGTATTGATAATGAACCACTGGTTAGATTTTTGAATAAATTGCAACCGTTAAGTCCAGCAATAATAGACTTTGCCTTAAAAGAAACATTTAGGATTACAGTAAAGAAAAATTCTTTAATTGATTCCGTTCAGGAAAATAGCAAAGAGTGTGTATTCTTTATTATCAAAGGGCTGGTTCGGGGTTTCATTTTAGACGAGGGTAAGGATATTACGACTTGGTTAACTCAAGAAAATGGACTAATTGGAACCATCAGAAACCCGGGCAATACTGCTCCAACTTATTTTGAACATCTCCAAGCAATAGAAGATTCTAATTTGCTTGTATTGCCTTATAGCTTTATCGATAAGCTTTATGTTCAATTTCCAGAATCGAATATACTTGGGCGTAAATTGTTGGCCATTCACTATCATATGTCTCAAGAACGATCCATATTATCTCGAATTCCTTCTGCAGAGGCTCGATACAAACAATTTAAAGATAATCATCCAACAATAAAGTTTAGAATCCCACTTAAATATTTAGCGAGTTATTTAGGCATGAGGATAGAAACTTTAAGTAGGATTAGAAGAAGAGCAAAACTGAACTCTTAATTTTTTTCTTGAGGTGTTTCCTTTTTATACTTAAAATAATAATAAGTTAAAGGGTATAAACAAATTAATCCTAATAAAAAACCACCCAAAGTATCTGTAAACCAATGTGCTCCAAGATATATTCTGGAGAAAGATATTGTAATCATTAAAAAGGCAGAGAAATATGTTACAATTATCCTGGTTGTTTTAGGAATGGTTTTTAGCGTATTCATCAAGATAATCAGAAAACCAAAAAACAAGATATAGGAGAGCACATGCCCACTAGGGTAGCTTTGAAATCTATTTACTTCAACTAATCTAACATAAAATGAAGTCGGCCTTGGTCTGTTGATTATGTTTTTTATCCCCAGAATAATTAATCCAGAAATTAAGGTTGCCGATATAAAATAAGCTTCTCGTTTATATTTGTAATAATAAAATATCAGTGCTACAATTACCACCGACAATAGCGAATAGGGCAACTCTCCAAAAAAACTAATGGCCAACATAACTTTATCTAAAAAATTAGAATGGTATTGTTGCATAAAAACTGATGTGCTAATATCAAAAGCAAATAGTGGGTTAAAATTTATAAATACGCTGAGTGAGACGAAACTCGCAATTAACAAAATGAGTAAAAAGAGAAGTGTTTTTGGTTTTAAAAACATAGGCAACAGGTGGTAATTCAGTATTGAAATTCCAAATCTATTGATTTTTTACATTTACACAATTAAGTCTTAAAAATAGGTTGGCCTCGCGACAACGGATATACTTATTGACGAAATATTTTAGTCACGGATAAAACGTTATTAATCAAGGTTATTTCATTGTATGTCATAATATTTTTTATCCTCAAAGCATTCATTTAAATTAATAGACCTATTAATTAAAAAATATGCCTAAAGGAATTATTAAATGGTATAATCCAAACAGAGGTTTTGGATTTATTGTTCCAGAAGATGGAACAGAAGCAGTTTTTGCAGATTGCGAAAAAGTTATTGGTGAACCTAAAGAACTTAAAGAAGGGGTAATGGTAGATTATCAAATTTTAATCGGTAACAAAAGTAAACAGGCATTTCAGATTAGAATGTTGGATAGAACTTGATGAGTTGAGGTTTTGTGATGAATATCCAAAATAGAAGTTTTGATTTTATCACGGCAAAACGTATTTCTATAACGGATTTAATGCCATCTGTATAAGTCGTTATGAGATTTAAAAACCTTTTCCAATCTTCGAAATAGATAATAAGGATATCTATGCTTGGGAGGTCGGTAGAATTAGTTTTCTGCCGACCAAAAAAGCACAATCGCTCGGAAAACATAAACATGGATAAGATATTAAAGAGAACATACCCTTAATGTTAACGCTCCAACCAAAACTGCCCTCTTTTAATAAAGAGGTGCAGATAGGTTGATCTCTTTATTAAGTCTCTTTTTTCTAGCCAAAAACAAATCTTTTAACTTCGAGTTATAAGTATATGGAACCAAAACCATATCCTAAAGAGAACGATGTTATACAAGTACCGCGCTTCGAAGAAAGTGCAGGTTTCTACACTACAGAACAGCGAAGTAGAAACATGTCTAAAATTCGTTCTAAAAATAGTGTTCCAGAGCTAAAACTGAGAAGAGCACTTTGGGCTCAACACATTAGGTTCCGTTTACACCCCAAAACAGTTCCTGGGAAACCAGATCTTGTAATTAATAAATATAAACTTGCTATTTTTGTTGATGGCGATTTTTGGCATGGATATAACTGGGCACAACGCCGTCAAAATTTAAAAAAGAATACAAGCTTTTGGATTCCTAAAATCGAACGAAATATTCAGAGAGATAAATACGTTAACGAGCGATTAAGTTTGATGGGCTATACGGTAATGCGTTTTTGGGAGCATGAAGTTAAACAAAATATTGGTGCCTGTGTAAATCAGGTATTGCTTTATGTAGAGGCTGCGAAAATGGGGAAGGTGCCAATGTCTAGCTTGTAAAACTTAAATGTTTCAGAAATTTGCAATCAGATTTCAATCCTTATGCTATTTAACCACAATCTGCTTCGGTTCGGTAACTACAATTTGAGTTTTTCCCTTAAACTCAGTAATTATACCAGTAACGCAAATATTATTACCTAAATACATACTTGCTGGCGCTGAAGAGAATTTAGTAAGATCTTCCTTATTCACCACAACTGTTATTAATTCTTTCGGAAAAGCGCCTCCAAGATTTATTAGAGTTACTTTATCTAACGCTTTCGCACTGTAAACAGAATCGCAAATGGTTACCGTTTTACCGATATAATCTTTAGCATCTTTTGCCAATATTAAGGTTTGAGCTTTAACAAAATAACTTGCAAAAAGAATAAGGAATACAAGAGATAACTTTTTCATAGCGATGGGATGAATGGTTGGCAAAGTCAAAACGTTAAAAATCGAATTAGCTTATAAACAAATGTAAAGACGATTTTTTTGAAAAGCAATTCTGAATAGAAATGAACACAAATATTACTTGAAGGAGATTTTATCTTAACATGAATATTGCTTAAATTGTAAAGTTCAATATTTCTGACAGCACAAAACAGAAAACTGATCTAACCAAGTATAGCCTTATTATCCTAATATGAAAGTAGATTACATCGCTTTATCTGTTCCTGTTTTTTTTATTCTGATTGGAATTGAACTTGCCTACAATTTTTATAAAAAGCTAAATTATTATCGTTTAAATGATAGTATAGCTAACTTAAGTCAGGGAATAGGGCAACAGCTTACCGGTATTTTTATGAAAACGGCCTTGTTCTTTGGCTATAAATATATTTATGAGCATTGGCGTTTTTTCGAAATGCCCAAAACCATTTGGGTTTGGATTTTACTATTTATTGGGGTAGATTTTTTTTATTATTGGTTTCATCGAATGAGCCATCAAGTAAATGCACTTTGGGCGGCGCACATTGTTCACCATCAATCCGAAGAATATAATTTAACCGTTGCTTTAAGGCAAAGTTGGTTTCAAGGTTGGTTTAGTTGGGTTTTTTATCTGCCCTTGGCATTTGCAGGTTTCGACCCCATTATGTTTTTAACGTTGAGCTCTTTTAATACACTTTATCAATTTTGGATTCATACGCGAGCGATAAAAACCATGGGACCGTTAGAATATATTTTAAATACGCCATCACATCATCGAGTGCATCATGGTTCCAATCCGAAATATATTGATAAAAACCATGCGGGCACATTAATTATATGGGATCGATTATTCGGCACTTTCCAAAAAGAAGAAGAAGAAGTTTACTACGGAATAACCAAACCTTTGGCCAGTTGGAATCCAATATGGGCAAATCTTCATTATTGGGATGATTTGATTAATACAGCCAAGCAATCGCCAAAAATAATAGACAAAATTAAAGTCTTTTTGAAACCGCCAGGTTGGTTTCCAGCTCATTTAGGAGGTTTCCAAAATGCGCCAGAAATAAATTCCATTACTTATAAAAAATATGATCCTATTTATCAATCTAAATTAACTGGTTATGTATTGGTGCAATTTATTGTGGCTTTAAGTGCAGGTTCAGCTATTTTATTTTCTTACTCCAAAATGCAATCTACACCGCTGGTTGCGGGAACCCTCTTTACTTTATTAACTCTAATAACCTGTGGAGCATTGTTGGAGCAGAAAAAATGGCAAATAAAGTTCGAATATTTTAGATTATTGCTAGGCGTTACTTTAATAATTCTCCTTAAATTTCCTATTGGATATCAAGTTATTTTTACTTGCATTCAGCTAATATCCGTAATTTGGTTCTTTAATCTTCAAAAAGTAAATCTCAATCCTGATGAAAACTAAGATATTTTCATTTCTTTTTTTAACTGTATTTTTCATTCAGCTATACGCAGAATATTCAGACAATAATAATTTACGAACTTTTTCAAAACCCTTAATAGTAATCACACTATTAGTATGGCTCTTTGTAAGCACAAATTTGAAAGGTCGATTTCATAAAAGAATTTTTACAGGCTTAATTTTTGGTTTAGCTGGAGATGTATTATTGCTTTTCCAAACCGGCCGAACCAGCTTTTTCATTTATGGTTTAATTGCTTTTTTACTTTGCCATATTTTTTACATTCGAGCATTTACCTTGGATCATAAATCAAATCCAAATAAAAAAAATCCATACTTTTTATGGGCAGTTGGTGCTTTTGGGGTTTTTTGTGCAGGTTTGTTTTTTTACCTCCAACCTCGACTTGGAGGAATGCAATTTCCAGTTTTAATGTATGCAATCATCATCACGATTATGGCCGTAATGGCTGTGAATCGTTACGGCAAGGTTAATATTTTAAGCTTTAAAATGATTTTATATGGTGCTTTATTTTTCTTGCTCTCTGATAGTGCTTTGGCTGTAAATAAATTTGCGGATCCAATTCCACAAAGTGGCGCATTAATTATGGCAACTTATATGATAGCTCAATATTTAATAGTTTATGGAACGATAGAAAGAAAGTTGGTAGTTACGAAAACGGAGATTTAATTGTGTTCTAATCTGTTATTTAACGTTATATTCTTGGGTAAAAATGAGAATCTAAATCCGTGTTTATCTGTACCCATCTGTGGTTAATTTATTATTGGTTTAGTTTTTCTGCTTTTTATCCTTGTCCAAAACAGTGAAAACTTGTACCAATCGTTCCCCATTTTCATCAACAAGCGTAAGGGTATGTTTGCCCGGTGGCGGACTAATAGCCAATTGATGGTAATTGGTCGTGGTGGCTACAAATTCATTATCAATATGCCAGTAAATTTTGGATGATGAATTTCTATGTGCTGCATTGAGGACAATTTTACCTCTTGATCCGTCTAGTTCTAAAGGAATATAAACCGTAGCGCCATTTTTTGGATAAATTAATTCCATTACATTGTTACCTCCAGAATTATCACAGCCGGCCATAAATGGAGGTAAGATTTTATAATCGCTATTTTTAATTTTGTAGTAATATTCCATTGCTGGAGGCAAAATAAACCAGCTTTTATGTTGCATGTTGGTTACACTTTCGCATTGATCGGTAACTCTAAAACGCTCAGTTCTATCTAAGTGAATTAATTTATGATATGGACAAATCATAGTTTTTTCGCCTGCAACTGGAACCAGCTCTTCAGTAATGTCCGCACAATTTTCTCCAGCTTTATAACCACTCTGTTTGCAAATCTTAATTTTCTTAAGTTTTGTAGTAGGAGTTTCAAACCATTTTCCGTTTGGCAATTGTTTAAAAATATCGAATAGAACGGGAGCGGCCGCTTCAATCCCAACCAAACCCGGCCTACCTTCGCCATCTGCATTGCCCACCCAAACACAAACTACATAATTTGGCGTTAATCCAACTGCCCAAGCATCGCGAAAGCCAAAACTTGTGCCTGTTTTCCATGCTACACGTTGTGAAGAAGAGAATTGTTCCCATAAACCTTCGTCGCCTGGGCGCATTACTTCTTCCATGGCATTGAAAGTTGACCAAATAGCACCATGATCAAGAAAAGAATTTCTTTGATAATCTTTGTTCTCTTTAGTTTCAGTTTTAAAATAGCTTGCAGGTTTGTAATCATCAGGATTATATAATCCTTTATAGGTGTTAAAATGATTTAATGTCCTCACCATTCCCATGTAAGTATTAGCCAAATCCCACATGGTCACTTCACTTCCACCTAAAATTAAAGATAGTCCATAATGATCTGCAGGTTGATTTAAGGTTCCAATTCCAAGTTTTTTAAGTTTATCGTAAAAGCGTTCATATTTATATTGTTGCAACATTTTAACCGCTGGAATATTAAGTGATCTACTAAGTGCCTTATCAGCTGCAATTGCGCCATCATATCCAAGATCATAATTTTGGGGTGAGTAACCCGCAATTTGTGTCGGAATATCTGGAATTAAAGTATGGGGTAAAATAAAGCCATCATTCATCATACTTGCATATAATAAAGGTTTTAATGTGCTTCCAGGGCTTCTAGGTGCTCTGATCATATCGACATGACTTTCCAAAAATGCTTGATCTGGCTGGTAGATATTTCCAACGTAGCTTACAACGGTTCCCGTTTTTGCATCAAGCACTAAAGCAGAGATGTTGTTAATGTCGTTAGCTCGGTAGCGATTATTATATCTTTTTAAAATGGCATTAACCTTAAGTTGAAGATTTTCATTTAATGTGGATATAATTCGTGTCGTTTTTATTTCTAAATCAGCTCGTTCAGCCTTAAACCTATTTAGCAAATGTGGTGCATTTTGAGGTAGGGGTAATGGTTTACCCGGAACAGGTTCGAGCTTGGATAAGTTAGCCGTAGTTTGATCGATGTATTTTAATTTAACTAATTTATCTAATAAATCGTTGCGTTTTCTAATTAAACGATCAGCGTTTTTTCCGGGATGGACTAAAGATGGACTGTTAGGGAGTACCGCTAAAGTAGCCATTTCTCCCCAAGAAAGGGTTTTGGCATCTCTTCCATAATATCTCCAACTTGCAGCTTCTAAACCAACTACATTACTTCCAAATGGTGCGTTGGAGGCATATAGATTGATGATTTCTTCTTTTGAAAATTTTAATTCTAATCTAAAGGCTAGCACAATTTCGTACAGTTTTTGCCAAATGGTTCTGTCTTTTTTTCGCGATAAACGAATTACTTGCATGGTTAACGTACTTCCACCGCTCACCACACTTTTAGCCTTAAGGTTTTGTTTCATGGCTCGGCTCATGGCTAAAAAATCCATTCCGAAGTGATTGTAGAAACGCTTATCCTCAAATGCGATAATGCAGTCTTTAAATTTTATTGGAACACTATCTGCCACAGGAAATCGCCATTGGCCATCGCTAGCAATTGATGCACTGAGTAAATTTCCGTTGCTTGCTTCTATAACAAAGGAGGTAGGCGACTTAAAAAGTTTTGAAGGCAATGAAAAAAGAAAAGCCAAAAGCAAAACGATAAAAATTAAATCTGTAACAAGAAATATTCGAAGTTTTTTTATCATTTATTCTTTTTAACGGGTAACATTTTTCACTTCGAATTGATATCTATTAAATGTATCTATTATGGAAAAATTTACTGCTTTTTTAAAATTGTCTTTTGGTTTTATTCGTTTTTTAATCATTAATGTATGGCCAAGGTTGTGATAGTGTTGTTGTATTTCGGTTCGTGGAGACACGAACCGAGGCAATTGAGCATACAAGCACTGACCGTTCGTTGGATTGCTTCGTGCCTCGCAATGACGACCGCCCTACACGTCATTGCGAGGCACGAAGCAATCTTACTCGAAAAAATGTTATGGTTGTAAACTTGCGAAGTATTGTCCCATCTTTTGACCTCCAAAACTTCGCAAGCTAATTTCTCTACTTCACCACTTGCACCCACATTCCATTCTCGGTTGCAGAAATATTGTTATTATACATCGCTTCGCATTGTACTGCTGATAAATAATATTTACCCAAATAAGATGCGTTCAACAAAACCTTATAAACTACACTTTCATTTTCTTTAATGTTGAAATAAGTGAAAACCCGATCATCCCTAATATCTTGATAAGTAAAAGGAGAAGAAGCCAGAATACTTTGATTGTCATTTACGCGGGTATTTATAATTTCCCAACCCGATGGGAAAATCTGCGTTAAGGCCATTTGCTCATAATAACCCATTTTACCAGGATTTTTAATGGTAACCTCTGCATAAAAATCTGTTCCCTGTTTTAAGGTTGTTGGATTTAAAGGTGTTCCATTTAAGCGTTTATAAGCAACGCTCATGCCCAATACATCAGGTTTGTTTGGTAAGAAATTATTCTGACCAGCAACAGGCTGACCTTGCAATACCAATCGAACAAAAAGCACATTATTTCCATTATTTGTTACTGAAGTTGTATTGCCCTTAAAATTAATAGCACTACTATTTAGATATTGATTAGAATTAACTGGTGCAGATTTTCCATCCAAAGTGTACTGATATTGCAGTTTGTTAGAAGATTGATTTGAGCCACAGAACTTCGCGATGGCCAGTAAACTATAGGCTGTAGTTTGTGTGCTGTACCATGTATCTTCTCCTAGTTTCGCTGCCAAAGGTTGTAATAAAGATGCTGCTCTAGCTTTCTGACCAAGCAATGTCAAGGTTTCTAAAATCATGGCTTCATCTCTCACGTCAGAACCATAAGTTCCGCCAAGTTGGTTGTAGGGTTGAACGGTAGCATCCAAACCTCTAATCATATTTTGTGCAAGATCATTTTGACCAGCAAGTTTATAGGCTGCTGCCAAACGCCATTTCGCTGCAACGGATAAATACTGGAATGCTCTCAATCTATTCATTGCCGCCATTTCTGGTTTTTTTGCAAGCGCAAGTACGTATAATCGATAAGCTTGAGACAAATCTCCTCCATAAAAATTATTACTGTTTGGAGCCCAATTAGTTGCTTTTGTTTTTTCGAAACGCAACAATTCATCCATTAAACCAACAGGCAAGGTGTAGCCCAAGTTTTGTGCTTCAACTAAAAAGTGACCGCCATAATTACTTCCCCATTCATCAGAACTTCCTTCTCCTGGCCAATAAGATAAACCTCCATCCGGCGTTTGAAAACCTTTCAGTCTGTTAATTCCAGCTTTAATATTTCTTTCTGTGGTGGCTTTTTGTTGTTCGCTTAAGGCACTTAATCTATCCAAGAATAATTGAGGGAAAATTCCTGAAGTTGTTTGTTCAATGCATCCATGTGGATATTGAATTAAATAACTTAGCCTTTTACTCAAGTTTATTGCAGGAATGGAAGATACTTCAAGTGTACCCGAATTTGTTCCTGTCATTCCGATAGGTAAGTAGGTAACCGCCCATTTTTGATGTGGTTGAACAGTTGCTGAAACCACATTTGTAATATATGGATTTGGATTTCTGATGTCCATTTCTACATCATACTCTGTTTTTTCCGAACCACTTTGTGCAATTACTTTAACTTTTGCAATACCTACAGTATTTGGCGCCTTAACTTCAAAATAAGCCATTTGTTCGCCAGTCTGTTTGTAGAAAAGCTGTTGTTTATTTGTGCCTTGAACAATTAAATTAGTTGCCTGTAGTTGAACTGAAACATTTTTTAGATTGCTTTCTGTTGCGAAAACCGTAACTGGTAAGGTAAAACTTTCACCTGGACCGATTACTCTTGGTAGTGTAGCCAAAACCATTAAAGGCTTTTTAACCTGAACAGATTTCTCCGCAAAACCATAAGCAGCATCTTGGCCAGCTATAACCATTGCTCTAACGGCCCCAATGTACTGTGGCAGCTTAAATTTATGTGTTTTACTTTCCCCTTTGTCAATGGCGAAAGGCCCCATAAACTTAACAACTGCTTTAAAACGATTCGCTTTTGCAGGATTTAAATTTTTATTGATGCTTCCATCACCACCTATACTTAAAATTCTTTCTAGGTTTCCGCCCCAAGCGCCAATCACATAATCAAATAAATCCCATGTTTTAACACCTAAACTTTCTCTAGCATAAAATGCGCCATGCGGATCAGGTGTTTTAAAACGGGTTAAATCTAATAATCCTTCATCTACCAGAGCAATTGTATAGGTCATGGCCTTTCCATTTTGCTCCCCAACGGTAATCGTATTTTCAGTTTCTGGCTTAATTTTATCAGCCATTTTTATAGTTGGTTTCAATATAGTTTGTGGATCTTCCACAGAAATAGGGATGGCTCCATACATTCTAATCGGCAAATCATTTACCGTTTGGGCATGTGGTTGCAATAAAGTAATGTTTGCAAAAACATTTGGCGCCATATTTTTCTCTGCCTTGAAAGTGTATTGCGTTTGTCCAGATTTTGTATCAACCCAAAAGGTTTTTAAAACCCGACTTCCGTTTTCTATGGAGATTAAAGCTCTTCCATTTTTACCTGTTGGAATAGTTAATGTTATGTCCTCACCAACAGTAAATTTCTCTTTATTTGCCGTGAATGATAACATTGAAGCTTCTGTAGGATTGCTTCCTTGCTCACGTTGTGCCCATCCCGGCCAATCTACATAAACTGATTTTCCGGTAACGTGACCACCATTTGCATTTCTAACCAAAATTAAATAGCGCCCCCATTCAGGTTCATCCACTCTTAAATTCCAGCTTCCTTTTCCATTTGTTAAGGTTACTTGATTGGTAGAGATGAGTTTATTGTATTGATTTTGGGTGAAGTTGGCGTAAGTATATTGACTATCTTGTTCCCACCACCAACGCCATTGCGTTTTATAAAGCTCTACTTGAACGGTTTTACTCCCGCCAAGTAATTTCCCATCAGTATTTACATTTACAATTTCAATTTTATGGTCTTTTCCGGTAACCAACATCCCGCTTAACTTATCGCCTTTTTCGGGTTTGATGCCCAAATAACTACTGTAAACATGATACGGAATACTAAAATTATCGATGCTGAAATTGCCTCCTGGTTCGAAAACCTTAGTGGTGAAATTTGCCCTTAAAACACCCGGTGCCGTATTGTTTTCATTTAGATTCGTGTTTATTTGAGCTGTTCCATTCTGATTTAAAGTTCCTTCGAAAATGGTTTTAATCTGCGATTGAAAGTTAACCGTTGGGTTATCAAAACTAAAACCTTCAAAACCCTTAAATTTGGTTTCAGTTGTATTTAAGTTTACATCAACTTTCGCTTTCAAATTTTGCGCAACAGCGCCGAAAAGCCATTTAGCAGATAGGGTAGAAGCAGAAGTTCCTGAAGTTAAATAAGCTTTGCCTCCAATATTGAAATCAATTTTTAAGCGGTTTGGCATAACCGTTTCTACCTTAATGGTTTTTGTAAATGTTGCGCCACCAGCTTTTACTTTTGCCATCCAATCACCTGTTGGTGCTGTATTTTCAGTGGCCGTTTTAAAAGTGTAAAATCCATTAAGCGGTTTGCCGTTAATTAATCTTTTGTAGAGCTGACCTTTTGGATTGTAAAACTCCATGGTAACTGGGTAATTGGCTGGTAGTTTCTTTAGCTTATCTTCCAATACGAAAGACACAAAAATGCTATCTCCAGGACGCCAAACGCCTCTTTCTCCGTATATAAATCCTTTTAATCCACTTTGAACTACATCACCGCCAACATCGAATCTACTTAAGGGTAAAGAGCTTCCATCATCTAATTTTAAATAGCCTCTTTCCGAACCATTTTTAGCAATTAACAAGAAAGGTTGTTTTTTTAAATCAAAGGAAGCCAAGCCATCGCCATCCGTTTTTGCTGAATAAATAATCTGTTTTTGATAATCCATCAAATCCAAATTAACTCCGCTTAGTGGTTTTGCTGTTAGCAAATCGGTAGCAATAATCAGCATGCTATTATCGTTTCCTCTTTTGGCTACTAAACCAATATTCGAGGCAATTAAATTTCTACTCGCCCAGCGTTCTGTTGTATAAAAAGATGGCGTACAAGGATTATCCTTATCATTCCAACGGTAGTTTTCTGGATAAGAATTACTATAATGTTGCCAAAACTCGTCGTCTTCATCAATTTTTTCTCCATAACTTTCATCTCCACCATAATAGCCACCTTCTTCATCATTTTCTGTTTTCTCCTCTTCAGCTTTACAGTTGAAAACATTGTAATCTTGTCTGAAAGCGATTGTAACCCGATACATAGCGCCAGGTTCTGTACGAATCATTTTATCCAAATCTAGGGTAAAGCGATTCTTTTTATGCAGATTCAGGGCTTTGTCTTCATCCAATCGAACTGTTTTTTGTAAGATTGGCTTGGCAACTCTTCTCAATTCATTTCCATCTTTATAACTATTCGCTTGGAAAAACTGAGGGATGTTGTTCTCGTAAATTTTAATCACAGTTACATCAACAGCCTTTAAATTGATTGCTTCAAACGGAAGGACCAATTTTCCAGAATTTGGCAAAATAGAGCCACCGCCTGCAATGGTTACCGAAGGGATTTTATCTTCGAAAACCAAGTTTGCTGTTTTGCCAGTCTGCAATGTTTTCTGATTAATGTTTTCTACACCTGCATTAACTGTTAAGGTATAATCTCCCTTTAACTCTTCTGGAGCATAAATTTTAACCTGACTTGCATCAATTGTATATCTTAAATCACTCAAATTGCCGAGTGTAATCATACCTGTTAAATCTTGACCAACCCCAACCGGTTCAGAAAGCTGTACTAAAGCATAATCTTCTTCACCTTGAATGGCTTTCAGATCCAAAATCTCGAATTTATTTATGGCCGGAATTCGGATTTCTTCTTCGCCTTTTTGATCAGCATCGATTGCATCTCCATTCCAAGAGAGTTTTAAAGTTTGATCACCACTTTTCTTTTTTATGCTATCTACAGTAAACTTCGACGTGTTTTTTGCAGGATCATGCTGCCATTTAATGTGCAGTTTTTGATCGAAATCTATTTCGATAGTTTTTTCGAGCGCTTGTGTTTCTTCTACATCAGAAGTTGAAACCTCGCCAGTTAACTTCATGTAATCCAATGAAGTATTGTTTTGAGACACTAAACCTTTTTGGGTAAGTATTATGCCCGGAGTAATCACCTTGAATTCGAAATCAAAATCTTCCAATCCTTTTTCCGTAGCCGAAACTTGAGAAAGATTAAAGGTTGCTTCATAGTTTTTGCCCGGCTTTAAATTTTCATCAGGACGAAATTCTATCGTCTGTGGATCTATCCAATAGGTTTTTCCAGAAATTGAAGGGGAGAAATCGAACAAATCTCTAGAATCGGCTTTGCCCAAATCTTGCATACCTTGAGCTGGATTGGCCAAATGGACGCGAATAAAGCTCTTTTTGGAAATGGTGCCCGAAGTGTATGCTTCAATGTATTTGGCATATGCCTGATTTATTTCATTCGTTTTTTTCTTTCGATTGAAATAAATAAATACAATCGCTGCTATAGAAACGGCAAGTACGGCGATGAAAATAAATTTCTTTTTGTTGGATGATTGGTAGGTAGACGGCTTTTCCATATCTGATTAAATGTTATGAAAATTAACTAAAATTACCGTTAAATGAAATTATTTTAAAACTTTGAAGAATTGATTTGTTCCTTCGCATTCATTTAGATAAGTTTACATCCATCAACCCGATAATAACCAGATATGATAAAGAAATTATTGATTTTCACCTGCCTGATGTTCTGCTCTATAAGTTTTTGTTTTGCGCAAAAGGCTGATGTAGAAGACGCTGTTACCAAATTAACCAAGTTAATGGTGGCCCCAGATAGCTTGGCCTTGGATAAAATGATTTTAAATAATTTAAGTTATGGCCACTCTGGAGGAAAGATTCAAACCAAGCAGGAATTTATTCATTCATTACTTTCGGGAGAATCTGATTTTGTTGAGATCAATCTAACGGATCAAACCGTTGTTGTTCAAAATAAAACAGCTTTGGTTCGTCATACGCTAAATGCCAAAACAAATGATAAGAATGTTCCCGGAAATGTGAAGTTGTATATCCTTTTAATTTGGAGCAAAGAGAAAACAGGGTGGAAGTTGATTGGTAGACAAGCAGTTAAAGTGCCTTAATCTTTTATATCACCCTGGATTTATTTGTTACATGGTATGCGTATAATTTACCAAGGAACCAATGACTAATGAACTAATGACTAGTGAACTAATGAACCAATGACTATGAACCAATAATCACTTAATCATAACCCCAGGTCTGTTCACCAATGGAATTTTAATCAAATTAAAATCAATTATGCTTTCTGGTAGGAAGATAAATTTCTTATCAAAAATGGTAGAACCGATGTAATAGCTTAACCAGTATTCGTTAGTCAGCCCGAAAACCTCTGGATCAATTGCCTCAACGCCTTTAAAATCATTGGCGGCCATATCGCCCAAGAAATGCCTTAAAACAGAAGTTTTAACTGGCTTGCCATCTTTTTCACCATAACCTTTAGAGCTAATTAAAACATTGGTTATTGGCTCATTCTTTAGGTTAACGAGATAAACAGTCCAGTTTTTAACTTCTGGAGTTTCGCTCATTAGCACTACGGCCATTGCAATATCTTCAACTGTATTTTCTGGTAAATCGGCTTTCAAGGTAATATGTTTATCTGTTTAAACTGAATAAATCGGTTAATTGTTTCAAAACAACTAACCGATTTACACTTAAATTTTATAAAAAATAGATTTTTGTAAACACAAGATTTTCTCAACTATCTCGGTAATCCTAAGATCATGTAATCTTAGTTAAAATCCTTTAATCCTGATTATTTTTTCTTCACCACAGCCTTTTTTGCCGGTGCTTTTTTCTTAGCTGGAGCCTTCTTTTTTGTTTCAAAAGCTTTGGGAACCTGCTCAACAATCATTTTCTTGATCACTTCCAAATCAACATCTACCAATTCTTCTGGTGTGTATTTTTGTTTGGTAGCTTCGTTGTATCTAAGTTTAAGCATCAATTTACCAAAACGAATAAAAGGTCCCCAACGACCATTTTCGATCGATATTTTTTCTTCATCCCAAACTTTAATAAAACGATTGGCTTCTTTTTCTACTTTTTTGCCAATTAAAGTATCAATATCTTCTTGAGTTAAATTATCAAAATCGTAACCTTTAGCCGGGATATTGATAAACAAATCATTCCATTTTATAAACGGACCGAATCTACCTTTGCCTTTTGTAACGCCTAAACCTTCATAATGAGCAATTGGTGCATCATCATCCATTTTCTGTTTAATAATTTCTACTGCTCTATCGTAAGTAACCGCTAAAGGTTCTTCGTTTTTAGGAAGAGAAATAAAAGCTTCGCCCCATTTAACGTATGGACCAAAACGACCAACTCCAATCATCACTTCTTTGCCTTCAAAATCAGGTAATTGGAAAGGAAGTTTAAACAATTCCAACGCATCTTCTAAAGTAATTGTAGCTACAGATTGACTTCGCATTAAACTCGCATAACGCGGTTTTTCTTCTTCATCTAATTCGCCAATTTGAACTAACGGACCAAATTTACCAACCTTAGTGTAAACGTTTTTGCCACTTGCTGGGTCTAAACCCAATAGGCGTTCTCCAGTAGCACGTTCTGCAGTTTCTAAAGTAGTTTCTACTTCACTATGAAAAGGACTGTAAAAAGAATGCAACATTTTGGTCCACTCTTGTAAACCTTGTGCTATTTCATCAAATTCTTTCTCCACTTTCGCAGTGAAGTTAAAATCTACAATACCTTTAAAGTGTTCAACCAAGAAATCGTTTACCACTTCTCCAATATCTGTAGGAAATAATTTTTGCTTTTCGGCTCCAGTGATTTCAGATTTAAGATCCTTGCTTACTTTTCCATCAGCTAAAACAATAGCTGTAAACTTGCGCTGTTTACCATCTCTATCTTCTTTAACCACATAACCACGGTTTTGAACTGTAGAAATGGTTGGTGCGTAAGTAGATGGTCGGCCAATACCAAGTTCTTCTAATTTTTTTACTAAACTTGCTTCTGTATATCTTGCCGGCGGACGAGAATAACGCTCGGTTGCCTGCATTTCTTTTAAAAATAATTCTTGGCCTTTAGCTAAAGGGGGTAAAATTGAACCGCCTTCTTTTTCTTCACCATCTTCTTCATCCGTAGATTCCAGATAAACTTTTAAGAAACCATCGAACTTTAAAACTTCACCTTCAGCTACTAAATGTTCTTTTCTAGTAGAAGCAGTAATTTGAGCAGTTGTTTTTTCGAACAAAGCTTCGCTCATTTGCGATGCGATTGAACGTTTCCAGATTAAATCGTACAAACGTTTCTCAGAAATATCACCATCAACGGTATGTCTATCGAAATAAGTAGGGCGGATGGCCTCGTGAGCTTCTTGTGCACCTGCAGATTTTGTTTTATAAACTCTTTGTTGATGATATTGGTTGCCATAAGCAGATTTAATTTCTGCCGCTGCCGCATTTAAAGCTGTTTCGGATAAGTTTAACGAATCCGTTCTCATATAAGTAATCTTCCCAGCTTCATAGAGTCTTTGCGCAACCTGCATAGTTCTAGCTACAGGAAAACCTAATTTTCTCGAAGCTTCTTGTTGTAGGGTAGAGGTTGTAAAAGGCGCAGCTGGATTGCGTTTTGCAGGCTTAGTTTCTAAGCTGGTAATATCAAACTTTGCGTTTGCACAATCTTGTAAGTATTTCTCCGCATCAGCTTCGCTTTCGAAACGTTGTGGCAATTCTGCCTTTACAATTTCTTTTCCTTTACCTGTAGAGAATTGTGCTGTAATTTTGTAAGCAGCAGAAGCGTTAAAGTTTTGAACTTCTCTTTCTCTATCTACAATTAAACGTACAGCAACAGATTGAACTCGACCTGCAGAAAGCGAGGGTTTTACTTTTTTCCATAAAACTGGCGAAAGTTCAAAACCAACCAATCGATCTAAAACCCGACGGGCCTGTTGTGCATTTACTAAATTATAATCTATTCCTCTAGGACTTTCTATTGCTTTTAAAATGGCTGGTTTGGTAATTTCATGAAAAACGATTCTTCTTGTTTTCTCTTCCTTTAGGCCTAAAGTTTCGAATAAGTGCCAAGAAATTGCTTCTCCCTCACGATCCTCATCGGATGCTAGCCATACCATTTCGGCTTCCTTAGCTAGTTTTTTGAGTTCGGCTACCATACTTTTCTTATCTGCAGGTACCTCGTAAGTTTGGGCGAAGTTATTTTTAATATCAATCGCCATATCGCCCTTAACTAAATCCCGAATGTGGCCGTAGCTAGATTTCACAAGGAAATCTTTACCTAGATAGCCTTCTATAGTTTTAGCTTTAGCTGGTGATTCGACGATTAATAAGTTTTTGGCCATGAAATACGTTTTTGTGCAAATAAAGCTATAATTAAAGCATAAATCAAAACTTGTGTAGTATTTAATACAATTTATTTATTAAATATTATAAAGATTTGAGTTTAAAAAAGCCAAAAATACCTTATTTCGTACCTAATTTATGACTGCATTTATTTTCTGCCAAAGACTGTTATCAAAACCTGAAACTGCAAAAGATGGATTCGCCGGATCTGATGCATTACCCATTCTTACAACAACCATATTTTTACTTGGGATTATATAAATACGCTGATCTGAAGCACCCATAGCGGCATACATATCTATTGGCGCATTTGGTACTAATGATCCCTGAAAAATGGTTTGACTACCCGGAATCATATAACTCGTTTTACCATTTAACCACCACAAATAACCATATGAAGGATTGATATTTTGTGATGATTTTATACTCTCAGAAAAAAATGATGGATTAATTATTTGCTCATTATTCCATTTGCCATTATTTAGTGCAAGCAAACCAAATTTAGCCATACTTCGGGTATTACTGTTGTATATTTTGAATATCAGTCCATCATCCCAAAAGCCGTCCATACCTAATTTATTTTTTATTCTATCATTAAAATAGCTCTCGTAGCTCTGTTTACTTGCAACGGAAACTACATCCATTAATTTTTGGAAAACGTTAGCGTAAGCCCATCGAGTTCCAGCATCCGCTACGTATGTTAATTTAGATTTTATAACCAGATCGCTACTTTCATCAAGTCCTGATGTCATGGTTAACAAATGTTTTACAGTAATTAGGTTTTCTTTGGCCATTGGTTCATTCGTCCATCCTGCACCTAAAAATTGTGATACCGGATTATTTATATTTAAGAGCCCTTCTTGTTGAGCTATCCCAGTTGCGGTAGCTACTAGAGTTTTGCCCGCACTATTCCACGGCCAAGTATCCGTTGGGGTGTGCCCATTGAAATATTCTTCTAAAACAATTCGGCCATTTACAAGGATAATAAATGACTTGGAGTTTTTCTCAGTGAGGAATTTTTTTAAATCTTCTATTGCACTCTGTTTCCATCCTAAACTTGTAAAAGCTTTAGTTTCCCAAGCAGTAGAATTGTTAGGCGGGAAATACATTTGATCAGGTTGACTTGAAGGCGGATCATCAATTCGTTTTTTGCATCCTAAAAATGAAATCGAAATGATTAATAGCATGAGTTGAATTTTCTTCATAATAATACAGTTTGATTTCTTGTTTCGACAAAGGTTTACAGGGAAGGTTTAATTTTATGTTTAAGTTACATAATCTCTACTCATTGTATTATTTACAACATCATTACTTATCTGAAAACTATTTCTCCTTATATTCGTATATAAAATAAAACAGCAATGATAAACACTATCCTCATCCTATTAAATTTTTTGGTAACCACGCCGCCAAAAAATGTTTACGATTTCAGCTTTAAAACTATTGATGGTAAAGAAGTAAAACTATCAAAATTTAAAGGCAAGAAAATCCTTATTGTTAATACAGCTTCTAAATGTGGTTTTACTCCACAATATGAAGATTTAGAGAAATTGCACAAGCAATATGGTAAAAAAGTGGTTTTAATTGGTTTCCCTGAAGGTAATTTTGGCGGTCAAGAGTTTTCTACCAATACCGAAATTAAAGAATTTTGTACTGGAAAATATAATGTAACCTTTTTATTAGCTGAGAAAAGCAGTGTAAAAGGCGATGATATTAGTCCATTATTTAAGTATTTAACCACTCAGCCAGGAACAGAAGAGCAAGGCGATATTAAGTGGAATTTCGAAAAATTCTTAATTAATGAAAAAGGTGAATTGGTACACCGTTTCCGTTCTAAAACAAAACCTTTAGATGAAGCGATTGTAAAGAACTTATAATTGATTACGTACTTGAAATGTAAAATGGATTAGTTTTATATCTCAAAATAGTTTAAAAGGTAAAATGGGGTATGGATTATAAATCCATACCCCATTTTACCTTTTTTATTTGCTAACTAGTTTCTTTCCAGTACAAATTTCCAAACTACAGCACTCAGTATAGCACCAATAACCGGCGCTACAATAAATAACCAAACTTGGCTAATTGCTTGTCCGCCAACCAAAAGGGCAGGGCCGATACTACGGGCAGGATTAACTGAAACGCCAGTTACCGGAATGCCCACAATGTGAATAAGCACCAAGCTTAAGCCAATGGCCAAACCAGCAAAACCACCATTAATATTTTTGGTAGATGTAGAGCCAAAAATTACCAATAAGAAGATAAAGGTTAATACAATTTCTGCAATAAAACCAGCGTGTAAGCTGTAATGTTGAGGAGATAAAGCATCAAATCCATTTTGCCCGAGTCCGTTTGTGGCCAGAGAATATTCCGGTTTTCCAGATGCGATTTGTAATAAGATAAAAGCACCAGCAATTGCACCTAAAATTTGAGCTACTATATAATATGCAGCTTCAGTAATTTTCATTCTCCCAGCTACAACCATACCAATAGAGATTGCAGGATTAATGTGGCAACCCGAAATGTGGCCGATTGCATAGGCCATTGCAATCACCGATAAGCCAAAAGCAAAAGATATTCCTAATAAGCCTACTCCTGTAGTGCCATTTGCGCCAGCAATTACGGCGCTACCACAGCCCATTAGTACCAATACTAGAGTTCCGAGAAATTCGGCAGTAAATTTTGAAAATTTAGAGATTTCCATATAATTATATTTTTAAAAGGTTTTAAAAGAAAAAATTACAGGGACGATGTAAATCAAAAGTAAATAAAAATTGAAGATTATAGAGGTTTTAGGAATATTTTATAAGTGGTTTTAAAATGCCTTGCCTATTTTGCATTTAGTTGGTACGTGGAGGCACGTACCACGGCTGGGTTCTCGATGCCTTGGTTCGTGTCTCCACGAACCAATTTAATTTTTCGAAATTTAAAAGGTTCATCCCTTAACATCAATTCAAGATGTTAAATTGCTTTTAAACACAAAAATCCCAATCAGGCTAGCGGATTGGGATTTGAATTTTATATATTTCTTATTCTTAAACTAAGAAACCACCTCCAAGCAAATCATTTCCTTCGTAGAAAACGGCCGATTGCCCTGGCGCAATCGCTGAAACATTATGATCGAATACTACCCGCATTCTATCTTTCTCTTGAACAATTGTACTCAACATACCGGCATCTTTATACCGGATTTTGGTAATTATATCGTTCATAGGTTCTTCAATGCTAGCATATTTAACAAGATTGATGTTTCTAACCATTGCTTCTTTGCGTTCCAATTCATCGGCTTTGCCCAAAACAACTGTATTACTTTCGGGTAAAATTTGCGTAACAAACATTGGCTCGCCAAAAGCAATGCCTAAGCCTTTACGTTGACCAATGGTGTAAAATGGATAGCCTTTATGTTGTCCAACGATCATTCCATTACTTAAAATGAAATTTCCGCCAGCCACTCTATCCTCTAAATCTTCTACTTTATGTTTTAAGAAAGCTCTGTAATCATTATCAGGAACGAAACAGATCTCGTAACTCTCTGATTTTTTTGCCAATTCTTCTTGTCCCATATCCAAAGCCATTTGTCTGATTTCAGATTTTGCAAAACTTCCTAAAGGAAATTTGGTACGCGAAAGATTTTCTTGCGAAACGCCCCAAAGTACATAAGATTGATCTTTGTTTTCGTCTTTACCTTTCGAGATTACATGGCGACCACTGTCTTGTTGACGAACATTTGCATAATGTCCGGTTGCAATAAATTCGCAATCCAGTTTATTGGCACGTTTTAATAAAGCTTCCCACTTAATGTGTGTATTACATAAAACGCAAGGATTTGGTGTTCTTCCCGCTAAATATTCATCTACAAAATTGTCGATAACATAATCACCAAACTCATCGCGGATATCTAATATATAATGTGGGAAACCATAATTTACGGCTAGCGTACGGGCATCGTTAATGCTATCTAATGAGCAACAACCTGTTTCTTTGCTGCTTCCGCCAGATGTGGCATAATCCCAAGTCTTCATGGTTAAGCCAATAACCTCGTAACCTTGCTCATGCAACATTACCGCTGCTACCGAACTATCAACCCCGCCACTCATGGCTACCAGAATTCTACCGTGTTTACTCATTTTAAATCTATTGGTTGCAAAAATAAGGTTTATTTAATTGAAATTATTTAAAGGAAGTCAGTAACTTGTAAAAAGCTGATTGTATTTTTTCTGTTGATTAAACGTTTTAGTTTGCCTTTATGCGCAGATTAGCACAAAAATTAATACCTTAGAATTTTCAAAAAATAAGCTAAATTTTAAATTGATATGATTAAAAGAATTATCCTGCCTTGTCTTTTGCTTTCGGCTCTTGCAGCATCAGCACAGCAGAATTTGGTGCAGTATGTAAAGCCTATTATCGGAACCGAAAAAATGGGACATACTTATCCTGGAGCAACTGTGCCTTTTGGCGCAGTGCAATTAAGTCCTGAAACCGACACCTTATCTTACGAAGTTGGTGGCAAGTATAATGGCGATGTGTACAAATATTGCGCTGGTTATAAATATGAGGACAAAACAATTACAGGTTTCAGTCACACACATTTTAGTGGTACTGGGCATTCAGATTTGGGTGATTTCTTAATTATGCCAACTCAAGGCAAACTTCAGTTAAATCCAGGAACAGCATCAAATCCTAAAGGTGGTTACCGTTCTTCTTTCTCTCATGCTAATGAAGTTGCAGAAGCGGGTTATTACAAAGTGAAGTTAGATGATGATAACATTACGGCTGAGCTAACGTCTACAACTAGAGTTGGAATGCATCAATATACTTTCCCAAAATCAGATCAATCGCATATTATTTTAGATTTGATGGCCGGGATTTATAATTATGACGAGAAAACCGTATGGACTTATGTTCGTGTGGTAAACGATACTTTACTAACGGGTTACCGCCAAACCAATGGATGGGGTAGAACCAGAACAGTTTATTTTGCAATGAGCTTTTCTAAGCCATTTAAGAGTTATGGAAGAAAAAGTTATGATGCCAAACAAGCTTATAGAGGTTTTTGGGGTAAATTTAACCAAGATCAAAATTTCCCAGAAATTGCTGGTAAAAAGCTGAAAATGTATTTTGATTTTGATACTCAGGAAGGCGAAAAAATTAAAATTAAGTTTGCCTTATCTCCAGTGAGTCAGGATAATGCTTTACAAAATATGCGTACGGAGATTTCTGGATGGGATTTTGAAAAAGTTAAAGCGCAGGCTCAAGCCACATGGAATAAAGAATTAAATAAAATTCAAATTACCTCATCAAACGATAATAAAATCAATTTTTATACTGCACTTTATCATGCATTTATCAACCCGACAACTTATACAGACGTTAATGGAGAGTATAAAGGCTTAGATCAAGGTGTGCATAAGGCAGATGGTTTTACAAATTACACAACCTTCTCTCTTTGGGATACTTACCGAGCCTTGCATCCATTTTTTAATATTATGCAACCGAGCAGAAGTAACGATATGGTAAAATCGATGATGGCGCATTACGATCAAAGTAGTTTGCATATGTTGCCAATTTGGTCGCACTATGCTAATGATAATTGGTGTATGAGCGGTTACCACAGTGTTTCTGTAATTTCTGATGCAATTATTAAAGGTACTTACAATGGCGATCCAAATAAGGCCTTAGATGCCTGTATCGCGACAGCAAAACATCGTGATTACGAAGGTATTGGCTATTATATGGACTTGGGATACATTCCTGCTGAGAAAAGTGGTGTTTCGGTTTCTAATACTTTAGAATATTCTTACGATGATTGGGCTATTGCACAATTGGCTAAAAAGTTAAATAGAATGGATGTTTATGATGAATTTATAAAACGTTCTGGCAACTGGAAAAACAATTACGATAAGTCAATTGGTTTTATGCGCCCAAAATTAGCCGATGGAACATTTAAAAAAGCATTTGATGCTAAAGATACTGAAGGACAGGGTTTTATTGAAGGAAACAGCTGGAACTATAGTTTCTTTGTTCCGCATGATCCTGCTGCATTAATTGAAATGATGGGTGGTAAGGCAAAATTTGCCAAACGTTTAGATACTTTATTTACGATGCATTTGCCTGATGAATTTTTTGCACACACAGAAGACATTACCCGCGAAGGAATTATTGGTGGCTATGTACATGGAAATGAACCTGCGCATCATATAGCTTATTTATACAATTGGACCGATCAGCCTTGGAAAACTCAGGCTCAAATTCGCCACATTTTAAATATGCAGTATAAGCCTACGGCTGATGGTTTGGGTGGAAATGACGACTGTGGGCAAATGAGTGCATGGTATATGTTCTCTTCTTTAGGGTTTTATCCGGTTTCTCCGGGTTCTGATGTTTATGCGTTGGGAAGTCCTTCGGTAAACAATGCGGTTTTAAACTTAGAAAACGGAAAAACTTTTACCGTGGAAGCCATTAAGCAAAGCGATAAAAATGTTTATGTATCTAAAGTTTTATTAAACGGTAAAGAGTTGAGTACACCTTTTATCAAACATTCAGATTTAACAAATGGTGGTAAGTTGACTTTTTATATGTCTTCTTCACCGAAAAAATAATTACACATCCCAAGTACTTAAACCGCTGGTTAGTTAATCAGCGGTTTTTTTGTGAGATGATTTTTTTCTCGTATTTGATTGTAGCAGATTAGTTATTTAAATTTAACCAGCTGATAACATTGGTTTTATAATATTGATAATTAATAAGATGCTAAAAATGTCAAACAGACGATTTTTTATAAAAAGTAGTGTAGCTGGTGTTGTTCTGGCTAGTCTAAATCCTGTGGTTTCATCATTTGCTTCACCGGTAGGCATTGAAACTGAAGTCTCAAACCAAAAAACTAAGCTTCGTTTTGCCATTGCTTCTGATGGGCATTACGGACAACTGGGAACTGATTTTAAAACAGATCATGAAAATATTGTTCGTTGGTTAAATGAATCGCACAGTAAAAATCCGCTTGATTTTGTAATTATCAACGGCGATTTAGTTCATGATCAGCCAGAGCTCTTATCCGTAGTAAAAAAGGAATATTATGATCGATTAAAAGTTCCGTTTTACGCGATACCGGGAAATCATGATCACGCCGATGCCAAAATCTGGAAATCGGTTTTTGGATATGAAGATAATTTCTCTTTCGAAAAAAATGGAGTCGGATTCGTTTTGGCTAATACCTCAGATACCACTGGAAAATATATTTGTCCTGATAACGTATTCTTAAAAACCGAGTTGGATAAATTTAAATCTCTGGATACTGTTTTTGTTATTTTGCATATCCCACCACATTTTTGGGTGCCAGAAAGTCCTTTTGTAGATTGTCCGGATACGATAAAATTGCTCCACAGTTATACAAACGTTAAAGCTGTTTTTCATGGGCATGATCATAGTTTAGATGCTGTTTTTTACACTAACAAACTGCCACATTTTTTTGACTCGCACATTGGCGGAAATTGGGGAACTGCCTACAAGGGCTACAGAATTGTTGAAGTTGGTGAGGATAATAGGATTTCGACCTTTCAAGTAAATGCAAGTCAAAACCCTGTGCTAAACGACACTAAATTTTAATCTAAAATTCATCACCAATTAATATTGTAACTATACTTTTAACTGTAAATATTTGGTTATTATATTATTGTGTTTACTTATTGTACAAATAAGCCTCGATGGATGTCGAGGCTTATCTTTTTTTTTATTATGTTGAATTGAGTTTAATAAACCTGCTAATTTTTCAATGTTGCCATATCAATTACGTATCTAAATCTTACTTCTTCCTCTTTAACTTTATTAAGAGCCTCATTAATATCTTTAATATCAATCATTTGTACATCAGGAGCAATGCCATGTTCTGCACAAAAATCTAAAACTTCCTGGGTTTCAATAGTTCCGCCGATCATTGAGCCACCAACGGTTGAGCTAAATTTGGCTACTTCCATATTGTTGGTTGCAGCTTTATATGGAGCTAATAATCCAACGGTTACAATGGCACCCCGTCTTCTGATCAATGGAATATAATCGTTAATATCGAAGGGATATGGAATGGTTATTAATAGAAAATCGAAAGTTGCAGTTTGTGCTTTCATAGCTTCCTTATCTTCCGAAATCAAAACATCATCTGCACCTAATCCCAATGCCGATTCTCTCTTAGCCACTTTTGTGGTTATAGCAGTTACACTTGCGCCCATTGCTTTTGCAATTTTAACGCCCATGTGGCCTAAACCACCTATACCTACCACTCCAACTTTATGGCCAGCTTTAACGCCAAAATGTTTTAAAGGAGAATAGGTTGTAACGCCAGCACAAAGAATTGGCGCTGCAGCAGCAGGATTTAAAGATTCTGGAATGCTCATTACGAATTTTTCTTGAGCAACAATATTGGTAGAATATCCTCCAAAAGTATTGAAGTCTGTTCCATCTGGTTTCCAATAACCGTTGTAAGTCATGGTTTGGCCAACCGGACCTTCGCAAAACTGCTCTTCTCCATCTAAACAGGCATCACAATGTTTGCAAGAATCTATCATACAGCCAACTCCAACTAAATCTCCAGCTTTAAACTTACTTACAGAGGATCCTGTGGAGATTACTTTACCAATAATTTCATGACCAGGAACGCAAGGGTAGATGGTGTTTTTCCAATCGTTATTTACTTGATGAAGATCTGAATGGCAAACGCCACAATACAAAACATCAATTAATATTTCATCGGGTTTAGGTTCACTGCGATCAAATTCCATTAATTCGAGGGTTTTTCCTCCTATTAAGGCTCCGCTAGCTCCGTAACCTTTAGTTTTAATTTTTTCCATAGGGATTTATTCTTTCCTTTTTAACATGGCCAAAATGCTAAAGGTTTAAACTTTTAGAAATAAATTTTTAGGGAGAGGAATCAAATTGGTATTTCGGAATTTCAAGGGCCATCCAATTAGATGTTTCTAATTTTTGAGGTTCTTTTTTATTTCGCCAATGTTAATTCCTTATTACCAATTTGGTACCAATAACATAATCTGACCTCAATTTTCACGCTTATCTTAATATTGCCTTAAAAATAGGGCTAGGATATTCTTTAAGACTTAACGCTATAGATACATAGTGTTAAAAGTACACACCTACATTTGGCGAAAGTAGAAACGCTCCATATATCTAGTCGCTAATTATAATTTAAGCCTATGTAAATCCGAAATCTACATGCCTTTCAAAAACACAAAATCAAATCATATTTCCAAAAACGATTACTAAGAACAAAAAAGATGACATCATTTTTAACCGCAAGTATGAAAAGTACCTGCAGGAAATTGCTTTTACCTTTAGGATTAATAGCAGTTTGTAATACCTCTTTAATGGCCGTAAAACATGAGGCTGTTAAAAATTCTGTTACATTTAAAAAAGCCATTGTAACCATAAATGGAACAGTGCTAGATCAAAATGGGCAACCATTGCCTGGTGTAAATGTTTACGAGAAGAAAACCAAAAAAACGACAGTAACGGATGGAAATGGTAAATTTTCTATCGCTATAGAGGATGGTGCCACTTTGGTATTTTCATTTATAGGCTTCGATAGCCAAGAAGTTGCGGTAAAAGGGCGCCAAACCTTAAACATTATATTAAAAGAAAATTCGAATACTTTAAATGAAGTTGTTGCGATTGGTTATCAAAAGATCAGAAAATCTGACGTAACCGGCGCTATAAGTAGCGTTAAAGCAAGCGAACTGAATTTAACTTCGGCAACTGTTGGCCAAGCTTTGGTTGGAAAGGTTGCGGGTGTTCAAGTTTCGCAAACGAGTGGTGCTCCTTATTCTGGTACAAAAATTAGGGTTAGGGGAGTGGGTTCTATCAACGCAAGTTCTGATCCTTTGTATGTTATCGATGGTTATCCGGCAGGAAATAATGTATCCATTAATCCAGAAGATATTGAAACGATAGACATTCTAAAGGATGCGGCTTCTGCAGCTATTTATGGGTCTAGAGCATCTGGCGGTGTGGTTTTAATTACCACAAAGCGAGGTAAAGATGGTCAGGGTCGTTTTGAATATGATGTTCAGGGCGGAATTTCACAATTGGCTAAAAAGGTTAAGCTTTTAGATGCCAATCAATTTATTCAACTTTTAATTGATGGACGCAACAATGCTTATAAAGATTTATGGGTAAACGCAGGTAAAACGTGGAACGATTCTATGTTTGGAGATAATAATGCTACACGGATTACGAACGTTGGTAATGGAGCCAGTGTGAGCATTCCGACTGACCTTTACATTTTTGGAACGCAGCAGGCAATTCCTGCAACTTATAATACCGATTGGCAAGATGAATTATATCGTAATGCATCATTTCAGCGCCATAATCTATCCTTCTCTGGAGGAAACAAAGATATTAAGTATTTCTTGAGCGGTGGTTACCAAGATAATGATGGTATTGTAGACAACACAAATCAAAAGGTAATTAACTTTAGAGCCAATATTGATGGTAATGTGAGTGAGCGATTACACGTTGGCGCCAACGTTGCCTACACTCAAAATACCAACAGAGAAGTGCAGGAAGGACGTTATAATTTAAGTCCGATGATGTCTGCGTTGATTTATTTACCTTATCTTCCAGCTAGGGATGCGAATGGAAATCCAATCCAATTTGGTATGGGTGCAATTTCTTCTGCTTTTGGAGTTCAAAATCCCGAAAATCCTTTAGCAACTGTAGAGCAGTTAAAGATTACCAGAAAAGGAAGTAGAAGTTCCTACAATGCAAATGCAACCTATAAAGTTATAGATGGTTTATCTTTTAAAGCAAATTTAGGTACCCAAACCTATAATGAAAAGTACGATTACTATTTGCCAACGAGTTTAAGCAATGGCAATAATCCACCTTATTCTACAGCATCTTTAACCGCTGCAAATGCAATTGCACAAACTTTAAGTCAGGTAGATCAATTGGCTGAGTTTACTTTAAACTATAATAAAACCTTTGGTAAGCACAGTTTGGATGTTTTGGCAGGTTATTCTGCACAGAAAACAACTAGCGATCAAATTCGGGTTTCGGCTACTGGTTTTCAGAACGATTATATTGGAGAAATTACCGATAAAGGTGCCGATGCTGGGTTTTTTACTTTGGATAACTCCAGAACAGGAAAATCTGTAAATACCTTACTTTCTTATTTTGGCCGTTTCAGTTATAATTATGCTGGAAAATATTTCTTAACAGGATCTTTCCGTCGTGATGGTTCATCAAGATTTGGTCCTTTAAATAAATATGGAAATTTCCCATCGGTTGCTGCAGGCTGGAACTTATCTGATGAAGATTTTTACAACAATTTTTTAGGTGAGCAATCTAAAGTTAAAATAAGGGCAAGTTGGGGCTTAAGTGGAAACAATAATATTCCAAATTACAGAACAGCACAAGAACTTAGTGCACCTGGAGGCGTAGTTATTGGAAATGCAATTTCTACGGCGATTTGGCCGAATGCAATTCAAGATAAAGGTTTAGGTTGGGAATCTACTTCTCAGTACAACTTTGGTACCGATATTAGTTTATTCAAAAATCGTGTTTCCATTATGGCCAATTACTATTTAAGTTATTCGTATAACTTATTATTCAATCAGCCAATTTCTGCAGTATCTGGAACATCATCAATTTTAACCAATCTAGCAGATAGTAAAGTTCGAAACAAAGGTTTTGATCTTCAGATAGATGGAAAAATTATCCAGAATGAAAACTTCACCTTTGGTTTAAGCGGAAACATTGCTGTAAACAGAAACAAAGTACTAAATATGGGTGGAGCAAGTACCATATTTACAGCTGGTGCAGAACGTTCTTACATTACACACATTACACAAGAAGGACAGCCAATTGGGATGTTTTATGGATTTAAAGTTTTGGGTAGAGTTACCGCAGATAATTTAGGTAAAGTTGCACCTTCTGCAGCGTCCACAAATCCATTAAAAGTTGGCGATTTATATTTCCAAGATACAGACGGAAACGGGATTGTTAATGATGCGGATAAAACTGTAATTGGCACGCCATACCCTAAATTTACTTACGGTTTTGCACTTAATACATCGTACAAAACATTCGATTTAAGGGCTTCCTTTAATGGTTCTTATGGCAATCAGGTATTAGATGGGCAAGATTACTATTTGTACAATATGGAAGGTTCGGGCAATCAATATGCAGATGTTGCCAATCGGTATCGCAATGAAGCAAATCCAGGTTCGGGCTTGGTTTATCGTGCATCTAGAGCTGGAACGCAAAGTAATAGCACTCGTTTGTCAAGTTTCTATATTCAAGATGGTTCTTATTTTAGATGTACAAACATCACGTTAGGTTATAGTTTCCCTAAATCTCTAGCGAATACTTTAAAGGTTAATAACATCCGCATTTATGCAAGTGTGGATAATGCATTTACCATTACCGATTATAAAGGTTATAACCCAGAGGTAGATTATAGCGCTGGCAATAACCTGGCGCCTGGAGTAGATTATGGGAATTATCCATTGGCTAGAGCTTACAATGTTGGTATTAAACTTACTTTTTAGAATTAAGGAAATGAAAAAGAATATTTATAAAATAGTAGTCCTAAGCATTGTTTTAAGCTTGGGCGCTTGTAAAAAGGATTTTCTGAATCAAAGCAATCCAAATGCAATTGCTGTAGAAAATTACTTTAAAACAGAAAACGATGTTTTGTTGGCTGTAAATGGTGCATATCAATCGTTAAGAAGTTCGAATACATTAGGCGAAAATAGTGGTTTATTTACAGATGAACGTTCTGATGATGCCGGTAGAAATGACAATCAAAGTAATGCTGGTGAGCCTTTTCAGTTTAACGATTTCTCGTTACTTCCAAGTAATTCTTATCTTAAAAGTCATTGGT
Organism: Pedobacter fastidiosus; assembly: GCF_014306625.1. GTDB lineage: Bacteria > Bacteroidota > Bacteroidia > Sphingobacteriales > Sphingobacteriaceae > Pedobacter > Pedobacter fastidiosus. Next base: position 275,064 of record NZ_JACRYL010000006.1, read on the forward strand.
TGGCATTATACCAGTCTATTACCAGAAGCAATGTTATTTTAGCCAATATTGATAAGGTTACTTTTACCAATGTTGCAAACAAAGCTAATTACAGTGCCGAGGCAAAATTTATTAGAGCAATAATGTACTTTGAATTGGTTAGAAAATGGGGTGCCATTCCATTGGTTACTACACCGTTGAGTACACCAGATGAAGTAGCTCAAAGTACATTTCGTGTACCAGAAGCGGATGTTTATAATTTAATTGTAGCCGATTTAAAAGATGGACTAAATAGCTCGTTACCAAACTTCCAGCCTGTTTCTGGGATTGGTAGAACCTCTAAAGCGGCTATAAATGCTTATTTGGGAAAGGTATATTTAACCATGGCTGCAACTTTGCCCAATAACAAAGCCGAAAATTTAACCAATGCCAATACCTATTTATTGGCTGCTTACAACTTGCGCACTTTCGGTAATTTATCAGAAATTCCCTATGCTGATGTTTTTGATGTTACCAAGAAAACAACCTGTAAAGAATTGCTTTTTGTGATTTCAAATAAGCAAGGCGATATTAGTTATAGCTCGAGCATTGCCGCAAATAATCAGGCAAAAGGCGAGACCATAAATTCTTTAAAAGTTTCAACAGGAATTGGTGGTAATGTAAAACTAGATTTGATTAACGAGTTTGAAACAAGCGACTTAAGAAAAGATTTTTCTGTTAAATATGCTAACGATCCAATTGTTAAAGATTGGTTTATTACCAAGTTTAGAGATGCAAGTTCTTTAGCAACCAATAACGGTTATGGTGGTAATGATTGGATTTTAATGCGCTATGCTGATGTTATTTTAATGCTTGCTGAAGTAAACATGCTTCAGGGAAATGATGCTGTAGCGACTCAATATTTAGATATGGTGAGAACAAGAGCTTCAATGCCAGTTTATGCTACTGCAAAATTAAATGCAACTTACGCGGCTAACTTTCCAACATTAAAGCTTGCCATTTTGCACGAGCGTCGTGTTGAATTTGCCTTTGAGCACCAGAGATGGTTTGATTTAATTAGAAACTTTACCGCTACAGAATTGGTAACTTATTTAAAGGCAAAACCTCAAGCATCTTACGGAATAGCAAAATTATCTAACGTTACCCTAAAAGATCGTTTTTATCCAATCCCATTTGATGAAGTAAAACTAGATCCGGCCAAAATGTACCAAAATCCTGGATATTAATCTTTTTGAGTATTTATTTTTTAAGAAAGTGGCTGAGCAATCAGTCACTTTTTTTGTTTAAGTGCAATTTGCACTACAGCTTTTCTTCAGATTTGATGGTTACAATTGCACGGTAACTTGTGTTTTTTATGTCTCTGAATAATTTACAAAGTCTGGATTTGGATGCTTTAAAATTGATTGTTAAAGAACTTTTTGAGCAAAAACTTTCTCCAACAATGTTATTTCATAATTATGAACATACATTGCTTGTGTATAAAGCCGTAAATGAAATTGGAATTAATGCTAACCTAACGGATAGTGAACTTAAGGTTTTGCAGGTTTCAGCACTATTTCATGATACCGGCTATACGGAGAAATATTTCGGTCATGAGGATGCGAGTATAGAAATTGTAAAAGATTATTTGGAGAAATTTGGGGCAGATCTTCAATTTATCGAATCGGTTCAGGCTTGTATTTTTGCAACCAAATATCCGCAGGTTCCAACAAGTAAATTAGAGCAGATTATTTGTGATGCGGATTTTTATCACTTCTCATTACCTAATTATTTATCATTTGCAAAGGCATTAAAAGAGGAGTGGGCAGTTCATATTTGTGTAGATTATACGGAAGAATCATGGAATAGGCTCAATTTGGAAATGCTTCAGAAACATCAATACTTTACCGATTATGGACAAAATGTTCTTCAGTCAAAAAAGGAAGAAAATATCAGAACATTGGTGAATTTTGTAACCTAAAATATTTTTTGGATCTAGATTTACCAACAAAATCAATTCGCTTTAGCTAACATTCAATTCCTCCATTAAAATTAAATTTGTTACTTTTAAAAGTATGAAAATACTCATCATAGAAGACGAAAAGCCCCTTTTAGAAAGTATGCTTACCTATTTTACAGAGGTTGGAAACATTTGTGAATCAGCATCCAGCTTTAGTTCTGCATCAGAAAAAATAGCGCTTTATGATTATGACTGTATCTTATTAGATTTAGGTTTGCCAGATGGTGAAGGGTTGGATTTGCTTTACGATTTAAAAAAGAAAAAGAAAAAAGATGGTGTATTGATTATTTCTGCCCGCCATTCTTTAGATGATAAACTCGCTGGTTTAGATATGGGAGCGGATGATTACTTAGTAAAACCATTCCATCTTTCTGAACTTAAAGCAAGAGTAAGCGCAATAGTTCGGCGGAAAAATTTTGATGGAAATAATGTAATTGCTTTTAATGAAATTAACGTAGACATCAGTTCAATGAATACGTCCATTCATAACAAAACTCTAAATTTAACCAGAAAAGAATATGATTTACTGGTGTATTTTTTATCAAATAAGGGTAAAGTAGTTACAAAAAATGCAATGGCAGAACACCTTTGGGGAGATGAGATGGATATTTCTGATGATTTTGATTTCATTTATACTCATGTGAAAAACTTGCGCAAAAAGCTTTTGGAAGCAGGTTCTGCAGATTACTTAAAATCCGTTTATGGTATTGGCTATAAATTTGGTGATTTATAGTTGCATAAAAACTAGAGTAAAATCACAATACTTCCACCTACGATTAAGCATCCTCCGATTAAAGTTTTAGCATCAATGGGTTCTTTTAAAATTAGGAAAGCCAAACCCATAGCAATTGCAACACTTAGTTTATCAATTGGTGCAACTTTCGAAACATTTCCAGTTTCTAAAGCTTTAAAATAAAAAATCCATGAAAGGCCAGTCGCCAAGCCTGAAAGTCCAAGAAATATTAGGTTATTTTTACTGAGCGTTTTAATTTGGGAGATTTCGCCTGTGGCAAGTACAATTCCCCAAGCTACAAAAATGATCACCAATGTTCTGATGGCTGTTGCCACATTTCCATTTACACCTTTTAACCCAACTTTGGCTAAAATTGCGGTAGCAGCCGCGAATATTGCTGAAAGAATTGCGTAATATTTCCACATGGTTGATTAAGATTAGTAACTCTTTAAAAGATTGAGTTTAAGATACAGATTTCTAGAAACAAAAAATATTTCTGTTTGTATGAAAAAAACGAGGCTTTCTCAAAAAGAAAAATCGTTATGTCAAAACAGAATAAAATTTGTTTTGACAGCTACTTATTAACCTCTCCCTATGAAAGTTCGTGGTTTTTGGTTTGGCATCACATCCCTCTCCTTGAAGAGAGGGAAACGAAAGATTGTTGTTTGAACCCTTGGGTTTCTCTCACAGGCCATTAAATCCCAGTCTTCAAGGAGAG
>NZ_JACRYL010000007.1:0-212 GCF_014306625.1 Pedobacter fastidiosus
TACCGCCGCTACGCTACATTGACATCTCTTTTAAGAACTTGGTGACCATAAAGCCTCACGGCTGGTCGTATATATCTTCGGGCCTTTTTTCGCTGGGGTCTTAATATTCCCCGGCTCCATCCGTCCGCTTCGATCTTTTTTTCTCCCTTCCCTGCATCCGCAGTTCCGGCAATCTTTTCCCTTCCTTTCGGTTGGGAGTGCAAAGGTAGGAA
>NZ_JACRYL010000007.1:473-146227 GCF_014306625.1 Pedobacter fastidiosus
CAATCTCCTCTCCCTCACTAGCCGTCTCCTCCGAAGCGGGATGCAAAAGTAGAAAAAATAACCGCCATTGCAAACACCGGCCACAACAATTTGCATAAAAAACCGTAACCGCATGGATATCAATTAGAAAAATTTTAAGAAAGTGTAAAACTTTTTCTGATAAAGAATGTTTACCTAAGTTCTGATGGTCTTAAATGAGAAATAAGAGATGTTTAACACTCACGTTTTTCATCATCTCGGCTCATTTAAATTGTCAAAAATACAATCAAAATCCATTCGAGATCACTTATCCCGAGAATTGTAGGGATAAATCAATGTAAATTTCACCAACCCTTATCTCCTTATATATATGGTACACTGTATTTATTCTCGCAAATCTTTTATAGATTAGATTTATGATATCTATAAAACAATGGGGAGAAGACTTAATAGGCTTGTTATTTCCTAATCTCTGCAATGCATGCGGCACTCCATTGTTTCATAGCGAAAGTATAATTTGTACAAAATGTTTATACGACCTTCCTTTTACCGATTATCATATTCATCCTGAAAATAGAGTAGCGAAGCAATTATGGGGAAGATTACCCTTAAACGCGGCTATGGCAATGTTGTACTTTAGAAAAGGTGCTAAGGTGCAAAACCTGATGCACAACCTTAAATACAACAGCAAAACAGATGTAGGTGTTTTTTTGGGAGGCTTATTAGGTGCCAGATTAAAAGATAGCATAATATATAAGGAGGTAAATCTTATTATTCCAGTTCCTCTTCACCATAAAAAATTTAGATTAAGAGGTTATAATCAAAGTACATTTATTGCGGATGGAATTTCTGAAAAAATGGAAATCCCCTTTAGCGAAGATATTTTAATTAGGAATATGGCTACCGATAGTCAAACAAAGAAAAGCAGATACAACCGCTATGAAAATATGAAAGCGGTTTTTAAAGTTACGCATCAAGAGCAGATTAAAGGCAAACACATCTTACTAATAGATGATGTTATAACAACTGGCGCAACCCTGGAAGCTTGTGCGAATGAACTTTTAGAAAATGGTGCGCTTAAAGTTAGTATAGCGGCTTTGGCTTTCGCCGAATAATTCTCCATATTTGATTTATGCGTTTAGTAATTGCCTACTCTTTGGTTCTTTTAATTCTGCTTTCTGCATGTAGAAAAGGAGAACGTATTAACATGGATCGGAATGCTAAATTGAGCTTTGCAAAAGACAGCATCTTATTCGATACAATTTTTACTTCAATTGGCTCAACAACTAAAAAGATTAAATTGGTTAATAAGAATATTGACGCAATCAATATCGATGAGATTAAATTATCAGGTGGTACATCTTCTCCATTTAGCATCAATATAAATGGAGAAAATGCAACAAATAAAAATAACTTGATCTTAAATGGCCAAGACTCCTTAAACCTCTTTATTAAAGTAACGATTAACCCGAATGCTAAAAACCTAGCTTTTCTGGTTCAAGATTCTATTATTTTGAACACGAACGGAAACAGGCAAGTGATCCATCTCATTGCTTATGGACAGAATGCTGTGTTTATTAATAGTGGGGCAATTACTGTAAATACAACATGGAATAGCACATTACCTTATGTAATCAGTAATTCTATCACAATAAAGAATGGAATTGATTTAAATCTTCTACAGGGAACACGCATTTATTTCCATAAAGATGCCTCTATGATTGTTGAAGGAAATTTGAATGCGCTAGGTACAATCACCAACCCTATTCAATTTTGTAGCGACCGATTAGAGCAGTTTTACAGCAATGAGCCCGGCCAATGGAAAGGCATTTACTTAAAACGTACTGGCAATGGAAAGATTAAAAACGCGATAATCAAAAACGCATCCGTTGGAATTACATCGGATTCACTCTCTGTAAACGCAAATCCAAAATTGATTTTGACTAACAGCATCTTGAAGAATATGCAGGTTGCAGCTTATATTGGATATCATTCTGAATTAATTGGGTTTAGTAACCTCTTTTACAATTGTGGTAACTACCTAATTTATGCTGTTGGTGGAGGCAATTATAACTTAAAGCAAAACACCTTTGCAGGGTATAATTTAAATTTTGCCCGTAAAACCGCAGCGTTAAGTTTTTCTGATTATCTATCTGCTACCTCCTACAACAATTTAAAGTTGGATTTGGCAAACAACATTATATGGGGAAATCTAAATAATGAATTGGATATCCAGAGGAAAACAAATGCTCTTGTTCAGGTAAATTTTTTAACCAACTTGATTAAAACGACAACAACAACCTATAATGTTAATGGTAATATTTTAAATATAGATCCTCAATTTACCTCAAGTGGTACCGAGAATTTTGAACTTTCGGATAATAGTTCCGCTTTGAAAAAGGGCTCAAACTTAAGCGCTGATCCGTATTTCAACGTCTACCTAAATTATGACTTAAAATATAAAGCAAGAGTTTTTCCTTCATCTTTAGGGTGTTACGAGAAAAATTAGTTTTTTTAATATGGTCACAAAACAATTTGCAATTAAGCTCGTTTATATATTCGAGAGCGTTAATTTAGATGGTAAGGGTCGATAATTCTGTAGAGAAGCATCGGCCCTTTACTTTTTAAACAGGATTTTTTAGGATTAAAGGATTTTCAAGATCATAGTGCATACTCTTGATGAGGCTGTGCGACCGATTAATACCGCTTCCTTCCTGTTTAAGCAGGATTTTATTAGGATTAAAGGATTTCATGATTAGGATAACCAACCTTAGTGAGACTTTGCAACCGAAGATAGTACCTCTATTTAAGTTCTCTAAACCGGATTGAAGCGATATACTTTTGGTTTCTTTTTTGAAAACAAAAGATTTAGCGTAAAGCCGGAGGAACAATAATTGAAATACAGGTTTTGCTTTTCTAAAACAAAAAAGCAGTTACAAATTAATGCAACTGCCTCGTATTTTATATTTAATGTACGTCTTATTTGTATAGAGGGAATTTGCTTACCAATTTGTAAACTTCTTCTTTAACGGTATTTAGGTTTGCCTCATCTTCAGGATTGGTTAATACTTGATCGATTAGGTTAACAATTTGCTCCATTTCAGTTTCTTTTAAACCACGGGTAGTAATTGCTGCCGTACCAACACGGATGCCTGAAGTTACAAACGGAGATTTATCATCAAAAGGAACCATATTTTTGTTCACAGTGATTTCTGCCTTTTCCAAAGCATTTTCAGCCACTTTACCGGTGATATTTTTATTGCGGAGATCGATCAGCATGAGGTGATTATCCGTTCCGCCAGAAATAATTCCGTAACCTTTAGCCACAAATGCTTTCGCCATTGCCTGTGCGTTAGCCGCAACTTGTTTAATGTAAACGCCATATTCATCACTTAAAGCTTCGCCGAAAGCGATTGCCTTAGCTGCAATAATGTGCTCTAATGGTCCGCCTTGAGTACCCGGAAAAACAGCCATATCCAATAAACTGCTCATGGTACGGATTTCGCCCTTTGGAGTTTTTAATCCCCATGGGTTTGCAAAATCCTGTCCCATCATAATCATACCACCACGAGGACCACGCAAAGTTTTATGTGTAGTTGTAGTTACAATATGGCAATGTGGAAGTGGGTTTGCCAATAAACCTTTTGCAATTAAACCTGCAGGATGAGAAATATCAGCCAAAACTAAAGCTCCGATTTTATCGGCTACTGAACGGATGAAGGCATAATCCCAATCGCGTGAATAAGCTGAAGCACCACAAATAATTAATTTGGGTTTTTCGGCTAAAGCAACTTCTTCTAGTTTTTTATAATCGATTAATCCAGTTTCCCTATCCACGCCATAAAAGAATGGTTTATATAGTTTACCAGAAAAGTTAACGGGCGAACCGTGTGTTAAGTGACCACCGTGTGAAAGATCGAAACCTAAAATTTTATCGCCTGGCTGGATCACCGCAAGCATAACTGCTGCGTTGGCCTGTGCGCCAGAATGTGGCTGAACGTTAACCCATGCTGCGCCAAACAATTCTTTTGCTCTATCTATCGCAATTTGCTCTACAACATCTACTACTTGGCAACCGCCATAATAGCGTTTTCCAGGCAAGCCTTCTGCATATTTGTTGGTTAATACTGAACCAGCAGCTTCCATTACCTGCTTGCTCACAAAATTTTCTGATGCAATAAGTTCTAAACCATGTTCTTGTCTGTCTAGCTCTTTATCGATGAGTTCAAAAATTTGGGTGTCGCGTTTCATCCTTATTAGGTTTGTATTTTTTCTGCAAAAGTAAGAAATTTATTGAAACTGTTACCGAATGAATGTAAGCAAGTTGAAGAGATTTAGCTTACTATTAATTACTTGTTTTAACATGGAAGTTATTATAGCCACTCCCAATTGTAATTTCGATGATTTGTTGTTGCAACATTTCTAAGATGGCTAAAAAATTATAAACAAAATGCACCTTATTTTCAGAGTTCTTGAGCACAATGGCAAAATCGATTTGTTTATTGAGATCTAACAAATGAGCGATAAAATGTTTCTGTTGCTCTATAGTATAAGGATATTGAATAACGGTATGTTTAACTTCCTCACTGCGGAGGTCATATTTTTGCATGGTTTTATGGTAAACCATTAACAGTTTATATAAATCTATAGAAAGTAATTCATCATGATGCGTGGATGATTCTGCCGCTATAGATAAATCGTATTCGATATTCCCCCGCCGCTCTTGCTGTAGTCGGGCATCTTCAAAAACCTTAAGTTCTTCTGATATAGATTTAAATTGTTTGTAGGCAATTAGTCTGGCAATTAAATCTTGCTCGGGATTGATTTCGTTTCCAGCATCATCGACTTCAATCCGTGGAAGCAACATTTTTGATTTAATTCGCATCAACGTTGCAGCAACTAAAATAAACTCGCTCGCTACTTCTACATTTAATGCGAGCAACTGGTGGATGTAAGCAAGAAAATCGTTAGTGATTTTTGAAATTTCTACATCCTGAATATTCAGTTCATCCCGTTCGATAAAGAACAATAACAAATCGAAGGGACCTTCGAATACCGGAAGTTTAATTTCAAAATTTTCTGCCTGCATCTTCAAAAACAAACATAGTAAATTTATGGTTTAATAATAAGCACTTAACTATGCTCCCATTCAATATTAGCTTACAATACCAACCAATTGTAATAAAGAATATCTGTTCACTATTTTCTTAAATATTAAAACAAAAATACCTTTCTTTGTATCTTGTTTTTTACCCAAAATACCGAATGCAAGTAAAAGCTGGCCCCCTATTATCTACAATTAACTATCCTGCTGACTTAAAGCAATATAGCGAAGCTGACTTAGAGCAAATAAGCCAGGAATTACGACAATACATTATCGATGTAGTAAGTGTAAACGGTGGGCACTTTGCCGCCAGTTTAGGTGTTGTCGAATTAACTGTTGCCCTACACTATGCATTAAACACGCCTTACGATAAACTTGTATGGGATGTTGGCCATCAGGCATATGGACATAAAATACTGACCGGCCGGAGAGAATCTTTCCATACCAACCGTATATATAAAGGTATAAGTGGTTTCCCGAAAATTAGTGAAAGTGAATACGACACCTTTGGAGTAGGCCATTCTTCTACTTCAATTTCGGCCGCTTTGGGCATGGCTGTTGCTTCTCAAATTAAAGGAGAAACAGATAGACAACACGTTGCGGTGATAGGTGATGGCGCCATGACAGCAGGTTTGGCCTTTGAAGGATTGAACCATGCAGGCATTGAAAACAGTAATGTTTTAGTAATCTTGAATGATAATTGCATGTCTATCGACCCTAACGTTGGTGCATTAAAAGAATATTTAACCAGTATTACCACTTCAAAATCTTATAATCGTTTCCGCGATGACATTTCTCATGTACTTACAGGCTTATCTAAATTAGGCCCAAACGCACATAAGTATGTTAAAAAGATTGAGAAAAGTATAAAAGGAACACTGTTAAAGCAAAGCAATTTATTCGAAGCATTAAACTTTAGATATTTCGGCCCTGTCGATGGGCACGATGTTAAACGTTTGGCTGCGATAATAAAAGATTTGGCTGCTATTCCTGGTCCGAAGCTGTTGCACTGTGTTACCGTAAAAGGTAAAGGCTTTGCTTTAGCAGAAAAAGACCAAACGAAATGGCACGCACCAGGTTTATTTGATAAAATTACTGGAGAAATTAAAAAAAGCGTTCCAGACAAACCTCAGCCACCAAAATACCAAGATGTTTTTGGACATACCATGGTAGAATTGGCTGAAGCAAACAACAAAATTGTTGGAATAACCCCAGCGATGCCTTCAGGTTCATCATTAAATATTATGATGAAAGCAATGCCAACTAGAGCATTCGATGTTGGGATTGCCGAACAACATGCAGTTACTTTTTCTGCTGGTTTAGCGGCGCAGGGATTGGTTCCATTCTGCAATATTTACTCCAGTTTTATGCAAAGGGCATACGATCAGGTGATTCATGATGTGGCGATTCAAAAACTAAATGTAGTTTTCTGTTTGGATAGAGCAGGTTTAGCAGGTGCTGATGGTGCAACCCATCATGGTGCTTATGATATTTCTTTCATGCGTTGCATTCCAAATTTAGTGGTTTCATCACCAATGAATGAAGAAGAATTGCGAAACTTAATGTATACTGCCCAATTAGATAATGCAGGCCCGTTCGTAATTCGTTACCCTCGAGGGAGCGGTGTAATGCCTGATTGGAAAAGACCTTTCAAAGCTTTGGAAATTGGAAAAGGCAGAAAAATTTGCGATGGTGAGGAAGTTGCCATTTTAACCCTTGGCCATGTAGGTAATTTTGCTGTTGAAGCCCGTGCTGAATTAAATAGCGAAGGCATTTATCCAGCGCATTACGATTTACGTTTTGTAAAACCGTTGGATCAAGATTTATTGCATGAAGTATTTTCTAAATACAAACACATTATCACAATAGAAGATGGTGCCCTGCAAGGTGGTGTTGGTTCTGCAGTGTTAGAATTTATGGCCGACCACAATTACAGTTCAAATGTTGTTCGGTTAGGAATTCCAGATCAATTTATTGACCATGGAGAACAGGCAGAACTTTGGGCAGAATGTGGTTATGATAAAGCTTCGATAATTTCTACAGTAAGAAAGTTTGCCGTAAAAAGAGTAACAGACAGCATGACTGGATAAGTTTATTTTAAATAGTACTAAAATATAAAGCCCCATCTAATTTAAAATCAGATGGGGCTTTTACTTGTAGTATGATAAAATCCTAAAAGTCTGAATATATATTTCTAAAGCTACTCCTTAAACCAAATGTAACCATGGTTGTTCTATCATTAGACAGGCTATTTTTTTCTTGTCTAAATATAGCCCCGGCTTCTAACCTTAAATTATACTTAGGATTAATTATGTAAGAAACGCGTCCATCCAAATACATAAAATTGGTTTTTAATCCATCACCAGTTTTGTAACCATACTGCTGGGCTCTAGTTTCATAAGATTCGTTAATATCTTTACCTACATTCTGACCATTATCTAAACCATAGTTTGCATAATTAGCCTGTGCAGAGAAAGCCCATTTGCTAATTTGATAGTTCCAAATAGTTAAGAACTCTCTAAAGTTTGCGCCTAAAGGATGGGCTAACTGTTCAGCATAATGACCATAATTTAGCAATGAGCTTCTTTGAGAGTAAGTGAAAGGCCTTGCCGTATTAAATTCTGCCAAATAGTTTAGTCCCGCGACCTTAAATGCATCAAATCCTTTGATACCTAATTGAAAAGCTAGTTTGTTAGCCCAATAACCTTTTCCTGCGAAAACTTCTTTAGCTGTAAATTCATCAGCTACTGCTTGTCCATAAATGGTTAAATTGCTCAATGCTTTATATTTTCCGGTAAAACCAATCAAAGCATTATCTGGTGATCCATTCATTCCCTCAACGGTTCTTAAAAATATTACTGGATTTAAGTATGAGGGATCAAAACCACGTTTGCCAGTTGCATCAGCATCTTGCCAAATAATTGAATCGAAGAAGCCTAATGATAATCTGTTATTAACATTCCAATCTAAATAATGAAATGCACCCCATTTTTTTCTAAAACCATTGTCGTAGGAAAAAGAAGGAGACAATGGATCTTGAAACTGTGCCCACATTGCCATGTATTTTACATTTCCTAAAGTCCCTGTAACTTTTAGAAATGGATATGGCGCTGCAACATCGGATAACAACATAGAGCGGTATCCATCACCTATAAAATTTTTATCTTGTCCAAGTGTAAAAGAAATATATTTATTAGGCGTATAATTAATCACTGCAGTGGCATACGCCCAATCTTTTGTGTTTTTTGTAGCGCCAAACTTATCATTCACCATTCCTGGAATTACACCTATGCTATTGATATATTTAGTTAGGTAATTATTGAAGCGTGATTGATTCTCAAAGCCACTACTATAAAAACTAAATTTCTTACCAATACTACCACCCAATTGGTAACCTCTTGTATTGAGCCAAGTAGTTATTCCGTGTTCCTTATCTCTACCAATTTGGAAATCGGGCAAAAAATCTAAGTAAAAACTATAATCTTCCTTATTTACCTCTAACAAATGTTCGTTAAACAACTTACGTCCTATCCAAGAATTGCGTGTTCTTTCTGTTCCAATTACTAACAACGAATCTAACTGCCTTGTTAAAGTTGTATCATCATAAATAACTGGTTTAAGGGATGTGTGAAACCTAGTATCCAAACTATATAACGATTTATTTAGTTTTTGGTATTGATAATAACTATAAGGAGTTATATTCTGTGCTTTTGCATTTAAAACAAAAAAGGCCATTAAGGCCATTAGTAAATGTTTTTTCATTAATTATTATTCTTTAATAAGCGTATCTAATTCTTCAAATATGGAGTTTTTACTTTTAAATTCCGGCACAAGTTTTTTCATATTAATAACCACCTGCCTATCATTACCCGATTTAGCCGTAGCAATTAATTGATAAATTTGTTCTTCAACATCTGCAAATACATATTCCCGTACCTTACCAATCATAATTTTTTCATGGTGTGTAGGCATCGTATTCTCATTATCATTAAGTAATTCTTCGTAAAGTTTTTCTCCTGGCCTTAATCCAGAATATTCTATCTTAATATCAACGTTTGGTTCTAATCCCGCCAATCGAATCATCTTTTTGGCAAGTTCAACAATTTTAACAGACTTACCCATGTCGAACACAAAGATTTCTCCACCTTGTCCCATACAACCAGCTTCCAAAACCAAACGGCAGGCTTCTGGAATAGTCATAAAATAACGGGTAATTTCTGGGTGTGTAACCGTAACCGGCCCGCCTTTTTCAATTTGTTGCCTAAAGCGGGGAATAACTGAACCATTTGACCCCAATACATTTCCAAAACGAGTGGTAATAAATTTGGTAATTGGCTTAACTTGTAACTCGTTAATATAGCTTAATCCATTACTGAAAATAAAATCTTTGGTATTGAGAGAATTATTTAAAGACTGGACATAAATTTCTGCTATTCGCTTAGAAGCACCCATAATGTTGGTTGGGTTTACAGCTTTATCCGTAGAGATCATTACGAATTTCTGTACGCCATACTTAACCGACATATCCGCAATGGTTTTTGTGCCTAATACATTAGCCTTTATCGCCTCCGCTGGATTATCTTCCATCAATGGCACATGCTTATAGGCAGCCGCATGATAAACGTAATGTGGTTTATAAGTTTCGAATAACTTATCCATTCTTTGGTTATCGCGAACATCACCCACAAAAGCATGGAAATTTTTATTTCGATTCGTTTCTTCCAACTCCAAATACAATTCATGTAGAGCAGTTTCAGATTGATCACACAAAATCACCAAACCAATATCAAACTTGGATAACTGGCGAACAATTTCACTCCCAATAGAACCAGCGGCACCTGTAATTAGAATGCGTTTATTATGGAGCATGGTTCCAATACCTTCAATATCTATTTTAATAGATTTACGATTTAGTAAATCTTCAATATTTAGTTTCTGAATTTGAGTAGGCTGCAACTTTCCATTGGTCCAAACATCAGGAGGTGGAATATTTAAAACCTTAATATCATTCTCAAGGCATAAATCTACAATTTGATCTTTCCTTTCATCTGGTATAGTGTAGGAGGCAAAAATAATTTCATCCAATTCGTGTTTTTGAATCAGTGCCTCTAAATTTTTGGCATCTAAAATTTTAACACCGTCGATGGCCTTTCCCACTTTCCGTTCATCATCATCAACAAAGGCAACGATACTTTTATTTACGCTTCCATCATGATCGAAAGTTCTTTTTGTAGCTAATCCGGCCTCACCTGCACCATAGATGATAACTTTAATTTTATCAAGTTTTAGATTTTTAATGTACAAAAAGAAATATTTAATGAGTACTCTATAGGTAATCAAAAACAAAAAACTAGTTAAGCCATTGGTAATCAGAATAGTACTGGAAATTAGTGCTGTTCCAAAAAAAGTAATGTAAACTAGATTAAGAACAAAGAAAGTTCCATTACTAATTACAACTGAAAACAATATTCTAAAAGAATCTTGAGCACTCGTGTATCTTATAATGCCAGAATATGTTTTAATATTAAAAAACACTCCGATATTTATAATCCCCATAACCAAAAGGTTTCGAGCAAGTTCAGGAATTTCTACAGCCGTTAAGTCTAAATTATGCTTCAAAGAGTAAGCAAAAACCAAGGAACAAGTACAAATGATCAAATCCAATAAGAAGATGATCCAGCGTGGAACAATATTAATTTGCGTAAACAAAATACAATAGGCTAAATTTTTATAAAGGTAAGTATAAATTTATCTCAAAGTAAAATTATAATTACACCATTACACTTAGTGCAAGTACCTTGCCAAATCGTTTAAATCTTTGAAAGTAATTTTGCTTTTCCCTCAATGGAAAAACGAATGAAAAGGAACAGAATAGCGGATATAAGAATCAGAGCCAAATTTAGCACGATAGAATCCTTAACTACAAAAATAACCAATAAGTTAATAACGGCCTGTACACCAAAGTATACAGAAGAAACCACGAGATGAGGCCATTTCAATTCATTTGATAAATATTGATAAAAATGACTCCGATGCGCTTCAAAAATGTTTTCCTTCCTCAAAACCCTAAATCCTATGGTTACAACAGCATCTAAACCATAAACCAACAATAACAAAATATAGCTGAAATTGTATGTTTTAAGAATGAGTTGTCCAATTAAAAAGATGATAATAAATGCGATGCTAATGCTCCCAACATCTCCTGCGAAACATTTCGCCTTTTTTCTGAAGTTAAAATAATTGAAAACGAGTAATGAAAGACCAATTGTAATCAATAATGCAGATGAGGTAAAAAGGGTAATATAACTATTGATGCAGTAAAGCGTTACAATCGCCAATAAACTATAGGAACCCGTAATGCCATTAATGCCATCCATAAAATTGTAGGCATTAATGGTTCCGATTACAAATAGCAAGGCAATTACAATCCAATACCAAGGCATTGCAAATAAATCCCACTGATAAATGAGAAGCAAAACAGAGATTAAATGGATGCTCAACCTCACCTTATTGCTCAGCGTATGAATATCATCCAAAAGACTAATCAAAGCTATTGCAAAAAGCCCAGCAATAAAGAATGGATACTTAAAGCCAAAAAAAAGGAAAAATAAAATGGCTCCTAAACCAAAAATAACACCTCCTCCACGAATCGTAACGGAACTATGGGAACTTCTATGATTGGGTTTATCAATGATATTAAAATGGTCTGCAAGTTTGAAATAGACCAGTTCAAGAACAAATAAGCATAGTAGAAGTATGACCGCAAAAACAATAGACATTGTACTCATTTAAAAAAGCATAAGTAGTTCATTCTACTGCTTAAAGATTTTGACAAAGATATTAAACAATAGGCGATCTAAAAGAGTTGGCAGTAATTTTTAATCCTTCTTTTGTAGATAACGGTAATTTGCTGTTGACTGCTCTTTTAATCTTGGAATTGCTAACAATATAATTTTCAGTTAATTTATCTAGTCGCTCTGTATTTAAGGGGAACTTAATTATATCTCCAACTCTAGCAACAAAACGAATGAAACTAGAAGAAATCTTCCATAATTTGGGCTTTTTCTCAAGTGATTCAGAAAGAATTTCGACTACTTCATTCGTAGATAAAGCTTCGTCATCCGCTACATTATATATTCCAGAGGGAATATCTTTTTCTATTAAGGATTTGATGACAAAACATAAATTTTCTACACTCAAAAATGACCGCTTATTTTCAAATGCAGCTAGTGGATAAGGTATCCCTTTTTGAACAAACTTATAAAGTAAATTTAAATTGCCCTTATTACCCGGCCCATGAATCATGCATGGCCGCAAAATGTAATAAGATTTGCCTTTTGGCAGTGGTTGCTGTTGGATATATGCTTCTGCCATTAACTTAGACTTCCCATAATCTGTTTGTGGATTGGGAAAAATTTCCTCGGTTAAAATGCCATTAACAGTGTCTGCCGCAGCTTTTACGGAGCTTATGAAAATAAATTTTGCGGCATTCGATTTTAAAAAATGGTCATATAACTTTTTCGTGAGCTCAAAGTTAACCTCATAATATTCATTAGCGTTAGCGGCTTTTTTAAGGTCATGGGCCTTACCGGATAAATGGATGACGGCATTGGAACTTTCAAAGTTTACATCAGAATTCAGTTCTTTTCTGCTTATGGTAACACTGGTAAAATAGTACTTTGCTAAGTATGAAATTAAATTTTTACCAACAAAACCTGTTGCACCGGTTATAGCTATTTTCTTCATTTGAATTGTGCAAGCGCAGCTGCATTAACTATATTTCTTTCTTTATCAAACAACCAGCCCCATTTATTAAAGTAAGCGAAAGCAGATTGGAGAAATATCTTAAATAATTTACCGTTTTTATTTGCTCCTGATTCATATCCGTGGTATACAGATACGCTAGGGAAATAAATAGTTTGATAGGTTCTATGCATTCTTCTTGACAAATCCCAATCTTCAAAATACATAAAATAGCGGTCATCGTACACTCCTACCTCTTTGATGGCTTTTAGGTTAAGTAAAGTAAAACAGCCTGAAAGTACAGGAGCATTATAAATTACTTCTTTGGAAACAAACCTTAATTCATAATTATTGATAAACTTATTATAGGCATTTCTTGGCCTTTTAAACTTTCTCCATAAGATATCCGATGGTTTTGGAAGCAATTTCGGCAAATTTTGTATTGTCTTGTCTTCATTTAGAACCTGAGGCATCATCATTCCAATATTCTCATTTTGTTGCATGTAATTAACCATAGGCATAATTACATCGCCCTCAAAATAAATATCAGGATTAACTATAAAATGATATTGTTTATTTTCGTCTATGGCAGCATTAATGGCAACATTGTGTGCAGCTCCAAAGCCCGGATTACTCGGTAAATGACTGTAAACAATCTGTGGATTTCCAGCAATTTTTGATAGCTCACTAGTAGGAGAATTATCAACCAGATACAAAGTTAATTCTGGATAGTTATTGAATAAGCTATTTACAGCTGCCATTAACTGGTTGTACTCATTTTTATAAAGAACGATAGAAGCAGATATTTTTTGCATGAAATGGTTAGCGTGAATTCTTAAGTTTAATTAACCTTGCCTTTTCCTATTTTCCGTAAAAAAACCATTTTAAAGGTGTTAACAATTTCTTTCAAACTTGCGCCAGAAAATGGTTTGTTGAACCTATAAAAATCTGGAGTATTTGCTGACCTACTATCATTCTGTACTCCATTTACAAACAGGTCAATATTTTCTATAACTTTCGGAGATATTTTTGCACTACTTAAAGCAATATCGGATGATACATCATTCGGGTTGTTCACAATATAATCCAATGGCAGAAAATCAAACATTAATGAAACTCGGGTGTCCATGCAAACACATTTACTATGGTAGCCAATGGTATCAAATAAAAATAATGATCCATTCTTCTTATTGCAAACCATGATATTGTCTTTCTCTTTTTCTAAAAATCCTGCTGGAGGAAAAGGCTCATTAATCTTCAATTTTTGTGTTCCTTTTACAAATCTGAATGCACCACTATTTAGATCTCCTCCCTCAATTACAATTTGTGCCCTGATCAATCCGCCATTGCGCATATCAGAATGCCAAATTAGTTCATTTGGGTTTTTATTCTCATGGTAAAGTGCAACGTGTGCTAGCTTATAGTCTTTATAATCTAACTTCTCTAATTCTTTGTGGATATCAACAGCTACTTCAAGTAAGTTTACACTATTAATCTTTATAGTTGGATATGGCACTTCTGAGACAAAATTACTCAAGCGAACAGAATATCCCGGCCCCATTAACTGTGTATAAGAAAATAAATCGTTACACTCCTTTCTCAAATTTGCAATCTGCTCGTCTGACAAGAAGCCTTCTATTGCAACAATTCCATCGATTTTATAATTGCTTTCCATAATTTTTAATCAAATTTAATCCACTTTTTTTGTTCAAAATCATATTTCTTTATTACTCTTGCAGGGCTACCTACAGCGATAGTATATTTTGGAATGTCTTTATTTACAATTGAACCAGCGCCGATAATTGAACCTTCGCCAATTCTAACTCCAGGCATTATGGATACGAATTCGCCAATCCATACTTTGTTCTCAATATAAACCGGAGCGCCAAATAGTTCTCTTTTATCTGGTTCCTCATTCGGATCAGAATGAATTTTTCCACTGTAAGAACCATGATTGTGATCGGAAATAAAAACTTTGCTTGCAATTAACACTTGGTCTCCTATTTCTACCAAGTTAATGGCTGCAATGTGCACATAGTCGTTTAATTGCACATTATTCCCAAATTTGATCATAGTTTTTGTGGTTGCATCTTTATCAAATGCATCAAGTCTTAAACCAACACCTGTTGTTAATCCCTTTCCAAAATCGATGTTTTTCCAGCCCCTAATATACCATGGCCATCTCAATATTCTTGCATTGGTGATCATAAGTCTTGAAAAAAGCGTATCTCTTAAAAGTCTGGCAAAACCTATAAATCCATATAGTTTAATTTTATTCATTGTTTTTACTTTACAGAAAAAATAGAAAATTTGATCAGGAAAAATAAGCGTATAAAAAATGCTTCGAAATAAGTTAATGCAATTAAGAACTTCCCTTTTAGTACATAACTAGCTACTCCTCCAACTGCTCTAATTGTTAAGAAAGATGCGCCAAAATACATCTTGTGTTTACAAAGCAATGCGATTCCGCCCTTCCCATAGTTAAACATTCTTTTCCTGAGGCTCTGGTAGCTCATCTTTTTAAATTTGCTTTCTCCCGATGGATGATAATTGTAAAGTTCGTTATTGTAATAAAATTTATCGAACTGAGTGGCTCTTATAAAATAATCACCGTCTTCACCAGCCCCATAAGTTGCATTCACTCCAAATCGAACATCAAAATAGCCAACCTTTTCAAAGGTATCGAAATTATACAGCACATTCACCGCTCCAACAATATCCCAGTCTTTCCGTGTTAAAAGCTGATCATTTTCGTAGCTAATTTTTCTGAATAAGACTTTAGTTCCAGTGCAGTACACGTCAATAACAAAATTTCTTAGGTCGTTTTTTGTAATTAAAGCCCCCAGTGTTTCAAAAAAAGAAGCATCGAATGACGAGTCGTCATCAGGAAAAGTTAAGTATTTGGCCGTTATTTTATTTTCAATTACATATTCAATACCTAAATTTCTTCCAACAGATGTATTTAGCGGCTTACTATGTTCAATAATTTTCACATGGGTATGTAATGTATCATCATAAGTTTTTATGAGATTCTTATCTTGATTAACAACAATTAAACAAGCAGCTATTTTTCTGTTGTTTTTTAGAACGGTTTCCATGAGGTCATAGACATAGGTATGTGTATGACAAGTTGCAATAAGGATGATATCGTAGTGTAACATATTATCGAGATAGAATTGTACGATATGGGATATAATAAGGGTAATTTCCTGGAATGTAAAAATTGGTGAGCATTACTGCAAAAGACCAAGCACTGATTAACATTAGACCCAAAAATTTAAATTTATATTCTTTTAGGAAAATCACGAAATATGGGATTAAGAGCAAGTCGAATGCTTTAACATTCATGCTCACCCTTGTGGCCAACATGTAGCCGAGCGGCGTCAGTACGAAGTAGATTACTGCTCCCCAAAAATAAATATTGGTGAGTTTTTTAAAAACAGGTGGAGCTGTTTTAAATTCTGAAAAGTAAAGGGCTAGGAATAAGATTACCAATCTATGAAGCACAGAGATGCTCAATAATTTAATTTCGCTTCCAAAGGATTCATTTTGTGAATAAAAATCTACCACTCCAAGATAGGCGGTATCTTTAAAAAAACTTAGTCCACCAACTTGCACTAGTACATTTCCCAATCCTGTGAAAGCCCAAACTAATGAACCGAATAAAATCGCATATTTATATTTTATGGTGGGCTTAAACAAGCATACCAAATAGATTATTGGTAGGGCAAGTGCTGTTTTATGAAGAAAAAAAGCAAGTAAAAAAGAGAGCAGCAATACCTTAAAAAAACTCAGCCAGGTTTTTTTCAATAGCCTAGGAAAAACATACAAAATTATAGCAATGAAAAGACCTTGCCTCATGCCATTAAAGAGCAGATTAGCGTAGTAAACGCCATAAAATATATTCCAAGAAATAAAAGTGTTATAAGAGTATCTTAAGATTGCTTTATGGAAGAAGTAAAGAGACAATGCCATATGGATAGCAAATATTCCAATATTGCCAAAACCTATATATTTTAAATAGGATAGAATAATAGCATAACCAGGCTCTAAATAAAGATCACTTACCCCTTTTAACGAAAGCGCTTTACCAGTAAACAAGTTAAAAATATCTTCGTAACTCTCATAATCCATCCCGATCTTATACCTTAACGCGCCAAAAAGAAGCAGCAGTATAAATATAAGTACCGAGTAATATTTATTAATTTTTACAAAAATTGATAGTAAGCTAGTTCCTAATATAACAATAAATATAATGATGTAGATACCCATTATTTAATTCCAAATTTTGTTCTGAGATAAAAGTATAGCTGAATTTTAATCCAATTAAAAATATGACCACTATTTTTTGAAGAGATAATTTTATATTCTTTTAATAGCTTTTTATAATTGTTAAAAGAAAAACCTGAATTATCATATAGACTAACTACAAAGTCAACACTTTTAAATTGCGCTTTACTTTTCTTTATTTTATGGTATTGATCAAAATCAGCAGCTACACTGAATTTAAGATCAAATGGATTTCCTACTAACAATTTACGTTTAATAAACACACTTTGGTGGCAATACGGCATAGTTTTCCAGTCCTGGTCTACAGTATAAACATTTTTGATTTCTTTGACCCCTGCGGTATCGATACATGTATTTCCATAGATCACATCCTCATTCATAATGGCAGATCCAATTTTATTTAATACATCATTGGTGTAAAATTGATCGCCAGCATTTAGAAAACATATGTAATCTCCTTTTGCCATTCTTATCCCTTTATTCATTGCATCGTAGATCCCCTGATCTGCCTCGCTAATAACTGTGAAATTAAAAGCAGTAAACTCATCTATAACATCTAATGTACTATCTATTGATTTACCATCGATAATTAAATATTCTAGCCTACTATAATTCTGAGCAATTACACTCGAAATAGTTTCCCTAATAACGCTTGCACCATTATATACAACTGTAATTACTGTTAAAACAGGTAATTTAGATCCTAGGTTCATGAGTTAAAATTAAGTAATACCTCTTTAATAGTTTTAACTTCATTACCTTCCAATTTTAAGTTTGAATTAAAATCTACTCTTATTGCCGCTAAATTTGGTACGAAATTATAATTTATCGATTTTAAATAAGCTGTAAGTCCATCAATTACGCTATTGCACGAAAGTTGCTCAAATAAATGATAGATATAAACTGGTTCTAAACCGAAAAAAGATAGATTAATACTTGATGCCGACAAGAAAGAAATTGCAAATTTCGGTCTATATTGATCAATGATTTCTTCAATTAGCAATTCGGATTGTTCAATAATTATAACATTAGGATAATTAAGCAATATTTGCGAAATGGATTTTTTAAGTTCTTCAGTTTCTCTTGGATGAAATTTAAAAAATAGCACTTCAAAATTAGCACTCGCTTCAGTTAAGAACTCACTTAAATAATGAATGTAAGTTGGGAAATCACAATAAAAATTGTACAGATCCTCATTTAAAAAAATAGCGGCATTAGCTTTTAAAGCATCCATTTTTTCAATGTTTTTACTTACCCTAATTAATGGAATTTTCCTTTTTATTTTCTTCCCGAGACTTACTAAAACACCACGAAATAACAGATCTTTCATGATTGGGAATCCATTGGCTCCATCGTAAATCATTTCAAGATTTTTATAACCATAGATCTTTCTCATTACCAGTTGCAACAACTGCAATTTAAATGGAAGTTTTTCCGACTTCATATTAAATAGTGCCATTGTCGCCAGCCCATCTTCCATTAACCAAATGTTAGCATTAACGTCTGCAAATTTTTGAATAATATACTGATTTAATAATTCGTACTCTGTATAGACCAATAGTGTATCTCCGCTATTTGGAAAAATATCATCGTCAATTTGACCTTGTACTTTTTTAATTGTTCCGTAGTTTAGTATGCTTTTTAGTCCAGAAAAAAAATATGGGTAGGTAAACTCACTTTTAAAGGTTCTATTGATCTTCCCCTTACCGAGATTGTGCGGAACTTTAATAAGTGTGATTTCACCAATTTCAAAACTATGAGCCAGATTTTGAAAATCGTAAAGGTGGTAATCATTATTAACTAATAAATAAATCATTGCTTTTAATAAAATTTAGATTCATTTTTCAGTTTATTAAATAATTCTACGTTCCTATATTTAATAACTATTGCAGGATTACCACCAACAACCGCATGTGGGGGAACATCTTTTGTAATAACAGCACCACTGCCCAATACGGCTCCCTCACCTACCTTGACCCCCGGAACGATTGTAACGTTTGATCCACACCACACAAAATCGTCAATAATTACTGGTCTTGGCAGGTCTGTAGAGTCATATGGGATAGCATGTTCACTTTGGTAATTATGATTGGTCGAAAAAATGGTTAATCCTCTTCCTGTATGGAAATATCTGCCAATAGTAACCCCGCCAGAGCACTCGATAAAAGTATTTGATTTAAGATGGCTGGTTGCATCAATACTAAATTTAGACAGATCTCCAGTAATCCTCAAACCTCCTTGTCCCTGCTCGTAAAAATTAACATTTATATTTTTTTGTTTCAGCTCATAGCGATAACAATCGTCCATAATGGAATTTAGATACCTCAGCATATAAGGTATCCTTAAAAAACAAAATATTTTTACGATTAACATCTTCAAATCCTTTTTCTCCTTAATAATTCTCCAAAAATCTTTTCCTTATTAAAATAAACCAAAGCTAAGAAAAATAGACTAATAACCACTTTAGTTGAAATTATAGTTATTAACTTGTAATTTAAAAAGTAATTATTTAGTAAAGAAAGCACACTTAACGAAGCGACAAAGAAAATTACCACAAACCAATTCAATGGAATGTAATAACTTCTTTTCACAAGCAAAAATAACAACAGCAGATTTAATGCATTCGAAGCTATGGTAGAAAAAACTGCAGTGTAATAGCCATAATGTTGCATAAAAAAATAGTTCAAGGCTATATTAAAAACTGCACAGGTAACGGTAACTATAGTAACTTGCACGGTTTTCTTTTTTTGATAAGCCATTAAATTAAAAAATGCTGCAATTTGGCTAATTAAAAATCCAATACACAATCCGCTAATTACATTGATAGATTGGAGATAAGCATACGGAAAAAATAGTTTTACGATCACATCACACCACATGATAACCAATAAGGTGAGAATACTAAAAACAATAATCAAACTATTTTGATATTTTGTGATTTGTGTTTTTGCTACACTATCTTCATTAGTATTAACAATTTGATAGAATATAGGGTTATAGGCCATGCTTACTGCCATTCCGCCCATAGTAACAATACTTGCAATTTTATAGCCAAGCGAATAAATACCAACATCCGTCTGTGAAAAATAATGATCTATAAAAACCCTGTCCGACAGATTCAAAAGCCAAGATGCAATTAAGCTGATAAACATTGGAAAGCTAAAAACAACTGCACTCATTAGCATAGATCTGTTTAGGCTAATTTTAATTTCATCCCTGATTAGAAACAAACAAACTGGAAAAACCACTATACCACCATAAAGCAAGCCTTTAACATAGCCAAATGCGCCTTGTTTCAAATGGTAAATGAAGAAAATATTTAAGAAAGTGGTGACAAAAAATAGGAGTAAAGTAACAATCAAAAAACTTTTAACCTTTTGCTTAACCTGAAATAAAGTTTGGCAATACCCAACGATGGCCAAAAAAAAGGTATAAAATATTGTATACGAAAAGAAAGGATAGAATTTGATTGAGGTGAAAATTAGATTGAGCTGGTTATGAAAGAGGAAGCAAAATGAAAGTACGAATGCAGAAATTAAAATTATGGCTACAAAGATAGACCCTACAAATTCTTTCTTTTTGTCATCGCCATAATCGTGGTACACCCTAACTAACGATCGCTCAAAAGCAAATGTAAAAAACACGACGAGAATGCTGGAAAAAATTTGCATAGAGCTCACAATCCCAAAATCTGCAACGGTTAAATAAGAAGTGTACAAAGGCAACAATAGGAAACTCGATAATGAAATTATTAAATTTCCAATCGTATATAACAATGTGTTTTTGAGTAGTTTAGACATCTTTCAATCTGCTATTTAATTCTTCAAAAACTCTTTCATTTCCTAATGGATTTGGATGGTAGCCATCTTCATAAATCCCCTCTAAATTATTGCTAAGTGGATTTATAGTTTCGAAAAAACTATAGTTTTGAACCATCTTGTCTAGTATATTGTTATAAAGTTTAACCGCGGTTAAAATATCTTGATTTTTTTTTATGAAGCTCTCGTCTGGAGTACATATCTTAATAAAAATAACCTTTTTTACTTCACAAGCGGCGCATCTATTGAGGTAGTTCGTTAAATTAAATTCAAATTTTTCTGGAGATACATATGCATTTTTTGCTTTTCTCTTCTTCAGTTTTTTGATCATCTTGAAAGACAGATGGCGTGGCTTGGCAGGAAATAAATTTAAAATTTTAGGGAGTAAACTTTTAAATCCAAACAACCTTGGCGCACAATCAACAATACCCAATTGGATAACAATAGCTTGAGGCATAAAAAATTCTAAACAATCTGCGCCTCCGGGAAATGTGTCATCACCTCCACCTTCTTCTACTAAAATATTTGTGGTAATTGATCTTTTAAAAAGTGAAAAGAAGAGCCATTCTTTATACTCCTCTTGCAGTTTACTGAACCATATATCTTTAGATTGATTGCCATGGCCAGGAAGTGATAATGAATCGCCTATACATAAAATTTTCATTTTTTATATCCTGCTATTTTATCATAAAAATAAAAATTCTTCTGGTGTTCAAAGATGGAGCAAAGAACCTTTTTATCTTTTGAAAAGAAAGCATCTACCATACCCTTCAAACCAGGCTTAAAGTCTACATCAATTGTATAATCTGCCGCGAGCTCTTCTACTAGAACCGATCCTTTTTGTTGAATGGCCAATCTTTCCAGTGGTTTCAAATAATATTTTCTTTTATTAGTCAATACTTCAATTGCCCATCTTCCTGGCGCTCCCCAGTTTGACGAGTAGCTAAAAAGCACATCATTTTCACTAATTCCACTTCCAACAAATATAGAACCTGCCGGATGCCAGCTTACTTCATTTCCGCTTACCTGCGCATTTAAAATCTTCGGCCTTCCAATTAGATGGAAAACGGCATCAATAACGTGGGTTGAGTTTGCAATTAGGAATTTTTCCAGTACTGGTTTTGGAAATTTATTTACGTCTATTGTATGAATCCATTCTGTGAATTCAAAATTTACACTCGTAATTCCGCCATCTGCTGCAACTTGTTCTTTTAGGTAATTGATGGCTGCATAAAACCTGCGATTATAGGCAATTGATACTTCAACATTGTGCTGTTTACTTAATTCTACCAGCTGATTAAGCTCAGTTTGTGTCAATGCACCAGGTTTTTCAATCAGGATATTTTTAACTCCAATTTCAATTAACTGGATCAACACCGAAGAAAGCTCTTCAACAGAAACCGCAACAATTGCAAAATTGGGCAACTGATCAGTTATCTTGAGTTGATTTGTGATTCCTCCAGCAGTTACCTTTATATTAAATTCAGCGGCTAATAATTTCGCTCTTTCTTCACCTCTTCCGATCACGTGCAAATCAACCGCACTTGTTTTTAAAACTTTAATATATTCGGCAGCCATGTAACCAGCACCGATCAACCAACAACTTTTTTGCATTTTATTTAGGTTATAGGACAACTTTCATTTGCGATTTGGAGTTCTTTTACAAAAACTTTTGCAAACTCTTTTAACATCGACAAATGGAGTTTTGATGAGCTTTTAAAAGGTGTTAAACCACAAGTTCCATTCATCAGCAAATCTTCACAGACGATATTAGAAAGCTCACTTTGATATAAAATTGAAAATTTTGTGAGTTCAGTTTTCCATCCATTTTCAGCAGAAGAAGTTTTTAGTTCTCCTTTAGATTCATCAATCTGCCAGAAATAATGATCTGTAAGAATTTGTATGCTCAAATTGGCTGCACTTGCTTTTCGCGAATGAAGAAATAGCTCGGAGCCATTGTTTTGTTTGCCGCCAGTGCTACCAACTAATTCGTAATATCCTTTTCTTTTTCCTTCGATTACGTTTAAGCTATTTAATAAATCGAATTCAAATTCATCATTTGCATTCAGGTAACTGAGATGATCGATAAAATGGATGGCATTACAAGCAAGTCCCCACTCTCCGCCAATTACAGTATACGTTATTTTTTCATTTGGAATGATGAGCGATTTCAGTTGTTGATAAACTGGAAATAATCGTCTCGGACAATTTACCCATGCCTTAATTCCATTTGCAATTAAAAGATCTTCTGCTTTTTGGTATTCCTCAAATTTTTGAAATAAGATTTTTTCGAGGACGAAGTATTTAATTTTAGTATGAGCTACTAATTTTTCCATGAGCTCAAACCGAACATTGGCTGTGGTTGCAATAATGCAAACATCCAATTCTTTACTTAATGCTGTAATTGAATTTAAATAACGAACACTTTCAATTTTTGCATTGGCAGGAATTTCAGCTGCTCTCTGTTTTGCCAGTTCTAAAGAAGCATCGCTAGGATCAACAACTTCTATAGCTACGTCAACGTTAATTTTCAAAAGTGCTTGTAAATGGCGACTTCCAAGTTGCCCAGCGCCTATAATTGCTATTTTATACATCCTATTAAATAATACTCCATCCACCATCTACCACCAAATTATGCCCTGTGGTGTAGGAAGCTTCATCTGTTAATAAATAGAAAACTGCTGCAACGATATCTTTGGGACTGCCCATTTTTCGCATTGGCACTTTCTTATTGTAGTTTTCTACAAATTTTTCTGGCTGATTGTCAAATATGCCACCAGGCGATACGGTATTTACCCTAACCTGAAAAGGACCATAATAGGACGCCAAATATCTTGTTAAGTTATTCAATCCGCCTTTAATTGCCGAATAGGCAGCTGGCATTGTCATTTCTGTTCCGTCGTATACTGTAAAATCAGGCCCCAATAACCCGTAGATAGAAGACATATTGATTAAGGAACCGAAGCCTTGTTTTTTCATCTGCTCGAGTACAATTTTGCAGCAAATAAAATACCCATTAAGGTGCATATCAACATTCTTTTTCCAAGAATCAAAAGGAATATCTTCAAATTTAGCGCCCCAATCTTTTGTTCTGGGATAGGCATTATTCACCCATCCGTCTATCCTTCCATGCGTTTTAACTATTTCTTGAACCAGATTGGTTATAGATTCTTCACTAGTAATATCGATAACCATTTCCAAATCGCCTGCTGCCATTAAATCTGCAGAAATTGCGATTGCGCCTTCTGCTTTTAGGGTTGCTATAATTGCTGCGCCTAAAAGCCCTTTGCCGCCGGTAACGATAATAACTTTATTTTTAATTGAAAACATTAATTGTATTTTCTAAAAACAGGTTTAATAACTGGTGATTTTAAATAGCTTTCGATAGCTCCATCAAGTGCCTTTTTATAAATACCCAATGCGTGTTTCGCTGCTTCCAAGGTCATATCTAACTCTGTTTCTTTATGCGAATTAGAAACCGCGATGTACGGCATCATGATATTTTTTGTGAGCATTTCTTGCGCAAACAAGGTACGAAGCGCTAAAGATACGTTACCATCTTTATCTTTGGTAGAATAGGCTGGTGAACAGGCAAATCCTTCCACATAAAATTGATCGGCAATGCCCAAATCTTTTGAAATTCCATTTAGTCCATCCATAAGTTTTGTTCCATAACTCCAGAAATGTTCTACTACTTTCTCACGTTGTAAAATTGCAATAGTTTTCATAAATGCACCTAAAGCACTCATTTCTGCACCATGTGTGGTAGAAGTAAGGAATAATCTTTCTGCTCCTTCTTCTAAAATACCGCCAATTTGCATGATTTCTCTTTTTCCAGCTAATGCGGCTACTGCAAAACCATTTGCCATGGCTTTACCAAATGTACAGAGGTCTGGTTCTATATCGAAATAGGTTTGCGCACCACGAAGATCCCAACGGAAACCTGTAATCATTTCATCAATAATAAATACAGCACCGTTCGATTTACATAAAGCTTTTACTTCTTGTAAAAATCCTTCTTTTGGTTCAACGGTTGTAGCTGCCTCAAGCATTACCGCAGCAATTTCACCAGGATATTGATCAAATAATTGTTTTAATGATTCAATGTTGTTGTAATTAAATTTCAGCGTAAGATTACGACCTTCCTCAGGAATACCTCTTTGCATTACTGTTGATCCGATAAACCAATCATCATAAGAGAAAAATGGTTGCTCTGAAGGAACTGCGACGTATTTTTTACCGGTATAAGCACGGGATAATTTCATGGCCGCTGAAGTAACAGCAGAACCATGCTTTGCAAATTTCACCATATCCACAGAAGGGATTAGGCTGGTTAATAATTCGGCCGCTTTAAGTTCGGTAGTTGATGCCCTGGTAAGGTTATTTCCCTTAATAATTTCCTGGTAACAAGCATCAGCAATTTCTTTATTTCCATATCCAATATTTACAGAACGTAACCCCATTCCATAATCAAGATACTTTTGTCCATCTGGACTAAAAACATAAGCACCTTCCCCACGCTCTAAAATAGAGGGTGCGTTTGATGGAAACTGATCGTCTCCTCTTGAATAGGTATGTGCTCCTCCAGGGATGAGGTGATGTAATTTTTCTGAATATATATCCTTCATGGCTCTTAATTTTCTTCCTGTTTTTGTTTATTAAAATTTGCCCAATATTCTTCGTTGAGTCCAATATTTAATTTTTGCCAATCATTTTTAATAATTTCTGTGATCAAATCTTGATCAGAAATCGTTAATACTTTTTCGCCAATAGCGCTAATTACTTCATTAAAAAATTTGGAATCATCCTCGTAATCTAAAGTCATTCTTAAATTACCTGCGTTTTCATATCCTGTAATAGCAATCGTGTCTATTTTATTTTGATCAAAAATCTTACCCCAGCCTGTTTCTAGCTTGGCCTGAGCACTGTTCTCCAAAGATTGTTTCAAGAAATCTGTACGATATCCCATTACATTCATTCCCAAAGGTAAGCCTTTGGTTTGTACCATATCGCTACCCAACTCTAATTTTTTTACAACTTCTCTCGCAGCACTGGCAGAGCAGAGAATATCATCGCCATCAATAGAAATAATGTAGTCGATATCATTTGTTACAGCACACTCTAAATGTCTAAGTGGGATATTTGCATCCGAACCATAAAAAATTGAAATCTCAGTACCTGAAAAAACATTTTCAAATTCTTTATTCATGGGATCAACCGAAGTTGTAATAAAGATTTTCGCTTCGTTCTTCTTAATTTCAGCTTCAAATTCTTTAAGATA
Organism: Pedobacter fastidiosus; assembly: GCF_014306625.1. Taxonomy (GTDB): domain Bacteria; phylum Bacteroidota; class Bacteroidia; order Sphingobacteriales; family Sphingobacteriaceae; genus Pedobacter; species Pedobacter fastidiosus. The sequence goes on from NZ_JACRYL010000007.1 coordinate 26,689, forward strand.
TCTTCCTACGAGCCACTTGATAAAAGGTTTTCCATTTGCTTCAATTAGATGTTTTTGAGCAAGTCTGGTCGATCCTAATCTAGCGGTAACAAATATTCCAATCATTACAATACTGTTATTTTGTTCTCGTTATCTGAGTTTTCTACTGCATATAATATTTTTAGCACATTGTGATCGTGCGCCAATGAATTTGGAAATTTAGATTTTCCTTCCGCTGCGCTGATAAATGCTGCCATTTCGTCGATATACATCTGCTCGGTTATATTTTTATTGTAGCCTGTTTGCGCAGAGATCGTTTCATAGGTGATTTCCGACCATTCATTCGTAATTGGATCGAATATTTTGATGCAGTTATCATCCCAATTCCAATACAATTGTTTTTTATCGCCATTAATTACCATTCTTCTGGTAGCATATCTTGAAACAACGTCTACCGAAAGATTAAAAATCATCTTCCCATAGTCCATTAAAAGATTATAGGTATCGTCTATATCTTCGGCACCTTTAATTTCGATTGCATTTTTATAAAAGCCAACTACTCTTTTCGGCAAACCGAGCAATAAGGTGATCCATGTAAGCTCAAAAGGAACAATTTCTCTTCCTCCGCCAGTTTCTTTTTTAGAAACATAATATTCGCTTACATCTTCATAGGTATGCCAATCTGGAAGAAATTGACCAGAATGGTAAAGGAAATTCGATACTTTACCTAATTCATTGCTATTGATAATTTCGCCAATCTTTTTTATTGCCGGATGGAAATGCAAGGTACAAGAAGGAGCTAAGACTACATTTTTGTCGTTTGCATCTTTGTTGATCGATTCGAAATCTGTATCCACCACACTGGCTTCAATGAACGCTGGAATGCCAAGTTCAATCGCTTTTTTCATATAAATATGATGGATATCAGGAGGTAAAGAGATAATAAAAGCGTCGCAATTGTGTTGAAGTGCCGTTTCAAAATCTGCTACGGCAGTAATTCCGTACTTTTCTTTAACCTCATCTCGACGATCTGCTCTTTTATCAAACCCGATGATATTTTTATACCCTAATGCTTGAAGGTTTCTAATCCTTCTTTTTCCCATTGAACCTAATCCAATAACCAGAAAATTACTTACCATCTTAAAATTTTATATAATTAATATCTTCTTGTGCTTTTTTATAGTCTTCATGCTTTCCGATATCAAGCCAATATCCACGTAAAGGAAAAGATTTGACTTTGAAATTGCCAGTTATTAGATGATCCAATAAATCGGTAGCATTGTAAAATTCATTTTTCGGGATTTTATCACATATCTCTTTTTTCATTAAGTAAATGCCAGCATTTGCAAAATAAGTGTAGGTTGGCTTTTCCCTAAAGCTTTTAATATAGTTTTGGTCTGTTTCTAAAATGGCGTAAGGAACGTTTACGTTATAAGGTATGGTTGCCACAGAGAAATCAGCATCAGATTCTATAAAATCTAAAAAGAACTGCTCGTAATCCAGATTCGTTAAAATGTCTGAGTTGGTAATCAGCACATGATCATGTTCAAATTTTTCAATTTTGGAAACGGAACCAATTGTACCTAAGGGAGAGTCTTCATCTATGTAATTAATTCGGATCCCTTGGCTAACTCCATTACCCACATAATCCTTAATTTTATTGCCCAAATAACGAATAGAGATCCAAAAATCATCAATTCCAAAGCTCAATAAACGATCTATATTATGCTGAATAATTGGTTTATCGCCTACTTTTAATAATGGTTTAGGCAGCACATCCGTCAATGGTTTTAAACGCTCGCCTCTACCTCCGGCCATAATTACCACATCGAGTGGCAAATAAGATTTTACAAACCTGAAATTTATGATATTGACGATAACACCTGCCTGATCAATTACAGGAAGCACTTTAAATCCCTTATTTCTATATTCGATTACCTCGTTAATGTTGTAATTTCCACGTTGAATGAATTTAGGGTTCGGCTGAATAAATTTTCCAACTTCATCTTCCAAGCTTAAACCATCCAATATTCCTCTACGGACATCGCCATCTGTTAACGAACCTAACAGTTTATTATCTGCATTTACAACAAATAAAATAGCATCAAGGGCTAATTCATTTAGTTTTCCCAATGCTATCTTGATCGGACTATCTCTAGTAATCAAATGTCTTTGATAATCGTAATTTTTCATTCTAATTTGTTCCTTGAACCAGTAAAACTTTTAATAATCTTAATCATTTGATCAGCAGCCCCTGATTTGTAATATATGTTTTCTATCGTTGTATTTTCTTTAGATTCGATTAATTGCACAGCTTTTGTGATTTCAGCTGTTTTAATCTTGGTCTGAATTACATTTTCACCAGCCAATCTCCCTTCTTGCCTATTGCCCAAGTTAATTACAAATTTATGAAATGATGCAGCTTCAATGATACCACTTGAAGTATTTCCCAATAAAAATTTAGCATACTTCATTGCCGTAAAATAACTTTGGGAACCTAGATTCTCCACCAAGAAAACGCGTTCAGAATTTTTGTAATGTTCTGTTAAAGCCGTTCTGATTATACTACCGGCAGTATCGGCATTTGGCATGGTAATTAATACCTGATAAGTGGTTAGGTTATCTAAAGCAGCAATAATTTCATTAATGTAGTTTTCGTTTTCAGCTATGGCAACAGTTTCAGGATGGAATGTAGTAAGTATGGTTTGCTTTGAAAGATCAATTCCCCATTTCACTTTAAATTCTTCGATAGACAATAGATTCAGAGTGGTGATATTGTCTAAACTTAGCGCACCAACATGATAAATATTTTCGGATGAACCGGTTAATTGTTCAACTCTAGCAGCAAAAGTAGTGGTGGCAACAAAATGATAGCTTGAAGCCAACGTAATTGCGTGTCTAAAAACATTATCAATAGCGCCAAGTGTGGTTTCGCCACCATGAATATGTGCGAAAGGAATTTGAAACGGTATTCCTGCGGTTACTGCGGCAAACATTTCATATCGGTCTCCCAGGCAAAAAACAAGGTCAAATTCTGATTTATATTTTTGCCAAAAATCAGCGAACTTAATCATCGTAAGACCAACTGCAGTAGCTACGGCTTCTGGACTATCCGTGAGCAGCATTGATTCTACCTTATATTTAACTTCGAAACCATCATTTTGAATCTGTTTAATGGTTTCTCCGTGAAAAGGAGATAAGTGGGTGCCAAAGGCGATGATACTTAGCTCAAAAAACGGGTCTGCCTTTAATTTTTTAATCAATGGCAGATATATACCATAATCAGCTCTAGAGCTTGTTAATATTGCTATCCTCATACCTCAAAATCAGTTAATAACAATTTATGACCAGCTGCTAGTGGTTTATTTACCACCCTACCAATAATAGCATCCATATCCATTGGAGAAATACCATCTCCTGGCCTAAGCATTTCTAAATCTTGCTCAGTAATTTTTTCACTCTTTGCTTTATCAACACTTAGATGAATACTTTTTCTAGCAATGGCTATGTTCTTAATTTCCGAATTAGAAGGCTCTTTGATGCCTGAACCTACTAAAGCACTTTCAATATTCCTAATCGACGAAACCATTGCCTTTAACTCGTTCGGTTCCAATGAAGCAATATGATCTGGTCCTGGTAAATTACGATCTAATGTATAATGCTTTTCAATCATTGTTGCCCCTAAAGCGACAGCAGCTATCGGAACTTCAATTCCGAGCGTATGATCTGAATAGCCAATTGCTGTTCCAAATTCTTCACCGATAGTAAGCATCGCCTTTAAATTAACATCAAGCATTGGCGTAGGATACTCCGTATTGCAGTGTAATATGGTTATATTCGCCTTTGCTATCCCGGCTTCTAAAAACACATTTAGCGCCGAGCTAATATCTTCTAGAGTGGCCATGCCTGTAGAAAGAATAACTTTAGGAAATAATTTGGCCGCTAAACGTAAATATGGCAAGTTGGTTATTTCCCCTGATGGGATTTTTACCATGTTCAAACCAATGGTTGATAGATACTGTAGCGACGTTAAATCAAAAGCGGTAGAAAAAAATTGGATACCTTTTTCATGACAATATTGGATTAGCTTTTCATGATCCTCTTCAGAAAGTTCCAATTTTTGCAACATCTCCAATTGAGATTCAGCAGCATTTTTAGTGTTATCTATCTGATAATCTGCCTTTTTGGCTTTACCAGAAACTAGTTTATCTGCTTTGAAAGTTTGAAATTTAACATAATCAACACCTGCATCCACAGCGGCATCAATCAACTTGAAAGCATTTTCTCTACTTCCATTGTGATTTACTCCCGCTTCTGCAATTATAATTGTGCTTTTCATTAATTTATGCTTTTGGCAGGATTACCTACCTGTATATCTTTTGTTAGAATATTTTTAATCACTACCGAACCCGCACCTATTACAGCTTTGTCTTCAATAGTAATTTGATTAGCAATAGTCGCATTGCTTCCAATAAACACACTATTACCAATTTTACAGTCGCCATTTAAAATGGCTCCCGTAGAAATATGGGTATGATTACCTATAACAGTATCATGCTCCACATCACATTTGTTATTTAAAATACAATTATCGCCAATTGTGGCTCCAGCATTTATGATTGCATGATGCATTACAATGGTTCCTGCTCCTATCTTACTATATTTTGAAACATGGGCAGAAGGAGATACTACGGTTGCTATAATTGCCTTATTTTCTTTTAATATCTGAAATAATTTTTCCTTTAAAGCCGCTGATTTTATTTGTCCAACGGTGATTAAGAAGCTATAGCCTAGTGCAACATATTTTGTAATATCTTGGTCTGTGCCTATGATTTGATAATCAAGAATACTTGTGCCAACCAGTTCTGCCAAATCTAATATCCCTGTTATTTCAAATTGCTCAGTTTGTTCAATCACATCGATACATACTTTGCAGTGTCCACCGCCGCCAATTAAAATGAGACTTTTTTTCATCAATTATTTTACCCTATAACCGCTTGGAATATTTACCAATCTATCTGCAATCCAAATGCTATTCTTCAAGTCGTCAGTTTGACAGTTTGCAAACATTGGTAAACGGTTCATTAACTCCCATACGGGCCTAGTCATTACTCCTTTATCATTTGTATATTCCAGAAATTCATTTCTCTGATCTAAGTCTGCTAATAAAATTGCGTTAAGCCAGTAGTTTGCTTTAGCATTAACCGGTTCACCAATAAATGAAATAGATAATTCGTTAAAGAGTGTATTATATTTAGCAGATAGTACCCTCTTATTCTCCACAAACATGGACAATTGCTCTAGTTGTGCACAAGCTAATGCAGCATTCAAATTTGGCATACGATAATTGTAGCCAATATGGTCATGCACAAACTCCCATTTATGTGGCACTTTGGCTTGAGTAGTTAAGTGTTTAGCTCTTTTTGCTATTGTTTCATCATCTGTAATTAATGCCCCGCCGCCACCGCAGGTAACTGTTTTGTTTCCATTGAAACTAAATACTCCAACTTTACCAAAAACACCAGTGTGTTTGCCTTGATAATAGCTCCCGATTGATTCTGCAGAATCTTCAACTAAGCAAATATTCCATTCATCACAAATTATAGCTATTTCATCTACCTTACAAGGAAATCCAAATGTGTGCATAGGTACAACAGCTGCAATTTTCTTTCCTGTTTTTTTATTGTAAGCACCATCTTCTTTCTTGATAGCATTCGCTTCCAAAAAATTGCGAAGTGCAGTTGGTGACATACCTAGAGTTTCCCTATCAACATCTATGAAAATTGCCTTGGCTCCGATATAACTGATTGCATTTGCAGTAGCAATAAACGTTAACGCCTGAGAGATTACTTCATCCTCTGCTTTAACGTTGGCTAATAACAGGGCGAGGTGTAACGCATTTGTGCCGTTCACAATAGCAATGGCATATTTTGCGCCCGTAAGCTCTGCCATCATTTCTTCAAAACGGTTTACGTATGCACCAACAGAAGAAACGAAAGTAGAATCAATTGCATCTAAAACGTATTTACGCTCATTACCTATAAATACAGGTTCATGCAAGGAAACAAAATCCTTATCAGGATATTGTTCTTTTATGAAATCAACTACTTTTTGAAATTTTTCCATCAATTACATTTTTGCGTCTAAGTACTTCCCTGTTTCCTTGTGCCCAAAGTCTGAGATCATTTGATGAAATAAATCAACTATTTGTTCTTTAGACCATTTTTTTTCAGCTTTATATTGCGAAATTGTATCAGCAAAATGAGTTAGTTTATCATTATCAAAATGAAGATCATTCTTAATGATTCCTAAATTCTCAAATTTACCCATATCTAAAACTTCGTTAGAAGTAAAAAACTCTTCAAAATCCTTTTCACCAGTAGTATCACTACTTGTAAATAAGCAAGGCCATTTTTTTTCTTGAGGCAACGTTTTAATCAAATGTCTGGCTTCATCTTCAGTTTCGCACAAGTAGGGTTCATAGCCCAATTCATTTAGGTATTTCACAGCAATATCAGCAAAAGTGATTAAATGTAAATCTTCACTCAATTTCGGAAAAAATATATCCCTATTCTCTCCAAAAATGCAAGACATTAAACATAATTCTCCAGACTCTTTTGGGATTACAAAATATCTTTTGATATCATTTGGCGCTACAATAGGTTGCAACTTTTGAATGCGTTGGTTAAAACCATGTAAAAGTGAGCCATCTGAAAAAGCAACATTGGCAAAACGGGCAGTTGATATGGCAATGTGCTCACTTTTACGCATCAAATACATTTCCATGATGCGCTTAGAAGCACCCATCATATTCACCGGATTGGCTGCTTTATCTGTAGAAACACAAAAGTATTTTTTTACACCTTTGTCAATCGATTGGTTGATGGTTTTTTCTGTGTTAAAAATATTTACATCAATCATGCGCATGAGTGTAAAAGGATCTTTTTCACTACGTACGTGTTTTAATGCAGATAAATTAAGCACATAGTCAAACTCACCATCTGCTTCAAAAAAGGCATCGTATTCTATTGAGCCAATATCTAATGCAAAAGTTTGAAAATCACCATCAATATAGCCAAATGAACTCCTGACATCCCTCACTAGCTCAACCATATTGTTTTCGCTAATATCAACCACATGAAGTTTTTGAGGATTTCGTTTAAAGATTTCTCTAGTTACAGCCTGTCCGATAGAACCAGCGCCACCAATAACCAAAAACTTTGATTGGCTTACAATTTCGCGAAGTTGATCTTCATGATGCTGAATGTCGTGGTGAAATAGTTCATTTCTACGTCCGATTAAATTTAATATATCCATCCTATGCCAAAACCAATTTTAATGCTCTACGCATTATTAAAACAAAACAGATTAGAAAGCCGGCAATAAAACCCCCAATAATTATCCCTTTTAAACGCCCAAATTTCTCCTTTGTAAGGGGATAAACGGGCTCATCAATAATTTCAAGTAAAGGTGTTTCTTTCATTAGTGCCAATTTAGACATTTCTAAATTTTGCATAATCGAGCTCAATATCGCTTTATTGGTTTCGGCAGAAAATTGCGCACGTTGGGCGGGAGCTACTCTCTGTACTTGTCTTGTAGGATTCAAGTTGGGTGTAGCATCAGCCACTGCTACAGCTGTATAAATTGCGCCATTCATTACTGCTTTTACAGAGTCTACCTTATGCTGTAAAATCTGTACATTTTTCAATGATTTTTTTGTTTTGGTTTGCACGTAAAAATCATTCACATTTTTAACAATGGCTTGATTAAAACATTTTGAAAAAATTTCGTCGTTAGACTTTACATCAACCTGTACTTTGCTTAGTTTTTTATCTGGCTTTAATACAGTGAGGTAATTTTTGCTAATGCTATTAACTGCTTCTCCAATAACACTGTCACGCAGACGTTTTTCTTTTGTGTTAATTTTAACAGTCCTATCAGAGATAATTATTCCATAATTTAATTTCGATAAAACAGGATTTTTCTTCCAACTTTCTCTTAACCTATTGATTTCAATATACTTTTCCATTAGGGTTTGATTGGAGGAACTATCTAAAGGCGTAAATAAAGTCTTCTCGATCATCTTTCTAGATTTATACAAATCAAAAATATTATCGCCTTGGAAAATACCTCCTCCGCCACCTCCAATATCTATACCGGCCATGGAAGCTAATCCTCCTAGGTTGCCTAAACTACCGCCAGCTTTTTCCTCTTCTAGCACAAAAGTTGTAGTTGCGGTATAAATAGGTTTTTTTGCGCTAGCATAATATAAGCCAATGCCCGAGCCCAATAAAGAAAAAATTAAAATGATGATCCATTTAGATAAAAGATACCTCCACCATTCTTGGATTTTAAGGATGAGGTCTTTCAATAAAATCTCGTCACTTTCTACATGTTTATGTTGTTGACTTTCTGTTGTCATTTAGTATTAGGTATTAAGTATCAAGACCCGAAGTTGTTTTAAATTTATAGTTTTCGACAAACTCGTTAAAATTTTTTCATGAAACCTATGATGACAATGCACAATTTATAATATAATTAAAATAGGCTATTTAAATTCAAGTAGCTAGGCTTACAAAACTTTTCCCTTCTTCACATTCTAGGCACCGTGTTAAGCGTATTCGTTATCTCAATAAACTAACAATTATTGCCCCTAAAGATGCAACCGCGGTGCCAATGCCGATCCAACTTTGGGCAGTTAATCTTTCCCTTTCTGCTCGTTTAGGGATCAAGATTTCTGCTCCAGGCTTTATAATTGGATTGTTATTGAAGAAAATAAATTTTCCAACTGCCGCTGCAGATCCATTAGCATATTTAACATATACCCCAGATTTCCTAGCATTCGAAGTAAATCCACCCGCACCGTTTATATATTGTCTTAAGCTTTTTCCTGGTAAATAAACAATACTATTTGGATTAAGTACCTCCCCAGTAACTTTAACAGTTTGCAAAGTTCGAGGAACACGAATCACATCGCCGTCCTCAACAATTAAATCATATTTTGAGTTAGGATTAATTAGAATCTTAACCAAATTTATACCTACTAAATCGCTTTGAATCAATTTTTGTTCTACATCTGCAGCAATGGTATCTTTTGTGCCAGCTTCTTGTGCCCTTTTAAGATTTAAGAATTTTTTGTCTTCTTCATCTTTGTTGTTAATCGCATTCTTATCATTTGGATTTACCTTTTCAGCACCTGGCCTTTTTAAAGAAGCTCCATCAGGGTAAGCAGATGAGGTTAAACCTCCAGCACGTTTAATCAGCTCAGAAATTTTTTCGTCCTTCCTCGTGATGGTATAAGTGCCTGGATAAACCACTTCACCCTCCAATTTAACCTGTTTTTGGATGGAATAACCTTCAGAATTGCGAATAGATATAATATCAAATGGTTTAAGAACAAATGGCTCTCCTTCCAGTTTTAAGTTTTGATCTACACTCACCGTAAAAAGCTCAGCAGTTCTTGAGGAAGCAACAGTAGCCTCACTATTTTTTACTCTTCTAGAGATTTCTACACGACTAGGGGTTGCGCCTTCCTTAAAGCCTCCAGCCAGTTGGATAACAGATTCCAAGGTCATACCGTCTGCATACTCAAATGTTCCAGGCGCACGAACCTCACCCTGAATACTCACTTTGTACTCATCTCTTAAATCGAATAACGAACTAATGGTAATTTTATCTTCTCGTAATAAAGGAATATCTGTTTCTGTACCCGCAATAATTTTTGCTACATCGAATGAAATTAGAGATTGTGTGTTATCTGGATTTAACCTATTGATATACCCACGATTCAAGAAAGCATCTTCTGTTAATCCATCCGATTTATTAATCAGCCCTCTTAAAGTCAAACCCTTTTCAAGTTCATAAACCCCCGGGCGGAAAACAGCACCCAAAATTTCTACGCGATTTTGGAATCGATCCAATATGGCTTCGACAATATATTTATCTCCATTTTGTGGTTGGTAAGTCGAAAACTCTGCAGCAGCAATATCTATAATTTTACGGTCTTTATCTGTATTCTGAAATGCTTTAACTTTTGCCGTATATGCCTGTGTAGTAAATCCACCTGCAAAATCCAACACATCTTTTAAAGATTCGCCATTTACAACTTCGAATAATGCAGATCGCTTAACTTCTCCTGTAATTTCAACTCTTTTGTTGAATACAGGAACATTAATTACATCTTGATCTTGAAGTCTGATGTTATTTTGCTGAATGCCTTTTAGGAGAAAGCTGTAGATATCAATTGTAGAAATGATCTTATTGTTTCTAATCACCTCAATTTTTCTAAACGAACCATTTTGCGCCGGTCCACCAGATGCATAAAGCGCATTATAAACTGTCGACAGAGAAGACAGTGTGTAGGTTCCTGGCTTTACCAATTGTCCGGTTAAGGTTACTTTAATACTTCTAATATTACCTAAATTAATGGCCAAACTGGTTCTGCCAGAACGTAAAGAAGGATATGTTTTAGACATTGCGGCACTAATTTTCGAGGTAGCTTGTTCAATGGTTAAACCGCCAACTGATATCCTTCCAACATATTGTAGATTAATAATTCCATCTGCGCTTACCTGAAGATTATAACTGGCTTCATTATCACCAGTTAAATCAATCAATAATTTATCATCTGGCCCGATCACATATCCTTTTGGCGTAGCGATTCGAAGATTTGGTTCAAATGTTATATTTCCATTTCTGAACAGCTCAGAGCCAAATACTTTTGGCCCGATTTCTTCATCAGAAATTTTTTTCTCATTATCAACCTTTCCACCATCTGTAGTCTCGCTCATTTCGCGACCCGTACTCGTCGGTTTATCATCAAGCTTTACTGCCGTCCCTTGTTTACGGACCTTTTCCACTCTTAACCTAAGCTTTTGAATTTCATCTGCCTTCATCCCTTGAGCAGCAGCCATTTGCTCCAATTGAGCATCATTATATCCAACGGATTCAGCCTTTTTAATCATTTGAAGAATCTGCGCATCAGATAATTCGTCTACTTTAACATTAGAATAATTCTGTGCAACAGAAGTAAAACTGATGAAAAGCGATAAAAAGATTAGGGATAATAATATGTTTATTCTTTGTTTCATAGGTTTCCGATGTAATCGGCATTGTTATTAATTAGCTCAGCTTGCTAACATGTTTTTTTTATTAAGACTTATAAATCTATTCAAAATAGTTTAGTGTTCTAAAGCCACCCTGTTTCAAATACTCATCTTTCTTCATCAAATGAAGATCTGAAATCACCATATCTTTTACCAAAGCTGGCAAATCATATTTGGGTTCCCAACCCAGTTGAGTTTTTGACTTTGTAGGATCGCCCAAAAGCAAGTCCACCTCAGTTGGTCTAAAATACTTAGGATCAACTTTAATCACTGTTTGGCCGAATTTTAGGTTTTCAGAATTTAAACCCAATTCTTTTACTTTCTCTTCATCAATATCGATAATCACACCCTTTTCATTTTCATCCTTGCCGCTAAACTCAACTTCTATGCCAAGTTCTGCAAAACTCATTCGAACAAAATCTCGAACAGTAGTAGTTACTCCGGTTGCAATCACATAATCTTCAGGCTTTTCCTGTTGAAGAATCAGCCACATTGCTTCGATATAATCTTTCGCATGCCCCCAATCTCTTTGAGCAGACAAATTACCTAAATATAGACATCCCTGAAGTCCTAAAGCAATTTTAGCGGTAGCTCTTGTAATTTTTCTGGTTACAAAGGTTTCTCCTCTTAATGGACTTTCGTGATTAAAAAGGATGCCATTACAAGCAAACATATTATAGGCCTCACGGTAATTTTTGGTAATCCAAAAGCCATATATTTTAGCTACCCCATATGGTGAACGAGGGTAAAAAGGAGAATTTTCATCATAAAAACCCTTATCGTTTTTATTTTCAGGCATCCCGCCGTATAATTCTGAAGTAGAGGCTTGATAAATTCTAGTTTTTTTCTCCAGCCCTAAAATTCGTACTGCTTCTAAAATTCGAAGTGTACCTATTCCGTCTACATTTGCTACATATTCTGGAGAATCAAAGGATACCATTACATGACTCATTGCGCCCAAATTGTAAATCTCATCAGGTTGAGTTTCTTGTATAATTCTAATGAGGTTGGTAGAATCAGTCAAATCGCCATAGTGTAATTTAAAATGTACATCTTTCTCATGCTGATCTTGATATAGATGATCAATGCGATCGGTATTGAAGAGAGATGATCTTCTTTTTATACCGTGTACAAAATATCCTTTTTTCAATAAAAACTCAGCTAAGTAAGCTCCATCTTGACCAGTAACTCCTGTTATTAAGGCAACCTTCATATTAACAATTCATAGATTTTTAAGCTTGCAAACATACACAATAATTTAAATGTAACGAAACTGTCATGTATTAACAATCGATTAAATTAAGGATTAGTATTCTGTTTTGGAGTAAAAGCTTAGAGCCTTGCATCTGCAAAATCTCTATCGATAAACGATTTCGTATCAAATATAATGGCTGCATTATTTTTGAAAATTGAAAAATCTAAATCCAAAAACTGTTTATGCGCTACGGCCAATATAACAGCATCATAAATTTTAGATTCTGGCTGACTAATTAAATCAATTTTATATTCTTGTTTAACTTCTTCAGCATTTGCCCAAGGATCGTAAACATCAACCTTGATGCTAAAAGATTGCAATTCTTTATAAATATCAACCACTCTGGTATTTCTCACGTCAGGACAATTTTCCTTAAATGCAAAACCCAAAATCAACACTTTAGCATTTTTGATGGTTTTATCTTTGGCTACCATCATTTTAATCACCTTGTTCGCTACAAACATGCCCATATTGTCATTAACTCTCCTACCGGAAAGAATTACTTCTGGTTTATAACCTAAAGATTCTGATTTATGGGCCAGATAGTATGGGTCTACACCGATGCAATGTCCGCCAACTAACCCCGGCTTATAATTGAGAAAATTCCATTTAGTAGAGGCTGCCGCTAAAACATCTGAGGTATCAATATTCATTCGATCAAAAATAAGCGCAAGCTCATTTACAAAGGATATGTTTACATCTCTTTGTGCATTTTCTATGGCTTTTGAAGCTTCAGCCACCTTTATACTAGGTGCCAAATGGGTTCCTGCAGTTATAATGGAAGAATAAAGATTATTGATTTCTATAGCAATCTCTGGAGTAGAGCCCGAGGTAACTTTTTTAATTTTGGTTAAGGTATTAACCTTGTCCCCTGGGTTAATTCTTTCTGGAGAATACCCACAAAAGAAATCGAGGTTATATTTTAAGCCAGAGATTTTTTCCAATACTGGTACACAATCTTCTTCTGTACAACCTGGATAAACAGTAGACTCATAAATTACAACATCCCCCTTTTTTAATACGATGCCAAGCATCTTCGAAGCATTTAGAAGTGGCTCTAAGTCGGGACGTTTTAAATGATCAATCGGTGTTGGGACGGTAACGATATAAATATTGCAGGTGCTAATATCGGGCAAACTCGAACTCAGTGAAAGTCCGTTTGTGTTGGAAAATGAGGTAGTTACTAATTTTAAATCCTCGAGATTAGCTTCTCGGGTATTATCAGAAATACGCTTTAATTCCTTAATTCGATCTTCGTTCGTGTCAAAACCAACGACATTGTATTTTTTGGCAAATTCTATTGCAAGTGGTAAACCCACATAACCTAAACCAATAATCGCTATTTGTTTTTTTCTATCCATTTACTTCAATAATAGCAAAGATAAATAAAATCATGCGCAACTCGCCCAAACCGTCAACTCAACTAGAGCACCCCCCTCAGTCCGCCACCACAACTGGAGCGCACCCCTCAGTCCGTCATCTCATCTGGAGCACACTACTCAGTCCGTCATCTCGACTGGAGCGCAGCGAAACGGAGAGACCTTTGAACCTAAAAACAAACCATACCTATTTAAAAAGATTTCTCTACTGCGGTCGAAAGGATGACATCGATTTCGATTTCTCGATTAGAGTCCACATCCCTCAGTCACCACCAGAACTGAAGCGCACCCCCTCCAGTCCGTCATCTCGACTGAAACGCAGCGAAACGGAGAGACCTTTGAACCTAATAACAAAACGTAAACCCCTTAAAAGATTTCTCCGCTACGTTCCGAAAGGACAATACCAAGAAACCGCCATCTCGACTGAAGCGCAGCGAAACGGCGAGACCTTTGAACAGAAAAACGAAGACCTCTTTAAAAGATTTCTCCGCTGCAGTCGAAAGGACGATATCGATTTAGATTTCTCGATCAGAGTCCACACCCCTTAGTCCGCTACCACAACCGGAGCGCACCCCTCAATTCCGTCATCTCGACTGAAGCGCAGCGAAACGGAGAGACCTTTGAACCTAAAAACAAGCCATGTCTTTAAAAGATTTCTCCGCTACGGTCGAAAGGACGATATCGATTTAGATTTCTCGACTGGAGCGCAGCGAAACGGAGAGACCTTTGAACAGAAAAACGAAGACCTTTGAATTCTACCATGCCAATATCTCGGGACATAAATCTTTCCATCCTTTATTTTTTACATTAATTAAGTTTTCTTTTTTCGACCGGCTCCATTTCTTCAATTGCTTTTCTCTATTTATAGCCTCCTCAATTGAAGGGAAAATTTCATAATAAATACAAATAGATAAATTGTATTTGGCAGTAAAAGATTTGGGGTCAACTTTATCACGATGCTGAATTATTCTAATCTGTAAATCAGATGTGACACCGATGTAAAGAGTTGTCCTTTGATAATTAGTCACAATATAAATACACCCTCCTCTCTCCATGTTATTTTTTGTTTTAGTTAGTGTAATATAGCAAAGGTTTTTTGGAAGAAAACGATATTCTATTACTCCTGAAAATATTTCACCACACTCTTCAGTTCGTAATCTCGACTGAAGCGCACCCCTCATTCCTTCATCTCGACCGGAGCGCAGTGGAACGGAGAGACCTTTGAACTTAAAAAAACATACTCCTTTTTAAAAGATTTCTCCACTGCGGTCGAAAGGACGGTATTGAATTCGATTTCTCGACTAGAGTCCTCTCCCCCGGTCGCCACCACAACTAGAGCGCACCCTTATTCAGTCACCACAACCGGAGCGCACCCCTCAATTCCGTCATCTCGACTGAAGCGCAGCGAAATGGAGAGACCTTTGAACCCAAAATAAATCCATACCTTTTTAAAAGATTTCTCCTCTACGGTCGAAAGGACGATACCAAGAAACCGTCATCTCGACTGGAGCGCAGCGAAACGGAGAGACCTCTGAACCTAACAACAAACCGTGCCTCTTTAAAAGATTTCTCCGCTACGGTCGAAAGGACGATACCAAGAAACCGTCATCTCGACTGAAGCGCAGCGAAATGGAGAGACCTTTGAACCTAACAACAAACCATGCCTCTTTAAAAGATTTCTCCACTGCGGTCGAAAGGACGATATCGATTTAGATTTCTTGATCAGAGTCCACACCTCTCGGTCTCCGTCACAAGTCGAAAGGACGATACGAAGAAACCGTCATCTCGACTGAAGCGCAGCGAAACGGAGAGACCTTTGAACCTAGAAATATTTATGAAAAAAAAAAGGAAGCTTTAAGCTTCCTTGATTTAGATTATTTAATTTGTTTGAGCAGATAACTTCCATAACCACTTTTAACAAGTGGTGTGGCAATCGCTTTAAGTTGTTCTGCATTGATAAAGCCCATTCTATATGCAATCTCCTCAATACATCCGATTTTAAGCCCTTGGCGTTCCTCTATTATTTGAACAAATTGTCCCGCTTGCATTAATGAAGTAAAAGTTCCCGTATCTAACCAAGCTGTTCCTCTACTTAAAACCCCTACTTTCAATTTGCCACGTTCAAGGTAAACTCTATTTACATCGGTAATTTCATATTCACCACGAGGTGAAGGTTTAATGTTTTTTGCAATTTCTACAACTTCGTTATCATAGAAATATAATCCCGGCACTGCATAATCAGATTTTGGAGCATCGGGTTTTTCTTCGATAGAAATTGCTTTTTTATCTGCATCAAATTCTACTACACCATAACGTTCTGGATCAGAAACTTGATAAGCGAAAACCACACCTCCATCTGGATCAGAACTCGCCTGTAATAGCTTAGCCATACCATCTCCGTGGAAAATATTATCGCCTAAAACCAGAGCCACTTTATCTTTACCAATAAATTCTTCGCCAATAACGAAAGCCTGTGCTAGTCCATTTGGCTCTGCCTGCACGGCATAACTAAATTTACAGCCCAAAGATGTACCATCACCTAACAATTTTTCAAAATTTGGTAAATCATGAGGAGTAGATATGATTAAAATCTCTTTAATCCCCGCAAGCATCAAAGTAGATAATGGATAATAAATCATCGGTTTATCGTAAACCGGCATCATTTGTTTACTGCAAGCAAGTGTTAAAGGATGCAAACGGGTTCCGCTGCCACCAGCTAAAATTATACCTTTCATATTGTATGGTTAATCGTTCAAATTGGTTAATTGGTAAATCGTCTAAAATCAATTAGCCTTTCAATTTATCTATGCACGCAACAAGGCTGTCTCTCCAGTAAGGAATTTCTAAATTAAAGGTTTCTTTAATTTTAAATTTATCCATAACAGAAAAAGCTGGTCTGATTGCTTTAGTTGGATATTTAGATCCTGGAATTGGGTTTGTTTTAACTTTGGTTTCGCTGATATCGAATATCGCTTTTGCAAAATCGAACCACGAAGTTACGCCCTCATTGCTATAATGATAAATTCCGTATGCTTTGTTATCAGAAGCAATAATATCGAATATCGCATTTGCCAAATCAATTGCATAAGTTGGCGTACCCACTTGATCTGCAATAATATTCAATTCATCTCGCTCTGCGCCTAACTTCAACATCGTTTTCACAAAGTTGTTGGCATATTCAGAATAAAGCCAGCTTGTGCGAATAATTATATGTTCGGGCAAAATTGCCTCTACTGCTTTTTCGCCATCTAATTTGGTTACCCCGTAAACATTTATAGGTGTGGCAACATCATCTTCTTTTAAAAGTTTAACTTCATTTCCTTCAAAAACGAAATCTGTAGAAACATGAATTAATGTAGATGAATTTGCCTTACATACTTTTGCTAGATTTTCTGCACCTATTTCATTAACAGCCTTTGCCAATTCAACTTCATCCTCAGCTTTATCTACAGCCGTATAAGCAGCGCAGTTAATTACAAAAGCAGGTTTTTCTTTTTCCAATAAGGAATTTAAAAGATCGGGATTTAAAATATTCGCTTCCTGTTCTGTAGGAAAAACAATCTCATTAATTCCTCTTCGCTCTGCTACCGTTTTTAGGCATTGTCCTAATTGTCCGCCAGCACCAATTACTAATATTTTGCTCATTATAATGAAGAAAAGGAATTTAAGATTAAATCTTTATCGGAAATGGCTTCTTTACCTGCTGGGATTAACCAATCGATATTTAAATCTTGGTCATTATACATTACACCAACTTCTGATGTTTTGTTATAAAAATTATCACATTTATAAAAAAATTCTGCTGTTTCACTTAAAACAGAAAAGCCATGTAAAAATCCTCTTGGCACATAAAGTTGAAGTTTGTTCTCAGCACTTAGCTTAACCGAAATGTGTTTTCCATAAGTTGGAGAACCGGGGCGAATATCGACCGCAACATCCAAAACTTCCCCCTTTAAAACCCGCACCAATTTTGCCTGTGCAAATTCACCGCTCTGTGCATGCAATCCTCTAATTACACCGTATGATGAAAAAGATTGATTATCCTGAACAAATCTTCCCGATTGCCCCGTTTTTTCTTCAAAAGTATTTAAATTAAAGCTTTCGAAGAAATATCCTCTTGGATCTTCAAAAACTCTAGGCTTTATAATAACACAGTCTTTTAATCCCGTTTGCTCAATTTCCATTTCTAATGATTGTACTGTTTATCGTAATAAGATTGATAATTGCCCGAAGTTACATTGTTTAACCAGTCTTCGTTTTGAAGATACCAATCCACTGTTTTGGCTAATCCTTCTTCAAATTGCAAACTTGGAACCCAATCCAATTGATTCTGAAGTTTGGTAGAGTCAATTGCATAACGCAAATCATGACCAGCTCTATCCGTTACATAAGTAATTAATTTGGCAGATTCTCCAGCCTCACGACCAAGTTTCTGATCCATTATTGAGCACAATAGATTGATTAAATCAATATTTTTCCACTCGTTATGACCGCCGATATTATAGGTATCGCCAGTTTTTGAATTATGGAATATAACGTCGATTGCACGAGCATGATCTTCTACCCATAACCAATCGCGAACATTTTCACCTTTACCATAAACCGGTACAGGTTTGTTATTTTTGATGTTGTTAATGGCTAAAGGAATTAATTTTTCAGGAAAATGATGTGAACCATAATTGTTAGAGCAATTAGAAATTACGCAATCCATTCCGTAAGTATCATGGTAAGCTCTCACAAAGTGATCAGAACTTGCTTTAGATGCGGAATATGGACTATGAGGATCATAAGCCGTAGTTTCTGTAAACATACCTTCTTCACCTAATGCGCCGTAAACTTCATCAGTACTTACATGATAAAATCTCTTTTTATCGTAATCACCTTTCCAATATTCGCGGGCAGCATTAAGTAAATTTACTGTTCCAATTACATTTGTAATTACAAAAGCTGTTGGATCTGCAATTGAACGATCTACATGACTTTCAGCTGCTAAATGAATTACGGCATCAAAGTTTTCTGCTTTGAAAAGTTCGTTCATCGCTTCTGCATCAGCAATATCTTCTTTTACAAACCGGTAGTTAGGCTTGTTTTCAATATCGGTTAAATTAGCCAGATTGCCAGCGTAGGTAAGTTTATCAAGATTTACAATCTCATATTGAGGATAGTTGGTAACGAATCGGCGCACTACGTGCGAACCGATAAAACCTGCTCCACCGGTAATTAGAATTTTTTTCACAGTTAAAAATGATTTTCAGTCTGCTAAAATAACATAGATATTACACATAAACAACTTATTAGCCCTAAACGGCTACAACTTTATGCGAATTAGGGCTTCAAAGTCTAACCTATTTTTATTAATTCTAAGTTATCAATTTAGAACGCGGCTAGAAATTAAAAATAGAGCTTCCAATAATTTTTCCAACAGTTCATATTGTTCAAAAATGAATTTACTATCCAGCTGACTTATACTACTTCGATTACTTAATGCCGAATAAAGCCACTCTTGCATCCCAAATCTTATTACCCTCAAATTTGAGGAAGTTAGTGTTACACTTAGGTATTTCAATGGATTACTCTTTTCCGCTTTATCCAAACAACAGATTAAGGCATCAGAGTTTAGCAAATCAACTTGGTCAAAATCATCATCAATTGAATGTTGCTTTAAAGCAATTAAGTACCCCGAATGAAATAATTGAATCAACTGGTTATGAAAAAACAACAATTCGTTCCCATTTTCGTACCGGAGCTCTTCGGTTAATGCAGTCTTAAACCAATATTTAAGTTTTGCTTTAGCACTGATCAAATCATTTCCATTGAAGAAATTTTCTAATACAATTCTTGGGTTAGTAAGTTGTTCATCATTCAGCAGCAGCGGACAACTATTCTCAAATCCATTTATTTCGGTTTCATTTAATCTTCTTTCGGTTTTTAGCCAATGTTCTAAATAATCCAATCTCTTGCCAAAATTTCCAAAGCCTGGAAGTTCTTCAGCCTGCTCTATAATTAAATTGCCTTGAATTATCTTTGAAGAATCTTCCATAATGGATTAATTTAGTATTTTAACTATCTTTCGATGCTAAAACAAACATACACATTAGATATAAGTAAAATGAATTATAATTCCCTTTACTTAAATATAAATTTATAAATGACTGAAAATCAAAGACTAAAATTATTAATAGATAGACTAAATTTTAAAACTCAAAAAGAATTTGCAGAAAGTTTAAATATCCAGCAAGGATCACTTTCGGATATTTTACGGGAAAGAATCGGGATTTCTAATGCAATAAAAGATCGGCTGTTTTTAAAATTTAATGTTAATATAACTTGGCTGGAAGAAGGAACAGGAGAACCTTTTCTAAAAAAAGGACCAATCATTTCAGAAACCAAAGAGGGTGTACCTTATTTTGACATTAGCCTATCAGATACCGATACACTACTGCTAGAAGAAGACCAAGCAGATTATTTTGTAAACTATAAGCCGTTTAATGATTGTACTGCCTACTTACCTGTTTACGGCGATAGTATGTACCCAAAATATGCATCAGGAGAAATTATTGCCGTAAGGGAAGTCACTAACTACGAAGTACTGCAATGGGGAGAATCTTATGTTGTAATGGCGGATGAAAAATCAAATCACATGCGGAGCATTAAAATGATTTATGAGCATGCAGATAAATCAAAACTCATACTTCGATCTTCCAACCCAAATTTTAAGGGCGATACCATTATAGAGAAAAATAGCATTTCATCCCTATATATTATAAAAGGCAAAATAACTAGAAACCTAATTTAAGCTAAAGTTAGCGCTAATTTACTCAATGCTGCGTCATGGTTGTGCCTATATATCTCCGTGGTATAGGGCATGATAATGAATAGATGATGGCCTTTTGACCAAATTTGTAAGCATCCTAACAAGATATTACATGGCCTCTACAGCGCCTTCCAGTTCCTTATACCATTCTGCTCCATACTTGCGAATTAACGGCGTTTTCAAGAAACTGTAAACAGGTACTTTCAGTTCTCTACCAAAAGTACAGGCATCGTGGCATATGTGCCAACGGTCGTAATTCAATACTTCAAATTCTGGATATTTAGTAATCCTGATTGGGTATAAATGGCATGAAATAGGTTTTTGCCATTCCACTATTCCCTGCTCATATGCTTTTTCAATGGCGCATTTAGTAATCCCCCCTTCAAATAGAACGTAGGCACATTCTTTATTTCCATCTACACAGGGCGTTGTTAAATCTCCGTCCAAATCGGTTACATAAACGCCTTGTTCCTCAATTGCTTTGATTCCTTTCTCATTGAGCAAATGCTTAATTTTTGGATATATTTCTGCAAGTACTGCCGTTTCTTCAACATCTAAAGGTGCACCAGAATCTCCTTCAACACAGCAAATGCCTTTGCACTTACTTAAATTACATACAAAGTTCTCTTTTAAAACATCCTCGTGCACAAGCACCTGTTCAACTTCTATCATCATTTATTCTTTTGCTAAAGCATATTTTAAACCATCTGCAGATTTAAGCTCCATAGTAACAGCACCTACTAAAATTTCTACTTGCGCTTTTACGGGAACCCTGTTTCCATCATCCGTTACCCATAAATATAAGCGACTATCTTTTTTAAAAATTCTACCTGGTTTTATAGATGGGCTAAATTTTAAACAGCGAATGTTCCCAAGTTTGCACTTAACTGTTTCCTTACCAACATATTCTACTTCCAAAGCAGAAATTTCATCGCCTAAGAAATAGTTCAGTTTAAATTTATCACCAATCTTGATCTTCGCAATATCTAAACTTCTAGCAAAGTAATATGCAGAAACCAGATCGAAAGTTTGAGTGGTGGGCGTTGTAAAAGTTCCTCGGTTAGAGACTACTTTCTTACCATCCTGATTAAATCTTGCCTTGTCTTGTCTTTTATAACTGGCCTCTCTAATATTTTCCTGATAGAAATAGGGCGTCAAATCCGTTTTATCAATATAAGAATCGTAATGATCTCTAATTTTATAAAAAACATCGAACGTACCCGATGTCTGTGCATCTACGGTAAGTTTATACGTTGGTTTATTATCAAATTTCAAATCAGAATTGGTCACTTTTATGGTTGCTTCTGCCGCGGTGATAAAGCCATAGCGAAGCTTGTAACCTAAAACCTCCCCATCCTGAAATACGGGCTCCTTCTTCAGTGGCAACTCCTGCGAAAAAACTGGCATCGCACCTAAAGCAATAGCCAGAATTAAAAATAGTGTTTTCATTTGCTTGTGTTTTTCATTTGTGTTGATCTCTGTAAACATCTAAAAGATTAATTCACAATAATCAGTACGAAAGATATGCAAAAAGCAAACCAATTTTCACTAATCTTTTCTTTTGTAAACCGGAACTGTAGAGCAGGGCTCGCCAAACATAATACTTTTTACAACAGGTGTTAAAAGATTGGTAATCTCTACATAGGCAGAAACTGGAATATCTATGTCTCCACATCCTTTTACAACCACCCTTTCATTGGCATAAGTATTTGGGTCTATTTTGGATATGGCCTTTGTAAACATCACCGCTTCTAAGGTATCCAATCCACCAAATACAATCTCTTTTGCATAAGGCTTCATTCTATTCGCCAAAAGCATGTAAGCCCAAGTTGGCACAATTGCATCCGCAGAACAGATAATTGCTACATTTTTATCTTGATACTTAGACCAATCATAAGTTTTGATAAACTCGCGAAAATCCTTTTCCCTTAACATTAGTCCATGGAAAAGATTATCCTTAATATCATACAACACACGTTCTCCATGATCATAATAATCTTCTAGGTTTAAAGTGATTAAACCACTGCTTGCTACCTTATTGATGATGTTCTCTTGAATCTCCATAGCGTATTAATAAAAAAAACCGTCCAGACTTTAAGTCTAGACGGTTACAAAATTACGTAATTTCTAATTAATAGAATTTCACGCGATTGTCTTTTATCGTAGCATTATCTTGTAAAGCTTGGAAAGCTGCACCTAAAGAGCGCTGACCTAAACTTAACAACATACTTTCTTTCTGCTTAAACATATTTGCAATTGGAGCTGGGTTTGTAAATCCATCTACAGAGAATATGTAAACACCACGTTCACCATCAACTGGAGCAGAAACTTTACCCGGTTGAGAACCGAACACGCTACCAACTAATTTATTTTCTTGCGCTACTCCTGGGATAATTGGATTAGCAAAAACAATATTTTGAACTGGATTAACTGGACGGCCAACTTTAGATGCAATTTGATCTAGACTTGCTTTTCCAGCTTTATCGAATTTCTCTTTCAACATTTTAGCTTTAACCGCATTGCGAACCATTGGTTCAATTTCTTTCTTAACTGCTTCTAATGGCAAGGTACCCTTTGGTCTAACCTCAGTTACATGCGCAATAACGTATGAGTTTGTCATGGTGTAGATTTCAGGTAAAACATCACCTTTATCTGCAGCATAAGCATCTTGAATTAATTTACGAGGATTATCTAACCCAGCCGCAAAGCCTTGAGTTGGAGCAATTTTATCTGCAACTGAAACTTTTAAGCCTTTCTCTTGTGCGTATTTGCTAAAATCTTTTCCTTTAACATCGTTTAAGAAATTGCTAGCTGCTTTATAAGCCGCCGCTTGCGTTTTACTACTTGCACCTAAAGCTTTCTCTACATACGCTATCTTAGCCACTTTTGAAGAACCAATTTGCTTTTCGATTTTAATTACATGAATCCCAAATTGAGATTTAACCACTCTAATATCTCCTGCTTTACCATCGAAGGCAGCATTTTCAAATTCTGGAACCATAGCGCCACGAGCAAATGTACCTAGCTCGCCACCCTTATCTTTAGACCCATCAATACTGTAGTTCTTAGCTAGTTCTGCAAAGTTACCGCCTTTTAAAATTAAGCTCTTTAATGAATCTGCGAGTTTTACGGCTTTATCTTCGCCACCAACCTTAGCTGGATCAATTAATATATGACTTGCTTTTACAGAATCTGGAGAGAAACGTGTATCAATAACCTTAACTAATTTATAAGAAGTTCCAGTTAATTTAGGTCCGTAAAAACTGCCAGCCGGTAAAGCAAAAACTGCTGAATCTATTGCTGGATCCAATTTTCCTTTTGTTAAATAAGTGAAAGGAATTTTAACATCAGAATTAATCGCTGCGAAAAGTGAATCATTTGGAGCCACTTTAAAATTTTCTGCAATTTTATCAACCTGAGTTTTTACCGCCAATGAATCTGCAGCTGTTGGGCTAATGCTAAACGTTACATAATCAAATGAGCGAGTTTCTTGTGGATTGTTAAACCGTGCTTTGTTTTGATCGTAATATTCCGAATAGTCAGCATCGCTCAATTTAACCGAAGCATCAGGAATAGATGTATAATCTAAACTTACATATTTAAAGTTCGCCAGTTTGTTGCGGTTATTATATTCATCTGTTGCTTCTAATGAAGTTACATAAACCGAGTTACGGATTAAGTTAGAATACTTTTGCTGTAAGCTTTGGTTTTTAATCTCTTGTTGTAATAAGTTAGATTGGCTTACCGCTTGAGGTTCCTTAGATTTTAAGAAGTTCATTAGCGCAACGCGATCTACCTGGCCAGTTTGAGGATTAGAAAAATATTGCTTAATTAATGGGCTAGGATTTTGTCCTTGCAATAAATCCAATAATTCATCATCAGAAACTGTTAAGCCTAAACGCTCATATTCTTTATTTAACAATACACCTGCTAACTCTGCATTCCAAGCTTGGTCTACAGCCATCGCAGTCATCTGTGCATTTGCACTACCGCCATATTGTTGTTTAAATTGATTTAAATTCTGATCTACCTTTGGTCCGAACTCATCAATGCTGATATCTTTCCCATCAACCGAACCTACTGTTTTTTGGTTTGCTGCCCAAAAAGGTTTACCCACGTTAATTGCATCACCTACTAAAAATGCAACAATTGCAAAACCGATTGCGAAGACTAGTATATAGCCAGCACGATTACGCAAAAATGTCATTAATCCCATATTGTACTTTATAAATTTATTTAGTTTTTTTTAAGAGGGCGCAAGATACAAATTTGACTCAAAAAAGAAAACACAAAATTTTATTTATCAAGTGTTTAATTTTTAAGCAAATAGCTCTTGTAAAAAATGGGTGATTATTAGGATGAATAATGGATTGAATGATGCTCAAAAATGGCAAATTCTATCCTGCTCTAATTGAATCACTCAATTATTTAGTACACTCTAAGGCGCAATATTATCTTTTAAATTAACCTGTCCGTTGCCGTTACTAATTTTGTAAGTGCTAAAATCTTGAGGTGCTTCGAAATTAATGCCTTCAACAATATTTCCATCTACACTTTGCACTCTAACTTTTACCGTAGAATAAAAAAGCTTTTTGGCTTCATCCCAAATCAGTTCCTCTGATGAAAATGTATCGCCCTTATTGTTTTTAACGATTACGTTCTTCCTAAAAGTTGTTTTAAGCTCTTGATCTTTCCTTATCGCATAATCAGAAATTAAGGTACCATCAATAGTCCCGTTTTGAGCATTAAAGAAATCGATTTTTACACCATTCGGCATTTCCTGCTCCATACCACCAGTTGATGGCGTAATTTTAACGAGTATTGGTGCATTTCCACGAGCTTTAACCCGAGCAGAATCACTGTAAATAACCTCAAAACCTTTTGTAGTATCGCGGGAGAGTGTAATCTTCCCTGTCGCTACTGAGTTTGCATTTTTTAGGTCGTCATCTCCACAGGATGTCAAAAATAAAGACAAGCCCAAAAATGCAACATATATAAATGCGCTCAGTTTCATTAATCTACTTTATACTTACGGAACCAGGTATCGTTTAAGGTAAAACCTAAATGGAAATTGATGTATTGTTCTTTAACCAAGTTGTTGTTGAGTGTTCCCCTCTGACCAACTTCTGTTGTAAAGTTAATTTTATAAAATGCAGAACCAGCATTGGCAGAAGGCAATGGGAAACCAAAACCTAAGGAAGCACCCATTTGTTTAATATCCTGATTCGCGATCTGTATAAAAGTTTTATCGTAATTGAAACCTAAACGGTAATCAACACGTTTCATGTAGCTGTTGTATGATGAATAATCTGGAGTCCATTGACCGCCGATTGAAGCACCCCAACTATCTTGCAAGCCCTGGTTTACATTGTTAATGCTCACCGCCGACCATTTGCTCATTCTAAAATCAGCACCGATCATCCATTTATCATTCTGTTGAATTGCGATACCAAAGTTATGCGTTAATGGAAGTTTCAAATTTGATTTTCCATTATCAACTGCACTTAACGTATCAATCGCAGTATTTTCATTACCACTTGCATCATAAGAATATTGTGTAGCAAAGAACGATTGTGATGAACTGATTTTACCTGATGAACTACCAGAATAACCTAGAGTTAAAAGTGTTTTAGGGCCAACATTGATGTCGTATTGAACACCATAAGAGTAATTTAAACCACCTACACTATTTTTATTTTGCAATCTTGAGTTAATTGTTCCTGCGCCAACATATTCTGTAGAACGGGTAGTTTGTAGATTTCCAAAAATGTATTCTAAGTTACCACCAATTCTTAAATGATCGCCGAAGCGGTATCCGTAACCCAAATAAGCTTTTGATAAACCACCTTCACCTTGGTAAATCTGATCTACAGACATCGTATCAACCTTTACACTGTTTCTGTAGCTATAACCAAGATCCGAGTAAGGTAAAATCCCAAAACTTAATGCTGATCTTCTGGTTACCGGCGCTGCAAAAGCCAAATGACTAAACGTAGAGTTGAAGTTACTTTCGGTTGTACTTCCTTTTGATAAGCTACTTAAACTTGCGCTCATACCAATATCAATGGTGGTTAAATTGATCCCTGCGTAAGATGCTGGGTTTTGCATATTGATGTAATTAAAGCCCGAAACTTTGTTTACTGCAGTAGAAATACCACCCATTGCTCTAAGTTGAGGCAATAACGAACCTTTGATATTTCCAAATCCATATCTAGAATAAGGTGATGACGTGGTAACCTGTGCCTGAACACTTAAACCACAAACAAGAACGAGTATGGCTGTAATATAATTTATTCTTTTGTACATTTTAATCTGCAATAGCTTCATTTAATCCTTTTAATACTAGATAGGGATCTTTACTAATTTGAGGCGCAAAGATGCTGTTTTGTAATTGCTTATACAAAAAATTAGCATCACCGCCGGTAATTATCACCTTTAAAGTGCTTTCTTTCTTATTATTTAAGGCAATAAAGCCTTCAATTTCATTTATTATTCCCTGCAAAACCCCATTTTTTATTGCATTTTGGGTATCTGTTCCATCAGGAATTTCTGCTTCAGCATCCCAATCTACCATCGGCAACCGACCGGTAAATTGATGAACAGCTTTAAATCGCATCGCAATCCCCGGGCTAATACTTCCACCGAAATATTCGCCATTGCTGGTTAATAAATCGTAAGTTATGCAAGTGCCCGCATCAATAACTAAACTGGCCGAATTTGGAAACAGTGAATTTGCGCCCAAAACTGCCGCCCATCTATCTAATCCTAAAGTAGCGGGGGTTTTATATTTATTCTGTATCCCTTTTGTCAATAACGTCGAAAATCGGGTATAAGTTGTATGTTGTTTTAAGAAGTTTTCTAGCAGATCTACTTCTTGTTTTACGGTACTAATGATAGATTTCTGTGGCGAAAATGCTTCGACAAGTTGAGCTAAATCATTAACATCAATGGTTTCCAAACGTTGATGATGTACCATTTCAGAACCTGCAAACACTGCAAGTTTAGTAGAAGAATTGCCAATATCGATGCTTAATCTATTCATTTAACATCTTATTTTTGGTAATAAAAAACTCATTAAAATCAATTGCAAATCTTTCGAAAAAGCCATTAACCCAAACTTCATGGCACAAAGCTATTAATCTTTAGCAAGTTTCGTTCTAGTATTTTGTTAAAAAAGGTTAAACAAACAGAAAATACTGCACCGAAAGCACAAACAAAAGAAACAGCGTTTCGTAAAACCACCGCTTTTTTGCATTGCTAAAATAGTAGGCCAAAAGTACAGCACCAGGTGGTACGCAAAGTAAAAAATGCCAAATACTGAAGTTCGGTTTAAGATAAAAACTCGCTCCTGCAACCAAAAACATAAAGAATAACATTTGAAAGCCCTTTCTGGTACTGATAAAGCTTCTAAAAAAATTCTCTCTCAGCTGTAATGATGCCAAGATGATGATGATAGCCACAGGAATTAAAACCAGATAATCGTTATAATTTATTTTGAATACCGAAGGAAATTTATTGCCCAAGGGTTTCCAGATTTGATAAAACGAACCCAAATTATTGTTCCAATAATAATAAACAGCTACAAAAAAGAATACGGTGATAAATCCAATTAAGCCGGCAATCCACTCTCTCCAATTAAAAGAACGAAATAATAGCAATGCGAGAAAAATCATCAATAACGTCGCCATGAAGGGAAAATAGATTAATGTGCCCAGGGCGATAATCATTCCGATATCAAAAACAGTGGTGATGGAGTTTGCGCTCTTAGCCAGTTTTAAAAACTTATCGATTACCCAGATCAGCAAGAAATTACTAATTAAAGCTGGACTTAAAACCATGAAATCTAAAAACAAACTTGTCCCTGCGATGTACATTAATCCCGGCAAAAAGCTTGGTTTGGCCAAAAGATTATGGTTGTTAATTACCCTATTGAAGATTAAGGCCTGAATATAGACCAGTACTGTTGCAATGAAAATATTGGTTATTGGCGTAAAAGCATTTGAGAAATCTATGTTGATTAACGGTCTGGCAAAAGGCTCTAAGAAATCGAAGTTCAAATGATCTGGAACCCGATAAAATATTACTGCACGCATAAAGAATGCATAGGCAAGCAACAAAATGAGGTTAACTGGATTTAACTTTCTAAACTGATTAATCATTCCTATTGATAGAGTGGACAAAAGTAAAGAAAATAATTTAAGAGTATGAGGAAAGCAGAAACGCCAAACTTTTATTATTTGCAGATTTAAAGTCCGCGGTTCAATAGGACGAGATTGCTCCATAAGAGTTCCTCTGGAATAAATCTCGACCAACAATTAAAAAAGCTTATAGATTAAGGCTTCCTAGCGTATTTATACTCGCTAGTCGGGATTTTGGAACTAAGGATTTGTAATCCTTAAAAGCGATTACAAGCTTAAAACAGTACAGGAAGATTTGGCAAGACATTAGGATCAGAATTTTATTTGAAATGGCTTAATACTCGCTAGTCGGGATTTATAATCCCGTCTTTAGAGCTAAGGATTTGTAATCCTTAAAGCGGTTACAAGCTTAAAACATTACAGGAAGATTTGGCAAGGCATTAGGATCAGAATTTTATTTGAAATGGCTTACTTCCTAGCGTACTTCTTTACCATATCATCAATAATCTGTGCAGTTTCATCAGGAAAATTGAAAGTATGAGTTTGCGGTTTTTCAACCCAATCCTTAATAATCGGAATCCATTTTTTATTGCTTCCCCAAATTACAGGTAAGCCAAACTGCTTTAACGCATAAGCATTACATTGTTGCTCAAATTGGAAACGCATTGGTGCAACCAATAACTTTTTACCCAAAAAAAGTGCTTCTGCAGGACCTTCAAAGCCACCGCCAGTAAATAAACCTGCGCAAGTTGATAAGCTTAAATTAAACTTTTCATTATTTACAGGCTCTACCAAAACATTGGCTTCTTTATAGCTTTCCTTATTATGTTTAGAAAAAACCTGCCATTGAACATTAGGAACCTGAGAAAGTATTTTCACCAATCGTTTATCATCTATCGCTGGAAGATAAACGGTGTAATGCCCCAAATTTTTACTTTCCATTTGGCGAATTTCACTGCGAATTACTGGCGTATGAATAAAACTATCGTAGCGATCAAAGTGGAAACCGATGTGGTAGGTTGTTGGTGCATAATGACTTAAAATTACCTTTCCCCAATCGATGGTTTTTGGGCGAGGAACTTTCTTGGATTTAAATGCGGCCTGATGGCTCAACGAAACACAGGGAATGCCTTGGAGTTTGCATGCCCAAGCACTTACAGGCTCAAAATCATTTACAATTAAATCGTATTCTTTAAGCGGGAGTTGTTTCATATCTTTTCTGAAACGGAAAAGATTCATGCTTAACCAGGTTTTAAAATGATCTACCCCACCCTTTTTACCAAAGATAAAACTGAAACCATGCAATTGATATTTTATCGGCTGACTTAATTTAACATCTGCCTGCGTTCCGCTAATTAAAATATCGAGTTCGCCGTATTTCTGCAGTAAAGGAATTATTTCCCTTGCTCTGCTTACGTGCCCATTGCCTGTGCCCTGTATTGCGTAAAGTATCTTCATTTATGCCCGAATATCTAAAATTATTAGGCAATTTCATATTTAATATTTTGTAAAAGTAAATTTATATCCAGTTTACTTTTTAAATCTTCCGCATCAGATAAAATTCCATCATCAACTTCATCCTTTACAAAATCCTTCTGATCATATTTAAAAACCTCCCAATTTTCATCATTATATTCCAAAGCTGTTAAACTTTCAACCCAATCGCCACTGTTTAAATAGGTAACTTTTCCCACTTCAGAAATAATTTCTCTTTTTTCTGCTTGATGAATATGCCCACACACAACATATTGATAGCCCTTTTCTATGGCTAATTCTGCCGCGGTTTGTTCAAAACTGTTTATGAACTTAACCGCATCCTTAAATTTGGCTTTGATTTTTTTGGAGAAACTCATTTTTTCCTTCCCAACAGCTTTTAAAACCCAGTTTACAAAACTATTTATAAGAATTAAGGTATCGTAACCCACTGCTCCCAACTTGGCCAACCATTTGGAATGTTGCATGGTTACATCGAAAACATCTCCATGGAAAAACCAGGCCTTTTTACCATCAAGTTCTAAAATCAGCTTATTTTGAAGATGAAAGGAGCCCATTTCCATGCCATCGAATTTTCTCAACATTTCATCATGGTTTCCCGTTAGATAATGAACTTCTACACCCTCTGAAACAAACTTCATCAGTTTTCGGATCACCTTCATGTGAGATTCTGGCCAATAGCTTTTGCTAAACTGCCAAATATCAATAATATCGCCATTTAGTATGAGCCTTTTGGGTTTGATGCTCTTTAAATATTTTAAAAGCTCTTTAGCGTGGCATCCATAGGTACCCAAATGCACATCGGAAATTACGACTACATCAACATTTCTTTTATCCATAACCAATAATTTTAGGGGGGAGAGAATTTGATACCGCTTGAGTGAAGCAGTTTAGAAATATAGAATCTGAACTAAATATCCTCTTCCTCATCGACTGTTAAATCGAATGGGCTAAAGAAATATAGAACAATAACTAATAAACAGATGGCAAAGAAAGATTGTAGCATATCCGTAAGTTTTAACAAAGATAGAGCCAATTAAATTACCTGATTGTTAAGTAGTTGTTAAATTTTTGTCACAATAGGTAAAAGATGTTAAAACGAAGTATTTGGTGACATTGCGTACAGAATTCAAACAAAAAAAGGCCCAAGTTATTTAAAACTCGGGCCTTTAAAATTAATTTATTTAGAATTAAGCTTTAACCGATTTTTTCTTCTTCTTATTTTCAGAATAAAAACCGAAGCCTAAACCAGCCAATAGTAAAATTGAACCGACTAATGAAATTTTCTCACCTGCATAGTATGAAGTTGGGTGGAAAATAAATTCAAGCTTGTGATTTCCTGCTTCAAGTTGAGCAGCACGTAGAACATAATCAGCTCTGAAATATGGTTTTTCTACGCCATCAATATACATTTTCCAGCCCTTATTGTAGTAAATCTCAGAGAAAATTGCAATGGCATCTTTTGCTGTAGAATATTCATACGTTAAGTGGTCAGGATTATAGTTTGTTAATTTAATAAAACCTTCTACACCTGTACCAAGGCGTTTCGTATCGATTAAGCTTTTAAAGCTCTCATCTACAATTGCCTCCTTTTTAGCATCGAAACTGCTAATTGCTTTCATTTCCTCATCAGAATTTTTAGCAAACTGAACACTTTGAACAAACCATGCGTTACCACATGCTGTTGCATTACGTTGCATTTTGTAAGATCCGTTTTGCTGATCTTGAGTAATGATGTATTTTGTATTCAACATATCCAAAACATCTTGATTGATGCTTTTTGTTAATTGATTATCGACCAGTTCTTGAAAACGTTTTAATCTAGCTGAATGGAAACCGCCCACTGTTTTATGGAAGTAAGAGGTTTCTGCACTTTTAAAAGGATCGCCCAGCGATAAATCGAAAACTCTAAAATTTGGATCTTTATCTGCAGAAATGAAGTTATCTACATCTCTTGGCTGGTAATGATTCTCAAGTTCAGATTTATTAACGAAGTTTTGGTTGCTTAAATAACGGCGGTCAACTTGCCACATATCGATTAAAATTGCAAAAACCAATAAACCAAAGGCCAATTGCATACCCAATTTTTTGGTGATAAAAGCCCAAGTAATTCCAAAACCAATCGCCAAGAATAACAATGTACGCAATGCATCTGCACGAGCCAAAGCAACCCGATCAGAAATTAAAGCATTGCTAATCTGCTCTGCCGCACCTCTATTATTCTGCAAAGTTTGAGTTAACGCATCGACCATTTGTGCTTGATTCGAAGTTGTAAAACTGAAAAATGCAGTAGGAATGATCGCTATAACTAAAGCAAAACCACCAGTAATTGCTGCAGACCAGGTTAAACGTTGCACAAGATATTTTTGATCGTACTTACCATCCTGTGCTTCTTGAATGGCAAGAATAGCTAAAAAAGGAACCAATAAACCTACAACGGCAAGAATAGATTCTACTGCTCTAAATTTATTATATCCCGGGAGGTAATTAAAGAAAATATCTGAAATATATGGGAAGTTAGATCCGAATGAAAGGAACAACAATAAAATACTTGTTCCTAAAATCCACCATTTCCAACGGTGTTTTACAATGAATAAACCGAATACAAAAAGTAAACAGATAATGGCTCCAAAATAATAGGGGCCAGAAGTTCCGGGTTTATCTCCCCAATATTGTTGTGCACCCAAGTTTTGAGCAACATAACCAATAACCTGACGAGGATCTACACCGGCAAGATTTTTTTCAACAGCTTTATAAGTATTACTTTCTGGTTTAACCAATTCATCAATACTGGTAGCGCCACCATATAAATTGGGGATTAGGAAAGTAAAACTTTCGCCAACACCTTGGCTCCATTGGTAAGCATAAGCCTTATCTAAACCGGTAGCAGGTTCAGCTTTATCTGTAGTTAAATTAGATTTGCCACGGATGGTTTCTTTACCATATTCGTAAGTGGTCCAAAGGGTACCTGCGTTTACCAAAACTGCCAAAAACAAACCAGCAATTACATAAGCTGCTGCTTTACCAAATGCTTGTAACTGCTTTGCCTTGTAAGCATGATAGAGTTCTATGCAAGCAAAAACAAATAAGGCAATAAATAAGTAATAAGTCATTTGGATATGGTTAGAACGGATTTCTAAAGCCATAAACAATGCCGTTAAACTGGCACCAACCAAATATCTTCCTCTTAAAGTGAGAATAATTCCTGCCAAAATAGGTGCAAAAAACCCAATTGCAAGCGCTTTATTACTATGCCCCGCAGCAATAATTATAAAATTGTATGATGTAAATGCAAAAGCTATTGAACCCGCAGCCGCAAGCCATGGATTAATTTTGAGTACACAGAATAACAAATACGCACCCAAAAGATATAGTAGAACTGTACCTACCGGATCAGGAAAAACACCTTTAATTACATCGATACCATAAGTAGTGATGTTTAATGGATACTGCACCCAAATTTGATAGGCTGGCATACCGCCGAACATTTGATTGGTCCAAAGTGGGCCTTTTTGTCCGGTCGCTTTAATATCCATAATCTCTTTCTGCATGGCTTTTGCCTGCAACACATCGCCTTGTTGCGGCGCTTTACCCTGTAAAACAGGACTGAAGTAGGCAAAACAAATGACTACAAAAAATGCAATGATGGCTAAATGAATGCCATTTTTATTAAACCAGTTATTCATTAAGGTTTGTTTAAGTTTAAACGAACGTCAAAAATAAAAAATTGAGCGGGATAAAAAAGGAATAAATTAAATGCTTCGGTAATAAAAAAATTAGATTTGTATAAACGATTCCCTATTCAACTGTTTTATTATGAGAAAGTTTCTATTCGCAATTGCTATTTCTACCTTATCGCTTCCTTCATTTTCTCAGATTGTAAGCTTAAATCCCCAAGAAATTAATAAGCTGAAAACCAATATTAAGAACGATGCCGAAACCAATAAACTTTACACAGGCTTCCAAAAATCAACTTTAAAATATTTGGATGAGCAACCAAATCCTATTGATACCATCCGCACTGAAGGTTTGTTAAAGGGAAATACAAAAAAAGAAAAGACATCGATCGCTTTGAGAGACATGACTAAAATGTTCGCTTTGGCACTCGAATTTCGTTTGAGCGGGAATAAAAAATATTTAAACAAATGTGTAGAATTTTTAAAAGCCTGGTCAGAAAATAATCATCCAAATGGTGATCCTATTGATGATACAAATTTGGATAATGCAATCGAAGCTTATGATCTGATTAAATCTGAGATTTCATTAGGCGACAAAAAAGTTATAGAAAACTGGCTATCCGCAACCGCGTTAGCAGAAATTAACAGCAAAAGAATGGTTGCCGGACGCGGAACGGCCACCAATAACTGGAATTCGCATCGATTAAAAATTGTTGGCGAAATTGGTTATGCTTTAAATAATCCCAAATTCATCGATTGGGCAATTGAAAATTTCAAAACACAAATCAATGTTAATCTGAATCCAGACGGAACAAGCATCGATTTTAAACAACGCGATGCCATGCATTATCATATTTATGATTTAGAGCCCATGCTGAGGTTGGCAATCATAATTGATAGAGCAAAAGGAATTAATTTTTACAGCTACGAATCGCCCAAAGGCTCATCAATTAAAAAATCGGTCAATTGGCTGTTGCCTTACGTTAAAGGAGAAAAGCAACACGAAGAATATGTAAATACAACAGTTAAATTTGATCGAGATCGAGCCAAAAACAATGAGCCTGGCTTTGCTCCCGGTACTATGTTTAAACCTACTTTAGCTTTGCCGGTGCTTAAGCTTTCCGTTTATTTTGATCCGTCTCAAGCTGATATTCTTTCATCAATTAATCAAAAAGCAAATAATTGGCAGTCTGTACTTGATGGTGTTCAACTTTCAAAATAAATAAAGTTTCAATAAGTTTTGAAAGTTTAAAATAATCATTATATTTGTTTATGGAATTAGCAGCAGCAAAACTGAAATTTATTGAGGCTTGGGGGAAATTAGGCTCTGAATGGGGAATTAATAGAACCATGGCTCAAGTACATGCTTTACTTTTAATTTCTCCTGAGGCATTAACCACAGAAGAAATTATGGAGAATTTGAGTATTTCTAGAGGGAATGCAAATATGACGCTTCGCGATTTA
Organism: Pedobacter fastidiosus; assembly: GCF_014306625.1. Classification (GTDB taxonomy): domain Bacteria; phylum Bacteroidota; class Bacteroidia; order Sphingobacteriales; family Sphingobacteriaceae; genus Pedobacter; species Pedobacter fastidiosus. Next base: position 61,994 of record NZ_JACRYL010000007.1, read on the forward strand.
ATAGGCTGGGGACTGATAGAAAAACAACATAAAGCTGGGGAGCGTAAAGAATATTTCTTTGCTGATAAAGATGTTTGGAACATTGCTAGACAGGTTGCCAAAGAACGCAAAAAAAGAGAGCTGGAACCGGTACTTAAAATCCTGACTGAGCTTTCTACTGTTGAAGGTGATGAAAAAGACCCTGAGTTTAAAACCTTTAAAAAATCGGTTAACGATATAAATAAACTGGCGAACAATGTAGATAAAACTTTAGAAACCATGTTAAAAGCGGAAGAGAACTGGTTTTGGAGTTCCGTTTTAAAAGTTTTTAAATAGAAACAAAGACAGTTAACAACTTAAGCCCTATTTTATTATAAGGCTTTATTTTTCAATCTATTCTTTCATTTTTTACTGAAAGTTTTAAAATTAAAATAATATGAAAACGCTTAATCATCATGTCATTTTGTTTGATAATGAATGTCCTATGTGTTACGCTTACACCAAAGCATTTGTTAAGGTTGGAATGTTACCAAATAATGGCAGAGAGGCCTACCAAAATATGCCTACAGAAATTTGCCCATTGGTAAACCAACAAAGAGCAGCTAATGAAATTGCTCTTGTAAATACTGAAACTGGAGAAGTAACTTATGGCATTCAAAGTTTATTTAAAATTATCAGCAATGCAATCCCTATTTTCAAACCTCTATTTACATTTGAGCCATTTGTTTGGATAATGAGTAAAGTTTACGCTTTCGTATCTTATAATAGAAAGGTGATTATTCCCGCAGAAATTAAAGGAAATAGTTTACAGCCCACTTTTAAAATCCATTATCGCATTGCTTATTTATTGCTGACCTGGTTGGCTACATCTTATATTTTAACAAAATATGCTTACCTACTAACTGACTTTGTCCCGCTCGGAAGCCATTATAGAGAATATTTTATTTGTGGCGGACAGATGATTTTTCAAGGAATTATAATCAGTTTTTACAGAAAAGATAAATTGTGGGATTATCTAGGCAACATGATGACGATTTCTTTCGCCGGCTCATTATTGCTGATTCCAGCTCTATTTGTTGCGAATCATTTTAACCTTGCCCCTTTATTTTTTATACTTTACTTTTTAGCAGTTGCTGGGTTAATGCTTTTGGAACACATTCGCAGAAGTAAGCTTTTAAAATTGGGCTGGATCATGAGTATCACTTGGATAGTATATCGTTTAATTATTTTGGAATTAATTTTAAGCTTGTAGAAATCATGAAATACGGAAAAATAATTTTTGCTGGAGGAAATGGATATTTGGGTGGCATTTTAGCTAAGCATTTTAGTGGGCTCGCAAACGAAGTAATTATTCTATCACGAAAACCTCAAGCCGAAAAAGGAAACATTAAAACTTTAATCTGGGATGGAAAAACTATCAGCACTTGGAAAGAAGCGCTAAATGGTGCTGACTTACTCGTAAACTTATGTGGCAAAAACGTAAATTGTAGATACACTGAAAAAAATAAAACCGAGATCATAAATTCAAGAATATTACCTACCCATTTACTTGGTAAAGTGATTGAGGATTTAGAAAATCCACCAAAACTTTGGATTAATATTACTTCAGCTACCATTTATCGCCATGCGGAGGATGGATCACAAGATGAATTAACCGGAGAAATTGGGTATGGATTTTCTATTGATGTTTGCAAAGCGTGGGAAAAATGTTTTTTTGAAAGTGAAACGGCTAAAACCAGAAAAATAGCTTTAAGAATGGGCATTGTGCTGGGCAGAACAGATGGCGCTTTTCCTCGGTTGCTTACGCTTGTAAAGTTAGGAATGGGTGGCAAACAGGGAAATGGCGAACAACAAGTAAGTTGGGTGCACGAGCAAGATGTAGCGAATAGTATAGAATGGTTACTTAATCATGAAGAGATTCAAGGTATTGTAAATTGTACTGCTCCAGATGTAATTAAAAATAAGACCTTAATGCACAATATTAAAAAAGCTTATGGAATTGGATTTGGTTTACCTGCTCCCGCTTGGCTTTTGGAGATGGGCGCTAAAATAATCGGAACAGAAACCGAGCTAATTTTAAAAAGTAGGTGGGTTATCCCTACGGTTTTATTAAATAGTGGTTTCAAATTTCAATATGGAAAAAGTGAAGAAGCGATTAATGATATTTTGAGTTTGAGGGTTTAGAAAATGTCAATCATAATTATCAAAACAATCGTTAATGCACCTATTGAAAAATGTTTTGATTTAGCTCGAAGTATAGATCTTCACGTACAATCTATGCGAAATTCTAACGAGAAAGCGATAAACGGAAGGCAATCAGGCTTAATAGAATTAAATGAATCTGTTACTTGGAAAGCGAAACATTTTGGAATCTATTTCAGAATGACCAACAAAATTACAGTCATGGAATTACCGAATCTGTTTATTGATGAGATGATTAAAGGCCCATTCCTTAAACTCCATCATAAACATCAGTTTAAAACAGTTGGATTAAAAACAGAAATGACAGATATTTTTGAATTCAAAGCTCCACTGGGGATTTTAGGATGGCTAGCCGAGCGATTATTTCTGAAGCGTTATTTGGAAAAACTGCTCATTGAAAGAAATAAAGTAATCAAACTTGAAGCAGAAAAACCCTAAACAATTTAGCAGTATAAATTTCTTTGGAGCCTCATCGTCCTCTCGACTGGAGCATAGCGGAATGGAGAGATCTTAGAAATAGAAAACCTTATAATATGTTAACGAATCGTTTAAAGATTCCCCCTCGCAAAAAGCTCGTTCGAAATGACGATAAGTCTGCAGAAAAGCTGTAAAACAAAAAACCCCGAAACAATTTCGGGGTTTAAATTTTTATTTAACTTCTTCGTAATCTACAAAGTCGCCGAGTTTATCTGTTTTACCTTGATCGGGTTTTGGAGGCATATAATCTATCGAAATAGAACCTTCAGGTTTTGACCTTCTTTGTTGCTGTTGCTGACCAGTTGCCTGCTGTTGCATTTTGCTTGCCAGGTTATTGAAGAGCATTGGAAGAATCAAACGGATTAAAAGTCTGAGCAACCAAAGCACCAATATGGTTATGAAAATGAATTTAATTAGTGGCATATTAATTTAATGTTACTACAAATATAGACGTAGGTAATTTTATTTTGTTACTTTTTTAATCTTTAATTGCAATTTAATTACAAATAACTAACGTATAGCCAAGCCTTATGGTTTTAATAAAATGTTAATGTAACGTTCTTCCTTAATTTTATCTGACGATTTTTCTGCCACTTTTACGCTTTCGATTTTAGCTTGTGAAAGATATATTCCATCACGATTTATTAATTTTTCACTATTTATGTAGATAGGCAAATTGCGATCTCTTTTTTTGAGTTTACCTAATAGCTTATCTAAAGTGAGAAGCTTAACATTTTTCTTTAGCTTAATTGCAATTACTCCATTTTTGGCCTTATCTCCATATTTGTCTTTTACCTCTGCATACTTAAAAACATTCATGGATTCTATATCCTTTGGATCAATGGCTGAAAAACCAATGAGATTAAAATCCTCAATGTCGTTAACAACATACAAAGGAGAATTTGCTATTATCCCAGCTCTTGATGGTCCACAAATTCTGATGGATTTTTCAGGTTTTATAACTCGATTCTTTTCTAAATCACGATTGAAGGCATCGGATATTTGCGCTGATGCATTTCCAGCCAAAATAAAAAACAAAAATAATAGGGGTATAAGTTTCATCAATCTTCGGTTATTTCAGCAACACGGCCTACCGGACCATCTTCGAGCCTAACCTTTATTCCTCTAGAATGAAATGCGGATGAAGTAAGTAGATCTTTAACCACTCCGTAAGTGATGTTGCCTGATCTTTGATCTTTCTTCAAAATAATTCCGACTTCTAATCCTGGATAAATGTCTTTTCTGTTTCGCCCGTCCATTGTGCTGTATAATATTGATGATGAAAGCACCAAAATTCCATAATTATTTTGAATATCTATGGCAATTTACTAAAATCTATTTCAGGTTTTTTTCCGGTTGATGTTCTGTTCAAAATACTTTTTGGTGCAGTAAAATTATTAAAAAAGCCACCATTCTTTAAATAAAATGATCCTTTCTCAATTCCGCCACCATAGTCCATCCGATAACCTTTAGCACCAGTATTGTCTGTTGTAAATCTGGCTGATTTTAACTCTGTCCATGTTCCTTTATCATCACAAATCCATTGGTTGTTAAAAAGAACGGTTCTCGATTTATCGCCTTGCTCTGGAACAAAATTTTCTAAAAAGGAATGAAATCTTTTTAAATACGTTTGGGTTAGAGGTCTTTTAAAGCTTGCAATTAATTGCCATTTGCCAATTTCTGGAGCAAAAAAGTAAGCTGTATAAGTTGTTGTGCTGTCTTTTTCAGGTACTCCGTGAAGTAAAAATTTATAGGTATTGCCAGCCTTCCAAATGTAATTTAAATAACTCTGCCCGCCAGAACCTTCATTTCCAAATTCTCCCGTGTGTACATTTTCTCCCTTTTTAAGCATTTTAATTTTGTGAGATTCTGGAATACTTTTAGGATCATCGGTACTAAAAGGGCTCCATACCGAAAATAGAATGTGGCGCTCTGTCGGGCTGTTTACCTGCATCCCGAAATAACCTTCTCCAAAACCATTTGCCATAAAATACGAGCCCAAAATATCTTGTCCAACAGGAACAGTAGCCTCATTATAATACCATTCTGCATTTAAATTTTCTGGCTGAAGATAATTCAGATGGACCGATGGGCCCCTCCTTCCCCAATGGAAAAAGTTGCCATCGTTATTTTTCACATACGCAACTTTACCATCCAAAACACTTCCAGAAATGTTCAAAGTAGAAAAAGATGGATATAGATTTTGAGTTTTGCTGATGCCCGTTATTTTTAAGGCAACGTAACCCGTATCTTTAATTTTCCACTCGCCTATTTTGCCGTCGAATGCTTTAGCTTGATCAAATGTGATTTTCTTTGATTGATTATTGATGGTAAATTCCAGTGTAGAGCTTCCATTAATAACTGGTTTATCTCCTATAGAAATTATAACCGTTCCCGCTTTAGAAACTCTGAAATAAGCTGTAAAAAATTCTTTTGGGTTGTTCCAATTGGCAATGCCTTTATTGGTGATTGTTCTGCCTCCATCAACATGCAAAGAGCTGTAAGCATTGCCTGCAAGGGGTAATGAAATAGATTCGGGCTTTTGGGCGAAAGATGTAAAGCCGAAAAGTAATAGAATGAAGAAAAGGTTTTTTAAGGGTTTCATCTGTTAATAGTTAGGTTTGAGAACAATCCGAATTGATATCTTCTTTACCATATCCGATGAAACCTTAAAAAGTACTATATAAAAATTTTATTTCCCGAATTTCTCGTTAAACATTTTCTCTAGAGCAAACATTTCATCACGCATTTTTGCTGCCTGTAAAAAGTCCATATCTTTTGCCGCCTTCTGCATATCCTTTTTAGTGGTATCAATTGCCCGCTGTAACTCTGCCTTACCCATATATTGTACAATTGGATCCGCAGCAATGCTGATCTCTGCATTTTCCACATAAGCTCGTGCTTTATTATCGCTTGCTTTTTGAGAGAAATCCAATACCGAAGTTTGCTCTAATATCGCTTCGCGAGATTTACCAACAGTTCTAGGCGTAATGCCGTGCTCTAAATTATACGCAATCTGAATATCTCTCCGTCGATTTGTTTCGGAAATGGTTTTCTCCATACTGTCTGTAATTCCATCAGCATACATAATTACCCTACCTTTATCATTCCTAGCCGCACGACCAATAGTTTGAATCAATGACTTTTCTGAGCGCAAAAACCCTTCTTTATCGGCGTCTAAAATGGCAACCAAAGTTACTTCTGGCAAATCCAATCCTTCACGAAGTAAGTTAATTCCAATTAAAACATCGAACTCACCCAAACGCAAACCACGTAATATTTCTACCCGCTCCAAGGTTTTAATTTCGGAGTGAATATATCTCGTTTTGATGTTCAACCGATCCATGTATTTGGTTAATTCCTCGGCCATCCGTTTGGTTAAAGTGGTTACCAAGATCCGTCCGCCTTCTTTAATGGTAATATCGATTTCATCCAATAAATCATCTACTTGATTAATTGCAGGGCGAATTTCAATCACTGGGTCTAACAAACCTGTTGGGCGAATTACCTGTTCAACCACAACACCTTCCGATTTTTCCAATTCATATTCTGCCGGAGTTGCGCTAACATAAATGGTTTGAGGCGCAAGTGCTTCGAACTCATTAAAATTTAATGGCCGATTATCTAACGCAGCAGGCAGGCGGAAACCATATTCTACCAAGGATAATTTTCTAGACCTATCGCCACCATACATGGCTCTAATTTGAGGAACGGTAACATGACTTTCATCAATGACCATTAAATAATCTTCAGGGAAATAATCCAATAAACAGAATGGGCGCATACCAGGGCTTCTACCATCAAAAAACCTAGAATAATTTTCAATCCCAGAACAATAGCCCAATTCTTTCATCATTTCGATATCGAAATTGGTTCTTTCTTCTAAACGTTTTGCCTCTAATAAATGTCGATCTGCAATTAACTGATTTTTTCTAATTTCTAATTCTTCCTGAATCCCCCAAATGGAAGAATTAAATCTATCCTTCGGCGTAACGAATAAATTAGCTGGATAAATGGCCATATCTTCCAGTTTTTCTAGCGTTTTGCCAGAAACTGGATCAATGGCAGAAAGCTCTTCAATATCATCACCAAAGAAAGAAACACGATAAGCATGATCTAAATAAGCAGGATAAATATCAACCGTATCTCCCTTAACCCTAAAAGTTCCACGTTTAAAATCTGTTGTAGTTCTGGCGTACATAATTTCTACCAAACTGTGCAAAAATGCATTTCTCGAAATCCTCAATCCTACCCCAAAACGAAAAACCATTCTTGAGAAATCTTCAGGGTTTCCCATACCATAAATGCAAGAAATGGAGGAAACCACGATCACATCTCTCCGACCGCTCATTAAAGCGGAAGTAGTGCGTAAACGAAGTTTTTCGATTTCTTCGTTGATGCTTAAATCTTTTTCTATGTAGGTATTGCTTGAAGCGATAAATGCCTCAGGCTGGTAATAATCGTAATAAGAAACAAAATAATTAACGGAATTTTCTGGAAAGAAATTTTTAAACTCTCCATAGAGTTGCGCCGCTAATGTTTTATTGTGACTTAAAATAAGCGTTGGCTTTTGCGTTTGCTCAATAACATTTGCGATGGTAAATGTTTTTCCTGAGCCTGTTACACCTAATAAAGTTTGGTAGTTTTCGTTGGCATTTACACCATCTACCAATTGTTTTATGGCACCTGGCTGATCTCCCGTTGGCTGATATTCGGATGTGATTTTAAATTTCATTGTCTAAATCAAATATACGATTTTGGCTTCAAAGACTAAACAGAGGAAAGTCAGGAAAGTTGGATTTTAATTTAAACTCTACCCTAATTCTATGCAAATTCAAAATAAAAGTAATGTAAATTCAAAATAAGAGGGAACGGTTTAAAGAGGTTCCATTAAAAGATAATCTAATACCCTAAGATTATATGTTATCTTGAATATAGTAAACTGTTTCATTTAAATAAACACCAACCTAGTAAATCAAAAGTTAAACTTTCGATTTACTAGGTTAAACAAAAAATCCCCGTTAAATTTTAACGAGGATTAAAACGCTGAATGGAATTCAGCTTATAATTTTATTATTATTTGCTCGAGGCTTTCTGCATTGGGTTTTGTCCAACAGATTGGCCTCTAACGGCGCCACCGGCTTTCGTTTTGTAAACTTTAAATTTACTTTCTTTGGCTTTACCTCCCCAAGTATTATTGCTTGTATCAATATCAGCAGTTTCGCGTAATGGATCCACTAGAATAGATTCAACTTCTTTATCCTTAACATAGAATTTAGATGTTTTTAATTCGTTGTGTCTCCAAATTTGAGCCGGAATCCGATCTACTTCTTTAGTTCCGTCTTTGTAAGTGAACTCAACAATTATCGGCATAACCAAACCGCCTTTATTGCTGAAATCTAATTCGTAAAAATATTTATTCTGATATTTCTGCTGATCATTTTCTGCAACAACATCTAACGGAATTGCCATTTCTACTTTTATTGCTGTTGAAGTATCAACCGAAACTAATCCTCTATCGTATTTATAATAGAAATCTTGAGCTGCGGTATTTTTATCGGTGTAGAATCCAATTTTTTTATCTTCTCGGTTTCTGATTTTAGAAATATCCTGAAATGCATTTACGGCAGGTTTATCAATTTTAACCATTCTCGATCTAGCAGCAGGCAATGTTGTTGGGAAATCTGCTTTTGCAAATTTAACGCTGTCCAAAGAGATATCGCAAGGCTCCGTTCCGTAAAACCAACCTCTCCAAAACCAATCTAAATCTTCGCCACTTGCATCTTCCATCGTACGGAAAAGATCTGCTGGCTGAGGGTGTTTAAACGCCCATCTTCTAGCATATTCTTTAAAAGCATAGTCAAAAAGCGCTCTGCCCATAATGGTTTCACGAAGAATATTTAATCCCGTTGCTGGCTTAGAATATGCATTCGGACCAAAACGTGCTATGTTTTCAGAATTGGTCATAATTGGTTCCAACTCATCTTTAGGCAATTTCATGTAATCAACAATGGTATAAGCCGGGCCTTTTTTACTTGGAAAAGTGTTATCCCACAACTCTTCCGTTAAATACTCTACAAAAGAGTTTAAACCTTCGTCCATCCAAGTCCACTGGCGTTCATCGCTATTTACAATCATTGGAAAGAAGTTGTGCCCAACCTCGTGGATAATAACCCCTAGCATTCCATTTTTTGTGCTTTCGCTATAGGTTCCGTCTGCATCAGTACGGCCATAATTAAAACAGATCATTGGATATTCCATTCCGTTTGCAGCCTCAATGCTTTGCGCAACTGGATAAGGATAAGGAATTGTAAAATCTGAATAGGTTTTAATAGTATGTGCTACTGCCCTTGTAGAGAATTTGCTGTACAAGTTATAGGCTTCTTTTCCGTAAAAACTCATACACATAACGGTGTTGTTATTGGCTTGAATTTTTTGTGGCATTGCATCCCAAATAAACTTACGAGAAGCTGTCCAAGCAAAATCGCGAACATTATTAGCTTGGAAAACCCAAGTTTTTTTGGTTGTTGCTTTTTTGGTTTCCGCAGTTTTAGCTTCGGCTAAGGTTTGAATTTCTACTGGCGCAGAAGCAATTTTTGCTGCATTGTATCTACTCAATTGAGTTGGATTTAAAACTGCACTGTAGTTAATACATTCTCCGGTTGCGCCAATCAAATGATCTGCAGGAACTGTCATTTGAACTTTGAAATCGCCAAAAGTTAAAGCGAATTCGCCTCTCCCTGTAAATTGATGATTTTGCCATCCTTGAAAATCGCTGTACACACAAAGGCGGGGATACCATTGAGTCATCGTGAACAAATAGTTTCCATCAGCAGGAAAAAATTCGTAACCACCACGACCACCAACGCTCATTCTATCTGTAATTTTATAATTCCAATCTACATTGAAAATAAATTTTTGTCCCGTTCTTAAAGCAACTGGCAATTCAATTCTCATCATCGTTTTATTAACCGTGTAGGCTAATTTTTTACCGGTAGCATCCGTTAGTTTAATGATGTTGATTCCATTTCCGTTATTGGTTTTCGAACTTAACTGATCAATGTTTTGAGTGGTTCCCATCAAAGGAAGCTTCGTAGCATCTTGATAGTTAGCACTTTTATCTGTACTGTGCTCATTTTCATCCAGCTGTAACCAGATGTATGTTAATGGATCAGGAGAATTATTGGTATAGGTTACCGTTTCAGAACCTGTAAGCAGAAGATTTTTCTCATCCAGCTCGCACTTAATGTTGTAATCTGCACGTTGTTGCCAATATTTTACACCTGGCGCACCACTTGCGGTTCTTTGCTCATTCGGTGTAGGTAAAATTGTACCTAATTGCTCAAACTTATTCCCGTGGTTGCTCCCAGGGTTGTTCTGAACGTCTTGAGCGATAGCCAAACTGCCAGTAAAAAGCAGGAGGCCGGTTAAAGTAAACAGTTTATTCATGTTTGTTATATAGTTAAAAGGGAATTCTCTCTAAAGCCATTTTTAAAGCCAGGCTAAATACGGCTGCCGAAATAAATAATACCCAACTCAGGCGCTTAATATGAGTATAGTTAAAAATAAGCCACGTAATTGCTAAAATTATTACAACCATAAATACTTGGCCAGCTTCTAAACCGACATTGAAGCCAAATAAGCTCCAGCCAATATTTTGATCTTTAGCCAGCATAATCCTAATCGAATTTGCAAAGCCCATTCCATGGATTAAGCCAAATCCCAAAGCTAAATAGTAATTTATTTTAACCGATTTTAGTGAAAAATCCTTTCTAAATAAATTACTCAAGGCCGTTATTACAATGGTACAAGGAATTAAAAACTCTACCCATTTGCTTTCAAACCTGATCACATCCAAAACACTTAAAAGCAAGGTTAGAGAATGGCCAATGGTAAAGGCTGTAACTAAAATCAGCACCTGTTTTAAATTTCTGTAACTATAAATAGCAACCAAAGCCAAAATAAACAGTTGATGATCTAAAGCATCTGCGCTTATAATATGTTCCCAGCCAAGTTTAAAGTAAAATACGAAATCTTGTAACGGCATTATAATAAATTCGCTTTATGCATGAAGCTTTAGTACTTTTGAAAGCTTAAAATTAAAGTATTAATTATTAAAAAGGTAAAATTGTTGTAGATGCATCTCTTAAATACCAAATTTGTTACCATATTTCTTGTTTTTGCGCTGAGTGGGATCTTAAATGATAAAAAGCACCCACTACACGTAAGTACAACTGAAGTAAATTTCAATGCGAAGGATAAAACCCTAGAAATTAGTGCGAGAATTTTTACGGATGACTTCGAATCTGTGCTGGTTAAACTTTATAAGCAAAAAACCGATTTATCTAACCCAGCCATGAAGCAAAAAATGGATGAACTGGTTAAAAAATATTTACTTACTCATTTACAGTTAAAAGCGAATGGAAAACCAGTTGCTCTAAATTATATCGGTTTTGAGATAGATCATGAAGCCACAAATATTTACTTTGAAGTAGAAAAAATTCCTGCAGTAAAATCAGTAGAGGTTAACGACACTATTTTATACGATATGTTTGATGATCAGATGAGTATCGTTCATATTGTGAAAGCAGGGAACAGAAAAAGTACAAAAATTCTATATCCCGACAAAAGTTTTACGGCAAACTTTTAATTGTAATTTTTGTATTAGATATTAAATTAAGGTTAAAAAAAGCTTTAAGTTTAATATCCCTATAATGTGAAGGAAGTTGTGAAGAGATGATTTTTGCTTAGGAATTTGTTTATAATCTTAGTTATAACAGTGCCAATTTGTTTAAATAAGTTATGCATTTAATCGTTTTCTCTACCCTATTAACGCCTCGAATAAAGTATATCTTCAATTTTATATTTAAGGATATTTTAAAAACCGAAGTAGAATTTACAGGCAACAGTCAGTATTTTTTGCAAAGCGAAAATATAAAAATTAGTTATGGAGATGCGCCAATTGCTGATGAGTTATTTTTTAAATGCACATCGCTACTTTTATCAAACAAGGTTGAAGAATTTAATTTAAAAACAACATTGTTTGGAGAATATCAGGTTCCTTTCCCTGTTAAAGACTCATTATTGCCTTTTGATGTTTTCGCGGCTTCTTTTTTTATCGTGAGCCGATATGAGGAATATCTTCATCAAAAAACATCTACAGAAGATTTCAAGGCAAGTAAAAGCCATCAATATAAATGGAAGATTTTAGATAAACCGATTATTGATGAATGGGCACTTATCTTAAAAAATCTAATCCTAAAAAAATACCCAAGCTTTAAGTTTCATGATAAAAAATTCGTTCAACAGCCTACCATAAATTTTACCATTACACCCAATGTGCCCGATGGTTTTTTATCTAAAACCAAATTTTTTATCAGCTCGGTATTTAAAAAAGAGAATGTTTATTTAACTTCAAAGTTTGATAAAATTACGGGCTTGGGTGTAGATAATGAAGCTGTTCTTACTGATCTGGAAAAATCGCTCGGCAAAAAAAGCAACCCACTTTACTTCATCAATTTCCCTAATGTTCCTGATGAATATATTCGTAAAAATGGAATCTCAGATTTACTGGCAGAAAAATCAGTTGGCTTACTAAGGCCGTGTGCTAGCGAGGCACAGAAGGTTAGCGAGATTAAGGAAAGCATATTAAAGCTCAAAAAAATACATCCCGAACAAATAAATTTGACAAGTCAGCAATTGGAGGTTTTACGCTTTCCAATCTGTTATTTAAATCTATTAAATTCTGGCATAACATCCGATTACTCTATGGGTTATGCAGATACCGCCGGTTTTAGAGCAGGAACTTGTACACCGTTTAATTGGTACGATTTGCAATTAGAAAAGGTAACGCCCTTAAATGTGAAATCTTATTGCATCAGCGATAGCGTGTTACAATTTAAACATTTAGAGGAAGCTAAGCGACTGATTAATGATTATATCGATGCAGTAAAGGTTGTTGATGGCTCTTTTTTCAGTAGCTGGGAACTGCGGAGTTTATCGGATCATTACAAATACAAAAAGCTGAAAACTATATTTGGAGAAATGTTAAAATCTGCAGGCAACTAAAGCGTTAAAATTTAGGGTTACCAGCTAACAGTTTCCTTAATAAACCCTAAATTTAAAAACTAAATAAAGTGCAATCTATCGCACTGCCAGAAAAAGCTTATTATGATTTTTAACCTCAGCAAAACCAAATCCATCGCAAACACCTTTGTTGCAGAACTTCGCGACCAAGAAATCCAGAAAGATTCCATGCGTTTTCGTAAAAATCTAGAACGTGTTGGTGAGTTTTTTGCTTATGAAATCAGCAAAAATTTGGCTTATAAATCAAAAGAAGTAACAACTCCCTTAGGTTTATCACAATGCGAAGTACTGGAACATCAACCGGTTTTGGCAACCATATTAAGGGCTGGACTTCCTTTACAACAGGGTTTGCTAAACATTTTTGATCAGGCAGAATGTTGCTTTATTTCTGCCTACCGAAAAGTTGAAAAAAGTGGCGATTTTGTTATACAGATGGATTATGTTTCTACACCAGATTTAGATGGAAGGGTATTAATTATGGCTGATCCAATGTTGGCAACGGGACAAAGTATGGTAATGTGCTGCAAAGAATTAATGAATCGTTATAATATTAGCGAACTCCATATTGTTGCCGCAATAGCCAGTACTGAGGGTGTTATGCATGTGCGGGCAAACTTGCCAAAGGCTAAACTGTGGCTTGGTGCTATAGATGAAGAAATGACGAGCAAATCGTACATTGTGCCGGGTTTAGGCGATGCTGGCGATTTAGCGTACGGAGAGAAGGTGTAACCAGGATTTGAAAAGATTTAAGGATTTCCAAGATTCTAAAATTCAACCCATCAGTTCGAGTTTTTTACAACAAATCATTTATTAATAACCTAATTAAAATTTCAACAGTCTTGCAACATCAAAAAAAACATATTTTCTTCGATTTAGATCATACCATTTGGGATTTCGATCGCAATGCAGAAGAAACATTAAACGAACTTTATCATACCTATAAATTACATGATTTAGGTTTAACTTCCTGTTCAGATTTTATCACAAAATATACAGAAAACAATCATCAGCTCTGGGCAGATTATCACTTGGGAAAAATAACCAAAGACTTTTTAAGGGCGGAGCGTTTTAGCAAAACCTTTATTCAATTGGGGATTCATCCAGATGTTGTTCCGCATCAATTTGAAGATGATTACGTAAACATCTCCCCAACCAAAACCAATTTATTTGAAGGTGCTGAGAACGTTTTAGCATATCTTCAACAGAAATATACCTTGCATATAATTTCCAACGGATTTAAGGAAACCACTTTAACCAAAATGGATTTATCGAGGCTAAACCCATACTTCACCAACGTGATTATCTCTGAAGATGTTGGCGTTAACAAGCCCAATCCTATAATTTTCGAATTTGCATTGGATCAGGCAAAGGCAAATAAAACAGAAAGTATAATGATTGGCGACAGCTTGGAAGCAGATATATACGGTGCTTTAAACTTCGGAATGGAAGCTATTTTCTTTAATCCTACAAAAAAGGAAAAACCGGCAGATGTGGAAAAGGAAATCACACATTTAGAAGAGTTATTAACTTTATTTTAAGCTTATCTACTATCTTTATTTATGAATCCGAGCAAAGTTAAAACTTCATTACACCAAATTGTTGATGCTTATAAAGCAAAACTTTCTTCTTATTCTGACAATATTTTCCAAGATATACCTCCAATAAACGGTTGGAGTTACAGCGAAGTTTATTCTCATATTTTCGATTCGAGTTTACTTTCTTTGATGGCTCTCGAGAACAGTGCAAGGGATAAAGGCGAGAATCAGCCAACGCATTTTGCCGTAAAACTGATTTTATTTTTCGGTTCACTACCGCCTGCAAAAAAATATAAGGTTCCGAAAAGGTTAGCCGAAAGAGTAAAAAAAATCAGCAAAACTGAAGCCATGGATTTCATCTTGGAATTCGAAGAGGCATTAGATCAGGTTTATCCATTAGTGCCAGGTGCAAAAACCAACTCAAAAACCAAACATCCGAGGTTGGGCTATTTAAATGCAAAACAATGGTTAAGGTTTACAGAAATTCATTTGAAACACCATTTGAAGCAATTGGTCCGCATAGAAAAGAGTTTTCAGCAAAGCGTTTAAATTTTACATCTTTGCGTTAATGAAATTACCCACCATAAAAGGTTTTGATGAAGAAGCATTCAACAAGTATTTAAAAAATGCTGGGTGGGTGATGTTCGGCAAAGGCTTAAGCCTTATCGTAAACCTTTTAATCGCCACTTATCTTGGTCCAATTTTATTTGGTGATTTAACTTTTGGACTATCATTAGTTGCAATTTTAGCTGCCGTAGGTGCACTCGGGCTTGATACATTTATTGTTCGAGAAATTATTCAGGAACCTAGTAAACGTGATGAAATTCTAGGCACATCTTTATGGCTAAGAATAGCTACAAATGCACTTCTTATTCCTATAGCTATTGGTATTTATCTAATCAGCCATGGTTTATCATCAAACCCGGGAGCACCACTTACGTTACTTGTTGGTTTACTTGCATTAGCATCATTTTTCAAATCTTTTAATGTTATTGATTCTTATTTCCAGTCGCAGGTACAATCTAAATATGTAGTTCAAGTACAAAATATCTGTTTAATATTTACCTCTGTTCTTAAAGTAGTACTTATAACTTTAAGTTTGCCTCTATTATATATTGTTTTTGCATACGTACTAGACGGATTAATTTTAGCTGTTGGTTTGGTTGTTGTTTATCAAAAAAGAGGATTCAATATTTTCGATTGGAGCTTTAGTAAACAGAGAGCAAAATCTCTTATCAAAAAATCAACCCCATTAATTCTTTCTGCGGTAATGGTTTCCATATACATGAAGATTGATGTGGTAATGCTTAAAAGTATTGGTAGCAAAGCCGTTGGTATTTATGGCGCTGCCCAAAACTTAAGCGAAGGATGGTACTTTATTCCAGTTGCAATTGTAACATCTGTATTTCCGGCATTACTAAATGCACGGAAAACCGACTTAGAAAGATATCGAAAACGCTTAGGAAATTTATATGATTTACTTGTTTTTATCAGCATACCAGTTGCACTATTCATAAGTTTTTTTGGTTCATACATTATCCACATCATATATAATGGAAAATACGATGGCGCAGGTCCGATGTTATCCATTCACATTTGGTCGGGCATTTTTGTATTCTTAGGAACGGCTAGTTCTCAATATTTAGTTGCCGAGGGTTATACAAAAATTTCCTTTTATAGAACAGCCGCTGGAGCGATAGTAAATATAGTTTTAAACCTATGGCTTATACCAAAATATGCAGGGATTGGTGCATCAATCGCTACTTTAATAGCATGTTTCGTTTCAACATTTTATCTTTTATTAATCCCTAAAACTAGGCAACAAGGTATAATGATGTTAAAATCGTTATTTTTGGTCACAGCATTTCAAAAAATATTTAAACGTTGAGTACTCTTAAAGCATTAACAACACTAATTGCTAAGCCCAATAGGCTAAAAGCATTATTATCTTACGGACATAAAGGCTATTTAAACAGCATCGGCTGGTTTACTGCTTTTGATAAAAAACAAGCCGTAGATGGCAAAGGCGAAGCTCTACCGTGGGTAACCTATTCTTTCATCGATTTTATAAAGGAGAGAATAAATAAAACTCAGAATATTTTCGAATATGGATCTGGAAGTTCAACCATATTTTACGCCAAAAAAGCCGGCACAGTTACTTCGGTAGAGCATGATAAAGGCTGGTTTGATATGGTTAAAAATACGAGCCCTGCAAATGCTGAAATGATTTTTTGTGAACTGGTAAAGAATGGCGAATATTCAAAAAAGGCTTCCCTTTTAAATAAGAAATTCGAAATTATTATCGTTGATGGTCGCGATCGAGTAAACTGTTGCAAATATAGCGTAGAGGCATTGAGTAGTAATGGCGTAATCGTTTTAGACGATAGTGAACGCCAAGTTTATAATCCTGCAAGAATTTTTCTTAAAGAAAAAGGTTTTAAAGAACTAAGTTTCAGCGGAATTTCGCCGGGTTTATTTTACGAAAAAGCGACCTCAGTTTTTTATAAGGCAGATAATTGTTTGGGTATATAAATCACCATAAATTCATTTTATGCTTAGCGAAGAAGTAAAAAAAGCTTACGATAATTTTTATACCAATAGCGATGTTGCCTGGCGAATGCTTGGTGCAAAATATAAGGCCCAGAACATTGTTGATGTTTGTAAAAGCATTAAACCCAAAAAAGTTTTAGAAGTTGGCGCAGGCGATGGCAGTATTCTTCATTTTTTAAACGAATGGAATTTTGCTCCAGAACTTTTCGCTTTAGAAATTGCTCAAAGCGGTGTAGAATTAATTACCGAAAGAAACCTTTCTCACCTGAAAGAAGCACAAACTTTTGATGGATATAAAATCCCTTATGAAGATGATTCATTCGATTTAGTCATTTTAGCCCACGTTCTTGAACATGTTGAACACGAACGGATTTTGATTAGAGAACTAAAAAGAGTTGCAAAATATATCGTTGTCGAAGTTCCAAAAGATTATCGTTTTGGTGTTGATAAACGGATGAAGCACTTTCTGGATTATGGACACATTAATATGTACACGCCAACATCATTAAGGTTTTTACTACAAAGCGAAGGCTTGGAGGTGATTAAAGATAAGGTTTCTATGACTGCTCCTGAAACGGTTAAGTTTAACGAATTTGTAAATAGAAAGGCTCCAAAAACCTTTACAAAGAATTTAAAAATCGAACTAGAATATCGAATTAAGAAAACTCTGGGAAACCTTCTCGGAGAAAAGAAAAAAGAACAGTTTGCGAATGCTTATACTGTTTTAACGCAAAAATCGGATTCAAATTTGCATATATTTTAGAAATTACCATATAAGAAATGTAAGATAATATTTCATCAATCTCTATTCACTAAAACATCCTTTTATAGTTTTCACCTAGACTTAAAAGCGTAGTATGATTTTAACCAGAGATTATTTAAAAAATTTAGTTTATAAAGTTAACGGAGCAGCAATTGAAGTACATAAAGCCTTAGGCCCTGGCTTGCTAGAATGCACCTATCATAAATGCATGGTCCATGAATTAAAAGCGAAAAATATTAATTTTATATCCGAATTAACCATACCAATAAATTACAAAGGATTGGAGCTTGATGCAGAATTACGCTGCGATTTATTAATTGAAGACACTTTAATTGTGGAATTTAAATCAGTCGAACGCATTCATCCTATTCATGTTGCTCAATTATTAACTTATATGAAGTTACTGAAACAACCCATGGGCTTAATGATTAATTTTAATTGTCCACATATATTTAGCGAGGGGCAAAAAACTTACGTTAACGAATTTTACGAATCGCTTTATTAATCTATTTTTGTATCCAGCTTACATTTTTCTCACATTTCTTATATGGTAAAAAACAAATAATTAGATGCAAAACCTTGCCCCAATAGCACTTTTCGTATATAACCGTCCGCAACATACCTCGCGAACCATAAAGTTTTTGCAGCAAAATGAACTAGCTGCCGATAGTCGTTTATATATATTTTCTGATGGAGCGAAAACGCCACAAGATGAAGAAAAAGTTGCGGAGGTAAGATCAATAATTAATAAAATTGACGGTTTCAAAACCGTTAAAATCATTGAGCGAAAAGAAAATTCAGGCTTGGCTAATTCTGTTATTGCAGGCGTAACCCAATTGATAAACGATTATGGGCAGGTTATCGTTTTTGAAGATGACTTAGTTACCTCGCCACATACGCTCACTTATTTTAATGACTCCTTAAACCGTTATCGTGAAGAGGAAAAAGTGATGCACATTGGCGCATATATGTATCCATTAAAAGCGGATAATTTACCGCAAGCATTTTTTTATAGAGCGGCCACAAGCTGGGGCTGGGCAACCTGGGCTAGAGCTTGGAAAAACTTCGAGCCGAACATCGATACACTCATAAATCAATTTGATAAAAAGAAGAAATCAGCATTTTCTATAGATAACAGCATGAATTTCTGGAAGCAAATGCAGGAATTTAAAAAAGGAAAAAACAACAGCTGGGCAATCCGCTGGTATGCTTCTATTTTTTTAAAAGGTGGCTTAACATTAAACCCATCTCAATCTTTGGTTAATAATATTGGTCACGATGGCACAGGCGTTCATTCTGGTATTAATGATATTTACAATGTAATCATCAATCCAAAACCCATTACACAATTTCCAGATGTAGTTAAAGAAAACCCTGAGGCATATCAAACCATCAAGAGTTTCCTAGCCAATAGAAAAGGAAATTTGGCCTCTAGAATCAAGCGTTTTGTAAAAGAAAAACTTGCTCAATATTTTTCAAAATAAGATTATTTAAATATATCCTGCTTACAATGAGATTGCTTTGTCGTTCCTCCTCGCAATGACGATAATCGGAGCGTCATTGCGAACCGAAGGGCTAGGAATGTGGGGAGAGTGAAGCAATCTATTTCATCTACACCTAATTAATAATTTAACTCAAGTTATTAACAAATCATTATGATTTAAAATGTTTTGATTTGAATTCCTCAAAAGAAATTGTGTCTCCGTTATTAGCCTGACTTAAACCTCGATTGATACTTTGAAGCAGATGACTTGGTAATTCATCCTTTTTAGATTCAAAATTGATATTCTGCTCTTTCATAAAAGCCTTTATGGCTTCCAATTGTTTTTCATTTTTTGGATGTATCAAAAGTGTTTCCATAGTTTAATTTAATTATTTATCAATTCACATAGCTTTATAACATTTCAATTAACTATTCTTTGTAATTTGGCATATCTAAGCTATAATTATGAGACTATTATTTATTCTTTCTATATTTTTTTCCATAAATTCTTTTGCTCAAAAACCACCACAGCCATATGGTGCATTGCCATCCAAAAGGCAATTGGCGTGGCATGATATAGAAATTTATGGTTTAATTCATTTTACACCAACTACTTTCGAAAATAAAGAATGGGGCTTTGGAGATGCAGATCCAAAAAGCTTCAACCCAACCGATTTTAATGCAGATCAAATTATCAAGGCTGCTAAAGCCGGTGGATTAAAAGGCATAATTTTGGTTGCAAAGCATCATGATGGTTTTGCCCTATGGCCAACAAAAACAACTGATTACAATATCAGTAAAAGTCCTTTCAGAAACGGAAAAGGAGATTTGGTTAAGGAAATAGAGCAAACGGCTCGTAAAAATGGATTAAAATTTGGTGTTTATTGTTCTCCTTGGGATAGAAATAACCCTAAATATGGAACCTCTGAATATTTAGCTACTTATCAAGCGCAGCTTAAAGAATTATATAGCAATTATTGCGAACTTTTTATGAGCTGGCATGATGGCGCTAATGGTGGAGATGGATATTATGGTGGTGCTAGAGAAGTTCGTTCCATAGATAATACAACGTACTACGATTGGGATAATACTTGGGCAATAACGCGTAAAATGCAGCCCATGGCCAATATTTTTAGTGATATTGGTTTAGATATCCGTTGGGTTGGAAATGAAAATGGAAACGCAGCAGAAACAAGCTGGGAGACTTTTACGCCATTGCCTCCTGAGGGAAAAAATGTTGCCGTTCCGGGACAGGCAAATTATCCACAAAGCCCTGAAGGCATTAGAAATGGCAAGTTTTGGATGCCTGCAGAATGCGACGTTCCTTTAAGAAATGGCTGGTTTTATCATCCAACAGAAAAGCCAAAAACCCCTGAGATGCTTTTCGACTTGTATTTGAAAAGCGTTGGTCGCGGTGCAGGTTTAGATTTAGGTTTGGCACCAGATACCCGCGGACAATTACACGAAGATGATGTAGCTTCCTTAAAAGCTTTTGGAGATTTAGTTAAACATACCTTCGCAAACAATCTTGCTCAAGATGCTCATATTGTGCCAACCAATACTCGTGGCAAAAACTACAATATTGTAACCTTATTGGATAATAACAAAGATAGTTATTGGGCAACAATGGATCAGGTTCATGAAGCGAGTTTAGAAGTTGATTTAAAAAGCGCTAAGACTTTTGATATTATCAGTTTGCAAGAATATATCCCCTTGGGACAGCGAATTGAAGCTTACAATGTTGAGATTTTCGAAAAAAATAAATGGAAAAAAATCTATGATGGAACGAGTATTGGCGCAAAGCGATTAATCAAATTAGATACTCCGGTAACGACTTCAAAAATTAGAATAAACATTACGAAATCGCCGGTTTGCATTACCTTAAGCGAGTTTGGAATTCATAAGAAAACGGAATAAGAATTTATTTTTTCGCCTCTAAGATAATATAAGGTGATAAACTTTTGCTCTCGAAAGGAATAATTTTTGTAAAAACTTTCCCAGCTAACCAAACTATCTTTTTGAATAAACGCACAGTTACAGATTTCTGACTTTCGTTTTCTAACCACACACTGAAATGACCAAAATAACCAGCTTTAACCATTTTCAATCCTGCCTTTTCACAAATTGATTTTAGCAAAGCTGGATTCATACTATCGATATTATGTTTATCGTAATTCTCTTTATCAAAGTTTTTTTGAAACCAACCATTAACCGCTTTGAAGTTTGGCAAAGTGATAAACAATGTTCCACCGGGTTTTACAAAAGCAATATGTCGATTAATAATATCTGCAGTATCGTTAAAATGTTCAATTAAACCACAGCTTAGTACCAAATCATACTGTTGTTCTGGAGTGTAATTAAACAAATCCGTTTCGATGATGTGAATATCCTTTTCGGTTAAACCGTTTTTATCAAGAAGCTCATTTACAACAGGTGGGTGAACAAAATAATCTAAAAGGGTAACATCAAGCTTAAAATATTTCTTTAAAAAAACAGCATAATAACCAGGGAAACCGCCTAACTCTATGGCCGTTTTAACATTGCCTTTTTCGATAACTTCTGCCAGTTGGCGATGAAATACATAATCGGATGGCAACTCAACAGCAAGTCCTTTTTTACTTTCCCAATAATTTACCCAAAAAGCTCTGTCTGTTAATAAATTTGCCATGTATTAAAATAATTCAATCCCAAAGAAACGGAAAATTTGTTTAACTGTATAACTGATTAATTGTTAAAACCGAAAAGACTAATTGCATAAAAAGAAAAATCAGTCAATCATAATGCCACCAGCCAAATACGATTAACCGATTTAAACATTTAGCCAATTAGCCCTATTTTAAATCCTTTAAAATCTCAGCAACCGCTTTTTCCAGTTGTGGGTCTTTATCTGCCAATCGATCTTCGAAAGTATTTTTCACGAAGATATCTGGCTTAACCCCTTCTTTCTCGATATTTTTCCCATCCATTGTATAACAACCCCAAGATGGCAAACGATAAGAAGAACCATCAACCAAGCCTTTTGCGGAAGTAAAAATAATCCAACGGTAAGTTTCCGTTCCTACAATTTTGCCCAGTTTTAGTTGTTTAAATCCGGTAGCTGTCATTTCCGCATCACTTAAAGATTGTTCGTTAACCATTAAGATAATCGGTTTTACAGCGGGACCAAAATTACTCTGAGGAGCCATTTTACCGCCACGATATTTCCACTTTAAGTATGGCTTTTGAGAAAGGAATTTCAAAACTTCATCATGAACATTTCCGCCTGTATTGTACCGTAAATCTATAATGATGGCTTCTTTATTCTCCTCTTGCTCTACCATATCCAGCAAGAAACGTTCTAATTCGCCTGAGCCCATATTTTTCATATAAGAATAGGCAATGCGGTTATTCCCCCATCTATCTACATTTTGGCGATTTTTCGTAATCCATTCATCGTACAAATTATTTCTTAACAAACCAGAGCTCTCCGGATGAACATTAACCGAAACCTCTTTCCCACTACGATTAAAAGTTAAACTCATTTCCTTATCCAAAGATGGTTTGCTGAAATAATAATCTCGATCTATTTTATCATCAACTTGAACACCATTAACTTTTGTCAAAACATCGCCCGGCAAAACATTTACACTGCTATAAGAGGCATTACTTTTGGCTATAATTCGCTGTACCTTAAAAGGATTTTCATTATCGAACATAATGCCCGTTTGGTTGGTAATGTAGTTTAGGTTCTTGCGCTCTTCTACTCCGAAACTATTAAAGCCCATGTGCGAAGAATTTAATTCGCCCAACATATCATTTAATAAAATCCTTAAATCGCTCCGGTTATTTACATAAGGTAAATAAGCAGAGTAACTGGTTTTCATTTTTTCCCAATCCACACCGTGGAAATTTTCGTCATAAAAATTCTCATCAAGGCCAACCCAAGTTTCATAAAACATCTGGTTAAATTCGGCATTTAAGTTGCGTGCGAATTTATATCCATGATCGATTTTATCTTGTTTATTCCCTTCTAAATTATATTTATTAATTACACCACCAATCAAGGTAAAAAACTTATCGCCAACCTGAATAATAGAATAACTATCACCATCACCAACTTTTTCTGTTTTGTTGGTTTCAAAGGGTTCAATGGTCGTTCTAAATAAACTGGGTTTTCCTCCGTCTTGATTCGAAGAATAAAAAACATAGGTTTTCTCGCCTTTGGCAAATACATCAGTTCCGTTCTGACTTCCAAAATCTGAGCTCACCAATTCTACTCGATCCAAAATATTTTGAGTATTTATTGTAATTACGGAAGCGGGTTTTGGAGTTGGCTTAACATCAGTTTTTTTCTTTGCTGTATCTGTCGGTTTTTTTGCTTTTTTATCAACTACTCCGGGCTTAACGTCTTTTGGTTCAGCTTTTTCTTCTTTAAACAGTTCATCAAATTTATCGAAACGGAAAGGAGTATCGTAGCTGTTCAAAGCCATGCGATAAATGTGCACATGCTCACTACCTGATGGATAAAAAGGATCAGTTCTTGCACTGGTAAAATAAATATATTTTCCATCAGGCGACCAAGCCGGACTTGTTTCGGTAACGCCAGTATTGGTTAAATTAATGGTCTTGTCCGTTTTAATTTCATGAACTAAAATGTCCTGCTCAAAATTTCTAAATGCGGTAAACAATACATATTGATCATTTGGAGAAAAGCTTGGAGTAGAATTCTGAATCGCCCAAAACTCATCTTTAACGATAGTTTTGCTTTCCAAAGTTTTTAAATCCAGTAATCTTAATTCATTTCTTCCACTTAAATAAACCGCCAAAGTTTTGGTTTTATTTAAGGTGATATCGCGATTATTAGCCTTGTCTTTAGTAATTTGTTTGGGTGTTCCTTTTCCATCACCAGTTAAAGTAAACCAGTTCTGATAACCATTGGAAGTCTGATTAAACAATATCGTTTTATTATCTGCTAGCCATTTACATTCCATAGCTCTTTCTCCACTATTGGTTATTTTGCGGATAAACTTTCCATCAGCATCACTTACAAAAAGCTCTCCTCGCGATACAAATGCAATTTTTTTGGCATCAGGAGAAACATCGAAAGCCGAAATGTTTCCACGAACATCATACTCCTGCTCTTTGCTTAAAACCTGATTACGGGAAGCACTGATGTTAACCTTTTCAGTTTTCTTTGAGGCTACATCGTAAGTATAAAGTTGATAATCTTTCTCAAAAACAACAGTTGTTCCATTTGCAGAAACGAATGGTCGTTTTATTGATGTATCGAAATTGGTTAATGCTGTTTTCTTGCCATTTATAAAAGTATAAAGATTGTATTCTTCATTTCCTTCATCAGAAACGAAATAAACATTTCCCTTAGCATCAACGCTGGTCCAAAAATCTTTACCGATATAATTAGTGTACTGCTTGTAAGCTTTGGTTTTGGGATTATAAGATTGAATATCTGGATTATAAGCACCTTTATAATGCTTTCTGTTTGCAAAACGCATACTTTCCCAAGTATCACTAAAAAACAATTCGCCACTTGGTGCTTCTGCAATGTGATGGGTGGTGTTAAAATAATTTTCGAAAAGCCGAATAGCTGTACCACCATTTACGCTTACTTTATAGCTCGAAAAAGAGTTGAACCGACCAGATGTAAAGTAAATAGTTTTAGAATCTAAGCTCCAATTATCAACTTCATCAGATGCATCATTAAAAGTTAACTGTTTAATATCTCCACCAGCAACAGGCATTACATACACATCGTAATTACCAAATTGGTTAGACGAAAATGCCATCCATTTACCATCGGGAGAAATTTTTGGATTAATTTCCTCGCCTTGCATGGCCGTAATTCGAGAAGCTAAACCACCTTTTACCGGAACTTTCCAAATATCACCATCATAACTAAATACTATTGTCTGCGCATCGGGCGTTAAAGCAGGATATGCAGTAAAGTAAGTTTGATTTTGTGCAAATGCACTAAAAGGCAATAACAGAGCGCCTGCTATGAGCATTTTTAGGATGTTTTTGATCATGATTTAGTTTGTTTGGCTTTGGAAGCATGAAAATACGCAACAGTTTTTATAATCGTAAACAATAAAATGTATTTTTGATCGATTTGAAAGTTTTACACCTAAATACTTACGATGGAAACGGCGGAGCCGGAAGGGCTTGCTTACGCCTAAGCGATGCGCTGAAAGCTAGTGGTGTAGATTCTAAAGTTTTGGTTTACTATAAATTTGGGCAAAACCCGAAGATTGATACCTTCAGCAAATCGCCCATTCAAAAAGCTAAAGCTGTCTATAATATTTTATCCGAACGCTATTTTGCAAAATGGCTCAGCAAATCGGTTAAAACTCCTTTCAGTTTACAATGGTTTGGCCGATCTATTAAAAACCATCCTGAAGTTAAAAGTGCAGACATTATTCATTTGCATTGGGTGAATCACGGTTTCCTCACTCCAAAATTTTTAGCGGAATTAGATGAACTAGAAAAGCCAATTGTTTGGACGTTCCACGATAGCAATGCTTTTACAGGTGGTTGCCATGTGCGTTATGGTTGCGAAAACTTCCATCATCAATGTGGCAATTGTCCAATTTTAAAAATAAGTGGCGATAATGATATCTCGCACAAAACTTGGCTAAGAAAACAGAAAGCCTATACCGAATTAAACTTTCACATTGTGGCGCCAAGTAAGTGGATGGCAAGCTCGGTAAAGTTTAGTAGCTTGCTTGGTACACGCAAAGCAACTGTAATTCCGAATACGATAGAAACCAATATTTTTAAACCGTATGTTAAAAGTGAGGCGAAGAAAATCTTAAAAATTAATCCCGATAAGTTTGTGTTGATGAGCGGTTTTATGCCCTCAAAAAACGACAAGCATAAAGGAACGCCATATTTAATTGCGGCGCTAGAGATCTTATCCCGAAGGGCTGGGATTGTTAGGGAAAACATCGAATTGGTAATTTTTGGAAATAAAGAAAATACCGAGATGCCAACTTTTCCTTTTAAAACAACTTTCTTAGGCACCATAAATAAAGATGAGCACTTGGCAAAATGCTATTCTGCGGCAGATGCATTTATCACACCATCTTTAGAAGATAACTTACCAAATACCGTAATGGAAAGCTTGGCCTGCGCTACGCCAGTAATTGCCTTTACCACAGGTGGGATTCCAGACATGGTGAAACACATGCAAAATGGGTATTTGGCTGAATATGAAAACGCCGAAGATTTGGCTAATGGGATTGAGTGGTTATATCATCGCCCAAATAAAGCCGAAATACAGAAAGAAGCCAGATTAAGCATTCTCAATAATTTTTCAGAAAAGGTGATTGCAGAAAAGCATCTCGATTTATACGAAACCCTGATCGATTTACAACCGAAGTAAAATATGCCGATGGAATTATCTAAAACCTATCTTGATAATATTAAAGCGCTGAAATCGGCAATTTTACAGAGCCGTTACAGGGCAGCCACCTTAGTTAACAAAGAGCTTTTAACACTTTATTTTGCAGTTGGAAAGTTCATTTCAAATAAGATTAAAGAGGAAAAATGGGGGGCAAAAGTTATTGAAAATCTTTCTGCTGATTTGCAACTCGAATTGCCAGGATTAAGAGGTTTTTCAGCGACGAACATTAAAAGAATGCGCCTCTTTTTTGAATCTTGGGAAGAGCAATTCATAATTAGTCCGTCACTTACGGCCCAATTAGAAACAATTGATTTACAGGAAATTACATTTAGACCGTCAGTAACGGTCCAATTAGAAAATAGTTTTTCTACTGTAAGTTTCACTCACCATATCGAGATTTTACAAAATACAAAATCTTCAGAAGAAAGAATATTCTACATCCAAAAAACGGCCTCAGAATTTTGGAGTTTGAGTACATTAAAAAATCATTTAAATAATCAAACCTATCAAAAAACGGGTAGCTTACCCAACAACTTTTCAAAAACTATAACGAATGATAAAGCCAGGCAAAAAGCCCTACAATCATTTAAAGATGAATACTTATTAGATTTTATAAATATTGAGGATGGCGACGAAAAGGATGAAAGACTTTTAGAGAGTGAAATTGTTCAAAATATTAAAAAATTCTTAATGTCTATAGGAGCGGATTTTGCCTTTATTGGAAATCATTTGCCGGCTGCTTACAAAGGACTTTTACCAGATGTTGAAACGCTAAAAAAATTGATGGATTAATATGCCAAAGCTCTCCATTATTACCATCGTATATAACAACGTTCGAGACATTGAGCGAACGATAAACTCTGTAATTAATCAAACTTTTAAAGATATTGAATACCTTATTATTGATGGTGCTTCTACAGATGGTACGCTTGAAGTTATTCAACGGTATAAAAATCAAATTTCCAAAATTGTTTCTGAGAAAGATCAAGGTATTTACCATGCGATGAATAAAGGCTTGGCAATGGCTAAAGGCGATTACGTTTTGTTCATGAATTCTGGCGATGAACTTTATGATGAACATACGGTTGAAGATGTTTTTGAATCTTCACCTGGAGCTGATATTTATTATGGCGAAACCGAAATGTACAACGATAACTGGGAGAATTTAGGAAGAAGAAGACATGAGGCTCCAGAAGTTTTTGATTGGAAAAGTTTTCAATTTGGAATGAACATTAGCCATCAGGCGATTTATATTCGAAGAAGTATTACTACACCTTACGATTTGAAATATAAATACAGCTCGGATATTGATTGGATTATTAAGGCGGCGAAAAAATCGTCAAATATTGTTAACGTTCATCGTTATGTAGCCAAGTATTTGGTGGGTGGAATGAGTAAGAAAAAGCATTTTGAAAGTTTAAAAGAGCGCTTCAAAATTCTAACCAAATATTATGGCCTAATTCCTAATATTTTTAATCATATCATAATTGCTGGAAATTTAGCTTCGTACTTTTTTAGGCACAAAAGAACGAATGATTAACAACAGCTCGTCATTTCGACTGGAGCAAAGCGTAATGGAGAAACCTTTTAAATGGGGTTTTTACAAAATTTTTCCAATACAGTTGTTATGATGCGATAGAGATAACTCAAATTTCTAAAAACAATAATTTTCCCCAACTGTCTTTAAATATATCACCTATTTAAAATTTAAAGATTATGGGACAATTAAGTAACCGCACAATTGCTGTACTTTCAGAAAGCGGATTTGAAGAAGTTGAATTAACAGAACCAGTAAAAAGATTAAAAGAAGAAGGCGCAACCGTTCATGTTATCTCCTCAAAAAGTGGAACAATAAAAGCGTGGAATCATGATCATTGGTCTATTGAAGTTGATGTAGATAAAACTATTGACGAAGTAAATGCAGATGATTATAATGGATTGCTTTTGCCCGGAGGCGTTCTAAACCCAGATCAGTTACGAATTAATAAAGATGCGATTGCCTTTGTAAAAGCTTTTTTTGAAGCCGGTAAACCCGTCGCCGCAATCTGCCACGGACCGCAAACTTTAATTAATGCAGACGTTGTTAAAGGTAGAAAAATGACATCCGTTAAAAACATTTCTCAGGATTTAATTAATGCTGGTGCAGATTGGTCTGACGAGGAAGTTATTGTAGACCAAGGTTTGGTTACCAGCAGAACACCGAAAGATTTACCTGCATTTAATGATAAAATTGTAGAGGAATTTGCTGAAGGAGTTCACGAAGGACAACATGCCTAGAGGGCTGGAACGCTCTTTGTAAATTCACTAAAAAACGGTTGACATTGGTTAGCCGTTTTTTTATTTAAAGCTTTACTTGCCTAATAATATTTTTAATATTCAACTCAATAATGTCGGTCATCGTTTTACAACTTAAATAATGTCGATCTTTAAAATAATCGGCCATACTTTGCTTTAGCAATGCGATGTTTGCCGGAGTTGTTAATGCTTCTTTATTTGAGACATCTCGCAAATCTGTTAAGCGATGACGCTCACTCCTAACTCGATGTACGATTGATGATCTTTCCTCTTGTTGATACTGTAAAACTGTTTTCTCGGTTAATTGCTCCATGCTCATTTTTACATAAGGCAAATTTTCCTTAAAAAACTGGGGCAAATAAACCTTTAAATTTCCTTCGTAAAATTGCTGATCGAAATCTATTGCTCTGATTCTAAATTGAATATCATCGAAATCTGGCGTAATTTGAACTACAAAATTATAAGCCCTCATATCACCCAAAAGCATTATTAAACAGCGTTCGTTAAATTTCACAAACTCCTTAGCAATTCTAGTCGGATTAAATTCTGGAGTGTATAACTGTCCTTTCGTAAAAACATCTCCCGGAATCCCCGCAATATGCTCCTCTACCAATGTATCGCCATCTACCAAATAATTCACTTGGTTTGGCGATAAAATTTCTTCGAGTTCTAAGCCGTAAATTCTAGAAGCATCGGCTTTTTTAATGTAGAAATAATCGTAAACATCATTTAAGCGGTTTACAATTCTGATTCTAAAAGGATGCGTATTTCCGAAAGTACAATATTCAATTTTATCGATGTATTTATGCTCAACAATGCGCAGGTTTCCAGATGCTTTTAAGTTAGCATAGATTTCTTTTAACCCATTGTGTAGTTTTTCAATTAAATCCTGTGCATAAATTGGCCCCTCCCACAGAGAATCTTTTCCAAACTTATCCATTAGTGGGAAAGCCTCATTAAACTGCATCAAATCATTGTATTTGATGGGCAATTTGGCTTCACGCTGATAACTTCGCAGGTATTTTTGCAAAGCAGGCGTAACCGGAAAAATCGGCTTCTTTTTTGAAATTTTTACATCATCGTTTTCCATCGATCAGCAATGTAGCATTTTAAAAATTTAACCGCAAAGAATTTAAGCAAGCGCAAAGAACACAAAGTTAAACGCTAAACTTCATTTTCTTTACGAAATACTTTGCGCCCTTTGCGGTTAAAAACATTAGTACTTTGGACAACCAAATTGGCAAACCCGCTAAATACCAGTTTATTTTTCGATAAGTTTTAATTTTTTTACCACAAAGTTCACAGAGAAAAAGCACAGAGGAGAAAGAGTAATTCTCGGTGAAAACTCAGTGCGCTCTGTGGTTAATTTTTGCAGGATAACCAAATGGCAAACCGGCTAAATACCTGCTTATTTTTCGATAAGTTTTAATTTTTTTACCACAAAGTTCACAGAGAAAAAGCACAGAGGAGAAAGAGCAACTCTCCTTCTTCTCGGTGAAAACTCAGTGCGCTCTGTGGTTAATTTTTGCTGGATAACTAAATGGCAAACCCGCTAAATACCTGCTTATTTTTCGATAAGTTTTAATTTTTTACCACAAAGTTCACAGAGGAAAAGCACAAAGGAGAAAAAGCAACTCTCCTTCTTCTCGGTGAAAACCCAGTGCGCTCTGTGGTTAATTTTTGCTGGATAAATAAATGGCAAACCCGCTAAATACCGACTTATTTTTCGATAAGGATAGTTGCCTGCACCATGATCTGCAAATTGAACAATAATGGTATTCGTTTTTGGATCGATGTAAAGTCTTTGTCCGAGCATTCCCTCCGCTGCATAATCGCCATTCTCACCTTCTTGCGGAATCCACCACAGATAATGATGTGCAGATTTTTGCCAGCCTTTTGATGACGCTGGCTTTTCAGTACCAATATTGATGGATTGGTTTACCCAACTTTCGGATACAATTTGTTTGTTGTTATATTTTCCTTTGTTTAGATACAAACGCCCAATTTTGGCAAAATCTATTGCCGTAACCTGAAAACGGCTTGCCGTATTTGCCAATCCATTTGGATGATCTAAGCCCCAAGTGGAATTGTACTCCGTGCCAATATTCCGCCAAATTTTTTCTTCAAAATATTGTGCTACCGATTTCCCTGTAGCTTTCTCCATCACCCAACCCAATAAAATTGGATCGATACTTTTATATTTCCAAACCGTTCCAGGTTTATTAACGAGCTTAACTTTCATCAGCTCTGTTTTCATATCATGTGTATAGTAATACTTTGCTTCATCAGAAAAGAAAGCTTGAACAACTCCGCCTAAAGCATCTTGAAATTCCAAGCCTGATTTCATATCCAAAAGATTTTTTAACGTGATGTTATTAAAAGCAGGATTAAATTTTAGCTCAGGAATATATTGGGTTACTTGATCATTCAAATTTTTAATGCTTCCATCTGCCAACGCTTCTCCAAGCATAATAGAAACCAGACTTTTTGCTCCAGAAAATATTGTAGTTAGCGTACTGTCGCTATAACCTGAACTATATTTTTCATATAATATACTATCATTCCTAATGACAAGAAAAGCATTTAATTTGCCATTTTTAAAATAATCTTTAAATGGGATAGATTGATTATTACCATCTAAAACATGCAAAGTATCTATATCATTTCTTAGTTTAGGCGAACGTATAAAATGAAATATGGAATTGCTTTTATGAGAGACATCTTGCGGAAATGCTTTGTAAGTTACCGAATCAGGCTGACGGTAATAAAGCACCCGCATTAAATACGGTTGCCAAATAAATAACCCACCAAAGGTTAGGATAATTAGCAAGAAGAAATAAAAGATAATTTTTTTAAAGATTTTCATTGACAAAACTTACGCCAACAAATATAAAATATAGCATGGAAATTTTAAGCCATACTATCAGAAAGATCCTGTCTTATTTCTTCAATTTTCGGAGCTTTTCTCTCTTGTTTATGTTTCCATCTTCTATGGCTCCATAACCAATAAGCAGGCTTTTCTTGAATCATTTCCTCTAGGAAATGCGTATGCGCTTCAGTAATCTCATATTCTGCTGTTTGATCAGGATGCAAGCAAATCGGCACACAGTCTACCTCGTAATAACCACGTTTTAAATAGTTGATTTTTAAATAAAAAACCGGGCGATTGGTTTTCTTTGCAATTTTTTCTATTCCAAGCTGAACAGAAGTTTCTTGGTTCAGAAAGTTTGTCCAATAAAGAGATTCTTCTTTTGCCGGAGCTTGGTCGCTCCCGAAAGTAAACATATTAGCAGAACCTTTACTGGATTGAATGGCTCTTAAAGTTTGGCGCATGGCAACCATTCTATTTCCAAACTTGCTTCTCATGGTTAAAAACCAATTATCAAATGCTTCACTGCTAAGTGGCTTATATATTGGGTAATGCTGACCAGAAAAATTTAATCCGATTGCCATACAAACCCATTCATAATTGCCATAGTGAGAGGAGCAGAAAAGAACGCTTTCATTATTTTTAAGATAGGCCTCAACCAAATCGACATTCTTGAATTTTACACGCTTAGAAAGTTCTTTTTTTGAGATACTTTTCATTTTGATTACCTCAACAAATAGTGAGGATAAGAATTTGTAGTATTCTTTTTCGATGGCTTTAAGCTCCGCAGCAGTTTTATCTGGAAAGGCATGGTATAAATTCTCCTTCACCACCTTTCTACGATATTTAAAAACGTAGAAAATTAATAAATAAAAGGCATCAGCTAGTCTATATAATAGAAATAGTGGCAAAAGAGAAAGTGCGTTTAATAAAAATATCCCTAAAAAGGATAGGCTCTTATTAATCATAATAGGGAATCGATTAGTTTGTTGAGACAAAACTAACGTCCAAATGGAAATCAAATGCCATCAAATTGTTTGTTTTTTATTCCCATAAGTTTTATGAAAAATGAGTGACAGAAAATCAATCGATTGATTAATGTTTTAGTGAAATTTTAGGAAAGTATCAGTAAGTAGGCTTTGACAACTTTAATAGCCAGGGGGAAAGAAAGTTGTCAAAGCTAAAAAAGACCTCACCCTATTAAAGTTTCTGCTTTGGCAAATTAGTATCCCTCCCTCTCCTTGAAGAGAGGGAAACAAAAGACAGTAACTTAAACCATAAGTAAAACCTAAACCAAACTAAGCTGTTCTTAGGTGTCTAAGGTGGTGAAAAACCTAAGCGCAAAAAGGCCTCACCCTATTAAAGTTTCTGCATTGGCAATTAGTATCCCTCCCTCTCCTTGAAGAGAGGGAAACAAATACAGTAATCTTAAACCGTAAGCAAAAAACTTGCATCAAACTAAGCGGTTCTTAGGTATCTAAGGTGGTGAAAAACCCTAAACGTGTAAAAGCCTCACCCTATTAAAGTTTCTGCTTTGGCAAATTAGTATCCCTCCCTCTCCTTGAAAAGAGGGAAACAAAAGACAGTAATATTAAACCGTAAGCAAAAAACTTGCATCAAACTAAGCTGTTCTTAGGTATCTTAAGTTTTCAAGTCCTCCCTTCTGGGTAGGATTTAGGTGGGGCGCCTTTAAACCCAAAAAACCCCGATTTACATCGAGGCTTTAAATTTATATTTTCCAACTCCCTCTCCTTCGGAGAGGGCTGGGGTGAGGCTATTTAAGCGAATTGCTTTCCTTTTACCTTACGTTCTTGTTCTGTTAAGAAGATTTTACGTAAACGCATACTTTGCGGTGTAACCTCGATATACTCATCAGCTTGGATATATTCCATAGCCTCTTCTAACGAGAATTTAATTGCAGGTGCAATACGAGCATTATCATCTGTACCAGATGCACGCATGTTCGTTAATGCTTTTCCTTTAACAATGTTTACTACTAAATCATTATCACGGATGTGCTCACCCATAATCTGACCTTCGTAAACATCAACTCCTGGATCAACAAAGAAACGACCTCTATCCTGTAATTTATCAATAGAATAAGCGGTAGTCATACCTTTATCCATTGAAACTAAAACACCATTTAAACGACCAGGGATTGTTCCTTTCCAAGGCTCGTAAGCTTTGAAACGGTGCGCCATAATCGCCTCGCCAGCAGTTGCAGTTAACACGTTGTTACGTAAACCGATAATACCACGAGCTGGGATTTCGAATTCTAAGTGTTGTAAATCGCCTTTTGGCTCCATAATTAACAACTCACCTTTACGTTGAGTTACCAATTCGATTACCTTACCAGAAACTTCACCCGGTACATCAACGATTAATGTTTCAATTGGCTCACATTTCTTACCATCAATTTCTTTAATGATAACCTGTGGCTGACCAACTTGAATTTCATAACCTTCACGACGCATCGTTTCGATTAATACCGATAAATGGAGAATACCACGACCGTAAACCAACCATGAATCTGGAGATGCAGTTTCAACAACTTTTAAAGCTAAGTTTTTCTCAGTTTCTTTGATTAAACGTTCTTTTATACGTTGAGAAGTAACTAATTTACCTTCTTTACCAAAAAACGGGGAGTTGTTAATGGTAAACAACATATTCATTGTTGGCTCATCAATGCTGATTACTGGCAATTGTTCTGGATTTTCAAAATCTGAAATGGTATCACCAATATCAAATCCATCAATACCTACAACCGCACAAATATCTCCCGAACTTACTTCTGTAGCACGGATTTTTCCTAAACCTTCGAAAGTATAAAGTTCTTTTACTCTTGATTTTACAATTCTACCATCGCGTTTAATTAAAGTAACCGGTTGGTTTTCCTTAATTGTACCACGGTGAACACGACCAATTGCAATACGACCTACGAAAGATGAATAATCTAACGAAGTAATTTGCATTTGCAATGTACCATCGTTAATTGGTGCAGGTGGAATGTTTGCCACAACAGCATCCAATAAAGCGAAAATATCAGTCGTTGGAACTTTCCAATCCGTACTCATCCATCCTTGTTTAGATGAACCGTAAATTACTGGGAAATCCAATTGCTCTTCAGTTGCTTCAAGGTTAAAGAACAATTCAAAAATTTGCTCGTAAACCTCTTCTGGGCGACAGTTTTCTTTATCCACTTTGTTTACAACCACAATCGGTTTTAAACCTAGTGCCAAAGCTTTTTGCGTTACGAAACGCGTTTGAGGCATTGCACCTTCAAAAGCATCGCAAAGTAAAAGTACACCATCGGCCATTTTTAAAACACGCTCTACCTCACCGCCAAAATCCGCGTGACCAGGTGTGTCAATAATGTTAATTTTTACGTCTTTGTACTGAACCGAAACGTTTTTAGACACGATTGTGATACCACGCTCACGCTCTAAATCGTTATTATCCAATATCAAATCTCCTGTTTGTTCGTTGTCACGAAAAATAGAACAAGAATGTAAAATCTTATCAACCAATGTAGTTTTACCGTGGTCAACGTGTGCTATAATAGCTATATTTCTAATCTTTTGCATAAAATGCGCCTCAAATTTGGCGCAAAGATAATGTTTAGAAATGGATTTTCTACTATAACGCCCACTATTTAATCAGATGATAATGTTGTAATTATCTCATTTTTAATTAGAAAAGCAAGTACAGTAGTAATGCGGTTAAGTTCGGCCCCGCTTTCCATTTCAAGTCCTCGATACGCTGTGGGCTTATATCTTTATATTTATAAAATAATCAGAAAAAGGTAGACTAAGTGTATAGTCATTTCGAATGCAACAAAGAGAAATATGTAAAACAGACGATTAAAATTCACAACTAGGGTGTCTTACAAAGTGGGTGGACTATCGTGCCAGAGATGGTATTTTATTAGTCTTGGCTTCTGCTAATTGAATGGCTCTCAAAACATCATCTCTAGAGATAATTTTTTGTGCTTCAAAGCATCTGCACATAAATTCTAAATCCAAACCATATATTTTGGCTATATCTTTTAACCTATATATATCAATAGTAACCTTATCAGTTTCCCATTTACAATAGGTACTGCGCTCTACATTTAGTAGGTTGGCAATTTTTAGTTGTGTAACTCCTTTCAAAGAGCGGAGCTCTTTAAGTAAAAACCCAATTTTCATAACTAACCTACATTTATAATTATTAAAAAATACCGAGAAAAATATTACACATATAATATGTGATTAAAAATCACAAAATGTGTGAAATAATCACTTTAAATTTAATCAACGATTTAGCTTTTCACTACTTAAACAATATTAATAGCATTAAAAAACAATAGCTTTTTTTGACTAATTCATGTAGATTACTACTATAGCCTTGTATTTATTGTTAAAATAGCAAAAAATAAGTTAAAGATTATATAATCCATTTAACCTTTTATTTTATGGCAAATTTATTCTCTCGTTCCAAACCAAATGCTGTAGCAGTAATCGAATTATTATTAAAAACTTTAAATGTTAAGGTTAGTAAGACATCAATTAAAACTACTTTAGAGGAACATCCTTATTTTCCAAGTATCCTTTCGGTAAGTGAAAGTTTAACCGACTGGTATATCGAAAACCAAGTTTATCAAATTAATAAAGAAGAATATAATTCAGATGATTTATTATTTCCTTTAATTGCTCACCTAAATGTAAATGGCGGTGTTTTTATTTTAATACATGAAATTAATAATAAACAAATTGCATATAGCAATGAAATCTATAGCCGAGTTTTAATGCATGAAGCTGATTTTTTAAAAATATGGAGTGGAATAGCACTTCATGCAATAGCTAAAACAATTAGTGGAGAGAAAACTTATCAGATAAATAAAATAAAGGATAAATTTAATTTTGCCAAAACACCCTTGCTAATTACATTAATCATAGTTTTTGTTTTTTTAGACCTAAATTATAATGCTTTAAGTGTTGGCTATGTGATTTTGTTATCACTAAAATTTATTGGTCTGGTAGTGAGCACGTTACTTTTAATGTATAGTATCAATGCTAGCAATCCATTAATTCAAAATCTTTGTAGTTTAGGTAAAAAAAATAATTGTAATTCAATTTTAAAATCAGATGCTGCAAAGGTTACTAGCTGGCTAACTTGGAGTGAGGTTGGTTTTTGCTACTTTATCTGCAGTCTTTTGTCCTTGCGACTTATTCCTTCATCTATACATATTTTAGCTTGGCTAAATGTATTCGCTTTACCATATACAGTTTATTCTATTAATTATCAATACAAGAATAAAAATTGGTGCATTTTATGTTGTACTGTACAACTATTATTGATTTTAGAATTTGTGGCCAACATTTTTACATTTGATTTTTTCAATATTCAACTTTCACCTACCCTAGCTACATCAATACTGTTGGCATTTATCTTTCCAATATTAGGATGGTCATTAATTAAACCTGTTCTCATGAAGGCGGAATCGGCTAACTCTCTAAAACAACAGCTTAAAAAATTCAAATACAATAGTACTTTGTTTATACAGGCGCTAAAAAGCCAACCAAAATATAATGTTTCTGACGAATTAATGCCTATAGCTTTAGGCAATCCCAATGCCGAAACAACTATTACAATGGTTAGCAATCCTTTTTGTGGGCCTTGCGCTAAAGCACATCAATTATTAGATGATTTGCTAAGCTATAGAGATGATATTAAAGTAAAAATCATTTTTTCAACAGCAGATCATGATGATGATAGAAGAACAAAGGTATCTAGACATATCAGTGCTTTGGGTTTAATTAAAGATACCGCTTTTGTTCAACGTGCCTTAAATAATTGGTATCAGCAAAGCTCCAGAAATTATGAACAATGGGCAATCAAATATCCGATAGAAAATAATCATTCATTGAATGAAGTAACGAGGATACAAAAGGCTTGGTGTGAATTAACAGAAATTACATTTACGCCAACGATATTCATAAATGGTTATAAATTACCAAATCCATATCAATTTGAAGATATTAAATATTTGTTAGACTAAAAACACTGTCTACTTAGGAAGCCTGCTTGCTGAAGGGCCAGAGATTTTGGCGGGTAAACTTCAGTGCAAAAGTTGAAACCTTCGCAAATGAAATTGGCGAATAACGAATATGCAGTTATAAAATACATATCGCTTAAGTAAACCTGGCGTGACAGGATTACGAAATCTTGACTTACAAAATTAAATTTTATGTTATGAAAAAGTTAAATCTACTCAGCAGGGCTGAGATGAAAAATGTTTTTGGGGGTGGCACTGTAAGTCCACCTCCAGGAGATACTCATTCTTGCCATGACGGGCCATGTAATTTATATATTAGAAGCACAGGTGAAACATTACAAGGCACATGTTTCAATGGAACAACTATATGCGTTTGTGTGGCTGGTGGGTATAGTACAGATCCACATTCGACCAGTGTTTGTGCTAACTAATACTAAACTAAAGCCTTAATAGGCTTTAGTTTATGATATTTCTAATCAATTCATACTAAAAGAAGAACCAAGAACTGTGAATTTATCTAAAATAAACAAATCTGATAGATTTTTGTACTCGTCATTTTATCTTCAAAATTAGCTATTAACTAAAAAGATTCAATTAAATCAGCTTCCGTTAAGTCCTGTTACAATTACGGAAATGAACAAATCTCTAAAAACAGTTACTTATAGTTTAGCAAGAACCAGAGGTAGTAATTGGTTTAATGGTTACGCAAAGCGATGATCTGTTTTAGCAAAAAAAGTTGTCAAATTAAACCTCAAACGCCCAATTTAAAAAGGCAGGCATTACACTTTCCCAAGTTGGAACATCGTGTTTACCACCAACTTTTTCGAAGTAGAAGATGTTTTCTGGTCGTTTATAACCCTTATTCAAAAGTCCTTTTACAACATCAATTGTATCATCAATAGAATCGATAATTAGATTTTTATTGCGATCGGCCTTTTCATCTTCCGTTCCGGTCATTAACCAAAATTTCATATCTGGTCGGGTCGAAGTATGATCAATAAGATTGTGCATAATTCGATCAGCATCGGTATAACCGTTTGCCAAATCTTTTTTACGCCACCAAAAAGCGCCTGAAAAAACGCCAATTGCATCAAAAACCGATGGGTTATTCCAAGCGATATCAAAAGCAGATAAACCGCCTAAAGAAAAACCTGCAAAGGCAACTCTACCCGTAATCGGCATTGCTATTTTCTTTTTAACGAACGGCAAAAGCTCTTTAATTATAAAATCTGTATATAATTCTGCTTTAGCTCCACGACCTTTAAAATCGGGAACGCCCGCAACGCCGTACTCCATTAAACGATCTGGAGATGCTTTAATCGCAACAACAATTAATCTATTGTTTCTTTTATTGTGATGCGCTTCTTCTAAAATTTCGGTGAAATTCATTTTGGCCACATCCTGACCATCATTTAATAAAAGAAGCTCTATTTTTTCATTTCCCAAAATACCATCGGGCACGTAAATATCTATTTCAACCTCGTGCTTTAAAAAAGCAGAAGGAATTTTAAAATTAATGGTATTAACTTTTACTGATAAAATTGTAGTGTACATAATATTCAAATCCCCTATCACAACGGTTTATCGTTCAGAATTCGGGGCAAAGGTACAAATCTTGGTAAACTATTAATTATCAGGAGCCAATTTTTACACTGTGCTTTTATTTTAGGTCAATTACGTTCTTTTTCTAAAATTTAATTTCTATCTTAAAACATTCAATTTTATATATGGTTAAAGAAGAACATAAAAAGTGGTACAGCCCTAATTTGAGTGCTGAAATCGACATGCTCACTTTTGGCCACGGTGGTATCCCTATTCTACTGTTTCCAACGAGCATGGGGCGATATTTCGAAAATAAAGATTTCAAACTAATAGACTCTGTTGAAGGCTTTATTAACGAAGGAAAGATTAAGATTTATTGTCCTGATGGCATTGATAAATTAAGCTGGTACAACAAAAGCATACATCCCGCAGATAGAGTAAAAAATCACATTTGGTACGACAAATACCTTCTGGAGGAAGTAGCACCTTTAGCCAGACATGAAACCGGACACAGCAAAATTATAACCGCCGGTTGTAGTTTTGGAGGTTATCATGCGGCCAATTTTGCATTTCGGCATCCATGGTTAGTCAGCCATATGTTTAGTATGAGTGGCGCATTTGATATTACTGGCCAATTGGATGGTTTTTATAATGACGACGTGTATTTCAACAATCCTGTAGATTATCTGCTTAACAACAGCAATCCAGAATTACATTATTTGAAGATCGTTTTAGGCACGTCGGATCGAGATATGTGCAAACCGGATAACGAGCGCTTATCTCAAATATTGGCCCAAAAAGGAATTGATCATTGGCTGGATATTAGACCAAATGCAGATCATGATTGGCCAATTTGGCGAGAAATGTTTCCGAATTATATAGCACAATTATAGTTTCAATATTTAAACAATTTAGCAATAGAACAATTGATCAGTTATACTGATTACATATTTTAAACATAAAAAAGTACCAATGAAGAAAATAGGGATTTTATTTGGCCAGGAACGTTCTTTTCCTGAAGCCGTAATCGAGCGAATTAACCAAAAAGCAGAAAAAGGCATCACCGCTGAAGCTGTTAAAATTGACAAAATATTTCAAAATGAACCTTTGGATTACGCCGTAATTATCGATCGTATTTCTCAGGATGTTCCATTTTACCGTGCATCTTTAAAAAATGCAGCAATAACTGGAACTGCAGTAATTAATAACCCATTTTGGTGGAGTGCCGATGAAAAGTTTTTTAATAACGCATTAGCGGAACAAATTGGTGTTCCAGTGCCAAAAACGGCACTAATTCCATCAAGAGAGCATCCTACAGGTACAACTGGTGATTCTTTTTCTAACTTAACAATGCCATTAAACTGGGATGCAATTTTTGAATATACAGGCTTTCCTGCTTACATGAAACCTTATGATGGTGGTGGATGGAGAGATGTTTATAAACTTCATGATAAGGAAGATTTCTTTGATAAACACAGCGGAACCCAACAATTGGTAATGCTTTTACAGGAAGAAATTATTTTCGATGAGTATTTTAGATGTTATTGCATTGGTGGCAAACATGTTCGCATTATGCAATACGATCCACGTAACCCGCATCATTTACGTTATGCGGTAGATAAAGCACCATCAAGCGAAAAACTTTTAAAAACGGTAGAAGAATATACGCTTAAATTGTGCAATTATTTGGGTTACGATTTTAATACAGTAGAATTTGCTGTACGAGATGGAATTCCAATTGCTATCGATTTCTGTAATCCTGCACCAGATGCTGATATTAAAAGTGTAGGACAAGAAAATTTTGACTGGGTTGTAGAAACTACTGCAAATTATGCAATCGAAAGAGCTAAAGCTCAAAAAGATGGTCAAGACAATTTAACATGGGGCGAATACATTAAATCTTCCGTTGCGGGCAAGCCTTTAATGGCAAAAGCATCGACTTCTAAATCAACAGCAAAACTTGAAGCGACTAAAAAAGCTGTAGCTCCAAAAGCGACT
The DNA here is from genome assembly GCF_014306625.1 of Pedobacter fastidiosus. Classification (GTDB taxonomy): domain Bacteria; phylum Bacteroidota; class Bacteroidia; order Sphingobacteriales; family Sphingobacteriaceae; genus Pedobacter; species Pedobacter fastidiosus. The sequence goes on from NZ_JACRYL010000007.1 coordinate 103,209, forward strand.
GCAGAGAAAGCACCAGCTAAGCCGAAAAAAGCATCAACCAAAAAATAAAAGGGGATCTAAATTAAACATTACTAGGATGAATGAATTCACGCTTGGGATAGAGGAAGAGTACATGGTAATTGATCCCGTTACCAGGGAATTAACCTCTCACGACCAAAAAATTGTAGAAGCTGCACAAAAAATTCACAAAGATCAGGTTAAGGCAGAAATGCATCAAGCTGTTGTAGAAGTGGGCACAGGCATTTGCAAAACAACTGAAGAAGCTCGTAAAGAAATTTCGCAACTGCGTTATACAGTTTCACAACTTGCTGGCGAACAAGGCTTACGCATTGGCGCAGCAGGTACACACCCATTTTCACATTGGGAAAAACAATTGATAACAGAACATCCCCGTTATAACGAAATTGTAAATGAACTACAGGAAGCTGCCCGTTCTAATTTAATTTTCGGATTGCACGTTCACGTAGGTTTCCAATCTCGCGAACTGGCCATCCACATTGCAAATCAGGTGCGCTACTTTTTGCCACATGTTTTTGCTTTATCAACAAATTCTCCTTTCTGGGAATCGAGAAATACAGGCTATAAATCTTTTAGAACCAAGATTTTTGATAAATTTCCTAGAACTGGAATTCCAGATATTTTTAACAGTATTGAGGATTACGATAACTACGTAAAACTGCTGATTAAAACCAATTGCATGGACAATGCAAAGAAAATTTGGTGGGATATTCGCGTTCATCCTTTCTTTGATACCGTAGAATTCCGCATTTGCGATTGCCCAATGTTAATAGATGAAACAATGGCTTTTACTGCATTATTCCAAGCATTGTGTGCTAAGTTGTATAAACTTCGTTTGCAAAATATGGAGTTTATCAGTTATTCCAGAGCCTTAATTAACGAAAATAAATGGCGTGCTGCTCGTTACGGAATTGATGGCAACTTAATCGATTTTGGTAAAGAAATGGAAGTAAATTGCCGTAATTTAGTTTTAGAATTATTGGATTTTGTTGATGATGTGGTGGATGAATTAGGATGCAGAAATGATTTGAATTACGTTCATAAAATACTTGAGCAAGGTACCGGAGCAGATAGACAGTTGGCTGTTTATGCACAAACTGGTAGCTTTGAAGCGGTGGTTGATTACATTACAACCCAAACACTTATTGGCGCAAAGTAAATTATAATGGATAAAAATAGTTTAAAGGTCGCCGTTATTGATATGAATAACGGCGCTCCTAATCAGGGTATGCGGGGAATTCAGGAAATTTTATCCCGCTTCAGAAACGAACACAACCTAAATCTTTCTTTCGATATTTTCGATTTAAGACAAAAAGGAGAAATTCCAAGCATCGATTATGATGCATATATTTCTAGCGGTGGCCCTGGAAGTCCTCTCGAGAGCAAGGGCGAGCAATGGGAAAATGATTTTTTTAATCTTCTCGATCAAATCGAAAACTTCAATGCAACACATGAAGATAAAAAGAAATATGCTTTTTTAATTTGCCATTCCTTTCAGTTGGCTTGCCGTAAATATAACCTGGGCAATGTAACTGAACGCCGATCTAATGCTTTTGGAATTTTTCCAATTACCCTTACTGAAAATGGAGAAAAGGATGAGATTTTTAATGGAATTACCAATCCATTTTTCTCAGTTGATAGTCGCGATTGGCAAGTAATAGAGCCAGATTTTGATGCTTTTGAAGCTAAAGGCGCTAAACTTTTAGCGATTGAAAAAGAACGTAAACATATTGATTTAGAACGCTGTATGATGTCAATTCGTTTTTCTAACGAAATCGTCGGAACTCAATTTCATCCTGAGGCTGATCCAGTTGGAATGAAAATGTATTTACTTCAAGATGAAAAGAAAAAAGTAATTATTGATACGCATGGCGAAGCTAAATATTTCGATATGTTAAACAGCTTGGATGATCCTGCGAGAATCGTACTTACCCAAAGCGTTATTTTACCTAACTTTTTACAAAAAGCAATCGGGAGTTTTCAAGAAGCATAAAGTCAAAAAATCAATTTTATTTATTTTTTAGGCGGTCGTCATTGCGAGGAACGAAGCAATCTTAAAACGCTCGCTAATCAACTCATTGCAGTGAGATTGCTTCGTGCCTCGCAATGACGATATTATTAAAAGAATAGCATATGATACCAGCTCAAAGACATAAGTTTAACCAGCAATTTACTGTAGAGAAATACCAAGGCTTTATGCAAAAGCTACAGAATGGTTATCCAGAAATACCCTTTAGAGTTGCAGAAACTCCAGTTTTTATTCCAAAAGCTTTAAAAGAAAAATTAACTTTAGCTGGTGAAGAAATCGTAAATCTGATAAAACAGCCAAACTTTAAAGCTCTAACACAAAAATCTATTCCGACTAGTTGGAATGTTCCAAACGAAAACGAGCAACCCCACTTCTTAACTTTTGATTTTGGAATCTGCAAAAATGATGCTGGCGAACTTACGCCTATGTTAATCGAAATGCAGGGCTTCCCCTCTTTGTATGGTTTTCAAAATCATCTTTCGAAAACTTACCGAGATTGTTATGAAATCGACAAGACTGTCAATCATTTTTTAAATGGCTTTAACGAGGAAAAATACATTCAATTATTTAAGGAAGTTATACTTGGCAAACATCAACCACATGAAGTAGCCTTGATGGATGTTGATGCTCCAAATCAAAAAACAGCTATAGATTTCTTCGTGACACAGAAAATGTTGGGCATAAAAATATTAGCGCTCGAAGATATTAAGCAGGTTGGGAAACAGTTATTTTATGAGGAAGAAGGGAAGCTAATTCAATTAAAGAGGATTTATAACCGTCTTATTTTTGATGAAGTTGCTAATAATACTGAAATTTTTAAGGGTAGCTTCGATCCTAGAGAAGAATTAGATATTGAGTGGGTAACGCATCCGAATTGGTTTTACAGAGTCAGTAAATATACCATGCCATTTCTAAAAAGTGAGTTTGTTCCGGAAACGCGTTTTTTAAATGAAGTTGAAACCGTACCAACAGATTTAGAAAATTATGTTTTGAAACCGCTTTTCTCTTTTGCGGGCATGGGTGTTATTATCGATGTTACTGAAAGTGACATTAAAGGTATTCCAGATCCTGAAAACTGGATTTTGCAGAAAAAGGTCAATTATGAACCTGCCGTTCAAGCCCCAGATGGAGGCGTTAAAGCCGAAATTAGAATGATGTACTTATGGCCAGATGGCGGGGAGCCTCAGCTTTGCATTAATTTAGCTCGATTAAGTAGAGGAAAAATGATTGGCGTAAGGTATAATGCAGATTTTGACTGGGTTGGCGGAACGGTTGGTTTTATGGAGGAATGATCTTGCATAAGATCAACCTTTTTACATTTTACTGAAACCCAAATCATAAAAGCAACTTATATTTGTGCTATGAATATTCAAACCATTTTAGTCTTTTTACTTTTTGCGGTTGCATTGGTATATGTTGGCCGATTGGTTTATAAATCTTTACAGGTTAAAAAAGATGGCTGCGGAGGCAACTGCAAATGCGGTGTAGATTTTTCTGACATCAAGCCTGTTAAAAAGTAACCCGCTCTCTTTATGATCAATCAGTTTAAAAATTACCTCAAGGAAAAAATACAAATAACTGATGAGCAATTCGACAGCATTTCTGGCGACTTGAAAATAAAGAAATTCGACAAAAACGAAATTATCCAATATACAGGAGACATTAGCAAACATGGCTTTTTTGTTGGTAAAGGTTTATTACGTGCCTATTCTATTGATTCTAAAGGAAAAGAACACATTCTTCAATTTGCCCCTGAGAACTGGCTAATCTCAGACCGAAACAATATGAACAATGAAGCATCAGTTTTTTTTATTGATGCTATTGAGACTACTGAGGTCGTTTTAATGCCGAATGATTTTATGGAACAGGCAGCCATAAAAGTTCCCTGCTTGCAGCCTATGCATACACGCTTGCTTAATAATTCGATCCGTTTTATGCAGAAAAGGATTAATATGTTACTTAGCGCAACTGCCGAAGAACGTTATCTAGATTTCATAAAACTATATCCCAACCTTACACTCCGCGTTCCACAATGGATGATTGCATCTTATTTAGGAATCACACCAGAATCCCTAAGTCGAGTAAGAAAAGAGTTGGCCAATAAACACTTCCGCCCATAGGATCAGGATTTTCGGGATTGGAGGATTTGCATGATAAGATGTAGAAAATAATTTTAATCGACCATTTCTTAACTCGATATTGTTTAATAAGCACTTTAATCCTGAAAATCTCCTTATCCTTAAATCTTGATTAATTATCATACATCAATTTCTAGTTCAAACTAGCGCTGTACTTTTGTGTTGTTAATATTAAACACCTCAAAAACAAAAGATATGGCAACTACTAAATGGACATTAGATCCAACCCACAGCGAATTACAATTTAAAGTAAAACACTTAATGATTACTACTGTAACTGGTAGCTTAAAATCTTTCTCGGCAGATTTAACTTCTGAAGGCGATGAATTTGAAAACGCAGAAATCTCTTTCAAAGGAGATATCGATTCTTTAGATACAGGAAACACAGATCGTGATACGCACTTAAAAAGCGGTGATTTCTTCGATGCAGAAAAATTTGCACACATCGAATTCAAATCTAAATCCGTAGAAAAAGATGGTGGCGATTATATTGTTAAGGGTGATTTAACCATAAAAGGCGAAACTAAACCTGTAAAATTAACAGCAGAATTTGGCGGTATCGCAACTGATCCTTGGGGAAATACTAAAGCTGGTTTTACTTTAAGTGGCAAAATTAACCGTTCTGATTTCGGTTTAACTTGGAACGCGGCATTAGAAACTGGTGGTGTAATGGTGAGTGAAGAAGTACGCATTTTAGGCGAATTACAATTCGTAAAACAAGCATAATCTAGTAAAGAGCTTTGAGCTTTGGGCATATAAACATTATGCTCAAAGCCCCATGCCTCAATAATTTAAAAGGTAATGGAAATAAAAGAAGTAAGAAATGTATTAAAAGCACCTGCCCCACACATGGTTGGCGATGGCTTTAGAGTACATAATTTTTTTCCTAGTGGGTATGAAATAGATATGAGTCCTTTCTTTTTAATGGATTATGGATCTAAAATCGAATTCTCTGCTAGAAAAGAACCTCGCGGGGTTGGTGTGCATCCTCATCGTGGTTTCGAAACCGTAACCATTGCTTATCAAGGAGCGGTTGCGCATCACGATAGCTCTGGAAACAGTGGTATTATTTATCCTGGCGATGTGCAATGGATGACGGCTGCAAGTGGGATTTTGCATAAAGAGTATCACGAACAAGCTTATAGTTTAGCTGGTGGTCCTTTTCAAATGGTGCAATTGTGGGTTAATCTTCCTGCTAAAGATAAAATGAGTACACCAAAATATCAGGCTGTAAAACAGGCTGATATGGCTAAATTCATTTTACCAAATGAGGGTGGTGTGATTGAAATAATTGCAGGGAACTATCAAGGCATTAAAGGTAATGCTAGTACATTTACACCAATAGAGCTTTACAATGCGAGGCTAAATAAGGGAGCAAAAGCCAATTTCGATTTTAATAGCTCCTACAATACGGGCTTCATGATTATTGAAGGTTCTGTTAAAATTAACGACTCAGAAATTGCTTATGCAAACAATTTCGTTCACTTTAAAAATAAAGGCGAACTCATAGAAATGGAAGCCTTAGAAAATAGTGTAATCTTAATTTTAAGTGGTGAGCCAATAGATGAACCGATTGTGCAATACGGTCCTTTTTTAATGAATACCGAAGATGAAATTAATCAAGCTATATCCGATTATAATCAAGGGAGATTTGGCTACTTAGAAGAATAAAACAGGTTTAATTATATTTTTTAGCCGACATTTTTGTAAAATTTGTCGGCTTTTTTTTGCCTTCTCAATACTTAAATTCCATTGAAAAGAATATTAGAGGCCATTCTTCCGTTAACAAGCTCTCCAATAATCAAATAAATGAATTGATTTAGTTTCCCAAAAATAGTTTCATGCAATCTTCATTTTCAATCGTGATATTTGTTACATAAAATCAGAACAGAAAAATGTCCGGAAAACAGATCTTTCAAACTGAAAACAAAAAACGCTGGAATACTTTTACTTGGGTAAGTCGTTCATTTTTTTTAGTTTTCATCATCGCAATTATTTGCGTTGCTTTCACATTATCATCGGTACAATATCCAAATTTACCTTTCATCAATACAAATACGCCTTTAACGCAAAAGCAGTTAGAGAAATTAAAAAAATCTCAGCAGTATAAAGACTTCACGATCCAAAAATCAAAACTTCAACAAATTAAAAAGGATCGGGAGCATAGAATTCTTACTCGCCATGGCAATAACAACAAGCGTATTAACATGGCCTTCTATGTAAGCTGGGCAGGCACTGCGAGAGAATCCATATCCGATTTACGCCGTAATATTGGTCATTTGGACATGGTTGCTACAGAATCGTTTTTTTTAAACGGAGATTCTATTGTTGATAAAGCAGACACCGCAGCGCTTCGAGTAATTAAAGAAGGCAAGAAATCTGCAATTGCCGTAGTTTCAAATTTCAATAAAGATCATTGGGATGGCGAGGCAGTAAGAAGGCTTTTATCTAATCAGCCTGCGCAACAGAAGTTGATTTATGATTTAATAAAAATCACAAAAAAATACGGTTACAAAGGCATAAATATAGATTTCGAAGAACTTAATCTAGAAAACGGAGACAATTTTAATGCCTTCATGAAGAATCTTTACACGCAATTTCATGCAGAAAAATTAATTGTATCTCAAGATATTTCTCCTGAAAATGATGACTATAAGCCCGAAATACTTCAACATTATAACGATTACATTATATTGATGGCTTACGATCAGCATTCTGATCAAAGTAATGCAGGAGATATTTCTCACCAAGAATGGGTTGAGGAAAAACTAGATGATATTTGTAGTAAAATGGATGCCAATAAAGTGATTTTGGCATTGGCTTGTTACGGTTATGATTGGCCTAAAAATAGCATTGGTATCCCGGTTACTTACGAACAGGCCATTACAAAAGCTGTTGATCGCAAATCAAAAATAAATTACAATCCCGCCTCAGCTAATCTAAACTATTCTTATAAAGATGGCAGTGGAATGGAGCACGATGTTTATTTTACAGATGCGGCAACCTACTTTAATTTAATTCGCAAAGCGGATGATTGGGATATTGCCGGTGTAGCTTTATGGCGCTTAGGATCAGAAGATAAACGTTTATGGTCTTTCATTTCTGAAGATTTAAGCTTAGATTCTTTAAAGAAAAAACCAATTGATTTACGTAAAATCTCGGCGCTTACAATGGGTGGAATCTCTTACATTGGAGATGGCGAAATTCTTGATTTAGTATCAACACCAAACCCTGGAAGTGTTCATTTTACTTTGGATAAAAGAAATTTTACAATTGCCAGCCAAAGCTACACACGTTTACCAAGTCAATATGTTATTAAAAGGTTTGGCGAGGCCGATAAAAAAATAGCCCTAACTTTTGATGATGGTCCCGACCCAGTTTACACGCCTCAAGTAATCAGTATTTTAAAAAAAGAAAATGTACCTGGCTGTTTCTTCGTGGTTGGAATTATGGCCGAGCAAAACATGGAGTTGCTTAGACAGGAGTACAATGATGGCTACGAAATCGGAAACCACACATTTTTTCATCCAGATATGTCTGCCATTGGTCCGCGACGAGTTAAGTTTGAGCTAAATGCAACCCGAAGATTAATTGAGGCCGTAACCGGACACAGCACCATTTTATTTAGAGCGCCTTTTAATGCCGATGCCGAACCTCAAAATATTTCAGAGATTCTGCCAGTTGCTCAAAGTCGTAAAGAAAACTACATTAACATTGGGGAATATATTGATCCAGAAGATTGGCAACCAGGCAAAACAGCTGATCAAATTTTTAATGAAGTTGTAAAACAGCAAAATAATGGCAATATTTTATTGCTTCATGATGCTGGCGGTAACCGCGACGCAACTGTGGCGGCATTACCACGGATTATAAAATTCTTCAAAGCGAAGGGTTACACTTTTACAACGGTTGGCGATTTAATGGGCAAAAAAAGATCGGAATTAATGCCTGCTGTACAATCTACAGCCAACAGCGGTTTCACAGGATCTGGAGATTACTTTTTTATAAACTTCTTCTACTACGGAAACTTAATTTTAAATGCAGTTTTTACAGTAGCAATTGCTTTAGCTATTCTTAGAACCATATTTATCGCTTACTTGGCCATTCGTCAGCGTAAAAGAGCAACAAGAAATGCTTATAAACTGATTAAAAATCCAACCGAAAAGGTGAGTATTATTATTCCTGCTTACAACGAAGAGGTAACTGCAATACAAACTTTAAATAGCTTACTTAAAACTACTTATCCAAACTTCGAATTGATTTTTGTTGATGATGGTTCAAAGGATAAAACCTTCGAAATTGTTAATCAGCACTATGGAAATCATCCGCAGATAAAAGTTTACCGTAAAGAAAACGGTGGTAAAGCATCGGCTTTAAACTACGGAATTACCAAAGCATCAGCAGAATTTATTATCTGTATTGATGCAGATACCCAATTAAAAACTGACGCGGTAACAGAGTTGATGCGTTATTTCTATAGTCCAAAAATTGCAGCGGTCGCGGGTACTGTTAAAGTTGGAAACGCAGATAACATCATTACCAAATGGCAATCTATTGAGTATATAACGGCACAAAATATGGATAGAAGAGCATTTGATCTTCTAAATACCATCACAGTTGTACCTGGCGCAATCGGTGCATTTAGAAAAGCTGTGGTTTTAGAAATTGGTGGTTTTACCATTGATACCTTGGCTGAAGATTGCGATTTAACCATGCGAATTTTAAAAGCTGGCTACAAGGTGAAAAATTGCGATACGGCTATTGCCTATACTGAAGCGCCTGAAACTGTTAATATGCTCTTGAAACAGCGTTTCCGTTGGAGTTTTGGTGTAATGCAGAGTTTCTGGAAAAACAGAAAAACCTTGCTGAATAAAAAATATGGCTATTTCGGAATGGTGGGAATGCCCAACATTTTAATCTACCAGATTATTTTACCTCTATTTTCACCATTGGCAGATTTATTTATGCTGATCTCGCTTATTACAGGATTGTTTTCTTTAGGTGCAATTAATAACCTTACATTAACCGGATTTTCTGGAATCTTAAGTTTACATAATGGTTTTGGGCAGGTGCTATTCTATTACATCATCTTCATTATTGTGGATATGATTTTTGCAGGCATAGCCTTTAAAATGGAAAAAGAGAAATACAAAAACCTACTTTATATTTTCCCTCAGCGCTTTTTCTGGAGACAATTAATGTACGTTGTACTTTTCCGTTCAGTTAGAAAAGCCATAAAAGGCGAGTTAGAAACTTGGGGAACGTTAAAAAGAACCGGAAACGTTAAAGAGAATATGTCTTAAATAGAAATGATCCCAGCTTTGACAACTCTCTTTCTTAAACGCTAGAAGAGTTGTCAAAACTAAAACAATAAAGCTTTGACTTTCGTTCCTAGACGATAGAAAAGTTGTCAAGGCTTAACTATGGAAGTTTATATTTTTTCTATCAAGCAAACCGCATAAGCAACCACACCTTCTTCTCTACCTACAAAACCCATAAGTTCGTTGGTCGTCGCTTTAATAGAAATCTCTTCAGTGGAAATGCCAATTGCTTTAGCTATATTTTCTTGCATTGCAGGAATGTGAGGATTAATTTTTGGTGCTTCCAAACAAAGCATGGCATCTATATTCCCTACTTGCCAACCCTTTTCCGTTAATAATTTCACTGTTTCCTGAAGTAGAATTATACTACTAATTCCTTTCCAGCGATCATCGGTATTTTTAAAATGAAAACCAATATCGCGTAAATTAGCTGCACCCAAAAGAGCATCGCAAATGGCATGAAGCAAAACATCAGCATCAGAATGACCAAAGGCACCCTTATGGTGTTCTAATGTAACGCCTCCTACTACAAAAGGGTGCTGATCTTTTAATTGATGGACATCGAATCCAAAGCCTACTCTGATTTTCATTATGAATTATTTTGTGATTGAAGCTTGAGATTCAAGCGCATTCAAATAGAGATATTATCTTTTAATTAACTTCTTTTCGCCAAAGTTAAACAAAAGACTAAAACGCAAGGTATTTGCCAATGGACTTGTTTGTGCATTCGCGATTAGGTAAGCAAAATCAATATTAAAAACATTATACTTTAAACCTGCACCTAAGGTAAAATACCTACTATCGCCCTTCATTGGGCTTTGGTAATTATATCCGGCTCTTAAAGCAAATTGTTGATTATACCAATATTCTAAACCTGTTGAAATGCCGACTTCTTTTATTTCCTCGCTAAATCCTCCGGGCGCATCACTAAATGACCCAAAAATACCTGCTGGCACAGAGCGGTTCGGATTCTTGCCACTTACAATATTATTATTCGAATCGTAAATAGGTTGAGTAGGAACCAATAGTTTGTTAAAGTCTAGAGCAAATGTAAATGTGCTTAAATCATCAATTATGATGGTTGATGCCCCACCGAGTTTAAAATTAGTAGGCAGGAAAAAACTTTCTCCCCCATCAGAATAACTCATTTTAGTACCGATATTGGAAATATTTGCACCAGCAGATAAAATTGCATTCTTGCCGAATAGAGTAGTTGATGTTTTGTATAATCCAGAAACATCAACCGCTACCGCATTACCACCGTGAACTTGTCCGGTAGAGGAAAACTGACCAGAAGCCAAATTGGAATAAATATATCTTAATGAACTCCCCAAAGCAAATTCTTCTCCAAAACTTCTAGCGAAACTAAAATCTAAAGCCAATTCATTTGGATTACTAATTCCCAAATCTTGTTGATTTATATCTGTTAACTGGATAGATCCAAGAGAAAAATATCTTAAAGAAGCACCAATTGTATTGCGATCATCCAATTTATAGAAACCGCCCAAATAAGCAAGATTAATATCGGGCACTAAGCTTTTTAACCAAGGGCTATAAGAAACTGAAAATCCGTAAGGCTTATCTAAAAAAGCTAATTTTGATGCATTGATACTCGCAGAATTAACATCTCCGGGAATGGCAACCCCAGCATCGCCCATTGCTCCTGCTCTAGCATCTGGAGTAATTAACAAAAAAGGCACTGCGGTAACAATATTGTTCGATTCGCTTCCGTTAGTTTGTGTACCGGATATAGTAACCTGAGCATTTGTTTTGCCAAATACCAAGAGTACTGAGAGTGCAGAAAAAGCAAGCTTACTGATGTACTTGAAATTCATCCTTTAAAGGTACGTAATTTAGATTTCGGAATGTTAAAACTTTAGAATAATTTAATAACGCAAAATCAGAATTTATATTTTAATTACCCTTACAAATCTGAAAAATAATTACTGATTAAATAGACAAGATTTATTATCCCAGAGATTATTACAATTGTGCTACATTCGTTAAACGATTTAGCCAAAACTAAACCTGCGATTTCTATAATTCGCCAAAAATCGCCATAGTTAAAACAAGCGTATTTTTTGCGTTATGCTGATCAAAAAACTCCTCCAGATCAGCATAACACAAATAATTTATAATTAATTTTTCTTTTTAAAGAAACCATTTAGCTTATCCGCTATTGCATCTTCAACCTTTTTTGTTGCTTTTGCTTTTACTGTATCTATCTTTGCTTGCGCTTTGGTCTGTAACTCTGCTTTCTTTTCGGCTATTACGCTATTAACAGCATCCTTAGCTGTCGTTTTTGTATCGCCAGCTCCGTATTTTAAGCTTATAGTTGGTTTCAGAATTGTTCCGCCCAAAACCGCATTAACCCTAATTGTTTCGCTCATAGCTACATTTGTACCTGCCTTACTATTTAACTTTGCTATCATAGCATTTGCTGTTTCATTGGCCTTAGCACCTAACATTGCTCTTGGTAAATTTAATCCCAAATTGTAATCCATCGTTTGATCTAAACCATTTGATCCCTGAACATTCATTACAATTCCTTCCTTTTTAATATCGAAAGGAGAAACATTTAATCGGCCATCAACAATCTTAAACTTAGTAATTACATTGTTTAATTCTAACTTCTTAAACTTATCCGAACTCAATGCTGAAGCCAATTTATTTAATGGCTCAAAACCATCTAACACAGCTTGAATAATGTTTGTTAATCCTGATGCATTGATAGACGAATAAACGGGCATCATATTCTGATCTAAATCAGAATTGAATTTTAAGTTTGTAGAAAACACACCTTTTGTAAACTTAGCAACTGGAGCAAGCAGTTTAACCGTATTAAATGCTCCGAATGCCTTTTGAATATCCATTTTTTCGATTCCAAAATCTACATCAACTTTAGGTTTTTTAGGATCAATTGTGGCGTAAGAACCATTCATATTTACTTTTCCGTCCAACATATTCATGCCCATATCTTTAAAGGTTATGGTTTTATTTTTCACCAATAAAACACCTTTAGCATTTGTAATATCATAATTATCATATAAGACACGTCCGGCTTTTGCTGACAAATTAAAATCTATATTGCCAGGAACTTCAAAAACAGAAAGTTTAGAATCGCTTTTCTTCGCACTTTCATCCGTTTTAGCTTTCGGCCCCATCAATTCATTAACATCGATCAGGTTAGATGATAAATTGAAATTTCCTTGCAGTGCTTGATTTTTCTTGAAGAAATAACTTAAATAATTATTCACAGAACCATTTGCAGCGAAATCGCTTTTTCCAACTTTCGCAATTAAATTGCTCAACGTAATATTTTTCGGACTGAAAACCATTTTAGCGGTTGGAACACTCACTGGCATTGGAACGTTTTTGCCTGCATAGTTAAAGTTCGACGCGATCATTTGTCCTGATGCTTTGAAAGCCTCATACTGCCCTTTATCAATCGAAGACTTTCGTCCCGCTGCCTGCACATCAGCATCTAAAATTCCGCTTAAAGTCATATCCTTCATTGGGAAGATTGCAGTAAGCTGTTTTAAATCTAGTTTTCCTTTCAAAGCCATATCCACAAATGGATCCGAAGTTGGGTTTTTCAAAAGCAATCGGCCATCCACCGGAACTTGTCCAAATTCCAGATGAAAAGCCGGAACGTTTACAACGGTATGATCAATTACGCCATCAGGATTAGATATTTGAGATTTAACTTGAATATTATTGATAGCTGATGGCAAAGAAGGATATTTGATTTTGCCATTCTCGATGGATAAATTAACATTAAACGCTGGCAACGATTTTGCGTTGTAAGTTCCTTTTGCCGTTCCATTCATGGCAAATTTTCCTGTGGCTTCCAGATCCTTAAAATTCGAAGCGTAAATTGCAGGAATTAATGAAAGGAAATTTTTAAGCTCGGATTGTTTGGCATCAAACTTAAAATCCATAACCATATCGCTGGCATTTGGCATAGCCAAATACCCTACAGCAGATAAAAGAAGCTCGTTTAGTTTAATTTTATTATCCGAGAAAGTAAATTTCATGTTCTTCATATCGATATCAATAGGAAGATCTGCGTTTAATTTAACTTTATTTAGATAGGGAATTCCACCATATTTAACAGTAAGCTTTTCAATATCAGATTGTGTTTTTAGCGTGAAGAGATCTTGTGTAAAATCGCCCTTCCCAGTATGATCTAAACTATCTATTTCCATAAAAAAGTTTAACGAAGCATCATCATAAATGATTTTTCCCTTTTCGATTGCATATTTTTGCAGAGCAACTTTAAAAGCTGTTTTAGCTGTATCTGATTTTGATGAAGCACTATCTTTCTTCATTATATCCCAATTGGACTTTCCACTTTTTAAAACTTTGGCAAAAATGTTAGGTTGATCCAGATTAACTGATTTAATTTTATAGGTTTCTCCTTTTAAAACACTAAATAAATCTACATTTAATTGTAATTGTTTAACATTTGCCAAAGTGTCTTTGGCAAAACTGTCGACCCCAATAATCATCAAGTTGTTGATTTTTATCCCCAAATTGGGGAATGTGGAAATCAAACTCAAGTCAAGATCCTTAAAATCTACCTTGGCATTTACACTTTTATTGATGGTAGATTTGATTTTGGCATCAATTTCCTTCTTAAAAAACATGGGAATTGTGGCTGCAGCAACAAATAGAATAGCAAAGAGCGCTAAAATTAGGATCGAAACTTTTTTAAGCATGATTTATTTATTTACAAGATTAATGTTTGGTACGTAAACATGGCAATAAATGCTCCAAAATTTATCTAACTGAATGTTAAATATTTAGAAAAAAAAGAGTCAAAAATCAAACAGACACAATAGGATAAATAATAATACGTTATGGGATTAAAATATATTCACTATTTTGTTACAACAAACTTTATTATTCATTTAAATTTACGTAATTTTATCATTTGAATGGCCTTTGGGCTATATTCCCTGGTATATATGAAAAAACTATTACTATATTCTTTTGCTTGTTTATCACTTGTTAGCATTCTTTCTGGCTGTAGCTCGAAAGGCGGGAATGCTTCAACTAAAACAGGCATTCCTTATGCGGATAGAAAAAGCAAAACTCCCGGCGGTTTTGCTGTAGCTACTAAGTATAAACGTGCTCCAGGGCCTGGCTTAATTCCAATTGAGGGTGGAGTTTTGGTTGTTGGTGGTAGTGCAATCGAAGTTGCAGGTGTTGAACCCAACATTTATAACTATAAAAGACAGGTAACCGTACCTTCTTTTTATATGGATGAAACTGAGGTTTCAAACACCGATTGGCTAGAGTATTTACATTGGATTAGAGTTAGCTATCCTGAAGATCGCGAATACTACTACAATGAATTACCTGATACATTGGTTTGGCGTAGCGCTTTATCCTATAACGAACCTTATGTAGATAACTATTTGCGTCATCCAGCTTACCGTGATTATCCTGTTGTGGGTGTTTCTTGGGAGCAGGCTTCTCGCTATTGCGAATGGAGAACTTCTCAGGCGAATGAATTTATTCTTCGCGAAAAAGGAATCTTAACGGATTATAAAACGCTTGCCGGTGGAACATCTGGCAAAGGCAATAATTCTACAACAGCTGCTGCAACCGCAAGACCAGACAAACCTTTTAACACTGATGCATATCTAAATGGTCAGTATGATGATAAGGGAAAGAATGCTCCGGTTGATTATAATGCAAAAGCTGGTGCATCTGTTGGCGCTGCCGGCGGTAGAGGTGGCAAAGGCCAACCGACAAGAAATGCAACACTAGAAGATGGTGTAATTATGCAACCTTATCGTTTACCAACAGAGGCTGAATGGGAATATGCAGCTCTGGGCTTAATCGGAAACACAGAATACGAAAACATTAACCAAAATAAAATTTATCCTTGGAATGGTTTGGGTGTAAGCTCTGCTAAGAAAAAAACCCGAGGAATGATTCAAGCCAACTTTAAAAGAGCACCTGGAGATTACATGGGTGTTGGCGGTTCATTAAATGATAAAGGTGATTTAACTGTTCCCGTAATATCTTACACCGCGAACGATTTCGGTTTGTACAATATGGCTGGAAATGTTAACGAGTGGGTAAATGATGTTTATCGTACCGGAACCTTTACCAATGCTGATGCATTTAACCCTTATCGTGGTAATCAATTTCAGGATAAGCAACTTTCTGATGCTGCAAACGGCAAAATCGCTTTGGATAAATATGGCAAACCTATTAAGCAAAATGCTTATTCAGGAAAGAAATTAACATGGGCAGAGAAACAAGCTTTGGCAAAAAGAGCGGATTCTATTTCTAAATCTCCAGATCCAACGGCGCAAGTTACTTCATACCAAGCTGATGAAAGAGGTTATCGCGATAAACAGAATAAATTGCTAAACGAGGAAGGCGTTACTTTGGTTAACGATAAATCTAGAGTTTACAAAGGTGGTTCTTGGAACGATATGGCTTATTGGTTAAATCCTGCTACTCGCCGTTTCTTGCAACAAGATGAATCATCTGCCGAAGTTGGTTTCAGATGTGCAATGACCATGCTTGGTGCACCAGAAATTAGTACCCAAGGCAAAAGACAATTTAAAACTCCACCTTCAAAACCTTACAGGGTTAGCAAAGGAAAATAATTTCAACATAAAAAAAAGGCCTCGACAAAATCGAGGCCATTTTTTTTTGCCTTATTGGGTTTATTTAAACTGAATCAGTATTTGATTTTTTTCTACTTTATCGCCTTGCTTCACCGAGATTTTTTTTATGATTCCATCAGTTGATGATTTTAGAATGTTTTCCATCTTCATTGCTTCAAGGATAAGAAGGTTATCTCCCTTCTTTATTTCCATTCCTTCTTCTACAATCACTTTTAAAACCAAACCTGGCATTGGAGCTTTAATTTCTAAAACTTTGGCAGAGGCTAAATTATCTAACCCGAGTTGCTTTAATAATTGATCAAACTGATCTTCTATTTTTAGAGAATAAATATTGCCATTAACTTTAATTGTACAGGTCTTATCGGGCATATTAACTTCAACAACTTCAGTATTAAAAGATTTGTTTTTATAAATAACATGAGTTGCATGGTTTCCAAGATCGCTTAAATCTAATTTCAACAATTCATTATCAATAAACAAATCAGTCCCTTTTTTATCAATTTCGAAATTAAAACTTTCGTTAACTTTTACTTTGTGCATAAGCTATTGTGTTAATGCGTACTGAACTAAATTTGCACCCATTTTAAGCGCCTTGGTTCTGGTTTCTTGCGTATCTTCTGGATAAGTACCAAAGTCTTCCCATCCATTTCCCAAATCGCACTCAAATGTATAATAGCAAACTACTCTGCCTTTATAAATAAGTGCAAATCCCTGTGGCCGTTTACCATCATGTTCATGAATTTTTGGGAGACCTGAAGCAAACTTATATTTCTGATTGTAAAGAACGTGATTGGCTGGCAATTCTACGAAGCTTAACTCCGGAAAAACCTTTTTCATTTGTGGTCTGATGAATTTGTCCAAACCATAATTATCATCGATATGAAGAAAACCACCACCTGTTAAATATTGTCTTAAATTTTTAATTTCTTGATCGCTAAACACAACATTGCCGTGGCCAGTCATATAAATAAATGGATAATTGAAAATCTCCTTACTTCCAACTTCTACAATACTCTCTTCGGGATAAAAATTTGTTTTGAGGTTGGTATTACAAAATGCAATTAAATTGGGCAATGCTGTTCTATCGGCGTACCAATCACCACCACCATTATACTTTAGTTTCGCCATGCGATAGGTTGGAGCGGGACTAAAAGCGAAAAAACCAAAAACTAAAGCTAAAAGGCCAAAGCCCAATAGGGACTTAACTTTAAAAAACTGAAAACTGAAAATTGAAGACTTCAAATTGGTTATCGGTTAAGGTAATTGATTTCAAAGCAAGCAGACAGGGCAGCCGTTTCCGTACGAAGCCTATTGTTGCCTAAAGTTAAAGCTTTAAAACCTTTGTTCAAAGCTTCATTTACTTCATTTAAGGTAAAATCTCCCTCCGGACCAATTAACACCAAAGATCTACCATGTGGTTTAATTAAATCGGAGATATATTTTTTACCTTCGTTATCTATACAATGGGCAATTAATTTATCCCCATCGAATGGTTGTTTTAAAAATGCATCGAAAGAAATTGCATCATTTAGTTTTGGATGATAAGCTTTTATGGATTGTTTAACTGCAGAGGTGATCACTTTGATTAAACGATCTTCTTTTACTACTCGGCGCTCAGATCGATCGGTAATGATTGGTGTAATTTCATCTATCCCAAGTTCCGTAGCTTTTTCTAAAAACCATTCTAAACGATCGATATTTTTAGTAGGTGCTACAGCAATGTGTAAATAATGATTCCGTTTATTGAATTCAGCTTCAACTTTTAAAATGGAGAGAATTACTTTTTTGGGGTTATCGGATGTGATTTCTGCTGTATAAAATCCGCCTTTCCCATCAACAAGATTAACTAAAGTGCCAATTGGTAGGCGTAAAACCCTTACACAGTGTTTGCTCTCTTCTTCGTTAAGGGTATAAGTATTTTGGGTTATATCTGGCGTATAAAAAATATGCATAGTTGAAATTTAGTGATTATCAACCATATCTCCTTTATTAATAACCAATTCTAACTTAATTGTTTCGATATTTTGATCTGTTTTCTTTAGAATGGTAAACAGATAACCATAAGATTCATTGCTTTCTCCAACTTCGGGAATGCGTTCAAAAACGTGCGATACCAAACCACCTATGGTATCAAAATCTTCATCCTCAGGCAAATCATGAGGCAAATGTTCATTTACATCATAAACGGTTGCAAAGGCATTTACAATAAATTCATTGTCAGATACTTTTTCAACCAATGGCTTCTCCTCATCATACTCATCTTGAATTTCGCCAACCAATTCTTCCACAATATCTTCTAATGTAACCATTCCTGCAGTTCCACCAAATTCGTCTAAAACGATAGAAATCTGAATGCGATTACTCTGCAATTCGCTCATTAAATCATTAATCTTTTTAGTTTCTGTTACGAAGTATGGTTTGCGGATGATATCGCTTAAAGTCCAATTTTCATTATCCGACATCACCAACGGTAAGATATCTTTGGCATGAATAATCCCAACGATCTTATCCATAATCTCATCATAAACTGGCAATCTAGAATAACCTTCTTTTATAATGGTATCAATCACTTCCTCTTTCGAAGCCGTTAATTCTATTCCAGAAATTTTCGTTCTAGGCACCATGATATTTTTAACTACACGCTCGTTAAAATCGAAAACGTTCTTAATTAATTCGTGTTCATTATTATCCAATGCACCACTTTCCTTACCCTGATCTAATAAATACTGAAGTTCTTCAGTACTGTGCAATGATTCGTGGCCACCAGATGTATCAATACCAAATGGTTTTAGAATTATAGCAGCAAGACTGTTTAAAGTCCAAATTGCGGGTCTGAAAACAATATAGAAAATTTGTAATGGAACAGAAACAAACAAAGTTGTTGCAACTGGTCTTTGAATTGCGAAAGATTTTGGAGCAAGTTCTCCAAAAACGATGTGCATAATGGTAATAACCGAAAATGCAACAACAGTTGATGCTGAATGGATAAATGCATCACTAAAGCCCCAATTCAAACTATCAAAAAGATTTTTAAAAATGGTATGCATAACGCCTTCACCAACCCAACCCAAGCCAAGGGATGCAAGCGTTATACCAAGTTGAGTAGCAGCAAGGTATCCATCAAGATTATGAATAATACCTTTGGCCATTTTACCTACACGACTGCCAGTTTTTGCTTTAATTTCGATTTGTGATGCTCTAACTTTTACAATTGCAAATTCCGCTGCAACAAAAAAACCGTTTAGTATCACCAAAAATAGTGCGAAGAATAATCTCCATCCAACCGAACCTGTATCTGGTTCATCCAAAGCGACAAGGGCAAGGTTGGTTGAAGGTAGAATCGCACTTAACTTCAAATTTAAAAACAAACAGACCGTGGGTAAATCCATTATGCTAATTCTCTAAATGTTGTGTTGTATAGTTCTATACTTTCTCTAATTACTTTGTGTGCATAGCGAACACCTAATAAATGTTCGATAGTTACATTTTTATCTTCTAGCGCTTTGTAATCTTGAAAGAAACGAACAATTTCTTTCATTTGGTGTGGAGGCAACTCATCCAAATCGTTAATATAATTAACAGACATATCGTGAGCAGCAACAGCAATAATTTTATCATCCTGTTCTCCATTATCAACCATATGCATTACACCTACAACTTTCGCTTCGATCAATGTCATTGGGTAGACATCAACAGAACATAGCACCAAAATATCTAATGGATCTTTATCATCACAATAAGTTTGTGGAATAAAACCATAATTTGCTGGATACATTACTGATGAAAAAAGAACCCTGTCTAACTTAATTAAACCAGATTCTTTATCGATTTCGTACTTTGCTTTTGAACCTTTTGGAATTTCAATAATTGCGTTTACTACTTCTGGTAGGTTTGCACCGGGAGATACGCTATGCCATGCGTGATGATCGTCTTTTGCCATTTTTAATTTAAATCTGTTTATCCTCTTCCGGACTTTTCACTACTTTACTTTTTACAAAGGTAATTAATAATGGTATAGTTGTAATAAGGATAAACCCAATAATAATATATAATAAATAATCGTTAATTTCTTTTTCAAACCTTTTTCCTAGAAAATACCCTAGTAAGGTTAGTGATGTTATCCATAAAACGCCTCCAACAATGTTGTAAAAAGCGAATCTTTTAACATCTAATTTTACTACACCAGCAAAAATCGGTGCAAAGGTTCTAACTATCGGAACAAATCTTCCCATAATGAGTGCAAATGCGCCTTGTTTGTTATAATATTCTTCTGCAGCTTTTAAATATCTCTTTTTAAAGAAAAAACTGTCTTTTCTGGTGTACAATACTGGTCCTGTTTTACGGCCAAACCAATAACCAGTAAAATTGCCCATAATTGCTGCAACACATAAACCAGCCAAAAGAACCGCAATGTTAACATCAAGCTTACCAGTGGCTACAAACATGCCCGCTAAAAACAATAAATAATCACCGGGAAGAAAGAAGCCAAAGAACAGCCCCGTTTCTGCATAGATTACAAACATTACAAGATAGAAACCGCCCTCCCTCAATAATTTTTCGGGATCAATTAGCTGATGCAGGTTATTCCAAAAATCGTGCATATTCAATTATTCGTAAAACTACAAATAATTATTAAACAACTGCATACCTATATTAGGTTTAAAATAATTGCAGGATAAATACCCAATACAATTGTAATTACTACGGATAACAGTAAAACTACTTTGTATTGTGCTGGCGTAGAAAGTTCTACTTCGCCACCATCTTTAAACCACATAGCCACAATCACCTTGAAATAATAGTAGAAGCCTACCAAAGCATTTAAAATTGCGAAGGCAACTAACAACGTTTGGTATTCGCCCATTACATTTAAAAACATTAAATATTTTCCGATGAAACCTGCAGTTAGTGGAATCCCAGCAAGTGATAACATCGCGATTGTTAAAGATAAAGCAACTAATGGGTTTTTCTTGCCTAAACCATTGAAACTCTCAAAGCTATCGCTCCCGGTTTTTTGTTTAACCAAAATTAATACCGCAAAGGCGATAATTGAAGCAAAAGTGTAGGCCGTTGCATAAACCAAAACATTGTTTTCAGAATTCTTGCTTAAAACGATAAGCGAGAATAATAAGTAGCCTGCGTGAGAAATACTCGAGTAAGCCAACATGCGCTTAAAGTTCTTTTGGAACAAAGCAGTAACGTTGCCAATAAATAAGGTTAAACAAACAATAACAATTAAAGGCACAACCCAAAAATCGTGAAGTGGGGCAAATGCACCTGCGAATAACCTTAAGAAAGCTGCAAAACCTGCAGTTTTAACCACAGTACTCATAAAAGTAGTGATTAATGATGGAGAACCTTCGTAAACATCTGGTGTCCAGAAATGAAACGGTGCTGCACCAATTTTAAAGCTTAATCCAATCATCATTAAAATAACGCCTGGATAAAAAATTGGTGAAACAGCTTGTGGGTTCGCAACTAGATAAGCTTGAATTTTATCTAAATCAAATGAACCTGTAGCACCATAAATTAAAGTGATCCCGAACAACAAGAAACCTGTTGAAAAAGCACCCATCAAAAAGTACTTTAAAGAAGCTTCATTTGAGGCAAAATCCTTCTTACGAATCCCAGCAAGGATGTATAAACTTACCGACATAATCTCCAAGCCCACAAAGAGCATGGCCATGTTTTTGTAAGATACCATCATAATCATCCCCGCAAGGGCGAAAAGAATTAGGGTATAATATTCTGCTATGTTATCGCTTTTCGAATGAAAATAGTTTTGAGTTAATAGGAAAATCAATAGGGTACCAACAATACAAACTGCAGAAAAGGCTAAAGCAAAATTATCTGTCTGCATCATACCGTAATGAACTGCATTACCGTTCCATGCACAAAAAGTAAATCCTAATGCAGTAAGTAAGCCAACAACTGTAAGCGGTAATAATGCCTTATTTGCTTTAAACAAACCTGCATAAAGCACCAAAAAAGCTGTTATACTAATGGTTATAATAATATTCATTGCTTATGTTACTGTTTTAATTTTTGATTTACCTGTTCTAATAAATGTTGCACAGATGCCTCTGTTAAGTGCAATAATGGTTTTGGATACACACCCAAAACAATAATCAATACACAAATAATATATAAAACCAATTTCTCGGTTCCTTTAATATCTGTAAAAGTGATGGTTAAACTATTTGTTTTACCAAGCATGATGTTTTGATACATTCTAAGCATATAAACTGCTCCGAAAATTATGGTCAAGCCTGCAATAGCTGCCGCCCAAATGCTGTAGTTGTAGACGCCCATCAACAATAAAAACTCGCCGATAAATCCGTTTGTTCCGGGTAAGGCTACTGTTCCCAAAACAATAATCAAGAAAACGATTGCTAATTGTGGTGCTGATTTCGCAATACCGCCTAATTCTTCAATTTTATTGGTTTTTAAACGAGAGAAGATAATATCTAATACAAAGAATAAACCAACAACATTAATACCGTGACTTAACATTTGAACCATTGCGCCCTGCATCCCTTGTTGGTTTAACGCGAAGATCCCTGCTGAAATTAATCCAACGTGGGCAATTGATGAGTAGGCTACTAAACGTTTTGCGTCTTTTTGGGTAAAGGCAATTAATGATGCGTAAACAATTCCAATGATCGATAAAATTATAGCAAGATTACCCCATTCTTGAACTCCATGAGGTACAATTGGCAATAACCATCTAATTAGACCGTAAATACCCATCTTTAACATAATACCGGATAATAACATTGTTCCTTGTGTAGGCGCTGCTGTGTAGGTATCTGGTTGCCAAGTATGGAAAGGGAAAATCGGCATCTTAATAGCAAATGCGATAAAGAAAGCCCAGAAAATCCATCCCTGTTGATCAGCATTTAAGTTTAAAGCATAAAAAGCTTGAAGATCAAAATTGTGGGCAGGGTTTTGAAGATATAGATAAATAATACCCATCAACATGAACAATGATCCTGCAATCGTATAAACAAAGAATTTCATGTTGATACGAATGCGGTCTTTTCCGCCCCATATGGCGCAGATAAAATAAATCGGGATTAATGCGGCTTCCCATCCAATGTAAAATAAGAAAGCATCCATTGCGGTGAACACTAACAACAATCCACATTGCATAAAAAGAATTAATGCGTAGAAAGCAGCTGGATTTTTATAATCGTGTTTATAGCTTGATAGAATGATTATTGGCACCAATAGATTGGTAAGCAAAACCACCAGCATGCTAATTCCATCAATACCAGCGTGGAAACGAATGCCTAAATCAGCAATCCAAGGTAAATTTGCCTCGAATTGAGTACTTGCATCAGGAATAAAACTGCATGCGATGAACAAAGTCAAACCTAAAGATGCAACTGCAAATACAGTTGACACTATTTTAGCCAACTTGCCTGTAAATGCCGTAATAATTGCACCTACCAGCGGAAGAAATATGAGTAGTAAAAGTTGTTCCATTATTTAATTTTGAACCCTTTTTATATGTATAAAAATGTATATAATAACAATGCGACGATACCAAATACCATCATAAATATATAGAAACCGACGTTTCCACTTTGTAATAAACGAACGCCCTTGCTGGCTTCGTTGGTACTCCAACCTAATCCATTTACAATTCCATCAATAAATTTTGTATCGATTATTCTGTAGAAGAATTTTGAAAGCCCATCTAAAGGTTTTGTAATCAAGAAATCGTAAATCTCATCTAAATAGAATTTGTGATAAGATAACTTTGCCAAAGCAGAGCGTGGAGCTTCATCTGCTACTGGAACATGCGCTCCTCTTACATATTTATAGTAGGCATAAGAAAGTGCAATAACCGCGGCAGCTACCGAAATTCCCATTAGGGTATATTCTGTTATATGATCTAAGCCGAGTTCGTGTTGTGCTACAACTGGTGCTAACCAATGCGCCAACCAATCGTGACCACCTAAAATTTCGGGAGCATTAATTGCACCACCAATTGCCGCTAATATTGCTAAAATAATCAAAGGGATTGTCATTGCTTTCGGCGATTCGTGCACATGACTTTCTTCATGGTGTGTTCCTCTATATTTTCCAGAGAAAGTAAGGAACATCATTCTAAACATATAAAAAGCAGTTAAGAAAGCGGTGAAAACACCAACAGCCCAAAGTACCTTATTATGCTCGAAAGCATTTGCTAAAATTTCATCTTTAGAAAAGAAACCTGAGAATGGAGGTAAACCTGCAATTGCAATTGTACCAATCATCATGGTAAAAAATGTGATTGGAAGTTTTTTACGCAAACCACCCATATGGCGCATATCTTGTTCGTGGTGCATGGCGTGAATTACAGAGCCAGCGCCTAAGAATAATAATGCTTTAAAGAAAGCGTGTGTAATTACATGGAAAAACGACCCTGTGTAAGCACCAACGCCTAAGCCCAAAAACATATATCCCAATTGAGATACAGTAGAATATGCCAATACCTTTTTAATATCTGTTTGTGTTAATGCAATAATCGCTGCGATTAAAGCAGTTGCAGCACCCACAATTGCTATGATGTTTTGAGTAAACGGAGCAAGATCAAATAACACGCTTGAACGGGCAATCATATAAATGCCAGCCGTTACCATGGTTGCAGCATGAATTAATGCTGAAACTGGAGTTGGTCCAGCCATTGCATCAGGCAACCAAGTAAATAATGGTAACTGTGCAGATTTACCACAGGCACCGATAAATAACAAAATGGTTATTAAAACGATTGTACTATTATCCTTAGAAATACCAATTGCTTGCGGGAATATTTTAGAAAACTCCACACTTCCGAAGAAGTTGAACATTAAAAATACGCCAAGCAAGAAGCCTAAATCGCCAATGCGGTTCATTACAAAAGCCTTTTTAGCAGCTGATGCATAAGCAGAATTAGTGTACCAGAAGCCAATTAATAAGTATGAACATAAACCAACCCCTTCCCAGCCAATAAACATTACGATGTAGTTGGAGCCCAATACCAATAAAAGCATAAAGAAAATAAATAGGTTTAGGTAACTAAAAAATTTACCGAATCCCTCATCGTCATGCATGTAGCTGGTAGAATATAGGTGGATCAAAAATCCAATTCCAGTGATAATCAAAAGCATGATTGAACTCAATGGATCAACCAGAAATGATAATGGAATATGCAAAGTTCCAGCGCTTATCCAATCGAATAAAAATACTTCGTGAGACTTTTGTGCATCGCCTTGCAAACTAAAGAAAATAATTACACTGATGATAAAGGAGGCGAAGATTACGCCACTTCCAATAACACCAATTAGTCCTTTAGATAAAGAATTTCTGCCCAGCCCGTTAATTACAAACCCTAAAAAAGGTAGTAATGGAACCAACCAAATCAATTGTTCTATTGTCATTCTTAATATATATTTACCACTTAAGGCGATTTAAAACATTAATATCTATCGATTTCGTATTGCGGTAAACCATCACGATAATACTCAAACCAACGGCTACTTCCGCTGCTGCAAGTGCCATAATAAAGAATACGAAAACTTGTCCTGATGGGTCGTTACTGTGAACTGAAAAAGCTGTTAAAAGTAAATTAACTGCGTTTAACATCAGTTCTACCGACATAAATATTACGATTGCGTTTCGGCGAGTTAAAACACCAATTACACCAATAGTAAAAATAATTGCACTTAAATAGATGTAGTGATTTAGCGGTACCCCTGCCATTTGTGTAGTTAAATTTTCCATTATGCTTCTACCTCATCTCTTTTAGATAATAAAACGGCTCCAACCATTGCGGCCAACAGTAATAGAGATGATAATTCGAACGGCAATAAAAATGGTCCAAAAAGCTCTTTACCTAAGTTCTCCACCAAACCTAATCCTTGATTTTTAAGAATTAGCGGGCTTGAAATTGTTGTGGCTTTAAGTGATCCGATTAAGGTTACCACTAAACAGCCTCCTGCAATTACACCAACAATTTTGATCAATGGAGATTTAGATGGCTCTGTTTCATTATTGAGGTTAAGCAACATCAACACAAAAAGAAATAACACCATAATTGCCCCCATGTAAACGATAAAATTTACAACAGCTAAAAATTGTGCATTTAACAATACATAATGTACCGTAAATGTGAAAAAAGTAAGGATTAAGTACAATACACTGTGGATAGGATTTTTTGCAAAAATCACCATCAGCGAAAAGATGATACTTAATGTGGCTACGAAATAGAATACTTGTGTACCCATTAATTTGTTATTTGTTTGTACACCTCATCATTGCGAGGCACGAAGCAATCTCATTTTTTTACGTCTATTGCTTTAGGATTGCTTCGTTCCTCGCAATGACGGCAACAGTTAAATTATTTTTTCATTTCTAATGGAGCTTCCACCAACTTATCTTTTCCGTAAATAAAGTCTTTACGCAAATAATCTGCTGGAACGATTGGTCCATCCAAGTAAATTGCTTCTTTCGGACAGGCCTCTTCACATAATCCACAGAAAATACAACGCAACATATTAATTTCGTAAGTCGCTGCGTATTTTTCTTCGCGATATAAATCCTTTTCTTCAGGTTTACGTTCTGCCGCAATCATTGTAATGGCTTCGGCTGGGCAAGATAGTGCACACAACCCACAGGCAGTACAACGTTCCTTTCCATTCTCATCACGCTTAAGCGAATGCATTCCTCTAAAGTTTGTAGAGAATTCACGCTCAACCTCTGGATATCTTATAGTAGCCTCTTTTTTGAATAAGTGGCTGATGGTTATGCCCATACCCTTCATAATTGCAGGTAGGTACATCCTCTCCATAAAATTTAATGGCTTTTGCTCCAGTACTTTTTTCTTGTTACTTAATGATTCCATAACCCCAAACCCCTAAAAGGGCTTTTAAATGCATGTGTAAATCTATGTATAAACCTTAATGGTTTTTAAACTTTGTTTTTCCGCTTTGCCCTCCCCCTTTGGGGGTCGGGGGCTAAAACTTCTCAATAATCGCAATCACAATTCCTGTTATTATAATGTTGGCAATTGCCAAAGGGATTAAACCTCTCCAGCCTAAATTCATCAACTGATCATAGCGGAAACGAGGGATTGTCCAACGTACCCACATAAAGAAAAAGATGAAAAAGAATATTTTACCAAATAAAACTGCTGTTCCAACTAAAGGAGCCCATGTTGTTCCTAATTGTGTCGCCACCCAATCCATACCTGGATAGTTATAACCACCAAAATATAAGGTAGCCATTACTGCTGATGAAACGAACATATTGATGTACTCAGCAAAAAGGTAAAAACCTAATTTCATTGATGAATACTCTGTATGATAACCACCAATTAATTCCGTTTCGCATTCAGGCAAATCGAATGGAGCACGATTAGTTTCAGCAAAGGCACATACCATGAAGATTAAAAATCCTAAAGGTTGTTTAAAGAAATACCAAGTAAACCAGCCATCTTTCCAAAAACCATGCTGTTGTTCAACTATTGTTTTTAAACTTAGGGTATTGGAAAGTAGAAGTAAGGCAATGATAGATAAGCCCATTGCAATTTCATAACTGATATTTTGTGATGCAGCTCTAATTGCACTTAATAAAGAGTATTTATTATTTGATGCCCAACCGCCGATCATTACGCCATAAACACCTAATGAAACAACACCGAAAATGTATAAAACACCAACATTAATATCAGAAACCTGTAGCGGAACAACTTTACCGCCTATTACCATTGGACTTCCCCAAGGAATAACAGCGGTACCAATACAGGCGCAAAGCAATGCTAAACCAGGGCCAGCGATGAATAACCATTTGCTCGATGTTGTCGGAATAATTTCCTCTTTCATGAACATTTTTAATCCATCAGCCAAGGGTTGCAAAATACCGAAAGGACCTGCTCTATCTGGCCCCAAACGATCTTGTAAAAACGCTGCAACTTTACGCTCTGCGTAGGTAGAATACATTGCAATTACTAAACTGATGCCGAAAATGATAGCAACAAGAATAAATTTTTCTATAACAAAACCGCTATCCATTAGTATTTAACTGTTTTATGTAATTCAACTTCATTTGCATCTTGTAAAGCTTGGTTAGGCTGAATAACATACAAAGGTTTTAATGTTTCGTAATGGTTAGAGGCAATTACCGAAGTATCATCAATATGGGTTGGGTGCTCTATAACCCAATCTGAAGTTGCTTTTTTATCGAAACGACAGGTATTACAGATAAATTCTTCTACTTCTCCGAATTGATCTTTACGAGCAGTAACACGTAAAACATCTTCTCCTTTATACCAAAGTGTTACTTTACCATTGCACTTTTCGTGGTCGCAATCGCGGTGTGCATCAACTGGCTTGGTAAACCAAACGCGGTTTTTAAAACGGAAAGTTTTATCGGTTAAAGCACCTACAGGACAAACATCGATTACGTTTCCTGAGAAATCGTTATCAACAGCTGTTTGGATATAAGTAGAAATTTCTGAATGATCGCCACGGTTTAAAATACCATGAACACGTTTATTTGTAATTTGATCTGCAGTGAAAACACAACGATAGCACAGAATACAACGATTCATGTGTAATTGAATTTTATCTCCAATATCAATACGGTCAAAAGTACGACGCTCAAACTCATAACGGGTTTTCTGCAAGCCATGCTCGTAACCTAAATTTTGCAAATCACATTCACCCGCTTGGTCGCAAACAGGGCAATCTAATGGATGGTTAATTAATAAAATTTCAACCACACCTGCACGTGCTTCCAAAACTTCTGGTGAAGTAATGTTAAGCACTTCCATACCATCCATTACAGTTGTACGGCAAGAAGCTACCAATTTTGGCATCGGGCGTGGATCTTTTTCCGAACCCTTTGTTACCTTAACAATACAGGTACGGCACTTACCACCACTGCCCTCTAACTTAGAATAATAGCACATTGCTGGCGGAACGACATCACCTCCAATTTGCCTTGCAGCATTTAGGATAGTGGTTCCGTTATCAACCTCTACTGTTATTCCATCTATCGTAACCTTAACTTTTTCACTCATGGTTAATGATAATCTTTTGTTTTTTTATGCTTAATACCGTCATTGAGAGGCATGAAGCAATCCTTTATATTTAATTTTCTTTAGAAATTTTATAACCAATTTCTTTTCTTGGTTGCGCTTTTTGTTCCAATAGTTCATCAAAATATCTGAATATAACTTCGATATTTTTATCCTGATTATTCACTTTCTTTTTAATCTTCTCTACTTCTAATCTTATTTCTGTGTTACTCAAAACCATTGTTCTAAGTTGTACAAACACATCTATTATTTTAATACTCACTTCTATCGCTCGTTTACTTTTTAAAACATTTGATAGTTGCAAAATACCATGTTCACTAAAAGCGAACGGGAGATATTTTGAGTACTTTCCTTTCTCTAAGGTCACAAATTGTGATCTTAGAACTTCATTTTCTTCTTTAGTTAATTCAAACATAAAGTGTTCCGGAAAACGCTCTATATTTCTTCTAACTTGTTGTTTAAGCTGCCTAGTTTCGACGCCAAAGAGCTCTGCCAAATCAGAATCTAACATCACCTTAACTCCTCTAAAAAGATATATTTTATTAACTATTACTTCGTTGGGGATGATTATTGATGATATTTCTTCTTTCATTTACATATATTTCCATTGTTAAATTAAGTTCTTAAGGTCACAATTTGTGACCTTAAGATTTATATAGTTTGTCGTTATCACAAACCAATTATTATTTTTCTTCCGTTACCGGAGCTTTCTCAATCGGCACCGCATAATTTGCGATGCCATAGTTTTGCGCCTGGCTCTTAACAGGCTCTTTAATGTGCCATTCAAACTCATCTCTAAAGTGACGAATTGCACTCGCCACCGGCCAAGCTGCAGCATCACCTAATGGGCAAATGGTATTCCCTTCAATTTTACGTTGAATATCCCACAACAAATCAACATCTTCCATTTTTCCATGACCATGTTCGATTTTATGCAACACTTTTTCCATCCACCCAGTACCTTCACGGCAAGGCGAACATTGTCCGCAACTCTCGTGATGATAAAAACGGGCGAAGTTCCAAGTGTTTCTAACAATACATTGGTCCTCATCAAAAGCAATAAAACCACCAGAACCCATCATGGTCCCTGTAGCAAAGCCACCTTCTGATAACGATTCATAACTCATTAAACGAGGTTCGCCGTTAGCATATTTTAAAGTTAAGTTTGCAGGTAAAACCGGAACAGATGAACCACCTGCTACCGTTGCTTTTAATCTTTTACCATTAGCAATACCGCCACAGTATTCATCGGAATAGATAAATTCTTCAACTGGTAAACCTAATTCGATTTCGTAAACACCTGGTTTAACTAAATTACCAGATGCTGATATTAATTTTGTACCTGTACTTCTACCGATACCTATTTTTGCATACTCTTCGCCACCGTCATTAATAATTGGCACAACTGCAGCAATCGATTCGACATTATTTACTACCGTTGGACAACCATATAAACCAGCGATTGCTGGAAATGGTGGTTTAATTCTTGGATTACCTCTTTTACCTTCAAGAGATTCTAACAATGCAGTTTCTTCACCACAAATGTAAGCACCACCACCTGGCTGAACATATAATTCTAGATCGTAACCAGTTCCTAATATATTTTTACCTAACCAACCAGCAGCTTTAGCCTCAGCAATTGCTCTTTCTAAAATGCGGATTTGAGGCATCATTTCTCCACGAACGTAGATGTATGAAACCTTTGCACCTAAAGCAAAACTGGCAACAATCATCCCTTCAATTAAAGCATGAGGAATGTAGGTCATCAAGTAACGATCTTTGAAAGTTCCTGGCTCAGATTCATCAGCATTACAAACCAAATAGCGTGCAACACCTTCTGGTTTAGCCAAAAAGCTCCATTTCATCCCCGTTGGGAAACCTGCACCACCACGACCGCGTAAGCCAGATTTCTTAACTTCTTCAACAATCTCTTCAGGTGTTAAAGTTTTAAGGGCTTTCTCCACAGCACGGTACCCACCTTTTTGGCGATAGACCTCAAGCATGTTGATGCCTGGTACGTTAATATGCTCAAGTAATAATTTACGACTCATTTTTATACCCCTAAATCCCCTAAAGGGGACTTTTTCCCCTCGTTATTAAACTCCCCCTTCAGGGGGCCGGGGGGTTATTTATTTTTTAAATCTTCAATCAATTTATCTACACTCTCGGTAGTTAGGTTTTCGTAGAAAGTATATTCCGGACTAATTTGTAATACCGGACCAAAACCACAGGCGGCTAAACATTCAACTCCTCTAAAGCTGAATAAACCATCGGCAGTAACTTCACCCTCTTTAACACCTAACTTGCTTTCCAAGTGGTCTAATATTTTTTCAGCGCCTACTAAACAACAAGGTCCGGTACGGCAAACTTCCATTGCATATTTACCTTGAGGTTTTAAGAAATACATACTGTAAAAAGTAGCTACTTCATAAACTTCAATTGGCTGAATTTTTAAGTATTCTGCAACTTTATCCATTGCCGAAGTACTAACCCACAAAAACTCTGCCTGCACCAAATGCAATAATGGTAGCAAAGCTGATTTACTTTTATCTGCCGGATAACGGGTGATTACATCATCAAATTTGGCAAGCAACTCTGATGAGAAAACTACAGGTGTTTGTTCTTCTACTTTAAGCATCTAATTCTCCTGCAATAATATTCATACTACTCATGTTGATAATGGCATCGGATAATAACATACCCTCGCTCATTGGCGCAAACATTTGGTAATTTACAAAACTTGGTCTGCGGAAGTGTAAACGATAAGGTGTTCTTCCGCCGTCATTTATTAAATAGAAGCCCAATTCTCCATTTCCACCCTCTACAGCATGATAAACTTCAGCTTTCGGCGCATCAATTTCACCCATCACAATTTTGAAGTGATAAATTAAAGCCTCCATATTGTTATAAACTTCTTGTTTTGGGGGAAGATAAAACTCAGGCACATCAGCGTGAAAAATACCTTTTGGTTCTAATTTAATCTTTTCTAGAGCCTGTTCGATAATGCGAACACTTTGCCACATCTCTTCGTTACGAACAAGGTATCTATCATAAATATCACCACTAGTTCCAACCGGAACTTCAAAATCGAAATCCTGATAAGAAGAATATGGATCGCTTACACGAACATCATAATCTACACCAGTCGCACGTAAAAGTGGGCCAGTCCAGCTATATTCTAATGCTGTTTCTTTGGTTACTTCCGCAACTCCAGCGGTTCTATCTATGAAAATACGGTTGCGACTTAAAAGGTTTTCAAACTCTCTTAAGGCTACTGGAAATTCTTTTAAAAATTTATTGATTTTCGCAAAGGCAATTTCGTTGAAATCTCTCTCAAAACCACCTATACGACCAATATTCGTAGTTAAACGAGCACCACAAACCTCTTCGAAAATTTCGTAAATGTGCTCACGGAATTGAAAAAGGTAAAGGAAGGTGGTGGTTGCTCCAGTATCTTGACCAATAATCGTATTGCAGATAATGTGATCAGAAATCCTAGAAAGCTCCATGATAATTACGCGAAGATAATCTACGCGTTTTGGCATTTGGATATTCAATAGCTTTTCAACCGTCATGTGCCAGCCCATATTATTAATAGGCGAAGAGCAATAGTTTAAACGATCTGTAAGTGGAGTAATTTGATAAAATGGGCGATGTTCGGCAATTTTTTCGAAAGCACGGTGGATATATCCAATTGTAGAAACACCGCTTACAATACGCTCGCCATCTAATTGCAAAACGTTTTGAAAAACGCCGTGTGTTGCAGGGTGCGTTGGACCTAAATTTAAGGTTACCAGCTCACTTTGCGGGTCGTTATCTGTAAATACCGGATGGTTATGATTCATATTTTACCTTCCAAAAAATTCGTCTTTTTTATCTACTCTATTCGGATCTTCCAATGGATATTGTTTCAACATTGGGTGAACACCTAACTCGTCCATATTTAAAATACGGCGTAAATCTGGGTGACCTTCAAATTTAACTCCGAACAAATCGTAAGTTTCGCGTTCCATCCAGTTAGCACCTTTCCAAACAGTTGTTGCCGTTGGGATTGTAGGATTTTGTTCAGAAATAAAAACCTTGATTCTTATCCTAACTTTCTCCACCATATTATGCAAGTGATAAACAACAGCAATGCCGTGATCTTTACCTGGATAATGAACCGCAGTTATATCAGTTAAGAAGTTAAACTTTAATTCCTCTTTCAAGAACGATAAAACATTTACAATAACATCTTTGGTTGTTGCAAAAGTTAGCATACCATAAGGCTCAGAAACAGCAGTTACTTTTTCACCAAACTTATCGCTAAGCTTTGCAAGGATATTGTTATTTAGAGTCGTTTCTTCCATTATTTAATGCCGTATTGACCTAAAAGTTCTTTATAATAATCAGAATTTCTTCTTCTTCCAGATTCGTTTCTAACTAAATCTTGAATGCGTTGGAAACCATCTAAAATTGCTTCTGGTCTTGGTGGGCACCCCGGAACATAAACATCAACAGGAATAACTTCATCAATACCTTGCAGAACAGAATAAGTATCAAAAATACCTCCGCTACTTGCACAAGCCCCAACAGCCATAACCCAACGTGGCTCTGCCATTTGGATATAAACTTGCTTTAATACAGGCGCCATCTTTTTAGCGATAGTACCCATAACCATTAAAACATCTGCCTGACGAGGAGAAAAACTCAAACGTTCTGCACCGAAACGACCTAAATCGTAGTGAGAACCCATGGTTGCCATAAACTCAATTCCACAACAAGAAGTTGCGAAAGGCAATGGCCATAATGAATTTGAGCGTGCCAAACCAATAACTTTATCCATTGAAGTGGCAAAGAAACCAGATCCTTCTATTCCTGGAGGCGCATCAACTATATTAATTTCACTCATGTTTATAAACAAAAAATGCTCATCCCTTTGCAGAATGAGCAACAAATTTACAATATTTTAAAGGCAAATAAACTAGTTTAACTCGATTTAGAACCTTTCTAAATAAATTAAAGCACTTTATGTTAGTGTATGCGATACACTTCGGTTTTCGGTGTGAATTTTATGATTATAATTAAAAACTGCTTACCAACTTAGTTCCAGTCTAAAACTTTTTTCTTGATTACATAAATGAATCCAAGTAATAGGGTACCCATGAAGATGAACATTTCTATCATTCCATCCATTCTTAAAGCTCTAAAATTTACAGCCCAAGGGTACATAAAAATTACCTCAACATCAAAAAGAACGAATAGGATTGCAACAACGAAATATTTAATCGAGAATGGTTGACGGGCATTACCGACTGATTTTACCCCAGCTTCAAAAGTTTCTAACTTGTCACTCGTTTTACGCTTTGGGCCTAAAAAGTGAGTAGCAACCAAGGTGGTTACTACGAAACCTAATGCAACAACTACTTGAAAAATAATTGGTAAAAAATCTATTGCTGTACTTTGCGCTTGCATAATCTTTATTTTCTGATGCAAAAGTAAAAGAAAAAGGCAGAGTAACCAAACTCTGCCTTTTCTAAATTATTAATTAGAATTATTATTATTTACCTTTTCCTTTTGCAGCTGGAGCTTGAAGCTCTTTTAACTTGGCTGTTGCAAATGGACCAGCCGGATCAAGTGCGATACTCTTGTTTAAGAAATCTATCGCTTTTGGCTTGTCTTTATCAGCATAGTATGCACCTAAATAATCGTAAGATTCTACTAAGTTATTTTTATTACTTGCAGTTTCTTCTGGTTTTACCAAGCTTATATATTTTTCGAAGAAAGGGATCGAAGCATATTTTGGACTTGTTTTATCATCCATTAAGTTGGCAATCCTTGCTCTTGTAAAATAACCCAAAGCGAATTCTGGAGATACTTTATTTAAGTGACTTAATGCAGAATCTGCTTCTACCAAACCTGTTGTATTTAATGGTTTTTTATCTTTTTGCAAGAAATAAGACTCGTAAAATCTAGTCTGACCTAAATAGTAATAGTTAGTTAATGAACCCTTACCATTAGGATTATATTTAATTGCAAGGTTATAAATCTCAGCGGATTTAGCATATTTTTTTGCTTTCATCAAAGCTAAACCAGCTTCAGCTAATGCATCAGCATTATTTGAATCTATTTTAGCTGCTTCGATAATATTCAATACTGCTAAACTATCTTGACCAGCTTTTAATTGAGCTTTTCCTAAATAAAGGTAATCATTACCTAAAATTTTTGTTTTATCTTTTTCTTTAGCAAAGAACTCCGTTAAGTAAGTTAATGCTTGAGGATAATTTTTATTCTCATAAGCAGCCCAACCTTTCATTCTATCTACAACTGCACCCTTAGTACTACCTGCTGGCACTTGTAATGAAGTAGCAACTTGTTCTAAGGTTTGGAAATCTTTTGCGTAAAACAAGAATTGAGCATAACGTAATTGAGATTCTAAAGATTTGTCTGTCAAATCCATATATTTTTTATAATTCTCAATACCTTTTTTTGCTTTTTCTTGATCTGTACCAAAGCTACTCCACTGTAAGTAAAGCTCGCCTAATTCACGGTAAGCAGGTCCATAATTTGGATCAGCAGCAATTACATCTTGTAATTCTTTTTCACCCTCAGGAAAAGCTCTAGACTCTTTGTACATTTTACCAATTTGAGTTTTAGCTCTTCTGTTTGTTGGATCAACATCACCAACTCTCATGTATGGACCTAATGCTTCAGAATTCTTTTTTTGCAAAGCATAAGCGTCGCCTTGTGCTAAGAAAACATCTCCATCTTTATCTTTAGAATCCAACTCATCTGCTTTTGTAATATTAGCCAAAGCATTAGTGAAATCTGGTTTAGAAACATCCTCAGTTGGCTTATCTTGAGCCAAATAAGCTTTACCTATATTCAAATAAGTTTTGTAATCTTTTGGCGCTAAGGCAACTGCTTTATCAAAATTAGTTTTTGCCGATGTTGGATTGTTTGATAACATATCAGCTTCGCCCAAACCAATTAGGTTTAAGTTATTTTTAGCATCAGCAGTAACTCCTTTGGTAAAAACTGCTCTAGCCGAATCAATATAACCGGTTTTTAAATAAACCAAACCAAGGTTATAATAATTTTCGCCGTTTGTTGCTTGTGAGCTCACCAATGATTTAAGCATTGATGATGCTTTCTGATACTGTTCAGCGTCAATGGCTTTTTTCGCGTCGCTTAAATTTTGAGCAAAAACTGCAGAACCCATCAACACTAAACCTACATTTAAGGTTATTGCTTTCTTTGAAATTTTCATTGGATTTAATTTTTGTTTTTTAATGGTAATGAATTTTGAAAGGGCCATGGTTCTTTTCTCTTCTTGTTGCGCTTCCAACCTTCACTTGGTATTTCTTATCTCTAAAATTTGAAGCATTTATTAAATACTTCGTGGTTCAATTTATAAATTATTTTTCTTTTGTTAAGTTAATTTCTCTAGGCATTAATTTATGTGGCCCCAGTCCAGATTTAAGTACAATTAACTGTCCTCTCTGACTTCTTAACCATGTTGCAAATCCTGTGCCTAAACCATCTCTACCTTCACAATCTATAATATTTACGTTTCTAAGGAATGGATAGATTCCGTTAATCAGATTATCCTGAGTTGGTTTATAAAACTGATCGTCGCCAACCTTGCCTTTTAAGTTCTTTACCCCAAGAATTTTTATCTGACTTAAGTAATCTGTCATCTTCGAATTTCGGTCGGTAATCCAATTCATGCCTAAAATACCAATAAAATTCTTATCCTGAGCTATAAGCTTGATCACTTCATTACTAGAACTTTTCGAGTAAACACCTTTCGCCGGAAATTGGCTGATATTAGCCAATTGTTTAAAGTATTGAAAGGTACTTGAATAAGCGTTATCAAAGACCAATTTTTTATCTGAAGTTTTCCCCTGTAATATATCTATAACTTCTTTAACGGTAATTGTACTATCAATATTGCCTTGGTTGGTAATTAAAGCTATCCCATCAACTGCAAAGCGTGATGTATTGATTTTAATATTGCGCTGATTATAATACTTTTCTTCCTGTTTAGTAAGCATTCTTGGCAAAACAATTACCCTAACACTATCATTTAGGAAAGCTGGCAATAATTTTTCTTCAGGCTTGATTATGGTTTCAAATTTTGCCTGTGGATAATCTAATCCAAAAACACTAATCTGTTCTTGAATGATAGGGCCAACACTTTCATCAACCAAAATTTTTAGAGTTCCGCTGGTACGCGTTTCTTTTACCGCTTCGGGTTTTGCTTTACGTTTGCAGGAAACGAAAGCCAGCAACATAAATATAAAAAGGATATTTCTCATCAATGATTAGTCTCGCCTGCCCAGGCTTAATAGTCTTATAAAAGCATAAATAATCAGAAAGATTCCAATTGCCACCTTACCGTAGTAAGGGATGTTCAAGTTAAGGCCTTTCCAAAAGATAAATGCCAAACCTAAAATCACGTAGAAAACAAACATGATAAGTCCTAAAATGAGCAAAAACCGCTGTTTAGGCGATTTTTGCTTAAAAATATCAAAATTTAACATTTACTATTAGTTCAATGTAAAGTTTACGTTGATGTTGTATTTTACCCTTACCGGCTTACCATTTTGGATACCTGGGTTCCATCGTGGGCTTGCTTTTAATACACGGATAGCTTCTTCATCAGTACCACTACCCAAACCGCGGGTAACTGTAATGTCTGTTAGTTTACCATCTTTTTCTACAACGAAAGATAAAAATACTTTACCCTGTACGTTGTTTTCTTGTGCCATTGGAGGGTATTTAATTGCTCCACTTAAATATTTGTAAAATTTAGGTAAACCACCTGGATATTCTGGTTGTTTCTCGATACTAACGAAGTCATAAACTTTATTATCATCTACAGCAACTGCAGCTTCTCTTTTAGGTCCTTCTCCAACAGGTTCAGCAATTTGAATATCTGCTGTTGGATCACCTTTAATATCTCTTTGACCAGGATCTGCTTCCTTCAACTTTTCTACAGTTGGTGGTTCCTCATCACGTACTTGCTCATCTGGCTTAACGATTGGAGGTGGCATTTTTACCTGATCCACTTTTGGTGGCGGTGGTTCTACTGGTGGTGGTGGTGGGGTTTTTGGATCAACTGGGGGCGGTAGAGCGATAATTACTTCCTGCGCTTTTAATTGCTCATCTTGATTATCCATTGAGCCTTTGATTAGGCTATAGATTTTTGGTGAGAAAAATAAAACAAGAAAGATTACTGAACCGATAATCAAAGCCCTAGTCGTATTGGCTCCATTGGTCTTACGCAATTGGTAAGCACCATAGCTTTTGTTTTTATTAGCAAAAACTACTTCAAGCCACTCACTTCTAAATATATCTAATTTT
Source organism: Pedobacter fastidiosus (assembly GCF_014306625.1). Lineage (GTDB taxonomy): Bacteria > Bacteroidota > Bacteroidia > Sphingobacteriales > Sphingobacteriaceae > Pedobacter > Pedobacter fastidiosus. The sequence continues at coordinate 141,782 of NZ_JACRYL010000007.1, forward strand.
GACATGATTATTGAGTTTAACTTTATTATAAAATACCTTGAGATTTCATCGACTCTTTTTCGGAATCAAGGATATTATCATCATCAATCTGACGAACTTTTACCTTTAATATTTCCAATTCATCCATAATATCAACAAAGTTTTGGAATGTAGATCCGCTGGTTGGTTTTATCAAAACAACAAACTCCCCCTTAATTCCAGATGCATCAGCAACTTTTCTGTTTGTGATGATTGCTTTATCAACTTGAGATAAGCTTTCATAGGTTGGAGCTGTTTTACCAGCTTCGCCCATATACCACGCTACTTTATCTTTTTTACCCAATAAGATAGTCATGGTTTTTGAAGCTTTCAACTCTAATCTATTTTCGTTTTTCTCATCCTTATCTGGCTTCACGATATCCATTGCTTGAGGCGTAGATATTGATGTTGTTAAAATAAAGAATGTAACCAAAAGAAACATCAAATCTACCATTGGAGTCATATCAACCCTTGGTGTGGCCTTCTTCCCGCCTGTGTTTAATTCTGCCATTTCTTATTTCTTTTTAGCTTCAGAGTTTGTAACTAACAAAAATTTGTTCACTTTTTGTTTCTGAAGAACATCAATAATCTTTTTAATTACAGGATACTCCTCTTTGGCATCACCTTTAATACTCACACGCATCGGCTGTTGATTAATCTCGGCTGTTGCGGTACGAGCTTGTAATACCCAAGAATTTAACTGGTTATCAGTTGAATCTGTAGGGATACCTGTTTGCACTCCTTTTTTCATCCTGTCTGATCCAGACATTGCAATAAACTTTTTCAGATCTGAAACTGGTACACCAAAAGTTGAGATTACTGAAAAACGTTGTATTTCAACCGGGGTAAAATCAATATTGTATTGTTTACCAATTAGCTCTAAGGTTCTGGCCCTAACTTTATTACCTGCTACTTCAAAGAAAACCTGACCCTGACCAATTGTTAAAATTGCGTTATTTTCTGCTGGCACCTTAAACTCATACGTAGATGAGGGGGTTTGTACAGCTAGTGGTTCTGGTTGCCTTGCAGTTGCAGTTAAGATGAAGAAAGTAAGTAACAACGATGCCACATCACACATGGCAGTCATATCTGTTACGGTACTTGTTCTTTTAACTTTTATTCTAGGCATAATATAAATTACTAGTTTTTAATAATGATGATCTTTTTTCCGGTTTTCCATAAAGCCGGTAAAAATTTTTTCAAAATTCTTATTTATGCGAACTAGCGTATGTTTGAACGATGCTGAAACCAGCCTCATCGATAGCATAAGTTAACTTGTCAATTTTAGAAGTTAATATGTTATACATGATAATTGCTACAGTAGATACCAAGATACCAGTTGCAGTATTGATAAGTGCCTCAGAGATACCTACCGCTAATGCTGATTGATCTGGAGCACCAGAGTTTGCTAAACCGGCGAATGCACGGATCATACCTGTTACTGTACCTAATAAACCTACTAACGTACCGATTGATACTAGAGTAGCGATTACAGTTAAGTTTTGCTCTAACATTGGCATTTCTAAAGCAGTTGCTTCTTCTACCTCTTTTTGGATTGCAACGATTGATTGCTCAACATCCATATTTGTGTCAGCTTCAACTTCGCTATATTTTTTCAAACCAGATTTAATTACGTTAGCAACTGAACCTTGTTGTTTGTCACACTCAGCTTTAGCAGCGTCGATGTTTCCTGCGCTTAATAAACCTTGTACTTTACGAATGAAAGTATCTAAGCTAGATTTTCCGCTTGCTTTACCGATTACGATGAAACGCTCTATAGAGAAAACGATTACTACTAAAAGTAATCCTACTAAGATCGCTACGATAGGACCTCCTTTGTATGCTGTTCCTAGATAGTTTCCAGCTAATGGTAATTTCTCTCTGTCACCGTCGATAAAGTTGCTTCCTTCTCCGAATACGAATCTCCAAACACAGAATCCAATTACGATACAGATTGGAATAACGAATGTTGAAAACAAATTTGAAGCACTAGAAGAGCTCTCTTTTTTAACAGTTGTTGGTTTTGGTGCGTTTGCCATTTTTTTTTAATTTTTAGTTTTAGTTCTTGTTTTTAATTTTTAGCTGTTTTTTTCTTTTGTACTACACACAACGTTTCTCATCTGATTTTGTTGCGAAAAACAAATTTATAAATTGATTTTAAATTACAAATTAATAAATCAATAAACAATTAAATCGTTACTTAAGATTTAGTTTACGGTAATCACCAAGGGTGTATAACAAAAAAATTGCCTCAGCCGGAGGCAATTCTTTCACAATAAAAACTAAAAAAAAATCTAATTGCAAATTTTTGGAGTAAAAAATGCATTTTAAAGTGCATTTAACACAATTTTAACTCTTTCTCGTGTAACTTTTGGGTATTTGCCTTGTCAAACTGCTTCAAATTTTCCGAAAACGCCTTATTCAGCTCGTAGGCTTTTTGGAAGTATTCTTCTTGATTATCCCAGGTTTTGGATGGGTCTAGAATTTCACTCGGAACGTTAGGGCAATGTAAAGGCATCATTAATTTAAAAACATGGTGCTCTTTATATTTATTATGATCCAAATCTCCGTTTAATGCTGCAGTGATCATCGCTCTCGTATAACTTAATTTCATTCGCTTACCAACTCCGTAAGCACCGCCACTCCAACCTGTATTAACCAACCAAACATTTACTTGATGCTTTTGCATTTTTTCGCCAAGTAATTCTGCATATTTCGATGGGTGCAACGGGAGAAAAGCTTTTCCAAAACATGCTGAGAAAGTTAATTGAGGTTCAGTTATGCCTGCCTCGGTACCTGCAACCTTTGCGGTATAGCCACTCATAAAATGAAACATAGCTTGCTCTACATTTAATTTGGAAATTGGGGGCAAAACACCAAAAGCATCAGCCGTTAAAAAAAATATATTTTTTGGAACAGGCGCCACTGATGGCAAAATTGCATTGTCAATATATTCTATAGGATAAGCTACTCGGGTATTTTCTGTTTTATCAATATTGGAAAAATCTACTTCTCTAGTAGCTGGGAAAAAATTGGTGTTTTCTAATAACGATCCAAATTTAATCGCATTAAAAATCTGTGGTTCTTTTTCTTGGGTTAAATCGACACACTTTGCGTAGCAACCGCCTTCAAAATTAAAAACAGAATCCTTTCCCCATCCATGTTCATCATCGCCTATTAAGCCTCTTTTCGGATCTGCTGACAGCGTAGTTTTCCCTGTTCCTGAGAGGCCAAAAAAGATTGCGGTGTCTCCAGCTTCGCCAACATTGGCTGAGCAATGCATAGAAAGTGTGTTTTTGTAAATCGGAAGGATAAAGTTGAGTACAGAGAAAATTCCCTTTTTAATTTCGCCTGTGTAGCCTGTTCCACCGATTAAAATAATTTTTTTGGTAAAATTTAAGATCGAAAAGTTTTCTTGTCTCGTTCCATCTATCAACGGATTGGCCAAAAAGCCTGGTGCAGCGATGATTGTCCATTCTGGATTTTCTCCCAAGCTGCTTTCCTCTGGACGAATAAATAAGTTGTTTGCGAAAAGATTTTGATAAGCTGTTTCGGTTACCACCCTAATAGATATTGAATAATCGGCATCAGCGCATGCAGACGAATCTCTAACATAGATTGTTTTGTCTTTTAAATAGTTAGTTACCTTATTATATAATGCATCAAATTTTTCTGGACTGATTTTGATATTTACATCGCCCCACCACACGGTGCTTTCAGTAATGTCATCATTCACAATAAATCGATCTTTTGGAGAACGACCCGTAAATTTTCCTGTATCAATCGCTAAAGCTCCGGAAGACGTCAAATTGCCTTCCTTATTGTTTAACGCTTCTTCAACTAATTCTGGGGATGATAGTTGGTACTTTACAGCAATGTTCTCGCCTAGATTTAAATAGCTTAAATCTGGCGTTTGCAGTTTCTTTTTGCTCATAACAATAAGTTAGTTAGTGATGCAAAGGTAAAGACTTATCACTCATAAAAACTAGCTTTTTCTAGTAATTATTTACATATTGTACCAAATACACTAATACTTAACTTTCTTATTATTAGGTAATTAAATACAATATTTAAGGTCAAAATATTTTTGTTTTATACACTAAGCCCGCGTATTATTTTGGTGGATGAGAGGGGAAATAAAAATTCCTCCCCCTGCCCCCTCGAGAGGGGGATACCCCTCAGAGTTTTATAACATACAGAGCTTATTGTTGCGGTCGGTAAAACACCAACCGGTGGAGAGATAGAATAATAACTCCTAACCCTGCCCCCTCCAGAGGGGGCAGGGTTAGGAGTTTTATAACATACAGGGCTGGAATGTGAAAACGTGTTTCGGTCGGTGAGACACAAAGCAATGGGGAAATTGAATAATAAATTCCTCCCCCTGCCCCCTCCAGAGGGGGATACCCCTCAGAGTTTTATAACTTACAG
>NZ_JACRYL010000007.1:146430-269849 GCF_014306625.1 Pedobacter fastidiosus
GGCTGGAAAGTAAATGGTGTATAGGTCGGTGAGACACCGACCGATAGGGACAAAGAATAAGAGCGACCTAAATTTCTTCCCCCTACCCACCAAGTGGGGAGTATCCCTCAAAGCATTAATCAAAAACCTAACCTCCAGCTTTCTTTACTTTGTAGCCATCCTTTTGAAGAATGCCCATAACTTTATCGCGAACATCGCCTTGAATCATAATTTCTCCATCTTTAACAGATCCTCCTACACCGCATTTGGTTTTAAGCATTTTTCCTAATACATCTAAATCTTCTTGTTTGCCCTTAAATCCTGTGATAAGTGTTACGGCTTTTCCTCCACGGTTTTTTTTATCGAGCATTACGCGTAAATCCTGTTGTTGGTTTGGACTTGTTACAGTATCATCTACTTCTTCTTCGTATTCAAATTCGGGATTTGTAGAATACATGATTCCTCCAAGATCGCTTAAACTATTTTTCTTTGGTTTCATACTAACAAATGTAAGGGGAAAATGAATTATGGAACAATTACCTGTAAAGATAATGGATTTACAACGGCTTCAATTTCCATTCCCATCTGCGAAGGCTCGCCATCTACATGCACTGCGCCTTCTTTTTGGCGGGTAATTTTAATATTTTTACCTTTTATAATTTCGATCATATCGGATGTTTCTGCTGTGCCTCTTAACATGATGTAACTTAACATGGGCAATTTTAGCAGTGAAAAAGGTTTGATAATGCAAACATCTAAAAGGCCGTCTTTAACGGATGCTGATGGAGCGATAAATACATCGTTGCCATACTGAGATGAATTTGCAATGGTAACTGCAAATGCCTTACGCTGATATTCCACACCATCAATATTTAAAATATAGAGCTGGGGCTTATAATTGAAAACTTCTTGAAAGCCTAGTTTAACATAACCACTTAAACCTCTTTTTTTATCGCCCGAAAAAACAGCGCTTAAATGGGCATCAAAACCCATCCCTGCCAGATTAAAAAAAGATTTATGATTAAATGTGGCAGAGTCTATTTTATCGATCTTTAAATTATTGATCAACAAAATTGCCTGCCTTAAATTTTTAGGGATGTTTAGAAATCTAGCCAAGCCATTTCCTGACCCTAAAGGAAGAACGCCTAAAATTTTATTGTGTAGTAAAACCTTCGTAGCTACTTCATTTATGGTTCCATCGCCACCGGCTGCCACGATTATGTCAAAATTTTTAATAGATGCTTCGTCTGCCAGCTCGCCTGCATGCCCAACATATTCTGTAAAAACGAAGTTCGGACTGAATTTTTCCTTATCCAAATACTTATCTATAAAGTCGGGAATGCGCAATTTGCCCTTTCCGCCTGAGATTGGGTTTATGATGAAGAGGATATTGGTTTTGATTTGCAAGTTGTAAAGAATGAGGGTACAAAATAATCTATAATTTTTGAAATAAAGAAAATATACTATTTTTGCAATCATTAAAAGTGGATTGATTTGCTATCCCGAATCTTCGGGACCGGATTGCAACCACTTAAAAAAATTGCTAATGCCTCCTTCAATCATTTTAAAGCCTGTTTCTAAGGGGTTTTGGCAATTATTAATTTGTTTATTTACCAATATTTAATTTTAATAAATGTCATACTTATTTACGTCAGAATCTGTTTCTGAAGGACACCCAGATAAAATTGCCGATCAAATCTCGGATGCTTTAATTGATAACTTCCTAGCTTTCGATCCAGAATCTAAGGTTGCCTGCGAAACTCTGGTAACTACTGGTCAGGTTATTTTGGCTGGTGAGGTTAAATCCAAAACTTATCTGGATGTACAACAGATTGCCCGCGATGTGATCAAGAAAATTGGTTATACCAAAAGCGAATATATGTTCGAGGCAAATTCTTGTGGTATTTTATCTGCGATACATGAGCAATCGCAGGATATTAACCAGGGTGTAGACAGAAGCAGCAAGGAAGAACAGGGTGCTGGTGATCAAGGAATGATGTTCGGTTACGCAACTAACGAAACTGAAAATTATATGCCGTTGGCGCTAGATCTATCTCATGCATTATTAAGAGAACTTGCGAATTTGAGAAGAGAGAATTCTGAGATTACCTATTTGCGTCCTGATGCAAAATCTCAGGTAACTTTGGAATATTCTGACGATAATAAACCGCAGCGAATTGATGCGATTGTAATTTCCACTCAGCATGATGATTTTGATGAAGAAGAGACAATGCTAGCTAAGATCAAATCGGATCTGGTTTCTATTTTGATTCCAAGGATTAAGGCTAAATATCCTCAATATGCCCATTTGTTTAACGATCAGATTACCTATCACATCAATCCGACAGGGAAATTTGTAATTGGCGGACCACATGGAGATACCGGTTTAACCGGTAGAAAAATTATTGTGGATACCTATGGTGGAAAAGGCGCTCACGGTGGTGGTGCATTCTCTGGAAAAGATCCTAGTAAGGTAGACAGAAGTGCCGCTTATGCAACACGCCATATTGCAAAAAATCTTGTTGCTGCTGGTGTTGCCGATGAAATTCTGGTACAGGTTTCTTACGCCATTGGTGTTGCAAAACCAACTTCTATAAACGTGGTTACTTATGGAACTGCTAAAGTGAATTTAACAGATGGAGAGATCAGCAAAAAAGTAGAATCTATTTTTGATATGCGCCCATACTTTATTGAGCAACGTTTGAAACTGAGAAACCCGATCTATAGCGAAACAGCAGCTTACGGCCACATGGGCAGAACGCCAGAAACGGTTACCAAAACTTTTAGAACTCCAAATGGGGAGGAAAAAAATGTTACGGTTGAATTGTTTACCTGGGAGAAACTAGATTACGCAGATCAGGTTAAAGCCGCTTTCGGAATTTAATCTTCTATTTATAATATTTAAAAGTCCCGATCAAAATCGGGACTTTTTTGCGTTTAGAGATTTAGAATAAATTATCCCCTAAGAAACCTGAGATCAGCTTAGTAGGATGTTTAACATTTGGGTTAACTAGATTCCTTTCAGTTTCATAAAATCTTTCTCTTTATCGGTTATGTGGTCATCATCTATGGCATAAGCTTTAATGTTGGTTATTTTCATCTCATCCAAAACATCAACAAAATCTTTATAGGTAGATGTTTTAGTTGGCTTAATAATTACAATCATATGCTTTGATGGATTATTATTATGGATTTTGGCAACCAATAGTTTAGATGAAAGGATATCATTTTCAATATTTTTTAATGATGAGGTTTTTATTTCGGCTTTATCAGTCTCGCCCATGTAATACGCTGCTTCGTTATTCTTTCCCAATAAAATTGTCATTGTTCGCGATGCAGGATATGGCCCTTGATCTATTGTTGCGTCTGGTTTTGCTACATCAACTACGTTTAAATCGCCGAGTGTTGTAGTGAGCATAAAGAATGTTGTTAACAGGAACATTAAATCTACCATTGCAGTAAGATCTACACGAGGTGCGGATTTTTTGGTTCTTACTTTAACGGCCTTGCCGCTTTGAGATTCGTTTAGAGTTGCCATAATTTTAGGTTTTTTTAATTATGATGACAACTCGAAACCAATTGCATAAAAAAAAGCGATTAAAAATTTAATCGCTCCTTAATAAAATTAATTATTGAACTTATTTTACAGCTTCTATTATACCACAACCAACTCTCGGTCCAGAATTACCTGTAGGCTGAGTGGTATAATCATCGGTTCCGCCATGAACAATTATGCCTCTACCGATAATATTTTTAACATCGCCCTCGGCAATACTCCATCTATCTGTAGTTACGGTAACGGTTCCATGTCCTTTGCTATCTAATTTAATATTCCCAATATCGCCACTGTGATAAGCCGCAGAGCCCCATTTACCATGATTCTCTTTTGTAGGATTCCAATGCCCATGTGTGTTCATTCCCATATCGCCACAATCTCCGTGTTCGTGAAAATGTACTGCAACATTGCTATCTGCACGAGATGCAAAATCCATAATCAATTCCATTTTAATTTTACCATCACTTTCCTGATAAAACTTGGCAGTTCCTATGTTTTTGGTATTATCTGCAGTTTCAGTTAAAGTTGCCGAAGCTATTTCTTTATCAAGTTTTGATGTTGTACAGGCACTTGCAAAGGCAGCACCTGTAATGGCTAAGGCTAAAAGATATTTTCTCATCTGATTAATTTTTAGTTCAGTAATCAAACACATTGACATCCATTTAGTTTGCTCCTTAATTTTCAATTATAAAACCATTTCAATTACCACGTGTTTAATACTTATAAAATCATTATAACTATGGAACAGCCAATTGCAATGAACACTTTGAGCCAAATTTTGGAGAAATTGAGGCTGAAAGGAAAAGATAACGAATTAAAAATTTCTGATCACGGTAAGATGCAAAGTAAAACCCTTGGCAAAATTTACAGACCTGAGGATTTAACGATTGTCAAAACCTATCGTTTTGAAGGAGATTCTGATCCTGCAGATAATTCAGTTTTATATTTAGTAGAGGATCAAGACAAAAATATAGGGTATATGCTGGATGCTTATGGAATTTATTCTGACAATGATGGTCCTGCTTTCGATGATTTTTTGAAGAAGATCCCAACGGCAGATCGAGACGAGCAAGAGTTATTTGCTTAAAAAAATGATAAGGTTTGATTAATTTCAAACCTTATCATTTTTTTTACAATAAATTATTAAAATTTTTGATGAATTTGATTTTTGTAACTTCGCGGGCTCCAGTAATCCCACAGTATGAAAGGCAAATTTAATCTCCCACCTATACCCGCAGTTATATTATCTATAATTAGCGTACAGTGTGGTGCAGCAATTGCCAAAGGGCTCTTCCCAGAATTGGGCGCTGCAGCAACAGCATCTTTAAGAATTGGCTTATCTGCCGTAATCTTACTCATTGCTTTTAGGCCAAATCTGTTTAAACTCAATGCAAAACAGTGGAAATATGTAATTCTATACGGTATTTCTCTAGGCGCAATGAATATGGTTTTTTATCTAGCAATAGAAAGAATTCCCATTGGTCTTGGCGTTACGCTAGAATTTGTTGGTCCTCTAGTTCTCGCCATTTTCTCTTCAAAAAAAGCGATTGATTTTCTTTGGGTATTGCTGGCTGCAATTGGAATTGCACTAATTGCGCCGTGGACGAGCAACAATGGATTAGATTTAGTAGGAGTTTTATTAGCGCTCCTTGCTGGAGCCTTTTGGGCAGCCTATATTATTTTAGGTGGCCGGATTTCAAAAATAATGAAAGGCGGAGATGCAGTTGCCATCGGGATGCTTTTTGCTACCTTACTGATATTGCCCTTTGGAATTTTTAGCGGAGGATTAAAACTCTTAACCCCAAAATTATTAGGCTTAGGAACAGCACTTGCTCTACTTTCAAGTGCCATTCCATTTACCTTAGAAATTAGGGCATTAAAACAACTTCCTGCCAGAACATTCAGTATTTTAATGAGCCTAGAACCTGCAATGGCATCATTGGCTGCATTTGTTTTCCTTCAAGAATATCTTTCCGTAAAAGAATGCTTGGCGGTTGCCTTTGTCGTTATTGCTTCAGCTGGATCTGCAATTACAGCCAGAAGAGCGAAACTGTAAACTACTCCAATTTATCCGTTTTATAAATTACAACAGAATCTGTTAATGCTCCCGCTTTTTTCACGAAAGCTTGAATGTAGCTCTGCTTATTGTGGGCATCCAAACTGCTTTGATCAGCCCACTCTTCTTGAAAAATAAACGTATTTTCCGCTAATGATTCATGCAAATCATATTGAATACAGGCCTTTTCCATTCTCGAATTAGAAACCATATCTAGTAAAATACTTCTTAATTCGGCTATTTTATCGGCTTTACTTTTAACTATTGCTGTTAAATAGATGCTCATATACTTCTGTGTTTAAAAATTGATTGTTTAAATGTTCTCTATACGTTTTTAAATCTTTCATAATGTCTGCATTTTTCTCTACATCGTGAAAATGCATTCCATCAATCCGCTCCATGCCCGTAAATGCATTCATTCTATGAAAGCCAAAAAGCGGTCCGTCATCTACACTGGTTTCCATAAAAAACTCATCAGGTAAAGTGAATGCTTCTTTAGGGGCATTCCAAGATGAGGTAACCATATATTTTCGTCCGTGGAGCATACCGCCAGTTCCATAGTTCCGGGTTGGGTTGGCGGATTTTCTACCATCGCTAATATAAATTCCGCTTTTATAGCCTTCTGTAAAGACTACATCAATATATTTTTTAAAACCGTGAGGCAACTGAAACCACCAGATTGGTGTATGGTAAATTACAACATCGGCCCAAACATATTTTGCTACTTCTTCTTTTGGGTCATAGTTATTGTTAATGTTTGTTGTTTTAACCTCAAAGCCTTCCAAGCTATTGAAAAAGTCTTCGGTTGCGGATGAGATGGTTTCATTAAACTTTCCGCCAGAGTGACCAAATTTTTGGCCGCCATTTATGATGAATATTTTTGTCATATCGTTTTCTTTATTTTGATAGGACAAAATTACTTTAGTTATATCTATTATAAAAACAAGTTAATTTATAGCTTTGTATCAGAATTATAATAGTAAAATTATGGTAAATTTGGAGTGGTACAGAAGTTTTAAGGCAATTTATAAAACAGGAACTTTAACTGGTGCGGCTGAAAGTTTGTTTATTTCTCAGCCTGGAGTTAGCTTACATTTAAGTTCTTTGGAAAGTTATGTTGGTTCTAAATTATTTGAGCGTACTGGTCGAAAAATGATCCCAACGGAAAAGGGGAAGGTACTTTATAACTTTATTGTTGAGCCTTTGGTTAAGCTTGAGGAGGCGGAAAAACATTTTCAAAAAAGCACGGAGAAACATACGCCTACCATTAGTGTTGGCATGTGCTTCGAAACCTTCCAAATAACGCTAGAGCAGTACATTTCTACATTGCCTTTTAATGTGATTATTCGATTTGGAGAATATCCAGAAATGCTAGATCAGTTGGATAAGGGAATTTTAGATTTAATTATTACGCCACAAAAGGGAACATCGGCAAATGTAGAGCACGAGGCTTTCTCCTCAGAAACTATTGTTCTTGTTGGGGGAATTGAAACTGATGAATCAGAGTTTAAACATATGGTAAAACGCAAAGATTTAGATGCGATGGAACATTGGTTAAAACAACAAAAATGGTACGGTACAACTGGCGATATGGAACACCTTTTACGCTTTTGGCAATTAAACTTTGGCAAACACGCCGATTTTAGACCAAATTATATTGTGCCGAATTTAAACTCTATAGTCCGTTGTCTGTCTGGCGGAAACGGTTTAGCGATAATTCCTGATTTCTTATGTAAAAAAGAAGTTGATGAAGGAAAAGTAAAGGTAATTTGGGAAGGATCACCAAAGCTTAAAAACACGCTCTATTTTGGATCAAGAAAAAAAACTCAATATCTAATGGAGATAAATTTGATTAAAAAATTATTTAAGGAGGTAATGGTCAGTATTTAGGTTATTGGTTGGTTAAATAAACTATTTACGATATAGGGGGCATCTTTTTAAAAGATACTCTAATGGCCCACTGTAAGAACCATCCGTATTGCTTAAAAACGCTTTATGGCTTTCATTATAAATACTTGCATTATTATCCATGTAAATTTGAAGGCTCACACTTACATCAAAACGTTGCACGGCATCACTGCTAGACGATCCGTAATTGGAAACGCCCTTAACCTTGTTATCGTCACCGCGTTTAACCTTTGTATCATCGCTAGTTGAGGTGTAACTGGTTTGGTAGCCCTTATTTTGCGTTACTGTTCCATCAATAATATATTCTACACCTAAAATATCGCAAAGATTTTTCATAGTAAAACCAATCATTTTATCACGCGTTGCTCCTGCTTGCACAAGGGCGGCATTAGTAGAACGTGGATCGAGAATGGTATATCCTGCGGAGTGCTGATTAAGTAACGCATAAGCATCCTGTTGCGCCTTCATTCCAATGGCATCGGCCCCAGGCTGGTTATCCATTAAAAATGTAAATGGGATAATTGCAATTTTATTATGATGATCTACAGGAGTTGCTGTCATGGCAACCTGATCTTTCTGTCTAGTTTCGGAAGGAGGAACCTGCTGTGAGAAAATCTCTACCCGGCCACTGGAATGGGTAATCTGAGAGATGTCTGATTTTTTAATTACATATTCAGCGGTTTCCCCAGAGTACACAAAAGAGACATCAGCATCTGTAATCTTAATAATTTTTCCTTTAAGTTCTTCACCGCTGGTTTTTTTAATCACATCAGCTTTCTGCTGAGCGCTGTTTTGGGCAAAACTGCAGATGGCAATCATTATGCAGAGCAATGATAGGTAAATTTTTTTCATGGTAGGTTTGATTTTTAAGATAAAAATAATCAAAACATTCTGAAAATCTAAATTTGATAATCAATTTTTTACGCAAAAAGCAAGGGATTGTTTAATAATAAGTTGCTATCATTTGGATACATTTTGATTTTTATTTAATATTGATTAAGCCCTAACGTTATGAAATTCACTCTACTTTTGCTCAAAGCTTTCATATTAAGCCTAATCTTTTTCCCCTCCCTTTGCATTGGTCAAAAAACAGCTGCCCAAAAAGAGCAAACCGATTCACTAAAAACCAATCCAAATGGATTTTTAGTCAGAATGCAGAATTTCGCCAAGCAATCGGCAAAAGAAAGTATTGCAGATTTCGAGGCAGATAAGGTTGTGATGGTGCAATTAAAAGTCATTAATGATATTAGACTTACCAGTCAAGATGCAAAAGGCTATCTTAAAACCGGTGTAGATACCATAACGCCAAAAGTCAAATTGGAGGTGCTAAAGGCGGATTATAAAACAGCATCTGATGGTGTCTTTATTAATGCGGGAACAACGCAAACCTATCGCAACCTTGCTTCAACGAAAAGAATTATTCGGGAATTACTATTAGATGCGAAAAAAATTAAATCAGCACTTGAAGTTAAACAAAAAGCATTATCCGGTTTTCATTATAGAATAGATTCATTATCTACTGCACCAGAATTGTTTGTTTTTCCGAAAGATTCCATCTCAGTTGTTGATTATTTACGCACCCTTGGAGCAGTTGCTTACGAAACAGCACCTGTTGATTCTACCCTAAAAAAAGCTAATCTCCATGTTCAAAAGTTAATAAACACGTATAATATTGCAATAAGCCAATTACAGAATAGTATTGAGCAGGTAGAGCATTACGAACAGAATATGGCCTTTAGTACTCTTGATCGCGAACTGCCAAATATATGGCAAGCTCAACTTCATTTTAGACCCTTTTTAGAAATCGTTCAATTTTCTACAATCAAAAACCTACTCACCCTTAAATTTTATCTATTAAATAATATAGGCAAATTGGCTTTAATCGTTTTGCTAATTATCACATCTTTTATCTATCTAAACTCTTTGAAAAAAATGTATCAATCAAAGGGATTACTAAATAAAGAATTGGATGGGCAATTGGCCATACGTTATCCAGCGTTATCGGCAGTGTTAATTGTATTAAGCTTATTTCAGTTCTTATTCATATCTCCGCCGTTTATCTTAAGTTTCTTAATTTGGATTATTTGCAGTATTTGCCTTACAATCGTATTCAGAAACTTTATTACCTCTTACTGGATGAAAGTATGGCTATTGATGATGGTGTTATTTATATTTGCTTCAGCCGGAAATATTCTTCTTCAGGCGTCGAGAGTTGAACGCTGGTATATGCTTGCCCTGGCCATTGCGGGTACCCTGGCGGGAGTAATCATTCTTAATCAGAAACGATATCTTGAACTTCGTGAAAAATGGATTTCCTACTCAATTGCAATCATGATAGGGTTTGAGATCGTTTCCATTATATTGAATGTTTATGGAAGATTCAACCTCTCTAAAACGTTATTTCTGGTAGGATTTTTAAATGTCGTTATAGCGATATTATTTCTTTGGGTTGTGCGACTAATTAATGAGGGTTTGCTTCTAGCCTTTGACATTTACACGGTACAAGACAGGAAATTATTTTACCTTAATTTCGGGAAAGTGGGCAACAGAGCACCGGTTTTACTCTACATACTCCTCGTTTTAGGATGGATAGTATTAATGGGCCATAACTTTCCCCTATTTGAATTTTTCTCTAAACCTTTCCTTACCTTTTTAAGCAGTGAGCGAACCCTGGGCAACTACAATTTCAGCATCAACGGAGTAATCCTTTTTTTCGGAATTATGACCGCATCTGTAATCATTTCTAAAATTGTATCGTTTTTTGCTTCTGATGATCACCTTGTGGGAAGCAAAGATGACAATACTCAAAAACGCGGATTGGGAAGCTGGGTTCTCTTAATGCGCATATCCATACTTTCAATCGGTCTTTTTTTGGCGCTCGCTGCAGCCGGCATTCCTATGGATCGAATTACCATCATTATTGGGGCACTAGGCGTTGGCATTGGATTTGGCCTGCAAACATTGGTCAATAATCTGGTTAGTGGATTAATCATCGCATTTGAGAAACCAGTTAATGTTGGCGACATTGTGGATGTGGATGGGCAAGGCGGTACGATGAAATCAATTGGGTTTCGAAGCAGTGTAATTACGACTTGGGAAGGTGGAGATTTGGTAATGCCTAATGGAGATTTACTGAACTCTCATTTAATGAACTGGACACTGGCAGGAAGCCGAAAACGGATGTCGCTCGTTATTGGAGTAGCCTATGATACCGATCTTCAAAAATGTAAGGAGATAATTGGTAATATTATAGAAACTGAAGAGCGAATTCTTAAAAACCCGAAACCAGTAGTCCTATTCGAGCAGTTTAACAGCAATTCTATTGATTTGAAAATACTTTTATGGACGAGGCATTTAAGGGAAAACAACTCTACCAAAAGCGATCTTATTGTTGCGATAAATGAAGCATTCAAAAAAAATGGCATTAAGATCCCGTTTAATCAACAGGAAATTTATCTGCATAAGTTGGATGAATGAAATTGGGATTTAATTAGGATAAGGGATTGAAACCACACCTATAAAACTTGAAAGGTATTATGCCTTTTGCAAGGGAAATTTTGGCAATAAATGTTCTAAAGAATTTCTAAACCCTTTATTCTTTTGAAATGTTTCTGATTAAGCGTAAGGATAGGCAATTTATACATTATGCAGGTGGCAGCAATAAAAATATCTCTAAATTCAATCATTCTATTACTTGTTCTTAATTCATGATAGATTTGAGCAGCCTTTATGGAAACAGAATCTGTAAATGATAGTACTTCCAAATCCTCTGTTAAAAGCAATATATCATTTTCTTTCTCTATAGTAGTTGCTCCCATATACAACTCGTAAAGCGATACCGATGAGATAAATAGTTGTGTATTTTCTGGAATTAAATAAAGCGACGTTTTAAATTTATCTTTTGCCCTTAAATGTTCAATAAAGATGCCTGTATCAACTACCATTGTTGTGGACTCAGATTTTCAAAAGATTTTCTACTGTCTTCAAAACTTTTCAAATCCTCTTCTGGCCAAGTCGAAACTGTAAGCAATTTTTTTTTGTAATCAGATTTCTTAGTTTGACTGTTTTCTTGAATGGTTACACCTAAACCTTTAAGTATTTGTTTTACCAAGGTACTTTTTTTGTCGGGAATATTTATAATTAGCGTTTCCATATAACAAATATACTGAACATTTATATAAATCAAACTGAAGGCAAAAATACTACTGCAATCTTCTAGAATCAGCGGAAAAGTTGGATGAATGAAATTGGGATCTAGAAGCAAAAAAGCCTCAACTTTTACAAGTTAAGGCTTTTGTTGCGGAATGGACGGGACTCGAACCCATGCCATAACTCGCTTTAAACGAGGTTTTTATATCTTTAAAAGCAAAGTACTCACCAAATACTCACTAGAAGGTTACAATTACTTGACTACAAACAACTACCTCAAATATACTTTAAGCTCTTAAATTATCAAAATTAATTCGTCAAAAGAATGATATTGGCTATTTTAGCCTATCTCAAAAATATGCGCTCAATATTACTATTATTCCTATTGACGATTGCTCTGAACGCTCACGCTCAGGCACCCGTCAATGATGACATCCGCAATGCGGTTTCACTATCCAAAATTACTGCATTCTGTTCTGCGGACGGGGAGTTCAGCAATGCAGGAGCGACGCCGAGCGGATACAAAAAGGGCAGCCTCTGGAACAGTGAGGGTAACGACATATGGTACAGCTTCATTTCCACAGGGACTGATGTTACAGCTACGGTTACGGGCATGGAAACTACTCTAGACAAAAACACGCTAATTAAGCCTTTGGTTGCCTATTACACCTATAAGGAGAATATTCTTACCGAACAGATCGGGTCCATGACTATCAAAAACAATACAGTTACGGGCTATAAGGGGGGGCTTGTCATCGGTCAGCTCTATTACCTCAGGATTAGTGCCGAAAGCGGAGCAACCGGAAATTTCAGGTTGTGCATAAACAGTTATAACCCTCCAAAAAAACCAGGCCAGGATTTTTCGACCGCATCCCTTCTCTGCAACAAGAATGGTTTTACAGAACAGAGTATCAGCGGGGCCGGGCTCAATAACAGGGAGGCACTGGGAACCTGCATGAGTACGGAGTCCAACTCGGCATGGTATAACTGGACGGCTTCGAACAATGGCGATCTCGGCTTTTCGATTACACCCACCTCGGTGACCGACGACATTGACTGGGTGCTCTTTGATCTGGGTCCTACAGCTGACAACGGTATCCCATCGGCGCAGAATGCCATTCGCTGTGCTTCCGGAAGTGGAATTGCCTGTATACCCCGCTATTATGCCACAGGTATGAACAGTGGATCGATAGACCTCACCGAGCAGTCGGGATGTGTTGCCGGACAGGATGGCTTCGTAAAATCGGTCAATATGGTACAGGGTCATCGATATGCCCTACTCATCGACAATTTTTCCAATGGCAACAATGGCTTTACGCTTCTCTTTTCCGGAGCGGGAGAATTCCTTGGCCCCCAGGCATCCATCAACATGCAGACAGAAAATCCATGTCAAGCCGACCAACAATTTACCTTCAGGACAGTCGCCAGCGGGTACGACAGTCTGAGATGGAACTTTGGAGAAGGCGCAAGCAAGGTATTTTCCAGTGATCCCGGTCCACAGCTAATCAGCTATTCAACAGAGGGGCAAAAGACCGTTATACTTGAAACAACCAGCTATAGGGGCTGTACAACCATAACCAGTTATTCTTTTTATGTTTCCCTAAAACCGGCAACGCCGATAATCCTTGCAAACAAACAGGTTTTCTGCATCGGCGACAGTATTGGGCTGAGCACTTCCGAAGTCAGAGATGCAGTTTATCGCTGGACTGGGCCAAACGGGTTTTTGGATACAGAAAGTAGAATAGTCATCCCTGTGAAAGATTCAGGGCAATCCGGAAGATATATCCTGCGGGTCAAAGTCGGCGATTGTGAGAGCGATATCGCCTATTTTGACATCCCCCCTATCCTAAAAAAACCAGTTGCACTTTTCGGAACAGCCCCCGAACTGCCAGGAAAGTTTTCTGCTCCCGCCCCCATTACATTCTTGAACCAGTCCAAAGACGCGGACCAGTTTGAGTGGGACTTCGGTGACGGCGAGAGATCGGACGAATTCAGTCCTGTGCATCTTTATAAAAAAGCCGGCAGTTATACGGTTACCCTTCGGGCATCTTCCAAAAGCAGTTGCTTTGACAATTTTTCCCTCAGCGATCTGGTCCTGCTCGATGGATCAACACTGATGATCCCTAATTCCTTCTCTCCCAACGGTGATGGAATAAACGATCTGCTGAATATCAATATTGCGAACCTTAAAAAATTCAGTTTCCGGGTCTTCAACCGATACGGGGAATCGATCTTTTTGACCGAAAATATTTTCGATGCCTGGGACGGGCAATGGAAAGGAAGTCCGGTTCCTATTGGCGCATATTTTTACGTGTTAAAGGGAACGGATCTTTTTGGCAAAGCAGTCGTTCACAGCGGATCGATTACGCTGATCCGATAACTACCACATCCTTGTCGGACAGACCACCTTGTAGACGTTGTTGAGCAACAGACCCAGAACTATTTCATGGCTTCCGCTACTGACTGAGTTTAGCCGGGAGACCGTCAGGTCATAAGAGTAGGTGAGGTTTAGAAAATGACTCACATTTATCCCTGCCATTGCGGTAAAGGCATCTGTACTTCTATAGCCGCCTCCCATCCAGAACCGGTCTGTAAGCCCGATCTTTAAGTTTGCATCCAGGGAAATCGGAGTGTTGCTTACCCATTTTGCCATTATAGATGGCGTAACATTAAAATCCTCCCCCAACGCGACGCGATAACCCGATGTAAAAAAAAAATGAGGCACAAGTTTCCCCTCATTAAGGTTATTTTCTTTTCCAAAAACTATTTTTTGAGGCAGGAGCTGCTGTACGGAAACTCCAGAGAAAAACCGCCTTCCGTATAGCCAAAGACCCAACGACAGGTCCGGACTCAATGTTTTACGGGAAGCATTGGATAGCGCCGGATCACCCGGTCTTTCCAGAACAAGTGCACCTACATCAATCCCTACCCTAGAGACGCCTGTGGAAATCCCCGCAGCGAGGTTCAGTCTTCTATTAAGCTGAAGATGATACGCGTAACTAACATCAAGAAAGGCCATCGAAAGCTGGCCCGACCGATCCGAAACTGCCGAGAAACCAATGCCATGGTGCGCAGGCGAAGCGGTATAGTCCTGTTCGATGCTTCTAGATCTTGGATCCGTTCCGTCTTCGCCGAACGATAACGGGTTTGGCCACAGATAGGCATCACCAAGAGCCCAGTGCGCTGAGACAAATGAAGTTTTGGGAGCACCCTCCAGCCCGGTCCACTGTTGCCTATGACCCATCCGGAGATCCGTATAATTTTCGATACCGCTCAGCGCAGGGTTGAGCAGGTAATTGTTCATAACGTATTGTGAATACTGGGGCCTCTGCTGGGCAGAGAGAGCCTGCGGATAAAAATAAAGAATCAACAAGCTTAAAATCTGTCCTACAGAAAACAGAAATCCGTTTAGCCAGGTTTGATTGCCATGTTGCTGCTTTAGCTTATCCATATCTGTTTATGTTCCCCTAAATAAGTGCACGACCTCATAAGCCAAGATCTGTTTTCAATATCTTTTAAAAATAACATGAAATCATTGTCGGCTTGAGAAATAAGAAGTAAATAAGAATAAGAGGTTCGCTAATTTACTACAGAAAGCCCAGTTCCCTGCGGATGCAGCATCGTGGAACCGCCATATCCCCAGGTTACCAGGTATTTGAAACCTGGCCTAGGCCCAAAATCAACTAGATCTGTATAAACCAGTCCATCAGTTGTCTTCACAAGCTTGATATTGTCACCTACTTTCTTTAATCCATAAAATGTTCCCTCGACTATCACTTCAGAAAATCCACCACCAGAGCCATAACTTGCCTCGGTTACGATTGATCCATTGTAAAAATAAAAATCCGTATTGTCGCCGCCGTTTATAGCCGTCGTGATCTGAATGTCGCAGTGATAAGCTGTAGACCCGAATGGCGCCTTTACCAGAATGATTCCATCCCCCTCCATTTTGTAGCCCATGGGAATCTGTTGCCCATAGTTGCTGTTCAACCAATAAGTTTCATTATCATCCGTAGAAAATACATCTGGCATTGGTGAAACCCGATAAAGCCCCGGCAAATTGTTAGATGCAATTGGAGGTGAGGCAACCACAAGATCGCCATACAGCGCCCAAACATCCGTTGCAATTTTGACCAAGGTAGCCGTAGAATACTGAGCCCGAAGTGCCTGACCTTTGGAGCTTTCAATCGCAACCCCAATTTCTCCTTTTACAAAAGTCTGGCCTGTACCCATCTGTCTAATTATAATCTGGGTTCCGATAGGGATGTTTGACGATGAACTTGCGGGAATGGAAACTGTATTTGCATTAGTCTGATTTAATTGAACTAATTTTCCAACATCTAAAGGTAATATTGTATAGTTTACGGTTTGCGTATTGATTTCTAGTATTTTTAAACCGTTCGGCAAGGGTATGCCCGCTACCGCGAAAGTACTCCGTTTGACATACTTAATCACCCCATCGGCACCTCGAACCAAAACACTATCACTACTCGTCCCCTCTGAAACGTTTTTAAGATAAGCTTTTCCCGCAAGCGACAAGCTTCCGTTGCCCGCAGGATTTCCTAAGCGAACGCTGTCCGGATTTACCACCGCAATCTGTGCAAAAAGACTATACGCCAAAAAGCTGAACAATAAGCTGAAGAGATATTTCATGTTAATTTGGATGTCTGGTTTAAAAAAGAAGGTCAAAGCCTTCTGTATACTAATAATTTAACACTGTAATTTGCCCAAATTTATTTTTGCCTGAAAACGGTATTGACGAAGCTGTGGTTTTGACTGACGGAAAGGCAAATAAACTGGACGAACAGGCCTTGAACAATACCCCAAAAGCAAGCTTGAAAAATCACCAAGGGGTAATTTAGACATTCCTAATATTTGAAAAAGTTAATTAGGTGCTCATAGCACATATCTTCGATTACTGAGTTACCAAAGGCGGGGCAATCACAAACCTTTTTCCCCTAGGTAGTCCAGACGAAATTCCCTGGGATTCCGACGCGGTTATCTGAAGATCTATCTGATCTGCAACAAGCTGGTGCCAGAGTGCATTTCCGTGAAGTCCATCAACCGTATAATCTGCAAAAAAATTATTTATAGCGTTCATTGGGGTATTAATATCAATTACCTGGATGCCATACTCAGTTCCCAGTTCCGACAGGGCAACATTGAGGGCGCCTATCCGCTCAGGCGAGGCCTTAACATAAGCCGATACCGAGGCATCAACTGGGGGGCAGTTAATTAATTTGATATCTTTCTTCGCCCAGCCAAGCGACAACAATTTTTCAATAATGACTACTTTATACTTTGCCTTAAAAACCGATACTGGATTCTGGGCATTTGTCTTTGATAGCGCATCGTTGACAATCGCCTCGACAAAGACCTTATTAAACTGCGGAACATATGCGTACCAGGCATCCCCCTGTATCGAAAGTGTCGTAAGTCCATTGTGTTCACCAGCATATTCAATACTGTTGGTCGACGGGTAATTGTTGTCCAGTGCCTGAACGGTTCTGCCAGACTGGTAAAAACGGGCAAAGTTCCTGCCATACTTTACAGCAGAATACCGAACGAAACAGGCCTGGGCGAAGTCTGGCCCAGTTGGCTGAAGCTGTGAATCACCGACCCAGAGATCCGTCTTTTGCGCACACAGGCAAAATGGGAATAGAAATAAAATAAGGGCAAGGATATTTTTCATATGGATTATGGTGTAACTCTAATGCCTTTAACGCTCATGCCCGATTCAAGCGCATTTATAGACCCGTAAAGCTGGGTATTCTTCGAAACAGCACTTGTTGCAGACCTTCTTAGCGTCCATGTGCTTCCATTATCCGTCGAGGAATAAAAGTTTACATTCCAATAAACCGCTCCTGCCACTGCTTCTATCTTTAGTTTTGTTGTTGCAGACTGAGGCAAGGCATACATATTGATATCGGTTCCCCCATCACTTGATTTTGCAATCCTGCTCATCGCAGACATATTCGGCTGGACATAAGAGGCAAAATCGATGCCCGCATAGCCTTCGCCATAATCCTGTGTAGATAGACCGAAGACAAGGTTTTTTCCGACCCAAGAGGCATCCCAGCCAACCTCAATGGAGGTTACCGCCCGCGTAGAATGTGGTCCGGGATCAGCTGAGTTGGCCACAACAGCCCTGGCCTCAGCGGTAGAGATGATCTGCCCGCTGGTCTGCGTAAATGTCCCGCCCAAAAATTTGTCAGGAACAACAGAAGCCGTCCCACCCGAACCAGAAACGCTAAAAGCATTGCTGTTATAAAGCCACACCGAGGCATTCCTTCCCGGATATGGCCTAACCCTTACACCCACTTGCCCCACAGCCCTTGCGCCGTTTACGTTTACCGGTTTTGCCACAACAACTGCCTGCGTAGCCCCGGCATCCAGTGTATATTCATAATCGTTCAGGCTTTCGAAACCCGAACTGTTGGTCCAGTCGAATGTCTTTGAAACATCGTCCACCACACCCATTGTTGGCGCAGAAGGCGTGTAGTTTCCGCTACCTTCACCTCCTAATCCAAGAGACTGTAGGTAAGATAGCTTAATGCCGATCGTTCCGTCCGGCAGGGTCTCGAACTGTGCAGGGGAAAGGTTTACTAACGGGAGTTGTGCCGTATCCACTTTGCCTCCTATCAGTCTCGCTTTGTTTTCGAGCGCATTGTTTATTGCCGTAACTGTAGGATATCTGCTGTTGGTGACATCTGGGGCGAGCGAATTCTGCTTGTTGGAAAGACTCTCCTTTAAAGGATCGGAGGCAGTGCCTAACCCTGAAAGCAGTTCGCTTCTCTTAACATACCGCATTTCGCCGGTCTTTCCAATCACCAATATACTATCGCCCTTAGTTCCCGGAACTGGGTTCTTTAAAAAGGTTTTGCCATAAATGGCTACACTTCCAGAACCGGATGGATTACCCGTCCGGACACTATCGACGTTGACTACCGATATCTGTGCAAAAAGATTATGCGAGAACAGGCAGCAAAGAATAATGGTTGAAAATCTACACATCATAAAATTATTTGTTGGACACACGGACCGTCCTGACAAGGCTCGATCGAGAAATCCGAATTAAAGTGTTGAATTTAACCGAATGTAAAAAGCCAGTTTGACAAATCCCGTGTTTTGGTTGACCTAAACCGGAAAAGAACGGATGAACAGATTGCCCATGATAACAAGCTTGATTTTCGTCCCGGAATAGGTTTATAAAATTGTAAGCAAACATGAGAAGGTTTAAAGATCAGCAAAGGAATGTTTGGTATTAATATAAGCTTGAAGTCTATCACTATGAATCAATGGCAATGATGCAATGCGTTCTGTTGAGAAAAGTGCGGACTTTGCAAGTCTAGGATGACCGATGGCTAAAATTACATTCCATCGGGATTAGAAAAATATTTATCTATCTTTAAGTATAGTGATCGCAAAAAAAACCAGTTGTCAACTCAAATGAAAAACTTCGCCTAAAGCCCTTGGATAATAAGCTCGGAGATGCACGCTCAAAAAACAATTGTATCTTAAGGTAGTTGAGATTGCCGTTAGGAACCCTAACCGCCCACTTTGTACTGATTTTTTTTGAGGAGATCAGGTATTGTAGAAGGATCAAATTTTTTGTCCAAAGTTTCCTTTCCCACTATAATCAAGACGTAATTGAATATTTCTGAGTCTATGCTCTCCCGATATTCACCATATGAATTATTGTAAACCATCGAATTACATGCTCTCTTATTTTGCCTAAATATGGTATCGCTTACATAAGAACATATTTCAGTTTTGGAATTTGTTTTTTCATTATAGTAATAATATCTTGTATTTCTTTGGTTAACCAAGTATTGACCCTCTTTAACACACAGAATTCCATCCCTTGGGATTTTGTAAACTACAGTGTTCTTATTTATTTTGCTTTTAACCCCAGCTTTCTGATTAAATAATATTAAGACAAAACCTTTGAAATTTTCGGGGATTAAGTATTCCTCAGATAGTATCTTATCATGTTTACAAGCCAAAAGACAGCATATTAAAACTATAAAAACAAAGTGTTTCTTGATCTGAAATTTAATTTTAGGGTTTAGTAGATTTGTCATCTCTTCTATCAGATAAATTATATTTATCGGGGAGTCTTTCAAAATGGCGATTATTCCTACCCAAATGTAAAAGAATTACGCACTAAAGTATACAGTCGGCTGATTTCCAATCATTTTAAGATATGTTTTTTATCTTTTATCGATTCGGTCTGTAAAACCTGTATAAGGCTCGAATTTTTACTAAAAACGATACGTTCTAAGTTCTTGCGTCGCCTCCGGAAATTACTGTGCATTAACACCGAACTTACGCTTAAAAAATTTAAGCTATCCTGACGGATAGCAATAGGGACTAGAGGGAGCTATGGGGTTTGGTAGGAAGTTAACCTAGTTCGATTCCAACAGTCGACAATTTATAAAGACTTTAGCATTGACATCATTTTTACCAATCTTTCCCAAACACGGGATTAAAGTTGAGCGCACACTTTGAACTGGAATCCGGTGACCATTCTCAATAGAATAACCCATTACCGTCAAAAAACATGAAATTTCGAAATTAAGTTCATATATGGATTTAAATATAGCTTCATACAACTACAGTTTGAACATGGCTTCTCCAGAAGGCATTATCAATATGTTAACGCTTTTTAACAGTATGATATTTCGATATCAAAATCATTTAAAACTTTTTCAAAGAACTCGATTCCTTCTTTAACAATTGTATGCTTAAAGGAAATTTCAATAATTATCTTCTATCAACTGAATCTGGATAAACATCATAGATTTCACCACTTTCTATAAATCTCAAATATGCATTGATTTTTTCCTGCAAAACGGATAAATGGTAATATTCATCGTCCCAATCCAAATGATCAGAAATTGTTAATGCAACTTTCTTAGTTTTTCCATCTATTCCTATGAAATCAATTTTATCAACTTGTATTACTGACATAAAAATTTATATTATTTTTTGGCATTACAACCTCACAATATTTTCCTTATTGCGTTTTGCCATAAATTCATAATCTTTAGTCAGTTAATTTGCAATCAATAATACTCATCAGAAATCTGTCTTATAAGAAAGTCTAGAAAATCATCTGCATATCTTGATCCGTCTGAAAGCCGATAAACTGGGAACTCCCCACCATCATCAGTTTGTTGCAAATCAAAGAAAAATGTTTCACCCATATCATTAGTCATTATAGCAAGTTGATCTTCGGACAATATATTGTTCTTCCTGTCCAATAAATTTCTATAAACTATGTCTCCACTAGGAATACCATCATTACTATCCTTGTAGATACTAAAAATTTCATCTCCATATATCTCGCCTCCCCTAAAGTGTTTAAGCCACCAAATATAAGTTTTAGGGAATTTTATGTTAAGATCAAGTTCCGCTTTAATTATTAGCTCATCAGAAATCCAATTTCCATATTCTGAAAAATTTACAAAATCTGCGTTTTCTTCAATTAGCTTACTTATTAAATTTAATCTATCCATTTTTTACATGGTTTGGCCGAAAGGCACGATTCCCAATGCTCAGATTTCCATTTTGGCAAAATCTTTCCCAAGACACGCAAAATGAGCTTATACAATTATATTCAGCTACTATATAATAATTTAAGTCTCAAACATATTCTCATTGTATCGTAAGTCCTTTTGTTCTAAAACAACTCTTGCTAACGGCCACATATTGCTATTCTACCTTTTCTATTGGAATTGAAAACTTCGGAGATTTATAATTATAATGAGGATAGTTTTTGAAGAAATGTTCAGGAACACCCTGTAATATTTTCAGATTGCCGTCTAAAACTTTCATTCCCAGAGCAACTTTATTAAGCTTTGCTAAACGTTGAAGGAACACTATACTATCTATTTCTCCAGTTTTAATTAATCTTAATGATTGAAGGTTAATTAAGTTACTCAAATGTTCATAATCAAAAAGGTTTTTGGCATTATAAATATCAACGCAATAAAGGTTTTTATTTGTCAAGCTAAGGTCTTCCAGGCTAACTAGTTTTTTCGCACCATCCAAATTTAACGATTCCAAAAAAGTCAACTTAGCAACACCATTCAAATTTACAATTGATGAACTAATGAGGTTTATACACTTTATTTTTTTCAAACTGGAAAGTTTGCTCAAATCATATTCGTTGAAACAGTCGATCCATAACCATGAAAGCTTTTCACAGCCCCTCAAATCTATATGTTTATTCCAAATTATCCCTAAAACTTCTAAGTCTTTAAGATTTCCGAAATCAACTTTTGAACCTACATTACCAACTCTTAATTCCTTAAGCTTCGTCAAATGATTTATCATTTCAAAATTTAAATTCTCGTCAAGCACTTTTAGACTTTCTATCTGAGTGATCTCTCTAAGAAAGTCTAAATTTGTAATTTTGCTATAATAAGAATTGACCATGATGCTCGTAATATTGTTAATTTTGATATAATTAATCAATTGATCGATCCTAGAAAATTCAATAATTAGGCTATCCTGTGCATCCGGGCTTAGTTTGCTTTTACTTTTAAAAAAAGTAAATCCGTCTTTGTTATATGTTACTTCCATTTTTTTTACTGTCCTGGTACTCTTCTAATGTTATACGTCTCACCACCTTGACCAATTGTTCCACCGTAACTTTTTAACACCGCACCCTCTAATTCGTTCAGCGACGTATATCCTGACCCATTTAAAGGAATAAACTGTGTTTTACCAGTATATGATGCATTTGCTTTAGCGGCAGTTCCTTTCTTTGTAATATCTAGCAACTCTTTCAATGATGTTTTTGGTCTTTCAGCCAAGTTTTTGGCTTGGCCAACATAAACTGTATTGGTATTAAACTCATGAACATAAACACCCTCAACATTGGTAAAATCTTTTAGCGCCCCTTTTGCAGTAACATCCAAAACTTTGTTAACTCTGTTACTAATTGAAAAGCCAACTTCCTTAAGCAATGGAGAGGCCACCTCAAATGTCCTTGAGATTACAATTCCTGACGCATACATCATTGCTGCTTGACCGAGATAGTTTATACTTTCCTTGTCCTGTTGGATCCTTCCTTTCTCAGTTTTGGCTTTATTATCATTTAATGCACTAGCTGCTACTGCTCCAACTATAAATTTAAAGGCAACATTGTATGCAGCTCCAAATCCAGCCGTCAGCATAGTTGCTGTTACAGCAAATCCTGTTTGATTTCCTTTGGAAACGTATTCTTCAGCTAATTTTGGATCAATCTTAGTTAGCCGTGCAGTTTCTTCTCTTATCGTGCGATTTGCATGTGCACCTGATTCTACGTACTCCAGACCGTCTCGATCTATCCCATCGATTGGTCTATTGCTTGCGAACTGATATGGTGTCAATTCAGGATATTTGGAAGTTATCGGATCCACACTCAAAAACCTGCCCAGCCTCGGATCATAAATCCTCATCCCATAATCCTGCTGGTTGCCCTCGCCCTTGACATCATTGTCGTTTTCTTTCCCATTAAAACCATAACGATAGGCAGAAGCACCGGGATTAGTGTAGTTCCTCCCCTGCATCTGTCCTCCAAAGGCATAGTAGTCGCTCGCGTTCACCACAGTCGGCTCTAAGACAGCGCCATTCTGTTGCGGGTTGTCGTTTACCACAGCCATCACATTGCCCAGGTGGTTGCCCAGTTCAAAGAACTTCAGCCCCCAGCTGTTCCATACCGAACCGCCGTTTGCCGAGGCCAAGTTAACATCCGGTTTCCACATTCCCAAATGGCTGCTGCCATAAAGCTGCTGTTCCTTCCAGCGGGTCACCCCGCCGGTCTGCTCATATACCGCAAGCGTGTTCCCCTGTGCATCCCTTACATAGTAGGTATCCAGGCTTCCCGCAGTCTTGCGCACCCTGTTCCCCATCGCATCATAGCTATAGGCCAGGTTCACATTCCCCGTAACCGTCCTGATCTTTCCATAGACCGACCAGCCTATGTTCGTAGCCGTTCCATTTTCCGTTTCGCCCGTCAGGTTCCCGATCGCATCATAGCTGTAGTTCCCGTTGCCCAGGTCGGTGCCGTTAGTTACGCCCGCCGCATCCCTTACCGATGCCAGACGGTTGTTGGCCAGCCTGCCCGAAGCATCCAGATTATATCCGTAGCTCAGGTTGTCCATCAGCGCCCCGCTCTGGTTCTTTCTCTTTAAAGTCCTGATGTTTCCGTTGGCATCATAGGCAAATTCTTCCCTGAAGGCCTCGCTTGCCCCGTCAAAGCTCCAGTTGCCAGCGGCTCCGAGACCCTGCTGCCTAAAGTTTCTGATGCGGTTCAGCTGGTCATAGCCATAAGTATAGCCCACCGCAGCGCCGTTGCCGATCTGCGATACCGCATAGGTACTGCTGGCAATATTTCCGTTGTAGAGGTTTCTGCCACCTGAGTTTGCATTGCTGCCCTGATGGGAAAGGCCAAAGGCCTGCCCCCCGCCGATGGGACTATAATCGCCGGTATAGTAGCCCAGGCTAAAGGCCAGTGCGTCCTTCCCAACCTGGGGCCCGTCCCCGCCGATGTCCCCGTTCAGTGCGCTTGCGTTCACGCCCTTGAGCCAGCCCTGAAGGGTATAGGCATAATCCATCCCCTGAACCTCGTAGGTTTCCCTTCCAAGTACCGTCCGGGCCAGCGGTCCGTGCAGGTAATATTGGTAACTGGCATCCTGCCTTCTGTCGGGAGCCGTCAGCGTGCTTCCGAAACCGTAAGGGGAAACATTTGCCTGAACGGCGCTCCAGGCCTTGATCAGCCTGTTCTCCGCATCATAGTCGTACTGGTAGTAAAACTGGTCAGCCGCACCTTGCTGATAGGCCAGAAAATTTACCTTACCGCTCACCAGATCATATTCGTAATCCAGTGTCTTTAGGCCAAGTCCCTGTACCTGCTGGTAGAGTTTTTTTACATTCCCCCCGAGATCATAGCTGTAGTAGCTGGCGTTTACGATGTTACCGCTACCCGTTTCCCTGTAGATGCTGGCAGATACCCGTTTGCGCAGGTTGGTCTGTACCAGAGCGCTCGGAACACCGTTTCCAGAAGCCACATTATCATATTGGGTCTGGGTTACTTCGTTATTGGTTCCAGAGGAACGGAAATTGTTCACATCGGCGTCATCGAGATAGCCTGCATCCCCGAGACCCAGGGCCCCGTGTTTACGTCCTACCTCGACAATGCGTCCAAGTACATCATAGGCAGTATAGCTATAATCGCCCTCAGTTTCCTGCTTCGCGTTCCTGCTGGCCACCAGCCGGCTCTTGTAGTCGTACCAGAACCGGCTCATCCCGGCATCCGGCGTCTGTTGCTCCACCACCTGGTTGGTGGCATTGTAGGCATAGCTGGTAACCAGGTTATGGGCAGGATAGATACCATTGAACTGGGTCTCGGTACTGGTATTTTCCGCGATCGTTGTCGCAGAGCCCACAGGCGGTACATTGAATCGGTACCATAGGGGCTCCGGCGAAAGCTGGGCGCCCATACACTTACTTGCGGCGTTGAAGGCAATTTCTCCTGCACCCATCAGCCTTCCCGGGTAGATCCGGAGCTGCTTGAGCATGCCAAAGTTCCTCGGCATGGCCAGCGGACTGCTGGTAATCGCCCAGGGACATCCCGCACCCGGGGCACCGTTTACGGCGGGATACTGGGTTCCATTGACCCAGAGCTGCAGGATTCCGTGCGCCAGATCTGTACCCTGTACCACCACATGGGTCCAGGGCTGGAGCGGCAATATTCCGCTAACATCCGCGGTCACATGGTTGCTCAGTACGAGCGATACCTGGTCTGCTCCGGTCTGGCTCAGGGAGAAAATATCGACATTGAGCAGGTTTCCGTTCTGGCAGACCTGCATCATATATTTCATGTCCGGCGTAGCTGCGATAAACTGTCTGGCGCCGCTCGCCCCGGCATACATCCAAAACTCGAGGGCACTGTTTCCGCTGCTCTGAAGCACATTGCTCAACGACTGCAGCGCAGTATTTTCATCCGATGCAACCGCGGGACCGTTATAATTACAGTCGTCCAGCGCCAGCCCCTCCCGGTTTTCTCCGACCAGGGCGATCTCGCTATCGCTCAGCAGGGCTACCCCCTCGGGCGGCACGGTCCTGACCAGATTGCCGGCGAGGTCGTAATAGTAAAGGGTATAGTGGTAGAGCTGCTGCTCGGCCTCCAGACGGACCATCGCTTTCGCTGCAGAACAGGTCGAGATGTAGGCGTCCACAAACTTCCGCCTTTCCTCAGAGATATAAACAGAATATTCTCGGTCACCGGCATTATAGCCCATATCGATCAGCGACTTTACGCATGCATATGGGTCAGCTGGCGCATCTGCAAAAGGAGGTCTGTTGCAGAGCTGGGCGGAGGAAGCATCTGCTCCGAATGTTCTGTACTGGGCGGCGCTCAGCGCAAATCCCGTTCTGTAGTTGAAGTAGTTCGCAAGGATTATCTCATAGTTCGACCAGCCCGGTTGGGATGCCGAAGCAAAGGCACCGTTGAAATCGGCAAGATAGGTATTGTACTGGGCTCTGGAAATACAGCCTCCGCTGTTCTGAAGAAATACCGGAAGCAGGATATCGGATCTCAGTAGGTATCTACAGTTTCCGCAACCGGACAGAAGCGTACCGAAATCCTCCAGATCCAGATTCATGGCCGATCCATAGGTTGATTTCAGGAAGGCAAAAAACTGGCTGTCGCTCATTCCCGATGGCCTGAGCTCGGTCAGTCTGGCGCAGATTTCCGGAGTGGTGCCCGAGATGTAAACATCGGTAGCCTGCTGGGGCTTATCGTAGGGATAAGCGCCCTCAAGTATCCAGGGGTTAAGTTCATTTGTAAAAGCCTGGATGCCAAGGGTAGCCTTGATCACCTCGCCGAAATTCCTGCAGGAATCGCCGTTAATAAACAAGGCAGTTGCATTCGCTGGCAGGCTGCTTGCACCAAATGGATGCGTCCGGTCGCCGCCACGCCTGCACATTTCGATCAGATTGGCCATCAAGGCAGGCTTAAGTGATGAATAGACGGCTAAGCCCGGCTCCAGTCGCTGCATCCAGACTTCGGCATTTGCCGTACAGTTGTCCGAAACGGCTGAGGCAACCGCATTCTGCTGCTGCTGGATGCTCTGCGAGCCGCTGATCGCTGGAAGCGTATGGTCGGCCTGCGGAAATCGGGTTGATTTCCCGGCATAGCGGGTCGCACAGGACGGCTCTTCTGGTCCCGGATTTCCGCACAGTACCCCACAGGCAAAATAGATGTCACCCTGATCGAGCGTCTCATTGGGTACCGAGAATTCGGCATAGGTGGCACCGACAGGGAGCAGTACCGAACGGTAAAATTCTATGCCCATGCCGTGGGCCGCTCTGTAGATATCCACATAGGTATCCCCGGTACAGGTATTGGCGCGTTTTGCAACAATGCTCACCCGCAGGCCATAGGCGGCATAGTCGGTAAGATATTCGTAACTGTTGTAGGCATCAAAGTCGGTGTCCAGACAAGGTGAGCTTGCGCTCAGTACCTGAACCGTTCCGGCGCCCCTTGCCGCAGTGCCTGCCCTTTCGGCGCTTCGCTGCGTCTGGACACTGTCGATCCGCTGCATCCTGGAGCCATCCTGGCTCCGGAAATCCGCTACCCATACGTCCCGGAATACCTTATAGCTGCCCTTGGCATTTTTCACCGCGAAATAATCCTTTTTTACGAAATCCCCAAAATACTGGGTCATGCCAGTCTTTGCTTTTGCCGACATTTTGCTAGCCAAAGGGGCGGTCAGGCTTACGGCATAAACCCGGTTGCTATTCTGGTCGGCCTCAACAGTCTGGCCGCTGCTCTGAAAACCCTGTATCGCGGCTTCAACATCGCAGGGCGTGATCAGCGAGGGATCGACATTGTCGCCAATGATCCCCTGCCTCTGCGGGGTGAGTACACAGGGATTTCCACCCCCGCCGCCACTGCCCAAAGAGGTATAACAGATAGCTGCCCACACATTGGTATAATAATAAACCTGTGAATTGTAATAAACGGTAAAACAGTTATAAAAAGAAAGACCTGTACCGATCGCGCTGTTACAGGAGAAGTCCGGCATGCTATTCGCCGAATAACCCGTAATCATGGTATAGCTGTAGCGGTATCCCGATTGGTCAACATAATATTGGTCCGTCCCAGTACTTCCTTGGGCGAACAGATCGCCTGAGGACTGGCAGGCCAGTGGTATATTTTCCGTACAGGCAATCTCCCATACGTTGTTAAAGCGTGCTGTAGAGGTTCCCAGAACAATATCGATACAGCTGTAAAACTGTGCAGCAACACTGCCAGAAGCGCAATACGGAGCGCTTGAGGGCTGGCTGCCGGGAGTACCCGCTACATAGTAATAGGTGGTCTGTGAGTTCGCCGGGTAGTTAAAGCTCCGGTAACTATCCGAAGCGAGCTGCACGCTCTCACTGCTCAGTGTCCTGCTCTGGCAGGTAGGACTGGTATTATTGCCCAGGGTAATGGCAATCGGTGTTCCTACCGGACAGGCCGAGGCACAGGTTGTGCCTGCACGCAGGGCATCATAATACTTTTCCTTGAGATCCAGGTAAAGCGACTGATACAGGCTCCATTCCCTTTCGGACAGCCGGCAGTCCGGGTTCGGTGCACAGTTTGTCCAGGCATCCGGGTTCGCACTGGTGTTGAAATTTCCCGAAGGATCTGAGCAGTAAAGAGTGAAGTCGACAACCTGCGAGAGGTTCTTTATGGCGTGGGCCTGTTCGCCGGAGACCCTTCTCGAATATTCTGACAGGTCCAGCGCCATATCGCTTCGGTATGCTGCACCCGGACCGCCAATAGAAAAATAGGGGTCTGTGTTCAGGAGCCAGTCTACGGCATTTGCGTAGCTGTACCCTGCCTGCTGCGCGGTCTTGGCCGCGAGCTGTTGGTCCCATAACTTTTGGGTACTGTTCTGTTCGCAGAATTCCAGCTTGCAGTATTCTGGATGAAAAGCGATAAACTGCTCTGCCCATTCCGGCTTCCAGTAGGCTACCAGTTCTGCAAGTGTGAAGGAGGCGTCATAGGGAGAGGTTATACTGCCGTCTTCCCGGGTAACCAGGCTGGCCTGGTAAAGCGGATTGGCAGGTAGGAGCGCCGCAAAGGCACCATTGTGAAAATTTAAGGAAATTACGTTGATCCCAGGCTCGGCGAGGGATCCGTCAGCACCAAGGGGCGCATATTGGCCGCCCGGAGAGACATCCAGCAGCATCGGTCTCCTATATACATCACAGGGCGAGGCCGGCGCGGAAACGCAGCTGGACTCCAGTGCCGAGACCGTTGCGGCGATCGCGGAATAAAGACCGCTGATGTAAGCCGAATACTCAGACGCATCCTCACCCAGTTCGGTGATCCGCCCACTGAACATCGCCGTAAAATCGGCCTCGCTGCCCAGTCTTGCCCGGGCAGAGGCACAGTCGGAAAAACATTCATTAAAGTTCAGTTTTCCCAGCTCGTGAAGGATAAACTCCGAGCGTTTTTTGAGCGTCCCGTTCTGGGTGCCGGCAGTTACATAGGCATCGGTATAATCACTGATCACCTTCTGGCTGAGACGGAAGGTAAAGGTCACAAAATAGGACTCGATCTGCGGAAAGTTGATGGCAATGGGCGCAAATGCGGGCTCCGCGTAATTGCAGTCAGCGGTCCTGGAACCGATGGTGCGCTGGCCCGAATTTGAGTACATCACCTGGCCGCAGTCGTTTGTCACCATGACCGACAGTTCGTAATAGCAGCTGCTGCAGGGCTGGAAAGCGCCACCCGGGTATCTGCTGACCAGTTTTTCGATATCATAGCTGAGCGTAACCGGACCGGTCACGCTCGGGGTATAGGTTGTAGTAGCGGTAAGGATAAGGGCCGTACTGTTGAAGGCAAACTGTTCGGGCTTAAGGAGTACCGTATTGACCAGCTGAGGTGCCGGCCGGCCATCAAGCGCATCCAGATTTGCAGGAGCATTTCCCGCAAGTGCCGTTGCGATCGTCTTGCCCGAGGCATTGAGGTAGCTAACCGACACCTGTCCGTTCGGATCGACTACGGTATTCTTGAGGTAATGCTCGGCATACCCGACATCGTTGCCGAACAGCCTGTCGAGCTCCCACTGGCTGGGCTTGTCGTAGAAGTACCGCGTGGTGTGCTTTTCGTTAAGTCCGGGCTGGAAGATCTGGCCAACCCCGCCCTGAAGCCTGATCCGGCCGGTATTGTCCGGCGTATACTGGGTCACCGAGAGCGGATAACCCGCGGCATCCGGTGTGTAAGCGGTAAAGCCGAATGTATTATATGGGGCCTGGACAAGAAACGGATTGTTAGGCGAATAATACCGGGAGGCGCCCGACTGGGTGCTCAAGGGTGAGGGAAGGGGTTCGCAAAGCTGACTGTTCAGGTCGGAAAAACTGTAGGGAACGTTGTTGGCGTTCCTGTTGAACCGCGAAAAATAATGCAGGTATTCGATGCCCGATGCGCTCTCCTTCACCGGAGCGGGAAGAATGCTTGCCGTGGCCCTACCGAAACTGTCGTATATGTTTTCCTGAACCACCGCAACATGGTCGCTGCTGTTGAGCGTTGCGGTCTGTCGGCCCCGTAGCGTTCCGTCGAAATAGCTGACCACTTCCTTTTTCTTCCCTTCCTCTGCATAGACAGCGCTGTACTGCCAGTTCAGGTTCTGCTCGTGCCAGGATAGCGGCCATACCGCATACATGTTGTTGTCGTCCTTTTTATAAAACCATTGCCCTTCGTTGCGCAGCCCGTCCGCAGTGTAGGCAACCTGCCTCATACGGACGGCGATGAAGGCCGAATTGTAGACCAGCGAGATTAGCGTATTGTTCTCGTGCGTAGTGATCCTGGTGGCATTGTTCCTGAAAAGCTCCGCAATCTGGGCATCGGTATAAAAGCCCGCACCGGAAGAGAGGTCGCTGGCCATCTGTCCGTATTCGCTGTCACTGTCTACGGTAGACCACTCGATGTCATATTCCTGGGCACCGCTCACCAGCTGCCAGCTCAGGGAAAGCTGTGTATTTCCATTGGTCGGGGTTCCCGAACTTAACCGCTGGGCGCTTCCCTTTCCGGGTGGCGAAACCGCCTCCCCGTTGATGCCCATAAACAGATATGGCCTGAAAAGGTAGGTCCGGTCGATATTGATCTGGCTGGTCAGCTGGAGCACGGGTGGTAGTTCTGCGCCGTATTCTGGACTGCTGACCGAGATGACATAGACCTTTACCAGATAGCCGTTAGTGAACCGGTAGGTATCTGTTCCCTGATACACCGCGCCACTTTCCTTCGAATACCTGACCTGCAGGCCCGCCGAATCTATCTTGGTCGGTTCACTTTGCCCGGGCGTACTAAAGTATTCCACTCTGAACAGCATCCTGCAGCTGAAGGACCGCGAAATGGTCTGCTCGTCTATGACCTGGAGGGTGACTGCGTTCTGTACCGAGATGTTGCTGATCTCCGACCAGTTGAAGGCGGCGTTCCTGAACTTCTCGTCTTTTACGAAAAGGGAATCACCAGCCTTGACCTGCCCCTTGATAAAGTTCTTATAGGGCTCTATGGCAGCAAAGGCACTAATCTTAAAAAAAAGCACCAACAGGACAAAAAATACAAAACGGAAGGTTCCCGACATAGCTTAAATGTTATTGTTCTTAAATGTATCATCTTCGGGCCCAAGGGCGCCGACAGGTTCCGGCCCCTGCCGGAAATCCATTAGGGCATTTCGATTACCTCGTAGTCCCTGTACTTTGCCGCGGCCGAAAAGCTCTTGTTTCCCTTCGCCTGGACGAAGCTCTTTAAAGAGCCTCCCTCCCGTATAACCGGGGGATTCGGCAGAAACCGAAAAGTCAGCACCCTGTCCAGCTTGTCGTTATAAGGGTTCCCGGGATTGTCCAGCCGGATCGATATCGATACCGGCCGGAGCGTAAGCGCATCATAGGTCACCTCATAGGCCCTGCAGGTCACATGGTTCGGGTTCAGCAGGGATATCCTTCTTTTTCGGATGCCCGCGGGAAGATCGATTATCCTATAATTTTCGGAAACGATGCTTCCGATGAGCTTATTTGCATCCGGCAGAATGCTCGCTCCGGACTGCTTTGCGCCCGTACCGACCATCATCTTCTTCTTGATGTGATCCACATAGACATACCGCCCACCTTCGTAGGCCGTCTCGGTCTTGCCCATCATACAGTAGAAACTGTTACCACTACGTTTATAAGCGTAGGGGCGTTCCCTAAAACTCTGGCTGCTGTCCGCGCCGTCCGAAACGGTTATGCTGCCGTTGAACTCCTGGTTCTCCAGGGTAGTAGATGTAAAAGCGAGTATCTTGAGGAACTTCTGTACAAGCACACTGTCGGGACGCTGCGGAGCCTCCAGCTCGGCCTCTGGTTTTTGCACAGCTGTACTCCCGAACAGACGGGTTCCCGCATATACGGCGCCAAAAAGCCCCATCGAGATAGTTATCAGCAATGCCGAATATTTATTTGTCTTTTTCATATCAATCTACTCCCATTATAGTGGTACGATAAGAGGAGCGGTTTTCCTTGATGGTTGCTATACCTCTTTCGGTTTCTTTTTTCACGCGGATCAGCGACCCCTCGTCATCATATTCGTAAAAAGTGGCAAATCCGTTTTCGTCCAGTTCGGCCATGAGCCTGAAATTTCGGTCATCATAGGCATAGGATTTCATGTGGGCATCTACTGGATGGATACGGATATCGTCCGCATAGACCGTTAGCCCGTTATACGGCACAATGCCTACCGAAAAGCGCACGTTGTCCGAGTTGTTGACGGGAACGGTAAAACGGCCCTCAATCAGTTTCCAGCCTTCCACCACGGCCTTGCAGGCAAGAACAGCGGTTGCACTACCATTGGTATTCCCGTAGGAAACACCGATGTTCACGTTCCGGTTCAGGGGCTGTCCGTCCCTGATCCACATGCTGATCAGGTATTCGCCACCGTTTTTTGGCTCGAATCCCCGCGGATAAAGTCCCATGGCACCCAGAAGCGTAAATTCGTTCCTCACCGTCCGACCCAGATAGGGCGCACTCTTCTGGTCCCTTAGATGCCTGATGGTCTCCAGTTTGATCCCCTGCTGTGGCAGTGCGACCGAGTAGTGTCCGGTATGCGCATATTCGTTCGTCCGGTTTACAAAAAGGCCCTGACCCTGGCTGGTAAACTCCTTGGTCTCGCTGGTATCGGGCTGTCCTATGGAACGGTTCCGGTCCTCGAAGCTGCTGACATAGATTTCCCTCCTCATCGCATTGGAGGCTACGGCAGCGGGAAGCTGACCGCTGAAATCAAAGCAGGCAGAGCTAGAGCGGTTCAGGGCATCCCTGTTCTCTTCCTCCTGACCGTACCGGTCATACTGCTTGACCCGGTTCGAGCTTACCCAGTGCGAGGACTGCAGATTGGGCATCCAGGCCTTGTTGCTGTAAACCCAGTAGGACATAAAAGACTTCAGCATGCCTGCATTTGCCAGGTTTACCCCTTTTTTGGCTGTATTGAAGATGTTGTCATAAGAGCGGTTGACCTGAAAGACCTGCTGTTCATAGGGCCGCCAGTTTCCCTTGAGGCCCTGCTGAAATGGGTTGAAATAAGTCTCATAGGTAAACCTCCAGGTCTTGATTCCGTTCACTGTCCTAAAAGTCTGGAAATTTGGGTCTACCGGCAGCGTTGCAGTTGTGAAAAGCGTAGTGAGGCTTCCAGAACCCGTCGCGGCAATAATCTCGCTACGACTGTTGTCGTAAACCTCTACCGCCATGGCGCCCGGGTTTCCGGCCCAGTTATTATCGCTGTTGGGGATGTTGTACCCCTCGACCTCGATAGTATGGTTTCCCTCAGGCAGATAAACGGGATATATCGACCAGTAATTCACGTTGTTCAGATTATTGGCTATTTTGGTCGATCCGTCGATCGAAATGTTCAGCCGGTCATCACCCGCAAATCCGATGTAATAAAGCTTGGCCGTTGGGGCATAAAATGAGGACACAAATCCAACAGGCTCACTCAGGCTTTCGGGAATTCCCGTATTGGGCCAGATGGAAGTATTGACCATACGGCTGTTGAGGTAGCTGTTGCTGAAGTTTTCAAAAACACCACAGTTTCCCCCAGTATATTCCAGCTCGTCGCAGATGTTGTAGATCCTGCTGCCAAATCTTCCATGCTCTAAGTGGGACTGGGAGCGCCTGTAGGTAAATACGGAGGCGGTGCTTTCCTTGCGTTCGGAAACCTGCCCCTTTCCATCCACCGGCCATTCATCATCGTAGGTAGTAGCCGAAGCGGTTATCACTTTGAGCTGGCTCTGGTCAAATGTAGAGGCAAAGAGCAGTCTTCCGCTTGCGATCGGGCTGTTCATACAGACAATGCTTTCTGCGGAGGCCGCAAGAATATTCCGGTATCCAGACCTCACAACCTTAAAACTGTGGTTTGCCTCGGGACCGGTGATGGCGGACAGTCTGGAGCCATTGCTATTGATAAGGATCTTGCTCGGCTCGCGCAACTGGATCCCGATCTGTCCGCTAAAGATTTCTGCACGGTTGTCCACTGCCCAGTAATGCTCCCCGGTACCCAGATTGACCAGTTCGTCTCCCTGGGTCAGCAGTTCCCAATAGTTCTCGTTGATCTCAGAAAA
The DNA here is from genome assembly GCF_014306625.1 of Pedobacter fastidiosus. Classification (GTDB taxonomy): domain Bacteria; phylum Bacteroidota; class Bacteroidia; order Sphingobacteriales; family Sphingobacteriaceae; genus Pedobacter; species Pedobacter fastidiosus. The sequence goes on from NZ_JACRYL010000007.1 coordinate 180,713, forward strand.
ACTGTTGAGCACGACTTTTTTCAGCATCATACCCTGGTTCTGATAAGCCCCCCCCATTTTGCGGTAAGGCCAGTAGGCCGGAATATTGACCGAATAATAAACCTTATTGAACTCGTTCTGCGTCCGAGTCACCAGTGCCTCCCCACTTACCCCGTCAAAGGCCAGGTTGTCTACCGCGATCGAGGAACCGTTCTCTCTTTTGGTCACCCGGCTGATGATCCCGTTGGTCTGGATGACTTTGAGCGCACAGGCGGAACGGAAAAGTTTGTATTCGCTGTTGAGCTTGATCGGGAAATGGGGAAGCGGAAAGCTCGGTACGCCCAGAAAGGGCAGCAGATCGACTCCTGTATTGTTCGCAAAACCGCTGTTGATGCTTTCCTGTTCCCTAAAATCCGTAAAAAACTCGATGTCCCTCCCGATTACGGCACTTTTGACCAGGCCGCTGTCCGGCGTGATGACCTTGACGCGGTTGTCCAGTCGCTTGCTCGGGGCGGCCGGGTTCTCGACCTGATATTCATATTCGGTCGAGGAAATCTCCGATGATCCAGAGTTGAAGGTTCTCTCGGATCTGGGCTTTCCGTGCATATCGTTCAGCTCGATGCTGTAGCCCTGGGAAAGCACCAGTTCCTCTATGGTATTGCTCTCCACCAGGGAATAACTGTATCCCGGATCGGGATGGTGCTTTTCAATTGGCATTACCGTTACCCTGACCGGGAATTCCCTGGCGGTATAAAACTCGTATATGCTGAATCCCGTTTTGGGCACACTGTTCTGTGAGGGCGCAGAAGGGTCATAGTCCTTCACTGTTACCCTCCCATAGCCTACGCTTGGTGCGGGATAAAGCGATTCGCAGAACGGGGCTTCCAGCTCGAAAAAATTGCTGATCCCGCCCTTCACCTTCTGAGAATAGAATACGGGCTGGCGCAACGGGTTTTCATCGCTCCCGACTGCGGGCTCGTAGGTGGCAACACCGCTGCTGACCGTTCTTCCGTTTTCATCGGTTGTGGTATAACTATAGTCCTGTCCATAGATGCCCTTGGGTACGTCGGTTCCCGTAAGAGAATCCCACTCATCCCTGATCCGGATCTGCTTCACTCTTACTCCTCCCCCGATTTTGCTCTTTGAGGGCATCGAAATACGGCAGAAGCTTTTTGCTTCGGTAAAGCTGTCGCAGAAATGGCGGTCACTTTCCGAGGCCTTTTCGTAAAAATTCTTTCTGAGCTCGCTCAGGTTGCGAGCGGCATTGGCAATTGCGGCGATCGCGGAGGCTGCCCCACCTGTACCTGTTTTGACCCGGTTTTCATATCCCGGATAGGCATATCTGGGATATTCGTTCTTCATCTTCTGCCAGGCGGCAAAACGTATCGGATTGGTATGAAGGGTACTACCGCTGACCGGATAGACCGGTTCAAGCTTCAAATGGGCATTGCTTCCAGAAATAATCACCTGTGTGATTTTGACATATGCAGATATAAAATCGTCGTCGCATCCCATGCTGGGCGCATTTGGCGTGCTGAGCTTTACTGTTGATTTGGTATAGAGATAATCGGACCCATTCAGGTACACCTTTTTGAACCAGGCGGTCAGATCAGGCTCAGAGGAGAGCGGAACCGAGTCCAGGCTCACACTTAAAAACGCATCTGGACTGGTAATATCCGAGCCGTAAAACTTAAAGGGCGCCATGACCGATGCATGCCGGTCCTGCACATATGCGTAGTCATCCGATTCATACCGGACATCGATAATCCCTCCCGAAGGCAACTGGATCGAAGTCATTAGCCAGACGGCTGCGGACTGGTCAGCGCCTGTCCGGTTCTGATCGGAATAAGGATACTGTTCATTGGTCAGCGCCCCTGGATTACCTGCAGCTGGCTTATATGTACCCCATCTGTCGGTGGATTCGCTTCCGTATGCGGCGTCATGACCATAGGTAAAAACATAGGGATGGTTTACTCCCTTATGGGTCGATCCATATTCGAACCAGACAAGCTTCAGGGTCAGCTTCCTACCCCCGGCCGCCATTGAATTGGGCGTTCCCGGACAGAGGTCGTAACTGTAGCCAAACTTGACCACTTTTATCGGACGGCTGAGGTTGTCCTTGCTGTACAGCCTGATTTCCTTAAGGCACTTCTGCCTCACCGATGGGTCTCTTTCGCCCCTGAAATCCGTTACTCCAAGCGCGTCCTCTCTGTCCTGGGTAATAAAAAAGGCAATTTTCGTCTTCGATTCGATCGAGCGCACATAATAGAGCTCTTTTTCCCCATAGATCACGCTTCCCCTATCGTCCTTGGGATCTGCAAGAAGCGACCTGTTCAGGGCCGCCTCTGGGGTACTTCCAAGATTGTAGGGCGTCCTCCATCTATAGGTGTCGATTTTTGAATAACTGAACTTTATGGCGGTGCCATTGTCGTCCGGAGTAATACCGTCCCGCGTCCGGTCCACATAATCAGGAGAAAGTACGCCCGTCAGCAGATAACTGGCTGCGTAGGCCGGCTGGATATCCCGGTGCAGGTACTCATCGGTTCCATCGATACGATGGCTGATCTCCTGACCGTTCATGGAGAGGGCGACCTTCCCGTTAACTGCGCTTATCGCATTGTCAACAGCAAAAGAGATTTCTTCCTGTTTTTTGCTGTACACCGGAAGTCCGTAAACACTCCGCTGGCCCTGCTCATTGAGAACGGTAATCTCCGAGATGTGGTGGGCCCTTCGAATAGGGCTAATCCTTTCGATATTTTCGGGCACCACATATCTCGCAGGGTCAAAGTCCGAATAATCGTTGAAGGGGTAAACCTTTATTACTGTGTCAAGCCCGGCAATTTTCGCCTCGGAAGCGGTTAGGTAACTGATCGAGGTACTGCTTTCCTGCCTTTTTTCCTTTTCGATCTTTGAGCCCACAGGAACGACGTTGCTGGCAAAAAAGCCTGCAGTCCTGAAGGAAGCGCCCGCGGTGCGGCCCGAGGTCGATACGCTCATGGCGCCGGTTCCGTTCAGCCTAGCGGTCATGACCGAATCCTCTATATTGCGCTCGTCGGGTTTCTTGAAAAAAACATGCTGTCTCTGTGGCTGGGCATCAGGCTCGTCCTGAAAATCGCCCTTGGCAAGATAGCTATTGTCCTTTGTCCATTTCTGGGTCGTATTCGAGGTATACTGGTCAAATTTGGTCACACCATAATGGGCACCAAATCCCCACCCGACATCGGCACCGACGGTCGAGACTGTGGATTTATCGGAAACCCGGTTATCATAAAAAATGCCGGTACCCCCACGGTAGAGCCTAAACTGGCCGGAACCAATCTGACTGTTGTAGGTAAATATATCTGGGGTATGTATGGGTATGGCGAGGTTTGGAATTTCCGGTATCACCGGATTCTCCTTTTCCCTGATAAAATCATGTACGGCATTCGGTTTGTTCTTGCCGCTCTCGGAGTAAAGAAAACCATATTCCGGGTTTTCCATGACCGGGCCGCTCACCCTTCTCACGCTGCGGTATCCCGTAAGTCCGCCACCGATAAAAAGTGGCCCCGCGGATCCGCCCAGATCGATGCTGTAGGAATCATAGCTGGATATATAGGGAACCTGGATCTTTGGCTGTACCGGCTCGGTATTATAAGAGACCAGTGGCGCGGAGGTATTGTAGTTCGAAAGCCCTCCGCCGAGGGTCAGGCTCTTCATCCCAGATCGGCTGTTGTAGCCCAGGGAAGAGCTGAGTCCGGCGTTCCGCACCGACTTGTCCCTTGAATTGTCGTTGATGGACATTGATACGTTTGGGGTAATGTCTACCCCGCTCGCGGTACTGGAAAGTACGCCGAGCCCAAGCCCCGCTGTCATCATGCCCTCATTGGCAAAAGCGAAAGACATTCCGGCATTGGCCCCGATCTCGGCCCCGATCCCGGTATAGCTGTCGCTAAAAACGCCAAAGGTCAGCGAACCGTTTAGCTTCAGCTTTCTCTGTATCTTGCTGTTTCCCACCAGTTCGACCTTTGTGGTCAGCCTGCCGCCAACTGTAACCTTGTCCTTAACCGCATGCTCGGTCCTGAGCAGGTCTCCCTTTAAGTCATCGGGCAGGCCCCGGAGCTGTCTGCTGATCGAGCCAACATTCAGGTTCCAGCCCAGGCCGACCCAGCTCGCCTCGTCATCCGGACCAATGCCAGACTGGTAGGCAAGATTGAGCGGATAGCCGTCCACATCCATAAGCGGAATATTGTATTTAAAGTCGCCTGAAAGCAGATCAACCATATCGGATGTACCGACAGGCTGAAAAGACTGGCTTTCGGGCTGGGATGGTCCAGAGGTCAGCGCATGTGCGACCGAGGGCAGCAGCAGGTTGATCAGCCATATGGCAAGCAATATTCCGGCGGTCCGCCTGATTCCTTTTTTTCTTCTGTATATCATATTACCTTAAGCTCAATTGATAGGTCCTCCCACTAATATATCTGTCCCTGTAGACAAGACTGCTGTTATCTTCCCCGCTCTCTGCCGGAAAGAAGACAAGATATTCATAACAGTCCCGTATTCCTGTCGATACTGGCATCACTCCCGATGCATATCGCTTTTGCCCAGATCTGATCCTATAAAAACTGCTGTCGTTTCCGTATTCCATTTTTTCGCTGAGCTTTTTCCCTCTGTTGCCTTCTGTTTTACTGAGGTTGAATACCCTGACCTGAAAGGCGGTTTCAACGGCTGGATTCTCCGCTCTGGCCTCCCGCACCTGAATGGAGAGCTTTCTGTCACCGAACTGATGCTGCGGATTTCTGTTACAGGCCAGAAACATTGGCACAAAAAGCGCTATATATATTGTTTTTTTCATTCTTTTTTGTCCCTGAATATAAACCGGAGGCTTCTTGATCCGCCCCCGGGCAGCTCGGTCACCATCACATAAGAATAGCCGTCCTTAAAAGAAAAATTCCTGCTGATATCGAGCGTGATCTTGTTCTGTCCTTTTTTGAGCTTTACCGTTGGCAGGTTCCGTACCCTAGAATCCGGGTGGCTGATGCAACTGATGCTATACCTAAGCTTCTGATCACCATAGGAATTGATCAGTGCAAACCTTACCGTCCCGTCGGCAACGTAGAAATTGCCCTTTGCCAGATCCTCAATGTCCCTGTAGCCATAATCGGTTTCCGGCACTGCTCCAACCGTATCCTGACAGTTTACCTCAAAAGACCAGACATCCGATCGGTTGATCACCGTCTGCTCCTTATAAGCGGTTACCTGCCAGGCGTATTTTCTGCCCTTTTCCAGATCCTTTGAGTTTGGAGGATAAAGAAGCAGGTTGGCAGCAATGCCCTTTTGGTTGACTACGGGCAGATTGTAGTTCAGCGCCTCTACCGCGCTCTGTTTTTCCCTGATCTCCACCAGCATGAGCTGATAGAGCAGTCCCGGAATTGCCGGAAGTGAGGGCTGCCAGGTCAGCAGCGGCCGCTTTTCGCAGATTTCGTCCTGGTCATAGGGCTCGATCAGGTCAAGTGGCGCCGGGGGCGTAATCTCGTTGCTGAATACCTGATCGATCAGCTCATCGCTCGAAGAGGCCGCGATAATATTGAAGTCATAATCGTAATCCCCCTGGGGGAAATACTGGTTCCGCCTGATGAAGTTGGCAGTCGCGTTCTCACCGATTGCGACCGTTGCTGCACGGGCCACTCCCTGGGGAATGCTGTTGTTTCCCGGTACAATGGTGAACACGCCGGTCTGCACGGTGAGAATCCTTCCGGCCCTGGCCTCGGTCACCGTGATGTTCATCCTAACGCTTCTGGAGCCGGAGAGATTGTAGATCGAGGCACGGAAAAGACCGCTGACCGTGGTTCCGTTCACCTCCGGAACAAACTGTATGCTTATCTGAGCCATCAGTCCCTTGCCGATGAACAACATGCAGAACAGCAGTGTAATATTCAAAAACCTCATTGTCTGTCTAAATAATAATGGATGGAAAATTCGGCCCTTGCGGTCGAGTAGAGATCGGGATAAAGGGGTACAACCATATTCTTTCTCAGGTCTGCATATCCGGTTATATCAAAATGTTTTTTCAGCATGAACTGGACGCTCTGTCTGATCCCGGCCTGCCTGGCCAGATTTTCGTTATTGAGATAGGTAGCACCGGTAGACATGCTTACGGAACCGAAAAGGCGGTACTGGACCGAGAGATCAGAGCTCAGCATATTGCCCAGAACCGGAACAGCGCTCGTCTCCCGGTTGTAAAACAGGTTTCCGTTGAGGGAGAAATTGGCAAATACAACCGTCTGTACACAGTTGAACTGCAGAAGCTCCGAGCTTCCCGCCAACAGGGGATTGCTCATCCGCTGGCTGGCCAGACCCATATGGCTAAAACTGTTCAGGCCGAACAGCTTATAGCTGCTGTTCAGATCTGCCTGCATTTTTCTGGAAGCATAGACCGGCACACTGGAAGAGGAAACCCTGTCCACACCGTTTTCGATGTATTTAAGGCTCACCGTCGACCTTTTGGAAATCCGCAGTCTGGAATCAAGCTGTACATTGTAGTTTTTCCAGTGGGCATCGTCGACGGCGCTGATCGGCATGTTCTTGAAATCCGAGCGGAGCGAAATCGTCAGCAGGTTTCTAAACAGTATTTTCTTTATGTTAGCCCCAAAGCGCATGTTAAGATTGCCGAGTCCCTGCTGTCCGGGATTCTGGAAACCCGCGCCAGAATAGTTCATGTATACCATACTTTTTATTCCTGCTTTCTTAGAATCCAGTGCATGGTTGATGCCCAGCGACATTGTTTGCAGGAAATCGTCCCTGAAATAATTGCCGTTTGTATTTTTGTCCAGCAGGAGCTGGTCAGGCCCCAGACTGGCAAGATCCCTATACTGGGTTGAAGATTTGGAGATGTCCAGATTCAGCATCCCGGCTTTTTTCAAGCTGAGAGACTGACTGACGGAGAAAACAAGGTTATTTCTGGGAAGCGCATTCAGGGTCTGCGAAAGAGATCCCGAAAACTGCCGGTCATAAGCCCCCACCCAGGAGAGCTTGCCGGAACCGAATGAAAAGTTCGTAGTGGGAATGCTTATGTAGGTGTACATTTTCGGAACCGAAAAGGTAGAATTGTCAAATCCGGCATCCTTTGAGCTGCCAAGATCCCTGTTCGTGCTGATCCCCGCCCTGACTGGTCCTCTTGATGTTCCGAGCGAAAAATTGACCCCATTGAGGAAAAGGTCCCTGTTCAGGAAACTTCCGGGCAGCTGTCCGGAAAAATTTCCGGCCTGAAGCTCCGATAGTCTTGAGTAAGATCGCTGAAGCCAGCTAAACCTGGGATTTTTACCCAGTTCTCTTACAAAAAATGATTCCAGTTCCTTTTGGGTGATTTTGTTCTCCGCAATCTTCTGGAAAAAGGCAATCTTTTCTGCGTCAAGGCCATTATCGCTGAGTTCCTGCTTCAGTGCTGTAATTTCCTTCACCAGCTGGTCTTTCTGAAACGCTATGTTGTTGTTCAGAGAATCTGAAACGGATTGTCTCAGTTGCGCTCCCTTATCGGCTACCTCGGATTTTATGTTGAGAAATGCCCTGTCTATCCTTGCCCTAACAGTCTTTTCATCCATTGCAAGCAGATTTTTGACCGCCTCCCTGTCGTTTAACAAAGCGCTTAGGCTTGGGGTTTCCGTAAGCCTTTTACCGGCAATGGCAGTTGCTTTCGCTGAAATCTTGTCCCTTAGTACCGTTTCGATGTTTTTCCCGCCGAGAACTGTTGCCCTCAAGTTTTTGTATTTTTCCATATCTGCCCCGAAAACCCCGGCAAAACTGGGTCTCGGAACTTCGAATTTGAAAAGGTTATTTTCCCCGCCCCTGAGACTGCGTACGGCATTGTAGTTGTTTGCTATTGCAAGGTCGATCGGAATTCGGTACATTTTCAGCTGTCCGTTGACAGTTAAGTTGTTGAGCAGGTTCTTTCCGCCCAAGGGATCCTGCGTCCGGATATACTGAAGCGAATTTTCTATCGAAAAATCCCGAAGGATTATTTTTTTTTCTCTGTTGAGGCTGTCTTTTGCGAAAAGCATACCGATCCCCGACTGGGCTAAGCGCTCGCCAGATTTTTTCCCCACCTCGCGTACGCGCAACAGTACTGTTTTACCCATTGTATCCACTTTTGCGGAAAGACTGTCTTCAATATGCGCTCGGTCGATCTTTAATGGGCCTGGGCTTTGCGCAGACACCGTTCCCGCCCACAGCAGAAAAAAAATCGGGACACAGATGCTCTTAAAGAGTGCGTTCATATGTTTGTTTTTGCCGCGTAATCCGTATGCCCGGATTTCTGGGCGAAACAAGAGTCATTCGGAGCGCGATGGTTTGATTTGGAGGTGAGATCTCCATTTCGAAGGTCAGAAAAAACAAGGTTAATCTGAAGGCTGGGGTAACCCCGTTACACGGAAGGGATATTTTCGCACGACCAAAAGCGCAAAAGGGATGATGAAACAGATAAATTTTACACTTCGGTTTCTATTAAATATATTTGGGTTCTAAAACGCTCCCTATTATGAAATTCAACTGCATTGCCGTCGATGACGATCCGGCAAATCTGGAACTTTTGTCGGATTATCTAGAATCCCTCGGAAACTACCGCATGGTAAAAAGCTTTACCGATCCCATAAAGGCCATGAACCATATCGCACAAGAGGATCTTCTGGACGTGGTGTTTATGGACATCGAGATGCCTAGAATGTCCGGCATCGAACTGGCCGGTATCATTCGCCACAGAACAAAAAATCTTATTTTTACGACGGCGTACTCGAAGTATGCAATAGATGCCTTTGAGAACGAGGCTGATGCATTTCTACTAAAGCCCTATTCGCTCAGCCGCTTTGCATCTGTACTCCATAAACTTCAGAACCGCGGGATTATGGCAGGCCAGGAACCTGTGGATCACGAACCCTATTTTTTCATAAAAAGCAAAAACGATAAATCTAAACTGGTCAAGATCCGCTTCGACGAGATCGTTGCGATCGAGAGCACACAGAATTACGTATCGATTTATACCGTGGACAAAACCATCGTTGCCCATATCACCCTGACCAGGATTAAGGAAATCCTTAGGCACAAGGAAAACTTCCTGCAGATCCACAGGACTTTCATCATCTCCAGAAATCATCTTGAGGAGGTGGAGAACAATCTGCTGAGAATGAAAAACGGCCTCCTCCTTACAATAGGCGAAAGCTACCGCGACGAGCTGGTCGACTTCATCAAAAAGAGGACAATCAAGACCGGAAGAAACTGATGTGGCGAAAACCGGGTGCTGAACAGCGAGATCTTCCCCCGGTGCATCACACCTTCTCTAAAGTATATCTTTGTAGAAGCTACTGGGCGATCCGGTGGAGTGGGGCCCACAGGGCACAAATGTGGGAGGGGAAACACAGAAAATCCCTTCCTGTTATATTTTTAGATTACCCGCTCAGTCCACGACATCGATCTATTTCAACACGCTAAAAAAACTTTTTCCCCTGTAGCCTATTGTATTTTTCCCTTTCTTTGTTTCTTTTCACCTGTTTTTCAGCCGCCTGCTGTTCCGCCCTGAGCATATTTTCCCGAGCGACCAGAATACTGTCCGCATGAGCCAGAATCTTTGCAGAGCCCCGCTTCCACTCTGCTTCCAGCTCCGAGACCAGGCCCGGATAAACCGCATCCATGACCCTATACTTTGAGGCACTCTTGCTTAGGGCGGAGTTCCGGTGCATGAGATAGGCCGATGTGCCCATAGAAACCGCAAAAAGGAGGAAGCAGACCATCACCGTTTTTGTCAGAACTCCAAAATGGTGCTCCGTTCTAACCCTGAATTCCGGGGGAAGCAATGAGAGTTTTTCCAGAAGCAGCTCAATCTGTTTTCCCAGCTCCAAAAGAACAAGGCTGTCATCCTTCGCTCCGATAAGATCTGCGGTTCTTTCGCCCCGCACCTCAGCCCGGTTTCCTATTTCACGTATTAGTTCTTCCAGCTTCTGCGTATCTTTCCTGACCTCTGCAAGCTCCCGATGCCTATCCTCAATCGAGGCAAGCTTGCCTACCGCGATCTGCATCAGCTCCTCAATACTGTTCAATTGCTCCTCTGTATTTTCCATATTTAATGATTTAAGCCCTGATCCGGCCACTTTGTCCTATTCCTTTTTCTGAACGTTTCCGAAACCTCTTGCTCCTCCCGGTTCTTTTCCAGCAGGAGTTCCAAAGGTCCCGTGTTATCACCACCTGCCGCACGGATCTGATCGGGGCACCTTTCTGTTTCGTTTTTCTGTTTATGGGATACCCGCCCCTTCGCATGAAATTCAGCTACCTGGGAAATTGCCCGGTCTAGGCCGGCATAACTAAATGCCCGGTCTACCTCCGATCCGCTGAACGAACATTCCCGGTAATTGAAGGAAATCCCCTCAGCGATATCCGTACCGCTCCTTATCTTGAACAGCAGCCTTGCTCCTTTTTTGTTCAGCGATTTTTCAAATCCATCCCAGCTACCCGATCCCCTGAGTGCTTCCGAAATAATTTGCCGGAGCTCATGCCGTACCCTATCGGGACCATTTAGATTATCGATCTTGACAGATCTAGATCTCCCGGCAATATAAAATCCGTGCTCCAGGCTCAGCTTTCTGCAGACCTCTATATTCCGCCTGCGCTGGTTGCTGTCCGGAATCGTTCTGCCTAGGTTGCCCACCCGGTTATAGACAATGTGGATGTGGGGATGGCCGCTGTCGAAGTGGCGCACCATCAGTACCTGTGTACCCGAAATCTTCATCCTGTCCAAGTACTCTAGGGCCATGCTTGTCATCCTCTCGTCACCGAGCTTTTCGAGATCCCGGATACTCCAGTTCAGGGAGATATGGCCGACAGCCTTTCCCAGACCGGGTTTCGCCTTACGCTGGAGGTTGAAGTCCGCGATTATCTCCTTGCCGCCCAAAAGGCGGATGCCCTCTCCGTAGATGATCCTGGCCTCCTGTTTTCCAAGCACATACCTGATACATCCCCCGAAGCTTCTTCCAATTACGATCTTGGCGATCATTTCCCCCAGATCATTTTGAGTATCCCGTCGATCTGCCCGATCATCTTCCTGCATGACTTTGCCAGTGTAAAAATGCCCTGCTGGTGGGCAAGCTTTGTTAACTGGTTCAGGTTGTTGGCCATGCCCGCAAGTACGCGGAGATTCTTGAGGTCATCGGGTGTCGTGTTCTGGACAACGCGGGCACCAGCCGCCGCCCTTCTAAACCATTCGCTGATCCGCATGCCTGCCTTTTCCGATTTGCCAGCAATAATGAAATGCTCCGCTACGGTCAGCCTTACCATGATGTGCTTTTCCCTGCGGATCTTTTTTCTGGGTCTTCCCCCGGCTCGGCTGATACTGGTTCTCCTGTTTTCTTTTTCCATCTTATAAGTGGCCTTTATGCGACCGCCGGGAGCATAAAGCAAGTTGAATCCCGGGCACCGGGATGGGTTTTTGTGTAACAAAAACACAAACTTGCTCCCTAAAGGCGCCAAAAAAAATGCACCCCGCTGGTCGGCTATCTGTTAAACGGTAATCCTGATTATGCTTCCACTTGGATGATAGGATGGTTCATAAATGATCAGTCTGGAACGTACCAGGTCCGTGAGGCACCTGTGATAGGTCGCGGTCGATGCGATCCTGGAAAGAGCCATAAGTCTTCTGCGGGTGATCGGTATATTCCCCGAAAAACGCCCCCCCTCCGCACAGACACAGATCGAGACGAAAAGACTGATGTGCGCAGTTCCTATCCTATTGTCGATTCCAGCCTTTTTAAAGAACAAAGCCAGTATCCTATTGTCTTTTTCCACCGGATCAGCCACCCTTCCTTCCCTCGAGCATCGCATCGATATCCGAAAGCTTATAGAACATTGAGCCGCCTACCTTGGTATAGCGGAGCGTGCCCCTGACTCTCAGGTTCTGGAGCGTACCGGGCGAAATGCCGAGCATCTTTCTAACCTCGATTCCCTTTACCCATTTCTTTCCCACGCCCGCAACAGCGTTCTTCTGGTGAAGTGCCTTCAGCTCAACGAAGAGTTCCTGCTTGAACTGCTCAAGGTCAACCTTTGTGATTAGATCCAATAGTGCCATAATGCTTTTAGTTAAGTTTTATTTACACGCAAAAAGAGCGGGAAATAATTAATATCGATCGGCAGACGTCACCAGTACCGAAAGATTTATCAAAATTTGGCATTACCAAAACACATTTATGGGTATCACGTTAGGGAGTACCAAAGATTTTTCCACGACCGATAATGGAATTGAAGGAAGGAAACTGGGGACTGGCCCGAAACTGGCACTTTTCGGTAAAATATTCGTAATACATAAAAATCCAAATCCCGTGCCTCATCAGAAGTGGCAGGCACGGGATTCAGATCCTCCAAAGTGGAGGCTTTATTAATGGACTGCGAGTTTTTCTCTTAAAAAGCGCATATCCTCACCGATCTTGGCGTCCATCACCTTTGCATATATCTGGGTGGTTTTGATACTGGTATGCCCCATCATCTTAGAAACACTTTCGATGGGCACTCCATTGTTCAGCGTTACCGTTGTCGCAAAGGTATGGCGGGCAATATGAAAGGTTAGCTCTGTCCCGATTTCGCAGAGATCCCCTATCTCCTTGAGATAAGCGTTCATCTTTTGGTTGCTGGGTACCGGAAGAACAAGATCCTTTACGATACAGGTTTCGCTATCGAGGTAACGCTCGAGGATCTCTAATGCTTCGGGGAGAAGCGGTATCCGGGAAAGGGTATCCGTTTTTTTTCTGCTGGTCAGGATCCACTGCCCTCCGTCCACCCCGGTCTGTATTTCCGAACGCTTTAGTTTCTGCACGTCCACGTAGGCCAGACCGGTGTAGCAGCTGAACAGGAATATGTCCCGAACCACTTTTAACCGTTCGATACGGATCTTGTCTGATTTACGGATCCGAGCGAGCTCTTCGGTGCACAGTACCACCCGGTTGACCTTTTTCACCTTCGGCTTGTAGTTGATATACGGATCTACCGTCAGCCATCCGTTCCCAAGGCAGATCCGGACAATTTTGCCCATATTTTTGATGTACTTGATAGCCGAATTGTTCGCGCACTTTCTTGTACTCCGTAGGTAATATTCGAAATCCGTTAAAAACTTGAAGGATATTCTGGAAACCGGAAGGTCGGTAATCTTGTACTCCAGCTTCATAAAATCCCTTACGTGCATCAAACAGGTCTTGTACCTCAGGTAGGTACTTTTCTCGAACTCCTGCCCGATCAGGCTTTCCATCTTTTTGTTGTGTTCCTCGAATACCGAAACAAGCGTAAGTACTTTTCCAGACTTGCCGGTGAACCTCGCCCGGATGGCCCCGGCACTGATGAGTTCCTGCGAGGCTTCCATCATCTGGTGAATCTGCTGGAATTGGAAATTTAGCGAATCAAGATGCCTGTTGAGTACGCGAACCCCTTCTTTTGTTCCGACCGCCCTCCCCGACTTTGGATTCCAGCGCATCGGATCGCAGAATTTTCCGGTAGATACTTCGGCACGTTGTCCGTCCACGGTAAAACGGATGTAAATGGCCATAGGGCCGTCTTTGTAGGATTTTTGCTTCTTAAGATAAAAAAGCAGGCTGACATTGCATTGCATGGCAAATGGTTTAAGTGAAACAAATTTGGTTATTTCGTCATTTGCAGTCAAGATGTTTAGCTATTGAACAAGCTGAATTACAGCGTTCTATAGCTTTTCTGGTGAGTAGATACTCAGGATCTAAGTACTCACCGAATCAATCACCTTTTATATACGAGAATTTGCATATTTCGCGATTTATCGGTAAACAAAAAAGCCTGTAAATCGGTGATTTACAGGCTTTTAAATGATTTTAACTGTGTTCTCAGCGGAATGGACGGGACTCGAACCCGCGACCTCCTGCGTGACAGGCAGGCATTCTAACCAGCTGAACTACCACTCCGTTTTTGTTTGCTTTTTAAAAGTTTAAACCTCTTTCCCCTTTCGAGGATGCAAATATAGAGACATTATCCTTATTCGCAAACTTTTTTTTAAAATAATTATAACTCGTTAACCTACAGCACCTTCTTGCATCTTCTCTGCATTTTCTGCAAATTGAAGCGCACTAATAATCTCTTGAATGTCTCCATCCATGATCGACGGCAAGTTATACATCGTTAATCCGATGCGGTGTTCGGTAACGCGACCTTGAGGATAATTGTAAGTTCTAATCTTCGCCGAACGATCTCCTGTAGATACCATTGTTTTACGTTTAGCTGCAATATCACCGTTTTTCTTCTGCAATTCTATATCGTATAATTTACTTCGCAACATCTCCATTGCAATAACACGATTACCCAATTGTGAACGCTCCTGCTGGCAAACTACTACTAAGCCAGAAGGCTTGTGCGTTAGCTGAACTTTAGTTTCAACCTTATTCACATTCTGCCCACCGGCACCACCCGAACGAGAAGTTTGAAGTTCAATATCCGCAGGGTTAATGTACAAATCAATTTCTTCAGCTTCTGGCAATACCGCAACCGAAGCTGCCGAAGTATGCACACGGCCCTGAGTTTCTGTATCTGGAACACGTTGAACGCGGTGTACGCCGCTTTCATATTTTAACTGACCGTAAACATCATCGCCAGTAACTTTTAAAATTACCTCTTTATATCCACCAGCAGTTCCTTCAGTAACATCAACCGTTTCAACTTTCCAACCTTTGGTTTCAAAATAACGGGTGTACATGCGGTACAAATCGCCAGCAAATAATGCTGCTTCGTCTCCACCAGTACCCCCTCTAATCTCAAAAACTGCATTTTTAGCATCTTCAGGATCTTTAGGAATCAACATTAAACGGATGTTACTTTCCATTTCTTCCTGTTGTTTCAACATTAAATCCAGTTCCTCTTTTGCCATTTCACGCATTTCTGGGTCTTTCTCGGCCGATAAAATGTCCTTGTTGGCATCAATATTACTCATCACATTTTTGTAGATTTTATATTCATCTACAATCTTGCCCAAATCTTTATATTCTTTGTTTAAAGCCGCAAAACGTTTCATATCCTGAATTACATCTGGATTGCTCAATTGCTCTTCTACATCTTCCCAACGTTGCTTTATTGCCTCTAATTTATCTAACATAATATTATTCGTATTGAAATCCCTAGCATCTTAGTACCTGTCTAAAATTTAGGAAATGCAAAAATAAGGAAAAAAGCTGAATTAGTTTTGAATGGAAAACCTACAGTTTTAATTATAAGTTTTGGAAATGATCGGTTCGGAGAATATGGCGGTCAGCAGTCCTGCTATTCCTACTGCCGAAGAAAAATCGGCATTCGTGCTATCAGGTTTAGATTGAGCGCTTGCAAAAATCCATCAATGTTTATATTGATGTAATTGTGGATTGGAAATCCGAAGCTCAAAAGGCCGAGATTGCAAATCTCGACCAGCTTGGCCAGCTTAGTTTTTGCGTCCAACCGTTAATAGGAGTAATAACTGAGTGATGTAAACGGGATTGAAATGGCAGCCACCAATTTTTCATTGGTGCTATAATGTAAAGCCCGACGAACGTTAATAATTTTGCAGGTTTTGCTTTCCAAAAAGGAGAACAAATTAATTAAAAACTAGGGCTTGTAGTATTCCAGCTTCAAATCTACACCATCAAATACGGCATAAGAATTATACCGAAGCCACTCACCAGTGTTAACATACCGGCTTCCATTGCCCAAATCGAGATCTAACGGTAAATGTCTATGGCCAAATATAAAATAATCGAAGTGTGCTTTTTTGAGTTGCTCCTTCGCATAAATGGCAAGCCATTCTCCATCGATACCGAAAAAAACTTCTTCCGGATTGCTTGCCGCCCTGCTGCTTTTGCTCCAGCCATTTGCTATGCCAATACCAAAATTTGGATGTACGCGAGCAAATAACCATTGGCAGATTTTGCTTCTAAAAATCTTGCGCAAAAACTTGTACTTGGTATCTCCCGGACCTAAACCATCGCCGTGGTGAAGGTAAAATTTCTTTCCACCACGTTCAATAATTAATTCATCACTAATTATTTCCATTCCGATTTCTTTTTTGAAGTAATCGAAAACCCACATATCGTGATTGCCTTTAAAGAAATAGATTTTTATTCCTGAGTCAGCCATCGAAGCTAATTTTCCTTGCAATCGGATAAATCCCTTTGGAATAACCTTTGCATATTCAAACCAGAAATCGAAGATATCGCCCATTAAAAATAACTCCCCACAGGTTGGTTCTATAAAACTTAACCAGCTTACAATGCGTTCTTCGCGGGCACGGCTTTCGGCATAATTTGGTGTGCCTAAATGAAAATCGGAAGCGAAATAAATATTTTTTGCCATGTACAACATCAAAGGTAATTGAAAAAGAGGAAAATAAAGGAAAAAGTAAAAAAGACCAAAGCTGAAAGACCAAAGGCAAAAAAACTAAAACAAATCAGTGTAATCATCCCGAAGGAAAAAACATATATTAGTAAATAAATCCCTATTAGTATGAAAAAGCCACTCATATTAAGCTTATTTGTAATGGCACTTTTTAGTTGCAAACAAACCAAAAATGCGGCACAAAAAATTACTTTAATGAACTACCCCGAAACGAGAAAAGATACTACAACAGATAATTATTTTGGAACATCCGTAGCCGATCCTTATCGCTGGCTAGAAGACGACAATGCGCCAGAAACCAAAAAATGGGTGGAAGCAGAAAATAAAGTAACCCAAAATTACCTTTCACAAATTCCCTTTCGTGCAGATATAAAAAGAAGGCTTACCGAATTATGGAATTACCCTAAAGAGGGCGCTCCATTTAAGGCAGGCGAATACTATTTATTTACCAAGAACAACGGTTTACAAAATCAAAGCATTTGGTACATTAAAAAAGGATTAGATGGAATTGAAGAGGTATTTTTAGATCCGAATAAACTCTCTGCCGATGGAACTGCGTCGGTTTCGATTTTGGGCATCTCCCACAATAAAAAATATTTGGCTTATTCTATCGCCCAGTCTGGTTCAGATTGGAGCAATATTTATGTTATGGATCTTGCAAGCAAAACCAAATTAGTTGATGAGTTAAAATGGACCAAATTTTCTGGTGCAGCATGGAAAGGCGATGGCTTTTATTACAGCAAATATGATGAGCCAGCCAAGGGCACAGAACTATCTGCGGCCAACAAATTTCAAAAGGTGTATTTCCATAAACTTGGCGATGAGCAAAAAGAAGATGAATTGATTTTCGAAGATAAAAGCAATCCAAACTTATATTTTGGAGCTGATGTTACCGAAGATGAACACTTCTTAATTCTTTATTCTAGCGCTGGTACTTCAGGAAATGCATTGTTTTATCAAGACTTGAAAGCGCCTCAAAGTAAAATCTCATTATTGGTAAAAGGTTTTGAAAACAACCACAGCATTGTGGAGAATGTAGGCGATAAACTTTTGCTGAACACCGATTTAGGCGCTGAAAACAAGCAAGTCGTTTTAATTGATCCGAAAAATGCTGATCCAAAAAACTGGCAAAAAATTATTCCAGAATCTAACTTGGCTTTGGAAAACGTTGGAACTGGAGGAGGCTATTTATGGGCTTCCTATTTAAAAGATGCCAGCACAAATATTATTCAATTCGATCTTTCTGGCAAAAAAATTGGCGAAGTAAAACTCCCGGCAATTGGAACGGTAGACAGCTTTGGCGGTTACAAAGATGATCAAGAATTTTTCTATACTTTTTCCAACTTCACAACGCCGGGTACCATCTACAAATATGATGTAGCGAAGGCAACCTCTACACTTTATAGAAAAACTGAACTTAAATTAAATACTGATCCGTATGAAACAAATCAGGTTTTTTATCCTTCGAAAGATGGAACAAAAGTGCCCATGTTTATTGTTCATAAAAAGGGTATTGTTTTAGATGGAAACAATCCTGTTTATCTTTATGGTTATGGCGGTTTCCAGATTAATTTAACTCCGGGATTTAGCTTATCCAGAATGATGTTTTTAGAAAAGGGTGGTATTTACGTTCAACCGAGTTTACGTGGCGGAAGCGAATATGGTGAAGCTTGGCACAAAGCCGGAATGCTGGAAAAGAAACAAAATGTTTTTGATGATTTTATTGCAGCAGCTGAATATCTGATCAAAGAAAAATATACTAATCCTTCAAAAATTGCAATTGCAGGTGGTTCAAATGGCGGTCTTTTGGTTGGCGCCTGTATGACTCAAAGGCCTGATCTTTTTAAGGTTGCTTTGCCTGCTGTTGGCGTTTTGGACATGTTGCGTTACCATAAATTTACGGTTGGTTGGGGCTGGATGGTGGAATATGGAAGTAGTGATAAGAAAGAAGACTTTGAGTATTTAATTAAATATTCTCCGCTTCACAATATCAAGACTGGGGTTAAATATCCGGCTACACTAATTACCACTGGCGATCATGATGATCGCGTAGTGCCAGCTCACTCTTTTAAATTTGCAGCTACGCTCCAAGAAAAATACAAGGGAGAAAATCCAATTTTAATCAGGATTGAAACTAAAGCAGGGCATGGTGCTGGCAAACCAACTACTAAACTAATTGAGGAAGCAAGCGATGCCTGGAGTTTTGTATTTCAGAATTTAGGGATGAATTGGTAGTTCCACGTTCTTTAATTACTTTTCCTCGCAAGACAAAAAAGCATTTCCCACTAAATCTATAGACCAATTATAATTTGCATTAAACGGTAAATAATCAATATGTTTTGTTTTATAAGAGCTTAGAGCATATAAAATACTGATTCTAATTGCATTACAGAATTATCTAGAATATTTCTAAATAGAGGAATTGATAATAGTTTATTTTGTAACTTTGCATCAAATTTTTTTGAATGATCTCTACTGATATAGCCGTAATAGGCGCTGGTCCGGTTGGTTTATTTGCCATTTTTGAAGCCGGTTTATTAAAAATGCGTTGCCATTTAATTGATTACCTTCCGCAAGTTGGTGGTCAGCTTTCTGAAATTTACCCTAAGAAACCCATTTACGATATTCCGGGTTATCCTTCTGTTTTAGCTCAGGAGCTTGTAGATAATTTAATGGAACAGGCAAAACCATTCCATCCTACTTTTACTTTGGGCGAACGGATTGAAGGCTTGGAAAAACGTGGCGAAGCTGATTTTGTTTTAACTACAAATATGGGCACTATAATCGAGGCTAAGGTTGTGGTTATTGCTGGTGGTTTAGGTTGCTTTGAGCCACGTAAACCTGCCGTAGAAAATCTTGAGAATTTCGAGAATGGAAAAGGCGTTAACTACATGATTCTTGATCCAGAAAAATATCGCAACCAGAAAATGGTGATTGCCGGTGGTGGTGATTCGGCTTTAGATTGGACAATTTATTTAGCTGAGGTTTGTTCTGAACTAACCTTGATTCACAGAAGTGAGAGCTTCCGTGGTGCTCCAGATTCGGTTGCTAAAGTTATGGCATTGGCCGAAAGTGGAAAAATCAACTTGGTTTTAAACAGTAACCTTCACGCTGTACATGGTGGCGATAAACTTGAGAAAGTAGAAATTGTTCAAAACCGCAGCATGGAAAAATCCATGGTTGATGCAGATCATTTAATTCCTTTGTTTGGCTTGAGTCCTAAATTGGGCCCAATTGAAGATTGGAATTTAAACATCAGCAAAAGTGCCATTGAAGTAAATACCGATGATTATTCGACCAACATTCCGGGTATTTACGCAATTGGAGATATTAATACTTATCCAAATAAATTGAAATTGATTCTTTGTGGATTCCACGAGGCGGCATTAATGAGCCACAGCGCTTATTCTTACATGAATCCTGGTATTAAATACACAATGAAATATACCACGGTTAACGGAGTTTCAGAATTTTAAGTTTTGAGGTAAAATAGTTTTTTATAGAAAACTATTTTATCTAAGTTTGCGCTAATAAGCGAGCAAAATGGAAAACAACATTACAATATACATGCAAGAACCGGATGGTTCAGTTACATCTCACGAGGCACCAACAGATATGGGCTTAAGTTTGATGGAGTTTTTAAAAGCATCTGAATATGATATTTTAGCTACTTGCGGTGGCATGGCGCTTTGTGCAACTTGTTGTGTTGATGTTTTGGAGGGCGAAGAGAAGCTTAATGAAATGACAGATGACGAGTATGCAATGCTTGATACTTTGCCAGATTTACTTCCAAATTCTCGTTTAGCTTGCCAATTGCAACTAAATAACAACATGGAAGGCTTAAAGGTAAAATTACACGGCGTAAGCTAGTATTTAAAACAATATAAAGATATGGCGATACTGAAAAGTGTCGCCTTTTTTGTTATTCGTTATTACGTGGCACGAAGTTAAACAACAGTCCATTTGGAACAAATCTCAATGCCGTATCGCTGGTCGAGATTTGTGAATTTGAAATACACTTAAAGGATTAAAAATCCTTAGCTCGCAAGACGGGATTACAAATCCCGACTAACTGAAGAATAAGATTGCTTCTTGCCTCGCAATGACGACTAATTGAGAAATTAATTAACCTCTACCCTTTTTCGCTCCACATTCCAGCCGTAAATTTCTATGGCCAGATTGCTTTGAGATCCAGTGTATTCAACTACAACAGTTTTGCTTTCACCTGGCAAAACGCTTACATAATTATCATTATAAAAAGCAGGTAAAATTCGTTTACCGGTTTCATTATCAATTAAAGCAATTCGGTTAAAAAATGCTACTGGATTGCCAATTACATTGCTCAATAAAACCTCAATCTTCCCCTTACTTTTTTGAGATGCGGTAACGTTTAATGGAGCAGATTTAAGCTCTTTATATTCGCCATCTTTTCCCGCTAACCAATAAAGGTTTTCACTTAAAACATTTTGCTTTTCGTTTAATATTTTAAGCGACACAAAGACGCCTTCTTTTTTATCCAATTTCTCCAAAAAATCATTCAGTGGGAAAAACTTTCTTACGGATGATGCCCCAATAGAATTAAAAACCTGAGAATAGAAGTATTCTTTTCCCTGCATATCATAAGCCTTTGCCTGCACCATTAAGTTGTTTCGATCGGTTAATCCGTTATTTACTACGATAACCATACTATCCGTTGGATTCATCATGATGTGCAATGGCTCACTACCTTTTCTTAAACCATATAAACAAGCATTGGGATCTAAATAATAATCGTACATCTGACCACGTAAAGCTGTCCAAGGGTTTTGAGTTTTCCATATGATCGAACCCGTGTACCATTCCCACATATGCGAAGAAAAACCTTCCATTAAAGCTCTGTATTGATCGTAATTTACAAGTTGAGCCTTCATGGCGAAGTCTTTGGCATCTTTCGCTTTTCCATAAGGATTAATGTGTTCATCGTAACCAATGTATTTATGGTATTCCCAAACAGAATCGGTTTTACTTTTAAATTGCGGGGCGATTAAATTCTCTTGCGGAATAAACCTTTCTAACGATTCGTAATCTCCAACACCAACAGAACCTACTTCAGAATTGTAAGGAAAAGTTCGAGTTGCCCAAAAACTTTTAGGATCTTGAATGCCGTACGGACCATCGCCATTCCCTCCTATTGTATTGTAAGACATTTTATCGCTATTAGAAAAATCGAACAAGATTCTAGTGCCATCCAGCCTTGGTAGGATTTCATTTTTTAAGGGTTCAAGGATATCTTCTGGCGGTGTAATTTCATTCCCTCCACACCAAAAAGCTAATGAGGCATGATTTCGGATCATTTTTATCTGATCTTCTATCGCTGTTAAAACCAAAGGGTGATTATCAGGATAATTTCTCCTGGTCCATTGGTCTTCCTTTTTCATAGGATCTACCCAACGGCCGTTACAATCGCCACTGAACCAAAAATCTTGAAAAACCAGCAAACCATATTTGTCACACGCATTATAAAATTCGGGTCTTTCTAAAATTGCACCGCCCCAAATCCGAATCAAATTTAGGTTCATATCTTTATGGTAACGAACCTCAGCATCGTAGCGGGCATCACTAAAACGAAGCATAGCATCAGATATGATCCAGTTTCCGCCCTTAATAAAAATCTTTTGTCCGTTTACGTAAGCGCCCATGCTTTTGGTTTCTTCATTCCAAATGTTATCGATTTGGCGAATGCCTACGTTTAAAATTTCTTGATCTAAGACTTGATTCCCACTAACAAACTTAATATTCAATGGATATAAATCTTGTTTACCATAACCATTTGGCCACCAAAGTTTCGGGTTTTCTAAAACGAGATCAGGTAATCTCACTTCAGTGTTTGCAGGCGAAATAGTCACGTTTTTCTTTACCAACTTACCTGCCATTTCGTATTGCAAAATTCCAGAGATGGGTTTTCCTGTTGGATTTTCGACTTCGACTGAGACCTTTATGGTTGCAGGCTGTTGCTTGGCATCTGGTAATCTTTTGCCAGGAACTAACGTTACTACATGCGGATTTTGGATTTTAATACTATGTGTTTTCTCAATAGTAACCTTATCCCAAATCCCGGTATTGCGATCTCGAGTGGGCTGAATCCAATCCCATCCTGCAGTATATTGTGTGGTTAAGCCTTTTGCAATCGTACCATCGCCGCCCTGACCGCCATTAGCATTGCCGGGAAAATCTGGTGGATAAACAATTACTGCAATTCTATTTTTGCCTGTTGATGAAAGCAGCTTGGTAATGTTATATTGTGCCCGCAAATGCATTCCCTCTAGGATTTTCTGGTTTACCTTTTTCCCATTAAGATAGATTTCTGCTTTATAATTTATGCCTCGAAACTGAAGCCAAACTTGCTCATTACCAACTGCTTTTTCTTCGAAATCTTTTACAAACCAATAGGTATAGTAATCGTTACCGGTTTTATAGATGTCGGGGATTTTTTCATTGTTCATTCCATAGAAAGGATCAGGAACTTTTTTATTGTTTAAAAGTGTTGTTAATATAGTTCCGGGAACGGTAGCAGGCATCCAATTATTTAGTGGAGCGCTTGATTTAGACAATTGATAACCATCAGCATTTGTTTCTTTTACATTTAGGCAAACCCAACCAGAATTTAATTCATAAGGTTGTTGCGCATAAACTGAAGCGGTTATAAAGAGCAGTAAAATCAGGGATATTTTTTTCATTATAATTTTTTAAATGCTTTGGGTTTTATCGTTCATTTTAAACCCGATAGAACGGAAAGCCCAAAGCGAGGGATAGCCTGTGCGTATTTTGGGAAAGCGAGGACTTGAAGTGATAGCGGGGCTTTCGGCTGCCATTATAACTGAACTGCTCGTTTTCAAAATTTAATTTAAAAACAGATTTTATTCTACCTCTAGCACAACCACATTATCTATCTCATTATTATTAAAGATGGTAGACAATTCTAATTTGCCCTTTTTTAGCGTGTATTTAGCCGGAGTACCGCCATTTAGTAAATACGCTTTTTTTATTTTTTTAAAAGGCACAGGCGCATAAGTAATTGCGGTCGTTTTTGGATCTAAAATATGAAGGTATATTTTTTTTCCATTCTGAGTTGAACTCCAAGATTCAGTTGGTTTAGCAAAGCCTGCTTTGGTATTATAAATGCTTTCTCCATAAATTTTAAGCCAATCACCCATCGAGTTTAAGCGAGTTATAAACTCTGGTTGAATTTCTCCATTTGGCATCGGCCCCATGTTAAGCAATAAATTTGCGCCCAAACTACTGGCTTTAACCAGCGTATGGATCAATTCGGTCTTACTTTTATAATTGTTATCGGTTAAATTAAAGCCCCAAGAACCATTCATGGTTACGCAGGCCTCTAATGGCACCTGTGCACTTGCTTCTTGAAAGCTTAAGCCAGATTTATTTTCGCCTGGCAAATCCTGTTCAAACATTTGAAAATCTTCTCCAGGAAATGGCGAAAGGTGATGATTATTGCCAATCATACATTGAGGTTGTAATTTATGAATAAGGCCATAAATTTCGTTGTATTTCCAATCGATACGCGAAGACCGATCTGCAGAACCTTCAGGAGCAGTTTGATCCCAATGGCCGTCGAACCATATCCCTCCAATTTCACCATAATTGGTTAATAATTCTGTTAATTGATTTTTCATAAAAGCGAGATAGCTGGCATAATCGCCATGGCCCTTACGACCGCTAGATTGCCCAGTTTTGCCTGTTTCATGTGGATAATCTTCTCGTCGCCAATCTAGCAAAGAGTAATATAAATAGAGTTTAATTCCTTGTTTATGACATTCATCAGCCATCATTTTTACAATATCCTTTTTGTAAGGTGTATTCATGATGTTAAAATCCGAATATTTGGTATCCCACATACTGAAACCATCGTGATGCCTTGTAATGAGTGTAATATACTTCATACCGGCATTTTTTGCCGTGCTTACCCATTTGGCCGCATCGAAATCGATTGGGTTAAAAAACTTTTCTAAACGGCTGTAACTTTCTACGGTTACTTTTCGCTCATTCATAACCCACTCCCCGCTGCCGGGAATACTAAATGGCCCCCAGTGGATAAAAAGGCCGAAACGAGCATCAGAAAACCATTCTCTTTGTTTTAAATTGGATTCAGTTGGCTTATAATCTTGAGCTTTTAAACATAAATTAAAAAATAGGATAAAGCTTACTAATACTAGTTTTTTCATCAGGAATATTTAGTTTATAGTGAAATGCTAATCTACGGGAGCGGTTTCTTTTGCTGGCTTGCCAATAACTTTATAATTGCCATCGCCTTTTAAAATGGCCAACATTTGGTTTTGATTATTAAACAATGTTTTCGCAGCGGCCAATTCTTTATCGTATTGAAAACTTTGCTCAATTCTGCCCTTTTCGTAAAAATATCTGCTTACAATTTGAGTTTCTAAAACACGCTTAATTTCTGCCTTATGCGTTGCCAAATCAGTTTTTTTAGAAGACGTTAACTTGTATTTTAAGTTTTCTAAATCAGCTTTAACCTCTGTTGATTTATTTTCCTTTTCGGCTTCCAAACGTAAATCAGAAAGTAATCTCTCCGTACGACTTTGGTAAGACAAGTCTTTATCTGCCAAAGAGCTCGCAAAAACAGCGTAATCTGCATCAGAAATTTGAAAGGCCTTTGCAGATGATAAGGTTGGTTTCTCCTTTTTGTACTGATTGGCGTAATTGAAAAACAAGCTTTTGTTAATCATCGAAATCGTAATCGGACTTAGTTTAGCTTGCTCCACTACAACATCTGGGTAAACACCATTACCACTATAAACGTTTCTACCTGCTTTGGTTTGGAACATTGTGATGGTAGAATCTGCGAATTTTTCTGCTACACCCTCGGCGTTTTTATGCGCATAATCTAACTTTTGGATGCATCTACCTGATGGTGTATAATATTTGGCAACGGTTACCTTAACCAAGCTATTGTAAGGAAGATTAAATGTTTGTTGCACCAAGCCCTTGCCATAACTGCGCTGGCCAATTACAATAGCACGATCTAAATCTTGAAGTGAGCCTGCAACAATTTCTGATGCCGAAGCCGAGCCCCCATTTACCAAAACGACTAAAGGAACAGTATTGGAAACGGGCGCAAATTGGGTTTTATAGGCGATTGTTTTTTCTACATTCTTGCCTTTTTGAGTTACAATTAACTGATCCTTATTAACGAAGAGATTTACAATTTTAACCGCTTCCTGAAGAATTCCTCCTCCATTATTTCTTAAATCGAGCACAATACCTTTCGGGTTCTCCTTATTAATTGCAAGCAAGGCATCTTTAACTTCCTGACCAGAGTTTTCTAAAAACTTATCGAGTTTGATGTATCCAATCCCATCACCAACCATTCCCGAATAAGAAACATTTGGTTGTTTTATCTCATCGCGAATTAACTTTTTGGTGAGTTCTTTGCCTTCTCGGAGCACAACCAAATCAACAGGTGTACCTTTTGGGCCACGCAGTAACTGGCTGATTTGAGCTCGGTCTTTTCCTCGAACATCAATCGCGTTAATTTTGATGACCTGATCGCCAGGCTTAATTTCTTGCTTATTCGCCGGATAACCTTCACTTACTTCGTTAACGAATAATTTTCCATCTATAAAAAGTGTACTTGCGCCTATTCCGCCATATTGAGTGCTTACATATTTAAGTCGGTAATCTTCAATCTCCGATTCGGGAACATATTCGGTGTAAGGATCCAAACTATCCAACATGGCGTCGATCCCGGTTTTCATTAACTGTGGAGCATTGGTTTCATCCACATAATTAATATTGATTTCCTTATAAAGCGATGCGAAAATATCGAGGTTTTTAGAAACTAGAAATAAATCTTCTTTAAAAGAGAAAGATAATATGGCGATGCCGAATGCAGCAACCAAAAGACTGTATTTAATTTTCTTCATGCTCCTAATGTTTGTTATTCCTTTTGTTGCCTTTGCATTAAGCACATCTTTTAAAGATTACTTATTGAATAGCACGAAGGTAAATGTACAAAAAGGGATAAAGATTAAAAACAGCTTATGCAAACAGAGCGTAATTAAAGCGTTACTGTATTTAAAAGCAAGGAATTAAGATAAGAAAGGGTTACAGCCTATTTCCTTTGGTATCGGCCAAGGCTTTTTGGATGGTAAATTCGATATAAGTGCGATCGCGTTTTACCAAACGCATTAAATCCTCAATCAGCTGATCTTCTTTACCTGGAGCAAAATCTAAAGGTTCATTAGCAAGATCGCGGTATTTCCTTAAGAATTTTGTTTTTACTTTAAATGCAGTTTCTGCGGTAAGTTGAAAATTAGCCATAGCAAAATTTATTTGTGGCAAAAGTAAAAAATATTTGTGGCAGGTTTATGGCTTTTTAGTGGATATGATAAAAAAAACAGAAATATGTTTATCATCTTAGCATGATAATTGTGTTAAATGTGCGTTATAAAACCTAATTAAGTATTTATACCAAAAAATCAAACCTTAAACACAATGAAAAAACTTATCTTCTCTATTGTTTTCCTAACCATTGGTTGGGCAACATCCCAGGCGCAAACATTTAACCTTGGCATAAAAGCTGGTGTTAACTTAGCCAAAATTAATGCTGATTTTGCCAGTGAAGAAAATCGCTTAGGTTACCAAATTGGTGCTTGGGCACGAATTGGTGGCGCAAGTTTCTATGTACAGCCCGAAGCTTATATTGGCAGCAAGGGAAATAAATTTATCAGCTTTACAAACAACAGCAATACAGAAGTTGCTGCCGAAGGTAAAGTGAAATTTACAACGCTTGATATTCCTGTTTTATTCGGTACTAAGTTCGGCGCCAAGAATTTGAATTTCCGCGTAATGGCCGGTCCGGTAATTTCGTTTATTTTAGATGACAGTTCTACCTTCAGTTCTGCTTATGCACAGGCTACAGATTTTAACAATTACAAAAATCAGGCTTTTGGCATTCAGGCTGGCGCAGGCGTAGATGTTGGCAGCATTTCTGTTGATTTACGTTATGAAGCTGGTTTATCAAACATCAGTAAAAGTGATAAATACAAACAGACCCCGAACTTATTTCAGTTGAGTTTGGGCTTTAAGATTTTGTAAGAGATTAGTTAAAAAAAAACCAAGTCAGAGAACTGACTTGGTTTTAAAACCGAGACAGGTTTTAGTTTGATAGAATAGCTTACATAACAAAAGATCTTTTTTTGATGAATTGCCCTAAATTTATCTATTTGGTGTATTGTCTATAAACGGTCGATTTACGACCGTGCCGGTGTACGGCAGTGTTATGTCTCCTCTTAAGCTAAATGAATAAGTATTCGACTTAATTACACTTACAGCGGTTCTAATTACAATATTTGTGGGCGTTCCAGTGTAGCGTAAAATCAGATCGTAAACCCCTTGTGGAATCTTAGTAAAATTTGAAGCGGTTTTATACGCAACGTTTGTTCCAACTAGAGTTTCTACAGAGGTTGTTGTGTTTTTCATTATCAAATCGAATGCGTTTGCATTGTAGCAGGCATGAACCAACCGAACATAAGCGGTAGAAGAGTCGATTGGAGGAAGGACATCATCAATTATAAATGCATCTGTTTTCTTTGTAGTGGTATTGTATAATCCTGATAAATAAATAGAATAATTTTTACCATCGGCTACTTGTTTATTCAGTGTTGCAATTACCACGTTGGGATCAACCGTAGCTGTGCTTGGCCTTTTAGCCATGAAGTCATAGGTTCCTGCTGGAATAATTGAATATGCATTAGTTGATGGATAAACAGCCGCATAGGCAACACCCGCTGTTGCGCTTTCTACACCAGTTGTAGAAGATGCTGCGGAAACCTTTGTCTCGTTTGCATAAAAATTTATAATTGGAGCGTTAAGCGCAAAATTAAAATATTTAAGTTGTGCACCTCCATTAATTGGTTCAGCTATATTCTGAACAGCATTTTTCTTACAAGAGAAAATTATTGTCGATAGCAGTAGCACTGCTAATAAGATATGTTTTCTTTTCATGTTCTTTATTTAAGGAGTGGTGATCCACATTTCTTTAGTTTGATAATCGGTTGCTAATCCTCCAATTGCATTTAATCCATCTCTATTCCAAATGTATTCAGAATTGTATCTTGGTCTCATTCTCTGTACGACTTTATTTTGATTATCGGGAAACAAAACTAATGGAATTGCAAAACCTAAAAATACTTGATTTCCTGTTACAGGATCTTTATCTATATAATGATATCTCCTTAAATCTGTCCACTGCTCAACATGTGCCCATCCCCATTGTGCGATATATTTCTGACACATAATTTGTGATAATGTTAAAGCCGCTGGTGTTGCTGGTGTAATAGCAGGCAATGCTAAATATGTTGACTTTTCTAGAGCTGTAATTTGAGTTGGTGATTGGCCATCATCGGTATTTCTAGCATTTACGAAATCAAAATGAGCCGAAACACCATTATTATAAGCATTTAAAGCAGTTGTTTTATCACCCTTTTTGTAAGCTGCTTCCGCTTTAATAAATTGTAATTGAGCATAGGTTAAAAAGGGAAATTTACTTTTTCTGGCAAATAAATACCTTGCTGGAGTTGTTATCGCAACATTCGCAGCGGCTTGAGAGGTATATCCCCATAAATTATTTGGTTGTTGGGCAGCTGTTAAAGCACCAATACCGAAATTAGGCTCTAAACCTCTATATAAACCATCGGGTGATGGCGATAGCATTCTACTCAATCTTGGATCAACACCACCTGTAAATAGGGTTCCATCCATTAACGATAAAATAAATTTCGTTTGTCTTAATGTACCAATGTTATTTCTTGTTGCCGATAAGAAATTAGCATCATCATTCGCAGAGCCAACATATTGAATTAATGCATCATCAACATTGCCCACAAAAGAAGCATCGACTGCAGCAATCACAGCATCAGGATTGTATGTGGATTTGTTAGAATAGTGGTTTAATACCATTGCTTTTAATCCATAAGCAAATTTAATCCAAGCAGCTCTTTTTCCCTTATAAACAAAATCAGTTTTGGCAAGATAAGCTTCATTAACACCGCCATCTGTTCTACTTAAATTGGCTATCGCAGCGTCAATCAACCTCAAGGTTTCTTGATAGGCATATTCTTGAGTATCGTATTTAAAAGTGGTTTTACTTGCATCGATTGCTTCTTTAACAATAATTTCGCCATTCGCATCCGTTGCAGTCTCCCAACCCCAAGCCTTTAAAATTTGTGCAACACCTAGTAAATCCCAACGCTCTTCTTGTGTTGCTTTATTAGTCATATCAACAAGATTTTGCCCAAAATCATAATAGGTAGTTTTCCAAATTTGTGCACCTTGATCAGGAGCTGTTCCCCCTTGGTTATGGCCGTGCCTTTCCCAGATATCCGCAGATGAAGTAGATGCCCAGTTCTGTGTATATCTAGCAATGTAAATACCATCATACTGAGGCGCTGTAGCCATCCAATGTAACATTGGAGATAAATATAAATTTGCCTCCACAACCTGAGGTGCATTAGGATTGGTATTAACATCTAAAAATTTCTTACAACCACCCAGAGTTATAAGGCTTCCTAAAATTACTATTATAAATATTTTTTTCATTTTAATTTCTCCTATTATAATCCAATTTTAACACCAAAATTTAACCCTATTGGAATTGGAAAATTGCCGTAATCAATTCCCGATGCACCAGAACCACCAACAGCAGCTGTATTACCATTCACGACCGGATCTAAACCAGAATAGTTGGTTATTAAAAATAAGTCGGTTCCTGTAACGAATACACTTGCGCTTTTAAAGAATCTCTGTTTGCTTAAAAGAGTTTGAGGCAATCTGTATTGAAGCGTTACATCTTTTAATCGAACCCAATTAATATTCTGTTCGATAAATAATTCTTCACTCAAAGATGAGTAATAGGTATTTTGATAAAAAGGTGTTATCGAAATGTTATTAAGTGTTGGGTTGGCTGTATTTTCCTTACCATCCTGTAACACACCGGTAACAATTCTTGGTGTCAATCTATCAAGAGTCATAGTACTTAAACCCTTTTGAGTAAGGTAATTTTGCGTAGCATTCATTACATCGCCACCTTTTCTAATATCTAATAGGAAAGATAATGCGAAGCTCTTATACGTGAATGTATTAGAAATACCAATTGAGAAATCAGGCTGTCTATCGTAACCTTTACCCTGACCTTGGATATACACACTTGACCTTACTGGTAGGCCGCTAGCCGGGTTAATTAAGATATCCCCTCTATCATTTCTCAAATAAAATGTTCCCGTTAATGATCTGGTAGAATAACCGGGTGAGTTTCCGTTCCTAATACTTCCGTATAAGAAAGTATCTGATACGTAAGATTCTGGAAGTGAGTTCGGCAAACTTAAAACTGTTGCTTTAGCGTGTTCGAAGTTTACCAGTACATCCCAATTAAAATCTTTAGTTTTTATAGGCGTACCTCTCATTGTAACTTCTATACCCTCACTTCTTGTTTTAGCTCCATTCAAGTTAAATAAAACATAACCTGTTGCATAACTTCCCCTAATATCATTTACAATTTGATCAGAAGTTTCTTTCCTGTAAACAGCAACATCCAAGCCTAATCTGTTATTAAAAAATGTTAGTTCTGTTCCGAATTCGTAAGAACTTGCAAACTCAGGCTTAAGCGCTAGGTTTGGCCCAGTAAATCCATATCCAAAACCACCGCCTACTGTTGTTTTTGTTTCAAGAGATGGAACGTAAGCATAAGGTCGAGCATCTTTACCCACGTTTGCAAATGCTGCCCTTAATCTACCCGATGTAAATATCTTACTTAAGCTTTCTTTAAATGCTGGAACCTCCGTAAACACAAAACTTCCAGATACTGAAGGATAAAAAAATGAATTTTCACCAAGAGGAATTGTAGAAGTCCAATCGTTTCTTCCCGTAGCCGTGATGTATAAATAATCTTTATAATTTAAAGTTGCTCTTCCGAATAAACTAAATAATCTTCTTTGTGATATTGATGACTTCGCATTCCTAAGCGTTGTCGTGGTATTGTTGATGGATATAAAATTTGGGTCTAAAAACCCTTCCCCGTACTGCGCATCAACGGATGATTTAAGATCTTGAATAGCATTACCTAAAGTTGCATCAAATGAAAGATCTGATGTGATTTTCTGCTTTGTTAAATTGAGCAAATTCTGAATATTGATATTTCTTGTATTATCATTTGCAACATCCATAATACCCTGTTTACTGAAACCCCTTGAACTCTCAGGATGACTCAACAAAAGATTTTTGTTAGCGTAAACATCAAAACCAATATTTGATTTTAGATTCAACCACTTGACTGGCGTGATCGTAAAACCGAAATTTGATGTGATTCTGTTTTGAATGGAGTTAATTTTATTTTTGTTAACGTTAAAGTAAGGATTTTCTACCTCAGAAGTTAAATCTGTTGCAGTAGCAAACTTTCTTCTCGTACCTGCTGATGTTAAGTAATTCCTAGCATCATCTTCCTGAGGCCAAAGTAATAAACCAATTAGTGGCCCACCAGACCCCTTAAATGGCTGATTGTTTACAGCATAAGTATAATTCATAGTTAAATCAACCTTTAACCAATCGTTTACCTTGCCATTTGTAGATCCATTTAATGTAAATCGATCATAATCAGAATTTGGGACAACGCCGTTTTGTGCAGTATAAGAACTTGAAATTCTGTAACTCATATCTTGTCCACCGCCATCGAATGAAATATTATGTTTTTGAGTTAGTGCTGTTTGAAAAAATCCATCAATATTATCATAAAGCACAGTGCCTGGCGCATATGCTGGTCCAAAATATTGTAAAGTTCCGGCAGTAGCTACACCGCCTGTACCTAATCCGTAAACACTTTGAATCTCAGGCTTCGCACTTGTTTTCTCTATTCTAAAACTGTTACTATAATTTATAGATCCCTTACCCGATTTACCTCTCTTTGTTGTGATCACAATTGCTCCATTAGCTGCATCGATACCATATAGTGCGGCAGCTTCTGGACCTTTCAAAACAACAAGACTTTCGATGTCTTCAGGATTTATATCTGCTGCACGATTTGTGAAATCGACCCCTCTATTAGAAAATGCTGTTGTAGAACTATTATCAGAATAAAATGCTGAAGTATTTAAGGTCTTGTTATCAATAGGTAATCCATCTACTACGAATAAAGGTTGGTTACTCCCGCTGATTGAACTTACGCCCCTTATCGTAATTGAAGACGATGCCCCCGGAACACCAGATGAGCTTGTAACTTCAACCCCTGCAATACGTCCTTGAAGAGCATTAATAAAGTTCTCTCTTTGAGTATCTGCAAGGTCTTGTCCCTTAACCTCCTGTTGTGATGTTCCTAATGATTTCTTTACAACTCGCTGTCCTAACGCAGTAACCACAACTTCGTCTAGATTTCCAGCGTCACCCGCCAACGAAACATTAATAGTTGTGTTTGCTCCAATTGGTCTTTCTACGGTTTTATACCCAATGTAAGAGAAAATTAAAACATCGGTTTGCAATGCCTTAATGGAGAAATTGCCATCGCCATTGGTTTGTGCGACAACGGTGGTTCCTTTTACACGAATGGAAACACCTGGTATAGGCCCATCGGTTGAGGAGACCTTACCGGTAACGGTTATTTGCTGCGCTATGGCATGAGCCAGCAACAAAAACGTACCAAGAATAGTTAGTAGTAGTTTTTTTTTCATAAACTGCCTGTTTAGAATGGAATGAATTAGTTAAGTTGATTGTTTGATAGTTGTTTGCTAAAACACGCACAATAACGCATTTTATATATTATTTAGCTAATATCATAAATGTTTTTTAATAAAAAAACAATTTAACAAACTATTTCACAACCCGCAACAAAATTAAATCGCACAAAAACGCAAAAACACGCAAAATTTAAAAAATCACAAAATGTTTTATACATTCGCCTAAACCAAACCTACATTATGCTAAAAAGAGAACGCCATGATTTTATTATGCGCCAGATCAACCTACACAATCGGGTATTAACTTCCGATTTAGTTCAACTGCTAAATGTTTCTGAGGATACCATTAGGAGAGATTTGCAGGAATTGGTTGATGAGGGTTTGCTTTTTAAGGTTCATGGTGGTGCGCTCTCGAAATCTTATCACAGTTCTTTTGATGATAGCACCGTTTATGCCAGAGATAGTAAAATAATTATCGCCAAAAAAGCAACCAACCTAATTAAAGACGGTATGGTGGTTTTAATTGGCGGCGGAACCACTATTCTGGAGTTTGTGAAACAGCTTCCCCAAGGAATTTCTGCCACATTTTTCACAATAAGTCCATTAGTAGCCGTAGAACTGGCAAAATACAACAATGTTGAAGTAATATTGATTGGCGGTTTATTTTCTAAAAATTCGCAAGTTACTTATGGAGGCCACGTCATTTCTCAGCTTTCTGAAATTAAGGCCGATTTATGTTTGATGGGAACCAGTGCGCTCCATCCAGAAGGTGGCTTAACCGATACTGACTGGGAAATTAATCAGCTTAAGAAAGCCATGCTTGCCTGCTCGAAAAAATCTGCAGTGTTGTGTATTTCTGAAAAACTCGATATTACATTAAGGCTCAAGGTTTGCCCAATAGAAAGTATCAGTTATCTGGTTACCGAATTAGATAACAAACATGAGTCTTTGGCTGATTACCAAAGCAAAGAAGTAAATATTTTATAAACAAAAGGCTCGAATTAATCGAGCCTTTTGTTTTGCCTTTCTAAAAAGTTGGATCAGCAGGTGTGTTGGTGTTGTTATCTCTTTCTTGGAAAGGATAAGGGAAAAAGTTTCTTTTCCGATCTGTTAAAGGCTGATTAAACCTTCTCATATCTTCAATTTTTAAACCAGAAGCATACAACTCAATCGAACGGTGCTTGTAAATAAGATCAAGCAGTTGCTGCTGAGTATACGGACCAGTTAATGCTGGAAGTGCCGCTGCAACCCCAAACAAATCTGAAGTTTTGGTAACCACTTTATTCAGTTCAATAAGAGAATTGGTTAAATCTGGCTGTCTTGCATAAACCTCTGCTTTAATTAAGGTGATTTCTCCTGGCAAATAAATTGGAAAAGGCGATGCGGTGGCCGCAGCAAAACCATTCATTCGCAAAGTTGCAGGGCTTCCTACTAATACCGTATAAAAAGGGATTCTTTTATCTGCAGCGTCTGGCACATTTGCGCCTGTAAGCCCCAAATTTGCATTTAATGGCTGAAAAACGTTGTTCGACGAGATAATAGTAAATAGAATATTTGGCGAAGTCGCATCAAATTTAAAGAATGATGTTTTCGTTAAATCTACTGCATTTGCCTCTGTTAATGCCAATGGATAATTTCCTCCAAATAAAGCATATCTAGCTTTTAAGGCATGAAGCGTGTTTACAATATTTACATCAGATGGTACATTACTTGCAAAACTTGCTGAAATTGGGTTAGCAGCAATTACTGAAAGTGCATTATCCAATACCGAAATTGCTTTGGTAAAACCGGCAGCCCTAGTGATAAAGCCTACATTTTTACCTGTTCCATCCGGAATTTTTTCCCAGTATTGAGACATATTGCCAATTGCTAGTGCTTTAAAAATGCTCGAATAAGCAATTAATCCAGAGGCGTAACCTTTATCACCCAAATTATTCGCGTTCGAAATTACCAAGTCTGCATCATAAACAATTTTGTTGGCGCTAGTCCATAAATTAAACAAAATGGTATTTGTTCCATCTACAGAACTTCCGCCGGTACTTAATTGTAGCTCCGGAATGTTACCTGCATTTAATAACGAAAGTTCGTTGGTTACAAAGCCATTTGCTGCAACCGAGTTAAACATAACGCCGGTTCTGCTTAAGGTGTAAACCCGCTGCAAACCAATTGCAACCGCTGTTAAACCTTGTTGTGTGGTTAATGCGACATCTGTTTTTGCTCTCGAGGGATCCTGATATTCTTTTGTACATGAAGATGAAAACAACATCCCAGATAGCGCAAGACAGGTTATATATTTTGAAGTATTATTTCTTAAACTTTTCATAAATTTTCCTTTAACGATTAAAATTTAACTTGTAAACCTAAACTAAAGGTTCTTGGAATTGGAACTGAACCGAAATCGATGTTTCTTAAAATGGTAGATTGTCCGCCAGAATTCAACTCAGGATCATATCCTTTGTAGTTATCCCAAGAAACTAGGTTTCTTCCACTTAAAGTAACTGTCAAATCTCTTAAATACTTAACTTTTCCGATGTTGTAACTCAAAGAAACCTCTCTAAGCTTAACAAAAGAACCATCATCAATTCTCCATTCTTCAGTAGCATAAACGCCAGCAACATATCCTCTTGGCAACTGACCAAGATCTTCTGCTTCGGCTACTTTACCATTACCAACACCTTGGCGAGTTCTCCAATCTGCATTCCAAACATCTCCGCCCTGAACGGCATCTAGCTGAATATGAAGGTTAAATTTTTTATAAGTAAAATCATTCACGAAAGATGCGGTGTAATCTGGATTTGGATTTCCCAAAACTTTACGAAGTGTAGTTCCTGTTGGCAAACCGGTAACAGGATCGCGTTGAGGGGTGTAAGTGGTTGCCGAAGTTTGCGTTCCCTTTTCTAATTGAGGAATGCCCACAGCATTGGTTAACAAACTTCCATCAGGATTGCGAGCGAAGAATGTTCCGTAGAAAACACCAATTGCTTGTCCATCTATAATGGCTACAGGAGCACCAGGATTGGTACTAAAAAGCCTTAATCCACCAACATTAAGAGCCTCATTTCTATTTCTGTTAAATACTATAGTTGTATTCCAGCTAAAATCTTTTGCTTTTAATGGTGTTCCACCCAATACAACTTCAATACCCTTATTTCTTAACGACCCGATATTATCCAAGAAGCTTGAGAAACCAGATGATGGCGCTGTAACACTTGCAATTAACAAATCGCTAACTTTTTTATTGTACCAGTTAAATTGAAGTGATAATCTATTTTTAAAGAACGACATATCCGTTCCTAATTCCAGCTCGCGTTGGCGTTCTGGTTTAACATTTTCATTTGCCAAAGTTGCACTAGAGAATAGCGAAGCTCTTCCCAAAAACGATTGGGTTGAATAAGCGTTAATTCTATCGTAAGCACCAATCCCAGTTAAGTTACCAGATTCACCGTAAGCTGCTCTAATTTTGAAAGTATCCCACCAAGATGAAACGCCAAAATCTTTCCAGTAATCAGCAGATGATAGCACATAACTTGCATTGCCCTTAAAGTAGGTTTGGGTTCTGTTATCAGCTCCAAACACGGTCGATTGATCTACCCTTACCGCTCCTGTTAAAAAGAAATGATCTTTGTATTTAAAAGTCTGCTGTAAATAACCACCGGTAACAGAAAGTTGGGTTCTTCCATCAACACTTGGCAATTGCGTAGCTGCCGCATTAACAGTTTGAATCAATGGCGCAAGTCCGCGACCATTAACCAATTGATATCTTGTTTGTTCATATTGGAAAGAATATCCCAATTGCGTGGTTGAAGAAATTAAATCAGAAATTTTTGCCTGATAAGTTGCGTTAATTTCATTATTAAATTGGAAAGCATTATTGGTTGCCGCACTTGCATAACCATTTAATGTTCCATCTAATGCAGCACCGCCGCCATAAAAATCAGGGTTAACATTGTACGCAAACGGCGGAATGTAAGTTGAGCCATTTGATCCAGAATTATCAGCACCGATTAAGAAATTTAAAGTCAGGTTTTTTACCGGGTACAGTTTTAAATTTGCACTGGCAATAATTCTGTTCGTTTCTTGGCGTTGCTTAATATCTTCAATTACGGAAACCGGATTAACCCTTCCGCGTTCGCCAACAGCTAGCAAATTGCCATTTACGTCTCTTGCAAAAATATCATGAAAATTACCAATAATCGTAACTGCATTCATTGGAGAGAAGAATGAGTTTCCATCAGGTTTCTCATCAGCAGCACTTCTAATGTAATTCATTCCTACACTTAACGAAGCCCAATCAGTAATTTTTTGATCCACGTTGGCTCTTAAGTTGTAACGGCTAAAATCGGTGTTTTTAATGACCCCCTGGTTGGTAAAATAACTTGCCGAAGTATAAAACTTTGTATTGTCCGTTCCGCCACTTACAGAAACTGTGTTATCTGTTCCGTAGCCGGTTTGGAAAATATAATCTTGATAATTATATCGGGTTACTGGAGTTGTATTGGTTAAAGTTGGCGTTAAAATATCCTGAGTTTGTGTATTCACCGAACCTCCAAATTTAATCGGAGCCTGATTTACTTCGATTTGCTTACGCAACTCGCTCATGGTTAAACTGGTACTAAAGCTTACTTGAGCTTTACCACTTACCCCTCTTTTGGTAAAAATCTGAATTACTCCCGAGTTTGCTCTTGAACCGTAAATAGCTGCAGCAGCTGCACCATTTAAAACTTCAATCCGATCAATATCAGCGGGATTAATATCGACCATTCTATTCTGTCCGATACTTCCAACAAAGTTACCGCCATCATAATTTGCAGAAGTATTGGTGACCCGAGTAGTCGAGTTATTTACAATTACTCCATCTATAATGTACAGCGGTTCTGATGATGAATTTACCGAACTAATGCCCCTTAACCTTACCGACATTCCACCGGCAGGATCTCCAGAATTTTGACTAATCTGAGCACCAGCAGTTTTGCCCTGTAAAGATGAAAGTACGTTTCCACTTGGCGCTTTATTTAAATCATCACCTTTAACAGTACTTACATAACTTCCCAATTCTTTTCGGGTTGTACCTGCAGATGTACCAGTTACAATTACTTCATCTAAGCCTACCGCATCGCCAGCCAAAGCTGCGCTCAGTTGAACGGAAGTATCATCGCCCAATGTTATAGATTGTACATTGGCTTTATAACCCACAAAAGAAAATTGAAGCTGATATTTTCCCGGTGCCAAATCTACAGCAAACGAGTAGGTTCCAGTAC
Organism: Pedobacter fastidiosus; assembly: GCF_014306625.1. GTDB lineage: Bacteria > Bacteroidota > Bacteroidia > Sphingobacteriales > Sphingobacteriaceae > Pedobacter > Pedobacter fastidiosus. The sequence continues at coordinate 219,066 of NZ_JACRYL010000007.1, forward strand.
TGCTTGTGCTTGTAGCCAAGGTTGAATTTAATATTTTAACAACTACGCCTGGGATGGGGTCGTTATTAGAAGCATCGGTTACTTTTCCACTAATGGTATAACGCTTGCTTTGAGCCTGCGCCATTTCTGTAAACAAGAGCAACAGCAATGGCATCATCAAAATAGCTAAAAATTTTGATGACCATTTTAGGTAACATTTTTCCATAAAATTTGGTTTTGTTAGTATTGATTAGGATTTAAACAAAATTAGCAAAATCTGCAACAAAGTAAATTTTTTATTCGGGCAGACTGATCTTTCCCATGCAAACGGAAGGTACACCTTGTCTATTACCAAAGTTTATTGGGCTTCCACATAAGGTTTCGTTCGCAAGAACTGCAAATAGCACTGCTTCTTTTGCATCCGGATTAATATTTAAATCATCTGTTGTTGCAAAGGTAGAATGAGGCAAAGCATCATTTAAAAGTTTAACCAGCAAAGGATTATGCATACCGCCACCACTCATAAAAACCTGTGCTTTGGCATCATTTCCGAAACATTTTTTTATCGCAGCGCTGATGGTTTCAGCTGAAAAGTGGCACAGTGTAGCCATTATATCTTCAGGTTTTAAATTTTCTGTTGATGAAGCTTTTTGCGCTTCGATTAGATAATCGAGATTAAATAATTCTGGCCCAGTTGTTTTAGGAAAATCGAATCCGAAGAAATCACAATCCAGCAAAGCTGATAAAAGATTCTGATTAAAAGTTCCTGTTAGCGCAACAGTTGCATTTTTATCGTAAAATTGATTATAATACTTTTGCATGTATTGATCCATCAAAGTATTCCCCGGACCAACATCGGTAGAAAAAATCTCACTTGCATTTAAGTTTCCTGGCAAATAGGTAAAGTTGGCTATTCCTCCAATATTTAACATCACTCTGTCCTCATCCGCTTTAGAGAACATTAAATAATCTCCATAAACTGCAAGTGGAGCACCTTCGCCACCAGCAGCTAAATGCTTTTGTCTAAAATCTGATAAGGTGATGATTCCCGTTTTTACCGCAATATGGTCCCCATCGCCTATCTGCAGTGTTCCATTAGGATAATCCTCCATTTTATGCAATGATTTTGGCGCATGGAAAATTGTTTGTCCGTGGCTGGCGATAAAATCTACATCTTCATTTTTATAACCCCATTCTTTTAGGGCTTGATTTATTAATTCGGCATGAGTATTGGCAATGTGCTCATTCATTAAGCAAACCAATTGCAAATCGACTTGCTTTTTAGAAAAAACTGCTTTTATCTTCGCTCGGAAATCATCAGTAAAATCTCCCGTTTTAAATTCTAAAACTTCAATATTAGTTTCGGCGCCATTGCCACGAACTCGGCAAAGTGCAATATCCAATCCATCCATCGAAGTGCCACTCATTAAACCGATAATCAATCGCTCATCCTTACTGGCTTTGCTGTATAGTTTTTGTATTTGGCTGTTCATGAGGTTATTTTTTTCAAAACGATCAAACGTTTGTTCTTTACTTTAAGGTGTATTTACAGAAATAGTTGGAATAAAAGTAGATAACCTTTGTTAGAAAGTGAGCATAACTCTCTATATTTACTGCTCCGTACATTAAAATCCATACAAAAAAAAATGGCTAGATTAAATCTACTGGAGGAGACACGCTTCGAAAAACTCCCTGTTAGCGTGTTCGAAAATCCAAAAATTGCTTCTGTTAATGTAGCACATCGCATTGCGAATCTCATTAAAACAAAACAAGCAAACAACGCACCTGCAGTACTGGGCTTAGCAACAGGTGTTACCCCAATTGCAGTTTACGCCGAATTGGTGAGACTGCATAAAGAAGAGGGTTTAAGTTTCAACAACGTAATAACTTTCAATTTGGATGAGTATTATCCAATGCAGCCAACCGCCGCACAGAGTTACGTTACTTTTATGAACGAAAATCTTTTCGATCATATCGACATTAAAAAAGAAAACATCCACATTCCGGATGGGACACTTCCATTAGAAGAGATCCCAGCGTTCTGCTTGGATTACGAAAAGAAAATCGGAGATCTTGGTGGTTTGGATATTCAGATTCTGGGAATTGGCCGTACCGGTCACATTGGTTTTAACGAGCCAGGTTCTGCACCAAATTCTGGAACTCGCTTGGTTACTTTAGATGATTTAACCCGTCGTGATGCAGCTAGAGATTTCGGTGGAAAAACTTTCGTTCCAACCAAAGCCATTACCATGGGAATTGGCACTATTTTTAAAGCGAGAGAAATAATCCTGATGGCTTGGAGCCGTAAAAAAGCTTCAATTATCAAAAAGGCTGTTGAGGGAGAAATTTCTGGAGATGTTCCTGCAACTTACCTGCAATTATCTGAGCATGTTGAGTTTATTTTAGATACGCCTGCTGCTTCAGATCTAACTCGTTTTGATACACCTTGGTTGGTAAAAGATTGTGTTTGGACAGATAGCTTGATTCGTAAAGCAGTAATTTGGTTGGCGAATACATTGAAAAAACCGATTTTAAAGCTTACCGAAGATGATTACAACAATAATGGTATGGCGCAACTGGCAACTGAAAAAGGCCCTGTTTACAACATTAATATTCACATCTTTAACAAATTACAACACACCATTACAGGCTGGCCAGGCGGAAAACCCAATGCAGACGATTCGCAGAGACCTGAACGTGCAGAGCCAGCAAAAAAACGTGTAATTATTTTTTCCCCACATCCAGATGATGATGTAATCTCTATGGGTGGAACATTTATCCGTTTGGTAGATCAGAAACATGATGTTCATGTGGCTTATCAAACCTCTGGAAATACGGCCGTTTGGGATGATGATGCCCTACGTTTTGTTGAATTCAATGTAGATTTTACAGAGAAAATGGGTATGGATAATTCGCATTTGAAGGATCTTTATAACAAGATGAGAACCTTCATCGAGCAGAAAAAACCAAACCAGATTGATACTCCAGAGATACAAACGGTTAAAGGGTTGATTAGAAAAGGTGAAGCCATTGCAGGAGCACGTTATTGCGGACTGGAAGATGATCACATTCATTTTCAAGCACTTCCATTTTACGAGAGTGGAAAGAATCAAAAAAATCCAGTTACCGACAAGGATATAGAGCTTACTATTGATCTTTTACAGAAAGTTAAACCACAGCAGGTTTTCGCTGCTGGAGATTTTGAAGATCCACATGGAACGCATATTGTTTGTTTCAACATTATTCTTGCTGCGCTAACACGCCTTCGTAAAACGGAAAGTTGGGCTCAGGATTGCTGGTTATGGATGTATCGTGGTGCTTGGCATGAGTTTGAAACACACGAAATTGAAATGGCCGTGCCGATTAGCCCTAAGGAATTGGAACGTAAGAAATATGCAATCTTTAAACATCAGAGTCAGAAAGATAGAGCCGTTTTCCCTGGGGATGACTCTAGAGAATTTTGGCAACGTGCTGAAGATCGTAATCGTGAAACCGCAAAAGCTTACGATGAATTAGGCTTAGCAGAATACGAAGCGATGGAAGCCTTTGTGCGCTGGAAATTTTAAATAAAGAGTTTTTTAAAATAGACATTGTACCTCGTAGATTTTTAAAACCTACGAGGTTTTTTATTTAATGATTTTGCTATATAAATTGCAATCTTTAAGACTAAATTTCCACAGCTAAAAGCCTTTGTGTTCCTCGTGTCTTTGTGGTAAAACAGTTTGAGTATACCCAAAAAAGCCCCGACTGCATAACAATCGAGGCTTCAGAAATTATAATAGACGAAACTTAGTTTACTGCAATATCTTTCGCAGGTATATTCGTTTCGGGGTTTTTAGGAAGTGTAACTTTCAAAATTCCATCCGCATATTTAGCTGATATATTTTCGCTAAGTACTTTTCCATTTAAAGCAAAAGCCCTTTCAAAAGCGCCGTTGCTGTATTCTCTTCTGCTAAATTTCTCTGCAGATTCTGCATCCTCTTTTGGCGTGTAAGAAATCGTTAAAACATCATCTTTGGTTACCACTTTCAAATCTTCTTTTACCAAAGCTGGTGCAAAAAGATGAATGATGTAACTTTCATCCGTTTCTTCAATATTTGCAGGCACGCGTCTGAAACCTTTTCCAAACATTTCCTGTGCATGTTGTGCAAATCTTCCACCGTGGTGATGACCACCAAATCTTCCGCCCCAACCTCTATTCATTTTGCCTGTATGGAATCTATTTTCGTTGTACATTTTGTTAATTTATTTGTTTTTAATCTGTTAATTCATCGGCCTAAGCCAATCTTTTAATTGGAAACACCATAATCTGTTTTTGGGATCCCCAATAATTGTGCAATGATATTTGCATATGGATAAGCTGGAGAGAAAACGGCGTAATCGAATTTCAATCCTCTTATTTGCACTACGATATCATCAATAAACTTCATCGGTTCTAATAGCGCCGTAATCAACCCCGATTTAGGTTTTTCGTCATCCTCCGTTGTATTGAAAACATCCAAATCTTTACTGTATGCCTTAAAGTCGGCACCAATATTTTCAATAGGTTGCTTAAATTCATCAGAGCTGAAAAACGTTACCTGCTCGCCACGAGTAATCAATTCACTCGCCAAACTAAGATTTGGGTTAACATCACTTTGTGATGGAACGCTTAAAAATAGAACTTGAGACATCAGCTTATTTATTTAATGTTATGCTATCAATCGGTGTTATCGAAGTATCAATCACTTTTCTATTGTGGTGACTGTAACCTTGGCTTCTATAATGTTCCTGATTGCAATCGTACTCGTGGTAATGTCTGTTTTTGAAATCCAATCTATCGCGGTAACCGTTTTTTACTGCGAATGCGTTTAAGCTATAGAATGTTGCTCCTGCAACAAAAAAGGCTAATAATATTCTAAATGCTTTCATGGCGATTAATAATTTATGTTAACGTTGTGAACCGGACCATCTCCCTGAACCGTTGGTTTGTACCATTGATTATCAATCGGTACTATTGGCGAAAAGTTGTTGCCAAAACCCTCAAATCTGTTCGCAAAATGGCGACGTCCTCCGCCTCTAAAAATCATCTTGAATACAAAACCGATGATCATTACGGCGAAGATAAATTTGAATATAAATGGTATGAAGAAAGCGACTGCACCAAGTACAATCCCGAATCCTATTGATTTTAATATCTGTTTCATTTTTAATTTCTTGTTATTTAATAGAGTAGACGGCGGAAGTTTATTTTTACTTTAAACTTTTTGAAAAATGTTTTTAACCAGCTTAAAAACCTAAGAATATGCGTTATTGGGGCGAATTGGCTAAGCATTTCGTCATGCTGAATTTATTTCAGCATCTTTCATGCTAAACCGCCTTGCTATATAAAAACTCTGAAAGAAGTTCAGCGAGATGACCGTTCCACGTCAAATAATACAAACTAAATCCAATCATTAATTAAACTCAAGTTTATATGAACTTAAATTCCTTATATGGTAAAAAATAAACCATAATAGACATATAAGAAAATATAAGCTCGATGTTCAAACAATAAAAGTTATAAAAAAAGCCAGCTGAAAAGCTGGCTTAAAATTATTCCTTATTCCGATGGCCCCAACCGCCACACCTCCGTTTATACTCCTCCTTAAACTTTGCTCGTTGCTCCTCATTCATACTATGCCACTTCGAGCGCATACCCATCGCCTTTTCACGGAAACGATTATTACCGCCACCACCTTTATTAAAATTGCCAAAAAGCAATCGGCATAAAACCAAAAGCCCAAGTGCCTGCCAGAAATTTAATCTCCCACAGTGCGTAACTTCAGGTAAAATCCAATTCCATAAATACATTACAACAAAGCCCAAAGCTGTAGCAATTAGCGCTACAACCGGGATAAAGAAAATGAATTTTTTGCCTTTACTAAACTTTCTGTTCATCATTTTCAGCTCAATTAATAGTTAATAAATTCTTGATATAAATTTTGTAAACGATTCCGCAAATGTTTCACTGCGTAACCCTTTCTTGATATTAAAGTTTTAATGTTTTCGCCCGTTTCATCGGCAATTTCTTGGAAAGTTCTGTCTTCCAATTCATTCTGAACGAAAATATATCGCTGATTTTCGGGCAATTCTTCCAAGGCTAAAAATAGCTGGTCCCAAAAAAGCTTCTTTAAACTTTCTTCCTCAGGCGAAAAAGATTCTGCCAATAAAATCTCTCTGAAATTGATTTCACCATCTTCATCCTCGTAGCTTAAATCCTCAATAAGCACATCCTTTTGCTTGCGATATTTGTCCGTAATCTTATTCCGAGCTACCCGATACAGCCATCCGCTAATCTGTTCGATGGTTCCAGCCTCAGGCTGATTGCTCAATTGGTACCACACATCCTGCAAAATATCTTCCGCGTCCTCATCCGTATTCACCCGCCCGCGGATGAAACTGAATAAGCGTTTACCATAATTGGCAACCGTAGAAATTATATTTTGGTGTTCGTTTGTCGGCAAAATTTTCGTTTAATAAAGCTGTAAACGGATGAAGCTCAATATTACTTTAAATTTTCTGAAGTTTTTTTATGCCTTGCGAAGTTTGGGTGGAATATGTTGAGGGAAAACTTGGTTAATTTCTTAATTTTTTGAAAATGAAAGGCACGAATTTTTGGCGGAATTTAGCCCTGCTTTTCATTCCAATCTTTTTTAAACTTCTGTCATGCTCCTTTTATCGTCATTGCGAGGAGGAACGACGTGGCAATCTTTTTCGTTACCGACAACAAAAAGTATTTCCACTGCAATCAGGTTTAAATAACAAAAAACAGTATAAGAAACTTGGGTTGCAAATTGCATACTTGGCGCCCAACATTCCCCTCTTGAGGGGTGCCTGCAAGGCGAGGTGGTTTTTTTTCGCATCAGACTTTCGAGGTTACAGCCTCGACTAGCCCTAAAACTTCTAAAGTTAATATTACTTCAAAGTCCCCGTTGGGTTGGTTCCCTTATCTACAACTAGGTTACTATTACCACTTAAATCAGAAACGTAAATCTTATTTTGAATGTAAGGTTTTTCGGAACCGCTATAAAAAATGCGATCATCGGCAGTTACAAAAACATAAGGAACATTCATGCCTTTTGGCGAAATTCTATCTACTTTCTTGCTGGCTAAATCTAAAATATACACTGCTTCACTCGGACCAGTCAATCCATCTAAAACATCTGTATTACCAGCATTAAAAATTAATTTCTGACCATCTTTAGTATAAAAGAAACGATTACTGTTTGCAATGGTAAACTCTTTACCAATTAAGCTAGCAATAGATTTTGCATCAATTAATTTTCCCGAAATATCAAAAGTATAAATGTTTGTCAAATCCTGCCCGATGAGTTCTTTTTCATTTTTCCAAGTTGGTGCATAAACATTAATTTTCGATGCGCTATCCAACATCTCATAGCCCGTATTATCGGTTTTGATAACACCAATCTTCCACAGGTTTTTACCGTTGAAAATATTAAATGCAATTGCATTTCCGCTTGGCGACCAAACCGCTTGGTAATAATTTCCGTTATTTACTTGTAATTGCAACTGACTTTTATTCTCCATATCAGCAACCCAAATGGTTCTATGTCCGGCAGTATCATTTACAGTGTAAGCCAATTTATTACCATCGGGCGAAATGGCTGGGTCGGTTGCGCCACCAAACGAAATCTGTTTCATGGTGTCGATACTTGTTGCCACAATTTTGCTTCCATCCTGATAGGCCAGAGCAAAGTTTTTATTGCTTAAAGAAACGGTATCTAAAACGGCTTTGGGGCTTTCTTCGTCAGATTTATTGTTGCTACAAGAAATAATAAGCGCTAAGCAAGGAATTAGAATAGAAATGATTTTACTGCTGATTTTAGTCATGTACAATTTTACAAATTGTTTTTGTTTTGTACCATTCTAAACATCAGGAAATGGCTATATTTTACTTAATAGAAACTTTGCCAAGGTGTTTTGCATAAAAGCCTTAGCAAGAAGCTAAGACTGACAATAATTTTAAAGACAAATATAAACACCCCGTCCTGCGGACACCCCTCTGGAAGAGGGGAATTGCAAAATGCAGAATTAACATGTCGCTATCAAGACTTAACTCTTTTTCTTATCGGCATAGCCAAACACTTTCTGCAATAAGGTAGAACTGCGAGAACTGAAATTTCCTCTAATTTTAAGTTCCTCTTTTGCTACCTCCAAGAACAAACCATCAATAGCTTTTTGCGTAACGTATTCCGTTAAGTTGGTATTTACAGGCTTAACTAAAGGCAAGCGATTGTACTGCGAAGTTAAATCACTATAGTATTTTGTTGCATTAACTTTATTTAAGCTCGTGGTTACAATCGGACTAAATTTCTGCATCAATTGCGAAGTTGTTACTCTTTTAAAATAGGCTGTTGCCGCATCGTTATTGCCTAAAAGGATGTTTGTGGCATCGGTTAAAGTCATTTGTTTAATTGCCGAAATAAAAATTGGCTTAGCTTCAGTGGCTGCATCTTCAGCAGCACGATTTAAGCTTACGATAACGTTATCACATAGTTTATTCAAGCCGATGCTTCGTAGTGTTTTCTCTACTTTTTGTGCTTCGGGTGGCATTAAAATCTTTACTGCTAAATTGCCTAAAAAGCCATCCTTAACAGATAATCTATCTGCACCAGCAGAAACTCCAATTTGTAAGGCTTCTTTAATGCCTTGTCCAATTTCTAAAGTAGATGGCGTACCTGTTGCGCTTGTTGTAGTTGCGCCTTGTTTTTCGGTGATTTTTTTAAAAATGTTGCTCAATTTTATTTGAGCTTGAACATTTAGGGTTGTAAATAATATTAATGCTAGGGATGCAGATAAAATATTAATTTTCTTCATTCATTATGAGTTTATCTTTTATGCTTAGCAAATCCTTTGCCATTAGTTTGGCCGATTTTACTAAACTTAAAAATTCTGATCGATAACCTTCTTTATCTTTGCCTTTTGCGTTTTCGGCCAAGGTGATTACCTGCTCAAAGGTAGCATTTTGTTTAAAAGAAGACTTCCTCAAAATCATCCCAAATTCTGCAACGGCAGCAGCAAACCTAAAGTTATCGCTAGTGGCGTTAAAACCTAGAGTATTATCATTAATTCCCTTAACCAATAATTTGCTTTTATTGCCAGATGGCTCTTTATAGCGAAGTTTAACTGTTAATATTTCCTCAGAATCTGCAGATTTTACTTTGCTAGTTTTTTGATATTTTAAATCATCAACCGAGCCTGATAAATCGTCTTTTATGCCAATGGGAATAATTTCATAAAGTGCAGTAACTGTATGACCCGATCCAATTTCACCGGCATCTTTTTTATCATCGTTAAAATCTTCCTTATTTAATAAACGATTTTCATATCCAATTAAACGGTACGATTGCACTTTAGCGGGGTTAAACTCTATTTGCAATTTAACATCCTTTGCAACTGTAAATAGAGTCCCTCCAAATTCGTTAACCAAAACTTTTCTGGCTTCTGTTAGATTATCGATATAAGCATAATTTCCATTTCCTTTGTCGGCAAGAATCTCCATTTTACTGTCTTTGTAATTGCCCATTCCATAACCCAGAACGGTTAAAAAAACACCACTTTTCCTTTTCTCCTCAATTAACTTCTGCATCTCCAAATCGCTATTAGCGCCTACATTAAAATCTCCATCTGTTGCTAAAATAACTCGATTATTACCGCCCTTAACAAAGTTCTCGCCAGCAATTTTATAAGCAAGTTCAATCCCTTCGCCACCTGCTGTAGATCCACCTGCGCTTAATTTGTCAAGCGCATCTTTAATTTTGGTTTTTTCATCACCATTGGTTGCGGGCAGAACAACGCCAGAGTTGCCCGCATAAACTACAATCGCAACTTTATCTTTTGCTCTTAATTGATCTGTTAAAAGCTTAAAAGAAGAAACGAGCAAAGGCAACTTATTTGGATTATTCATTGATCCCGAAACATCTATAAGAAAAACTAAGTTGGAGGCCGGCAAATTATCTGTTGGAATTGTTTTTGCCTGCAATCCAATTTGAACAAGTTTATGTTGATTGTTCCAAGGAGCCGGAGCAATTTCTGTAATAATGTTTACCGGGTCGTTACCTTTTGGCTGCTCGTAGTCGTAATCGAAATAATTAATCATTTCCTCAATTCTAACGGCATCAACGGGCGGAAGATTACCACCGTTTATAAACCTTCTTACATTGGTGTACGAGGCAGCATCAACATCTATAGAAAATGTTGAAAGTGGATCGTTTTTGGCTTCATGAAAAGTATTTTCATTAATTGCAGAATAACTTTCATCATTTCGAGTAACAAGGCTTTTGGATCTTTTAGCTCTACCTATAGATAAACCAGGTAAACTCCCTTGCAATGCCGATGAAACTGAAGAAGAGGATACAGAACCCGTCATATCAACCTTTCTTTGTGACCCATACCCTGCCACTATAACTTCAGAAAGCGATTTGGAATCTGGAATTAGATTGATAGAAATTTTATTGCCTTTTCCAATTTTAACAAACTGGTTGACATAGCCAATATAAGAAACCCGAAGTTCGGTATCTTTATTCGTTACAGTAATGCTAAATTCGCCTTTAATATTAGTGGCAACAACTTGTTTGCTATTATTGGTTGCTACTGCAGCCCCAGGCAGAACAGTTGCACCATCTGTAACAATTCCTGTAATTATTCGTGTTGTGGCTGGTTTGAAACTTACTAAAAAAACCAATGCAATTAAGGATAAAAATAACTTTTTCATAATCTTTAATTTTTAAGGATGATGTAGTTAGTCAAGCTTTTCCATATCGATACTCAAAAATATTTTTTATACTTGGGGGATAATTCGAAATAGCTACCCAATTTTTTGAAGTTTATAAAAAATACAGCTGGAAATAACCAGAAAGAAGATGCAGACCTAATTGCCGAGTATAAAAATACTGGCGATTTAGACTCGTTGGGTACGCTGTACAATAAATACATGCATTTGGTTTTTGGGGTTTGCTTAAATTATTTTAAAGATGAGGAGCTGAGCAAAGATGCCGTAATGCAAATTTTCGAGGAGCTGGTAACCAAACTCAAAATACACGAAGTACAAAATTTTAAGAGCTGGTTGCACGTATTAACGCGAAACCATTGTTTAATGGCTTTAAGGAAATCTGCGAAACAAAATAACGTTTCATTAGATGATACTTTTGTGGAAAACAGTGAGTTTGTGCATCTAGATATCGACAACACAAAAGAAACGCAGCTTACCATAATGGAAAAGTGCATGGAAACTTTGCCCGAAGAACAGCGAAAAAGTGTAGATTTATTTTATTTACAAGAGAAATGCTATAAAGAAGTGGCCGATTTAACAGGCTACGACATGCTTAAAGTAAAAAGCTACATCCAAAATGGTAAGCGGAATTTGAAGATTTGTATAGAGAAAAACAATAGTGAATAAGGATTGGTTAGATATTGATGTGCTGGAAGATTACCTAGATGGTAAACTTGATGCCAAAGGTATGCACTTTGTAGAGCGTCAGGCTTTAGATGATCCTTTTGTTGCCGAAGCATTGGAAGGTTTACGCCAATCGCCTAAACGCAAGGAGAATATTTCTATTCTTCAAAAACAATTGCATCAGCGAATTGCAAGTCAGCCCATTAAGCGCAAAATGTGGGGCATTACTACCCAGCGTTTAAGTATTGCAGCTACCGCTACTGTTGCTTTTATTGCCGTAAGCATTTTGTTTTTTATGCGAGAAACCAATCGCAAAAATGCAGAAATCGCTCAGCGTAGAGCAAAAGGTGTAATTGTAAATTTGGATACCAATACGTCAATTGCTTCAAATAAACCTAAGCAAGAAGATACGCAGTTAAATGCAAATGAAAGTATTAAGTCTGCCTTAATCAATAAGGCCGTTGTTGATGCAAAAACAGGCGATTTTGCAAAAAACTCCAAATCTATTCCTCCACCTAGTAATGCAGAATTTAAAGGAAGCGCCTACGCATACAATAGATCATCAGAACCAGAAATAGCTAAAAATCAGGTAGCACCTGTAGTTATGCAGAAGACAGAAGCTTCGAGTACTCTGCGACAAGAAATTGAAGTGCCTGGAGCAATAGCTGCATTAGCTACCCCCACAACAGACAACAAAATTATTAGCGGAAGGGTTGTTTCGGAGATTGATGGACAGCCGTTGCCGGGAGCCAGTATTAAAGTTGCAGGCTTAAATAAAGGAGTTACTTCGGATAAGGATGGATTTTTCAGTCTTGCAATTGACAGCACAAAAGCAAAAAATCTTTCCGTTAATTATCTCGGTTACGAAAATACCATCGCCTCTATTGATCATCAAAAGAATCTTAAAATTGCGCTTAAAGAGGATCAAAATTCCTTAAATGAAGTTGTGGTTACCAATTATGGAAAAGCTAAAAATGCTGCGGCAGCTTCAGCTCCAACCAATGCATCGAATAAAATTGTTTATAGCGGCAATGTTGTGGCTCAAAATGGTGCTCCGGTAAAGGGTGCAATTGTTAAGGTAGCCGGAAGTAAAACCACAACCACAACAGATTCCAAAGGCGCATTTTCTTTGCCGGTTGATAGTAGTTTTAAAAATAAGGATATTCTGGTTAAAGCAGATGGTTACAATGATGTAGCACTTTCTGCAGCCTCAGATCCAAACAGGATTAGAATGGCTTTAACTGGCGATAAATCGATCAATGAGATTGTGGCAGTTATGGGATCTAACGGCCAGAAAAAGGAAAATATCCCTGCGCCTAAAATTGCACTTCGGGCGGTTGAAAATCTCAACGGAAAATCTGCTATCGAAGCTACTAAACCTATTCCTGTTTCTACAATTAACTACGAGCAATATTTAGAAAACAATAATAAATTGTTTAATCCGAAAGGACCAGCGCAGTACGTTAAAATTAGTTTTAGAGTTAAAAAGAACGGACGGCCAACTGAATTTAAAATTGTTAAAAGCCAAAGCAAACAGGCTGATGCTGAAGCAAAAAGATTAATCGAAACTGGCCCAGATTGGGTTTTGCCGAAAAAAGGTACTGATAAGGTTGAGATGAACGTTAAGTTTTAGTTCCTCCATTTAATCAAATCCATTCATAAATTTTTTCATCACTTATAAAATGCTTATCCATTATAAGTTGGTTAAAGCGAAAATTTCCATAAACTAACTGAGATGTCTTTTCAGGCAAATTAGCCACAGTGATTACTTAAATTCCATGTACAAACTACCATATTTTACAACAGATAATCAAGATGAAATTCTTGATTTTATGCATAAAAACACATTCGTAACTTTAGTTGGTTTTGATGGCGAATTTCCTGTTGCTACCCAAGTGCCAATTAAAACAATTGTTGAAGGCGAAACCATAAAACTTATTGGTCACATCATGACAAAAACCAACCATTGCAAAGCTTTTGAACAAAGGCCAAATGTGTTGGCTATTTTCACAGGTGCACATGCTTACATCAGTGCATCTATTTACGAACAACCCGCATCTGCCTCAACTTGGAATTATAAAACCGTTCAAGCAAAAGGGATAATTAGGTTATTATCCTCTGAAGAAACTTATCAGGTTATTAAAGATCTGACTAACAAATATGAAGACCCAGAAACTAGTCCTGCTGCGTTTAATAGAATGGATAAAGCATATATTCAGAAACATTTAAAAGCCATCACAGGATTTGAGATTTTAGTTACGCAAGTGGATCATGTATTTAAGATGAGCCAAAACCATTCAGCTAAAAACAAAAAAAGTATTGTTGAGCATTTGGAGAAAACGGGTGATGTTTTGTCGCAAGAAGTTGCAGAAGACATGAAGCGAAATTTATAGTTCTTTTATACCCTATGATTTAATTTAAAAAAACTTGCGAAGTCTTTCCCACACTTTTTGCCCTTACGATTTCGCGAGTTAAACCAATCGACTTACGAAGTTTTGATGGATTGATGTGTTGGGAAACTTCGTAAGTCTAAACAGTCGATTTTTCTATCAAAAAACAAACCTCGTAGGTTTTTAAAAACCTACGAGGTTTAAAAGTCCTCTGCAACTTCGTAGGTGCACTCGCTAGAAACCAAGCCAAGTTGCACCAAACCGAGTAAAATAAACCAGATAGAATGAATGCCATTTTTCTTGGCAGAAATGATAGCTCCATGGGAGTGCCTTTGGCACGGATGCGAATCTATTGTAAAGCCTTCTGCAACTGCTTTAACAAAAAAAAGACTAAAGCAATCTGCCTTAGTCTTCTGAGTATATTTAAAGGATTTTGTTTTTACTTGAAGTAATAAATGGCTGCATAAATAATCGCAGCTAATGTTGCTGAAACTGGAATAGTTAAAATCCACGCCCAGATTAAGTTGATGGTTACCCCCCAACGCACTGCCGATACACTTTTTACAACCCCCACCCCTACAATCGAACCAGTAATGGTATGCGTAGTAGAAACTGGGATTCCAAAATGCTCTGTAATTCCTAAGGTAATTGCACCAGCACCTTCTGCGGCTACACCTTCCAATGCGGTTACTTTAGTGATTTTTGAGCCCATTGTTTTTACAATTTTCCAGCCACCACTCATGGTACCTAAAGATATTGCCGAATAACAAGATACCGGAACCCACCAAGGCATTGCCTCGAAATTTGGAATAACTTTAGCCGCAATTAAGGCGGTTGCAATAATTCCCATTACTTTTTGAGCATCATTACCCCCGTGGAAGAAACTTAAAGCAGCAGATGATACCAACTGTAATCTTTTAAACCATTTTTCGGCCGTTGAAGGCTTGGCGTTTCGACAAATATTAATGATAATGAGGGTTAAAACAACCGAAATGACCAAACCAATTATTGGCGCAAGGACAATAAATGAGATGATTTTGATTACATAACCCATGTTTACGGCATCCAGCGGACTAGCGCCAGTAATTAAGGCATAAGTCATACCTGCGCCTGCAAAACCCCCAATTAGAGTGTGAGATGAACTAGAAGGAATTCCGTACCACCAGGTTAAAAGGTTCCAAATAATTGCCGCAATTAAACCAGCAAGAATTACCTCTAATGTAATATAGTGTTCTATAACTGTTTTGGCTACCGTGTTAGCCACTTTATGATCGGTAAAATAGAAGTAGGCAGCAAAATTGAAAAGTGCAGCCCACAAAACCGCCTGAAAAGGCGTAAGTACTTTTGTAGAAACAACCGTTGCAATCGAGTTAGCGGCATCGTGAAAGCCGTTAATGTAATCGAAAGCAATGGCCAGAATTACAACAACAACCAATAAGGTAGTTACCATGTTTGTTTTTTATTAAGCGTTTTTAACAAGGATAGTTTCAAGTACATTCGCCACATCTTCACATTTGTCTGTCGCTTTTTCTATCGTTTGTAAAACCTCTTTATGTTTAATTAATTCAATCGCATTTGTTTCATATTCAAATAAACGAGCAACTGCTAAAGTGAAAACGTAATCAGCCTGATTTTCTCCACTGTTAATGCGAATACAAGCATCAGCAATAACTCGGATATTTTTGAAACTGCGTAATTCTTTAATGGCTTTATCAATATCTGTACACATTTCTACCAAAAGCTCTGCAATTTTAACAATTGGCTCACTAATTGTATTCATGTTATACATCTGCATGCGGTTTGCCGTACCGTAAATATAATCGGCAACATCATCAACGGCAGTAGCCAATTGGTGAATGTCCTCTCTATCAAAAGGAGTAATGAAATTCCTACTCAACTCAAGAAAAATCGAATGGGTAATGTCATCTCCAACGTGCTCTAAGCGCTCAATTTCTTTAAAAATTGTTTTTCTGCTTTCTGCATCGCCAGTACTAACCATTTCTAAAAGTGTTTCAGAAATTTTTAGGGCATTGCTACCAGCTTGTTCAAACAGGGGATGAAACTTTTTATCTTGCGGGGTAAAGAACTTAAAAATATTGTTCATGTTAATTTTTAATATGTTGCAAAGCTACAAGCCCAATGTTAAGTTAATGTTAAGTTCTAAATTATATTAAGGCTTTATTTCGGCTTATCGTCATTTTAATCTCTTTTTAGATGATTGAAAATGAACGATTAAGATTTGGAAATTGGCATTCTGTGGCTTTTCGGAAATAGTAGTTCCACCAATAGCCCATAACCCTCCCCCATTCCCCCTCATAGCTTGAAATAACCCGAGCTTAATTTTCCTATATGTCTTATATGGTTCAAAACCTTTGCGCCTAAAGATCTAACCGCAAAGGGCACAAAGCTTTCGCAAAGAAGAATTAAGTAGGAATTACGACCACATGAACTATGAGCTTATATTTTTCTTATATGTCTAAATGGTTCAAAACCTTTCCCCCTAAAGATTTAAGCGCAAAGGACACAAAGCTTTCGCAAAGAAGAATTAAGTAGGAATTACGACCACATGAACTATGAGCTTTTTTTTCCTATATGTCTTATATGGTCGAAAAATTCTTCAAATAAGTTTTTGTTCGGGATGAACCCTCAGGTTTAAGAACGAAGATGGGATATGCTTGTTAAGGTGTTTTGGGGTCATAATCCTCCCCCTGCCCCCTCCAGAGGGGGAAACCCCTCATAGCTGCAAATAAACCAAGCTTATATTTTCTTAAATGTCTCATATGGTTCAAAACCTTTATGCCTAAAGGTTTAACCGCAAAGTACACAAAGCTTTCGCAAAGAAGAATTAAGTAGGGGTAATTACGACCATATGAACTACGAGCTTACATTTTCTATATGTCTAAATGGTTCAAAACCTTGCGCCTAAAGGTTTAACCGCAAAGGACACAAAGCTTTCGCAAAGAAGAATTAAGTAGGGGTAATTACGACCACATGAACTACGAGCTTAATTTTCCTATATGTCTTATATGGTCGAAAAATTCTTCAAATAAGTTTTTGTTCGGTATGAACCCTCAGGTTTAAGAACGAAGATGGGATATGCTTGATAAGGTGTTTTGGGGTCATAATCCTCCCCCCGCCCCCTCCAGAGGGGGAAACCCCTCAGAGCTGCAAATAAACCAAGCTTATATTTTCTTAAATGTCTCATATGGTTCAAAACCTTTGCGCCTAAAGATCTAACCGCAAAGGACACAAAGCTTTCGCAAAGAAGAATTAAGTAGGGTTAATTACAACCGTAGGAACCTATGAGCTTATATTTCCTATATGTCTTATATGGTCGAAAAATTCTTCAAATAAGTTTTTGTTCGATATGAACCCTCAGGTTTAAGAACGAAGATGGGATATGCTTGATAAGGTGTTTTGGGGTCATAATCCTCCCCCTGCCCCCTCCAGAGGGGGAAACCCCTCAGAGCTGGAAATAATCCTAGCTTATATTTTCTTATATGGTTCAAAACCTTTGCGCCTAACTCTACGTGCTTTGTGAATTTCTCCGTGAACTCTGTGGTTAAATTATCAACCTAATTAACTCCCCTTTTGTAAAGTAAAGGCAAATGTAGTCCCGATTCCTGGTGTACTTCGAACAGAAATCGTTTGTTCATGAGCCTCCAAAATATGCTTTACAATAGCCAAGCCCAAACCTGTACCTCCAACTTCTCTAGCTCGGTGATTATCTATTCGGTAAAAACGTTCAAATAACCTAAATAAATGCTTTTCTTCAATCCCGATTCCATTGTCGGTTACTTCGATTAAAAATTGATCATGGAGTTCGAAAATCTTTATTGCAGTTTCCCCGCCATCAATACCGTATTTAATACTGTTTACCATTAAATTGATTAATACTTGGCGAATTTTTTCACGATCGGCCATAACAGCTGTAACAGCAGTATATTTATCTTTAAAAAACAGTTTAATATTTTTGGCCTTCGCTCTGTCTTCCAAATTATCCATTACTTCTTTCGCCAAAGAAACGAAGTCGAATTTTTGGTAATCAATGGGTGCTTCGCCAGTCTCTAGTTTTGCGATGGCATCTAAATCATTAATCAAGTAACTTAAACGCTCCACGTTGCTTTCGGCTTTCTTTAAAAATTTTAAAGCCATTTCTGGGTCATCAATCAAGCAATCCTGTAGTGTTTCTACATAACCTTGAATGGCAAAAAGTGGCGTTTTAAATTCGTGAGAAACGTTAGAAAGAAATTCTCTTCTAAACTGTTCTTGTTTTTTAAGCAGGTCGATTTCTTTTTTCTTAGCGCCAGCCCACTCTTTTACTTCTTGTTCAACATCATTAATCGGATCAGAACTTACGTATTCACCAAGCGCATCTTTTAAATCTTTGCCTAGTTTAAGGTTGTGGATCAGTTTATAAATAAGCTTAATTTTTGTGTAAATATATTTTTCAAGTAAATAATAAAAAACCAAAAAGCTACTCAAAAAGGATACTCCAAATGAAATGGCGAGATAATACCAGCTGTGCTGAAAATAAAAGTTTACCATCCCGATGGAAAGGCCAACCGCCAGAGCAGTAAATAAAACCAGCACACTTAATTTCATGTTGCAATTTAGTGGTTTTATGTTAATCGAACGTTAACTCAATTGCTTTTCAGTTAAATATTTCCAATACCTTCTAGGCACATGCTGAACATGCAATTTAGTATTTTTTCGAGCAACGATGTTGGCGCTTTTAAAATAATCTTTCCATAAAACGGCATAAAGTTCTTCCTTTTCATCCATTACTGATGGAGCAGGTTTTTGTTTATTTATACCTTCAGTAAAACTAATTGTGATTTCCTCAACCGTATTCAGATTATAATGCAGGCCATATTTCCGCTTTAAATCATAGATAATCCATTGTTGATCGGCATAGCGATTTTTAAAATGATTGGAAATTAAAGGCAAAACATTAAAGTCTGGATCTATGCTGGTGTAAAAAATTCCATCAGCTGTATGCTGAAAACGAATAAAGGCTTCCATTCTGTGTTTTTCTCTTTCTACACTTTTGGCAAACTTAGCTAAAGCGATAACATGCTCATTTCCATAATTGCTTTCTGCGCCCTTTTCATTTTGAAAAATATAGAGTGTAAATTGAAAAAGATGATTGTATGCTTCGGGAATTTCTGATAAATAACTACAGTAAAATTTGAGAAGCCAATCTTTCTTTAATTTTTTTTGCAATCCCGCCCAAACTCGATCGGCTTTTTCTGAATTTGTAGTTACGGTAAAACTTTCAGCAAAAGCTTCTGGTTGAAAAATTTCGATGGACTTGAGCACAACTTTTCCAGGCTTTCGTTCAAACCATTCAAAAACTGCAGTCAATAATCCTGGTAAAGAGCCGTCGAAAATGTAAGTCATTAAATATGTATATCAATAATTAATATGCGTTGGTTATTTTGACCGTAGTGGAGAAATGTTTTAAAGTCAAAGATTTCTCCGTTTCGCTATGCTCCAGTCGAAAGGACGGTTTTTGCTAAATATTTATCTAAAACAAAATCATCTGATTGCTATCTGTCTTCAAATATTTACTCTGACTCTCGGCCATAATAAATGCCTTAATCTGAGTTCCTTGATAATCCCTTAACTGATAAGGGCTATCCGCACAGGTAATAAAATGCTTGGCACGATTGTAAGAAACACCAATTTTTTTTAATTGATCTATTCTAAGTTTTCCAAATTTTCTGGCTTGAACAATTTTTTGTGCAGACATTACCCCAATTCCAGGAATTCGTAAAATCATTCTATAATCTGCTTTATTAATATCCACAGGGAAATGTTGCATATTTCGAATGGCCCAACTTAATTTAGGGTCGATATCTACATCCAAGTTTGGGTTTGCATCATTTAAAAGCTCTTGAACTTTAAAGCCGTAAAAACGCATTAACCAATCGGTTTGATACAATCTGTTTTCTCTTAAAAGCGGGGGCTGAGTACCCAAAATAGGCATTCTGCTGTCGTTACTAATCGGCACGTAGCCAGAATAATAAACACGTTTTAAAGCGAAATTTTTATAAAATGCATTTGCCGTGTACATGATATCCTTATCGCTTTCTGGCGTTGCGCCAATTACCATTTGTGTACTTTGGCCAGCTGGTACAAACTTTGGAACGTGCTTAATCAACTTTTTATCCGCAGCAAACTGAACTATGTTTTGCTGAACAAAACCTAAAGGCTTAATCACATCTGCATGGCTTTTTTCTGGCGCCAAAAGTTTCAGTCCAGCTTCTGTAGGCATTTCTAAGTTAATACTCATCCTATCAGCGTATAAACCAGCTTCTTTAATCAATTCATCACTAGCGCCAGGAATTGTTTTTAAATGAATATAACCATTATAACGTTGTTCTAACCGGAGTTTTTTGCAAACCAAAAGCAGGCGTTCCATTGTGAAATCTGCATTTTTAAAAATCCCAGAACTCAAAAATAACCCTTCAATGTAGTTTCGGCGATAGAAATTCATGGTTAATTCTACCACTTCATCAACGGTAAAGGCCGCACGTTTTACATCATTGCTCTTTCTCGAAACGCAAAAAAGGCAATCGTAAATGCAATGGTTAGTGAGTAAAATCTTGAGTAAAGAAACGCATCGACCATCTTCTGTATAGGTATGGCAAATGCCTGATGTATGACTGTCGCCTACACCTTTATTATCATTTTTCCGAGTGCCACCACTTGATGAACATGAAACATCATATTTGGCGGCATCAGCAAGAATATTTAATTTTTCACGAATTCGATCAGACATAGTTAGGAAGATTTACTAACAAAAATAGTAAATTAAAACTAATTAAGTTAGCAAAAACACGCTAAATGATATTCTTTATTGAAGTATTATTAGGTTATGCATTAAACCCAAATATTAGGAGAATATTCTTGTTTCCGTTGTTTCGGTAATTTATTTAAACTATAAGTTTCTTGAAAATATCGAAGTTCGGTGTAAAATTTTTCTGCTTCTTCTTCACCACCATTAAGTGCGTTAAAGTTGGCGTTGAAAGATGGATTTTTAAAACTTACCTGATAGTAATAACTACCGTTTCTGCCATCAAATTTTTCTGTGATGTGATTTACGTTTTCCCAGCCAGCAAAAAAATCCTTTGGTTTATAAAACAAACTAGGCTGATCTATTTTGAGGTTAATTCCTTTATCGTTTACTTTTACAGCACACCTTACAATAAGCTGTGTATTAATCATCCAAAACAAAAATGCAACCATTAAAACCAGAGAGGAACACACCATAATGAGCATTGCCCACTCTGGTAAAGATTGTGGCAGGTTAGATAGAAATGCAAACATGATGGTTGCACAAACAATAGGAAAACCAATCATTGTAATTAGCAACAGACTGTTCTTGTGGTATTTAAGTTTGTAAGATTGCATGGGATGTAGATTTACCACTAATTTACGGGCAAATCACATAAAATCAAATACTTAGAAATCAGTATTCTTCCGTAAGTATTTAATTTAGAAATAACTTTAGTTTCCTTCCCATTCATTATAAAAATGATCAAGATATTGGAGCATAAAATTGTGTCTTTCCAAAGCGATGGCTCTTCCAGCATCTGTATTCATCATATCTTTAAGCAACAAAAGTTTTTCGTAAAAATGATTGATGGTTGGCGCAGTTGTATTTTTGTAACTCTCTTTGGTTAGATGTTGCTCTGGCTTAATTGCAGGGTCGTAAAGCACTCGGTTTTTATAACCACCATATGTAAACGCTCTAGCAATGCCGATTGCACCAATGGCATCTAAACGATCGGCATCTTGCACAATTTGCATTTCTTTTGAGGTGAAACCTGAACTATCAAAGCTATTTTTGAACGACATATTTTGAATAATGAGTTTAACGTGAGCAATTACGTCTTCATTAATCGAAATTGATGTCAAGAAATCTTCTGCTACTTTAGGGCCAAGTTCTTCATTGCCATTGTTAAATTTTGGATCGGCAATGTCATGTAACAACGCTGCAAAAATTACAACCTGCTCATGCCCTTTTTCTTTTTCATTAATATTTAATGCCGTTTTATAAACGCGTTCTATGTGAAACCAATCGTGGCCTGCTTCAGCATTTTCCAGCGTTTTTTTAACGAAGGCAATGGTACTATTGATGGAATTTTGCATAACTATTTCTTTCAACCCAAAGGTATTCGAAAATACTTTAGGCCGAAAAAAATGTTAATACTTTTAATTTAATTTTTGGCAATCTGAATTATCCAACTGCCACTGATTTATCATCTGGAGTGATGATTTTAATCAGATCTGTATGGTCAAGTGTCAATAAATGAGTCACTTCAACCTCTAAGATGGATGCGATTTGAAATAAACGCTCAATAGTTAACTTGCTGTAACCAAGTTCTATTTTACTATAAGCATTTTGAGAAATCTTTAATTTTGCTGCAAGATAATCTTGAGTGTAATCTCTATATTCTCTAATTTTTCTAATATTTCCCGCAACATTCTTCGTCTTTAAAGCAAATAGATCTTCCATAGGGATAGGATAATTTTATTAAATGTTCACTATTATAAACGAAACTAAGTGGCAATTGGATTTTTACAAATTTTTCTCTTGTGTATTAAAGGTACACGCGTGAACGTACTACTTCGAATCTTAGTACATACAATTTAACAACCAAATTGTTTAACATATTCTGTTTAGTTGTTCAAAATCAGAGGTTTGTAGTAACAATTAATAAAAATTATTCGAAGGATTTAATTTAACAGATTGAGGGACATTATTTTTGGAAATGATAATGGCCTAAGTCCGGAAGCTTAAAATAAACCCCAATCATCTTCAAATTCATCTTTTTCAAAGTGCTTAACCCATTCGATAAATAGCAGGCGGAATTTGTTTATTTCGGCTAAAACAATCTCTTTATATTCTGGATTGCAGATTTCGAAAAGTTCAGCAGCCTTAACCTGGGTTTCCATTTCTCTACAATTTGTTCTAATAATCGAGGCATTTTCCATACGTAAAGAATACAGATCTGCTCCCTCTGCGCCAACAATTTTCGGACAAAGCATTAATGCATTTTGCATAATTAAACTGCTCGTTAATTCGGCCATTTCACCTTTTAGAGTTTCGCAAAATAGAGCAGCGTATTTGTAAACTGCTCTAGCTTGGTTGTATAAAGCTTTCGCACGAACAACTTTTAATCTATCTTTTTCTGTATTTAACGAGAATTGGTTTTTATCTTCAGCATCATTTAGCCTATGCCGGGTAAAGTAATCCCAGTCTGGCATGTGGTCCATATCATCAAATTCCATAGTAAAGGCCTACGTTTACAAAAAAAGATTAGGTTGTTATTCGCTTTCTGGTTGAGTTTCGGTTTGTGGAAGTCTGCGAGAACCATCATACAACTCATACTCCAGCATTCGGCAATCTAATTTACCATTGTAAAACTCGATTTTTTTCGAAGCTTTTAAGCCGATTTTCTTAGCCAAATCAGGATTTCCGGTAAAAATATAACCTGTATAGCCCTTGCATTTGCTCTTCATAAAATCGCCCATTCGTTTATAGGTGGTTTCTAATTTACTGTGAACCCCTAAACGCTCGCCATATTCTGGATTGAAAACCACAACACCTTTTGCATCTTCCGGAACTGGAGTAAGTTCGAAATCGCAAACTTCAAATTCTATAATCGTATCAACACCAGCAGTTTTTGCGTTTCTACGAGTTACCTCAACGGCATCTTCAGAAATATCGGAAGCAATAATTTTTAAATCGACATTTTTAATTACCTGGTCCTTCAAGATTCTGCGCTCTGCAAAAAACTCTTCTTCATTATAGCCCAAAATGTGCATAAAAGCATAATTCATTCGGTATAAACCTGGCGCACGATTGGTTGCAATTAATGCTGCCTCAATGGCTAAAGTACCAGAACCACACATTGGGTTAATAAAGGGTGATTTTTTATCCCATTGGGTAGCGTAAATTACACCAGAAGCTAGAGCCTCCAACATTGGTGCTTTCCCAGGTATTTTACGGTAACCATGTTTGGCTAGTGTTTCGCCAGATGTATCTATAAAAATATCTGCTTCAGCATCTTTCCAATATAAATGTACTACAGCTTTATTGGCATCAGAACCAGAATTTGGGCGAATGCCCTTTTTTTCTTTCATGCGATCAACAATGGCATCTTTTACCTTTAAATTGGCAAAAAGTGGCGTTGTAATATTTGGGTTATCCACATTAGAAGTTACTGAGAAATAACCTGCAAAATCAATCAATTCTTCCCACTCAATTTCCTTTACCTCGTTGTATAAATCATCGGGCGTAATGGCCTTGAAACTTTTTATCGAATACAAAATCTGACTGGCGCAACGCAAGTTCAAATTAAGCTTAATACACTCTGTAAGGGTGATATTTAGCTCAACACCCGTTTGAAATGATCTTTCGATTGTATAACCTAGTGCGGTAACCTCATCTTGTAAATACGGAGAAAGGCGCTTGTTGCAGGTAATAATTACCTTGCTTTTATTGTGGAAAACTTGCATCATAATATATGCGAAGTTATCAATAAAATTATTGAGATTTGATGTTTATAGTACATTAAGTAGTATTAGATATGGAAATTAAAGGAAAAGTACACGAAGTAGGTGCCACTCAGCAAGTAAGTGAAACGTTTAAAAAACGTGATTTAATAGTAGAATACGCAGAAAATCCAACATACCCGGAATATATCCGTTTTGAGGCATTACAAGATAAAGCTGCATTATTAGATACATTTAAAGCAGGCGATGAGGTTGAAGTTTTCTTTAATTTACGTGGTCGCCCTTGGACAGACAAAGCGGGTAAAACATCATATTTTAACAGTTTGGTTATTTGGCGTATCAATGCTGTTGCAGCAGGTGCACCAGCAGCAAACACCCCAGCTTATGCAGCTCCGGTTGATGTGAGCAGCACACCAGGAGAAGATGATGATTTGCCTTTCTAAATAAAGAATCTTTTTTAAAGCAAACAATTTTGAACCATGCCGGAATTTTTATTCCGGCATTTTTTTTGCCCTTTTTTCTTTAAAATAATGTCGTTCATGACACCACGTCTGTCGTTCATGACATTTCAACCATTATAAATATTTTATTTCCTATATTGTGATTTCATCATCCCTAAAATAACTGCAAAATTATTTTAAACCTATATGATGAATCCGTTAGCAATCTCAAAAGGCAAGGCTTTGGCTTTCCTTATTTTCTTATCTCTTTTTATTGTGCAGGGATGCCGAAAAGATATAATCCAGCCAAATTCTGGCGTACTTAAAAACTCGCTATCCATTGCGGAAGCCAAAGCTTATTTTGATGCAAACTTGAGGCAGGGCACAAAGCCAGAAAAGCTGATGTCGACCAGCGAAGTAGGCAACGGAGTAACTGCAGATAACTATTTAACCAATAAACAGCCGATTTGGAACCAGACATATCAAAAAATGCTTGCTAACGGTAATTCGGTAAAGATGCCGATCGACTTCGGGAATGCTTATGCTGTAGTTAACGAAGCCAAAAATGAACTAATGCCATTGAGTGCACTCAACTATCTTTTTATGTATAAAGACAGTTTGCAGGTTATTCATGCTGAATGGGTAATGCTATTGCCGGACTCCGCCTTGGCTTCACGGAAGCAGAAATAATTATTCAGGCCGTATCATAGTAAAGGATTGGTCGGGTAAAACGATTAGGAAACTTGTATATAATCCGATTGGATCGCCAAATACATCATCTATTATTAAGAGCAGAATGTTAAGTTCGGATGGGAAAATGCAAAATTCTAGTTTGGACGGTGAGGACCAGATTGGCGGTGCGATAGGTTTCTGTACGAGATGGCCAAATGGAAAGTGTCCAAAAACAGGTGACTGCAGTATTAAATGTGATCTGTGCCTAACGGTCTGTGCAACGTTGTCCTGTACTTTTTTCGATTGCAGACCTGTTTGTGATCTACCTTCAGAACCGGGAACTGGTGGAGGAGGTGGTGGTGGCGGTGGAGGCGGCAATCCCGCAGCACCAGGTGGAGGTGGAGCATATCCACCAGATGATTGCGGAGGAAACGGCCAGATACCAAGGGCTCCAAAAACAAATGGCGATCCGGGAGCAGATGCTAATTCTGTTCCAGTACCTCCATGCATCCCTAAGCCAATCCAGCTGAAATTGGATGTGATCGCCAATTTCTTGGCCATAACCGATGCCGACAAACAAAATTTCCTGTTGGCACACAATAATATTTATGATGCCTTGGTAACCTATTTGGTAATACATGGTGATACCCCAGAAAATAAGGAGTTTGTAGATTGGGCGGTGGGATATCTGATGATTAATCCAGCAATAAATTTCAATGATTTCAAAAGTCAATTTTTACCCACAACAGAAGTAATATCCAATCCAGATGAAGATAATTGGACAGATCCCGATGATGTTGTATTAACAGATCCTGACCAAACTGTATATCAACAATATCAAGATAATCAGCCATGGCCTATTATAAAACAAGTTATAAAATTTGATGATTTTGTTCCTAACCGCTATGTTGCAGGATCAACTACTGAAACAGTAAATTGCTTAATTTTGGCAAAAGAGCAAATGGCAAAGAAAGGTTATACAGTTTCAGGCTTTTATGTTGGATCGCCTCAGATTTTTCAAACTTATACTGAAACTGGAGAAGTGAATTTGACAAAAACAAAGCAAGCTATTAGTTATATGATTGAAAAACTGAATAATGGAATCCCGGTTTTAGTTGGAATTGATGCTAAAGCTGGTGCTCCATTGGCAAATAAAGATCATTCAACAGATCATTTTATTGTTATAATTGGAACAGGTACCGACATAAAAGGAAAATATTTTCAATTTATGGACAGTTCTACTAATTGGCCATCATTAGGCGCTAGTCAAAATAATAAATTATATTTTGATTCAGTAACAGGAAAAATAACAGGCAAAACAATGAGCCAATATGGAATTAGAAGTGGCCGACATGATTTTATTGTAACCCAAGTTAGAAAAAGTATAAAAAAATAATATGAAAAGGTTTCCATTTTATGTTTTAATGTTTACCATTAATTTTTGTTCAGCACAAGTTAAATTATCTCAAGAGAGCACAATAAAAAATAGGATTGTGAATTTTTTAGCTTGGCATAAAAAAGGTGGTGAAAATATTCAGGGTCCAGCATATTTTGTACCCAGATATGACGAATTAGATTCAACGAAAACTTACTTCGATATAGATAGCTTAGAAAGATATTATAATGTTTTTCGTAAAAGTAAATTTGTATCTGAGCAGTATATCAATCAACTAAAAGATTATTTTAATTATTACGGAAAATTTATTGGCCCAAAAAGAAAACCGAATGAAATTATTAAAATTGATGGCCTCGATCAGGATATTATTCTCAATACATTCGAACCTGAGCTTATTCTAGATAATTTAACTAGAGTAACAATTACTAAATCTTTGATAATTTATAACAAAGCTCTAATAGGAATGAATTTTACCAAAGGTGTTGATATGATTTTTATTTTGACAAAGCAAAATGATGATTGGGAGATAGATTATATTGGCCCGAATAATTCAAGTATGCAAAGTCTATTTAGGCAATAGTTTTGGTAAGGTTTTATGCTGATATTATTACTCAAGTTCGTAAAAGCATAAAAAAATAATATTATGAATAAGTTAATATTAATACTCATTTTTTCATTATTTTTTAGTCAAGGTTATGGACAAAAAAAAGAAAATGGAGAGATAGTAAAAATTAAAGGAACAATTATAAATTTTTTAAAATGGTATCGCTTGGATCAAATTGTTGATACAGCCAAACAAGTTGACTCAGGTATAAAATATCATCCAATTATTGTTTGGAAACAGATAGACACATTGATAAAAGTAAATATAGATATGAAAGCTGTTGAAAGCTATCTGGTACATTTGAGATCAAGCAATTGTCTTTCGGAAAGTTTTATAAATGATTTAAGGCAATACCATCAAAAAATTGCAGATGAAATAGAATTAGTAAAGCCTTTTCCGGCTAGGGAAGGGGAGTTTGCTATTCCAGGCCTTAATTTAGACCCTATTTTTGGCTTCGAGCCGGAAGATATTTTGGACCATATAAAAAAAGGGAGATTTACAAAAATTAATATAATATACGATAAGGCAATAGTGAAGTTTGACATTACTAACATTAACCAATACATTTTTACGCTCACCAAAGTTGATAATAGATGGTTGATCGATTATTATGGTTTAGATAGAACAAATATTGATCGAATAATTAAATAATTGATAACTAAGTCGTAGCATATCGGTGCGCCTTCAAATCCCCTCCCCCAGTCTGGCTTAAGCTTACTCTAGCGCAAGCGTCCGCTTGCGCTAGACTGTGGCATAGAAGAATAGCACGAAACTTTAAGCTGAATTTTTACTAAATATGAAACAAATTACTTTTCAGGATAATACATTAATTTTAAAGGTTGGTAAATCTCCCATAATCATTAGAATAATTTTATTTCCTACAGCGTTTTTGTTTTTTATTTTGCCAGCCTACGGGATTACTTCAAATTTATCAGATGGTAGTGGAATTACATTTCTCACAGTCATTATGATTGCGTTTTTTTTCTTATTGGGCTATTATTTACTTAGAATTTCATTGTGGAATACTTTTGGAGAAGAAGTGATCACGTTAGGACCAGAAAAAATAATTTATGAGGCAGATTATGGTTGGTTTAAAGGTAACAAGAAAGAAATATCTATTGAAAATCTTAAATGCTCCATAAAGCCGGGCGAATTCGAAAATAAAGATAAGGGTGTGCTCCTTTTCGATTCTGATCAATCACAAATTGAATGTGTTGCACTAATTCCAATTAAGGAATTGGAAGCTTTGATAATCGATCTTAGCAAGATACTACCCCAAAAAATAGAGCCGAAACTTGCAGATTAACAATTCTGCTTTTACTTTTCAGTTCCTACAAGTGATTGGTTCTAACCTATTAACCCTTCATTAACAGGCTTATAGTCCGTTGTTAAAATATGTTAAAAACAAACAGGTAACTTAGCTAATAAGTATTTTTGATAGCTAATTGCTTTTAAAGGTGATACCCTAATCTTTTAAATCGCAATTAACCACTCATTTTAATGAAAAAAAGAAGTTTTTGGATTATTACCGTTTTAATGACGGTGGCTTTACTTGGCGTATTTGTAATGCAATTGTATTACATCAGGGAGTCTTATAATCTAAAATCTCAGCTTTTCGATGAGCAAGTTAACCAAACCTTAAGTGATGTTGTTAATAAAGTTCAAAGGCGAAATGCTGCAGAGCACATCAACAAAAAAGATGCTGAAAATAAGTTGCAACAACTTCAAAATTTAAGGCAACGAACTTTAGATGTTAAAGATTTAAAGCAACAATATGTTCAGGAATCTGAGATTCGCCAAGAGGAACGTGAGGTACAAATTGAGCAATATTTGAATAATCAGGATAGTATTATTCGGGTTTCTTATAGAAGGCCACAAATGCTATCAGAAGTAACCTATAAATCTTTAACAACCGAAGAAACTCCTTTGCCGGGCGGGGCAAGGTTAGATGTACAGATGGATGCCATGGTTGATAAAGACTTTAAATTGCAATCGTACAGCATGCGTTCGAAGTTATTTGAACCAGATTCGAAAACCTTTAATTTCCGTACGCCTCAAAGCTTGCCAGATACCATTCGTTATCTTGTTAACGATCCAATAACTGGAAACCCGCTATTGGTTGGCCTACCTAAAATTTCTGATGATTTAGCCCTTAAATTTAAAAAGGAAGATCAGATTGCTAAAAAGAAACTGGATTTAAAAATTGCCGCCTTAGGCAAAGATACCACTCCATATACTAGTTCTCGTTTGTTGGAAGATGTGGCCAATGAAATGAAAGAGGTAAATGTTCCAATTTATAAAAGGATAAATTATAATGCTTTAGGCTCCTTGCTTAAAACTGAATTGCTCGCCCACAACATTACGCAGAAACCCGCTTATAAAATTTCGCTAGCCAATAAAGATTCGGTTTTATTTATAGAAGCTTCGCACACAAAAGAAGAGTTCTTGCCAAAAAATACGTATAAGGTCCCCATTTTTGGTAACGATTTATTTCGCGATCCAGGAACGTTAATCGTTAGTTTTCCAGATAAAAATGCAGCAATAATTTCCAATTTAGGAGTTACCTTAGGTTCTTCTGTAGGGCTTTTATTGGTTCTAGTTTTTATATTTTCTTACACGCTTTATGCAATTTTAAAGCAAAAGAAATTATCAGAAATGAAAACGGATTTTATCAATAATATGACGCATGAGTTTAAAACTCCCGTTGCTACGATTATGATTGCCAGCGAAGCACTTAAAGACCCAGAAGTAACGGAAGATAAAGCCCGACTGAAACGTTTGGCGGGCATAATTTACGATGAAAACGTGCGTTTGGGAAATCATATTGAACGTGTTTTAAGCATTGCCCGTTTAGAAAAAAACGAGATGAAAATGGAAAATAGTGAGGTAGATATGAACGATCTTATCCTCATTGTTTTAGACAGCATGAGTCTGCAACTTCAAAAAAGAAATGCTATTTTAACTGTAAATACGGATGCAGAAAATGCAATCATTTATGGTGATGAACTGCATCTATCAAACGTGCTTTACAATTTAATAGATAATGCGAACAAGTACAGTGCAGAAACGCCCGAAATAACCATTACTACAAGAAATACAGCGAAGAACTTAATTATCGAAATTGCTGATAAAGGAATAGGGATGACAAAGGAACATTCGAAACGAATTTTCGATCAGTTTTACCGGGTTCCGACAGGGAATTTACACGATGTAAAGGGCTTCGGGCTTGGGCTAAATTACGTTCAAGATATTATCAAACAACTAAATGGCAGCATTAAGGTAAGTAGCGAAAAAGATAAGGGAACGAAGTTCGAAATATCTTTACCTTTATAAACCGACCAACCATCGGTACAAAAGGTTGCTTTATCGATACATTGTGATTTTGCAGGTGTAAAATGGTTAATATAGTGGCTTAATAACTTGTTATCCATAAAATTATATCGTTATGCAGAATCAAACTTTAAGTGTAGGCCATGGTATATACGTGAATAAATTAAAGAAAATGAAAAAATTACTTCTGGTAGAGGACGATCCTAATTTAGGTTTATTGTTGCAGGATTATTTGCAGTTGAAAGGCAAGTTTGATGTAGTGCTCTGTACCGATGGCGATGAAGGATTAAAAGCTTTTAACAAGCAAAACTTTGATCTTTGCATTCTGGATGTAATGATGCCTAAAAAGGATGGTTTTACATTGGGAAAAGACATCAGAAAAGTAAATGCTCAGGTTCCCATTATTTTTGCAACGGCTAAAACCATGCTCGAAGATAAATCTGCGGCATACGATTTAGGTGGCGATGATTACATTACAAAACCTTTCCGTATTGAAGAACTTTTGTTGCGTATAAACGCTATGTTTAAACGCGTTTCCAATAAGGCTGATGGAAGCGAAGAAGCGACAGAAACTCAATTTTCTATCGGTAAATACGATTTCGATTATACTACACAGATCATCACCTTTGGCGGTCTGCACCAAAAATTATCAACCAAAGAAGCAGAACTATTGCGTTTATTGTGCTTAAAGAAAAATACAGTTTTAACTAGAGAAGAAGCTCTGTTAAGCATTTGGCATGATGATAACTATTTCAACGGACGCAGTATGGATGTGTTTTTAAGTAAGTTGCGTAAATATTTAAGAGAAGATCCAAGCGTTGAAATTATTAACGTACACGGAAAAGGCTACAAACTTTTAGTCAGCTAGAAAAATTATTCGTCATATCGAACGGAGAGAAAGCTATCAGAATCTTCTTGCAGATTTCTCTTCGCAAAGGCCCTTTCGAAATGACGATTTATTTATATATACAAGTTCTGTTGAAGCGCAGGAATGATACCTCTTTCTTGCGCTAAGTTAAACAGGGTGTCAATCGCTTTGCGACCTTCTTCTCCTAAATTGATGCTGTATTTATTTACATAAAGCTCAATGTGTTTGTACATTACAGCTTCATCCATCGCCTGTGCATGTTCGCGAATAAATTCGATTCCAGATTTTGGATGAGCGAAAGCATATTCTACCGATTGCCGGATCAAACGATTAACTTTTAACTGAATTTCACGATCTAAATTTCTGTTGATTACGATACCGCCAAGAGGTATGGCACAGCCTGTCAATTTCTCCCAGTAATCGCCCAAATCAACAATTTTGGTTAAGCCTTTATCTTGATAAGTAAAGCGGTTTTCGTGAATAATTAATCCAAGATCTATTTTATCTTCTAGCAAAGCAGATTCGATTTCAGAAAAAACCAATTCTTGTTTATTTTGAAGTTGCGGATAGGCAATTCCCAAAAGGAAATTTGCGGTGGTATATTTCCCGGGGAATCCAACTCTTAAATCGCTGGTTTCTGCTTTAAGGTGCTCGGCAAGGGTTTCGGGTGTAAACTTATCGCTAATTAAAAGCGGGCCAACGCCAAAGCCCAATGCACTTCCTGCATCTAGCAATGCATATTGATCGGCAACATAAGCGAAAGCGTGAAAACTTAGTTTGGTAATGTCAAGCTCGCCACGTAAAGCTTTCTGATTTAGAGTTTCTACATCATCAAATAAAACTTCAAACTCTAAACCTTCAGTATCAATTTTATGGTGAATTAAGGCATCGAAGATAAACGTATCATTAGGGCAGGGCGAAAAACCAAGTGTAAGTTTCATAAATCAAAATTAAGGACTCCGATAAATTACTTCGTCATAATCAATTCATATCTGTAATAAAAGCAATTGCCCAATCATTTAAATTTTTAATGGCGAGACCAATTTTCCATTTTTCCTTATTTCTGGGTTCAACATAGTTGGAAATACTTCTAATTTGCAGGCAATCTATATGCTCTTGTTTACAGGCATAAAAAACAGACGCACCTTCCATGCTTTCCGTTGTTGGATTTAGCCTTTTCACAAGTTTATCAATACTTTTTCCGTTGCCACTTACGCAGTTTACGGTAACGCTTTTCGCCTTTGGCAAATCAATTTTTATGTTCGATTTAGAGTGAAAATGATTTTCGCCAAAGCCCAAATCGGTAATGGTTAAAAAATCATCTCCATTTTCTGCACCCAGTTCGGCAAAAACATCCTCGGTAATGTTTAGTAAACTTCCCAACTCAATGGTTCGATCAAAACATCCGGCTATGCCGAAATTAAGAACAAGGTTATATTTTGATGCTTTTAAATGTTTTCCCAAAGAAAATGCAGTTGCTACCATTCCAACGCCTGTAATGAGCAAATCGAAATTTTTTGCTTCGATAAAATCGCCTTCTGGCAAATTAAAATGCTGATAAAAAAAAGTAAGTTCAGCTTTTGTAGCGGCAACAATCAATGTTTTCATAAGGTAAATTTAGTAGATTGTTTTGATTAAAGTGGGTTTCTTTAAGCTTTGATGTTTAGGCTTTAAGCTTTATCAGTATATTTGCGCTTTATTTTTTATTATGATTTATATAACGAGAAAAGCATCATTTAACGCAGCGCATAAACTGGCTCGTACCGATTGGGATGATGAAAAAAATGCTGAAGTTTATGGCAAATGCGCTAACCCAAATTGGCATGGTCATAATTATTGGTTGTATGTTACGGTAAAAGGTGAGGTAAATCCAGAAACGGGTTTTCTTGTTGATTTAAAGTGGCTTAAGGATGTTATGAATACTTATGTTGTAGATTTGGTTGATCATAAAAACTTAAATCTTGATGTAGATTTTATGAAAGGGAAACTGGCCTCGACAGAAAATTTAGCCATAGCAGTTTGGGAACAACTTATAGCCCCAATTGCGGAGAGTGGTGCAACTTTACACTCGGTTAAAATTTACGAAACAGAAAATAATTACGTAGAATACTTTGGCTAAAACCTAAATGGAAAAAGACTATTTAAAAGGAGAATCGAGAGACGGGTATGTAAAAATAGACCGTTATAACGAATCAAAAATTGAGGCTGTAGCATCACATTATAAAGATATTCTTGGTCAATTGGGTGAAAACCCTGAACGCGAGGGATTATTAAAAACACCTGAGCGTGTTGCAAAAGCCTTGCAATATTTAACGCATGGTTACGATTTGAAACCTGATGAGATCTTAAAATCGGCCATGTTTGAAGAAGATTATAGCCAAATGGTTGTAGTTAAGGATATTGAGGTTTACTCTATGTGCGAACACCATATGTTGCCATTTTTTGGCAAAGCACATATTGCTTACATTCCTAATGGACACATTGTTGGGTTAAGCAAAATTCCGCGTGTAGTAGATGCTTTTGCACGTAGATTACAGGTACAAGAACGCTTAACCAACGAGATTAGAGATTGCATTCAAAATACGTTGAGCCCAATGGGTGTTGCCGTAGTATTGGAATGCAAGCATTTATGTATGGCCATGCGTGGCGTTCAAAAACAAAATTCGGTTACTACAACATCTGCTTTTACAGGTACTTTTTTAAGTAACGATAAAACAAGAGCAGAGTTTTTAAGGTTGATAACGGCAAGTTTGGATTAGCCCCCAGCCCCTAAAAGGGAGCAAGGGTATTAAGAATTAATAGTTTTACAAATAGTAATTTCCCCTTTAGGGAATTAAGGCGTATGAGAGCATATATTTTTCCCGGTCAGGGAGCACAATTTGTTGGTATGGGTAAGGATCTTTATGAGAACCCATTAGCAAAAGAATTATTTGAAAAGGCGAATGAAATTATCGGTTTCCGCATTAGTGATATTATGTTTGGCGGAACGGATGAAGAACTGAAACAAACTAATGTAACCCAGCCGGCAATCTTTTTGCACTCGGTTATTTTAGCCAAGGTTTTGGGTGATGATTTTAAACCTGATATGGTTGCAGGACACTCATTGGGTGAATTTTCTGCACTTGTATCTGCAAATGCGTTAAGTTTTGAAGATGGTTTAAAGTTGGTTATCGCTCGTGCAAATGCAATGCAGAAAGCTTGCGAAGCACAACCATCAACCATGGCAGCAATTTTAGGCTTAGCTGATGATGTAGTAGAAAAAATCTGTTCGGAAATTGATGCTGTTGTGGTGCCTGCAAATTATAATTGCCCTGGTCAGTTGGTTATTTCTGGTAGTATTGAAGGAATTGATTTGGCCTGTGCAAAGCTAACCGAAGCAGGCGCAAAAAGAGCCTTAAAACTAAATGTTGGCGGTGCTTTTCACTCTCCATTAATGGAGCCAGCTAAAATAGAATTACAAGAGGCAATTGAGAACACAGCCATTTCGGCACCAATCTGTCCTGTTTATCAAAATGTTGATGCAAAACCTTACACTGATCCAGCTCAAATTAAAGAGAATTTAATTAAACAATTAACTGGAGCAGTACGTTGGACACAAACGGTTGAAAATATGCTTGCAGGCGGTGCTACAGAATTTGTAGAAGTTGGTCCGGGTAATGTTTTACAAGGCTTAGTTAAAAAGGTTAGTCGCGAGGTGCAAACCAGTAGCGCAACAATAGTAGCCTAGAATAATATTTTATGAGGGTGTTCTAAAGGCACTCGTCTTGCTGATTTTCAGAATCTCTTAAGTTAAGCACAGTTTTTGCGCATGAGATTTTAATTAGGGATGACGAGTTGTACTGAAGGACACCCTTTTTATTTATCTAAATTTAATATCTTTATCAAAATCGATGAAATTGAGCTTTGGTGTAAAAATAAGATTTCTACTGCTTGTTTTGGGTTGTTGCCTAATCGCAACCTCGATTTCATTAAGTCGATTTACCTCTAAAAATGAATTGTTGGAGCGAGATGCACAGCAACTGCAGGAAAATCTATCAGCCAAAGAAAGAATTGTAGAGAATTTCATATCTGATAAGGAGAAAGTCTTCAGCGCAGAAAACTATCACCTAAATCCAAATGAGGCATTAAGTTTTTTAGAAGCTTATCGTACAAAGGAGGGCATTAATCTTTTAACCTATCAAAATAGCAAACTTAAATTCTGGAGTACATTTAATGTTTCAGATATAGATCCATCGAATATAAAAGAGGGTACTTCTGTTCTTTTCCTTTCTAATGGCTGGTACGAAACCATTAAGAAAACCCATGGAGACTTTAGCTTAATATTCTTAATTGCGATTCAAAATCAATATTCAATAAAAGAAAATCAATACTTCAAAAACGACTTAAATCCACTGCTGTCAAATTCTAAAATGTTAACCTCCGCATCGTTCACCGATAAGGATGTTTACACGATTAAAAGTCTTGATAATAAATTTCTTTTTGGATTAAAAATCAAACCCGGCTATATAGATAAATACTATTCGCCAACCCAGCTGTGGCTATTTATTGCAGGTTTGCTTTGCATTTGTATGTTTTTTAATTCTCTTGCCTCATTGGTTGCAAGAAAAGGGCATATTATGTTGGGTACGCTCTTGTTACTCAGCTTCTTCTTAATATTTCGGTTAACAGATTTGTCTTATGGATGGTTTAATCATCGTTTTATAGTCGATTTATTTGATCCAGTAATCTATGCTGAGAGTTTCTTAATGCCGTCACTAGGCGACTTTTTAATGAATGTTATCGCATTAACTTGGGTATTATTATTTGTTTATAATCACAAAGAACAATACAAATTTGGAGAATGGGTTAAGCAAAATAAGTTTATTGGTATTGTTATTCACATTGCAATGCTGGTATTTATAGGGTTTATTACCGTATTGGCAGATGATGTGTTTTTTGGTTTAATCTACAATTCAAAAATCAATTTCGATATCGTAAACATTCTTAAACTAAGTGGAACAAGCTGGGTAAGTATTGTGATTTTGTGCTTGGTTTGGTTTCAAATTTATTTGGTTACCATTATTTCCACATCGGTAAGTAGGCAGTTAAACGTAAACAATTCTGAAAGGCTCACCATATTCATCATCGGATTTTTGGCTGTTTTTATCTATAAATTGAGCACAGATTTTACAGCCTTTTTTATTGTTTTCGCATTAGTTTTCTTTATAATCGTTCGGAGTGTTTATTTAAAAGAAGTTCGCTTTTCTATAGGCGTACTTGCCATTGTTTTTTTCTGTTTAGCGTTTAATACTTCTATTAAATATATCAAGTACAAAGACATTACAGAAAGGAGTTTACGAGAACCACTTGCCCGTAAAGTACAGTCATCTGACGATCCGAGTGCTATTATCGCTTTAAATGGCTTGGAGAATCAGCTCTTAACGGATAACTTTTTGGTTAAATTTTTTACGGAGAGCGATAGTGGCAAATATGCTGTATTAAAAAACCACATAAAAGATTATTTGGATGGTTATTTAACCCGATATGATTATCAGATTTATCCTTACAATAAGTTAGAAAAATCTATAAATAAGAGCAATTCTCAACCCATAGAAAAATATAAAGATTTGGTAGAAGCCGGATCGGTAAAAATAGATGGATCAAATTATTTTTATCAGGTAAATAATACATTTGGCTATCAGGATTATTTCGGAATCATCCCCGTATTTAGCAAAAATAGTTTACAGGGAACGCTTATTCTGGAGCTTCGATCAAAGCCCTACAACTATAACAATCGCTTGCCAGATTTATTGGGAGATCAAAAATTAATCAAGAATGATGATTTTAAAGGCTACTCGATTGCCCTATATAGCAACAATAAACTGCTTAATCAATCTGGAAATTACACTTACCCTTTAAATGGGAGCATTTTCAAAGGCGTTAAAGATGATTTTGTTAATAGTAGTGATGATGAACTGCACTATAGCCATTTAATTTATAAACCGTCAGACAGTAAGATGGTTGTAATTAGCAAGGAGAAAGTAGGTTATGTAGAGCGTTTGGCTGCGTTATCATTTTTCTTCATTGTATTTATTATATTTTCTTTACTCCTTTACGGTCTTGTTTGGCTAATTAAAAACTTGGATGATGATCGGGTTGGCTGGTTTAGCATCAATAGATCGTTAATGATTAATGCCAATAAGATTTTATATAAAACAAGAATTCAATTATCTATTGTACTTTCTGTTGTTGCCACCCTGCTAATTGTGGGTTGGACAACTTATTATTACATGAATAATGAGTATAGAAGTCAGCAGGATATTTTGATTAAAGACAAAATAAGAAAGGTTCAGCAAAACTTTGAAAAGCAGGTTTTTAACAATGGAATTATATCAAACGATGAAAATTCTGTTGCAGATTTTAACACTTTTGCCGATATAAATAACGCTGATTTAAATCTTTATGATACCCGAGGAGATTTGATGATGACAACCTATCCAAAGCTCTTCAATTTTAAAGTGATTGGGCGGAAAATGGGGCCAATGGCCTACATCTATCTGCACGATTTGCAACGTTCAGAATTTATCAATTCAAAAGAAAAAATAGGTTCTTTAACCTACGCAGCCGCATACGCTCCAATAAGAAATGCGCAGAATAAAACCATCGCTTTCATCAGTTTACCAAACTATTCTAACGAGGAAGAATACAGCGATAAAATTGCACTATTTGTAAGTAATCTAATCAATATTTATGCCCTTGTATTTGTAGCGATTGGGGTATTGGCGGTATTCTTGGCCAATCAAATTACAAGTCCACTAACCTTTATTCAAGAAAGCATTAGTAGAACAAAAATTGGCCAAAGAAACGAGCCGATAGTTTGGAGAAGACATGATGAAATTGGTTCCTTAATTAAGGAATATAACAATATGATTGCGGCTTTGGAAGATAGCGCATTAAAACTAGCACGATCTGAACGTGAAAGTGCATGGCGAGAAATGGCCAAGCAGGTAGCGCATGAGATTAAAAACCCCTTAACACCCTTAAAATTGGGTGTGCAGTTGCTAGAAAAATCATGGAAAGAGAAAGATCCAAATTTCGAAATCAAGTTTAATAAGTTTAGTAAATCATTTATCGAGCAGATTGATAGTCTTTCTAAAATTGCATCAGAATTTTCAAATTTTGCAAAGATGCCGGATACCCGTTTAGAGAAATTGGAGATTTTGCCTATAGTAGAACGTGCCCGCGAAGTTTTTAAAAGTACCGAAAATGTGGAAATTGATATTCTCTACAAAGCCACTTTTACCCTACATATTCTTGCCGATAGTGATCAGTTACTTCGCACTTTTAACAATCTTTTTAAAAATGCAATTGAAGCTATTGATGGAGATTCTAAGTGTTGTATAACAGCAGTTCTTTATAACGATAACGATAATGTTTACATTGAGATTAAAGACAATGGAAAAGGCATAGACCCCGTTTTACACGATAAAATATTTGTTCCAAACTTTACCACAAAAACCTCGGGTACTGGTTTAGGATTGGCCTTTGTGAAACAGGCAACTGAAAACGCAGGTGGAACCATTACTTTTACCTCGGTTATTGGCGTTGGAACCATCTTTTATTTAACGTTTCCATTGGCTTAGTGGAAATTTAAAGGCTATTATTTTAAATCGATTTGCGCTTTGCCCAGCGTACTGCCATCAGCATATAAAATTACGGTATAAATACCTTTTATAAATGGCCTAGGGTTTGCCCAATCGATAACGTAAGTACTTTCGTCATTGTTGTAATTAATGAAGATAGAATGGCTGTACTGCATTTCCTGTCCATCGGCTTCGAAGCGATTGCTTTCATCAGCGAGCAGATTGCCAGCCGGGTCAAAGACTCTTAAATAAATATTATGGTGACCTTTTTCTGCTAGTTCATTAGGCACAATGTTAAAGCGAACGCTTAGTTTTTCTGCGCCAGAAGATTTTGTTACTTCAATTTTTTTACCGCTCGATTTAGTTCTAAAAGCAATAATTTCTGCTGTTTGAAGCTTTAGTGCCGCAGCGGTTTTAACTTTTGCATTTAAGTTAGAATTCTCGTTTTCAAGATTGGAGGCCCTTCCTGTCATGCTTTTTAATGTGCTTTCAAGACTATCGCGACTGTTTTTCAAAAAAATATTATCGCGTTGTAATTGAAGGATTTGCTCGTTATAGTTTTTTACAAAAACTTTTAACTCATTAATTTGAGTGTATGCTTTATCCAATTCGCCTTGCGTAATTTGACCTTTTTCTAAAGAAACTTTGAGCTCGGCAATTTTTTCTCGTGCAAGCTTTTGCTCCGATTCTAACTTCTCTCCAAGATCAAGATTCAATGCGTTTACCTTATCTAGCTCAACCTCAATCTTTTCAACTTCTAGGCGCAACTTGTCTTTTTCGGTACTTACTGTAACAAACTTTTGGCTCTGCTGTCGATCTTTAAAAAATAGGAATGCGTTGGTTCCTATTAAGGCTACAATAACAATAACTAGAAAGTAAATTTTGTTTCTATCGCCCTTATTAACGTTTTGTGGTTCCATTTTTAATAATGCTGTATCTTCTCAAATTAATATAATTTTGGATTTCCATAGGTAAATGGTGGCACACAATTTATTTTTAAATAGGGATGCAAATTAAAATTTTTAACAAAAATTATATGACTTTTTAAAAAAAATCGTTTACTTGCTAATGTTCAATTTGTATTCAAATGAACACAAACACACATCCTGAATAAAAAACAAGACAGAAATAATGCTTAAAAACTTTCTATACGCACTTTTAACTTTAATTGTAATACCTTTTATATTAAATGCTCAAGCATTATCAAAAATTGCACCAAAAAGAGAGTTTAGAGGCGTTTGGGTGGCCACTGTTACCAATATTGATTGGCCATCTAGACCGGGGTTAAGCGTAGATCAGCAAAAACAAGAACTTATTGGAATTCTGGAAAGACATAAAAGCCAAGGGATGAATGCCATTATTTTACAAGTTAGACCAGCGGCCGATGCCTTTTATGCAAAATCTCGCGAACCTTGGAGCCAATGGTTAATGGGCAAGCAAGGCTTGGCACCCGCACCCGGATATGACCCTTTAGCTTTTGCAATTAAAGAAGCTCACTTTAGAGGAATGGAATTACATGCATGGTTTAATCCATATCGAGCCAGCATGGGTTCTAGCACAGTTTTTAGTGCCGATCACGTTACTAAAAAACATCCTGAATGGTTTTTTAATTACGGAGGAAAGAAACAATTTGATCCGGGAATACCTGAAGTAAGAGAATATATTGTGCAAGTAATACTAGATGTTGTTAAGGAATACGATGTAGATGGGATTCATTTTGATGATTATTTCTATCCCTATCCATTAGAAGGACAAAAAATTAATGATGGCGATACCTTTTATAAAAACCCAAACAACTTTTCGGATATTAAAGATTGGCGGAGAAACAATGTCGATTTACTAATCAAGGAGCTGGACGATAGCATTCATCACTACAAAAAATATGTAAAGTTCGGAATCAGTCCATTTGGAATTTGGCGCAACAAATACGAGGATCCTGAGGGTTCTGCCAGTAGTGGTCTTTCTAATTATGCCGAATTATACGCCGATAGTCGGAAATGGGTTAAGCAGGGTTGGGTAGATTATATTAATCCTCAGGTTTATTTTACTTTTAGCAGAAGAGTTGCACCTTATGCAACCTTGGTAGATTGGTGGAGCAATAATAGTTATGGGCGGCATGTTTATATCGGTCAGGGGGCTTATTTAGTAAATTCGAGAGCTGAAATGGCTTGGAAAAATCCTTCAGAAATTCCAAACCAGATTAGATATTTGAGAGAAAGTAATCGAATTCAAGGAAGTGTTTTCTTCTCTTCAAAATCGTTAAGTACAGTAGCCCGAGCAG
Source organism: Pedobacter fastidiosus (assembly GCF_014306625.1). Classification (GTDB taxonomy): domain Bacteria; phylum Bacteroidota; class Bacteroidia; order Sphingobacteriales; family Sphingobacteriaceae; genus Pedobacter; species Pedobacter fastidiosus. The sequence continues at coordinate 260,615 of NZ_JACRYL010000007.1, forward strand.
TTGGCGATTCTTTAAAAACCGATTTATACAAATATCCGGCATTGCCTCCACAAATGCCATGGCTGGATGAAGTTCCACCGAATCAGCCACAAGCTTTAACAGCCGATGCTTTGAAAGATGGTGTTCATTTAAAATGGCAACTTCCAACAAAAGCCAAAGATGGAGAAACCGCATCGGGCTTTGTGGTTTATAGATTTGGTGAGGGTGAAAAAATCTCAATTTTAGATCCTAAAAACATCGTTAAAATCAGTTTCGAAGATTACGTTACTTTTATTGATACTGGCGTAGAAAGCGGAAAGCGTTATAGTTATTTAGTAACGGCACTAGATCGTTTAAAAAATGAAAGCGAACCTAGCGGACCAGTTGGCGTAGAAGTTCCATTAGCAAAAGAATAGCTGAAATCTAGACCAGTTTCTGATTAGGGAAAATAATTTTGTAAAATTAATGCAACCGATTGCAATTTTATAAAATTAACCTTACTTTAGTCATACCAAATATTAGAACTTTATGTTCAGATTCGTGTATGCAAGATAAAGAGATTACAATTTACGATTTAGCGGAGAGATTAAATATTTCGGCAACCACTGTAAGTAGAGGGCTGCAAGATCATCCTGCAATTAATAAAAAAACAAAAAAGAGAATTTTTGATCTTGCCACCGAACTTGGATACCGCTCCAATAAGTTCGCAAGCAACCTCCGTAAGCAAAAAACAAATACTATTGGGGTTATCGTTCCGCGGTTAAATAGTCTTTTCATGTCTTCAGTTTTATCGGGGATAGAAAAGATAGTTAATAATGCCGGTTATAATTTAATTATCAGTCAATCTTTTGAGCAAGAGGCAAAAGAGAAAACAAATACGACAACCATGTTTAACAGCCGAGTTGATGGGTTAATTGTTTCATTGGCTTCGGATACGCAGGATTTTAGCCATTTCGATACTTTTATAAAAAAGAATATCCCAGTTATATTTTTCGATCGGATTGCAGAAAGTATTCAATCTACCAAAGTATTGATTGATAATTTTAAAGCAGGATATAAAGCAACCGAGCATTTAATTGAGCAAGGCTGCAAGGAAATTCTTCACATCACTGGAAATACAGCTAGGAATGTTTACATGGATAGGTTTGAAGGCTATAAAAAAGCGTTATCAGATCATAACATTCCGTATGACCCAACTTTATTTATCTCTAATGATTTAACCGAGCAGGCCGTTCAAGATTCTTTGTTAAATGATGTTTTAAAACGAGATAAATTACCAGACGGTTTATTTATCACGAACGATTCATCGGCAGCATTTGCCCTAACCATTTTGAAAGAAGCGGGTTTAAAAGTACCCGAAGATATCGCCATTGTTGGCTTTAATAATGATCTAATTTCGAAAGTTACAGAGCCAGCCATTACAACTATAAATTACCCAGGAAATGAAATGGGAGAGAATATCGCCCGAATTTTAATCAATCATTTAGATGGTGAAGGAGATTTAAGCTTTACCAGTACAGTAATTTTAAATACTGAACTGATTGTAAGGGCTTCATCTCAAAGAAAAAAATAATAACAAAGCATGAGCAAGAAAATAGCCATTGTAACCGGTGGCGGAGCAGGATTGGGTTTGGCCATCAGCAGAAAATTAGTACAGGAAGGCATTCATGTAATCATGATTGGTCGAAATGAAGAAAAACTGAAAAGTGCCGTTAACGAATTTGGATTATTGAGCAGTTACAAAGCTTTTGATCTTCAGAACTTGAAAGGCATTCCTAGCTTAATTGAGGAAATTATTGAAGAGTTTGGTCAAATTGATATTCTGGTTAACAATGCAGGCATCAATATGAAAAAACCTTTTATAGAGGTTACGGATGAAGATTTTGCAAGTGTGATTCAAACTAATTTATCATCGGTTTTTGCTATAAGCAGAGAAGTGGTTAAGAAAATGATTGAAGCAAAAAGCGGAAGCATTGTAAATATAAGTTCGATGGCTGCGCAATATGGGATTCCAAAAGTAATTGCGTATTCGGCGGCCAAAACTGGTGTAGAAGGAATGACAAGGGCAATGGCAACGGAACTTTCTCCATTAGGAATTAGAATAAATTGTGTAGCACCAGGCTTTATTAAAACCGACATGTCTGCCAAGGCATTAGATGCTGATCCTGAAAGAAAGAACAAAGTTTTTTCGAGAACACCCATGGGTAAAATGGGCGATCCGGACGATGTGGCGGAAGCCGTGTATTTCTTTTGTTCGGCAGGAGCAAAATATGTTACAGGCGTGGTAATGCCTGTAGATGGAGGAAATTCTATCGGATTTTAAACAAATAAAGAGGTAAATATAAAGCCTTTTTGACTAATAGAGCATAACCAAATATTATGAGTAGGAATTTCAAATTTGCAAAAATTACTAAATCAAGATGGATCTGTTTATCCATGATGTTAATTTTTAGTTCGTGCAAATCTCAACAAACCATCACCAATTATGCTTCGGATCATCGCGGGTTAAAAGATTTTTATAAAGCCTATTTCCCAATTGGTGTGGCCGTTGGCCTCAAAAATTTATCGGGAGATGAAGCACAGCTGATTAAGAAACAGTTTAATAGTATAACTGCAGAAAACGCGATGAAAATGGGAAGTCTTCAACCCAAAGAGGGGCAATTTTATTGGAAAGATGCAGACTCCATCGTAAACTTTGCAGTTAAAAATGGAATCAAAATTCGTGGACATAACCTGTGTTGGCATGAACAAACGCCCGATTGGATTTTTACTGGAAAAGATGGGAAGGAAGTTTCAAAAACCGTTTTATTGCAACGTTTAAAAGATCATATTACAGCAGTTGTAAGTAGATATAAGGGAAAAATTTATGCTTGGGATGTGGTTAACGAGGCAATTGATGATGATCCAAATCAGTTTATGCGGAAATCTAAGTGGTACCAAATCTGTGGCGACGAATTTATTGTAAAAGCATTCGAATATGCACATGAAGCTGATCCAAATGCAAAACTTTATTACAATGATTACAACACCGAACGCCCAGAAAAAAGAGAGCGCATTTATAAATTTTTAAAAAGCTTAAAAGATCGAGGCGTGCCGATTGATGGAATTGGTTTACAGGCACATTGGTCGTTACAAGAACCTACTGAAAACGAACTCCGCACCGCAATCGAACGCTACTCATCGCTTGGATTAAAAATTCAATTTACCGAAGTGGATATGTCAATTTATCCTTGGGAGAAAGATAAAAGAGACCGAAAACCGAACGAATCAGATCAGTTTACTACAGAATTAGCGCAAAAACAAGCAACGCAATATGCAATGGTTTTCAGGGTATTTAGAGAGTATAAAAGCGTAATTACCAATGTTACTTTCTGGAATATTTCTGATAAGCACACTTGGTTAGATGAATATCCGGTAATGGGCAGAAAAAATTATCCCCTGCTTTTTGATGTAAATCTTCAGCCAAAAAAAGCGTATTGGGAAGTAATCAATTTTAAAAAGAAATGAAATTGAGACCTTAAATTTTAAACCCATCAAAATTATACTTTCATGAAAAAGCTCCTTTTATTCGTTGTTCTGGTTATCTTAAAATCTACCTGTTTTGCTTCAGTAACTGATCCATTTGTTTCTAAAACATATACTACAGGAAGTTTTTCGATTGTAAATAACGGAAAGGCAACTTCCATATTGGTGGGTGAAAATGATTAGACCGGTGTAAATAGGGCGGTAAAAAATCTACAGACCGATATAGAAAAAGTTTCGGGAATTAATCCTGCTTTACTCACGAAGAAAGCATCTGGAATGCTCATTATAATTGGCACAATTGGCAAAAGCGATATCATTAATGAGCTGATTGAAAGTCATAAAATTGATGTTGCAGGCATTGCTGGTAAATGGGAAAGTACATTAATAGAGGTAGTAAAAAACCCGATGCCAGGCGTAGATTCTGCATTGGTTATTGCCGGGAGCGACAAACGCGGAACCATTTACGGCATTTACGAACTGTCTTCCCAAATTGGTGTTTCTCCCTGGTATTATTGGGCAGATGTTCCTGTTAAAAAAAGCAATGCGCTATTCGCCATTGGTGGTAGACACATTATTTCTTCGCCTGCGGTAAAATATAGAGGAATCTTTTTAAATGATGAAGCACCTGCATTATCGGGCTGGAGTAAAAAAGAATTCGGTGGCTTTAATCATAAATTTTACGAAAAGGTTTTCGAGCTTATTCTCCGCCTAAAAGGCAATTACTTATGGCCAGCCATGTGGGGCAGTGCATTTAATGATGATGATAAAATGAATCCGGTTTTGGCCGATGAATATGGAGTTGTAATCGGAACATCGCACCACGAGCCTCTAAGCAGAGCGCATGATGAATGGAAAAGATATAAAGGTGGCAAGTGGAATTACGATCAAAATCATGAACAGTTAAGGGCCTTTTGGGAGAGTGGTATGAAACGCATTGCCGATAAGGAACAGATTATTACGGTTGGTATGCGTGGTGATGGAGACGAGCCAATGACGGAAGGAACGGCAACTGCCTTACTTGAAAAAATTGTTAAAGATCAACGGGAGATTATTGAAAAAGTAACCCAAAAACCAGCCTCGCAAACGCCACAGCTTTGGGCGCTTTATAAGGAAGTTCAGGCCTATTACGATAAAGGCATGCGTGTGCCCGATGATGTAACGCTTTTGCTTTGTGATGATAACTGGGGCAATATTAGAAAACTTCCAAAACTTAATGAATCGCCTCGAACTGGCGGTTATGGTATTTACTATCACTTTGACTACGTAGGCGATCCTCGTAATTATAAGTGGATTAATACCAACCCCATTCAAAAAGTTTGGGAACAAATGAACCTGGCTTACGAGTACAACGCGAATGAAATTTGGATTGTAAATGTGGGCGATTTAAAGCCAATGGAGTTTCCAATTTCGTTTTTTCTGGATTATGCTTGGGCTCCTGATGCTATTCCTGCAGAAAAACTTAAAGCTTATACCACCGATTGGGTTACAAAACAATTTGGAGCACAGTATGCAGAAGAAATTGCTGATATTCTAGATTTTTATCCGAAATACAATGGGCGAATTAAACCCGAGTTGCTGAACGAAAACACGTATAGTTTAATCAACTACAATGAGTTTGAGACTGTAGTTTCGGATTATAAAAAGCTAGAAACTATAACCAAATTTATTTACAACAACATTCCTACAGATCAAAAAGATGCTTTCTACCAGCTTGTGCTTCATCCGGTTGAGGCGAGCGCTAATTTGTACGAGCTTTATTATACCGTTGCCAAAAATAAACTTTACGCCAAACAGGGTCGTTTTGGAACAAATGTTTTGGTTGATAAAGTAGATAGTTTGTACAAAAGAGATTCGGAGATTACCAATTATTACAATAAAACGATAGCTGGTGGAAAGTGGGATCATATGATGGATCAAACTCATATCGGTTATACCTACTGGCAACAACCAGAAAAAAATTCGATCCCCGAAACACAAATTATTACGTTTACTGGCGATTTTAATAAAGCCAAAATGGGTTTGGCAATTGAGGGAAGCGATTCTTCTTGGACAGGCAAAGAAAAGGTAAACTTTGCCCTTCCAACTTTTGATTATTACAGCAACAAACCGCATTATATCGATCTGTTTAATAAAACCAAAGGATCATTCACTTATCAAATTAAAGCGCCAGCCTACGTAATTTCTAGCGAGCCAAACGGAGCAATAAATAGTGAAAAGAGAATTTTCATAACCATAGATTGGGCGAAGGCACCGAAGGGAATATCGCAAACCATAATTGCAGTTTCTGGAAATGATGGATCAAAAATGTTAATCCCATTAACTTTAAATAATTCCCGATTTGCAGACGAGAAAATTAATGCTTTTTTACCCCAAGCAGGGTATCTCTCAATAGAGGCCCAAAATTATACCAAAGCAGTTGGGAGTCGACCAATTTTTTGGAAAACCATTCCGAATTATGGGAAAACTTTAGGTGGGGTTGCTCCCGTTCCGGTAACGGCTCCAATTCAAAAATTAGATGTAAGTACTCCGCATTTGGAATACGACATCTATTTAAATGAATCTGGAACATTTAAGCTGAATACTTTTATATCTCCAACAATCGATTTTACAAATAGTGATGGACTAAAATTTGCTGTTTCTGTTGATGAAGAAGCACCAATAATTGTAAATATTAGTACAGATTATAAAACAGAAAATGCCTGGCGTCAATCGGTTGCTGATAATATTAAGATCTTTAAAACACCATTAAAATTTGATAGGCCAGGTAAACATACCATTAAATACTGGATGGTAAACCCTGGTGTGGTATTGCAAAAACTGGTGCTGGATCTTGGCGGATTAAAACCAAGTTTTCTTGGTCCACCAGAAACTTTTGTAAGCAAAATAAAACAACCTTAACCATTTATAAACCTGAAAATAAGACAATGAATAATTTTAAAAAATTATCTGGGCTGGCGCTCATGATGGCAATGGCCGCGACTAGCGCCTGTCAGCAAAACACTAAAAAACCTGCAACAGAAACTGGTGATACGACGAAAAATTCAAAATATTTATCTCAGCCATTAATTTCGAATATTTACACCGCTGATCCTTCTGCGCATGTTTTTAATGGAAAAATTTACATCTATCCATCTCACGATATTGAAGCGGGAATAAAAGAAAACGATAACGGCGATCATTTTGATATGCGAGACTATCACATTTTAAGTATGGATAGCATTGGTGGAAAAGTTACCGATAATGGTGTTGCACTTAGCGTAAAAGACATTCCCTGGGCGGGCAGACAGCTTTGGGCGCCAGATGTTGCCTTTAAAAATGGAACTTACTACTTGTATTTCCCTGTTAAAGATAAAAATGATGTTTTTAAAATCGGCGTAGCAACAGCAAAAACTCCAACAGGGCCATTTAAAGCAGAAGCAAAACCCATTGAAGGCAGTTTTAGTATAGATCCTGCCGTATTTACAGATACCGATGGGAGCACTTATATGTATTATGGCGGCATTTGGGGCGGTCAGCTTCAACGCTGGAATAATGGAAAATATGACGCCAATGGCTCTAAAACTGATTCGGGAAAAGAAAATGAGCCTGCATTAACCGCTAAAGTTGCAAAGCTGAGTAAAGATATGCTGAGTTTTGATGGTACGGTAAAAGACGTTGTAATTTTAGATGCTGCAGGGAAACCGCTTTTAACCAAAGATCATGATAGACGGTTTTTTGAGGGCGCTTGGATGCACAAATACAATAGCAAATATTACTTTACTTATTCTACAGGCGATACTCATTTCTTGGCCTCGGCAATTGGCGATAAACCTTATGGACCTTTTACCTATCAAGGCACTTTTATGAATCCTGTTGAAGGCTGGACAACCCACCATTCTATAGTAGAAATTAAAGGCAAATGGTACATTTTCTATCACGATACGCAGCTCTCGGGCAAAACCCATCTTCGAAATGTTAAGGTTGCTGAGTTAACACACAAAGCTGATGGAACTATTGCACTGATAGAGCCAATGAAAAAATAATCTAACGAACAAGTCTTAAATGACTTTTAAACCTCATAGGTTTTAAAAACCTACGAGGTTTGTATGGTAAATGTAGAAGTGTAAAAATTTAGTCGGATAAGCGAATGTTAGCTATTTTTTGACAACTTGCAATTTTTACAACCCATTAGATGAGAACTGACCTAGCCAATGAGCTGACCACCAAGCCGCACTATCCCATATTAGATGGCCTTCGCGGTGTCGCAGCTATAATCGTTGTAACATTTCATTTGGCTGAACCGTTAGCCACAGGTCATTTAGATATCCTTGTTAATCACGGTTATTTGGCTGTAGATTTCTTCTTTTTATTATCGGGCTTCGTGATGGGCTACGCCTACGATGATCGTTGGTCTAAAATGACAGTCGGCAATTTTTTTAAACGACGGATTGTACGTCTTCAACCGATGGTAGTTTTGGGAATGACTTTGGGAGCTATCGGATTCTACTATACAGATTCAACAATATGGCCTCTAATTCACACTATTCCGATTTGGAAAATGCTGTTGGTAATGTTAATCGGCTATACAATTTTGCCCATACCATTATCGCTTGATATCCGTGGATGGCAAGAAATGCACCCCCTAAATAGCGTGGGTTGGTCTTTGTTTTTTGAATATATTGCCAACATTCTATACGCGGTCTGGATCAGGAAATTTTCCAATATGGCATTGGGGATCTTAGTCGTTATCGCAGCTATTGCACTCACACACTTGGCAATTACAAATGGAGATTTAAGCGGTGGTTGGACACTCAATGTAGAACAGGTTCGCATTGGGCTAACTCGTACCATGTACCCTTTCTTTGCAGGCCTGTTACTTTCTCGCATAGCCAAGCCAACTAAAATTAAAAATGCCTTTTTATGGTGTAGCCTTTTAGTCGCTCTTGTACTTTATATGCCACGCATTGGCGGAGCTGAGCATCTTTGGATGAACGGGATCTTTGAATCTGTATGTATTATCATCGTTTTTCCGCTTATCGTTTATCTTGGCGCTAGTGGGGTAATTCAAACTCAAAGAGAGCGCAAGATCTGCAAATTTTTAGGCGATATATCTTATCCACTTTACCTAGTACATTATCCATTAGTTTATTTTTATGTTGCTTGGATCAGTAACAACAAAGGTATAACAATTGCACAGGCTTGGCCTTATGCGTTACTCGTTTTATTAGGTGGGATTGTGTTGGCTTATGCCTCACTGAAATGGTACGATGAGCCGGTTCGCAAATGGTTGAGGAAAAGATTTGCATAGTTGCAATTTTTTATGCCTTTCAAAGTCCTTCCCACTTGTTTAAAATATCTTCTTCAAACCTCGTAGGTTTTAAAAACCCACGAGGTTTTTTATTCATATACTTTTTGCCGAGTAAATTATAGTATTTAAGACTCACCTATAAACCGCATCATCTCCTTTATAATCAAGCCATTTAAAACTTGCTGAATTAGTAGATGGAACGCCTGACGAGGTTGCGTACATGGCGAATAGAGAACCAATAAATCCACCTGCCACCTGCGTACTCAAAAATTTCCCATCAACTTTATCTTTTAACAATTTCCAGTTATTAGGAGTATTTCCGTAAGAAAAACTATAATCTTCCTTGTTTGCTGTGATTTGTAAATAAAGTGCATATACCAATAAATTTGACCCCCTTTCGCCAATTTTAAATTGACCCCCAGAGTTGTTGCTTGAAAAAAGCAG
>NZ_JACRYL010000008.1:0-102975 GCF_014306625.1 Pedobacter fastidiosus
AACCTTATCAAATTAACTCGGCTAAGGGGAACTTTTTAGATTGGCGAAGAGGGGTCAATTTGAAGCGGTTTATCCAAGCTGAAATTAAATTTACGAATTAGTGTTCACAAACTTCCCAAACTATAGGACAAAAAGATTTTTAGAACACCATAATTTTACTCTTGTTTTGAATCATCTGTCTCTTGTTGCAACTTTTACTCAAAAATCCTTTCTAATACCTCCATGAAGTCAGACAGGTGTTCTAAAAATTCAACATTCTATGTAATTCAAAAAAATCGAAATGAAACCTTTCAGAAATAAAAGGTTTTTTGTTTATAATTTTTATTTAATTATTTTTGATTTAGAAAGTTAAATTTCTATATTTGCAACCCCAAAGGAATACAGCGAATGTAGACCTTTTTGCGAAAGTAGCTCAGTTGGTAGAGCACGACCTTGCCAAGGTCGGGGTCGCGAGTTCGAATCTCGTCTTTCGCTCCATAAATGCCTTCCTACCAGGAGGCATTTATTTTAAGAGCTTTAACTGCTCGATGCTCAGATGGTGGAACTGGTAGACACGCAGGACTTAAAATCCTGTGCCCTTAACAGGCGTGCGGGTTCGATTCCCGCTCTGAGTACTTCAAAAAAAAATCGAATAGAAACCTTTCAGAAATGAAAGGTTTTTTTGTTTGGAGCTTTTAATTGTCGTCGTATGTTTTTAGTCTATATCCTTCAATCCAGTAAAAATGGAAGATTTTATATCGGTCATACTGAAGATTTAATAAAAAGAATTCTGAGGCACAACAGCGGACAGGTTGTAGCCACCAAAAACAAGGGACCGTGGGAGGTTGTCTATAAAGAGATCTACTCAATAAGAAGCGAAGCAGTAAGAAGAGAATTGGAAATCAAATCCAAAAAGAGCAGGAAATATATCGAGACGCTGATTAACACACAGAAGTACTAGACACGTCCCGACCATAAAGTCGGGATGCCCTTAAAAGGCGTGCGGGTTCGATTCCCGCTCTGAGTACTTCAAAGAAAAATCGAAATGAAGACCTTTCAGAAATGAAAGGTTTTTTTGTTTGTGGCCTTTTAATTGTTCTCGAATGTTTTTAGTCTATATCCTACAATCCAGCAAAAGTGGAAGATTTTATATTGGTCATACTGAAGATTTAATAAAAAGAATTCTGAGGCACAACCATGGGCAGGTTGTAGCCACCAAAAATAAGGGGCCATGGGAGGTTGTCTATAAAGAAAGCTACTCAACAAGAAGCGAAGCAGTAAGAAGAGAATTGGAAATCAAATCCAAAAAGAGCAGGAAATATATCGAGGCACTGATTAACACACAGAACTACTAGACACGTCCCGACCATAAAGTCGGGATGCCCTTAACAGGCGTGCGGGTTCGATTCCCGCTCTGAGTACTTCAAAAAAATCGAATAGAAACCTTTCAGAAATGAAAGGTTTTTTTGTTTAAGAGAGAAAATAAATTCCGTCTATACCCTTCAATCCAGCAAAAGTTTGAGATTATTATCAACTATACCGAAAATTAAAATTTTTGCTGCAAGGAGATATTGAGAAGAAAATAGATCTCTTTTCTTATATTCGTTTATAACAACCAACGAAACATGTACTACAAAAAAACCATTGCAATTGCGTTAATCTCTGGATTGGCATTTTCGCTCAGCGCTTTTATGCCCCCACCAGAACAAAAAGCAAAAAACTTAAAAGTTCTACCTAAAAATATCAGTCATGAGGAGTTGGATAAAGTGATGGATAATTTTAAAATGGCGCTTGGGGTTCGATGTGGATTTTGTCATGTTCCAATGAAAGATAATCCTAAAAAAATGGATTTTGCAAGTGATGAAAAACCAGAAAAGGAAAGAGCAAGAGAAATGATGAGGATGACGGCGAAAATAAATAAAAAATATTTTCATAATGAAATGAAAGATGGTAAGCCATTTATGGCTGTTGCTTGCGTAACCTGCCATAACGGAAAATCGGAGCCTGCCAAGTAATTAATGGATAGAGAATTTTTCAAATTAAATAATCTCCTCCAATTCTTCAATTTATTATATCTCATTCCTATAAATCACATTAACGAATAGACCTAACAGGATAAACTACTTAAACTATAGATTTTATAGATTTAATTTGTATATTTGATTATTCTTTCCAAATAGCATTATATTATGCATTGAAATGAATGAATAGTCATGTGGCCGAGTGGTTAGGTAAAGGTCTGCAAAACCTACAACGGCGGTTCGATCCCGTCCATGACGTCGAAAATTTAGAAGTATAATTTAATTGTTCTAAACCCAAATTTAGGAATGGACAATAGAATTACTTTCTTGCCATTACGCTGACTAATTAAAGTTAAATCAGCTTTTTTCTTATGATTTAGTTCTACTAATTCAGCTTTATTTATCGGAACATTTAAATTTAAGGCAATCTTTCCTAGATCATCATTCGCATTGAAAATTCTAATCAACATAGTTTTCTTTTCTGTGGTGACAGATGATATTTCGTACCCAGTTCTGCTCAATTGAAATAAAGTTTCTTCAGTTTTTGATTTTGATGAAACTTGGAATACTTGTAAAGGCTCATTCCAATTTATGCTTTGAGTCCAAGTATTTGCCCCAGCCCAATTATTTCGATGCGGTATAAGTGCATAATTATACTTGGAAGCCCCTTCTATTTTATAATTTATCCCCCATAATCCCATTCCAGAATATTGCAAAGTTAAACCCAAAACACCTTTTTCATCATGAGTATAGCTTGTTGTGTGATCGTTTAATAAAGTTATCCCATATTTACCACTATTATCCACAACATCTACCCAATTCACAATTAAATTATTTTTTATGCTGTCCCAAGTATTAAAAAAAGTATTGCTTAATCCACTTTTCATTACATCAAAAGCAGAATTTTTAAAAACTTTTTGATTGCTTACAGCCAAAGGAAAAACCGCCAAAAACTTCAAGCTATCATTATAAAATGCTTTCTTATAATCATCAGCTTTCCATCCTTTTTCTTGCGCATAACCTTGCCCAATTCCTGGATTACCTACCCAATTCACATCAGTTTTAACATCTATAACCGCACTATTTTGCGTGAGTGTAATAAACTGCACAAAATTATGAATGGAGATTTTACCTTCTATTTTTAGTTTTACCTCAATGGGGCCATTTTCTATAATGGTAATCTTCGCAGGATTGTCTGCACTTGAAACATACATATTCTTTTTGTAAAAGAAACCTCGCATCTCATTAAAATAACGTTTGCCTTTTAAAGCAACGAAATCTTTTTGATCGATTTTTTTTGCGATAAGTTGTTCTATAATACCACCTTTAGATGCATTAAAAATAATTTTATACTGATTTGTATTTATTACACATTTATCATCAATTAACGTCGCCATTGATGAATAAGGCTGGTGGACCTTGATTTTTGCTTCTTTAATTTTGAACGTAGAAAACCCCATCGCAGGTGTACTAGCTAGAAAAAGTATTTTTCTCTCGGACGTATCGGTTTTGAATATAATTTGTGATTTTATGAATTCCCCACTCGAATTAAAAACCTGTGGATTTTCTAAATTATTTGGAAAGTTAATTCGAATTACCTCATTTCTTGGGTAAGCTTGGGTGTTATAAACTCTAAAATTTAACCCATTATCAGATTTTTGATCTATTGATTTCAATACTATGCTATCGCAAATCTGATTTGAATTCTTTGCCCAGTAACTTACTTGCTGAGCCCAATTCCAATTCTTTTCCTTATTAACGATGTTATATGGCACAATCCACGAATCGTGATGCTGTGCAAGCAATAAATTTTCCCAAGCCGAATCGAATTTCCCTACATTAAAAGTTGATGCATTTGAAATAGAATTTATTGCGTCAATTTTCTCAGACATAATAATTTTATTCTCTGCCCTCCTAGTTTCTTGCGCAAGTTTTTGCAAAATCTGAGCGCCCCAAACTAAGCTCACCTGAAGATCTTCTTGATTCAATTTCCAAGTTTTTATACTTTTCTTATCTGCAATGTTTTGGAAATAATTTCGCCAAGTTGTGTAGCTAAAGTTTTTTGGCTCACCAAGCCATGGGCCATTTTTCCAACCTGCATCTTGCAAGCACATCCCTATTGGGTTTAAAATTCCATATTTAAAAGCGCTTTCCTTATAGGCTTTAGAATTGTTCCAAGCCGTAGTTTGCCAAGTAGATTTTGGCTGTAAATCTTCTGTTGCATAACGAGGAACTGTTAATAAAGTAGAGCCATCAGAACCTATCCAGTTTATTAGTTCGCCTCCAAAAGCTCGAGTATATCCCCCCCAACAAGTATTTGGATTTTTTAACGATGCATAAGAATAACCAAATGAAGTTAATATTTGAGGTAGTGCGCTGGTAAAGCAAGGCTCTTCCGAACTGTAGGTATGAAATTCTGCTGTTGGAAAATGAGATTTAATTTTCTTAATCCCATATTCAAATTGCCTAATTACCGATTCTCCTTGAAGATTAAAAAGATAACTCTGTCCATAAGAGGGGTTAACGAATTCTACCTTCCCTGAAACGGATTGATTTTCAACTATTTGTTTAAAGTGAAGATAGTTTTGTGAATCGTTTTCCTGAACAAAATCCCAAGTAACAGGTTCTATTTCTAAATTAATTTTCCATAACGGGTTCTGATCTAATTTTTCTACTATAAAACCAGTGTATTGGTTGGGGTAATGTCCCCAAATCCCGCCATGATATCCATCAATAAAAAAGCTTCTTTGCGCCACAGATGGATGGAAAAGAAACAATGAAAGAATAGATAGTAAAAAACTTCGATTCATTAGGACAAATTTGGAAGGGATATTTAGCTTCTATCCTACTAATTAAGCAAAAATATCTGGTGATCAGAATTTCTACTCCAAACAAAAAGCCTCTGATTAAAATCAGAGGCTTAGAAATAAGGATATATTTTATTATTATATTTTTGCTTCTTTTTGTACAACTACGTGTTCATCAGTACCTTCTTGACCGTTTTTAAATTCTTTAATCCCTTTACCTAAACCTTTCATTAATTCAGGAATTTTCTTTCCGCCAAATAATAACAGAATTGCTACACCTACGATAATCAATTCCGGTCCGCCAAGAATGGCTGCTGTTGTTGCATTTAACATTGTTTTTTAGTTTAGAGGGTTTTAAAAAATGAGTCCCTTAATGGTGGGAACATACATAATATACGTGGAACTTGCCCTTATGGTTCTCGTTTCGGAAAATAAAATTAAAGTCTAAGCAAATATTGTCGAAAACAGTTTATTGGAATAAAGTTTTGCTTTAAAATCAAAAATATGAGAGGTAGCCATTACTTCGTTTACGCCATAAAAATCAACAAAACCACTAAGTTTTTCTTTAATTGTTTCAGGATCCCCAATGAAAGAATAGGCCAGCATTTGCTCCACTGCTTCTTTCTCATAAACACTCCAAACATCGTCAATATTATCTACAGGTGGTTTTAACAAACTTCTTTTTCCTGTTATTACGCCTAAAAACATTTGCTTAACAGAGCTCGATAATCTTTCGGCCTCTTGATCGGTATCTGCAACAACTACATTTACACAAGCAATTACATAAGGTTCCTTTAAATATTGGGAAGGTTTAAAATTAGCTTTATAAAGCGCTATTGCTTGTTCAAAATAGGCTGGTGCAAAGTGACTTGCAAATGCATAAGGCAAACCCTTTTCGGCTGCAAGTTTTGCGCTATCGGTACTCGAACCTAAAATCCATATTGGAATATCTAGTCCTTCTCCGGGAATAGCACGAACATTACTGTTGCTGTTTTCTTTTGAAAATAACCTTTGAAGCCTCTCCACATCTTTAGGGAAATTATGTGCAGCGTTAAAATTCTCTCCTCTTATCGCCATAGCAGTAACCTGATCGGTTCCAGGTGCCCTGCCTAATCCTAAATCTATTCGGTTTGGATAAAGAGATGCCAGTGTTCCAAACTGTTCTGCAACGATAAGTGGCGAATGGTTTGGAAGCATAATTCCGCCAGAACCTACACGAATGGTTTTGGTTCCGTTTGCAATATAACCGATTAAAACTGCGGTTGCAGAACTGGCTACACTCGCCATATTATGATGTTCTGCAAACCAATAGCGAGTGTAACCCAATTCTTCTGATTGCCGAGCGAGTTCAAGACTCTTTGGAAATGTATCTGCAGGAGTTTCTCCATCTAATACGGTTGCAAGATCAAGAATTGAGTATGGTATATTTTTTAAAACGTCTTCGTTCATATTATTACAGGGAATTAAACAAATAAGAAGCACAAAAATATTGGTAATTATGGCAAACTTTCAATTTCCGAATACTTATGACGGTAAGTATACATTTGGCTTAATCCTATAAATTTTTCCTTAGTTTAAAATTTACAAAATCGATTTATTAAGATAGAATGATGTTTTATCAAACAATATCGTCGTTCCTTTGCTTATATAAAAATAACCGTTTTTAAAAAAACTGATGTTAACTTCTCAATTAAAACAAATACTTACAAATGAAAAACATTAAATTAATTGTACCCGCTTTACTTTTATTATTCTCGGCCTGTAGTCAGGCAACCAGAAGTACGGGAAGTGATCTAAATGCTGGAGCAAAAACAGACTCAACAATGGCAAGTGATTCTCTTGTAGCAAAAATTGCTATAAATGGCAAAGTTATACAAGGCGATCCATTGGTAATGAGGTTTGTTGTTTACAACAATACCCAAGCTCTTAAAAGTTTCTGTATTTGGCACACACCATTTGAGCCATTAATGAGTAAATATTTAGACATTACTGATGAAAAAGGTGAACAAGTGGCTTATAAAGGCCCCATGGCTAAAAGAATTATGCCTCCACCTGCTGATAGTTACTCAAAAGTGGAACCTGGAGATAGTTTAGTTGGGAATGCAGATTTGCTTAAGGCGTATGATTTAAAAAAAGGATCAAGCTATAAAGTCGTTTACAATGGTGGCAATATGAGCGGTTTGGTATCGAAAGATACAGTGACTTTTGTTTACGAGGACATTCATTAGTTTTATTCTTATAAATATAAATGGATTATGCTTTGACAACTCTTTTAAAACGTTAGTAAAGTTGTCAAAGCAAAAATTCATCGATCAATGGCTATCGCCTAGAATTTGAGAAAAATCCATCCATCTTAAACCTGGTTGAAGCGGTATCCCCCGATTTTTCTATCGGGGATTTAGCGAAAAATAGGGCTACAATCGGCAAAGGATTACAGAACCATAAATTTCCAAATTATAAATTTGAAGTAAATAAAAAATCAAGGCTGCTATTTATTATAATAAGCCTCTTTTTCTAAGCATTGGCTTGATATCTGGATTGTGTCCTCTAAAATTAAAAAACATTTTACCCAAATCTTCCGTATTTCCTTTTGATAAAATTAAATCACGGAAACGTTGCCCATTTGCTCTAGATAAGCCACCATTTTCTTGAAACCAAGAGAATGCATCATTTTCGAGCATGGAAGTCCAGCTGTAAGCATAGTAACCCGCCGCATAACCATTGCTCCAAATATGCAAGAAATAGCTCGATCTATAACGAGGCGGAACATAAGATAAATTAAGATTTGTTTTCTTTAAAGCCTCAGTTTCGAATTTATCAACGTCTTGCAAAGGTGCTCCTGCAGGAATGGTATGCCATTGCATATCTAAATCTGCAGCTGCTAAAGCCTCAGTAAAAATATAACCCTGATTGAATGCACTTGCTTTTTTAATTTTATCTAACAGTGTCTGTGGCATTGGAGCACCCGTTTGATAATGAACTGCGTAGTTTTTTAATACTTTTGGATCAGATGCCCAATGCTCGTTAAATTGCGATGGAAATTCTACGTAATCGCGAGCCACGTTAGTACCCGAAAGACTCGGATATTGCTGATTTGCGAACAATCCGTGTAAGCCATGTCCAAATTCATGGAACATTGTAGTTACATCATCAAAACTGATTAATGCTGGCTTTCCAGCTTCTGGTTTGGCAAAATTACATACATTATAAATTACCGGTTTAGTGCCAAATAATTTAGATTGAGGCACAAGATTGTCCATCCAAGCGCCACCGTCTTTATTATCTCGCTTGTAATAATCGCAATAGAATAAACCCAACTGACTTCCATCTTTATCCAAAACATCAAAAACACGAACATCTTCCTGATAAACAGGCAAATCTTTACGCTCCTTAAAACTGATTCCATAAAGTTGGTTGGCCGCATAAAACACACCATTTTCTAAAACTTTATTCAATTCGAAATAAGGCTTAACTTCATTCTCATCCAAATCATATTTCGCCTTGCGAACCTGTTCTGCATAAAAATCCCAGTCCCACGGCTCAACTTTAAAGCCACCCTTTTGCTGATCGATTACAGCTTGAATATCCGCAGCTTCACCTTTTGCTTTCGCTGTTGCTGCAGGAATAACTTTGCTAAAAAATTCTTCGACTGCTTCTGGTGTTTTTGCCATTTGATTTTTGAGTTTCCACGATGCGTAGTTTTTAAAACCTAATAACTGTGCTTGAGAAGCTCGGATTTGGGCAATTCTTGAAATATTTTTTCGGGTATCATTTGCATCACCCTTCTCTGCACGATTCCAAGAATCATTAAATAACTTTTCGCGTTTAGATCGATCCGTCATCGATTGCAATTCTGGCTGTTGGGTGGTGTTTTTTAAGCCCTTGCCTGCAGCTTGTAATTGAGCAGTGAATTTTGCACTTAAAGATGATTCTTCTTTATTCAATTCTTTAAGCTTCTCTTTATCCGTTTCGGATAATTTGGCACCGGCCAGTTCAAATTTTTGATAATAATATTCCAATAAACGAAGTGATTCTGCATCTAATTTAAGTTTATCTTTTTGCTGAAAAACAGCTTCTACACGTTTAAATAACTTAGTATTTAAGTAAATCGCATCTGTATTGGCTGTTAATTTAGGGGCCTCTTCTTCTTTAACTTTTTGTAAATCTGGATTGGTATTTGCACCAGTAAGCAAAGTAAAAACCATATTTACACGCCCTAACAATTGCCCGCTTTTCTCAATCCCTAAAATTGTATTTTTAAATGTTGGGGCCTCCGCTTGGTTGGCTACTTTATTAATCTCAACCATTTGTTGCTTCATGCCTTCTTCTAATGCCGGCTTGAAATCTCCACTTTTTATTTTATCGAATGCAGGAGCTTGAAAGGCGAGTTCGCTCGCCTTAAAAAAAGGATTTGAAGAAGAGAATGTATCACTGCTTTCATCAGCAGTTTTTTTGTTGTTACAAGACCCCATAATAACCAATAAAGCCAGCATGGGCAAATAAGATATTTTTTTCATGAATTATATAAAGTTAAGCTTACGTTAAAAGTAAGAAATAAAGAGGAAAATTTCTTGCTGGCAACCAATTTAGAATGTAATGTGTATTATGCTTATTGTCAATTCATTATTATTAATGATCAAATAAAATTCGAGAAAATCAGTTAATTTAACCCAAGTAAAACATTTACAGCTTTTATCCGTTCTATAAATGTAACCAAGTAGAAATCATCATGAATGTAAACTATTATAAATCGCAACCAGCTCTCATAAAATTTGGTCATGATCATAAAGATTCTGATGAAAATTCGGTAACCATACAGAAACTTGTCGATAACGATAAATACTATGTAGTACTGGTAAATGGAAGAAGCATTTCAATTATAAAAAAGTAAAATTCTCGCAAATTATATTAACAAAGCCATTCATATTAAATATGAGTGGCTTTGTTGTTTGTTATCTCTTCATTAACGTATTTTTTTAATTTACAGGATATTCATTTGGAAAGCAAAACCTCCCCCTTGCCCCCTCCAGAGGGGGATACAAAGTGCAATAGCGATGTGGATAAAAAAGGAAACCCATTTTACTATATGCGATTCGCAGGTAGTGCGCCCATCTCCCCCGCTGGCGGGGGAATTAAAGGGGGTGGTATTTTTAGCCTCCTTACCAAGAGATAAAAGATCCTAGCAGATTGTCAAAATAACTTCATCAGCGTAAATCCTTTTTATCTGCGGGAGAATTATTTCGAAAACAAACCTCCCATTGCCAACCCCAGAGGGGGATACAAAGTGCCGATAGCGATGTGGATAAAAAAGGAAACCCATTTTACTATATGCGATTCGCAGGTAGTGCGCCCATCTCCCCCGGTGGCGGGGGAATTAAAGGGGGTGGTATTTTTAGCCTCCTGACCAAGAGATAAAAAATGCCGATTTTTCCGGCAAATCCCCCCAATCATATTATTTAATTTTCTTCAGCAAGTTTCTTGAAATTATTTAGAATGGCCTGCCAGCCAATTTGTTGCATCTCAACGGGATTGGTTTCCTCAGCATCGAAAGTTTCGGTAACCAGCGTTTTATCTCCATCTGCTTCGAAAACAATTTTTACTCTTCTATCATCGGCTAAAGTATACTCAATTAACTTATTTTCTTCAACTGCAGTATAAGTTCCGCCGAAATCAAAGCTCATTTTACCATCTTTAGCGGCCATTGTTGTCGAAAATTTACCACCTATATGCAAATCATTTTCTGCTTTTGGCGCATGCCAATCTGCAGATGCAAAAGCCCAATTTTTAATGTGTTCTGGATTGTTCCAAAATTCCCAAACCTTTTCAACGGTTGCATTAATACTTGCGCTAACTGTTATTGGTGTTCTATTCTCCATTTTTTATTCATTTAAATTGTTGCTATAAAGATAAGAGAACTTACAACATCCCGAATGGGGTAATCACGACAAATTAAGGTGGAATATTGTGCTACAAATGAATTGATAACAATTTGCCAATTTGCATTTTTAATTATTGGAGGAGGTTTGAGTTAAGCGATCTAATTTTCGGCTAGTTACAAATCAATTTTAGAATGCTAACTTCATTTACTGATTAGAATTCAAATTATTTTAACGTAACAATTCGAATATTATTTGATTCGCATAATTTTTGATTTGAAAGGAATACTTGGATATTGCAACCATAATATAAATTTGCGGTGTAATTTATACACTATGCCCCGAACACCCAAATCTTATCTTGCTATTTGTCTATTTTTTATCGGTTTTTTATCTGCAAATGCCCAAACCCTAACGCTTAAGCAGGCTGTAAATACAGCATTAAGTAATTATGGAACCATAAAAGCAAAGAATAATTATGCCAATGCTTCTAAGGCAATAATTCAACAGACCAAAAGAGAGTACCTTCCAAACTTTAATCTTAGTGCACAACAAGATTATGGAACCATTAATGGCCAAAATGGCCCACAATATGGTTTAGGTGGATTAGGAACTGCATCTTCTGGGCCTGCTTTGGATAAGCAAAATTGGAATGCAGCATTTGGTGCACTGTATTTGGCTAATGTTAACTGGGACTTTTTTACTTTCGGGAGAATTAAACAGCGCATAAAAATTGCCGATGCAGCTTACAAAAGAGATCAAAATGATTTAGAGCAAGAAAAATTCCAGCAAGAAATTAGAGTTTCTGCAGCTTATTTAAATTTGTTGGCAGCACAGCGATTAACTAAATCTCAGCAAAAGAATCTTAATAGAGCAATCACCTTTAAAAATACTGCAGTTATTAGAGCTAAAAACGGCCTAATTGCCGGTGTAGATTCGTCCTTCGCCAAAGCAGAAGTTTCAAGTGCGAAAATTGCCTTAACCAAGGCGAAGGATTTAGAGCAAGAACAAGCAAATAGATTAGGTGTATTGATGGGTTTAACTGCCACGGATTACGAGTTAGATACAGCCTCCATCAGTAGAATTCCAACTGATTTAATAAGTGATACGACTATCAAATCAACCCATCCTTTATTAAAATATTATCAAAATAGAATTGATGTTAGTAACGAGCAAACGAGTTATTTTAAACGGCTTTACTTTCCAACTTTCTCCTTGTTTGGCGTTATGCAAGGTCGTGGCTCTGGTTTCAGCACCGGTTATGCGCTAGATCAAACAGCATATTCTACAAGTTATACAGATGGAATAAACCCAACAAGAGGAAACTATTTGATTGGAATAGGAATGACTTGGAACTTAACCACAATTCTTCGAAATCATCCTCAGGTTCGTGCTCAACAATATATAAGCGAAGGTTTAAAAGATGAGTATGAACTAGTAGATCAGCAACTTAAAGCGCAGTTAGCGCTAGCAGATGCAAAACTTAAAAATGCGCTTGATAATTACAATGAAGCGCCAATTCAGGTTAAAGCCGCATCTGATGCTTACCTACAAAAAAGCACCTTATACAAAAACGGCCTAACTACACTTGTTGATCTTACCCAAACACTTTTCACACTAAACCGAGCCGAAACAGATAGAGATATTGCCTACACAAATGTTTGGCAAGCACTCCTTTTAAAATCTGCTGCTTTAGGAAATTACGACATATTTATCAACGAATTTTAATCTTGCTATATAAATGAACTTAATACGTTTCGCACTCCGAAAACCCATTTCTATCTTAGTTTTAGTTGCAGGATTATTCTTTTTTGGGATTGGCGCCATCAATCAAATCAAAGTGGATATTTTACCACAGATGAATCTCCCGGTGATTTATATAGCGCACCCTTTTGGTGGCTACACACCTAATCAAATGGAGGCTTATTTTGGAAAGCAATACGTTAACATCTTGCTTTTTGCAAATGGGATTAAAAGCATTGAAACCAAGAATACTCAAGGTTTGATGCTGATGAAATTAACGTATTACGAAGGCACAAATATGGCACAAGCGGCCGCAGAATTGAGTGCGCTATCTAATCGGGCACAGGCAATTTTCCCACCGGGTTCTCAGCCTCCCTTTGTAATTCGATTTGATGCTTCTTCCCTCCCAGTTGGCCAATTGGTACTGAGCAGCTCCATTAGAAATAATAATGAATTACAAGACTTAGCCAATACCTATGTGCGCCCAGGGTTTTCTTCAATTCCTGGTTTATTATCTCCAGCTCCATTTGGTGGAAGTCCGAGAACGATAGAAATTAATGTAAACCCCTCCCTACTTCGTTCGCATAATTTAACGGTCGATCAGGTTGTAGAAGCCATTAGATTAAATAATCAAACGGCTCCATCAGGAAACATTAGAATTGGAGATAAAAACTACATAACCCCAACAAATTACACCATTAAAAAAGTTAAGGATTTCGAGAATATTCCTTTATTTAAAGGTGGCGTTCAAAATTTACAGCTTCGCGATGTTGCAACAATTAAAGATGGGGCAGATTTAGTTGCTGGTTATGCCTTAATTAATGGCAAACGATCGGTGTATTTAAGTATTGCGAAATCTGGAGATGCTTCTACTTGGGATGTGGTTAAAAATTTAAAGAAAAATCTGCCCACCATTCAAAATTCCTTGCCCGAAGATGTTAAACTTTCTTATGAGTTTGATCAATCCGTTTATGTAATTAATGCAGTAAAAAGTCTGGTCAGCGAGGGTGCAATCGGCGCTATTTTAACAGGCTTAATGGTTTTGCTTTTCTTAGGCGATAAACGAGCTGCCTTAATTGTAATTTTAACCATTCCAACATCGATTATTGCAGGGGTGCTTTTCTTAAAGCTGTTCGGACAAACCATCAACATCATGACTTTGAGCGGTTTAGCCTTAGCCATTGGGATTTTAGTTGATGAATCTACCGTAACGATAGAAAATATTCACCAGCATTTTGATATGGGAAAACCGAAGGCGCTCGCCATTTGGGATGCTTGTAAAGAAATCGCTTTCCCAAAACTTTTAATTCTGTTCTGTATCCTTGCAGTTTTTGCTCCTGCATTTACCATGACAGGGATTCCTGGTGCGCTATTTTTACCCTTAGCATTGGCAATCGGCTTTTCAATGGTCGTTTCGTTTTTACTATCGCAAACCTTTGTGCCCATTATGGCAAATTGGTTAATGGTTGCGCATCCTAAAAAGGGAAGTGAAAATCATCCAGGAATTACTCAGGATGATGCTGATTTCCAAGCGACTGGAATCCCAATAGAATCGGAAAAAGATACCTTGAACCAGAAAAGAGTTCTCGTAGAAAGAGAAGATTTTAGTGGCAATGGTAAAATTGGCTTTTTTGATAAATTTAGAAACCGTTTTATGCGTTTTCTCGATCGAATTTTACCTTACCGAAAACCAGTTGTTTTAATTTATTTAGTCTCGATAATTGGCTTAGCCGCATTACTATTGTTAAATATCGGTCGAGATGTTTTACCTAGAGTTAATTCTAGCCAATTTCAATTGCGATTACGTGCGCCCGATGGAACACGTTTAGAACGAACGGAAGAAAAAGCAAATGTAGTTTTAGCCGAACTTAAAAAAATGGTTGGAGCTGAACACGTTGGCATTTCATCTGTTTATATTGGTCAGCATCCTGCGCAATATTCGGTAAATCCCATTTACCAATTTATGGCTGGCCCACATGAAGCAGTTTTTCAGGTTAGCTTGAAAGATTATGAAGCAGACATGGATGATTTCAAAGATAAATTCAGAGAAAAAATTAAAAGTGTTTTACCGGATGTTAAACTTTCTTTCGAACCAATAGAATTAACCGATAAAGTTTTAAGCCAAGGTTCCCCTACTCCTGTGGAAGTCAGAATTGCCGGAAAAAACAAGAAACTAAACGAAAAGTATGCGAATAAAATTCTATCCGAATTAAAGGAAATTCCTTACATGAGGGATGTTCAAATCGCTCAGCCAATTAAATATCCTTCACTAAACATTGATGTCGATAGAACCCGAGCTGCGCAAATTGGAATAGATATGGCCGATATTTCTAGATCTCTTATTGCCTCCACTTCTTCATCCCGTTATACGGATAAAAATATTTGGCTTGATGAAAAGAGTGCGCTTCCTTATAATGTGCAGGTTCAGGTTCCGCTTAATCAAATGACGACCAAAGATGATATTGGTGAAATACCGCTGTTAAAAAATGCTTCGAGACCTGTTTTAAGCGATGTAGCTAAAATTACGCCTGACACAACTTACGGCGAAAACGATAATATTGGAGCAATGCCATTCCTTTCTGTAACTGCAAATCTTTACCATAAAGATTTGGGAACAGCATCAAAAGACGTTGCAAAAGCGATAAAAGATGTTGGCGAATTGCCACGCGGTTTAAACGTTTCTGCAGTTGGCTTAAGCAAAGTTTTAACGGAGACTTTAGATAGTTTACAATCTGGTTTATTGGTTGCCATTGTGGTAATCTTTTTAATGCTAGCGGCAAACTTTCAATCTTTTAAAGTTCCATTGGTTATTTTGGCAACCGTTCCTGCTGTAATTTTAGGTTCTTTGTTACTTTTAACAATTACCGGATCAACGTTAAATCTTCAATCTTATATGGGTATAATCATGTCTGTTGGCGTTTCAATAGCCAATGCAGTTTTACTGATTACCAACGCAGAGCAATTAAGAAAACATAATGGCAACGCTTTACAATCTGCCAGGGAGGCCGCCGCTTTACGTTTGCGCCCAATTATAATGACGAGTATAGCCATGATTGCAGGTATGTTACCAATGGCAATTGGCCATGGCGAGGGTGGTGGCGCAGTTTCTCCACTGGGCAGATCAGTTATTGGTGGGTTATTGGCATCTACATTTGCCGTATTAATTATTTTGCCACTTGTGTTTGCTTGGGTTCAGGGTAAAGAAACTACTAATTCAATGTCGCTGGATCCAGAAGACGAAGAAAGCATTCACTACATTAAAGGTTTAGAAGAAAACGAATAAATTATCATCACAAATGAAAACGAAGATATTCTCAAAAGTATTATTAGGTACAAGTTTAGCATTTATAACGGCAATTTATGGCTGTGGCAATTCAGAAACCAAAGTCGACGCCAAAAAAGAAAAGGATGTAGCAATTGCAACGTTCGATTTGAAAAAAGATAAATTATCAACTTCATTAAGCTTACCCGGCGAATTAATTGCATTACAGCAAGTAGATTTATATGCAAAAGTGAGCAGTTTTGTTAAAACCTTAAAAGTTGATATTGGCTCAGAAGTAACGAGAGGCCAAATACTAATAACATTAGAAGCACCAGAAATGACTTCTCAGTTTGCTGCAGCACAATCAAAACTTAAAGCTCAAGAAGCAATTTACACCGCAAGCAAAGCAAATTATAATCGCTTATACGAAACTAGTAAAACCCCGGGAACCATTTCGACAAATGATTTAGACCAAGCCATGGCGAGAAGAAATTCTGATTTAGCTCAACTTGACGCGGCCAAAGCATCTGTTAGAGAAGTGGGCTCTGTTCAAGACTACCTAACAATTAGAGCACCATTTAGCGGAATTATTTCCGCAAGAAATGTAAATCTAGGTGCTTATGTTGGTCCGTCGGGTAAAGGTTCTGATTTGCCTTTATTTACTTTGCAAGATCAAAAGAATTTACGTTTAGCAGTTTCAATTCCTGAAGTTTATACCGGTTATTTAAAAGATGGTGATGAAGTAAGTTTTACTGTAAAATCGATTCCAAGTCAAACTTTTAAAGCCAAAGTAAAAAGAATGTCAGGCGCTTTAGATAGTCGTTTACGCTCTGAACGGGTAGAAATGGATGTTCCAAACGCGAGCAAAGCTCTTCTCCCGGGTATGGTTGCGGAGGTTAATATTCCATTACCTGCAAATGCAAGCACTTTTATTATTTCTAAAAAATCACTGCTGGATACCAGTGAAGGTTATTTTATACTGAAAGTAGTTGATGGTAAAGCGGTAAAAGTTTCAGTAAAAAAAGGAAGGGAAACGGATGATAAAGTTGAGGTTTTTGGAAATTTAACAGAAGGTGACAAATTAGTTGCAGAACCGACAGAGGAAATGCATGAAGGAATGGCGATTAAATCTTAAATTTGTTAGTAACAAGCATTTAGGATTATGTTAACTAAGCATCAGGAGCTTTCTACATTAAGTAAAAAGGAAACGCTAGAGGATTTTTATAATCGTTTAAAAATTACGCGTCCAGAAATCCCTACGCCAAGCTTGGGCATGATCAATGATATTGGGCACTTCAATGTTTTTAACCGAGCGGTTGTTTGTACCAATATGCCTTCGGCATTTAGCAGACGCGATTTTTATAAAATATCGCTAATTGTTGGCAATGGGATTTTGCATTATTCTGATGCTCAAATTGAAATAAACGGAAGGGCTTTATTATTTACCAATCCAAATATTCCATATTCATGGGAAAGCACATCTCCAAAACCAGCCGGATATTTCTGTCTCTTTACCGAAAACTTTATTCACAATAGAAACGAAAGCTTAAGAGATTCTCTTCTTTGGAAAATAAACGATAGTCCGGTTATTCATGTTGATGCCGAACAGGAAGAAACCTTAAAAGGGATTTTCTGCAAAATGATGAAAGAGATGGATGGTGACTATATCCATAAATATGATTTGTTGCGTAATTATGTGCAACTACTTGCACATGAAGCATTAAAAGTTCAGCCTTTGGGTATAACTTTTAAGCAAAATAATGCATCGGTAAGGCTTACTGCTCTGTTTATCGAACTTTTAGAAAGACAATTTCCTATTGGCTCAACAGAACACGTTTTAGAATTAAAAACCGCTCATGATTTTGCCGCAAGACTTTCAGTTCATGTTAATCATTTAAATCATGCGGTTAAAGAAGTTACTGGTAAAACAACTTCAGAACATATCTCTAAAAGAATAACGACCGAAGCAGTCGCTTTGTTAAAGCATACGGAATGGAATATTTCGCAAATTGCCTATTGCTTAGGTTTTGAATATCCGGCAAATTTTAATATTTTTTTCAAACGCCAAATGCAGTCTACGCCGAAATCTTTCAGGAGCTAATTAATTTTTAACCAGCCCGTTATACTCATTCTCTGCTTATTGGTTACCAAAACTTCATGTTCCAATTCAGCGCTTTTAAAAAACACGCTTTTTCCATTTTCTGGTGAGATATTTTGCAAAGAATTTTCATGATGAATACAGAGTTCACCCCCATCTTTAGCCAGCCAATCTTCGTTTAAATACATTACCATAGAGTATTGCCTGCTTCCATTGTTTTGAAACTGATCGATATGTTTTTTGTAGAACGCTCCTGATTCATACAGGGTATAATGGAACTCGTAACCCGTAATTCCCGTATAACAAGTACTGTTTAAATAAAGTATGAATTTATCCATCAGATCAAAAAAATCATTTTCGTGTTGATTTCCATGTTTTCTATCCAACCAATAAATTACATCACCTCTAATCAGTTTATTTTGATTAATTATCAAATTATTTCCAATCCCTGCGGTGAGTAGTTTTTTCTCGTTAAATAAATTTATTAGATTTTCTTTTAAATGGGAAGCTAAAGAAATACTTAGAAAGTTATCTGCAATACCAACTTCATCTTTAATAAAACTGTCTATAAGCGTGTCAAATATTTTCTCCAAACGAGATCGCGATTACCTTATTAAAGCCGTTGCCTGTAATCTCGCTTAAGGTAGTCTTATTATGGCGATATAAATTAACTATCAAATTTTATATGTTTCAAATTACTAAATTGCATGTTCAAACCAAATTATATGAAATATCTTATTACGCTCTCAATTCTTTGCGGTTTTCTAAATCTCCATGCTCAAGATAGTTCTAAAGTTAGAACAGTACAATCTATAGTAACTCTAAAAGGGAACATGATCCCCAAAACGGATACAACCTTAGTTTTTTACGATGAAAAAGGAAAGGCTTTGCACTATTACCAATACGACAAACTATTCCGTAGTGGATTATACTCACTGAAGTATAGCACGGAGAAAGCTACATATGGAAAACAAATTGTTACAAGATTATCTGATGAAGAAGTGAGCAAGTTCAGTTCGATTATTAGAGAACACACCGAGCTTAAAAATCCATTTATTTACAAAGGCAAAAAACTCGATATTGCGCCATTAACAGCTTTTTACGAACCTGAGCAACTGGCCAATAAAATTATTATTCAAGTTTATTGGTACGCAAGCTGTGGTACTTGCACCGAACATTTTACTGCTTTAAGTGCGTTTATAAAAGAATTAGGAGACCCAAAGGATGTAATAATTTTAGCCATCACGACAGATAATAACGATGTTGCGGTTAAGAAACTAAAAGAATTGCCGCTTAGAAATGCTCAATTAATCAGTTCTGGAAAAGCACTTTCTGATGCCTATCAAATTACTGCATTTCCTGCATATATCGTAACGGATAGAAATCATGTTATAACCCATGCGGCTGTAGGAAGTTCGAGGTTAACATTGCCAGATTTGAAAGAGGCAATCAAAGCCGTAGTAGCGAAATAATTGATTTTTATGCAGATCTTCCCAGCCCAATATTCAACATTATCTTCAGTTGCGCTGAAGAAATATTTAATTGAGATTTATCAATTAGATGCATCTACAGCATGTAGTTTATTGATAAGAAATGTAAGCGATACCTATATATTGGAAAATGAAAACGAGAAATTCATCTTCAAAATTTATCGTGATGCACATAGAAAATTCAGCGAAATTGAAGCGGAAGTAGAACTGTTAAATATTTTAAAAGAAAATAATCATCCAGTTTCCCATCCTATAAAAGATTTAAACGGTAAACAGATTCAACAATTTAATGCCGCTGAAGGGATTAGAAATGGTGTTTTATTTTCTTATGCGGAAGGAAAAGTTGTTCTTGATTTAAGCATCAAAGATTTAGAAAAATTTGGAATGGAACTGGCGCTCATCCACAATACTACCTCATCCATCAAACTTAAAAATACAAGACAGCCTTATAATTTCAATACCACGCTTTTCGAACCTATTAAAACGCTGAGACCTCATTTTGCTGAGATGCCAGATGAATATCAATACTTGGAAGAAATTTCAGAGAAAGTTATTACAAAGTTTAAACAATTCGATACTGATAATTTTAGCTTTGGGTATTGCCATTACGATTTTTTTCCTAAAAACTTCCATTTTGATGAGGCAGGAAACATCACCTTTTTTGATTTTGATTTTGCTGGAGAAGGTTATTTAATTAATGATTTAATGTCCTTTCTCAATCATTACTTTTTCCATAGACTAAACAATCTAATTTCAGAAGAACAAGCTATTAAAGATTTTGAAACTTTTTTAAAAGCTTATCAAATTAACAGAAATCTTACTGCGGATGAGATAAAAGCCATTCCCTATTTGGGTATAACCTTTCATATTTTCTTTTTAAAATTCTTTTACGATAACTACGATGATTGGTCTAACGCATTTTTGACGCCACGATATGTTAAACATAGAGTAGAGTTGATTAAAAAGTGGGTAGAAATGTATTGTAACTTTTAAGCAATGCGTTTTCAAATCTCCTCCAGCTTAGTTATATTGGTTAAATAATTCAGAATCAACCCTATGGACCAGAAAATAATCACCCTTTACGATCAGTACACGCACAGCCAGTTAAACAGAAAAGATTTCATGAAAAAGCTGGCAATACTTGCAGGTAGTACAGCTTTGGCTATGACAATTTTGCCCATGCTGGAAAATAATTATGCAGCTGCTGCAGAATTTATCAGTGATGAAATAGAGATTGAGAACATCACTTATGCTGGCGCTGATGGCGAAATTAAAGCTGTTTTAGCCAAACCAAAAGGCAAAAAGAATTTAGGCTCTGTATTGGTTATTCACGAGAATAGAGGTTTAAATCCGCATATTATCGACGTAACCAAACGCGTAGCCGCAGAAGGTTTTATTGCCCTTGGAGTTGATGCCTTGTCACCTCTTGGTGGTACTCCAGCTGATGAAGATAAAGGAAGAGAACTGATTGGAAAACTAGATCCTGAAAAAAATCTGCAGAACTATTTAAAAGGACTTGACTATTTACGCAAAAGAAAGGATGGAAATGGAAAAGTGGGTTGCGTAGGATTTTGTTGGGGCGGTGGAATGGCTAACAAACTTGCTGTGAATGACCCCAAACTTAATGCTGCAGTAGCTTATTACGGCGCACAACCCGCTACAGCCGATGTTGCTAAAATAAAAGCAAGTGTAATGTTGCATTATGGTGGTTTAGACGAGCGTATTAATGCCGGTATTCCAGCTTACGAACAAGCTTTAAAAGACAATAAAATTGATTACAAACTTTATATTTACGAAGGTGTAAACCATGCTTTTAATAACAACACGTCGCCAACAAGATATAATGAAGCCGCCGCAAAGTTAGCTTGGCAGAGAACGATTGATTTGTTTAAAAACAAGTTAGCGCTTCTAACCCGATAAAACTAAACGATCATCAGCCTAAATTCATTTCAGGGTCTATCGTACAAAAAAAGTTGCTGAAATGAATTCAGCATAACGACAGGATTAGGACTCGGCTTGATGTAAATATCGATTTTTAGTTTGCTATCCTACCCTTGAATGGTGAAGTTTAAATTTTAAAAAAGATCAGTCTTTAGCATGGCTTTCAAAATATTCGACTGAACATCGAAATTATTAAGATGGTTCAAGAAATTAATGTCTGAAATTTTATGATAGCTATCTTCTAACAAAGCAATAATCTCATCAGGAATTGCCGTTTTTAAAACCGCGGCATTACTGGCGAGTTTATCATTTTTGTACTGCAATTCTTGAACAATTTTTTCTCTTTCAGATAAGTTATTAGATTGATCTAATCCGTTTAAGATTTCTAGATCACAGAAAAGGAAAAGATTCCGACTCGGAAAAAATAAGAAGTAGTTGTCGAGATCTAAAAATTTATAAACTTCGATAACGAGTTCGCCAGATTTTAAACCAATAAAAAACGCTGTTTTAAAATCGTATTTACACAATTTCCCCATCAATTTTTTCTCAATCGTGGCGAAAACATTGGTGTAAACCTGCTTTGTTTGATAATCTATCAGCTTCGAAAATTGATCTGTTTTTAAATCGAAATAAAAATCGTTGGCATATTTAGAACTAAAAACATTAATATTTTTAGCAAAAGGAAAATCGGATGTTAAATCGGAAAGTACTTCGAAGAGTTTTCTTAGCGTTTGATTAATTTTTAAAGATTGCCTTTGCTTATCGATATTGAAATTCTTTTGACTCACGACTGCTCCTGACATTCGATCGATCAACTCTTCATTTAAGTTGATTTCATCGTAAATTAAAACAACATTTTTTTCGTTGCTCTTCTTTATTTTTTTAAGAAGATCGATAACACTAGCGGTAAACTGAAGATGAAAAAGCTCTAATTTTTCAATTTCTAGATCTTCATTTCCAGCAAATAATTGATGAATAACCTGGCTTCGGAGGTAAATTTTATAAATAATTTCTTCATCAAAAAACACAGAGAGCAACTGTAAACGGTTAATCTCTGTGTTTGATTGTTTTAGAATATTTAAACGGTATTCATCCATGGTTTAATTTAACTCACCCTCGTCACGTTCTTTTTCAACTCTGCTTCCAAAGTTTTCAATTCGCCATCGAGTACTCTTCTACTTTGCGCACCCGCCTCATGAATTTGTTTCACCTCGTTTAGCGTTTCAATTAAAGAAGAAGTCGTCATTTTTAATGTCTCCAACGAAACTACAGTTTTTTCGTTTTCTTTTGCAACATCAATACTATTCTGTTTCAACATTTCTGCATTTTTCTGCAAAATGGTATTTGTTGTGTCCGAAATCTTTTTCTGCATTTCTACATTGGCCTTTTGCCTTTGTAATGCAACCGCAATGGTTAATTGATTTTTCCAAACTGGAATAGTTGTGGAAACAATAGATTGAGCCTTTTCTGCGATAGATGTGTTATTGTTTTGAACCACTCTAATTTGAGCCAAAGATTGTAGCATAATAAAACGTACAATTTTCATATCGGCCAATCTTTTATCCAATCTACTGATGAAATCTCTTAAATCGGCAATTTCATAATCTTCGTAATCAGCTGGTCTACCTTCCATTTCTGCAAGTTTTATGTTCAGCTCATTATACTTCAATTGACCAGAAATTATAAGGTCTTCCATCTGGTGGATATAGCTAACATTGCTATCAAACATGGTTTGCAACGAACTATTATCCTTGATGGAATTTAATCTACCAGCTTTAATTTTATTGGTTATTTTATCGATATTGTTAACCACTACATCATATTTTTGAAATAGCTTTTTAACATCAACAACCAAGTTCTTTAAAAAAGGAATTCTGGAAATGAATGATTTAAAACCACTTTGCTCAAGCTCAGAAACATCAATATAATTCAGTTCTGTTAGCAGTTCGTTTATCAATCCACCTACTTCGCCACTATTGTACGTTCTTACAGATGAAAGAAATTCATTACTGTATTTTTCCATTGAGTTCTGTGCATCACTTCCATAGTTTAAAATAGAATTGACATCAGAAGGTTCCAAAGATTTACCAAGCTCTTTATACTTTGCAGTTTCTTCGGTTGTTATATTTTCGAGGTTTACATTCCCATCTTTATCCAGTTTAACCGGTGTAAGACTTTGAGTAACGTTAGGGTTGGTTTCCATAGTTTTTAATTTATAAGCTTAGGGCTATAAATATGCTTGAGCTACTGTTTTAACGGTATCTTCTAATTTTTTATCTTTTGTAGGCTCGCCAATTGCGTTGAATTTCCATTCTCCATTTTTCTTGTAGAAAACGCCCATCACCATAGAAACATGTCCAGCAAAGTTTGATCCATGCGCAATATCGTAAGTTGCAAATACTTCATTTACTCTTTTAGTGGTTCCTTCGTAAATACGGATAGATGCAAATGGAATGGTTCCAAAATCATGACCTCTAAAACTGTTTAAAACAAATGCAACATAAGTTACGCTTGCATCTAATCCAGAAAAATCTAATGTAATAATTTCATTATCCAAACCATCATCACCACCCATATCTCCAGTTAAATCATCGCCACTATGCTTAACAGAGCCATTTTTAGATTTTAAATTACCAAAATAAACTACTTCTGTAAGTTGCTTATTTTCGTTAAACAAGGCACAACTCGCATCTAAATCAACCGCTTCTTTTGATGATCCGAAACCGAATAATCCTTTTTTCTCTATAGCGCCCCAATTAATACCTACGCAAACGTTCTGTAACTTACTTCCGTTGCTTTTTTCTAGACTTATACGTTGTCCTTTTTGAAGATTGATTGCCATAATTTTATTGATATTTATTGATATAATCCTGTAAACCACCTTTCATTCCAACGCCTACTGCCTCGAATTTCCATTTGCCTTCACGCTTGTAAATTCTTCCAAACTCAACAGCCGTTTCAATGGAGAAATCTTCTTCAAGCTCATATTTTAATACAACTTCGTTTGTTACTGCATCAAAAATACGTACAAAAGAATTTCTTACCTGACCGAAATTTTGTCTTCTATTTTCTGCATCGTGAATGGTTACAACAATACAAATTTCACTAACTTTTGAATCAGCCTTAGTTAAATCAACCTTGATTTGTTCATCATCACCATCGCCATCGCCCGTTAAATTATCGCCAGTATGTTCAACAGATCCATCTGGAGAAACTAAATTGTTATAGAACACAAAGTTTTCATCCGAAATTAATTTTTTCTGATCGCTTAATAAGAAAACGGAAGCATCTAAATCAAAGGCAGAACCTGTGGATGAGCTATTGGTATCCCAACCTAAACCTATAGTAAATTTCGGAGCATCGATATTTTCTCTCTGCCCCTTTTGCAAATTAATAGCCATATTAAATTAATTTATAATTATTGTTTTTTATGTAATTCTTAATTAGATGTAAGTTTTGTGCATACGCTTCAATTGTATGGTAATTGTTGCCTAAGGAAAGATCGTAAAGCTGATTTATAAAATTGTTATCTCTTTGTTCCAAAAAGATTGAAAAGCTATCTGAACTTGTATTTAAAATATATTTCACAATCCTGGTGTTGAAGCAAAAATTTCCACTTTCAATAATTTCTTCCAGATCAAAAATAGATTTTATTTGATGATAGTTTAGGAAATTTTCTACGTTGGGATGAATATTTTTATTTATCAATTCGGCAAAATAAAGCATGTGAATTTCATTCTTAAGTCCATATTCCTTTGCCATTTTAAGAATCATCCTTTCATGGCTTCCAGTGATCTTAATATCATCCAAAAACAAAAGCGTTTTCCCTTCTAAAAAATCTTTATCGATGTGGAAAGAATCATTGCCGATCAACATCATTCGCTCCTCTGCGCTCAGTTCACCATAATCTTCCTTGTAGGTAATGGTTCGATGTACCTTAGCTTCTTGAATTGATAAACCGCCATTTTCGACCAGCCAACGGTTTAGCTGACTTACGAAATAGTTTTTCATGGCAAAAGTTGCCGTTGGAATAAAACTGTATGGACTAGAAATAACTACAATCTGATCTGTAATTAAATTATCAGCCAGATAATATTTAATGAAACCATCGGCCAAGTCTTTTCCGAAAGATCTGGCTACTAAGTTATCACCAAACTTAAAACGACTATAATCATTGGCATCAAAGCCAAAATCGACGGTATTATCTATTTTATGGAGTGAGTAACTATACGGTATCATGAGAGTAAGTGTAAAATAGATAAATTATTTGAATTGATAAGCAAACCATTAATGCCGACCGCGTGTGCGCCATTAACATCGGCAACAGGATTATCACC
This sequence comes from Pedobacter fastidiosus, assembly GCF_014306625.1. Classification (GTDB taxonomy): domain Bacteria; phylum Bacteroidota; class Bacteroidia; order Sphingobacteriales; family Sphingobacteriaceae; genus Pedobacter; species Pedobacter fastidiosus. The sequence goes on from NZ_JACRYL010000008.1 coordinate 25,555, forward strand.
AACATGAATTACTTCTGTAAGTGCAAGTTCGGGATGTTTCCGTTTATCGATCGTATTCAGCATAAGTTGAAAAAAATCAGGATTGGGCTTAGACATACGCACTTCATCAGAATAAAGCTGAAAATCTATAAACTGATCGATTTGTAAATGGCTTAATACTTTTCGCAATGTTTTACCTTTTATAAAGCCTGTATTACTCAAAATATTTGTTGAGCTTTTATTATCGGCCTCTTTAATTTTAGATAGAACGGGAATGCAATTGTTACAGTACAACAAAGGCATGTGATTAAGCAAAAGACTTTCCATTTCCAAATAAAGTGCTTCTAAATCCACTTCATCATAATTGAAAGAAAAATCATTTATCATAGTGATTACCATGAGATACATTTCATCGGCATCAACATTTTTACCCGTTTTTTCGTTAATGGCATTTACCATTAAATCTACCTGACGAAAAATTACCGCAATCTCTTCTATGCTTTTTTGCTTAGCATTGTATTTCTCAAAAAAGTATCTTGTTCTTTCTTGTTTAAACGTAGGATTAGATTTAATTAGCGTTAGCCACAAATCGAACGAATAGTGTTTGTAAAATGCCATTAATGGTATATTTTCCTTATTTAGTGTAAAATGAAACACTAATATTACAAATTTGAGTTACAAATTGTAATATGTGTATATAGAATTTACAATAAAAGATTTATCCAGATTTAAGATTTCTCTAAAACCTCTTCAGCTTTATCGGCAACCTGAATATCGCTTTTATGTTTTTTGGGATAGTTAAATAATAAGGAGGAAAGTACGGGTAAAATGAATATGGCAACAGTAAAAATCGAAACAAAAAGATCAGTCTTTTCGCCTTCTATTAAATGAGAAATTGGAGAATTTGGCTGAAAGTGAGTAAACAATGATGAGGTTAATTTTAAGCCTAAAACGCCAATAACAATAAAGGCAACGGTTTCTAAGAAAGTAAATTTTTCCATTAATTTAACAAAGGCTTGCGCAACAAATCGCATGGCCAAAATACCAATAAAAACCCCGATATAGATTAGCCAAATGTGATCGGTAAAAGCCACCGCAGCGAAAACATTATCAATTGAAAATGCAAGATCCATAACCTCTACCAAAGCAACTGTTGCCCAAAATGTACCAATTAAGCCCACTGTAGATTTATAAATCCAGCTTTTGCTTTTATCTACTTCTTCTTCCTCTGTATTATTTTTAGAATTTTTCTTTCTAAAATAATCAAAAGCAAGGTATAATAAATACAATCCACCTAATGGTTTAAGCCACCAAATCTTAACCAACCACGCTGCCAGAAATAAACAAATTCCACGAAAAACATAAGCACCAATAATACCATATTTAAGTGCTTTATCTCTTTGATTTTTAGGTAAATCCATTACCATTGTAGCCAAAACAGCAGCATTATCGACAGAAAGAAGACTTTCAATAACGATTAAGTTTAAAATAATAAGTAGTCCGGCTTGAATATCGTCGCCTAAAATTGTGTGTAAGAAATCCATAGATCTAATAGTAAGTTCGTCAAATTAAATTTAGTATAGCAAAGAAACAAATTATTCCCGTTCCTAAAAGTTTTGACACATATATTTTGCATAAGGAGTATCTTTTATTAGAATGGCCGATTAAAGTTCTGTTACAGATTAATATTTTTTTATTAATCGAAATGTTTAATAAATCCTAATGCAGACGTTCAACACAGCTGACCATCAATCACTTAAAGATAAACGTAAAAATCAAACATTTGAGAATCAGTTAATTATTCTATATTTGATTGTCTCATCCACTATTCACATAAGTTAAAAATATTCTAAATTAATCATGAAATATTTCGCCATCCCACTTCTATTTTTTTTCATTTTTACGGCTTGTAGAAAGAAAAATAACGATTCGAGCACGGACAATTCAAGTAACTCGACAACTGTAACGCCAACCGGAAACGGAATTGTATCATCTTCAACTCCATTTAAAGATTTTATTGCAGTAAATGCATTTGAATGGGATGTTACGCAAGAAAGCAACCATGAAGTAATAGATGAAGCCAAAATAAACCTGTTAAAATCCTTTTCTGGAATTAGGCATTATCTTGATTGGATGAGAATTGAGCCAGCGCAAGGAAAATACACATTTAGTCCGGGGCACAATGGGGGTTGGGATTACGATTTAATTTACCAGAAGCTGAAAGATGTGAATATAGATGTGCTTCTCGATATGAAAAATTGCCCAGATTGGTTGGCTAATACCTATCCGGTAGGTGAACGTGATGGCGACAACGTACCTGCACCTTATGGTTTAGATCGAAGCGATCCGGCGTCATACATTATTCAGGCTAAAGCAGGTTTCCAAGTTGCAGCTAGATATGGAACCAATAAAAGTATCGACCCAACTCTTGTAACTGTAGATGCCTCTCTTCGCTGGACAGGAGATAGAGCTAATACTGTAAAAATAGGTTTGGGCTTAATTAAATATATCGAATGTGATAATGAAAGAGATAAGTGGTGGAAAGGTAAAAAAGCAGAACAAACACCAGAAGAATATGCAGCCAATATGTCGGCATTTTACGATGGCAATAAAGGCAAATTAGGCAAGAATGTGGGCGTAAAAACAGCAGATCCAAATATGGTTGTAGTCATGGGCGGGCTTGCTACTGCTGATCCTAATTTTGTTGTTAAAATGATTGACTGGTGCAAGAAAAATAGAGGTACAAAAGCAGATGGAACAGTTGATTTATGCTTTGATGTAATTAACTATCATTTATATCCAAACAATGCATTTACGAATGGCGGAAACGCAACTGTTGGCGTATCACCAGAGCTTTCGAATATTGGAAGTGTTGCTGATAAATTTATTGCAATGGCAAAAGATAATGCTAATAATGTGCCTGTTTGGATTACGGAGACGGGTTATGATGTTGGTACACAAACACCACAGAGAGCCATTGCTATCGGAACCAAGACATCCTCAATAACTCAGGCAGATTGGAATTTGCGAACTTCTCTTTTGTATGCAAGAAAAGGCTTAAAAAGATGTATGTTTTATATGCTGGATGATGTTGATATTAACAGCACAATCCAATACTCATCATCAGGATTTGTAAATAGTGCTGGTAGAAGACCATCTGCAGATTATATGTTACAAACAAAAAATCTTTTAGGTAATTATTTTTATAATTCAACTTTAAGTGCTGATCCGATTGTGGATTTATATAAGCTTGATAAGAAAGAAATGTATGTATTAACAATTCCTGACCAAAAAGGTAGAACCGGAACTTACGAACTTAACTTAGGTGATTCTAAACAAGCCATTATCCATACTTTGCAACCAGGTAAAGATGTTACGTTAGACAAAACAGTTAACACAGTAAATGGCAAATTGACTGTTGAGGTATCTGAAACACCAGTATTTGTTGAGAAGCTCTAGCTGAAAAAACATAAGAAGAGGCTGTCTCAAAAAGAAAAATCATTCTGTCAAAACAGAATAAAAATATTGTTTTGAAACCTGCTTTTTAACCTCTCCCTATGAAAGTTTGTGGTTTTTGGGTTGGCATTGCATCCCTCTCCTTGAGGAGAGGGAAACGAAAGACTATTTTTTGAACCATCGGAACTCTCTCTCACAGGTCATTAAATCTCTATTTTCAAGGAGAGTGACAGCAAAACACTAGCCAAAGCAAAAAATCTTAACAGGGTGAGGTAAAAATCACTCGAAAAATTTAATTTGGCAACTATTCTTGGATTTAGACTTTTGTTACATCCTGTTTTTTGGAATTTTTATTTCATTTCCAATTGATAAACAGATCCCTTCTCCCCAGCTAAAATTATAGAATTGCCTTTTGGAGACTTCTGAACAGCATTAAAACTTTTATCAGAGATGTGTTTCCAATTCTTGCCACCGTCAATAGAAATATCAGAACCTGAAGTTCCGATTGCTACCAAAGTTTTTCCGTTGATATAAGTTATTCCCGAACGATAGCCCAAAACCGGGGTTGTTGGTTTCTGCCAAGTTTTACCTCCATCATTGGTCAACAATATATTATTACTGTTTTCCTTGTCTTTTACATAATTGCCACCAACAACAACTCCGTTTTTAGCATTATAAAAATCCATTGAAAAAGGCCCCGTACTATTCTCTCCTTGCCAAATTGGACATTTAAAAATCTGCCATGTTTCTCCATAATCAGGAGAATAATAAATATTAGAAACCATCCCTCCGCTGGCTATCCAAACTTTGCCACCAGGTAAGGTTTTAATTGTTGTTCCGCTTGCAGCAAAACCTGCTTCGCCATTTGCTACTGGGAATTTAAGATTACTCGAAATATCTACCCAAGTTTTGCCTGCATCAATGGTTTTTAGCAGTTGCATTTTATTGTTGATTGGATCACCAAAGATTATGCCTCTGTTTTTATCCCAAAAACTTATTCCATCTAAAAATATAGCGCTATCCAAATTTTTATAGGTTTCTGTCCATGTTTCTCCCCCATCAATAGTTTTTAAAATGTAACCAGGAGAACCAGCATTAACAATAATGGCTTGCTTATCATCAAAAGCTTCTAGATCTCTGAAATCTAATTTCTCATATCCCTTAGGCTTTACCCACTGCCAATTTACACCACCATTAGTTGTTTTGCCCACAGTTCCATTGCTACCACTTACCCAGATTACCTGATCAGAAACGATGTTTAAGCCACGAATACTGGTTTTGGTATTCTCATTGAGAGCCTTAAACGAATACGTTTGGGCAGTACAAAAAAAAGGTGCTATTAATAAGCACCAGATTAATTTTTTCATCTAAATTGTTTATTTAACTCTTCTAAATGTTTCCGATCGGCCAAGAAGCGAAATTCCAACATAACCTCGAACATTTAAAACGTCGTTACCTTTTAAGGTCATGTTACAGCTATAAGTTTTACCACTTTTTGGATCATAAATAGTTCCATCAGTCCACTTACCATCCTCATAAACAAAATCTTTTAAAATTTCTAAGTTTAACAATGGTCTTTTTTGAAGATTTTCGGCAGGATTGTTAGCATCCATTTTAGGTTTTCCGTTAAGATTTGGTTCTTTTAACCAAGCCAGTTTGCCATAGTATTTATCGCCTTTTTTATAAATTTCTATTTGTCCTTCTCCTGAAGGATTTAACCATTTACCTACAATGGCATCTTTACTTTGGGCAATTGCGTTGTAGGATATCGCAATAAATAATAGCATTAGAAATGGGAGCTTTCTCATAATTAATTTTTAGTTAGTGTTTAAAGATAGTAATTTGACCTTTATAACAGTAAAAAACATCAAAAATTATGAGAAAGCAAAAAAACAGCAAAAAATTACTTAGCAACCAGCAATGTGGTATAATTTTTACGGTAGGCATAAGCCAAAAACAAATTTGCAAGAAGTAAAATAACCGCCATAGGCAAGTCTTTCGGACCTAAAAAAGCATGATAAAGAAAAATGTTTAGGGTAACTGGGAAAATAACCACAACTGCCAGCGGAACAAAACGACCAATTACCAGCGCAAGGCCACAAATAAGCTCGGTAGCTTTAATTAACGGAAACAAATAAACAGATGCCATTACGCCCGACATGAATGTTTTTTGATCGACCGACATTGCTGGCTCTTCCATTGGAATATGAAAGAAATAAACTACAGCTCCAAATACAAACAGAGCACCAAGAAGTAATCTAACAATAATAATTGCAATTTTCATAAAATCTAGTTTTGGTTAATTGGTTAGTTTAAATTTACTAAAAGCAAGGTCTATTAATAACCTTTATAAATTATTTTGTTTTATAATCGTGATTTACCATCCAATGGATCCCAAATTTATCGGTAAGCATTCCAAAAAGCGCTCCCCAAAACATTTTATCAAGAGGCATTGTAGCCGTTCCACCAGCAGATAAACCATTAAAAATTTTGTGGGCTTCTTCTTCGCTCTCCGCATCTACCGAGAGCGAAATACCTGTTCCATAAGTGGCCATTGGCATTGGTGCTATAACATCCGTACCCATTAAAACATTGCCACCAATGGGTAAAGCAATGTGCATGATCTTATCTTGTTCGTCAGCCATCATTCCATCACAAGCAGGGGTATCCTTATAACGCTGTACTGTAATAAATTCGCCCCCAAATACCGATTTGTAAAAATTAAATGCTTCCTCTGTGTTGCCATTAAAATTTAAATACGAGTTAACTGTTGCCATGTTTTTGTTTTTTGTGCCCTAGAGCAATTAATTATTATTTGTTTTGTTTATAGTTTAATCCAATCATTTACAAAATCTTTGAGCTGGCTGGTTTTATTATGAATATCTATTAAACTGTAAAACCTAGCTTCTCTCCTATCTTTCCATTTACCTTGTAACAATCCTTCGCTTTCGATTATATTTCCATCATAAAAAATAAAAATGATTTGTACGTATCCCTTTGCACGAAGATTAAATGCTGCAAAATCTTTTACAAAATAAAAGCTTGGCGAATTCCACTTTATTCTTTCTTCGAGCTGATCATTAGCACTCAGAATTATAGACCTTAATAATTCCACTTCGGCTTTAAAAGGATGATCTAGATTTTCTAAATAAACATCTACCTCTTCTTTTCCTAATAATTGAGTTTGCTTGAATTTCATTTTTACAATTAGGCTAACTCTAACTTACTATAAATATTTATGAATAGTTACATATAATTCATACCTGAATAACCCAATAGTCTCCTCCATAATGCAATTTGGCCAATACAGTTTGCATCCCGATAGGTGCTGAAAGATATCATTTCGAATAAAGTAATCTCCATTCCCGGCACTTTATAAGCTTCATCTAATTTCTCTTCTGTAGCATTAATTAAAACTTCGTGTAGCATTGGCGAAATTTTATTCCAATCTTTTTTTAACCTATTAAGAGTTGGGTAATTTGCATCATCAATGATTCCTCTATTATCTTTAAAAAGTTCATCAGTTACAGAATTAAGTTCAATTCCAAAAGATTTGGCTAAATAGTATCGCCCATAAACCATACTTCCAGTAATCCAAGCGATATGATTAGCTTTGGTATCGAGTCTTTTTTGTGCATCTTCCTCATTTATGCCATTTAACGCTCTAATTAAAAAATCTGTGTGCATTTCGAATAAAATCAAAATGCCATATAGTCGACTACTTACTGGATTCGTTTTCATATCTAAGAATTAAGATTAACATCAGTAAAGTTAAATCATCTGGATGCTAACTATCCTTGCCTTAAAAGTCAATATTGGGGGGGCATTTAAGACAATTTTTATATATTTAGAATAATAAAAAATCTAGCCAATGATCAAAGTAGGTATTTTACTCACTCAACATTATAAATTATTAAGCGTTGCAGCCATCCTGGATGTTTTTGGAACTGCAAACAAATTCCATCAAGAAATGGGAAAGGAACCACCCTATGAAATTAATCTCTTAAATAATGATGATCAAACAGATGGTTTTTTCGATGCTTATAAAGCTGAGTCTATTGCCAAAAATGAAAAATACAACTTAATTGTAATTCCTGCTTTTACAACTGAAAACATACAACATTCGATTAAAATTAATGCTGCGTTTATTCCTTGGCTTTGTAAGCAATATCAAGCAGATGCAGAAATAGCAACAGTTTGTACGGGCGCATTTTTACTCGGCGCAACGGGCTTGCTAGATGGTAAGGTAGCAACAACCCATGTAGATGCTTGTTCTGCCTTTTCGAAAGCTTTTCCGGCAGTAAAACTTAAGGGCGATAAAACGGTTACGCAAGATGGAAGATTATATACAAGTGGAGGGGCAACTTCTTCATTCCACTTGTTGCTACATTTACTACAAAATCATTGCGGAAAAGAAATTGCAATAAAGACTGCTAAAATATTTGCCATTGATATGGACAGACAAAATCAATCTTATTTCAGTTCTTTCCAACCATCCAGGCATCATAATGATAATTTAGTAGCGTCCGCTCAAGAAAAAATTGAAAGTAATTATCAAGATGTTTCCACAATTGAAGAAATGATTAAGGACATTCCATCAAGTAGGCGAAATATTGTTAGGAGATTTAAACAAGTGATTGGAATAACACCGATAGAGTACCTACAGCAAACACGGATTGAAGCCGCTAAAAAACTACTGGAAGAAACTGCGCAACAAATGACAGAAGTAATCTATAACTCTGGCTACAACGACCCAAAAGCATTTAGAAAGGTTTTCCGTAAAGCTGTGGGAATGACACCATCAGAATACCGAGATAAATTCCAGGCGAGATAGTAATTTATGTTGTATTAGAACATATTTAAAAGCAGTAAACGTACTACTAACTCACTCTATATGAATGAACTTCAACCCTGTCTTTGTTAAAATACTTTAAATTTAAATATCCAAAGACTTAGTAAAAAGGAATTTTATTTTATCAAAAACTTATCCATTAATGTTAGTAACATTTTGGAAATAAATGCGTTATTCCTTTAAATTTATGATAACTTAACGTTAAAATAACACTAACCAAATCACGTTTCATATGAGCACATTCCTATTAGCCGTTCTAATATTTTACGCATTCTCATTTGCCATCATTACTTATTGCTATTATTCTGCTGAGCAGATTCCTAGGTACTACGACGAATTTTAATTCAATTGATCTTTTATGAATAGATTTCTGCTGCTATTCCTGAATCTTTCTTATTGTTACTGAGCCTCTGTTAACTTTATAACAACACTGGTTCTACCCGAATTTACATCCGGGTTAAATCCTATCTTCATTAAGAAATCTCCACTGTAGATCTTACTTTCATCAATCGATGATTTTGTTCCCGGATATAGATTTATCTCTTTAAGCTTATATTTCTTTGCTGAATCAAGACCTTGCAGTTTAATTGGAAACTTACTGTTTTCGCCATATCTGTTATTTACTAAGTAATTAAAAATTATACCAGATGATTTAGCTAAATCTAGATAGAACATGGATGCAACGCTAGATTCTCTAGGATTGGATAAACGATATTGATCGCCTTGCCAAATGATGGTTTTATTTTCATTATAGCTTTTTATTGCTTCCTGGCAATATCGAAGATCATTTTCTGGAAGTTTGCTCACCACAATATCAAAACCTAGTTTTCCCATCATGGCCACATCGGTTCTAAATTTTATAGGTTGTTTGCCCCAATCGGTAACATGGTTCGAGCTAGAAATTGCAGGATAGAAATAGGAATATTCCCATTGAATGAAAATACGCTCCATAGGATCAGTGTTATCACTTGGCCAAAATTCCGTAAAGTACTTAAGCGCAGCGTAATCTACCCGGCCACCACCACCAGAACAAAGCATCATTGGTACTTTTGGATATTTAGCTCTGATTCTTTCCAAAACCGAATATAATCCTTTAACATAGTCGATGTAAAAACTCGATTGATCTTTTAAATGTGATGAGTAAGCATTGTAAATTACCGCATTACAATCCCATTTAATGTACGCCAAAGTGGGATTATCAGTAAAAAGTTTATCTACAATTCCGTATACAAAGTTTTGAACTTCAGGATTGCTTAAATCTAGAACCAATTGATTTCTAAAATAATATTCGTCACGTTTCGGTTGTTTTACAACCCAATCCGGATGTTTTTCATAAAGCTCACTTTTCGGATTTACCATTTCCGGTTCAATCCAGATCCCGAATTTTACATTGTTATTCTGTGCTTCTTTAACCAAAGAAGAAATACCATTTGGCAACTTACTTTTATTTTCCTGCCAATCGCCCAAGCCAGCATGATCATCATTTCGGGGATATTTGTTTCCGAACCAGCCATCATCCAATAAAAACATATCGACACCAAGCTTTTTTGTATCCTTTAATAAATCAGCAAGTTTTTGTTCGTTAAAATCGAAATATGTTGCTTCCCAATTATTTAGAAGCGTTAATCGATCTCCCTTTCCATTTAACATCTGATAATTACGGGCCCAGTTTTGAAGCTTACGACTTGCGCCTCCCTTTCCCTGATCAGAAAAAGTATAAAGAAACTTTGGTGTAACAAAGGTTTCGTTCGGTTTTAGCTTATATGGAGATACATAATTATTCATTCCTGCAATAATGCGGAGGTTATCCTGATAATCTAATTCCAGATCAACCCGAAAATTACCACTCCATTCCATGGCTCCGTACAAAACATTTCCCTGATTTTCTGTTGCAGGTTGATCCAAAGAAACCATAAATACCGAAGGCTGAAATAGATTTGCCCTGGTTCCCAATTTGCTATCAAGCGTTTTAATACCGTGTGTTATTTTGCTTTCTTCTGGTTGCATTTCCTTTGCCCAATCGCCATGATATTGACGCAACCAAAAATTTTCCGCCTTTAAATGAAGATTAGCTGAGGCAAATTTTTGCAACACTACATCTCCCTTTTCATGGTGATCAATTTCTGTCCATTGTTCTACCACATCCTCTTTAAAGTATAATTTATAATTTAGTTTAACATAAAAATCGTAAACCGGATCTTTAAGTACAACAGAAATAATAGATACATTATCGTCTATTTTTTGAGTGCCATGAGAACGATATTCCAAATTGAGACTATTATTTCCATCACTATGAATAACGGAGATTGCGGGCTCTACTAAATTTCTAGATCCCGATGGAGTGTAAGCGGAATTTAATTGCCCAGTGTAATCACTGGTTTGCTTGTATGTTTTGCTTATTTCTTTATATTCTTTTGCCGAATTAAGCTTTTTACCGAAGTATATCGTATTTACATCCTTACCTGCTTCAATTTGAAGTACAAGGGCATTATGTTCGGTTTCTATTGGAATGATTACTTGAGCGATTGTGATATTCGAAAACATCAAACTCACGATTGCAGTGCTAAAAGCGAACTTTAAAGATTTTATTACTTTATGGGATTGTTTATTCATTTGGTTAGGTTTTGGAGCACTGCCACTTTATTCATGTTAAAACAGCGTAGAGAACAAATATAAAATTTATAGCTTAACAGCTATTATTTCTTTCGATTTACATTTTATAAATTAATTATCTTGCAGGAAATATTTATATATCGCCACCATATTGAAGTCATTTATTGTGTGCTCCTACCGTAAAATCTTAAGTAACCTATCTTCGGAGATTATTGAAACGCAAAACTTATTTATGCACTAATAATTTAACGGTAAAAGCAAAATTTCAAACTATGCGGCGATTAACACCAGTAGAATTTAAACAGTCCTTTTACAAAAATTAATTATGGCTTATTGCGATCATATAGAAACCATGCAACCCGAAGAGCGGAAAGCATTACACAAAAACTATCACGACAACCATTATGGATTTCCTATTCATGATGATAATGAGTTATTTGGGAGATTGATACTTGAAATTAATCAGGCCGGTTTAAGTTGGGAAACGATTTTAAAAAAGGAAATTTCCTTTAGAAAAGCGTATAGTAATTTTGAGATTCAAAAGGTTGCCAATTATACTGAACAAGATCGAGAACGTTTATTAAATGACGCCGGAATTATCCGCAACAAGTTGAAAGTAAATGCTGCTATCGAGAATGCGAAAAGCATTATGTCACTTCAGAAAGAATTTGGTTCTTTTGAAAAATGGTTAGAAAATCATCATCCTAAAACTAAAGAAGAATGGGTTAAGCTCTTTAAAAAAACATTTAAATTTACAGGTGGAGAAATTGTTAACGAATTTTTAATGAGCATTGGTTACCTGCGTGGAGCTCATTCGCCTAACTGCGCTATTAATAAGAAAATCGAAAAACTACAGCCAATGTGGCTAAATAAAAAATAATTGGATGAAAAATTTAGATTTTAAAACGATTAAAGAGCGATTAATAAACCTTTGAGAAATTTACCACCGGTTGGAGAAACAACATCATGGAAGGGGAGAAAAAATACCTTTGCTAATTAAATGATTAAGTCAAAATTTTTTATCCCCAACTGGTTTAAGAGTTCGCTAATTCAGCGGTCTCTTAAATCTATAATAAAAACGAAGACTTTGTCTTAAGATAAAACACTTACAAAGCAATAAAAAACAGAACCGCAAGCGGTGGGCTTTCTTTGAAATGTTTAATACAGAAAGCTAATTTCGGTCTGGAGACCTTGGTTTTCAAAAGGGATTTAAGTCGCCCTGCGGAAGACTTAAACCAGAACGGACTTAAACCAGAACTGGAAGGGGAGAAAAAATACTTTTCATTATTAAAGGATTAAGCTAAAAATTATTTTTCGAAAATTGAAGATAGAAAATTTAATTTCTTGAAGATGCAACCTTTATACTATTGCTACTGTCTTATGTACAGTTTAGTTTAGTTAATAATATGACTATGAGGGGCCACAATGGATGTTGTGGCCCTTTTAAATTTACTGTATATTAATCGGATAAGTGCTCGTTTGAGTAATTTCTGCTGAATATTAGATAGGATATAATCAGGATTATCGGAACAGAATACCAAGTCAGTGCATAAAGGAAGCCTAAAAACAGAACATTAAAAATTAGAAATATCCAAAACAAAAAGCGTTTCATGTTATTGCCAATCGCATACATTATACTTCTATATAGGAGTAAAATTGATAACCCTAATAAGATGATGCGACTAGAATGATCAAAACGTTGAGTAGTAACTAGCCATAAAATTTCTGGAAACAGTAATACTAAATAATTTAAACATGGGCCAAGAAACATTTTAATTTTACTATAAGGAAAGTTATGCGAGAAATATAAAAAGCGCTCGTTAAAACCATATTCCTTATAAATAATTATTGCATGCGCTGTAATTAAGATAATTATCGTTAAAGTGCCGATAGAAAATTCTTTCGCAGTTTCAGTGAAAAATAACGAAATACAAATTATAAATAGATATGAAACAATCTTGGTGATTAAGAAAGTTAGTTTCATTTTATCCAACACTAGATAAGTAAAAAGAATAAAAAAAGGTTTTGCCCATTTTTTAGTAAGCGAGCCAGCTACTGTTGTTGCTCTTTTGTGGACAAGACTGTTTATTCTTTGAATATAACTATATGCAATGAAGGCATTAAGAAAAGCTAAAAACAACACAATACAAATTGGAAGTAAATAATAACCATAAATTAAGCCAATAACAGTTGCAAATATGGTGTAGATCCATAAGGGAAGAAAAATTTTGAACTGAACCAGAAACCAGCTTTTAAACTGGATGTATTTTCTAAAAGATGTTGTGCTGTAAAATAAAAATTCATTATTAGCAATAGATAGTTGCTTTACAACGTACTGCCAACTTTTAAAGCCATAACCTAAACAAACTATAAAATAAATAATTAAAACCAGCGGACTACTTACTAGAGCCAAAGTTATGGCCAGATTCCATTCTGTTACTGCCCACATTGGCACAGTACCAAAGGTATTTATAAAAAAGAAATAAATTATTAGAGTAGAAAATAAAAAAAGTAGTGCACCGGCATGCATTTTAAAAAAACCATTCGCAAATATCTTTTTGAGGATCTCCGTCATAATTACTTATGATGAAGGGTATAATTTCCCGTTTTCTAAAGAAAGCGTAATGACATTATTTAAGATCGAAAGATCAAATGGTTGATGAGAAGAAAGTATAAATCCCGTATTTTCCTTTTCATGTTTATCCTTAATCCATTGATAAAGCACTGAAAGAGAATCGATATCAATTGTTATTAAAGGCTCATCTAAACAAATTAAAGTGGGATTTCCTAGAAATGCCAAAACCAAAGAAAGCTTTTTTAGCATTCCGCTAGAGTATGTACCGAGTGGATTGTTGAGATAATTGCCCATATCCATACTGTTTATATAATATTCGGCTTTAGTAATGCTTCCAGATTTGGCTTTTAGAAATAGCTTGATCATCTCATTACCCGTTAAAAACTCTGGATAAATGGGTTCGGCATCCGCAAAATTTATTTTTTTACGATAGTCGACTCCATCCCTTTTTAAGTTTACTTCATTCAGAAAAATTTCACCATCAAAATGAAGAAAGCCACAAATTGATTTGAGCAAGGTACTTTTGCCAGATCCATTAATGCCTTTTAACCAATAAATCCCATTAGAAAGTTCCAACTCTCCTATTTCAACTATTTTTCTGGAATTGTAAGATTTTATAAAATTATGGAAACGGAGCATAAGCCATCAAAATGAAATAAGATTTGTGTTCCCGTTGAGATTGTTTTCAACAATGATTTGTTACAATCTAGGTCGTTTTTACCTATTTCTGTGATCTAAAACAGTAAATTTTAATCCATATTGAAATTTACGCTTAGACTTAAATAACTAATTCATTTTCAAGATTTTTGCCAGATATAAATGCATCAGCATTGGCAAATGTTATACTTGCAATTTGTTCCATGGCCTCACGGGTAAAAAATCCCTGATGAGAAGTAATGAGCACGTTTGGAAAAGAAATCAATCTTGAAATAAGGTCATCCTGAATAACATCTTCTGATAAATCGTGAAAGAAAAGCTTTCCTTCCTGTTCGTAAACATCCAAGCCTAAATAACCCAACTGACCACTTTTAAGCGCCTCAATTACATCAGCTGTAGAAACAAGTCCGCCTCTACTGGTATTAATGAGCATGGCTCCTTTTTTAAAAAGCTTTAGTGTAATTGAGTTGATCATGTGATGGGTAGCATCCGTTAATGGACAATGCATGGAAACAATTTCAGCATCGCAGAGTGCTTCTTCGAGTGTTCCATATTGTAAGCCTTCACTTTCTAATTCTGCATCGGGAAATGGATCGAATGCAATTATTTTACAACCAAATCCTTTAAGAATTTTATAAAAAGCTTTGCCAATTTTCCCCGTTCCAATAAGCGCCACCTTGCAACCATGCAAGTTAAAGCCCATCAGTTTTTCTAAGGAAAAGTTTCCTTCACGTATCCGGTTGTAAGCTTTGTGTGTTTTCCGATTTAAGGTAAGGATCATCGCCATAGCGTGTTCTGCCACAGCTTCTGGAGAATAAGCAGGAACCCTAAAAACTTTTATTCCAAGTTCTGTCGCAGTTTCCAAATCGACATGATTAAAGCCTGCACACCTCAGTAGAATAAGTTTCACGCCGTTATCATGAAGCAAAGAAATCAATTCTCGGTCTGCCCTATCATTTACAAAAATACAAGTGGCGTCAAATCCCTTAGTAAGCGACGCATTCTGTAAACTGAGCGCAGGTTCAAAAAAAACAAGATCATGCCTTGTATTAAAACGCTCAAGAAATTCCTGATCGTAATGGCAGGTACTGAATACGGCAATTTTCATAAAGATGGGGTTTGGTGTAAGGTAGAGATATTAAATTGGATATTCCGAAAGGCCAATAAAACAGCAGGCCTGTAATTTTCATTACAGGCCTGCTCCAATATCTTAATAAAATAAAAATTATTTTTTATCGGTTAGTAAAATCTGGTAACTGAAAGAGGTTGGCTTTGCATAAACCAAATAAGGTTCTAATGGTTTCGGACCACAGCCCCAGGAACCTACACCCAAGGTTTTGTGGCTAATGCATAAAACTGTGCCTTTACTTTTAGGTAGATCAATTTTATATTCTACATTTTCCATTTCCTCATCACTGTAAGGTAATGCCGCAACTTGAAATAAGTCTTTTCCGTGTTTAACGCTTACGCTCAATCCACTTGTTGCCGTTACATTTGCCCAACGTACATCTTCATGGTTTCCGCTTTCCATTGGTTTCTCATAAGGAGTCATTTGTTTAATTACGCTACTAGAATAATGACCAATGTCGAATCCACTTTTTCTATCCGCATAGTTTTCCATTGGTCCTCGACCTAAATAATCAAAGTTGTTCAAATCTTTATCAAGGAAAAGGCGAACGCCAATTCTGGCGAGAATGAGTTTTGGATCGCTAAAATCTACATCATTTTCGGCATTTATCAATCCATTGCCATTGATGGTGTAAACCACATTGTGATGAATGGTAAAATCGTCTTTGCCGGTTCCGGTTAAGCTTACTTTAATTTCTACAACACCTGTACTTAATTGAGTTGCCTTAACATCATTAGTTACCCATTTTATAGATTTTAAACCCTTTTTCATCCAATCGTCGTAAGCCCACATATCATCTTTACGGTGCGGTGCACGCCACAAATGAAGCATTGGGCCACCTTTATCCTGAAGAACATTTTTTCCATTTTTCTCCATTTTAGAGAAAGTTCCGTTAGTCTTATCAAATTCAAGGGCAAAATCAATTCCTTTTACACGAATAAAATCTTTCGAATCGTCTAATCCTAAATTGCCAGAAACTGCAACCGCTGTAGCCGGAATAGAAATTGGAAGTTCGAACTGTTGAGAAGCAACTTCATAACCTTTTTTAGCCCAATTTTTATCGCTAGATAAATCAAATGAAACTCTCAAGAAGTACTCTGCCCCTACTTTCGGACTAACTTTATAAGGGATTTTTAAATCTTTTTCTTCTCCTGGATTAATGGAACCTGTAGCAAATAAACCAGAAGCAAGCCTTTTACCATCTTCAGTTAGTTCCCATTTTGCTGTGAAAGTGTTGGTATTTGTAAACTGATAACGATTTTTGATGGTTACGATTCCATTTTTTAGATCTTTAGCTCTAATACTGATCCATTGATAAGCGTGTTTAAGTTCTGGATAATGCGGTTTTAAAGATCTATCAGAAAACACAACTCCTTTGTGGATAAAATATTGATCGTTAGGATACTCGCCAAAACCACCACCAAAAGCAGTAATTGGATGTTTAGGATCTCTATTATTGTAAATTCCCTGATCTTGCCATTCCCAAATGGCGCCACCTAATAAAGCAGGATATTTATCAAAAAGATCGTTATAAATATCAACCGAACCCATAGAATTGAACATCGCGTGTGCGTATTCGCATAAGTAAAACGGTTTGTTTAAACTCTGATCATTGGCGTGTCTTTCCAAGCTTGCAACATCAGTGTACATTTGGCTATCAATATCTGCCGGATTTCCTTTTCCAATTCCAAAACCTTCGTAATGCGTTGGGCGTGTAGAATCTATTTCTTTTATTGCCTTTAATGCAGCTCTAAAATTTACGCCACCACTCCCATTTTCATTCCCTAAAGACCAAATAACAACCGATGGATGATTTTTGAAATTTTCTGTATTGGCCACATTTCGATCTATAATGGCAGCCTTTATTCTTGGTTCATCATTAAATTCGTTCATTGCACCGTGACATTCTACATTTGCTTCGGCTACCAGATAAAGACCGTATTCGTCACACAGTTCGTACCAACGTGGGTCATCAGAGTAATGGCAAGTACGAACATGGTTGCAGTTTGCCTGCTTAATTAACAAAATATCCTGAATCATTTGAGCCTCAGTAACAGCATGACCAACATCTGGCCAGTTTTCGTGGCGATTTACACCTTTAAGTTTAATTGCAACACCATTCACCAAAAACTGTCTACCTTTAATTTCAACGCTGCGGAAACCTGTTTTTGAGCTAAGAATCTCAACATCTTTAATTCCTTCTTTAAGCTTGATTACCGTTGTGTAAAGTTTTGGAGTTTCAGCAGTCCATTTTTCTGGATTGGTCACTTTCAATTTCAAATCGACAATTACTTCTTCGCCAGGCTTTAAAGCACGTACAGTTTTTTTATTTGATGAACCAGCAACCAAAACATCACCATTATACAATGAAGCTTCAACAATTCTAGGCTTGGTTATAGATGTACCGTAATTTTTTATTTTGGTGGTTACGGCAACTTCGGCATTTTTAAACTGTTCATCTAGATTGGTTTTCACAAAGAAATCTCGAACATGCTCTTGTGGTGTACTCCAAAGCGTTACGTTCCTAAAAATACCACTCAAACGCCACATATCTTGATCTTCAAGATAACTTCCCGTGGTGAAGCGGTAAACCTCTACGGCCAGCATATTTTTTCCAGGTTGTAGATATTTTGTTAAATCGAATTCCGCAGCATTACGGCTATTTACACTATAACCAACCTTACGGCCATTTACCCAGATAAAAAATCCTGCATCAACACCATCGAATGTGATAAAAATTTTACGCCCTTTCCAATTTGCTGGAATGGTAAAATCACGACGATAACTTCCAACAGGGTTTCTTTCTTTATAAGCCGTAAACTTTTCTGGAGGTGTACTCATTACCCTCGGGAAATCTTTTTGAAAGATGTAATTATAATTACTGTAATAAGGCGTACCGTATCCTTCTATCTGAAAGTTTGAGGGCACTTTAATTTCTTTCCACTCAGAAACGTCATAATTTGGTTTGTAAAAATTTACAGGGCGTTTTTGAGGCCAATCTACCCAATTAAATTTCCACATGCCATTTAAGCTTGTACTGAAGGTAGATGCGTGTCTATTAGCTACAAGTGCCTGCTTTAAACTTGCATAGGGCATTAAAGTGGCGTGTGAGGCTTCTTTATTAATGCCAATATTTTCTGGATCTTCTATTTCTTTTGGAACTGAAGCCGTATCCTGTTTAGAAAGAAAGTTGCCTTCCTTATGTTGTGCTCTTGCAACACTAATGTTGATTAAGGCGAGAACAACGAAAGCCTTTAAAATACTGTTAAAGTAAAATTTGCTCATAATGTGTGTTAGTGGTTTGGTTATAATCTGTTAAAACAAAATATTAATTAAAGTAAAATCTAATGGCATAGACGGTTTAAATCATGTTTATCTGCCTACCAAATAAACAGATTAAATTTTTCTTAGTAAATCGTTTTAATAGATTTACTAAAGTACATTTTTTGTTAATATTTTACACATATTGTTCAAATTCCATTGAGAAATTTACAGAGTCTGTTTAAAAATGAAGGTGAAGATTTAAATCTTAAATCACCAAACATCGATTTTGAAAAGATTTAGCACTATTTAGCGTACTCTATTTAGTACTAAATCTATTCCTGCCCCCACCGTAAATTTAAATTAACACCTCTACTCTCTTTAACCTGCACTTATATATTTGTGGCTTGCCATTTGCAATAGGTTAAATAGAAGAGGCTTATTTTAAGCTAATTACTATTGATAAGGAGGAATAGATATGAAAGACAAAAAAAAATATGGGATAATCTGAAGACGGAAATCCACAAGTATCAAGAGTTTGGTGGATTAGTAACCGAGAAGAAAAAACTCTTCTCAAATCTGATTAATTCTTTTATCACAGGATATAAAAAAAAGATAAAATCTGCAGTTTCCATTCCGGAGAAATAATTTCAGTTATCCTCTCACATCCAAAACCTATTTTTAAGAAAATTGTCTAATCATATTTTCTTTTGAGATCAAGAAAAACTCAAGTTAGGTAATCGTGCTTTTAGGTTTATAAAATGGTATCGTTTGGCGTAATGCGCTTCAATATAACGGATAGTATTATTGCGAATACCACATAACCTACAAAAATAAAGTAGCCAGGTTGGAGTGATGTGTTATTTTCAGTAATAGTATTGAGTACATCGTTATGAATTTCCAAATTGGAGAGCTGGCTTTTTAAAATACCATTTAAACCTATGTAGGTCATTAAAATTCCAACAACCATTACATCAGCCATATCCCATTTACCAGATTCGAAAGATAGGTATCTTAATGCCTTATTTTGGCGAAGCTGATCGTTACTCAAAATATGAATTCCTTTTGCAATCAGTCTTAAAATTGGCAAAACAATAACAAACAATAAAATAAGTGACCCTATAACAACGGAGTCTGGCTTTGGTTGTTGGATTAATACTTGGATAATACCCAAGATACTTTTGCTCTGAAAAAACAATACCTGGTTTTCAAATGCAATTTTTTCGCCAAGAAGTGTAAAGTTCAAAGCTTGAATCCGGGCATCAACTTCAATTATTGGCGCAGTTGTTCCTACTGCCAAAAGTACAAACGCAAAAAGTAACGACATTACAAAGAGCGTACTTTGAAGGTGCACTTTTTTACGCATAATTAGCCAAAGGCCAAGTGCAATAGCTACACATCCAAGCATTGCAAATGATGAATTATAGGTAGCATTATTGATCAGGGCCAATTGGGTATTAATTCTATCATTAAATTCGACTGGATCAGAAACATGGTATTTTTTTGCGATATATTTTGTAACCGCATTATTGGCAATTTCTGTGCTATCATAAGTTTCCTTTTCAAGCTGATCTAGCTTACTAGTCGCAATACTTTTAAGTCTTTTGGTGCTTGCCGGACTATTAATCTTGGTAATAATTGTTTTAGCGAAAGATGGTACCTGAGCTTGGATCTTATCAGGATTAACAAACTGTTTAACTGCAAACTTTGTTAATTTACCTTTAAGGGTTTTTTGCGGCTTATTAATTTCTGCAAATGTTTTCGATACTAAGCCATGAAGCTGCAGTTCAACCTCTTTTTGAAGTTCCTTTTTCTGTTTACTCGTCATGCTAAAATCAGTTACCTGATGATTTACAACTTCAGAAATCTTATCTCGCCATTGGTTTACCGAAAAAAGACCAAAGGTTATATTATTTACCATGCTATAATCTTCCTTAATCTGTTCTCTCTCTATGGAATTTTGACGCAGGCGATAGCCATAATAAGCTTCACCACAAAGCAAAATACTTAATCCAAGAATGAGTATAATATTAAACAGCGTGTTTTTTTTAGCTGGCTTATCTTTTATATGAGTTGTCAATGTTATTGCAGATTAGATTATAAATCAATGAGTTCGAATCACATTTTAATGCGAATCGTGTGGTGTAATAAACTTTAATATGGTAGATAAAATAAGTCCATACAGTACAAAACTTATAAATATGATGTATCCGGGCTGTAAAGCGGTATTGTTGGTGGTAATGATGGTTAGAAAATCGCTTTTAATGTTCAAGTTGGTTAATTGACTTTCTAGCAAACCATTTAAACCAATATAAACCATGAGTATTGCGATAACAATTACATCTGCCATGCTCCACTTACCAGATTGAAAAGCGAAATATTTAATAACCTTATTTTCGGCTAATTTCTTTTTACTTAAAAGGTGAATTCCGGTAGAACTTAACTTCATCACTGGAAAAAGAATACTAAAAACCAGAATTAAAATACCCACTAAAATTGAATCGATAGCAGGCTGTTTGACCAGCACTTCAACAACATCCAAAATGCTCTTACTTTGGAAAAACAGAACCTGATTTTTAAAGACAACGTGTTCTCCCAACAGAACAAAATCTAAAGATTTGATTCGAGCATCTACCTCGATCATCGATGCCGTTAGGCCAATCGCAAGCAGAATAAAAGCAAACATTAACGACATGATAAATAAGGTGGCATGCAGGTCTACACGTTTCCTTAAAATCCACCATAAGGTAAGTACAACTAATATGCAAATCAGCATAACGAAAGAATAATAGTAAGTGGTTGTCCGGATACGATCAAGAGATGCAGTAAGCTTACTGTTAAATTGATCAGATGAAGAAACATGATATTTCTTATACATCTGATGAACCATCGTATTTTTCACCGTTAAAGTGCTATCAATATCTTTAGTTTGTTGCAGTGCATTAAACTGACCCAAAGCCATTTTACTCAGTTGCTTTTTATTCTTTGGGTTATCTACTTGAGCAATAATTGTTTTTGCAAAACCAGGAACTTGAGCTTTAATATCATCAGTATCAACAAAATTTCTTACTGCAAATTTTGTTAATTTTCCACCAACAGATTTTTGAGGCTTGTTAACAATAGCTTCTGCTTTGTTAATTAATGCAAGAATGATCTGTTCAACCTCAACCTGAAGATTTTTCTTCTGTTTTGGTGTCATTTTAAAATCTCGTACCTGATGCTTCACTATTCCTGCAACTTCATCACGCCATTGATCTACAGAGAATAGCCCGAAAGTAATATTATTCATCTCGGAGTAATCGTGCTTAAGTACTTCCTGCTGTTTGGAAAGCGTGTGAAGCTGATAACCGTAATAGCCTTCTACGCCCAATAACAGCGTTAAACCTAATATTAAAAAGATTTTTGATAAAATCGATTTATGTTTTGTTTCAGTATTTTCTGTTGCTGTCAAGGTTAATCTAGATTACGAAGGATGTAATTAATTGTTAATCAATTTCATTAAACCAAGATTTGTGAAAATAGTTTTAATAAGAATGAAAATTTTCTAAGCTTCTTAATTCAAAAATGAAATTATAAAAGCTTTAAAAACAAAAAATGCAGTAGACATCCGTCATACTGCATTAATCATTAACTAATTATAAAATCTATTTCACTGCAACTACCTCCCCACAAGTGAGCATATTTTTGGGATAATATGGGTTTTCAATCTTCTTTTCATCGCTTACCCAAGTTGTTCCCATCATTGGGCATTTTTGTCGGTAAAGAATGGTTTTTTCTGGTTTTACCTTATCAATAATAACCCAAAACTGTTCAGATAATTTCTCCATATCTTTTCTTTGCTCGTTTATTGAGGCACTTTCGGCAATGTGCTTTGCCAAGGCTGTAATGCTTTCTCTTGCAGAAGTTGATGCATTCATTTCTTCTAAGCTCAACTTTTTAAATTTAAACTGCCCTAATGTATTTGCAAATTCTGTAGCGAAACTCGATGTTTTTTTAACATCAGAAATAACTAGACTATTTTTCATCCCCAAGTAATTTGCAATGATGAGCTTTTTAAGTCCCTCTCTTTTTTGTGCCAATTCTGGCGTAGCTACTTCTTGAACCGATGTTTTAATTTGGGCAGTTGCAGTAAATGTTGCTATACCAAAGACCATAAAAATGGCCAATACATAATTTTTCATTTCTATGGATTTAGGGTTGTTTTCTTTAAAATTTTATCAATTTCTGTACGAATATCTTTCAAATGTAATTCATTAATACCTGTGGTTTGAGGTAAAATTTCTTCTACTTTTGTTCTGATGGCTTGAAGGTGATTAATAGCTTCTAGCCTAACATCACTTCGTTGAGCGCTATTCATCGCTTTTCCATCTGCAATATCTTTAGGATTGATTAATATCCCTACTTTTTCAAGATATGATCGTTGAAGACTTCTTAAATAAGCATCTCGCTTGGGGTCCATTGATGGTTTCTTCCAAACCGTTGGCAAAATATCATTTAAAAACTCACTTACAGGATAAGGATTAGTAGAATTTAAAGCTTTTTGACTAAGATTAAATAATAAACCAGGACTTAAGAACATATTCAAAATCTGTGTTTGCTGATCTGAAATTTCTTCCATTGGTTTCACGTCAATTAATTGCGAAATCTCAGTAGGATAAATCCAAAGTGGTGCATCAAAAAGCTGGCGACCAACGTAGCCTACAACACGCTTAACCTTTTCTTTTGGAATTTCAGTATAAACCACTCCCTTTTCATCAACGCTTCTTTTAGTAACATAACGATTGCCCACATTTTTCATAACGTGATATAGATATCGGCCATATTGCTTAACAACTTCCTTATGCAATTCGGCTAAATTATCATACTGATCACCAGGTTCTTTGGTCCATTTTACTAAATTTGCAACTACCCTTTTTAAATTTTTGATCCCATAATCGCTCGCCACAATTGCATCATCGCCTAAATCTTCAGATTGGCTTCTTGGATCTTCATCTTTGCCTTCACCACCGAACCATAATTTTGGATTTTTGGTTAAGATATCGGTTGTCATTTTGGATAACAATTTTGCTTCATCATACTCATCTTTTTCCTGATCAAAATATCGATAGCCCCAATTAATTGCCCATTTATCATAAGCGCCAATTCTCGCATAAATCCCCTTCGGAGAAATATGATCTTCTGGTTGTGCAACATAATTAAAACGAGCATAATCCATAATGGAAACCGTATGACCATTTTTTTCTACCCAAGCTTTATCTCGTAGTTTCTCTACAGGAGTTTGACTGCTTGCACCCATATTATGCTTTAAACCAAGCGTATGTCCAATCTCATGCGAAGAAACAAAGCGTATTAATTGCCCCATCAATTCATCATCAAATTGCATTTTCTGAGCTCTTATATCCGATGGCCCAGCTTGGATCATGTACCAGTTATGAACGAGCTTCATCACATTGTGATACCAACCGACATGGCTTTCCATAATCTCTCCACTCCGTGGATCACTAATTCTTGGTCCGTAAGCATTGGGCGTTTCTGAGGCATAATATCTAATTACCGAAAATCTGGCATCCTCCAAACTCATGGTTGTATCCGCCTCTGGCCATTCTTTGCCAATAATAGCATTCTTAAAACCAGCTTCTTCAAAAGCCTTCTGCCAATCATTTATCCCTTGAATAAGATAAGGTCTCCATTTCTTTGGTGTGGATGGATCGATATAGTAAATAATTTGCTTTTGAGGTTCTACTAAAATTCCTTTTTTGTACTTATCAAGATCTTCTTTTTTGGGTTCTAAACGATAACGTTGAACCAAGTATTTAGTTTGCGTACGCTGATAGGCTTCATCAAAAAGAATGTATTTGTTATTGAAATAGCCTACCCTTTCGTCTGAAATCCGTTTTCGCATTGGCACTTTTGGCAACAATATGAAAGATGTATTAAGACGAATGGTAACTGCACCAGTTAATGCCCCAGCAGGAATCCCAAGTCCGGCGCTTGCATAAGTTTTGGTAGTTCTAATTTCTGCATTGATTGGGTAACAAGAAATGCGCTCAATAAAAGAACGATCATCAGCCAATCCATTCAGTTTTTTTGAATTTTTTTCTTCAGCAGGAATTGAAACAACCGGAACATCTTTTTTAAAGAAATCCGTTACGTCGATCACATAATTGCCTGATATCGGGTTTTTGGCCTTAATATCAAAACTTGCAATAATTGGACTTTCCTGCGATTGCATTACGGCTTGATAAAGTGGATCAGCAGAGTTTTTAGTTTCTTGGCGATAAACAACCCCTTTTAAAAAGAGGTTGTTATTGTTTCCTTTTTGAAAATATAACGTTTGCTCGTTTACTTTTTCACCTCCAAAGTTACCAAACCCTTGTGGAGTGGCCACATATCTAGTTACAGCAAGTAAGTAACGCCCCAATAAACTATCTGGCACTTCAAAAAACCACTTTTGATCTACTTGCCTAACATTAAAAAGTCCATCCTGTCCAATTGCACTTGCAGGAATTACTTTGGTATAATCCAATGGCACCTTTTTAGCCGAACTATCTGGCTTAACAATTGGCTTTTGAGCAAGTGTACTTAAAGAGAAAACACATACAATCGGTAGTATAATTTGTTTAATATTCATCTTAAAACGGAAGTTTTTCGTCGGTATTTAAAGTAAGATTTGGATTTTTCTTGAGTACGTTAAGTGGAAACGGAATTACATATAACCTCGATGTTGGCAAAAGCGTATAGGTTTGCTGAGGCACGGTTTTATTAACCAAAGGATAAACTCTGGTTACGGTTTTTGCATATTCTGGTTCAGTATTTAACCTTTTCAAATCGAAAAACCGATTAAAACCAAGAAACATTTCTTTTCTGCGCTCGTTAATGATGATGTCCATCGTTTCCTTTCTAGTTGCAGGAACAGATAAAATGATGCTACCAGATAAAATCCGCTTTTCTCGAAGTTTGTTCACTACGGCCATTGCACCAGCTAAATCATTTTCTCTGGCCAAGCATTCCGCCTGCATCAAGTAAACTTCTGTCGTTTTTAGTCCTGCTGTTGGATAAAAGAATCTGGTATAAGCGATGCTGTAATAAGCAGCACCAGAACCAATATCTAAAAAGCTTGCACTCGTTGTATTGAAAAACATATTAAAACGAGCATCATTTGTTCCGAATAAATTTCTTAATTCAGGACTGATTGGCCAACTGTAACCAAAGTTTGTTTCATTATAACCTTGAATGTACATATAACTTAATACCTCTGGATTATTCGGAGCAACAATCGGTGTTACCGTTGGTCCACCCAATTTTGTGGTATAATTAACCAGATCAAATATCTGATTGTTGTAAGAAAGCGACATTTCGCAGGCTTGTTTCGCCTGAGCAATTTCTCTCTTAAACAAATGAACCTTTGCTTTTAATGCCCACGCAAAGGCTAAAGATGGATGGTAAGGATCTGCAGGTTGCGCTTGCAAATAAGGAATTGCTTCGTCTAAATCCTTTTGAATAAAAGCATAAACTTCTGCAACGGTAGATTTTACAGGTTGAGCTTCTAAATCATATTTGTCCATAATGCAAATTCCGCCATCGGTGGCAGCAGTTGTAGGATTATAGCCTTTTGCATACACATTAACCAACAAAAAGTGATCAAATGCTCTTAACGCTTTAGCTTCAGCTTTGGCTAAAGCTTTTACATTGGCATCGCCCTTACTTTCATCAACCGAAGAAATAATGGTATTCCAGCGGTTAATATATAGATAACAACGTTCGTAAAAATTAGAAGAATTGATCAATGATACGCGATCAATATTTTCGTTAAAAAGAAAATGAACAGTATTAATGTTAGGCGTAATACCGATAACATTCGATTCCTTAAACCACATATCATCAACCAAGTATTGAAAATTGGTAATGGTGTATGCTCGGTTTGGAAAGGAAACCAGTTCATAATAATCTTGTGCAGTTTCTACAACTAAAGATCCTTTTGGGGTTAAATCGGTATATTTCTTACACCCGGCAAGCGTAAAAAAGGTGGCTATTAGTGCTATAAAAGCTATATTTTTTTTCATTTTGTTAAAAGGTTAGATTTAAGCCGAATACAAAGGATTTAGGATTTTGAAGTGTTCTTATTCCTGTGTTAAGCGAATAAGATTCTGGATCTATATCATCACCAGCAGCGCTTGCATACCACAAATTATTTACCTGGGCTGTAAATTTTGCAGATGGAATATTAAGTTTTTTTGTTAACTGTTTTGGTAAATTATAGGCAAGTGAAATCGTTCTCAACTTAATATAATCAGCCTTAATAACATTTACATCTGCGCTTTGCCACATGGAAGAAATAGAAGATGCTCTACCTATCATAGCTTCCGAATAATCAACCAGTAATCTTGGCAATTCTGGCGTTATGCCGTTTTTATACCTTTGAGTAATGTCTACATCAGTAATTTCATTAGAGCTTAAACTGGTTACATCTTTTCTCATCACATTACCTCCAGAAAAAATAAGCAATGCACTTAGCTCAAAATTCTTGTAAGAAACTCGCTGAGAAAATGATCCATTATAAGTAGGTATCAAAGTACCCATTTTAACTAAGGCACTAAGATTATTTATATCTCTACTGCTCGCTACAATTGGATTTCCACTTGCATCAAAATCTAGAGTCGATTTACCATTTTCATCTAAGAAGTAGGGATAACCGTTAACCATTCCTCCGTATCGGTAAGCATAAACGGTGTTGTAATCCGTTCCTTCTTCATAATAATCAGATGGCGAGCCGATATAACTTGAAGCCATAGTAGCAGTTCTGTTAACTTGCCCAATTTTACTTCTGTTAAAGCCAATAACGAATTGCGAGCTCAAGATTAAATCGCCCGATTTTAGCCAATCTCCACCTAAAGTAAATTCAATACCCTTATTTCTTAAAACACCATTGTTAATTATTCTAGAAGCTACTCCAACCGTTGGATCTAGCTCTGCCGTAACCAAGAGATCGGTGCTTTTTCTATCATAGGCATCAATACTACCTCTTAATCGATTGCCTAAAAATGCATAATCAATCCCAACATTGTAAGTCTCTGTCTTTTCCCACCTTAGTTTTGGATTCGGTAAACCCAAAACATTTAAATATTGCAGTGAAGGAAAAAGATTATCATTTACTCTTCTTGCAGTTAAAAATTTAGTGGATGTAGTCGTATTTTGATTGCCATTAACTCCATAAGTTGCCCGCAACTTTAATAAGTTAATCCATTTTAATGAGGCTAAAAAGGCTTCATTACTGGCATTCCATCCTAAACCAACTGACCATAACGGTCTGTTTTTATATTCCGGATCGGCACCAAAAAAATCAGCACGATCTATCCGGAAACTCCCTGTTGCATTATATCTGTTTAAATAAGTATACCCCGCATTAGCAAAACTAGAGATATTTCTATGTTTCTCTTCTTGAAAAGAGCGACCAGCAACCCCAAGAGTTTTGTTACCTCCAAAAATATAGCTTGGTAAACCTGTTTGAGAAACACTTGCGTTATTAATCAATGTAGAAGTTAGCGTAACCGGATCATAACCATATCTAATATCCGTGATCCCGATAGGTGTGAAAGTTTGTCTCATTTCCATCCCTGCAACGGCTGCAATGGAATGTTTCCCTCCGCCAAATGATCGATCAAAACTTAATTGATTTCTGAAGGTGTAAGAATTATTCTGTAGCATCCCCTGACTTAATCTTCCGCCCGTGGGAAGCCCATACGTGTAAGCGTTTGTAGATGGAGTAAAACCTACTAAAGCATTATATGCAGCTCTCATTTTATATGAGTTTACATCGTAATATTGCTCTGTTTTGGTGGTGCCAGTTTCATATTGAAATTGACTGGAGAAGCTTAGCCCATCCATTATTCTAGCTTGTATGTTAGCAAAAGCTCTTAAAGAAACTGTATTTGCCTTGGTTTGTCCTTCATTTAAAGATTCCAAAATATTAAAGCGATAAGATCGATATTGCGAAGTATTCTTTAAGGTTGATGAAACAGCTGCATTGATAACAGAACCTGCAATACCATCTGCAAGATTAACATAATCAGCATACAAAAGGCTTCCATCAGGGTTAACAATAGAAGCATACCTAGGTTGAATGCCGGTATATGAATTGTAAGAGTCATCTGTTGTTACCGAAGTTGAATAAGCACCATTAAAGCCTAATGTAGTGGTAAGCCACTTTTTAATATTATAGGTATTTTTAAAGTAAAGACTGATCTTTTGATCATCGTTGTTTATAACGCGTTCTGCAGAATTATCGTAATTTATTGAAGCAAAAGTATTTGATTTTGCACTTGCCGAACTCATCGATAAGTTATAACGCTGACGAAAAGCATTTTGCCAAACATTATCCCTGTACTGCTCATAATAGTCGGCATTTTTAAATGATGCTAATTGTTGGTTTACTTGATCTGTATTTAATTTTCCAGCATCTCTATCTCTATATAATTGATATAGAGGAGTATAATATTTTATAGAACCGTTTGCTACTGTACCATATGCTGCAAACATAGATTCGGTAGTCGTGTAGCGAGCACGTTCCTTGTTATAAACGTCGGTTTCAAAATCTACAATATCAGCTGTTGATGCATAATGCATACTGCTAAAATCAGGTTTGGTATCAATAAAAAAATCTGAATTAAGTGAAATCTTTAATGGATTGTTTCCTTTTTTGGTGGTTAAAATAATTACACCATTTGTTGATCTTGACCCATAAATTGATGCCGCTGCCCCATCTTTTAGTACCGTAACAGATTCAATATCGTAAGGATTTATATCTTCCAGAGCAGTTTCAGATGGAAGTCCGTCAATAACAACTAAAGGCTCCCTAGTAGTTCCAGTTAGTGAAAAAGTAGCCTGCCCCCTTAATACAGGTCTATCCGCCCCAATTCCATTTGGATTTTTAACATAAACTAAACCTGCAACACGTCCTTCCAAAGCACTTAAAATATCTACAGGAATGTTCTGATTAAGTATATTTTCACCAATTGTTACTGATGCGCCTGTAGAACGCTCTTTACTTAATGTTTGATAACCATTTACCACCACTTCTGCCAATAAAGAAGCATTGGCCATTAATTTAACAGTTACCACTTTTAAGGCAGAATTTCTATCAAATTTTTGAGTGCTCGATAAATAACCAATATAACTGATCTCCAAAGTGTTAAAACGGCTGGTTAAATTTAGGTTGAAGTGCCCGTTTCCATCGGTTATAACATACTTATTGGTTCCTTTTATTTTTACCGAAGCACCAGGCAATGGCGAACTTAAGCTATCGGTAACCATGCCGTGAAGAATGTATTCCTCTTCAATAGCATCCGGACTTTTTAATACAATTGTTCTGTTGTTACTAATTTCGTAAGTAAAAGCCTGCCCCTTAATTACAGCATCCATCAACTCTTTAACGTCGGATGTATATAGGCTAAAACTAATTGGCTTTGCCTTTTTTACAAGTTCTGCATCATAAACAAACTCATAAGAAGTTTTAGAAGATATCTGCGAAATAACTGTATTTAACGGAGCCTGATGAAAGTTATACTGAATATTTTGTGCCTCTGCCACCGAAGTACACAATAGGACTAAGCACAGCACAGTGAGCCAGTTCAATAAATATCCGCATCCAAATCGGACGTGGCGAAAGTAATGGTTTGTCATAAAATTTAGTTTGGTTGGTTGTTAATTGACGACGACGGGAAGGTTTTACTCTTTAATTACAATCTTATTCCCACTTAGATCAAACTCATAACTTGTCGCTTTTGAAATCACTTTTAAAACCTCATCAATATCCGCCTTACGGGATATTCTGATATAAAGGTTCTTTTTCGGCATGTGTTCTGCATCTACTTCTACATTGTACCATCTAGCTATCTTTTGCATTACAGTAGCTAGCGAAACATCGTTAAATAGAAACTCACCTTTTGTCCATGCGTTAAAATCATCTGCAGAAACATTACGTAAATCCAATTTTCCGTAGTGCGCATAAACTTGCTGGTTTGGCTTTAAAATCACTTGGGCACCATCCGAATTGGAGAATTTAACACTACCTTCTAATAAAGTGGTTTCTGTACCTTCATCTTCCGGATAACTACTTACGTTAAATTGTGTTCCAAGCACTTTGATTTCATTACCAGCAACACTAACAATAAATGGCTTTAATGGGTTTTTAGCAACATTAAAGAAAGCCTCACCCTCTACATATACTTTTCTTTCAGCCCCGCGGAAGCCTGTAGGAAAAGTAAGTTTAGAACCAGCATTTAGCATTACAATAGAGCCGTCGCTCAAAGCAATTCTATATTCGCCTCCTATTGGTGTTGTTAAAGTGTTCAGCTTTGATGCAGTTACAGAATCTGCATTTACAGCCATAAAAACAATTGTACCATCGGCCTTAGTGCTTACCGTAACCCCTTTTGCACGCAAGAGAATTTTTGGTTTTCCAATCCCAAGTCGAATTTGTTTTCCGTTTAGACTAAGGCTTGCCTTTGCCGAACCAGAAACAACTTTAGAAGATTTAAAAGAAAATTTTAAAGCAAAAAACGCAACAAAACTAAAGAGCAATACAGCTGCCGCAATCCGAAAAAAGTTGATCGATTTTACTAATCTCAAAGCCTTGTTTTCAGGTTTTGCAAAAAGTTTTAATGATAGTTCAGCACGAATATCGTTTAGTCTTTCTTCCCCAGCAACATCTAATGGTTTTTCTGTGTTTTCAAATTCAGATTTTATCAGATTCTCTAATTCTTGCCGGTCTGCATTTCCAAAATAGCTAAAAAGTTGCTCAAGCTCGCCTGCATTGCTCTTTTCTGCAATAAATTTCTTGAATAATTCTGGTTTTAAAGAGTTTTTTTCCATCGTTGTCATTATATAATATGCACGAGATGGATGAACACACTATTCGCACTTAATTTTTTTTTAAATTTTAACCTTTTAGATAGGCTGCTACGCAAAAGATAATAAATTCTTGAGAATGGAAAAAGACATAACGTTTTATATACTTGGTTGCGCTAACCAATTGATTACTTACTGTTGATGGACTTAATGATAGAATTTCAGCGGCTTCCTGATAAGTCTTACCTTCCATTTTGCAAAGTTTAAAAATTTCTTTACGTTGAGCTGGAAGCTTTTCGATAGCATTATTAAGGAGTGCAATTCGCTCTTTATTGAAAATATAGTCTTCAGTTTGATCGTAAAATTCAGCGAATGTTTCTAACAGATGTCGTTGCATTTTTACGTCAAGCGCTAGTTTTCTGTAATATGCATATATTGTATTTTGAGCAATGGTGAATATCCAACCCTTAAATGATTTGCTCAAATCGATTTCTGATTTATGTAACCAGACTTTTAAAAAAACATCTTGCATCAACTCATCTACAATTTCGTTGATTTTTATCATCCGTTGCATCTTTGGAAGAAGCATCTTGCTATATCTTGAATAAATAAAGTCAAAGGATTCCCTTCGTCCACTTTTAAGGCCTTCAAGGTATCCTAATTCTTCGCTATCGTTCAGATTATCAGTCGACATTTTGTCAAATCTACAAATTAAGGCTCTTAAAACTTAATAAATTGTATAACAAGAGTTATAGATTATATATTAAACACAATTTTCAAAAAATATCAAATCAAAATCGATCGATTGACCTACTTTTTATTGTTAGAGAGAAAATTATGCACTGATATTAATTAGAACAATCATCTTTTAAATGGGTTAAACCATCCGGAAACTTAACATTAAGGATAAAACAAGGTCAATACATTTTAGATTACCAAATCAATAACAATTCCTTATGCGTTTTTAAACCAAATCCAGACTTATTTTTAAAGCTACAAATTATAGTTTCTTAAACTCAAACCGTAGTGAACCCTCTTCAGTTTGATCATAGCCATAAATGTACAGATTGCCATCATAGTCCTTTCTAAGACTAAAACTGACGCCTACTTTTCCCTCGCCCAACCTCTCTAAATCTATTTCGTTGCTGAACTGCCCATTAGCTTCTTTTAGGCTGGAAAAAGTCCATCTCCCTTTAAATGTATTTGTGTCAGATAAAGGTTCTAATTGCTTAACTGTAATAAAGTAATTTCCTTTCCAATATCGCCCTGTCTGTTTTAAATCATCCGCTGCAATCTTTAATAGAATTATTGATCCATTTGGAACCTTTAATATACTTGCTTGATATTTGTTTACTTTAAAAGAATACGCCCCAGTAAATTGCTGAATAGATACAGAATCTCTAACCTCATCATGATCATCGATACCAATAGGTACGGTACACCCCTTTAAAAAGATGGTGCCAAATAGTAGAACAACCAAAAGATATTTAATCATAACTGTAGAAACTTTTCTTGAAACTACACTATTTATCTCAATTGCAAGCAACTCCTATTTTGGATTAATCACCATGCCATTTTCTTCCCGAATAAGCTGAAAAGGTGATCAGGCCGAACAATTATATAATCATCATTAAGTGAGTTGGCAACATTTTTAAAACTTGTTGGCGATATATTTGTCCAAGGTTGAGCCTGAATAATCAGGAAACGTGGCGAAGTTCTATTCCAACCAGCAGACGCAGAGGCGATATGATTTTTCATCGCCTGTTCATTTGTACAGTAATTACAGGTAAGTGCCATTCCCGGCAAGCTATTATTGTAGATTGTAAGTCCACCTCCTGTATTTTGAGCCGTTACACCTAGTAATGATTTCGCCTGACTGGCATAAACCTTCCCAACATTTGGGTTTATGCCACCAACAATTGTGTTCCAAATCGTGATTACCCTTAAACCAGCACGATTATTATAATCCTCAGTTTTAGAAACAAACTGTTTTAGTAAATTTTCATCAGACCAAGTATTGGGATAAGTATAGCCATAGCCAGAAGGCCCGGAAATTAGATTATCATTGATGGTTGAAGTTTGCCAGTAGTAATTAAGTGCTCCAGGCATAGCATCAAGCATAGCAGGAGAAACCGTCCACCCCATTGGAACAGCACCACGATCTGGATTATTCCAAAGCTTGCGCATTAAGTGCTCCGTAAATTGTAAATTATCGCCATCACTCAATATAAATGCAACATAGATTTTGTTTTTGAGTTCTGGTTTTGGAGGGATAGGTTTTATATTTACGATTCTGGATGTACCGCTATGTACCGTTAAATTAGAGCACCAATCACTTGCAATAGTTGCAACACCATATTTTGAAGCCCGCTCTACCCCCGGTCCTTCTTGTGGCCACCAGCCCATAAAGCTCGAGCCAGGCGACATAGAAGAAAGAAATTTGTTGAGCAACTCACTCTCATCAGCTATTTTCGGATCAAGCCATATTACGCCAACACCTAAAGCCACTGCATATTCACGAAGAGCCGCTTTATGCGCATTGGGGTTTAGTCCAATTAATAAGCGGTGATCAAGATGAGGCCAATATTCATTGTAAAGCGATTGATAAACTTCCAATTTACTGTTATATTTCCCCTGCAAATCAAGTAAAACAGGTAAATTATAAGGGGGAGAAGTTAATTTGGCCAACAATAGTGGCGAGGCAATCAGTGCATTTTTGCTTTTTGCAAGTACTGTGGCTAGGTTAACTGTATGTGTTTGGGCAGGATCATAAACGATCAAACCTGAAATTTCACTTCGATATTTCTTAATTAAATCCCATTTATCTATAGGTTCAGACCATTTCAAACCCAAAGATTGCAACCAGGTATGTGGCCCTTCGCCAAAGGCATCACCCTCATAAGAAAAAATACGTGGCTTAGTTTTATTTACAATGCCTTTTAGCGAAGCAAATAAGTACATTTCTGCTGAGGTATATGGAGAATTTTGACGCAGCGTAATTAAATCCTGAACCTGCGCAGGTGCGGAGAAAGATGGAAGTAACTGACCATTTGGCCATTTAATCTGACCCAGAGATGGTGAGAGAAATGAAAAGAACAAAATAAAGAATATACCTATGATTTTAAGCATTTTAGATAGTTTTATCATCTGTTAAATATAAGGCAAAAAAAAAGAGCTCGACGAATGCCGAGCTCAAAGTACTCAAGAGGAGATTCGAACTCCCACACCCATACAGGCGCCAGCCCCTCAAGCTGGTGCGTCTACCAATTTCGCCACCTGAGTTTGTGTTGCAAATATAATTTAATTTTAGATTTAAGGAATACCCATTTTTTAGTTTGCTAAATTTCTATGTTCAAACCATCGTATGCAAGCCTGATATGGCTTGGAAGTTCGCTTTCTACAACATCATGCAAACCTAAATTGTGGCTTATGTGCGTTAAGTAAGTTACCTCTGCCCCTACCTTATTTGCAAAATTTATGGCTTCGTTTAAAGTAAAGTGAGAAATATGAGGTTCTCTCTGCAAGGCGTTTATAACCAACACTTTTGTGCCTTTAATCTTATTAAAAGTTACATCAGATATCGTTTTTGCATCCGTAATGTAAGTAAAATCGTTAATTCTGTATCCTGTAATTGGCAAAAGATGATGCATAATTTCTATCGGGGTTATGGTACGCTCCCCTATTTTAAAATCTTCGCCGTTATTTACCGTATGTAAATTAATTTGTGGTAAACCATGATATTTGGTCTCAGCAAAAATATAATAGAATTCTCTTTTCAACGCCGTTTGAACCCGCTCTGTTGCATAAACATCAATAACCTTGTGCAACAGGTAATTAAATGGGCGAATATCATCCAAACCCGCAATATGATCTTTGTGTTCGTGGGTAAACAGAACGGCATCCAAATCTTTAACCTCCTCACGCAAAAGCTGATATCTAAAATCAGGACCACTATCTACAACAATAGTTTTATCATCTGTTTCGATTAGAATTGAAGTTCTTAAGCGTTTATCTTTCTTATTTGTAGATCTACAAACTTCACAATTACAAGCAATTACCGGAACACCTTGTGATGTACCAGTGCCTAAAAAAGTAATTTTCATCGTAAAAAACTTTCCTTTCTAAATATGTAATCAACGATTTGCATCTGCATTTAAAATAATTCGGTTTGTTGTAAAGAATGAAAAAATTGTCGTTGCTTTTCATCAAGCATGTTTTCATCGGCAGTAGTCTGCTTTACCAATGTAACCAAAGCGGCAATTTTTCCCTCTAAATTAGAAAATTTATTAACCACCACGATTTTGTTATGCTCAAGCAGGCACGAACCTGTTTTAAAGTTTCCTTTCTCGTAACGAACCTTAAAACCCATTGCCAAAAGCAATTGCTCTAATTTCTCTAAAGTGTGGTTTGTTAGTGGCAAAGACATTGGAACAAACTTAGAGAAATCTAAGCAGCAATCATAAAAGATGGGATGATTTTTTTAAAGGCTTCGACAGCTGAGATATTTTGTTTTTTCTACCTTAGTAACTATAGCTATTAGCCCAACTAAGCCTAAGTAGTGCATCTTCGTTCCGCTTAAAACCGGCCTAACAAATTTTTGGGGATGAAGTGACCAAGCCAGAGCATAAACTTTAATACAAAAATTTTCAGCCGGCAATTTTGTTTCTTTTGTTGTCAAAAGAAAAAAGCCTGTCTGGCCAAGACAAAATACTATACATTTAAAACAAAAAAGGTTCAGCTGTTTCCAACTGAACCTTTAAACTTCCATGTACGGAAATTAATTATCTTAAATCTACCACTTCAACACCTGGATATTTCTTAGCATCGAAAGCGAAAGTAGTTTCTGGAACATTTACATTTGGTGAAAATGTTTTCACGTTGTAAGTGTATTTGTTTCCATTTTTATCAAATAAAACTACATTGGCAATTTGCTTAGCAGCTTTATCAATACTTAAACGTACTTTAAAAATTGATTTTTTTGCATCTATCGGAGTCAAATCAATCATTTGGTAAGTTTTGGCGCCAACTTTCTCTTCGCCAGTATAAATGTATTTAAAGCCTTTTTCGTAAACTGTAAATATTTTAGCAGGATTTATAGCATCACCACTGTTATCTACATTGCTTACCTGAACTTCTTTATCCTTTTTTAAGTAAGTCCACTGGCTTTTACCATCGCTAAACAACTCTTGATTAGTCATTGCTACTTTGTACTTGTTGGAGTTTGCTTTAACATACAAAGTACCTTGTTGTGTTTCTTTTACCTTAGCTTTAGGGTTATCCAAAGTGAAAGTAAAATCAGTTTTTACAATATTGTACGATTTGTATTTTTTACTCACATCTGCTAAAATTGCTTTAGCTTTCGCATCAGTTTGAGCATAGGTTGATGTTGTAAAAGCAACTACAACCATTAATGCTGAAATTAATTTCTTCATCTTTTCTTTTTTAAATTTTCTTTTGAAACGTTAGAGTAGATTATTTCGTATAGGTTTAATCTAATCCTTGTTATTCATACTATTCAAGAATTGTTCCAAAGAATATTCATCAGGATATAAAACCTCACGTGCTTTACTGCCCTCAAACGGACCAACAATTCCCGCAGCTTCCAATTGATCAATTATTCTACCCGCTCTGTTATAACCAAGCTTAAGTTTACGTTGAATGAGAGATGTAGAGCCTTGTTGATGCAATACAATCAGCCTTGCAGCATCCTCAAAGAACTTATCTCGCTCGTTAGGATCAAAATCTGCCTTAGTACCCTCTCCTGCTTCATCAACATATTCTGGAAGTTGATAAGCATCAGAATAACCTCTTTGATTGCCAATATATTCCGAAATTCTATCCACCTCAGGTGTATCAACAAAAGCACACTGTAGCCTGATTAAGTCGCTTCCAGTGGATAGAAGCATATCTCCACGACCAATTAACTGATCTGCGCCACCACTATCTAAAATAGTTCTTGAATCAATTTTTGATAAAACCCTAAACGCGAGTCTTGCTGGGAAGTTGGCCTTAATTGTACCCGTAATAATATTAACCGATGGGCGCTGAGTAGCCAAAACCAAGTGAATTCCAATTGCCCTTGCCAACTGTGCCAATCGTGCAATTGGTGCTTCAACTTCCTTCCCTGCAGTCATCATTAAATCGGCAAACTCATCAACAACCAATACAATGAAAGGTAAAAAGCGGTGGCCGTTATTCGGATTAAGCTTGCGCTTGATAAATTTATCGTTATACTCTTTTAAATTTCTTACCTGCGCATCTTTCAACAAATCATAGCGCTGATCCATTTCTATACAAAGTGAATTCAAGGTATTTACAACCTTTTTGGTATCGGTAATAATTGCATCTGCTTCTCCAGGAAGTTTCGCTAAAAAGTGTCGTTCAATTCTATTAAATAAAGTTAACTCTACTTTTTTAGGATCGACCAATACAAATTTTAACTGCGCAGGATGTTTCTTAAACAAAAGAGAAACGAGAATTGCGTTAATACCAACAGACTTACCCTGACCAGTTGCCCCAGCCACCAATAAGTGAGGCATTTTAGCTAAATCCGCAATAAAAACCTCATTACTAATGGTTTTACCTAACGCAATTGGCAAATCCATGGTATTTTGTGTCCACTTTTCAGTATTTAAAATACTACGCATAGGCACCATTTCTGGGTGTTGATTTGGAACCTCAATCCCTATAGTTCCTTTACCCGGCATTGGTGCAATGATACGAATCCCCAAAGCGGCCAATGAAAGTGCAATATCATCTTCTAAGTTTTTAATCTTCGAAATCCGAACACCAGGTGCTGGTATAATTTCATAAAGCGTAACCGTTGGGCCAATTGTCGCCTTAATCTTATCAATTTCTATATTATAATGATTAAGCGTTTCTACAATTTTATTTTTATTGGCTTCTAATTCTTCGGCGTTTACCGAAATTTTATTGGTACCATAATTCTCTAACAAATCTATTGTTGGATATTTATAGCCCGCCAAATCCAATTTTTCGTCGTAGTTGCCAAATTGCTCAACTAAATCTTCTGATTTTTTATCTTCTTCCGTTTTTTGGATGGTAAAAGTAGGTTCTTTTTCTTCTTCAATAACAGGCTCAACAACTAAAGGCATTGATGATGCTGCAGTTGCTAAAGGTAAATTAGTGGCCAAAGGCGATAAAATTACTGGAGGAACAATTTCATTTTTTTCCTCCTTTTCTTCGTATCGATTTGGCTGTAAAACTACATTCTGCTGTTTCCGCTCATTATTTAAAGATGGCTTTTCCCGAGCAGGAAACTCGATTGGTGAAGATGGCTCATCAAAATCTTGGTTTTTAGAATTTTGCGCCCTTACTTCATTTACATAATCTGGAGTTTCATTATCTAGATAAACTTCTTTTTCTTTACGTTCAGGAAATTTAAAATCGATGTTATATGCGATGATTA
The DNA here is from genome assembly GCF_014306625.1 of Pedobacter fastidiosus. Lineage (GTDB taxonomy): Bacteria > Bacteroidota > Bacteroidia > Sphingobacteriales > Sphingobacteriaceae > Pedobacter > Pedobacter fastidiosus. The sequence continues at coordinate 64,352 of NZ_JACRYL010000008.1, forward strand.
AAATCGTTAAACCCGCAAAGGCGATTAAACCGGCAACACCTGCGGCACCAATTTGTGCACCCAATAATTTATTGCTCCAATAACCAAACTCACCTTCTAAATAATGTGGCGATTCTGCCCAGAAGCTATGTGCGAAACCTAAAGTTAAAGAGATGAAAAGCAGAAAGAAAAAGCTATATCCTAAAGTTTTAGAAATCGAAAGAATTTTTACTTTAAATAACAATCTATAACCGATAATGAAAAAAGCCAGCACAAATAAGAAGGAGGCAATTCCAAACCATTCATAAATAAACTGATGGGAAAGTAATGCCCCAAATTTACCGAGCCAGTTTTGTACCACTGGGGTAGTTACTCCGGCTTCCTTTAACTCATCGGCAGTTTTGAATAAATTTCCCCATCCCCCATTCGCATCAATTACATAACTCTGATCATCTTGCCAAGTAAACAAATACGAGGTAAAGGCAATTAAAAAGTATAATGAAAGGATTACGAAAAACAATCCTATAATTTTTATAGCACGGCCATCCTGCAAATCAAAATTTGGTAAATATTCTCTTTTTTCTCTCGGCTGGCGGCTAGACGCTGTTTTGCCTGATGCATTTTCTGCACCTTTATCTCTGAATGTATTGGTTTTAAACTGGTTACCCCTTACCGACATTTTCTATCCTAGTATTTTAATATTGAACAAATATAAAATATATAGTTATATCTGTTACGAGTTTTACAATCTGTTTTAATTAAAAAATAATTGCCACTTATTAAACCTTAAACAGAATTTTTAGTCTATTATTTCAACAGCACAAAAAGTTGTTACGTTTTATTCAAATGAAACGGATTTTGTTTTAGGTTTTATCCCGTTTGACCTGGAGAGGTGAAACGGGATTTTTATTTTAAGGTGATAGACGATTTAGCAAATAATACTTAGCGCTATTCCTAACCCATCACGCAGAGGTTTTAAAATGTATAAATTACTGTAATAGGTAAACCTTGTAGGTTTTCAAAACCTACGAGGTTTGAATGCACCAAGGCCAACCATTACATTAATTTCACTTTACAAACTCATCTAGCAAACTTCACTTCTATATATTTAAGCACTTAATTTTACACTCTATTAATTTTTTGTTAATTTAAATCGATTTTTGAAATAAGATTCACAACATGGATATAGCGCAACTCGAAGAACAAATTGAGAACGGCAATTTACAAGCAGTTAAAGAAATTTTGATTAGTAACCCCAAGTTGGCAAATACAGACACCTCTCATCGTATTTCGCCATTATTACTGGCTTGTTACTATAAAAAACAAGATATCGCTAACCTAATAGCAGAATTTGTTGATGATTTAACCTTGTTTGAAGCCTGTGCAGTTGGAAAATTTGATACAGCGACATTATTGATTTTTCAAAACCCTGACCATATAAATGATTTTTCTGAAGACGGATTTACGCCTTTAGGTTTGGCATGTTATTTCGGTCATGAAGATTTGGCGAGATTTTTAGTTTTGAAAGGCGCTGATGTTAATTTGGCCTCGAAAAATGGATTTAACGTTTTCCCAATTCATTCTGCAGTTGCTGCAAATAATTTCAATATTACTAAAATGTTGCTCGAAAATGGCGCTTATCCAAACGTTTGCCAAAAAGCGGGTTTAGCACCGCTACATACTGCAGCACAGTTGGGTGATATCGAATTAATTATTCTATTGTTAGAACATGGCGCAGAAGTTTCTTTAAGAATGGAAGGCGGAAAACTACCTGCAGACTTAGCATCCGAAAAAGGGTTTCATGAAATCGCAGAGATTTTAAGAGAAGATTAATCCTCTAGCCCCCTAAAGGTGGAACAAAAGCATGGAGTAAAATTAAGGCACAAATAATGCTGTAAAAATTTCATGGAAACGTAACGGAAAGATTTTAGAACTTTCTATGAACAATAGAAAGGAAAAGCCCCTTTAGGGGCGGAGGGGTTTTTACTCCCAAATCCTAGATCTCATCCTTTTCATATAGGTTCTGATATCCAGAACCACCGCAGCCAGAATATAAAATAAGATGGGAAATCCAACAGCCAAAAACGATGAATAGATAAAAAACAAGCGAACCTTCGCTGTGCTCATGTTAAGTTTATTGGCTAAATAAGTGGATACGCCAAAACTTTGCTGTTCAAAATAGGTTATGATTCTCTGAAACATTTTAAGCTTATTTTAAATTTCAATCAAAGATAAAATTAAAGAAAGCGAAAATAATAAATCGTTTTTCAAAACTAATTTAACAATAATATTTGGCAAATAATCTTTAATTTAAAGACTCCGTCAAATTTTAAAGCACATTAATCTAGTATCAATTTCTCAAAATCTTGTTTATCCTCATGTTTAATAAACAATATTTGCTGATCTTCTAAATTTGAAAACTTTTTCTTTAATTCATTTTTAAATGCTTCAATATCAACATCTGCACTCAAAATCACTGTTAAAGCATCGGCATTACCTCTAACTTCAATAATTTGACCTGGATAAAGTTCTTTAAGTTCGTGTGGGAATTCCATAATTATCAAAACCGATTAAAGGATAGAAAGTTTGTTAAATTTTAAAAGCATTTACATCTGCCTCAAAATTTTAATACCAATACCACAAGATAGACATTTTTTCTTGTCGCAATATTGTTTTTTCAATTGCAAAATCCCTTGTGATGCAAAAGCATTCTCCATCTCCACGCCAGCCTGATAAAACTTATCGGTAATCGCATTTTGCTCTGCCGGCAGACTTTCCAATAACTTTATTGCTCTGCTAATATAATGTTGAGTTGCAGTGTGCTTTCCATATGCAAATAAAAACAAGGCAACTGCATTCAACAATATATTAGCAATTGAGGTTTTTCCGATTTGGATACTTACTCCAGAAACTTCTTTCTTGAAATGATAATGGGTTTTCCAAAATTCGTTAATCGGTAAATTTTCAAATAAATTTCTGAGATTGCTAACCTCCTTAATCTCCAAAATTTTAGAAAAAAGATGATTTGAATTAACAATTAATCCTGCAAACTGTGCTAACCGAATGGTTGGAAAATTTTGTGGTCGCATGCGCATAAACTTCCAAACCGAAACTTCAACAGATTTAATTTTATATTTCTTTTGAAGAAACTCAAATTCCTTCTTCAATTTTGCTGGATATTCCTCTTGAAATTTGTTGTTTAAAAAACCTGCGCTGCCAAAAACCAAAGCTTCAATTTGTAATGGATTATCTTTATGTTTTGAGTATATATTCTGCGGAATTGCCTTTGCGAAAAGTTCGAATGGTAAAGCATTTACTTTGAATCCAAAATTTTTGGCCATAAAACGATAAAACGTTTCATCCCAATTTCCGTTGAGTTCGCTTAAAGTTTCAAAAACAGCAATTGTTTTTTCTTCATAACGTTCAATTAATGTTCTCGACAGAAAAGAATCGACGATCAATCTATCTACGCTTCGAATTTGAGCGATGCATGGAAAATCGGTTAGGGTTAGAAATAGGGTTTCATATTTATTAATCAGTTCGTTTGAAATTCTATCTTTTAATTCCAAAACGGGAAGAACAGAACCATCAATTCTCTTAATTTCTACATCGTGATCATAAACTACATGAAGAACTACATTTTCATAGCTTGTATCTAATTGATGATTATGCTTTAACCAATCAGATGATTTAATATGAATCTCTACATTGCCAGCCCATACAGTTTCACCAATCTGAATTTTGGCGTTACTAAAGTCGGGACCTGAATTTTTATTAAGAAAACCCTGATGAATAATTTTAAGTGGCGCTCCATCGGATGTTTGCAATTCGTTAAAATCAAACGACTTAAATTGCCATACATAATGGAGAAAATCTTCAGGAAAGTTCATTCTTGAAGGTAGTAATTATTCCTAAAAGTTTTAAAATAAATATTTTGCCTCTTTGGAATAATTATTAATTTGAGTTTTATTAACAAATAGCGCACTGTTAAGAACGGTCGTCATTGCGAGGCACGAAGCAATCCTACAACGCCTGTTCGTATCAAAAAAACCTATAATATTAAGATTGCTTCGTACCTCGCAATGACGAGGTGGCTTTTCTAAAGCCACAAAAGCATATTCATTTTTAAATATAAATCAATTTCAGTTTATTATTTCCAAAGTAAGCAAGTGATATGGTTAATGAGTAGATATCTAAATTCGCCAAAGGATAATTTTCAGCACATTTTAATCAATAGCTAATGATATGAATTTTAAACAACTTCAGCTTTCTTCTTATAATTAGTAATAAAAACGCCTGCAATAATTAATACTGTAGCTACAACCAAATCAATATTTACTTCTTCACTTAAAATTAACCAGCCCAAAAATATGGCTATAATTGTATTAAAATAGGTTAAGATTGAAACTTCGGATGCCGAAACTTTTTTTAAGGCATAATGATAACAGAAATATCCAAGCACTGAGCCAAAAATAGCTAAGTAGCAGGTTGCAAAAATACTTTCTGTTTTCCATGTTGCAACATCAGCTTTGCCCGAAAATATTAAGGCTAGAAAAAATTGAACAATTGCCGAGAACACGAATTGATAAAATAAATTCAGGAAAATATATTGAGGCTTACCGCTATGTTTTTTGGAGTAAATGGTTCCAATCGTCCAGCCTGAAACCGCGATTATCAAAGATAAAATTCCATTTCGATAACCGGGTTCTAAAAGGTCGCTTATTCCATCTCTAAAAATAAACACGATTCCTAAAAAGCCAATAAAAACTCCAATAAAGCCTTTCAGAGTTGGTTTTTGAATCCCAAGAAAAACACAGCCTATAAAAACCAATAGTGGAGATGTAGCATTAATCAAAGAAGTTAATCCGCTGGGAATGGTCTTCTCTGCTACGGTTGTCATGCCATTGGCGATAACCACCATTAGTATAGATAATAGAATTTGTCTTTTAAAACTTGCCCAACCAATCCATTTTAATTCTTTCTGCTTAATTAAAATAATTAGGATAATTATTGAGGCAATTGTTTGGCGCATGGCCGTTACATACCACGCGGGAATACTTTCTACAGCAATACGAATTCCCAAGTAAGTTGTACCCCAAATTAGGGCAACGCCAGTTAAGGCAAGGATAAGTTTTAAATCTATTTTGGATTTCATAGTTAGATTTATATGTTTAACCACAGATGAGCACAGATAAACACAGATATTTGATGATGAATGGTCTTTGACCATTTTTTATGAGCACAAATTCAAGATTAGTAACCGTTGACCATTCTTTTTATTTCAATACGCGGTTTGCTGAAATTAATAATTAAGCCGCAACGTTTATTACAGGCAATTAAATAATTCATTAATTGAGCTTGATGTACATCAGTTATCATAGTAACAGTTTTTAGTTCTATCACAACTTCATTTTCAACAAATAGGTCAGCAAAGTAATCGCCTACGATTTCATCATCGTAGAATACTTGTAATGCATGTTGTTTGATGACACTTAACCCAGCCTTTCTAATCTCTATAAATAATGCGTTCTCGTAAACTTTTTCTAAAAAACCACAGCCCAAAGTGTTTGAAACCTTATAAGCGGCTCCAATAATTTTTTCTGTGATTTCATTTTGGCTCAACATATATGCAATTTATAAATTTCAGCAACAGTTTTTATAAAACGCATTATTATCGTTGATATAAAGACCCAAATCTGTGTTTATCCTGTCTATCTGTGGTTAAATATTTAGCTAAACCAAATTAGCTCCAACCAAAATTCCCTCCATTTCTTTCTGCAATTTCAAAGCCTCGTCCCTAGCCTTTCCCGCGAAATCTTCGCCTTGGCTAGCATAAATAATTCCTCTTGATGAGTTAATTAACAATCCGCATTGCGAATTCAAGCCGTATTTACAAACCTCTTGTAAATCTCCTCCTTGTGCACCAACACCTGGAACCAAAAGAAAGTGATCTGGAGCTAATTTACGAACATCGGCAAAAGCAGAACCTCGCGTTGCGCCAACTACATACATTATTTGTTCATTTGTTGCCCAATTTTGAGAGGTTCTTAAAACTTTTTCGAAAAGTCGTTCTTCCCCTATTTCTTGTAATTGGAAATCGGCATGACCAGAATTTGAAGTTAAAGCCAAAAGAATTACCCATTTATCCTGAAAAGTAAGAAATGGAGTAACCGAATCGCTGCCCATATAAGGCGCTACAGTAACCGAATCGAAACTCATTTCTGATGATGCTTCATTAAAAAATGTTTCGGCATACATGGCAGAAGTATTTCCAATATCGCCACGTTTTGCATCGGCAATAGAAAAAATATCCTTTGGAATATATTTCCAGGTTTCAATTAAAGTCTCCCATCCTTTTTTACCATAACACTCGTAAAATGCAGTATTAGGTTTGTACGCTACGCATAAATCTTTCGTGGCGTCAATAATCTGTTTATTAAATTCTAAAATTGGATTTTCGTATTTTAATAGGTGTTTAGGAATTTTATCAAGAGAAGAATCCAATCCAACACATAAAAATGAACGTTTTTTTTGGATCTGCTCGAAAAGTTGTTGCTTAGTCATATAAGGGCTTATCTGCTGCAAATATGAAGATTTTTAAGTTTTAAGAGCGACAAAATAATGCCAAGATTAATTATTTTTATAAACAATTTAAACTTTTCCTTGCAGATTACGTTTCAAATACATACAATTGCAACATAATTTCTCAATCGTTTATCTGAATATCCCAGAAAAATTTATCAAGACTTGTTTTTTGTTACCATTTTCTAAAGGCGATTTATCGTTTTTTATTCAGCTTATAAACACTTTATGAAACCATTTGAGTAATTCCATAATCAACTCATTTAAGTTTTATATCCTAAGAATTTATACACAATGAAACCGCAGGACCAACGCTAACACAAATATTTTGGCCCTTGCAGATTTATAGCAGAAAGCATCCGTTATAAACAAAATGAAAATTTCTTGAAACATATATATTTAGAATGTTCAGTAAAACAGAATTAAATGATAAGCTCACATCAGAATTACGTGAGCTTGCAAAAACTTATGGCATTGAAGCTGCCGATTCCCTTAGAAAAATTGATCTTGTTGAAGTGCTTTTACACCAGCAAGAAATTATAAATGCAGCCAAATCTGGCGCAGATCCATATAGCGAACCTGAAGCAGAGGCAGTAGCAGTTGCTCCGGCCTCGAAAACAAAAGCGCCAAAAGCAGAGAAAGCACCGAAGGTTGCTGCCGAAGCTGTTACTACAGAGAAACCTGTTAAAAAGAGAGCTCGCTTAAGTAAAGATGAACCGGCCGCTCCAATCGAAAGAAGAAGAGATTCAGTTACCTTATTTGATGAGCCTCAACACCAACAGCAACCCGAAAGACAGCCTGACAGGATTGTTGAATCAGAAGAAGGCAGTAGTAAACCAATTTCTGCTCTAATAGAAGAAAGTGCTGAACCGGTAACAATTGCTCCGAAACAAAGACTGGAACAACGAGAAAAACAAGAAAAATCTCAACGTGAGGATAATCGTCAGCCAAAACAACCAGGTGGCGGAAATCACCATAAAAACGAAAACAGTTATTCTAACTTAGATTTCGATAACGTTATTACAAACGAAGGTGTTCTAGAAATTATGCCAGATGGCTACGGTTTTTTACGTTCGGCAGATTATAACTATTTAACCTCTCCTGATGATATTTACGTATCTCAATCTCAAATAAAACTTTTCGGTTTAAAAACTGGAGATACCGTAAAAGGTAGTATCCGTCCACCGAAAGAGGGTGAAAAATATTTTCCATTGGTTCGCGTAGAAACGATTAATGGTAGAATCCCTGCAGAAGTTCGTGATCGTGTTCCTTTTGATTATTTAACACCGCTTTTCCCAACTGAAAAATTAAATTTATTTACGGATAATAACAATTATTCTACCCGTATTATGGATTTATTTACGCCAATTGGTAAAGGACAGCGTGGTTTAATTGTGGCGCAACCAAAAACGGGTAAAACCAATTTACTTAAAGAAGTTGCCAACGCAATTGCTAAAAACCATCCAGAAGTTTATTTAATCATTCTTTTAATTGATGAGCGTCCGGAAGAGGTTACTGATATGGCTCGTAGTGTAAGAGCTGAAGTTATTGCTTCTACTTTTGATGAACCGGCTGAGCGCCATGTAAAAATTGCCAACATTGTTTTAGAAAAAGCAAAACGTTTGGTAGAAAGTGGGCATGATGTGGTGATTCTTTTAGATTCGATTACACGTTTAGCAAGAGCCTACAATACCACGGCGCCTGCATCGGGTAAAATTTTATCGGGTGGTGTTGATGCGAATGCATTGCACAAACCAAAACGTTTCTTTGGTGCGGCTCGTAACATCGAAAACGGCGGCTCATTAACTATTTTGGCTACTGCATTAACCGATACAGGTTCTAAAATGGATGAGGTTATTTTCGAAGAATTTAAAGGTACGGGTAACATGGAGTTACAATTAGACCGTAAATTATCTAACAAAAGAATTTTCCCTGCAATCGATATTACAGCTTCGAGTACTCGTAGAGATGATCTATTATTGGATAGAGATACTTTACAACGCGTTTGGATTTTACGCAACCACCTTGCAGACATGAACAGTCAAGAAGCAATGGAATTTGTACAAGCTCAAATAAAAGGTACAAAAAGCAACGAAGAATTCTTAATTTCGATGAACAGCTAAAAATAAGTAAAATGGAAGATGGTAAATGGATCAGGTATTCTTTTCCATCTCTCATCTTCCATCTCCGATCTTACATCATATGAAAAGGCATATTCCTAATGCGATTACCTGTGCAAACCTTTTTTCTGGCTGTATAGGAATCGTTTTTGCATTTAAAGGCGATTTACAAACCGCAGCATATTTTGTAATTCTATCTGGAGTTTTCGATTTTTTTGATGGAATGGTTGCTCGTTTACTAAATGTAAAATCGGCTATTGGGAAGGATTTAGATTCTTTGGCAGATATGGTTAGCTTTGGGTTTCTGCCCGGTGTAATGATGTTTCAGCTTTTAAAAGGGAGCGATTACACTTCAGAATACCTACCCTATTTAGGGTTTTTCATCACAGTTTTTTCTGCTTTGCGTTTAGCCAAATTCAACAATGATTCTAGGCAAGCAGAAGATTTCATCGGTTTAAACACTCCAATGAATACTTTATTTATCTGCTCTCTACCTTTTATAGCAGAAGATTATCCCGAAGTAATTGGTTCGAGTATTCTATTAATTGCCATAATAGCCATAACAAGTTATCTGTTGATTAGTGAGATTAAGATATTTTCTTTGAAGTTTAGCAATTTAAGTTGGTCAAAAAATAAGATTAAGTTTATTTTCCTGATTTTATCTGCCTCATTAATTGGTTTTTTACAATTCGCCGCAATCCCCTTTGTCTTGGTATTGTACATAGCACTTTCCATGCTACACTTTAAAAGTGCAGGCAAAGAAATTCAATAAGAATTTATTAATCTAAATTAGGTAATACATCCTTTTTAGCATCCTCAAGCTGTTGGTAAATGATTATCAACAAATCTTTAAGCCGTTCAATATTATCAGGAATCAGTTCTACATCAATTTGCTTTCGGGCGTTTTCCTCAATGGATTGAACAAAATCCTTCACATCACCTCTTCCAACATAACTGAATGTAGGCTTTATTTTATGCGCACAGTTAGCTACCTTATCCCAGTTTTTAACGGATAAAGCATCTTCTAGCTCAGCTAAATAAAAAGGTGTCTGTTCAATAAACGTATCAAAAACTTCGATCATAAATTCTGGATTATGACCAACCATTTCTGTAAGATATGATAAATCTAAGGGATGATTATCATTGTTATCTTGCATAAAACAAATTTAGTTATTTACAACTTCTTTACCTCTAAATTATCGGTAATATTTTTAGTAATTTCTGAAATAGTGATATTTAGAATTGGATGAACGACTTCTGAAGCAATTTCATTTAAGGGCTCCATAACAAATTTTCTAAATTGCATCTGTGGATGTGGAACCTGCAATTTATCTTCAATATTAATTACTTCGTTTCCATATAAAATCAAATCGATATCGATTAGTCTTTCGCCCCACTTTTCTTTACGAATTCTACCCAATTTTTGCTCGATTTCTAAAGCTCTATCCAAAACTTCAACAGCAGTTAAAGTGGTGTTTACAGCAATTGCTTGATTTAAAAATACAGGCTGATCTGTTTTTCCCCAAGCATCGGTTTCGTAAAGGGACGATTTTTCCGAAACATTACCTATATTTTTGCCAACAAGTTGGATGGCCTGATCCAGAATTTCTGCCCTATTTCCCAAATTACTTCCTAGTAACAAATAAGCAATTGTACGCTCTAATGCCATATTAAGCCTCGTGTATTTTTATATCTTTACAAATCAAAATTAAAACATTTAAATGAGAGAATTTTTTAAATATCTATTTGCCTCAATGCTAGGCTTTTTCCTTTCTATAATCATTGTAATTGTCATTTTTGTTGCTTTTATAACGATAGCTATTTCATCCATAGATAGCGACAAAACTACTGTTGTAAGTAATAATTCCGTTCTATTTTTAAACTTGGATCAGGCCATTACAGAACGTACTCCTAAAAATCCATTTGGTAATTTACCAATTGTTGGTGGCGAGGAAAAAGATGGAATAGGCCTAAACGATTTGCTTAAAGCAATTGCAAGAGCCAAAACTGATGACAATATAAAATGCATCTATTTAAACGTTAGCAGTCCGAATGCAGGTTTTGCAACCATGCGTGAGGTTAGAAATGCATTAATTGATTTCAAAAAATCTGGCAAACAAATCATTTCTTATAGTGAAGTTTATACTCAGGGCGCTTATTATCTGGCCTCTGCCTCAAATAAAGTTTACTTAAATCCTGAGGGTTCCTTAGAATTTAAAGGCTTTAGTTCTGAGCTCACTTTCTTTAAAGGAACTCTGGAAAAAATTGGAGTCGAAATGCAGGTAATCCGCGTCGGAAATTACAAAAGTGCCGTAGAACCATTCATTCTTGATAAAATGAGCGATTACAATCGTAAACAGGTTACGGCGTATGTTGGTGGTTTATACAATACCTTTTTAACAGACATTGCTGATACAAGAAAACTGCAAAAAGATAGTTTGTATGCTGTGGCCGATAATTATAAAATAAGAGAACCTCAAGATGCAGTTAATTTTAAAATGATTGATGGTTTAAAATATAAAGATCAAATATTAGAAGAATTAAAAGGTTTATCTGGAAGATCGAAAAAGGAAAATATCATCTCTGTTTCTATTAACGATTATGTTAAAAACAACACTTCAACAGGTTCTGGAAAAGATAAAGTTGCCATTATTTATGCCAACGGCGAAATTACTGGTGGCGAAGGTTCTGATAATGCAATAGGGTCTGAAAGAATTTCAAGAGCGATTCGTAAAGCTCGTTTAGATGATGACATTAAAGCAATCGTTTTACGCGTTAATTCTCCAGGTGGAAGTGCATTAGCTTCAGATGTGATTTGGAGAGAGGTTGTGTTAACCAAAAAAGTAAAACCGGTAATTGCTTCGTTTGGAGATGTTGCGGCATCTGGCGGTTATTATATTGGTTGCGCTGCAGATAGTATTTTTGTACAACCAAATACGATTACAGGCTCTATTGGTGTTTTCGGGATTATTCCAAACTTCCAAAACTTAATGACAAATAAATTGGGAATTACTTTCGATGGCGTAAAAACAGGGAAGTATGCTGATATTATGGCAACCAATAGACCAATGACCCCGGGAGAAAGATTTATTATTCAAAGCGAATTAAATAGAATTTACAGTGGCTTTGTTAGCCGCGTGGCGGATGGAAGAAAGAAAAGTAAAGCTTATATTGATAGCATTGGCGGTGGCCACGTATGGATTGGAACTGATGCCGTTCAAATTGGTTTAGCCGATAGAATTGGGAGTTTTAGTGATGCGATTAAAGCAGCAGCAAAAAAAGCAAAACTTAAAGATTACAAAGTTGTAGAATATCCAGATGTGATTGATCCTTTGAAATCTTTGTTGGAAGAAAGTACCGATAAAATTAAAACTTATTACACTAAACAGGAACTTGGCGAAAATTATATGCTTTATCAACAAATGAAAAAAGTAGTTGCAAGTTCAGGTATCCAAGCAAGAATGCCATTTGAGGCAGTTATAAAATAGGGTTTGATGGATGATGTAGATGTGTGCTGGAATAAACCATCTCCATCTTACATCATCCATTTCACATTATTCAACTTGTTTCCATTCTGGATGGAGCGTTAAATAAGTTCCATTAACAGATACATTTTTTGGATGAACGGTTAGCGAAATACTTTTCCCTTTGAGAAATTCAAATCCAATTCCTTCAGCCTTCGAATCATAAACCATAATACTGTCTTTTGTCTCATTAAGATAAGTTGCGATACGAATCATACCTGGAAATTTCATTTTTGTATCATCCAAACTTCTACCTGTCCCAAAGTTATCTTGTGTTTTAAACTGATTTGATGTAATTCTAATCTGCTTAACATCTTTGCTTATTAAGGTTGTATCTTTATATGAAGAATAAATGGCGAGCTCATTTTTTTCATTTTCAGTAGAATCTTTACTATACCAAATCCCCCAAGCCTTTCCCATGGCTGCATCTCCAGCATCTGGCCTACCCAACTTTTCGCCAACAAGTTCCATATTTTCACCAAGAGAAATTTCTCCTACTGATCTTCCCGGAACGATTAAATACCTTTCATCAACAATTTTCCCTGGTCCAGATTCAATACTTGCAATCGAATCCACTTTAGTAGTATCGTTCGTTTTTGATGATTGGCAAGCAACTAAACTTAGGCTTAATCCTAAAAGAATAATTTTTATAGATTTCATATTTAGAGAACAATGTTTTGCAAAAATTGTGTGCAGAATCTAATCACTAAATGAAGTTTTAATGCATTATTTTCTAATTTTACAGCTTATGGAAAATAAAACCATCGCCCGTACTTTACGCCTACTTTCGCAGTTAATGGAACTGCACGATGAAAATCCTTTTAAAATTAAATCTATTGCCAATGCTTATTTTAAGGTTGATAAATTACCTTTTGCATTAAAGGATAAACCTGTTGATGAGATTGATAAAATTGAAGGGATTGGCAAAGGCTTAGCATCTAAAATTATAGAGTTGCTTCAAACAGGCGAACTTAAAGAATTGAATGATATTATTGAGCAAACTCCTGAAGGGGTAATAGAAATGCTTGCCATTAAAGGCATCGGACCGAAAAAAATCTACATAATCTGGCGTACGCTTGGTATTGAAAGTATAGGCGAACTTTATTATGCCTGTAATGAAAATAGATTAATTGAAGCTAAAGGGTTTGGTTTAAAAACCCAGGAGGAAATTAAAAATGCGATTGAATTTAAACTCGCCGCGAACGGAAGATTTCTATATGCGCAAGTAGAAGGATTTGCAAGTACGTTGTTTACGCAACTTTCTGCATGGCTGGTAAAAATAGATAATGATTCTTTACTTGGATTTGCTGGCCAATATCGCCGTTATTGCGAAATTATTGATGAACTGGAAATCGTTATCGGCGCAGAAAATTTAGAAGCTGTAATCGAAAATATACTTTCATTTGAGCCTCTATCCTTAATCCAAGCTGAAGATTCATTTATTGCAACAACCGAAGCTGGCTTTAGAGTAAAAATATATGTTGTCGAAAAATCGGCTTTTTATTTAGAGTGGTTTAAGCTAACCGGAAATCCTGATCATGTTGAAAAGGTTTTGAAATTAGCCGGAAATGGGCCTTTTTTAAATGAAATTGAGATATACAGAAAAGCAGGATTAGCATTTATTGAACCAGAACTTCGAGAAGATTTTGATGAAATTGAGTTGGCAAAGGCAAATAAGCTTCCAAACCTAATTAAGTATGAAGATTTAAAAGGCAGTTTACACAATCACTCTACTTGGTCTGATGGGGTTCATACTTTAGAACAAATGGCGGTTTATTGCAAAGAGAACTTAAATTTACAATACCTCGGAATTTGCGATCACTCTAAAACAGCCGTTTATGCCAAAGGCTTAAACGAGCAACGTGTTTTCGGCCAGCATCAAGAAATTGAGGCTTTAAATGAAAAACTCGCTCCTTTCAAAATTTTTAAAGGGATAGAAAGCGATATTTTAAGCGATGGATCTTTAGATTATTCGGATGATATTCTAAAAACCTTCGATTTCGTTGTGGCATCGGTTCACAGTAATTTAAGAATGGACGAAGCCAAAGCAACAGCCCGTTTATTAAAAGCCATAGAAAATCCTTATACAACAATTCTTGGTCACCCGACTGGAAGATTATTATTGAGTCGTGCAGGTTATCCAATAGATTATAAAAAAATTATCGATGCTTGTGCTGAAAATAAGGTAGTTATAGAAATTAATGCAAATCCATTACGGTTGGATTTAGATTGGCGTTGGCATCGTTACGCTTTGGAAAAAGGCGTATTGCTTTCTGTAAATCCAGATGCACATAGAACGGAAGGATTTCATGATATGCATTATGGCATTTTAGTTGCCCGAAAAGGCGGATTGAGTGCAGATAAATGTTTAAATGCATTTTCTTTGGAGGAAATAACGAATTACTTCAACTCTAAAAAAAGGTAGTCTTTTATTATTCTTAACTAGCCACGGAAATACAGAGAACACGGAATCAAATGCTTTTAACATTAATTAACCACAGATAGAAGGGATAAACATAGACATGCTTTTGATAATATAATTCAACAGCCTAAATCTGTGTTTATCTGTGAAAAATCTGTGGTAAAAAACTATAACTTTGTGCCATGATAAGTGAAATTGCCAACCGCATATTTAATCAAGCCATTACCGATTACCATAAGTTTGATGATATTGATCAACCTATAGAAAACCCATATGATGCTGAAAGTTTAGAGCATTTATTTTATGTAAAAAACTGGATTGATACTGCACAATGGCATATGGAAGATGTGGTGCGAAATCCGCAAATTGATCCAGTTGAAGGTTTAAGCTGGAAAAGAAGAATTGATGCTCAAAATCAGGTTCGTACTGATATGGTAGAATTTATTGATGGATATTTCTTAAATCTTTATCAAGGAATTTCTCCTTTGCCTGATGCTAAAATAAATACTGAAAGCCCGGCATGGGCAATTGATAGGCTTTCTATTTTAGCCTTGAAAATTTATCACATGAATGAGGAAGCCGAAAGACCAACCGCATCTGTTGAGCATCGCGAACAATGCCAAACTAAGCTTAACATTCTTTTATCGCAACGCGATGATTTATCAAACAGTATAAATGAGTTATTGGCCGATATTGAAGCTGGAAAAAAATTCATGAAAGTGTACAAACAAATGAAAATGTATAACGATCCGAGTTTAAACCCGGTTTTGTATAATAAAGTGTAAATCTGCAAATCGTCATTGCGAGGTACGAAGCAATCTTAAAGCTATAGGTTTAAGATCGAGAGTAGTAGGGATTGCTTCGTTCCTCGCAATGACGGACCTTTCAAAATACCATGACATCAACAGAAAAAATTATCGTTTTACGTTTTTCAGCCATGGGCGATGTTGCTATGGTGGCATCTGTTTTACGAGAATTTTCTGTTCAAAATCCTGCTGTTGAAATTTTCATGGTTAGTCGCGAGGCGTTTAAACCATTTTTTGATGGCATAAAAAATCTTACTTTCCATTCCATTCAACCAAAAACTATCCATAAAGGCATTTTTGGATTATTTAAACTATATAAGGAGTTAAAAAAATACAAGCCTAATGCCATTGCAGATTTACATGATAACTTAAGAAGCAGAGTACTTTCCTCCTTTTTCCGTTTATCTGGGATTAAAATTAAACGCATTGATAAAGGCAGAGCAGAGAAAAAAGCTTTAACACGAGAAACTAACAAAATATTTAAACCACTCCGCCAAACTGTAGAACGTTATGCCGATGTTTTTAAAGCATTGGGACTAAATATTAAACTCAATCATAAATTAATTAAATCAACAAAGGATCTTCCTCAAAAAGCCGAATTACTTTTTAGCAATAAATCAAAAAAAATAGGGATCTCTCCTTTTGCTCAACATATTTACAAAGTTTATCCTTTAGATAAAATGGAACAGGTGATTTCGGATTTAACTAAACTCGGATACCTAATTTTTATATTTGGAGGTGGAAAATCAGAGCAAGCAATAGCCGAAACTTGGGAAAAAAGGTACCCAAATACACATAATTTAATTGGCAATTTTAATTTATCGGAAGAATTAGCGATTATTTCAAACCTCGATTTAATGTTGAGCATGGATTCATCGGGAATGCACATGGCATCTTTAGAAGGCGTTCCAGTAGTTTCGATTTGGGGCCCGACACATCCATATGCAGGCTTTTTGGGTTATGGGCAATTAGAAAGTGATTGCATTCAGATCGACAGCCCCAATCGCCCAAATTCTATTTATGGAAACAAACCCTGCATGTGTGGTGTTGATAGCTGTATGGACTTAATTAAGCCCGAAACTATAGTAAATAAGATTAACGAAAAATTAAATGGCTAAGAATTTATTGCTGGTACGTCATGCAAAATCGGATTGGGGAAATTTAAATTTAAAGGATTTCGACAGACCGCTTAACAAACGAGGAAAAGAAAATGCACCAGAAATGGCTCAACGTTTGGTAAAGCGTGGATTCAAATTTGATTTGATGGTGAGTAGCCCTGCAAAAAGAGCATTAACAACTGCTAAATATTTTGCTGAGGCCTATCAGGTTGGAGAAATTCAATTGGAGCCAAATATTTACGAGGCCAACACAACTACGCTTCTAAAAATTGTGAATGGATTAAGTAATGAAGCAGAAACCGTAATTTTATTTGGGCATAATGGAGGCTTAACTGATTTTGCCAACGAATTGTGCGATGGCGATATCTATAATATTCCAACTGCTGGAATGACGTTAATCTCTTTCCCTTTCGATTCTTGGGAAATGGTAAGCAGAGGAACTGGTGAACTTATTTTCTTTGATTTCCCTAAGAATAATGATGAGGTTTAGGATTTTTGCTACGGAAACATGGAACGCACGGAAACTTGTTTTAAAATGAGCGAGAATTTAATTGATTCGATTGGTAACACATTTTGGTATCTAATGTTCTTAACACCTCTTTTAACAGTTCCGCTTACTTTTAGGTTGAGTACAGGTAGCAAGACATATAAAATCATCATTGCAATTATATTAGCAGTAATTCTATCAACTGCATTCTATTTTATCAGCATGTCTATAATTTTAAGAGATGGTCTAGGACCGAGTTGATTTATAAGTCGAATTATATTTCCTTTGTTAATAAACCATGTTAGGTTTGCGCCCAGTCTCCCCCGCTGGCGGGGGAATAAAAGGGGTGGATTTTACCTAAGCAACTACTGTGTTAAATAAACCTGATTGAAATGCAAAGCCCCAATGTTTTATTGGGCTTGGAATGTAAAGCAGGACTGAAAAATAAAAAGAACTACGAACGCATGTTTCCAAATAAAAATTAAATCGTACCTCCAAAATCGTTATTTTAACTATCTTTGAAAATATAACAACGAAATCTGGCAATAGACATTTCGGTGAATTCATAACCTAAACTCCTCTGGTTATTTCATAATTCGTATCGCCAGATAATTTATCCATTAATTTATCTGTACATGAATTTTGATTATAATACTACACGTAGCCATTTAATTTTATCGGAATATGGCCGTAACGTACAAAACATGGTGAAGTATATTTGCGAATTGCCCACCATTGAAGAACGTAATAAATATGCCCAAGCGGTTATTGACCTAATGGGATTTTTGCAACCACATTTACGTGATGTTGCTGATTTTAAGCATAAACTTTGGGATCATTTGCACATTATTTCTGGTTATCAGATTGATGTGGACAGTCCATATCCTAAGCCTTTAATTGAAAATGCTTATGTTAAACCTGAGCCTCTTTCCTATCCTCAGCAAAGAATTACCTATAAACATTACGGTAAAACTGTGGAAGTTTTGATTGAAAAAGCTATGCGAGAGGAAAATCCAGAGCAGAAAAAAGCAATGGTACAGGGAATTGCAAACTTTATGAAGATGGCTTATGTTACTTGGAATAAGGATAATGTAAGTGATGACACCATTATAAAAGATTTAAAATATCTTTCTGGCGGATTGTTATCTCTTGATGAAGGTGTAAATTTGGCTAAGGTTGAATTTAGAGCGCCAAATCCGCGTCAGAATAACAACAACAACCGCGGCGGAAGAACCAACAACAATAATAATAACGGCAAAAGCCGTCAGAATAATAGTAATAACAATAATAACCGAAGACCAAATAACAATAATAAACCTAAATATTAATAATCATAAGTCTTTCTGAACTTGATTCAGAATCTTTAAGATAGATACTGAAATAAATTCAGCACGACGAACTGGTTAGCAAAAGAAAAATATATGAACGCATTTGAAATAACAGGCGGAATTAAATTAAAGGGCGAAATTACTCCTCAAGGCGCCAAAAATGAAGCATTACAGATTTTATCAGCAGTGTTACTTACCGAACAGAAAATAACTGTTAGTAACATTCCAGACATTAAAGATGTAAACAAACTGATTGAATTATTAGGCGATTTAGGTGTAACTGTTGAAAGAATTGACAAGGATACTTACAGCTTTGAGGCTAAAAATATTGATTTGAACTTCTTCGAATCGGAGACATTTAAAGCTAAAGGTGGTGGTTTAAGAGGTTCGATTATGATTGTTGGACCACTTTTAGCACGTTTCGGTAGAGCGGCAATTCCAAAACCTGGTGGTGATAAAATTGGTCGTAGAAGATTGGATACGCATTTTATTGGTTTCGAAAAGTTAGGTGCTAAATTTGTTTATGACAGCAAAAAAGCTTTCTTTAATGTTGATGCTACCGATTTAAAAGGTGCATATATTCTATTGGATGAGGCATCGGTAACTGGAACGGCGAACATTGTAATGGCAGCAGTTTTGGCGAAAGGTATTACTACAATTTACAACGCTGCCTGTGAACCATATTTACAACAACTTTGCAAAATGCTTAACCGCATGGGCGCAAAAATTACGGGAATTGGTTCTAACTTGTTAACCATAGAAGGGGTTAAAGTTTTAGGCGGTACAGAACACAGAATGTTGCCTGATATGATTGAGATTGGCTCTTTCATTGGAATGGCAGCAATGACAGAATCTGAAATAACAATTAAAAATGTTTGTTATGATGAGCTTGGCGTAATTCCAGAGGTGTTTAAAAAACTTGGAATTAAATTAGAACGCAGAGGCGATGATATTTATGTTCCTTCTCAAAAGCATTACGAAATTGATACTTTTATTGATGGTTCAATTTTAACCATTGCCGATTCTCCTTGGCCGGGCTTTACGCCCGATTTATTAAGTATTGTTTTGGTTGTGGCTACACAGGCAAAAGGAAACGTTTTAATTCACCAGAAGATGTTTGAGAGCCGTTTATTCTTTGTGGATAAATTGATTGATATGGGTGCCCAAATTATTCTCTGCGATCCACACCGTGCCACGGTTAATGGTATTGATAAAAAATATAAACTTCGTGGTATCAGCATGACTTCTCCAGATATTAGAGCGGGTGTTTCTTTGTTAATTGCGGCTTTATCTGCTGAGGGAAAATCGACCATTTACAATATCGAACAAATAGAACGTGGTTACCAAGATATTGATACCCGTTTACGTGCTTTAGGTGCTCAAATTAAACGTGTTAACGCTGATGCGCCAAGCCATTAATTTGAGTGAAAAGCTTAAAGATTGAAGCTTAAAGCGAAAATAGCATATTGCAAAATCGCCCAAGTGAGAAATTGCTTGGGCGATTTTGCTTTGTATAATTACTGACGCGTTGGTTGCGGTAAAGGTATCTAGACGTTAAATATGATTATTAATCTAAAAAATTATCAAATTATTCCTTCCAGAGATCCACCCTTCTCCCCCATTTTATCTATAAGCAATTCAGTTTTTACATCTTTTATCAACTCCGGTGCGTGGTGAGGCTTTTTTCTTGCATCAATAATTAAAGACCCTTTACAGCCCCAATGTTTGTTGATTATAAAATCGTTAACTCCATAAATATCGGCAGCGGGATTACTTCTCGTAAAAGTTACCCAAACTAAATTATCTATATTTTTTGCCGTAAAGTCAGAATCATCTGCCAGCACAATAAGCGGAAATCCATCAAGATCTTTTCCCATTAACTCGATATTTAACAAGGCTATTTCTGCAGCTGTTTTTTCGGAATTCAGATATTTATCTGCTTCAAAAACCAGAATACCTGGCATGGCAACTTTAGGATTGTTAAATTTCTTAGGAAGAGCCAATTCATCTGGCAAGTGATTCCCTAATTCACGCTTCTTATTTCCTGCAGCTGCAATTACCACTTTCGATCCACTATTTAATCCATCGCCACTATAATCTAAAGTATCAATAGTTGTATTGGTATAAAAATGTAAATCCTTAGTTAAGTCTATTCGCTCTAAAATATGAGTTAGAAAAGATTCAACATCATGGGTGCTCAAATCTTCATTATCCTCTCTGGCGGAGATAAAAACATATTTTGCTAAACTCAGTTGATTCTTGCCCAGAATATGATTGGCAATGGTTAAAATTTCTTGTGGTTTTCTATCCTTTAAATAAGGTGTGTAACGTTCACTCCCAATAGCGAAAAGCAATGGATGAACACCAGCTGTATCAACCGCATGAACTTCTTTTAATCCATGAATTTCTTGTGGTATCGCGCTTCCAGTAATTTCGTGAATTAAAGCTCCAAAACTAGTATCTTCTTGTGGTGGGCGACCAACAACGGTAAACGACCAAATTGCATCTTTTTTGTGATAGACGTTATGAACTTTCATCAATGGAAAAGGATGGGTTAAACTGTAGTAACCCAAATGATCACCAAATGGTCCTTCTGGTTTATTTTCATTTGGATGTACCGTCCCCGTAATTACGAAATCTGCATCAGCAGAAATACAGAAACCCTCATCATCATAAAAATATCTAAATCTTCTATCGCCTAGCGCTCCGGCAAAAGTCATTTCCGACAAACCTTCTGGCAAGGGCATTACCGCTGCTAAAGGGTGCGACGGTGGACCGCCAACAAAAATACTCACTTTAAGTGGCAAACCCAATGCATTTGCTTTAGACTGGTGGACGCCAATTCCTCTATGAATTTGATAGTGAAGTCCGATTTCTTTATCTTGAATATAATCATTTCCACCCAACTGAATTCGGTACATCCCTAAGTTGGCATTTAAAACGCCGGGCTTTTCTACATCTTCGGTGTAAACCTGTGGCATAGTTACAAACGGACCTCCATCCATTGGCCAATTCACAATTTGCGGTAAAGCGCTAATCGTTGTTTTTTGAAATTTGTTTTTAGCTGAAGGTGTTTTTAGTGGCAAAGCCGATAATGCAGACATTGCAGAACCTGCATATTTAAAAGGATTTTTTAAAGCTTTCATTGGGTCGTTCCTCAACGATACCAATTGTTGTACTTTAGGCAAAGTGTCTCTAAATATAAATTTCGAGCGTTCTAAAGTTCCAAAAAGATTAGAAATCGCTGGGAATGGGCTTCCTTTAATTTTTTCGAATAGAATAGCTGGACCATTATTTTCATAAACCCTTAAATGGATGGCAGCCATTTCTAAATACGGATCAACTTCTTCTTTAATTCTAATTAAATGACCATGTTTTTCAAGGTCGGTGACGCAGTCAGCTAAACTTTTATATGCCATGAGTCAAAGATAAATAATTAGGTTCTTTGTAAAACGAAAAAAGCCACAGATCGGCAGATTATTATATTAATCTGTCAATCTGTGGCTAAATAATTCTTAATCTTTATTTCTTGCCTGCGAAAGAACGCAACATCCAAGTATTTTTTTCTTTAAACTGCATAAAGCGATTAACCATATCGTTAGATCCATCATCTCCTGCTTGGTCTGTAGCTTCTAAAAGATCTCTCTCAATCTCGATCAATGTAGACATATCATCCAAAATAGCATCAACCATATCTAAATCTTTCATTCCGATAGTATCGATTTCCTTGATTCTAGATTCTTTAATATAATCTGCAAAACGGCTATGTGGTGGTTTTCCCAAAGTTAAAACACGTTCTGCAATTTCATCAATAGTTAATTGTGCATTGGTGTAAAGTTCTTCAAATTTTACATGCAAGGTGAAAAAATTCTGTCCTTTGATGTTCCAATGACAGCCTCTCAATTTTTGATAATGAATATGATAATTAGCCAAATAATCATTTAAAAGGTCAACTACCGGTTTCACTTCCTTTTCGTTTAAGCTTATTTCTTTAGCGTCCATTTTTATTTTATTTATTGTTTTAATGCCTACCTAACAAAGTTGTTAAATAAAAGTTTGAGGCTAAAATTGTATTTTAAACAATACCTTATTTAGATGTTAGTTTATTAAGCATGATTATATGTAAGCGCAATATTGCAAGTGTTTGTTTATGAACTCAGTACGGATTTTACACTAAAAAGATCAGTTACTTTTTACTAAAAATCCAAAATGAAACAGCTACTTGTTTAATATTATTATTCGTATAATTGCTCCCTTTGACTATAAAATTTACATAAAAAATAAATGCATAAAATATACTTAACTGCTGTACTTCTACTTGCTTTAAATGTAGCTAAGGCAAAGTCGACCGCAGTAATAGACTCTATTGGTGTCGAAAACAATAACGGAAAGAAACTAATCGTTCATCAGGCAGTAGCAAAAGACACCTACTACTCCATTGCAAGAAGATACAATGTTTCGCCTAAAGATATTATGGCCTACAACGATAACAAATATCTTAAAGTAGGTGTAATCATTAAGGTTCCAACAAACATTCCATTTACTTCAACTGGTAGCAATAATATGTCTTCCACTGCTCAATCGACAGATATTATCGAGCATACGGTAAAAGCTAAGGAGAATTTAAACATGCTGGCCGAAAAATATGGCACAACTATAAATGAAATCAAAGCTTTAAACAATTTAACCAGTAGCAATTTAAGTATCGGTCAGGTAATAAAAATCCCTGCAAAGAATAATTCAGCATCAACTCAAGCTAAGGAACGTGTTGAACCTCCTGTAAATAAAATACCAGAAACGGTTTCAACTCCTGAAACAAATGGTGATCAAACTATGATTGAACACGCTGTACAGCCAAAAGAATTTTTGGGAAAAATTGCAGAGAAGTACGGAACAACGGTTGAAGAGATCAAAAAAGCAAATAACCTTACTGGAAACAACTTACGGATTGGGCAGAAGTTAAAGATTCCCGCAACAAAAAATATAGAAGATGGTAAAGTTGTAAGTGCAACAGAAGAACAACCAATTCAAACTAATAAATCTAAAGATCCAGTAGGTTCTCACACCGTTTTAAAAGGCGAAAGTATTTTCACCATTGCTAAACAATACGGAATAACAGCTTATCAGATTAGAAAACTCAACAATCTTGATGACAATACATTATCTACTGGGCAGGTTTTAAAAATTCCTTCGGATATTGTAGTTGATGTTCCTAAACAAACAGAAAAACCAGCTGAAGTTGTTAAAGAGGTTCCAGTTTCGAGAGAAGAAAGCTTTATCCATACGGTTGTAGATGGAGAGAATATTTTCAGTATTGCAAAAAAATATAGCTTAACAGCTTATCAAATTAGAACCGCAAACAAGCTAAAGGATAATATTCTTACAATTGGCCAAAAATTGGTGATTCCAAAACCACCACAACCAAAGTCAGTAAATGACGCTTCAAAAGAGGATCAAGAAGGAAATCCGGACAGTACAATGGTTAAAGACCCAAAACTTCGTCGCGATCCAAGCGTTTATGGTTTAAGCCAAATTGAAGAAAAAGGAACAGCTGTTTGGATTCAAGATCAGGATCTGGATTCTTCTAAAATGTTGGTTTTACACAGAACCGCTCCAATTGGAAGAGTAATTAAGATTACCAATCCGATGACCAATCGCACAACATTCGCAAAAGTTGTTGGTAAATTTACCGAGAACGAATCCACAAAAGATGTTATAATTGTAATGACTAAAGCAGTAGCCGATTCATTAGGTGCCTTAGACAAAAGATTTTTTTGCAATTTAACGTATAGTGCTCAATGAGTTTGAATAAAAAGCCATTTATAATTGGTATTGCCGGCGGAAGTGGATCGGGCAAAACGTTTTTTCTAAACTGCTTTCTTCATCATTTTAAGCAAGATGAAGTAACCTTAGTTTCACAAGATGATTATTACATTCCTGCCGGAGAAATGACGCAGGAAGAAAACAAACTGTATAATTTCGATTTACCTTCTACGATTGATAGTGAACAGTTTTTAAGAGATATTAAACAGCTGTTGAGTGGTGAAGTGGTTTACAAAAAAGAATACAACTTCAATAACCCCTTAGCTGTTGTTAAAATTTTGGAAATTAAATCTGCCCCGATTATTATTGTTGAGGGTTTATTTATTCTTCATTTTAAAGAAATTGCAGCGCTTTTGGATCATCAGATTTTTGTAGATGCAGATGAACAAGTTGCCTTAGATAGACGCATTAAACGCGATGGTTTAGAGCGTGGCTATCCTGAAGAGGATGTGCTTTACAAATGGCACAACCACGTATTACCAGCCTATAAAGAATATCTTTTACCATATAAAAAAGATTGCCACAAGGTGGTGATGAACAATACTAACGAACCAGACGAGATTATTGCAATAACTGAAGAAATATCGGTCGATTTGAGAAATAGCATTCTTACCGGATTAGAATAATGATCACTTAAAGCATTAACCACAGATAAAAAAAATGCACACAGATATTAAAGATCTGTGTGCATTTTTGGTTAAATAAAAAAACATAACCTGTGGTTTGTATTATCACTGTCTTACTTAAATCCGTGTTTATCTGTGTGCATCTGTGGTTAATTAAATGCAACTTAATCCAACCTCATTTCTGGAATATCGCCTTCAACAATCAGTTTTCCTGCGGTAGATTGTCGTATAAATTCCACGCTTACACCTGGCGCACGTTCTAAAAGTTTAAATCCACCTTCTGGCAAAACATCTAAAACCGCAAGTTCAGTTACGATTTTTTTAATACATTTTACGCCAGTTAGCGGTAAAGTACATTTAGGCAGAAGCTTACTTTCACCAGCTTTATTTATGTGTTGCATGGCTACAATAATATTTTTGGCTGATGCCACCAAATCCATCGCTCCACCCATTCCTTTGACCATTTTTCCAGGAATTTTCCAGTTGGCTATGTCTCCATTTTCAGAAACTTCCATGGCTCCCAAAATGGTTAAATCTACTTTTTGAGCTCTAATCATCCCAAAACTCATGGCAGAATCAAAAATGGAGGATCCCAGCAAAGTTGTAATCGTTTGTTTCCCCGCGTTAATTAAATCGGCATCTTCTTCCCCTTCAAATGGAAAAGGCCCCATGCCCAATAATCCATTTTCTGATTGGAGTACAACATTAATTCCCTTCGGAATATAATTTGCAACCAATGTTGGGATGCCGATACCGAGGTTAACGTAGTAACCGTCTTTTATTTCTTTAGCGATACGCTGTGCTATTTCCTCTTTTGTAAAAGCCATGTTTTAAAAATTGAATTTTGAATGAACCAATGAACTAATTTACTTTTCGAACAGTGCGCTGCTCAATTCGTTTCTCATAATCCTTACCCTGAAAAATTCTGTGCACATAAATCCCTGGGGTATGAATATAATCAGGATCGAGTTCGCCGGCTTCAACTAATTCTTCAACTTCGGCAATGGTTATTTTTCCAGCCATCGCCATAACCGGATTAAAATTTCGACTAGTTGAACGGAAGATTAAATTACCAGCTGTATCGCCTTTCCAAGCTTTAACAATAGCAAAATCTGCATCAAAAGCATATTCCATTAAATAATCTTTTCCATCAAAATTTCTTATTTCTTTGCCTTCAGCTACTTCTGTACCTACACCTGCGGGCGTAAAAATAGCTGGCATTCCATAACCGGCCGCTAAACACCGTGTGGCCAATGTTCCTTGTGGAATTAAATCTACTTCTAATTCTCCGCTTAGCAATTGCCTTTCAAATTCTGCATTCTCACCAACATAAGACGAAATCATTTTTTTTACCTGACGCTTTTTTAGCATTAAACCAATCCCAAAATCATCAACCCCAGCATTATTAGAAATACAGATTAAATTTTTTACATTTTTTTCTACCAAAGCGTTTATGCAATTTTCTGGAATCCCGCAAAGTCCGAAACCACCGAGCATAATTGTAGCACCATCTGATATATCTTTGATTGCCTCTTCAGCATCTGATACAACTTTATTTATCATTTTATGAAATTTTGGTTAGTTCGCTAAATTACAAAAGTGGCATTACAAATCGGTCGCTTTGCAAAAGAATTTAAACAGTCACGGAATATTATTTGATTGGAATTAATCTAAATAACGCTTACCTTTGCGTTGCAATGATTTACGAGAGAGACGATAACACATTTATACTGCCTACCGATCCTGAGTTTCAAAAGGGAATGGGATTTATTTTTAGTTGCACAGCTGAACACAAAAAATGTTGTGAAAAGTTTAAAAAAGGCAAACGCTGTAAAAAATGCCCTGGAAATAAGAAAAAATAATCTATTTCGAGAGTTCTACAATTTTATCATCACTGCCATTACTGGTACAGAAATAAATTTTTCCTTCTGGAGATTGACAAATTGCTCTTAACCTTCCATAAGTATTCACATAAAAATCTTTAGTTCCTGTAATTTTTGTTTGGGCATCATCCAATTTAAGTTGCATCAACTTTGTTCCCTTAAGCACGGCCAACAACAAGGAGTTTTTAAACTGAGGAATATAATCCGAATTATAGTAAGATAAGCCACTTGGTGCAATTGTTGGTGTCCAATTAATTAATGGAGGAGCAACATTATTGGCAGAACAAAAAGCTTGTTCTCCAGCCTCATCGCAAAAACCCTTAATATTTGGCCAGCCATAATTTCTACCTTTTTCTATAATGTTAATCTCATCATCAGAATCTGGCCCATGCTCTGATGAAAAGATCTTATTTCCGACTTGAACTAAGCCCTGTGCATTTCTGTGCCCTAAAGACCACAGTGGATTATTGGCAACTGGGTTATCTGCAGGGATGGAACCATCTAAATTAATTCGTAAAATTTTACCAGAAACTGAAGCTGTATTTTGAGGCTGATTGGTATCTGAAGCGTCGCCAGTTGTAATGAAAAGTTTTCCACCACTGATTAATAACCTTGATCCATTATGAATCGATGAAGCTGGAATTTGATCAATTAAAATCAGCGGACTACTTAAACTTCCGCCAGAATAAGTATAACGAACTACCTTTGCTTTGTATGGATTGCCGTAATCGTAAACAACATAAACGTATGGATTTGTGGTAAACTCTGGATGAAGCACCATACCAAGTAATCCGCCTTCACCATTTACCCTTACTTCAGAAATGGTTAATAAGGGAGTAACCTGCCCAGTTGCAGGATTTAATCGGCTAATTTTGCCTGATTTTTCTGTAAACCAAATGAAATTATCTGGTCCATAAACCATTTCCCAAGGAAGATTTAAACCCGATACAACTACTTTTGATTTTAACTCAACATCTGGAAGAGGTTCAGTTTCTTCATTACTATCATCACTATTCTTTTTGCAACTTGTAGCGAAAACCACCACAAATAAGCAGAGTAATATTGCTTTCATAATCGTAACGTTTTAAAAATAACAACGTTACGGTTATTTAGTTTGGTGATAACAAGACAAATAACCATTGAATCTTTAAAAACTATTAATTTGTGTTACAACACAACATTAAAATGAGCTCTAATATGGCTCCACTATTTTATAGAGATACGCTTTGTAGTGCGCAGTTTAGAAATTAAAGTTGAGAAAATTGAAGCTAGACTCCTATTCTTTCCATTTGTAAATAATCTTCATCTATAAATAATTCTACCTCATGCAGAAATAGATCTAGCGTTTCTATCTTTCCTCCCTGTACTACGTACCTTACTAAAACCTTCTCATCATTCATATTTGCTACACAAAATTGATGTCTCCCAGATAGGTGGCAATGTCTGACAATGCTACCTATTTCTATCTTTTGTTTATCCATAATCAAATATAATGTTTTGTAACCAAATTATTACATTTAATCAAATTAATTTTTCGTATAAAAAAATTAATCACAGGAACACTTATTCAAATAAGACATCTATTTTGTATGACTTCATAAGAATTCTCTTTGATCCAAAATATGTAACTTATGCAGATTTCTTTTGAGAGTAATTTGCTATATTAATGTGCTTTAGTCTTAAGAAAAATATTTGACAATCAATAATCCGAAAAGTCATCAATTCAAATAAACGTACGTAATTCCATCTCCACCTCTATCCGCATGTTCATCTTCCATCCTATTTACCTGGCTATATTTTCTCAAATATTCCCTAATCATTTTCCTCAGGATTCCATCTCCTTTTCCATGCACCAATTTAATTGAGGGAAAACCAAGCATAATCGCCTTATCTAAATATTTTTCAACTTCGAAAAGCGCATCTTCCGTTCTCATTCCACGTAAATCAAGCTCTGCCTTGAAATTAGAAACTGCATCATTCATCCTCCCTGCAAACGAGTTTGCGCTACTTTGAATCACTTTTTTAGCTTCTTTGTTGCTTATTTTCTGAACACGGTTTTTCTTCACATTAGAGCGTAAATCGCCAATCGCCAAAACAAGTTCATTTCTATTAATTTCCAACACTTGGCCGGTCGTTTCACTATCGGTAAACTTTACCCAATCGCCAATGACCACATCTCCACCAATCACAATCTGAACAGGCTTTAGCTTCTCTTTCGGTACAGTATTTTTAACCAATTCACGTTGCAAATTCTGTCGAAGTTCTTTTGTTACGATTTTATCGGCTTGTTTTTCCTTGATTTCTGCAATGGTATTTTCAACAAGTTTATTGGCACTCTTAATAATATTTTGTGCTTCTTGTTTTGCTTCCTTAATCAGAACTTTCTTATTCTCCTCTAAAAACGTTTTCAATTTTTCGTTCTCTGCAACTAAGTTCTTTGCCTTATTTTGTTGATTGGCCAAACTCACTTTAGCATCATAAACGTTCTTTTTTTCACGTTCTAAATCAACCAGCATGGTATCTACTCTATTTTGGTTCGATCCTGTTTTCTGTCTTGCCAACTGGATTACCTCTTTAGGCAAACCTATATTTTGAGCAATCTCAAAAGCATAAGAACTTCCGGGTTTCCCCATTTCCAAAATGTAGAGCGGTTTCATTTTAGCGTTGTCGAAAAGCATTGAAGCATTTTCCAAACCTTCTGTATTGCCTGCAAAAAGTTTTAAATTAGAATAGTGAGTGGTTATTACCCCACGAACTTTTTTATTGTTCATCACTTCCAAAACGGCCTCAGCCATTGGCCCACCAAATTGCGGATCAGTTCCTGTTCCAAACTCATCAATCAAAACCATCGTTTTTGGCGAAGCGTGTTCAACAAAATAACGCATCTTTTTTAGATGTGCGCTATAGGTACTCAAATCACTTTCTATAGATTGATCATCACCGATATCGGCAAAAATATTTTCGAAAATCCCAACTTCACTATTAGCGTCCACAGGAATTAACAAACCGGTTTGCAACATAATTTGCAGTAAACCAACCGTTTTCATACAAACTGATTTACCCCCTGCATTCGGTCCAGAAACTAAAACAACTCTAGTTTGCGCATCAATATGAATATTTAGTGGCGTTACGGTTTTCTTTTCTAAGGCAAAAGAAAGTGTTAATAATGGATGCCTTGCATTAATTAATTTCGTTTTGGGCTCTTTCAACAAGCCCGGCATTTCAGCATCAATTTCTATGGCAAATAATGCTTTTGCACGAACAAAATCGAGTTTGGTTAGGAAACCATGATAAGACAAAAGTAGAGGCGAATAAGGACGCAGATCATCCGTAAGGGCAATTAAAATCTTGATGATCTCCCGGCGTTTATCAAATTCTAAATCTCTTAATTTATTGTTCAGCGTAAATACTTCTTCCGGCTCAATATAAACCGTTTGGCCCGTTGCAGATTCATCGTGAATAAAGCCCTTTAGTTTCCGTTTATTTTCTGCTAAAACAGGAATACACATTCTACCATCGCGAATGGTTAAACTTCCATCAGCCACCCAATTATTGGCAATTGCCTGCTTGTAAATGGAATCCATGCGCTTCCGAACATCTTGCTCTGCCTTAGAAATAGCCGAAGTAATTTCCTGTAAATCCTTGGAAGCATTAGGTTTGATCTTTCCTTTAGGATCGATAACGGTTTCTATTTTTCTGAGGATATTTTTTTCAATCGGCAAATGCTCAAACAAAGCTTCGAGTGTGGGATAAACTTCTGCTCTTTCTTCGAAAAACCGCAAAACAGAAAAAACGGTTTGTAAAGAAGTGTAAACCTGGAACCACTCATCTTCCAAAAGATACGTGCCCTCAACCCTAATCTTTTCGACTAGAGATTTAATATCAAAAAAGGTATTTATTTGTAAGGGCTCCTGATTTTGCAGGATACTTTTGAATTCGTTCGTCTGTTTTAAAAACTTATCAATCTGATCAAAACGATTCATCACCTGCATCTTTTGCACCATTGCCTGCCCCATCGGGCTCATACAATGCTTGCTAATCAGTTGCCTTATCTCAACAAAACCTAAACGTTCTAAACAATTTTCGGGATATAACATATTATTGTGCAACTACCGGAGCAGTCTGTAATTTTAATTTTTTTAAATTTTGTTCCTTTAACAACCTTACTTTTCTTCTATTAATTCTGCGTAAAGAATCAGCCTTTTTAGCTTTCAATTTAGATTTTGATAAAACTTTGGTCGGCTTAAGCTTTTGAAGAACAGGTTTAGCCATTTCTATCTTCTTAGCTTCGATTTTTTTTAATGAATCTGCCTTTTTTAAAGAATCAACTTTCAATTTTTTAGGATCTTTAGCCAACTTCAGTGAATCTGCTTTCCTTATTTTAGCCGTCGCCAATGAATCTGCCTTTTCAATCTTAGATTTCTCTTGAGTAACCTTTTTTGAGATATTTTTATAAATTTTCTCCAATTCTTCTGGCTCTTTATAATAATATGCTAAGCTTCTGGTGTACTGAGCAGAATCGGTATTAAATTTTTTATAAATGCCATTGTAATAAGCAGAGCCTATTTTCCGAGCAGAATCTGGAATATAAACAGTAGAAAGATAGCCATCAACAACATGAATATCGTATAATATTTTTTCCATTTCTTCTGGCTCTAGTATGTCTTTCGGTCGACCGGGTCTACACCCAAAAGCCAAAACCACTAATGCTAAAACCCACAATAATCTTCTCATGCTTAATTTAAAATATTATTTTTTGCCCAAATTGCGACAAGGTTATTAATTTTACCCAAAAATAGTTATAAATGAGCATAGCTGATAATCTTAAAAAATATAAAAGCGAAGTAGAATCTGATGGCGTGAAGTTGATTGCCGTTTCTAAAACCCAAACCGTTGATGCGATATTGGAAGCATATAATGCGGGGCAAAGAATTTTTGGCGAAAACCACGTTCAGGAAATGGTTGATAAACAAGCTGAGCTTCCTGCTGATATTGAATGGCATTTAATTGGCCATTTACAAAGCAACAAAGTAAAATATATTGCTCCATTTGTAAAGCTTATTCATGGCGTTGATAGCATAAAGTTATTACAGGAAATTAATAAGCAAGCACTAAAAAACAATAGAGTAATAGACTGTTTATTACAAGTTTACATAGCCGATGAGGACACCAAATTCGGACTCGGGTTTGATGAAGTGATCGAACTTTTACGTTCAGAAGAATATGCTGAGCTTAAAAACATCCGCATTGTGGGCTTAATGGGAATTGCAACCAACACTAAAAACGAAAAACAGATTACTGTTGAATTCCATGAATTGAAAGTGTTTTTTGACGGTGTTAAAGTAAGTTTCTTTAGAAAAGAAGATTCATTTAAAGAAATTTCTACTGGAATGAGTGCCGATTATAAAATTGCAATTGAAGAAGGCAGTACAATGGTGCGCATTGGAAGTGCTATTTTCGGAAAGAGAATTATTAAACATTTTAAAACTGATTCAGCAAACTAAAACTTACATGAACTTAAATATAAGAACAGCAGGAGCTGAAGATTGCACCAGAATATTAGAACTGATTAACGAATTGGCCCTTTACGAACGTGCTCCAGAGGAAGTTACCGTAGATCTTGATCATTTTATCAATGCAGGATTCGGAGAAAATCCTGTTTGGAAAGCTTATGTTGCGGAAAATGATGGAACAATCATAGGCTTTGCGCTATTTTACACTCGTTATTCTACTTGGAAAGGATGCAGACTTTATCTTGAAGATTTCATTGTTACGGAAGATTTTAGAGGAAAAGGTGTTGGTAAATTGCTTTTCGAAAAGGTAATAGAAGAATCAAAAAGTGGAAATTACAACGGCATGGTTTGGCAAGTTTTAGACTGGAACGAGCCTGCAATTAATTTTTACAACAAATACAATGCACATTTAGAAGCAGGATGGTTAAACGCATCATTTTCTGAAGCACAAGTTAAGGCATTTTAAGCATGGATATTTTTAAGTTTGGTGGCGCGTCGGTAAAGGATGCCAATGGAGTAAAAAATTTAGCCAATATTGTTCGCGATTATAAAAAAGGAAAACTCCTGATTGTAATCTCCGCAATGGGTAAAATCACCAATAAATTAGAGGAACTTACACAGGCTTTTTTAGCACAAAGTGAAAATACACATTCAATTTTTGATGAAATAAAACACTTTCACTTCAACATTATCGAAGAACTTTTTGAGGGGAAGTCTAATCCTGTTTACGATGATGTTGCCAATACTTTTGTAGAAATTGATTGGCTAATTGAAGATGAGGCAGATAGTAATCCAGATTATATTTACGATCAAATTGTATCGATTGGAGAAGTAGTTTCGACTAAAATTGTTACAGCTTGGTTAAATGAAACCGGTTTAAAGGCACTTTGGGCTGATGCGAGAAATTTCATTCAAACGGATAATACCTATCGGGAAGGCAAGGTTGATTGGGACAAAACCAATCAAATTATTCAACGAGATTTGATTCCGCTTTTGGAAGAAAACATCATAGTTACGCAAGGTTTTATTGGCGGAACAAGTGAAAACTACACTACAACGCTTGGTCGTGAGGGTTCAGATTATTCTGCTGCAATTTTTGCTTCTTGCGTAAATGCAGATGCCTTAACCATTTGGAAAGATGTACCTGGGGTTTTAAATGCCGATCCGAAATGGTTCGATGAAACAGAAAAAATTCCACAACTTTCTTATCATGACGCCATTGAATTAACGTATTACGGTGCAACAGTAATTCACCCAAAAACGATAAAACCGCTTCAAAATAAGGGTATTCCACTGTTTGTTCGCTCTTTTATTCAGCCAGAAGGCATTGGAACCGCAATAACAAAGGAAAATAATCCATTGCCTGTTCCATCTTTTATCTTTAAAATAGATCAGGCTTTGATTTCCATTTTTCCGAAAGATTATTCTTTTATAATTGAAGAAAATCTGAGCAATATTTTTGAGCTTTTCCATAAGCATAAAATCAAAATCAATACCATGCTAAATTCTGCCATCAGTTTTTCTGTTAGTGTGGATGATAATGCTGATAAAATCGAAAAATTGATTCAAGATTTAGCTTCAGAATTTACAGTTAAGTACAACAAAGGGCTGGAACTTGTAACCATCAGATATTACAATCAACAAACTATAGACCGGGTAACGGTTAATAAAGAGCTGTTGTTAGAGGTTAAAAGCAGACATACCTGCCAAATGGTAATGAAGAATAAAAGCAATTAGTGCTAGAAGCTGTTTAAGGAATGTTAGTATAATTTTTCGGTTCGTGTAGACACGAACCGAGGCATTGAAGACACAAACCCAGGCATAAACGAATGCCATTGTAAAACAAAAGCAACTAAAAGTTATTTAACGGTTTTAAAAATGCGAATTGTTCGGTTCGCGGAGACACGAACCGAGGCACTGGAGACACGACCTCATGATGAAACTTATAAGAACAATTAATTGCCCACACAGTTCTATACTCACGACTTGATACTCAATACCTAATACTACCCATGAACAAACACATTTTAGATGAAGCTGTACAAGATTACATTAACGCAAATTTAACTGCCGATGTAAATCAAATTGCTTTAGCTAAAAGTCCGTTCGAAAATATTTCATCTGCAGAACTTGCGGGGCAAATCACTGCTAAAAAAAAATCGGAAAAGAAGCTTCCAACTTGGTTTAAAAGCAAAGGTATTTATTATCCAATGGCCTTATCTATCGAACAAACCTCGTCTGAAATTACTGCAAAATATAAATCTAAATTGGCTATAGGTGATCAATTAATCGACTTAACTGGCGGTTTTGGAGTTGATTCCTATTATTTTTCTAAATCACTTAAGGAAGTTACGCATTGCGAAATTAATGCCGACCTTTCTGAAATTGCCGAACACAATGCAAAAGCTTTAAATGCAAACAACATTAAATTTAAAGCCCTGGACGGAATTGAACTTTTGAAACTTATGGATTCAGTTTTCCATACTATCTATGTTGATCCTGCAAGAAGAGCCGAAAAGGGAAAAGTTTTTATGCTTAAAGATTGTACACCCGATGTGGTAAGCAATCTTGATCTTTTACTTTCTAAAGCAAAAAGAATCATCATAAAAACTGCTCCTCTATTAGATTTAACTGCAGGTTTAAATGAGTTAAAAAGCGTGAGCGAAATTCATATTGTAAGTGTAAAAAATGAATGCAAGGAAATTTTGTGGATTCTAGAACAGGATGCAGAATCTGAAACCAAAATTTTCGCAGTTACTTTAAATGATAGCGAAAAGTGTTTTACTTTTTTAAAGTCAGAGACTGAAGTTTCTGCAGAATTTACAGATGAAATTAACGAAGCACAATATTTATATGAACCAGATGCCGCACTTTTAAAATCTGGCGCTTTTAACTTAATCGGTCAGCGTTACAAGTTAAAGAAACTTCATTCACAAACTCAATTATTTACATCGTCTAGTCTAAACAAAGAATTCCCTGGTCGCATTTTTAAAATTAACAAGGTCTATTCTACTGGAGATTTAAAAAAGCTAAAAAATTTAACGGGTAATGTGATCGTTCGAAATTATCCGGCAAAGCCTGAGGAGTTGGTTAAGAAATATAAGATAAAACCAGACCAAGAAAAATTCCTTATTTTCAGTAAAATTGGAAACAATGAAAACATTATCATTAATGCTGAGATTGTACAGTACTATTAAACAAAAAGCCTCTCCATGGAAAGGCTCTTGTTAGGGATGATGTAAATTAAGTATAGATATCGCTTAAACTTTTTTAACGTTTACAGCTTGTAAACCTTTTCTGCCATCAGCTACTTCAAATTCAACTTCATCGTTTTCTTTTAAGCTTTCAATTCCGCCTAAAACATCTTTAAAATGCACAAAAATGTCTTTGTTGTCTTCTTGTACAATAAATCCAAAGCCTTTCTGAGTGTTAAACCATTTAACTTTTCCGGTTGCCATAAAAAATAAAAAATTGTATAAAATAAATAAACCCTTTTACGCTTTGATCAGCACTTCTTTAAACCAATTGAAATTTAAATCAAAAAAAACATCAGAATAAGCATTAATATTGAAACAAAACTATCAAATATAACAAATTACCTACAAAATTCAATCGAATTACCGAAATTAAATACTAAAGTTTAATCTTTTTATAAATTTATCAACAATTATTTGTTCGGTTGTGGCGTTGTACGCAAATATGGCTTAATAACTTTATGTCCTTTAGGAAATTTAGCGGCGATGTCTTCAGTTTTAATGCTATTTACAACGATAACGTCTTCGCCATCTTTCCAATCTGCAGGGGTAGCTACACTATATTTTGCGGTAAGCTGTAAAGAATCGATTACCCTCAAAACTTCATTGAAATTTCTCCCTGTTGAAGCTGGATAAGTAATGGTTAATTTTACTTTTTTATCCGGACTGATCACAAACAAAGATCTAACCGTTAAAGTTTCTGATGCATTTGGATGAATCATATCATAAAGATTTACAACCGTTTTATCGGGATCTGCAATAATTGGAAACTCCACTGAAGTATTTTGAGTTTCATTAATGTCGCTAATCCAACCTTTATGCGATTCTGCTGAATCAACACTCAAAGCCAAAACCTTAACATTGCGTTTTTCAAATTCATCTTTTAAGGCAGCAGTTCTACCTAATTCAGTTGTACAAACCGGTGTGTAATCTGCCGGGTGCGAAAATAAAACGCCCCAGCTATCTCCCAAATAATCATAAAAATCTATTTCTCCTATTGATGTGTTTGCTTGGAAATTTGGTGCGGTATCGCCTAGTCTTATACTCATAATATTAATATTTAAAGATTATTAAACAAATCTAATCAATACTATACTAAATACATAGACTTAATATTAATTTAAGACGTACAGATTATAATTGCATAAAAAAACCCTGAAGGTTTAATCCGACAGGGTTCAAGCATATTAATTTGTTTGGGTTATTAGTAAACTTTAATCATAAACACATAGTCTTGCAGTTTCTCTATCTGCTTGGTACGTTTTAATCCAGATAATAAACTCTTTCTATTCGAAACTAGCTTTTTACCTAAAGAATCTTGAGGGATAGCCCTCATCGCTTCTAAAATATATTTTGATTTAATTGCAAATGCTGCACCTTCTGTTTGATCTGGCTTGCCGCTAATTACACCAACAAGATTACCATTATTATCTAAAAGTGGACCACCGCTATTTCCTGGGTTAACAGAAATTGCAACTTGATATTGAGTAGTATCGCCAACAAATCCATTCTTCGAACTTACATAACCTTCACCCAAAACAGCATCATCTTTAGGGTAACCCAATGTATAAACGTTTTCGCCTATGCTACTGCTATTTCTCTTAATAGTATAGGGTAATGAAGAAAGATTAGAAAAGTTTTTATCGCTAATTTTCAAAATCGCCATATCGTATTGGCTATCGGTGTAAACTGCTTTAACCTTAAAAGATTCTCCCTTACTATTTTGAACATATAATGAATCTGCACCATTAATAACATGAAGGTTAGTAAGAATGTAACCATTTGTAGAAATGGCAAAGCCCGTACCACCATAACGCCCTTGATTTGCATTTTTACTTGGAGCTGAAGTATTTGCTGTTTTACGAATATCTCTAATTAAAGTATTTTGAGTTTTTATTGCATTGGTAAGCTGATTGCTTAACAAAACAACTTTCTCGGCCTGTTGACTATTGTGCTGTATAGAATAAATAGAAACCAATGAAAGCACTATAAAAGAAGCCGCCACTGCGATTGCCGATTTATGTTTGCGCCAAAGCTGAACTACTTTTGATGGATGAGGTTTTAATGTTGCAGCCATTTCTTCTACATCGATCTCAGCATGGATTTTATCCATCTGTTCCCTTAAATGTAATTGCTCAGCATACTGCTCCATCTTGTGTAAAAACACCTTGTGAGAAACTACTTTATGATCAACCGTGGCATCATTGCTCCGCAATTGTTCAAAAGCCTCAGTTTCCTGTGGGGTAAGTTTACCTAATAGATAATCTTCAATAATTGCATCTAACTCTAAATCGTTCCTCATTTCAATTATTATGGTTGAAAAAATATTTTCTTTAAGCGTTGCAGGCATTTATATTTCTGCGTTTTTGCATTATCCGTGTTGGTATAACCAAACTTTTCGCAAATATCCTGCATGGATAAATTATGGATATAAAAATCCTGAATAATGGTTTTACAAGGTTCGCCTAAATGTTCGAGCGCATGCTGCATTTTAACAAACTGCAAATCTTTTTCCTCATGATGCTCTACATCCTCCTCAACGGCAAGCACATCTTCATAATCGGTAATATTGCCAGCCTTTCTACTGTTCTGGGTTAATTTTTTAAGCCAGATGCGACGGCATACCGAGTATATATATGTTTTTAACTTACTGCTGAGTTCAAAATTTCCTTCCTTAATTTTATTATATAAAATAATTATGGCTTCCTGATAAACATCTTTCGCATCATCTTCATCGCCGTTATTATTCAGGATAAATTGCAAAACCATTGCAAAATAGCCCTTATATAACTTGTTAAGGGTATCTTCTGAGTTATTTAGAATACCTAAAATAACCTCTCTATCTGTTGGAACTGAACTCTTTAAACTGTTATTCACTAGTTAATACATTTTTCGATAAATAGTAACCCAATATTAGACAAAAATATTTAGAGCTGCTATAATTGCTTAATACCATCGGTTACAAAACGGTAACCCAAAAAGAAAATTAAAAAATTTTATTTTTTTTTCTGAATATGCGGGTTACCTTTTTACCTTTGCGGCATTAATCAAAGAAATTAATTACTAAATAAAAAAATCAAACATGAAAAATGCATTCAAATTAGGCTTTTTAGCTTTAGCTTTATCTTTATCAGTTGTTGCTTGTAACTCAGAAAAAAA
>NZ_JACRYL010000008.1:103014-103360 GCF_014306625.1 Pedobacter fastidiosus
AGGTGCTGATACATCTGTAACTGACTCTTCAACTATCGTTAC
Organism: Pedobacter fastidiosus; assembly: GCF_014306625.1. Lineage (GTDB taxonomy): Bacteria > Bacteroidota > Bacteroidia > Sphingobacteriales > Sphingobacteriaceae > Pedobacter > Pedobacter fastidiosus. Next base: position 103,057 of record NZ_JACRYL010000008.1, read on the forward strand.
TGATACAACTAAAAAAGATACAGTAGTAAAAGATTCTACAGTAAAAGATACTTCAGTTAAAGTAACTACTGAAAAAACTGAAGTTAAACACTAGTTTAAATTCAATTATAGAAAAGGCCTTGAGGATATCTTCAAGGCCTTTTTATTTTTATTTAATTTTATTGGGTTACCTTTTTTAATTTTCGGTATTAAGAGTGAAATTAATTAATTACTAAAAAAATTCAAAAATGAAAAATGCATTCAAATTAGGCTTTTTAGCTTTAGCTTTATCTTTATCAGTTGTTGCTTGTAACTCAGAAAAAAA
>NZ_JACRYL010000008.1:103414-258207 GCF_014306625.1 Pedobacter fastidiosus
TGGCGCTGATACTACATTAACTGATTCTTCAGCTATCGTTACTGATACTAATAAAGTTGATACAATCGTTAAAGATTCTACAGTAAAAGATACAACTGTAAAAGTAACTACAGAAAAAACTGAAGTTAAACACTAGTTTAAACTTTATTTTATAAGAGAAGGCTTTGGATTATGTCCAAAGCCTTTTTTTATTTTAAAATTTCAGGTTAAGTTTTTCAATTGGAGGCAAGAATATTAATCTAGCCCTAAAACATTCATCAATTATGAAAAACGCAATCTAATCCTGCTTTTGGCTAGATTTATTTTTAACCTTTTTTGCTTGTGGAAAATCGACTAAAAAAGTTGATGGCGCAGATACTACTCTAATTGAATCAACAATAATTCTATTTATACAACTGCGATTTACAAACCATTAAAAAATCTACAATAAATTCGCTATATTAAAGCTATAATCACTACTTAAAGAGAAAAAGACTAATTTATTTTATTCTTAACAATGAAAATGATTCTAATTTTCATTACAATCTTTTTTATTTAAAAAATATGGGTTACCTTTTCATTTTTTAAGTATAAATAGATAATTAATTAATTTCAAAACCACAACAAAACGAAAAAAAATGAAAAATGCATTCAAATTAGGCTTTTTAGCTTTAGCTTTATCTTTATCAGTAGCAGCTTGTAAATCAGAGAAAAAAGATGGCGCAGCAGATTCTACTACTGTTGATTCTACAGTTGTTGATACTACTGTTAAAGACACTACAGTTAAAGATTCTATGGTTAAAGACACAATGATGAAAGACACAACAAAAAAAATGTAGTCTAAATTTTACTAATACGAAAAGGCTCTGAGTTTTATTCAGAGCCTTTTTTGTTACAACAGGAATTCTTTACATCCCAAATCCCCGAAAATCCATCAATTGTAGTAAATTTGCGAAAAAATATATTTCGCCTAATGAATTTAACCTCACTACAAGCTATTTCCCCCGTTGATGGTCGTTACAGAAAGACTACCGAAAGTTTAGCTGCCTATTTCTCTGAAGAAGCATTAATTAAATATCGTGTTTTTGTTGAAATCGAATATTTCATTGCACTTTGTGAAATTAATTTACCTGGATTAGAAAAGTTTGATAGAAGTGTTTATGCTGAATTACGTAAAATACACCAAAATTTTTCAGAAACGGATGCGCTGGAAATCAAAGAAACGGAGAAAGTAACCAATCATGATGTTAAAGCGGTTGAATATTTTATCAAAAACAAATTCGATGCTTTAAATCTTCAAGACTATAAAGAGTTTATTCATTTTGGCCTAACCTCTCAAGATATAAACAACACGGCGATTCCTTATACGATTAAATTGGCGCTAAGCGAAAGCTACTACCCTGCTATCGCGATATTAATAGAAAAGATAAATGCTTTGGCTGTAGAATGGAAAGACATTCCGATGCTTGCCTTTACCCATGGACAGCCGGCTTCTCCTACCAAATTGGGCAAAGAATTTTTAGTTTTTGCTGAGCGATTGAGCATTCAGCTGGCAAATTTAAAGTCCATTCCAAATAGCGCAAAATTTGGTGGTGCAACAGGAAACTTCAATGCACACCACATTGCTTACCCACAAATAAACTGGGTCGATTTTTCAAACGACTTTGTAAATAATACATTGGGTTTAAGCAGGGCGCAACACACTACACAAATTGAGCATTATGATCAGTTCGCTGCTCAATGTGATGCATTGAAAAGAATTAACAACATCATAATCGATTTAGATAGAGATATTTGGACTTACATTTCCAAAAATTATTTTAAACAAAAAATCAAGGCAGGAGAAATTGGCTCATCGGCTATGCCACATAAGGTTAATCCTATCGATTTTGAAAATGCAGAAGGAAATGCGGGAATTGCAAATGCCCTGTTCGAATTTTTTGCCGCAAAATTGCCTATTTCTCGCTTACAGAGAGATTTAACGGATTCTACAGTATTGAGAAATGTAGGCGTTCCATTGGCGCACACCTTAATTGCTATAAATTCTACTTTACGCGGATTAAACAAAATTATTTTAAATGAGCAAGCTTTGCATGCAGATCTGGATGATAACTGGGCTGTTGTGGCCGAAGCTATTCAGACCGTTTTAAGAAGAGAAAATTTCCCTAACCCGTATGAAGCTTTAAAGGAATTGACCAGAACAAATTCAAAAATCAACGCAGCTAGCATTGCAGAATTTATTGAAGGTTTAGCCGTTTCAGAAGAAATAAAAGTTCAGTTGAGAACAATTACTCCTTTTAACTATACAGGAGTTTTCTAGTAAATTAAATTGACGCTAAACAGACAGCGTAGAAAAGCTTTATTGATGAGTAATTGTTAATTTTGTTTATTCAAATTGATTAAAGACATGACGATTAACGTATATACAGAACAGACTCCTAACCCAGCAACCATGAAATTTATGGTTAACAAGCTGTTAATTAATGGAAGTGAAGATTTTGCTACTAAAGATAGTGCGGAACAATCGCCATTTGCAAAGGAGTTATTCAAGTTTAACTTTGTTGCTGGTGTGTTTTTTGCCAGTAATTTTGTAACAGTTACCAAAACTGAAGATGCAGAATGGGCTGATATTGAGGCCATTTTAAAGGAGTTTGTTAAAGGTGCCGTAGAATCAGAATTGAAGATTAAAGAGGCAACTTCAGAAGAAGCGCCTAGTTTTGAAGGTACTGAAACTGAAATCAAAATTCAGCAAATTCTACACGATTACGTTCGCCCGGCTGTAGAGCAAGATGGTGGCGCAATTAGCTATAAATCTTTTGATGAAGGTGTTGTAACTGTAGAATTACGTGGATCTTGCAGTGGTTGTCCTTCTTCTACCATGACTTTAAAATCTGGGATCCAGAATTTATTGCAAAGAATGGTTCCAGAAGTTACGGATGTAGTTTCGGAAGCACTATAAAAAGCGCATTTTTCAAATTAAATAAAAGAAGGGCTTACTAAATTTTAGTAAGCCCTTTTTATGCTTTTAAATTAATCGTTACTAGTTAAAATGTCTCTTCATTGCTTCCAACATCTCCTCTGTCAATTTTCCATTGGTTGCTAGAATCTCTCTTTTATTGAAGAAATCACATCCTCCTGAAAAATCAAAAACTTCTCCCCCGGCCTGTTGAACAATAAAGCACCCAGCTGCGAAATCCCATTGTTGTAAATTGTATTCAAAAAAAGCATCAAAACGGCCACAGGCTGTATAAACAAGATCGATTGCTGCTGCACCAATTCGCCTAACACCATGGCTTTTCTGCATCATTTCCTCCAAAAGCTTTAAGTATTGAGGCTGCTTATCAAATTGATAATAGGGAAATCCAGTGGCCAGTAAGCTCGATTTTAAATCTGGATTTACTGAAACCTGAATTTCTTTTTTATTCATAAAAGCACTTCCACCTTTAAAAGAATAAAACATTTCTCCTCTATTTAACTCATAAACTACACCAATTACAGCTAAACCATCTTCGTAAAGTGCAACGCTAATTCCATAAGCAGGAATGCCGTGAATAAAATTAGTGGTTCCATCTAAAGGATCAATAATCCATTTATAAATTTTTCCTTCTCTGCTGATTGTTTTTTCTTCGGTAATAAATCCAGCATCTGGAATCAGTTTCTCAAGGTTTTGAACCAGTTTCTGTTCTGCTGTTTTATCAACATAAGAAACCATATCATTTAAACCTTTGTATTCTATTTTATTGGCATCGAATTGCATCGCTTCTTTACGGATAAAATTTCCGGTGAGCTTTACAATGGAGATTACCTTATTGCACAGTAATTCGTAATTCATAATTGTTTAACAAAAACCAAGATTGGTTGTTGGATTTTTAATGAATTTAATAAATGGTTTTAAGCGAGTTTATTCTTGTTTCGCAAGGCGTAAGCAGATAAAATAATTCCACCCACCACTAAGAATGTCGAAATCATTTCTGCTTGAGTAAAAGATAAGCCGAAAACATGATATTTTGAGTTTACTCGAATCAATTCGATGCAGAAACGCTCAATCCCATTTAAGATCATGTAAATACCGAACATGAGTCCTGGTGCTTTAATTTTGTCTCTAATTTGCCAAAGAAATGCAAAAAGAATTAAGCAGATGATGACTTCATATATTGGAGTTGGGTAAACGCCTTGTGCAAGCTCTGCACAAAATTTACCGTTACAACCCGGAATTGGAATCCCTTCTCCTACTACATTGTTTGGATATTTGTAGGACCATAACCAATCTGGAAGCCAAGAAAAAGGCTTTGGATTGTTATTTACAATTCCCCAATCGCCATCGCCAGCCAAATGGCAACCAATACGGCCAACGGCATAAGCAAGCATCATTCCTGGTCCGCCAACATCAAGCATGTGCAATGGCTTAATTCCATTTCTTTTTGCAATGATCAGAACCGCTGCACCACCACAAATTAAACCTCCGTAAAAGGTTAATCCACTAAAAGATAAAAGTCTTTCGATTGGATGTTGAACGAAATCGTCCCAATATTCTAAATTATCAAAAAACTTTGCACCAAGAAATCCCCACACCGCAGCCCAAACAATTAGGTTGCTCATTAATTGGTACGGATGAACAGTTACCTCAACATTTTTTGTTTTAGCAAGCTTATTTTTATCTTTCTCCTTGTAATCCCAATAGGCAAACAAGCCAGCAAAAAACAATCCACCTATAATGTTTCCTTTAGTCGACATTAGAATAGACTGCGCATCATTTACAAAAAGGCTATAATTAACCAATGCATAAACCAATTTGTAGCCGATAATGAAACCGAACAAACCGTTTAAAAGAAGTTCTGAAGTTGTTGCAGGTTGCCCAACAACCATTGTTTTTTTAAATGGATGAAGAATGCCCAACGCTTCTTTACGCTTAAGTTCTTGAGAAAAAGCCCAATAACCTGCTATAAATGCTAGCGCTACAAAAACCCCGAAAGTATTAAATGGTAAGGGAAGATTAATCCCGAATAAGTATTGTAAAAAGTGCGAAACGGTAGGAAACATACAAAAAGTTTGATGCGAAGATAGTAAAGAAAGCTGAAAGACTAAAGGTGAAAGCTAAAAGACTAAAGGTGAAAGACCAAAGCTTAAAGACTAAAGGAAAAAGCGAAAAGGATAAAGGTGAAAGACTAAAGCAGAAAGACAAAAGGTGGAAGAGGCTAGACACAGCTAATCTCGATACCTGATACTCTCTATATAATACTAAAAAACAATTTAATGATGTGCGTAAGCAGTTTCTAATTCGGCAACTTCAACTTCTCCATCGGCAGTAATTTCTAAAAGCTTAACACCTTTAAGTTCATTAACCATAATGGGATCGTATTTTGCTCGAACTTTTACATAATTTTTAGTGAAACCATGCATATAACCAGACTTCTGATCGGCTTCGAAAAGCACTTCTGCGGAGCTACCAATTTGAGATTGGTAGAAGGCTCTGCGTTTTTTATCAGAAAGAATATGAAGCATTTTACTTCTTTCGTTCCGCTCACTTCCGGCAACTACCCCTTTCATTTCCACAGCAGCAGTCTGCTCACGTTCAGAATAGGTAAATACGTGTAAATAAGAGATATCGAGTTGATTTAAAAACTGATAGGTATCTAAGAAATCTTCTTTTGTTTCGCCTGGAAAACCTACAATAACATCTACACCAATACAGCAATTGGGCATCACTTCTTTAATTTTAGCCACTCGCTCAACATACAAGTCTCTACGATAACGGCGTTTCATTAAGCCTAAAATTTTATCAGATCCAGATTGTAAGGGAATATGAAAGTGCGGAACAAATCTTTTTGAGGTTGAAACAAATTCAATAATTTCATTACTTAATAAATTGGGTTCAATAGAAGAAATACGGATTCTTTCTATGCCTTCAACTTCATCTAAAGCTTTAACTAAATCGAAAAATTTATCTTCTCTTGATCCGTTTCTGATTCCAAAATCACCTAGATTTACACCTGTTAACACGATTTCTTTAACACCACCTTCAGCAATTATTTTGGCACGATTTACCACGTTCTCAATTGTATCACTCCTACTTGCCCCACGAGCCAATGGAATTGTACAATACGTACATGGGTAATCGCAACCATCCTGAACTTTTAAGAAAGTACGCGTTCTATCGCCAATTGAGTAAGAAGCAATAAAATTGTGGTTTACCTTTTCTATATTTTGTTGGTGAACAATTGCCTTTTGGTTTTTAGTTAGATCAGAAATATATTCAACAATTCTGAATTTTTCCGCAGCGCCTAAAACCATATCAACGCCTTCTATCTCGGCAATTTCTTGAGGTTTCAACTGGGCGTAACATCCAACAATGGTTACATAAGCATTAGGCGAATACTTTAATGCCTCTTTAACAACCTTACGGCATTTTTTATCAGCATGATCGGTAACCGAACAAGTATTAATTACATATACGTCTGCCTGATCCTGAAATTCTACAACAGCATAACCCGCATCGGTAAATAAACGCCCGATGGTAGAGGTTTCAGAAAAATTTAACTTGCAACCTAATGTATAAAATGCGACCTTTTTCATTGAGTCTGCAAAGATAGGAAAATAGATTTGAGATAAGAGATAGGAGATTTGAGATAAGAGGTAAATTACAGTGAATTAACATTTCATCTCTGGCTATCGACTGTGTTTTAAAGTTATTGAGGCCCAGCGATATTGAAACTAGAAATTGCCAATTGAAACTATTTCTCTTGCCAACGATAGCTTTCCTGTTCAAAACCAGCCAAATCTAAAACCCTACTCACAACAGTTCCAGCAACTTCTTCGATGGTTTTTGGCAAACTATAATAAGATGGATTAGCCGGGCAAATTATTCCGCCAGCTTCTGTAACCGTTTTCATATTATTGATGTGGATTAAACTAAAAGGTGTATCTCTAACAACTGCAATCAGTTTTCTCCGTTCTTTCAACACAACATCGGCTGCACGAGAAATCAAATCATTAGATATGCCGTGTGCAATTCTCCCTAAGGTTCCCATAGAACAAGGAATAATAATCATCGTATCGTATTTCGCAGAGCCAGAAGCAAATGGCGCATTAAAATCATTTTTGTTGTAGAAGGTAAAGTCGTAATCATTGTAAGCCTGATTGCCTAATTCAAACCGCCAAACTTCTTTAGCATTATCGCTCATTACTACACCAACTGCTTCTATTTGATCTTTTAACTTTTGTAATTGATCAAACAAAACTTTAGCATAAACAGATCCACTAGCACCGGTAACCGCAACAATTACTTTCTTTTTTATCATAACAAACAAAAGTAAGTTTTATTGAATAGAAATTAACAAAAAAGGGCCAGAACAAAGTTCTGACCCTACATCTACCTATGAAAAACATACCCTCGAAAGGGTAAGAACAAATATATATATTTTTTTAAAAAAAGTTGATTGTTAACTGTTAAATCGTGTATTTAACACACTATTTCCGTTGACAAAAGTCAATCTATTGATTTTCAGTGAATTAATTTTATAAAAAACAATAAAATATTAACTTTTACTTAACATTAAAAAGTCCATATTAGAAAGTTTCGTGTATTGAAAGCGTAAATCAGGCCACAAAACATTCTCATTAGCTCTACAATTTTCTATTTTTTTGTTCTTAAAAGTTTAGGAAATTTAATTTCCATATGAATAAAATCAAGATCTAGCTCCATTTAACGATCCAAATACAAAAAGAGAAGAATAAGATTTTCTTGAGATTTTATCTAGAAAAATCGACAACATAAAACTTTACTATTCTTTTGTTGGGTATGAAATTAGGCATGTAAATCACAATTACCATCCAAGTTGCCAAAACTTATTATCTATTGGAATATTTGCAAAATATGAATAAGATTTATATAAATAATTATTCGTAAATTGGGATAAATTATACGTGTCTACATCCCTAATTAAGACAGTTATTTTGATAACCAAGCGACTCTTCTAATCAATGGATTTATTATCAAATGTTTTCTTAAAAACTTTGCTTGATCAATCAGCAAATCCAACATTTATTATAAATGTAGCACACAAATCTCAATTGATTGATAAGAACAAGGCTTATAATAATTTGCTAGAGCGAATATCATTACTCACTAAAGCCAACAAAATTCTTAAACCTGCTGATTTTTTTAACGCTGAAGGCAAAATAATATTCAGTGAAGGGATTTCTAAATGCATTGAGTTAAAAGAAAAAATAACTTTAAAAGTTCAACCAAGTTATTCGGAAACAAGAGAAAATATTTTGCAGGTAGAATTATTACCTATAATTGATGATCAAGCATTTTCATCTTACATTATTATTATCATTTATGAAAACATTCAGCAGGATGCAGAAAAGGCTGATCTTTTAAGTCGCGAGCAAAATTTAAACGAAGAATTGGCGACCATGCTAGAGGAAATGGAAGCGACCAATGAAGAATTAAATCAGGCCCAACAAGCGCTCGTTTTAATTAATCAAGACTTAGAGGAACGGGTAAAGGACCGAACCAAAGAACTGCAGATCAGCGAAGCCAGATTAAAATATATGATTACTGAAGCTCCGGTAGGAATTGCTGTTTTAAAGGGCAAACAACATATTTTGGAGTTGGCAAACCTTAAGATGTTGGAGCTTATTGATAAAACGGACAGCATTGTTGGTTTCCCATTTATTACCTCGATACCTGAATTGGCAGATCAGGTATATCCAAAAATACTGGATGAGGTATTTGAAACTGGAAAGCCCATTTATGGTGAGGCATCTAAAGTATTGCTTAAACGAGATGGACAAATTAGAGAGGGCTATTACAGCTTTGTAAACTACCCACTAAAAGATTCTAATGGAGTAACTGAAAGTATTATGATTGTTGCTTCTGAAGTAACAGAGGAGGTATTAAGCAGGGCAAAAGTAGAGAAACTAAACGAATCTCTCTCCATTATAAACCAAAAATTGGAAATCACCAATGCCGATTTATTAGAGAGCAATAGAAGTTTGGCATTAACGCAAAACAATTTAGAGCGCATTTTAGAAGAGCTATATAAAAGTGAAAACAGATTTAGAGGTTTTTTTGAAAAGGCTCCGCTTGGAATGTGCGTACTTAAAGGCCGCGAATTAATTACCGAGTTCGCAAATGATAATATTTTAGCGCTTTGGGGCAAAAAAAGAAATGAAGTAATAGGTTTGCCACAAGAGGTTGCCAGACCAGAAGTAGCCAACCAAAGAGAAGTATTAAACAAAATAAAAAATATATTTAATACCGGAAAACCACTCTACATTGATGCATTAAAAGTATCTACATTGGTAAAAGAGGGGTATTTTAATGCTACTTATCAGCCCTTAAACAATGATCAAGATGAAGTAACCAGTATTTTGGTTATTATAAGTGATGTTACCGATCAAGCCAATTATAGAAAGGAACTCGAAAAAGCGAAAGATATCTTAAAGCTTGCCATGGATGCATCGAGTATGGGCTCGTGGAATATTGATTTAATTTCTAAAAAACTCATTCTATCAGAGCGGGCACAAAGAATTTATGGTCTAGAAACCAATCGGTTAGATTTAGATTTAGCAAAAGCATTGGTTGCAGATGAACATTTGGAGTACCTAACGGGAAGCCTAAAAAAAGCACTCCACAACCGAACTGCATTTAATATTGAATATAAGATTAATCCAACTGGAGGCAATCAGGCAAAATGGTTACGATCCACCGGAAAAACATATTATGACAGTCAAGATAAGGCGCTATACATAGCAGGCGCCGTTTTGGACATTACCGAACAGAAAGAAGAGGAATTACGTAAAAACGATTTCATCGGAATGATAAGTCACGAACTTAGAACACCACTTACTTCACTCAGTGCGTACATTCAGCTATTGCAGTATAAGCTTAAAGAAGACGATAATATTTTTACGAAGGAAACCCTAACTAAAGTGAGCATTCAGCTCAAAAGAATGTCGGGAATGGTTGATGGTTTTCTTAACGTTTCTGTTCTAGAATCTGGCAATATTAAGCTTCAAAAAAGCAATTTCGATTTAATTGAATTAATAAAATCTATAGCTGAAGAAAATCGGGTTTTGATGCCCGGACATTTTATACAAGTTATTGGAGAGCAAAACATTAATATTTGTGCCGATCAGCAGAAAATCGGTAACGTAATAAATAATTTAATCAGTAATGCGGCAAAGTATTCCAGAAAGGATTCGCTAATTGCGCTTAAATGCGAAATTATTGGGGATTTTGTACAAGTGAGCATTGAAGATGAAGGCATTGGGATTCATAAAGAAGATCAGTCTAAATTGTTTAATCGCTTTTTCAGAGTTGATAGCCCAAATACTAAAACAATAGCCGGTTTTGGTGTGGGCTTATATATTTGTGAAGAGATTATTAAAAAACATCAGGGAAAAATTTGGATGGAAAGCGAAATGGGTAAGGGATCTACATTTTATTTCATTATTCCGTTGATAGGTGCATCTACCTCAAAGCAATAGAAAAATCCGTAAACAAAAAAATGCAGAATGTGCATCCTGCATTTTATCGTAACTAAACTAGTTGGGCATAAAGCCCATTGTAGTTTTTACACACCAGTACAAAATGGTGTATATTTCTCGTTTATTCAATCCTGAATAAACGATTCATTTCCGTGTTGAGCGTTAAATTAATAACATTCAAATTTAATTAATTGCTAATGCTACCAAAATTAAGTAGACCAATTGATTATATAAATAGATTAATCTGCATTATTTAGTGGAAAACGACTATGGGAGCTCAATAGCAACTGCTCTTAACCCTTCTTGCCCAAGCTCTATCTGAAATTTAACTTCAGCATTAATTCCTACTTGAGCCAACTGCTCATTAAGCTCAAAAGAAATATCCTGACCATTTTCATCAATGATAACTCCTCGGCCACTACTCAAATCTAAATCGGCAATCTGGCCTTTTCTGATTGTGCTCATGTGTTTACTAAATTAATTATTGAGCAATAATAAAGAATTTAGTATAATTAATTTGTATTATTAAGATTACGTATTATTGCTTTTATGTTAAAATTTAACATTTTCTATTTCAGAAGATCACGCTCAAACATTTTTTGTGTTCAAGAATACGTTTTCATTTTAGAACTTTCATTTTCGATGTTTTTTTAATACTTTCGTCGCCCCAATATTTGAGACATACTTAGCCCCTTTTTTACGATGAAAAACTTTCTATATGGAATTGACTTTGGCACAACCAACTCTGCCTTAGCGATATATGATGAAGACAAAAAAGAAATCGTATCAACCATTATTATCCCATCTTTAATTTACTTTCCAGAAGATGTAGAAGTTTCAAACCAAAAAAAGTATGTTATTGGCGAGTCTGCAATTTCATCGTACTTAAAAGATGGCATGAAGGGTCGTTTTATAAAATCCATTAAACAGATTTTATCTCGAAGTAGTTTTACTGAAACCCGCATCCAAAACAAAAGATATAATGCATCCGATTTAGTTTCGCTTATATTGATCGAACTTAAAGAAAGAGCGGATCAAATTATTGGTCAGGATTGTAAAAAAGCGGTAATTGGCAGACCTGTTTTTTTTGATGATGATGATACACAAAAAGATACCCTTGCACAAACAAGGTTAAACAAAGCGGCTATAATGGCAGGTTTTACCGAAGTTCGATTTCAGTTTGAGCCGATCGGCGCAGCCTTTGCATATGAGAAAACACTTACAAAGAAGGAAAATGTTCTTGTTGCCGATCTTGGTGGTGGCACAACAGATTTTACTTATTTGGTGCTAGACCCATCGCAAGTGGGAAGCAAAAATAGAAAAAACGATATGATGGCCACTGGTGGTATTTATATTGGTGGCGATAGTTTTGATTCTGCTTTTATGTGGGAACGAGGAACACCGCACTTTGGCAAAAATACACTTTACGAGGCCACGCCAGGAAAAGTGCTTAATGTTCCCAAATCATTATTTGCCAATATATGCTCTTGGGATAAGATGAATTTTTTTAATGGCCTCCGTATTAAAAAGGATATGGAAGATTATTACTACTATTCTAACAATGATAAGAATTTTAAAAATTTGATCACGCTAGTCGATAATAACTTAGGCTACTCCTTGTTTCAGGCTATTGAAAAAACAAAAATCAATCTATCAAGCAAAAACACCGCTTCTTTTCAATACTCGAATATGGAAATAGAGATTAACGAAAATGTAAGTTCAGAAGAATATCAAAACATTATTGATAAAGATATTAATAGGATTACCGCGTATCTTGAAGATTTCATGCTGAAGAATAAAATCAAGAGTGAAGATATAGACAGCCTTTTCTTAACTGGCGGAACATCGATGGTGGTTGCAGTCCAAAACATCTTTAAAACAAAATTTCCACACCTAACTTTAAATTCGGGAGATAATTTTAAAAGTGTGGCAAAAGGATTAGCGTATAGCGGTTACCTATTCGAAAATAATTAAGCAACCTAAGGCTATTGATTATTGGATAGGCTTAGGTTGCGAACAAATTGTTTTATAAACTTTTTACCTTTACCGAATCAAAAGTAGCTTGAGCATTATAGGTTCTTAAACCTATGCTGCCTGAGCCATATTCATTATCCGTAGCAGAGAGGATGGCTTTTTCCGATCCATCTAAAAATACATTAAACTGATTTCCTTTTGCTACAAGTTTTAACTTGTAATTGTTATTCATTTTAACAGGGTATTTGGCAGAACTGATTACAACCCATTTTTGATTACTTGCTTTGCCCATCTCAATGTTACCCGAAATTGGATTTATCCCCACATAATAACCTTTGTAAGCATCGGCACCAATGGCAGGATCACTCACTCTAAACATTAGGCCGGCATCGCCTGCGGTGTTTACATTAACATCTGCTTGATAGGTAAAATCGCTAAAATCTGTTCCGGTAGCAATTATTTTCGACCCATGAATGCCAAATCCTCCGGAACTTGCGTTAGAGGCCGAGTGAACTGCTCCATCCTTCCAATACCAGCCACCACCATAAAATACCCAATTTAGTGGCATTGCATTGGTAAAGTTTTCATCTAAATTTTTAACTGTTTTTATTGGTTTACCTATTGTTGGAAAACAACTTAATCTAATGCTTTCGGCTCCATAAGGAATAAGCGTAATTTCTTCTTCTTGCTCGTTAGATAAAACCGGACTAAAGGGAACATCAAATGCTGAAATGTTATTATATGCCATCCCCCATTCTGGGATCCGCTTTGCCTTCAATTTCAATTTTATTGGTGTTTTTATCCCATCAAATGGATTTTCTGGCATCACCGTTTTTTCAATTTTTATAGCTTTGGAGATTGCTCCATTGTTTAATACCAATCCGTAGTTCCATGGAGATGTTGGTTTAATTTCGTAATCTGCAAAGCCCTTAACCGAATGTTCCTTAATAATTTTACTGGCTGAAGAAATCTCTAACGCATAAACCATTGGTCCGCGTTCTATACTTACCGAGTTATTAACTTCCTGCTGACTTTTAATCTGCATTGGAAAATTTAATTCGAGTTGATCACCGTTATTCCACGTTCTCGCAATTTTGTAAATTTCTCCAGCCTTTACGTCTTTCAAAACGGTTCCGTTTAATTTAATTTCCGGCTTAATACTCCAGGATGGAATTCGTAAGGATAACGGAAAATCAGTTGCGCTAGTTAGCGTTAGGCCAAGTTTAATTTGTTCATCGAATGGGTAATTGGTATCCTCGGTAATCTTTATCTTTTTATGCTCTCCAACTAAAGCTTCAACTTCCATCGGTCCATAACTCACTATAGCTAAACCACCATCAGGAGTTGCCACCCAACTGTTTTTTACATAATAAGGCCACCCCATGTGCATATTGTAACGGCAACAACCATAACCAGAGTATGGACTAGAAACAATGCCCGATGCATAATCTTGATTAAAACCATGTTCGCCCCATACCCCTTGCACTTGATTGGGTAAGGTATAATAGGTGTGGTTTTTAAAATCGTGGCTAAATTGTGCAGGGAGCGCATTAAAAGCAACTTTTTCTAACTGATCTCCAATATTGGCATCAGAAAGAACTCTTGCTGCCGTTTCTAAACTTTGCATCCACTCTACAACGGTACAGGTTTCTACGCCTTGTGTAGAGCTTCGTCCGGCCAAAAATTCGGTACCAGAACCCAAACCTTCTGGCTGACCATGATCATGCATAATGTGCTCAATCCCTTTTGCCATTGCAGTGCGATAAATTGGCAAAGCATTAGCCTGAGCATAAACTAGAGGTAATTTAAGTGCTTGTGCTACATTTACCATATGTTTCGGCTGGAAATCGTCTCCATAAAAGAAAAACTGGTTTTCGCTATAAATATCCGTCCATGGGTAGGCTTGGTTTTTCAGCTTTTCTACTAGAGATAACAGAAACTGATCACCTGTTTTATTGTAAAGCCAGATGGCGATTTCCATATTGTCGCCAGCTCTTGATTTCCCCCATTCTTTTAACGGATCAGCATCAAGGTTGGCCAGCTCATATTTAAAGTATTTTGTTAAAAAAGGAATTACTCTTTTATCGCTTGTAGCCTCATAATAGCTTTGTAAAGCGTACATCATGGGCATCCGTGGCCACCAATCTTTCATTTTAGGTGGACCAAACAAACCATTTGCCTGTTGGTTATTTAAGGTCCAATCGATATATTTCTGAGCTTTATTTTTCAACCCTGCATCATCTAAAGTGTAAGCCAGTGCAATTAATCCTTTAACATAATAAGGTACGCGTTCCCAGCCAGAACCTTTTCCGCCCAGCCAATCCGAGTTTTTCCCTAAATTATCATCTTCCGGATAAAGATCTTCTGCCATACCAGTTGCTCCATCCTTTTGCATTTCTAATTGCTTAAGCAACCATCCTTTGGCCTTTATACTGCCTAAGGGCAATTGAACAGAAACATTTTGATCTAGCGGTTTTCTATTGAATACATAGTTTTCACTCTGTGCAAAAACTACGCTGGAGCAGATTATTCCGATGAATGACAAACTTAAAATTCGCTTAGTTAAACGATTGTTGTGGTTCTCCATAAAAAACATTTGGTTTCGATTTGTGTATCAGGCACTAAAATAATATTTATAATTCATATTAAATCGATTTACTTAACTCAAAAACGAACAATCTTAAATTATTCCATTATTAATGATTTATAGGCGTGTGACTGTTCGCAAAATTTTTGTTACAACAATCTCACTTATTTTGAACAAAGTGAATGATTTAATTGTTGTTTTGTTGCATAAATTCGCATATCCAAACACACACATCTTGAAATCCATAATAGAAAGAAACCATGTTAACATTCTTGGCGAGGGAACCAAGGTAATTATGTTTGCGCATGGTTTTGGTTGCGACCAAAGTTCTTGGAAATTTATAACAGATGCTTTCATTAAAGATTACAAATTGGTTTTGTTTGATTATGTGGGCTCTGGAAAATCAGATGTAAGCCAATACGATTTTCATAAATATTCTACATTGGAGGGTTATGCCTGTGATGTTGTAGATATTATTGAAGCGCTAAACTTAAAAGACATTATATTTATTGGTCACTCGGTGAGCAGTATGATTGGAATGATTGCAGCCTTGCAGATTCCTGAAGTTTTTGATAAACTTATTTTTATTGGTCCATCGCCAAGGTACTTAAATGATAGAGATTATTTTGGTGGTTTTGAAACAGAACAACTCGAATCATTGCTTAATTTTATGGCTAAAGATTTTCTCAGCTGGGCTGCGTTAATTGCACCTATGGCTATGGGTAATTTAGCCAGACCTGCCCTATCCGAATTTCTGCAAGAGTGTTTTGAAGCTATGGACCCAAAAATTGCATTAAGCTTTGCAAATGCCACTTTCCGTTCTGATTACAGGAGCAAACTTAAAAACTTAACAGTACCAAGCTTAACTGTACAAAGTGCTGAAGATCCCATGGCACCAATTTCTGCTGGCGAATACATTAATGATAATATGCCTCAAAACACGATGCACATATTAAACGCAACGGGGCATTATCCGCAAATAAGCGAGCCTAAAGAAACGATAGCTGCAATAATGGCTTATATTAACGGCGACAAAAATTTAGAGCAAGCCATGGAATCGGATATGGAGGCAAATGGCACTTAAAGAATTTAAAATCGACCCTAGGTGAAAAAATAATAGCCTGCAATGCTTTACCATTTAGCTTTGCAGGCTATAAATAAATTAAACGGCTATACTTTCTATCGCTTTATCAAGCGCTACCTCCTTAAATTCGGGCATATTTAAGCCTTCTGCTCTAATAACGGTAACATCTGTCATACCGATAAAACCTAAAACAGCTCTTAAATATGGCTCTATAAAATCATAAGGTTTCATTGGTCCTTCAGAATAAACACCTCCAGTAGTGATGGCTAGATATACTTTTTTACCTTTAATTAATCCTTCTGGGCCATTAGCAGAATAACTAAACGTTTTACCCGCTCTGGCAATATGATCTATCCAGGCTTTTAAGGTTGATGGAATACTAAAGTTATACATACCAACACCGATAACAATTGCATCGGCTTCTAAAAGCTCCGCAATAGCTTCATCAGAATGTTTAATGGCTTCTATCATTTCTGGACTGTGTTGTTCTACAGGCGTAAAAAATGAGTTTAAATGAGCTTCTTCTAAATGTGGAAAAGGCTTATTGGTAAGATCATGTATTTTTAGGCTAGCATTTGGGTTGGCTTCCTGCAGTTTCTCAACTACTGCATTACCAAGTTTAATACTGAAAGATGCGCCACCGCGTGGGCTCGAAATTAAATGTAATATGTTCATATAAATAATTTTATTTTGAGCTGTAAAATTATCTATAGCAAAGATCAAAAAGATACTACTATACCAAAGGATAGTGCTATCGTTTAGGATAGTAATATAAATTTAAATGGGTTTAAATTTTAGTTACGACTTTTTATTTAAGCAATAAGCAACTAAAAAGACTCTATCTTTTGATGGATTTGATTTAACTACGTCGATTTCAATTGTTTTATTTAACAAGGATGATACTAGGCTGGCGAAAGCTGGAAGATCATCAGGATTACATTCTGTAAAAAGAACAGGATAAAATTCCTTTTCTATAGTGGCCTTTTTGGAAGCTGTACATTCTGTAATTGCCCATTTATCGCTGGTAGAAAAACTATATTCGTGCCTAGCATCATTTAATTCGTACAGGAACTTTTTAGCCTGCGCATTCAATTCTTTACTTAGCATTTTAGGGTAATTATAAAAATGGGAAAGCCCCATTTTTAGGAGGGTATTTATAAACTTACGCATTTATAATGAATTACATTGAATTTAATAACCCCTCCCAGCTTATCTTTGGGTAAATAATTCATTCAGAAAATCCATTCCTACAAGTTTTGTCGTATGTAGATTCAAACCAAACCATAATGTTTACGCAAAAAGCTACTACACCACAAATAGAACTAATTCGTTATTTTAATTCGATCTACCCGGTAACACAAGGATTTATTGATGAGATTGTTACCAAAACTTTTTCTGTTAATGTTAAAAAGAACAAGTTTTTACTTTCTCCTTTAGAGCCCAACAATTATTTATTTTTTGTTAACAGTGGTATTGTAAGAGGATTCATAAAAGAAGAAGGAAAGGATATTAGTACTTGGTTTAGTTTTGGCAAAGAGATTATTGGTGCTTTTCGCGATCCAGGCAATACTATAAAACCATCAATTGAGTACCTACAGGCTTTGGAAGATTCCGAATTGCTTGCCATTCCTTACGATTTAATCGACCAATTGTACCTTCAATTTCCTGAAACCAATATTATTAGCAGAAAAATATTTGCTATGCAATATCATCAGGCTTCTGAAAGATCTATTTTAGCTAGAATTCCTTCTGCGCAGAAACGTTATGAACGATTTATAGAAATTAGTCCGCTTGGTGTAACCCAACTTCCTTTAAAATGTATAGCGAGTTACCTCGGTATGCGGATGGAAACCCTGAGTAGGATTAGAAATAAAATTGTTCGATCTAAAAAAGATGCGGCTTAATAATTTGGAAAGATTGATTTGAAAACATTTTTAGTTTAGTACTGTTTTTTGTTTAAACACTAAACATTAAAAACTAAAACTATGGCAACAGATCAATACCACGAACCACCAGAAGAACTGTCTGAAGAAACCAGAACTTTCGCAAGAATGATTACCTCGCTAACCGAAGAGGCAGAAGCCATAGGTTGGTATGAGCAAAGAATTGCCGTTGAAAAAGATCCGGAAGCAAAAGCGATTATGGAAAATGCACAGCAGGAAGAAATGAAACACTTTGGCATGGATCTCGAATTTCTACTTCGCAAAAAAGATAAATGGAAAATTACGCTTCAAGCCATCTTGTTTAAAAAAGGCGATATTGTTAAATTGGGTAGTAAGGGTGAAGAAGCGGCTGAATAGACTTGCCTATTTTAATTGCGAGCATTATATTTTCCCAGTCCGGATCTTTAGATTGGGGCCAAGGTGGAATGAGGCGCTTTAAGAAACAAATCATTAAAAAAGGCAGCTCGATTTCTCGAACTGCCTTCGGCCAAAGCCTCAATTAAACCAAATTTTAAGGTTAAATAGTTAAAATAACCAATTATTTTTTATCCTATTAAGGAATTTTATCAAGCGCCGGCACATTGGTTTCGTAACCCGTGTAACCTTTGTTTTGATTAATATGCCCTTCAGTATTAAATCTTTGTGCGGTTCCCGGAACTGGCCACAATACATGATATGGAGAAATTTTAAAATTTACGCCAGATATTGTTGGTACTTTGTTTCTGTAGAAATCATTTTTCTCTATAATTCTATCATAGAAAAAATTGTTATCGGAGAAATTAGTCAATGTATATGTTTTGCCGTTATAAGCAGCTTTGCCAGTTAACGCAAAAATATAGGCAATGCGAGTAAGCTCCGTTTTACGTGGCTCTTCATAATAAAGCTCGCGGGCACGTTCATCCAAAATAGTTCCAATGGTGATTGCTGATGCATCTGTTAGCAATGTTGCATTTGCTCTTGATCTTACTTGGTTTAAATCGGCCATTGCCAGCGCTAAGTTGCCTTTCCAATAATAAGCCTCAGCTCTTAACAAATAAGTTTCAGCTAATCTGAAAATGTACCAATCTGTGTCTGTTCCTCTAGGTGGCGACCAATATTTATCAATAGCCAAGGCATTGGTAGAGTTGATAAAGGTTTTGTAATGTGGCCAGCCAAAAAAGTGACGGATAGTATCTAAGCCCTTATTTAAAAACATATTGTTTACATTGGCTGGCGTTACATCTACAAGTGGCTTACCATACAGCGCTTTTTCTGTTGCGTTTGATGAATTTTTTAATGCAGGATTGTTATAAACCAAATCCGTCATATTCATCCACATACCTGGCGCATGGCGATAATCGGTATTATCTGTCCAAATGTTTTTGGTGCTGTAAGCGGTACCGCGATAACGACCGATTCCCCTTCCGTACATTAAGGTAAGCGGAATTTCGGCAGTTGTAGCATCTACAATTGCTGGGTTTAAACCTGATGGCGTTCTTAAATTTGCGAAATGCCAAGCGGGTACACAATTACGCATTACCTGAGAACCGAAATCTGTAAAACCGGCTAAGGTTTCTCTATCGATGGTTAAGAAAAGTGCTTCTCTATTTGCTGGAATAGCTTTGTTATCCATTCTATGCAAATCCCAAACTACATTTTTTGTTGCATCGCCAGCGGTACTTCCGAAACGATTTCTCATCAAGGCATATTTCCCACCATTAATTACATTATTTGCAGAGGTAATGGCGGCATCAAAATCGCCCAAAGATAAATTTACCTTGGTTAATAAATGGCTACAAGCGCCTTTGGTTACCTCTCCTTTATCTACATTATCCTGAACCCAAAGTTCTGCAAAAAGTAAATCTTCCTGCATTTTCTTCAAAATCACTTCTCGTTTAGTTGAAAAATAATCCAGTTTTGGGGCCGTAATATCTTTCAGAATCAAGGGTACATCTCCAAATTGATTAACCAAACGGTAATAATAATAAGCTCTGTAAAAGTAAGCCGATCCTAAAATCGCATTCTTTTCTGCGGCATCTTTAAAGGTTACATTATCAATATAAGTAATTACGGTATTGGCGTAACGGATGCCTTTGTAACCTTCTGTCCAATAAAACCCAATACGGTTAAAATCTGGGTTATCCAGGTTTGCATCTGGCGTTACGCGGGTATCCATATCCTGTGCCTGTGTGCTTTTATCTGTCGTTCCATCTACCGCAACTTCAGAAAATATAGATTCTGTTACAATAGGCGCCATATCTCCGGTAAATTCTCTGCGGATGTTTGAACCAATTGCAGCAAGCGCAGCTTTCATAGAAGCCACATTGGTTAGCGTTGTTGCAGGTTCTAAAGATGATAACAGCTCTGCATCAAGATCTGATTTTTTACATCCATTTGCAGAGAGCAGAACAGCCAGTGCAACAAATGGAATTATTTTTTTATATAAAACTTTCATAGTCATCAAATTTTAAAAAGAAACATTTAATCCAAAAGTGTAAACCCTAGGCGTTGGTACAGGATTGCCATTTCCATCTGCCGTTTGCGGATCCCATTGATTCCAGTTTGGTGCATAAACACCTGCATTGGATACGTTGCCGTAAATTTTAGCACTCTGAATTCTCAATTTTGCCATCAATTCTTTAGGGAAACTGTATGAAAGTGCAATTGTATTTAACCGGATGTACGAGCTTTTACGATACACGCTGAAACTTGTTCCACTTAAACCTGAGCTTAAACGGGCGTAATCATTAATGGGATTATCGGGTGTCCAATAAGGAACGATGTAAGAACTGGAACGACCGAAGCCTACACTTCCAGGCTGATTTTTAGCATAATTATCAGTACGCTGTTGCCCCCAGCTCGAAACCAGTTGGAAAGAGAAATCTATATTTTTTAGAATGTTAAAATCGTTGCGTACCGACCAGTTAAACCTCGGACTCCGATAGCCAATAAATTGTTTATCTAAATCGTTATAAACATAGTTTCCATCTACATCTTCTAGCTTAAAATCGCCTGGCTTAATGCCCTTGTTATACTTGTTGGCTTCTGCAACTTCATTCTGTTGCCAAACGCCCAAAATTTTATACTCCCAAATTACGTCGATATCTTTTCCAATAAACCAGCCATTTCCCAAATCATCATTTGGAGTAGCCAAAGCCACAATTTTATTTCTGTTTAAAGAAAAATTAACCGATGTATTCCAAGTTACAGGTCCGCTGGTAATGTTTTTACTATTAATGCCTAATTCAATACCTCGGTTATTTACGCGACCAAGATTTGCGATTACGTTGGTATATCCAGAAACGTTTGGAAGGGTTTGGCCGATTAATAAATCACTGGTTTTTTTGTCGTAAACATCAATAGATCCAGATAAGCGGTTGTTTAATACGCCAAAATCCAAGCCTAAGTTTAAAGATTTTGTTTTCTCCCACTCTAAATTTGGATTTCCTAAGCGAGAACTATTTACAATCGTATTTACTTCACCCGGTGTACCGCCACTATTTACGCTTTGATATTTACCGCCGGTTAAAGTCTGAATGGCCACATAAGGATCTATTACATTATTGGCATCTCTAATTTCTCTGTTTCCGTTAATACCGTATGATAATCGCAGTTTAGCAAAGTCTAACCATTTAATATCTTTCATAAAGCTTTCTTCGCTAAATGTCCACGCTACCGCAGCAGCTGGGAAACTTGCTCTTTTTTTCTCTGCGCCAAATGCAGAATATCCATCTCTACGGACAGAACCTGTTACTGCATACCGGCCTTTGTAAGAATAATTAATCCGAGCCAGCAAAGCATCGCCTGTGTAAACCTTATCATCACTACTTACGGTTGGCTTGTTTCCACTGGCAAGATTATGATAGCCCAAAACATCGGTTGGGGCAAAACCCTCATTGGTAGCATTGGTGTACCAAGTAGAATATTTTTCGGCATTGGCCAATAAAGTAACATCGATATTATGATCCTTAGCAAAGGTTTTGTTCCATTTTAATAAATTATCCAACTGCCAGTTATATCTTGTTTCTTGCGCACGTTGAGCCGAACCACCGGGAATAGTAACATTTGGATTTTTTGAAGATTGGTGATTAAATGTACGATACTGATCTAAACCCGGACTAAAATTTAGCTGATAGGTAATTCCAAATGGGAGCGTTACTTTTCCGTATAAACTACCAAATAGAGTGCTCTGTTTTTGCAACCTCGAATTGTAAGTGGGATTTAGAAATGGGTTCCTGGCATTTAAACCATTATCATCCGTGGGGATTCTTCTTAGTGATCCATCTGCATTATAAAAATCGCCATAGGGAGAAAGATCTGGCAATTGATTATAATCAGCCTCGATTGCACCCTCATCACGATCTGCAAATTGCATATTGATGCCAACGGTTAAAAATTTCGCTGCCTTTCCTTCCAAATTAATCCGGGTACGAAATGTGCTGAAACCACCGCCAGAAATAATACTTTCATTTTTGAGATAACCTAAAGACATGTAATAAGTAAGTTCTTCTTTCTTACCACTCATACTCAAGGTATGATCTTGACGTTGCCCTGTTACGAAAAGCATATCATACCAGTCTACGGTTTTACCAGCATAATAATTGTTTTTCTCATTGGTTAATAAGCCCAATCGGGTTAACCACAAATCTGTCGGGTTTGTAGTGGTTTGTCCATTAAGCCATTGGGTTAGGGTAACACCTTCTGGCAAATTATTTGGGTCGTTATAAATATAAGCTGGGTTAACGCCTCCACTTCTTTGCACATCAGCACGCCAGTTTAAAAATCCGGGCCCATCATAAACAGGCTGATCTTTAGCCAAGGTAGACATGCCGAAGTTTGTATTTAAGGTAATGGTTGGAGAACCGCTCCTACCTCTTTTTGTGGTGATGGCAACAACGCCTGTAGCCGCCTTTGCACCGTAAACGGCGAGCGAACTCGCATCTTTCAATACATCAACAGATTCTATATCGTTTGGGTTAATATCAGAAAGTTGCCCAATATAAATAATACCATCCAACACAATTAATGGCGAAGTTGTTCCGGTTAAGGTTGTTTTTCCACGAACCAATAAATCGCCACCACCTTTTGCACTGTTGTTAAAACCAACATTTAATCCAGGGATATTTCCCCTTAAAATATCCGTAACACTGTTTGGGTTTTCGTTTTCTAGCTGTGTTGCCTTAATGCTCGATACAGCACCAGTAACATCTTTCTTTTGTGCAGTACCGTAACCAATTACTACAACATCTGTTAAATTGTTTGCTTCTTCCAACAATTGTAGGTTAATGCTGGTTCGGTTGTTTACAGCAAGCTCTTGAGTGGTAAATCCAACAGCGGTAAACACTAAAGTGGAATTCGCAGGAACG
The DNA here is from genome assembly GCF_014306625.1 of Pedobacter fastidiosus. GTDB lineage: Bacteria > Bacteroidota > Bacteroidia > Sphingobacteriales > Sphingobacteriaceae > Pedobacter > Pedobacter fastidiosus. Next base: position 126,824 of record NZ_JACRYL010000008.1, read on the forward strand.
GTAATGGAGTAATTACCATCAGCGTTTGTTGATGCACCAATTTTCGTGTTCTTTATGGTTACAGAAACACCCGGCATCGGATTGCCGCTCTTGTCTTTAATGGTTCCTTTTACGCTGAGATCCTGTGCAAAACAGAACGAACAGATAAAAACAACCAGACCGATTAGTAGGGTAATTTTTTTTCTCATTTTTTATTTGGTTAGATTGATTAGATGCAGTAAAGCTATTTCAATTAAATTGAAAATACAAGCAAATAAATATGTAATTAACTATAAATTAGATAGTTACAAATTAACTTAATACGTTTTAAATACAACCTATTGTGCGTAAAAATGGGATTGGAATGCGTACCAAGCGATTTATTATTTTAGGCTGATACGCTTGGTACACAAGAAATATTTTAAATAAAACACAAAATAGATGTTAAAAATTATGTGTTTTCTAATACGCTCGGGTTTTCTAAAACAAGCTTGGCCCATCCCTCTTCGCCAGCATTTTTAACTTCTTCTTTTCGCTCCTGCAACAACTTCTGCATCTTCGAATTATACGTCCAACAAGTACTTTGGCGAATCATTAATATTTGCGAGAGCTTGTGCGAAGAAATGGTGCCCTTTGTAGAGTAAACCAAAAACAGCATATATAAAGCTTTATTGATTGGAATTTTACTGTTCTGAAATAAGGTATTTGCAATCACGGATTCATCATAACCGCATTTGGTGCATCTTCTACTATGGATCGTTTGGCCAGCTAACCAATGGTTATTGTCACATTTTCGGCAGGTATAACCTTTGGCCCATTTAAGCTCGGCAATGTATTTAAAGCCACTTTCCTTATCTGGATAAACCTTACTAAATTCTTCAAAATCGACCAGTTTGCTCATTACTCTTGCTCGGGTAACTTTTTCTATATTTAAATGTAATTCGGTATTGTCTTTCTTCAACATTGCATTCATGATGGAAATTTCCTCATTCTGCTTTTCTATAATCAATGCATTGTGTTGCAGCTCTTTAGTGCGCTCATCTACCAAAACTGTTAATTCTGCATTTAATGTTTGGTTAAGCTCTTGGTTAATCCGCAACTGCTTAATGGTTCGTTTTTGTGCTCGATCTTTTTTCTTCCTTAAGGTTCTAATGCTGTTGCCAATGGCGAATGAAACCAGAATCATTTCTACCAAAAAGCAAAAACTTAAACTGTAATAGCTAAATGGACCATAAGGAATCCACTTTAAAAGCAATAAAATCTTAACAATAAAACCGCCCACTAAAAAGCCATATCCGGCAACTAAAAAAGTTGCAGGTTGATAATGGTGTCGCATTACATACACACTGGCAGAAAAAACAGCCAATAGCGGGATAAATTCTACAACCTTCAGATTAAATAATGAAGTATAAAATAGGCAGGTAATAAAAAACAAACTTCTCAGTACAATTATGGTTAGAAGAAACCGATAGAATTGAGGTGCCTTATATTTTAAATACAAAAAGTTGATGGTAAAAAGCAATCCGAATAAACTGCTTGCAAAAAGTGCAATTCCAAATCCATAGGTATTCATACCTGGGTAATTTGGCCATAAATATTGAAAGGCTATGCCATCGCTGCACATCTCGTAAAGGCCAATACTTAAGTTATAAAGCACATAGAACAGGTACTTTTTTTCTTTGATGGCAAAATACATCAGTAAATTATAAAGACTAAAAACGATGATCATTCCATAGAAAAGCCCGAACAAAAAATATTCGTTTAACGCATAACCAACAAACCATTTCAAATCTCGCAGTACGATAATGGCACTAATGGAATGTGGCGATTTCAACCTAACATAGTAAGTAAGCACGTGATCTGATTTATTGGGCAGATCGTAAGTGAAATTTTTGTGTTGATATTCCCTTTTGGCAAAGGCATAATTGGTTCCAAAATAATGGGCGTGGTAACTTCCATAATCATCGGGTACGAAAAGGCTTAAATCATTGATGGATTGATCAAAAAACTCGAGCATCCACTTTTTTAATGATTCTTTATCGTGCTCTATTCTAAACCGATACCAATATACTGAGGCCGTATTGTAATTTTTTGGAACGTAATTTTTATTAGCTTTAAATTGATGTTGGTAAGCTGCGCTTGAAACCTTATCGATATTTAAATTACCTTGAGCATCTTCCAACACATCCACCTCGGCGAAGGAAAAAATATGATGGGGTTGCTGATCATCTATCCTCACCGGAACCTGAGCCCTCACCGAAACTGTAAAAAGAAAGGCTAACGCAATGATTATTTTTAAAATTTTGTAGAAATATTTTAGACGAAATGATAGACATTCAAAAACATTCCGCACGAATTGGAATTTCAAGATCTGTGTAAAAGTCTCGCTCATGATGTTAGAATTTGGTTAGGGCTACTCCAAAGCGCAGAAATAACTGCATTTCAGAATATCTGATTTAAACTAACTTACATAAATGATAGGTAAAAAAGAAGGCACTATAAAAAGTAATATCGAAAAAACGATGTTGTAAGGGGTTTCTATCGTTTGAAATTTTAACATTTAGGTAAAGACCACCCCGCCTTGCAGGCACCCCTCGAGAGGGGAATCAAAACCCATAGACCAAACAATGGGAACAAACCCAAATCCGTCATTGCGAGACTGGACATGAGCGAGCCAAAGCAATCTCTTCCTCTTCGGAGCGAAGTCTTAATTATAAATGTTTTAGGTAAAAACCACCCCGCCTTGCAGGCGCCCCTCGAGAGGGGAATAAAACCCATCGGTCAAACAAGGGAACAAACCCAAAATCGTCATTGCGAGGCTGGGCATGAGCGGGCCGAAGCAATCTCCTCCTCTTCGGAGCGATAATAATTATAAATGTTTTATATAAAAAACCACCCCGCCTTGCAGACACCCCTCGAGAGGGGAATTAAAACCCATCGGCGATACAAGGGAACAAGCCCAAATCCGCATGAGCAAGCCAAATCAATCTCCTCCTCTTCGGAGCAACAAACCAATCTTAATCTAGAGCTTAGGTAGGTTGATTTACCCTAATCTAGCGGAAGTGTAAAGTAAAAAGTAGAACCTTTATTTGGTTCGCTTTCTACCCATATTTTTCCATTATGGCGATCGATAATTTCTGCACTCAGGTATAATCCAATCCCAAAACCAGATATGGTATGGTTGCTTTGTACACGATAATACCTTTCGAAAAGTTTACTGCTATCCTCCTTACTAATTCCTATTCCTTCATCCTTTATTCCTACACAAACTTCGTTATCTTTAATTTCGCAACTCACTTCTATATGGGTTCCATTTGCCGAATATTTATGTGCATTACTTAGAAGATTTGAAATTACGTTGCCAATTTTATCTCGGTCTGCATAAACATCAACCTTACAGCCTTTAACAAACTTTATGCTGTGGGTAGATTGCGATATATAAGTATCTTCTATTGCTTCCTCTAAAAGTTCATCTAAATTAAATTTACTTTTTTCTACCAATAGCTTACCAGATTCTAACCTCGAAACATTTAAAAATCCATTAATCATGGTCGTCATTTTCCGAACTTGATTGTTAGCTTTATCTAGTGCGTTTACGGCATAACCATCATCAGCAATTTTGGCTTTGCGCTGTAAAACCTGTACAAATCCGTTGATGGCAGTAAGTGGCGTTTTCAACTCATGACTCACCATACCAATGAAATCATTTTTCCTCAATTCATCAAGTTTGCGGTCGGTAATATCCATAAACAAACCAGAGTATTCTGTAGGATTTCCATCTTGATCCAAAAAGACTCTTCCTGTTGCTCTAACCCATTTCTCCTCGCCATTTATCAGATTATTAATCTGGTATTCGGTATCGCTTGGCAAGTTTTTAGTCATTGCATTTTCTAAAGCAGTACCTAGTAATTTATGATATTTTGGATTAATGGCTTTCATCACTTCACCCATAGCTACTGGCTCATCTATAGGTAGGCCCAGCAACTCTTTTACAAATGCCGACATGGTAATTTCTAGTGTATTAGGATCAACGCTCCAAGTTCCCATTTTACCAGTCTCAATGGCCTGTCTAAGCTTTTCATCACTTTCAGAAAGCTTGTTGATATATTGAACCAAATCATCGTGCGTTTGGGCGAGCTCCTCATTAGTTGTAGCCAATTCCTCATTAGAAAGGGCAAGATCTTGGTTAATGCCCTGCAGTTCTTCTTGGTAAAGTTTACGCTCTGTAATATCTGGACTAACGGTAGCTAATGCAATTACTTCATTACTAAGGGCATCTCTAATAAAAAACCCATTCCATTCAATCCAGAAGGGGATTCTAGATTGTTCATTCCAAAAACGGATTTCGTATCTAACGTTTCCCTTATCCAATAGTTCGCTAAAAATTGTTTCGGCTTTTAACTTATCTTCAGGATAAACGCAATCGATAAGCATACGCTCAGCAAAATCACTCCACCCTAGTTTTGATAGGGCCGCAGGATTCAAATATTCAAAATTCCCATCTAAATCTGCCAAGCCAATAAATTCTGAGCTGGCCTCAATAAGTGAGTTTAAATTTTGTCGTTCTAATTCATAAAGTTTACGGTCTGTAATGTCTATGCAGGAGCTGATGTAGCCTAAAAAAGTTCCATCAGAACGTAAGCGTGGCGAACCTTTTGCCAAAAGCCAATAATAATCTCCGGTTTTACTTAAAAGCCTAAATTCTCCAGTAAAGTCTACCCTACTTTCTAATGCGGATAAGTAAATATTAACATAACGTTCGCGATCATCTTCATGCACCAAATCTGCCCACCCAAATGCCAATAAATCATCCATGGATCTGCCTGTAATTTCTACCCATGGCGAATTAAAATAAATGGCATTTCCGGTTTCATCGCCCACTGCAATAAAAATATCTGTAGCTTCTGCCATGTTTTTAAAGCGTTCTTCGCTTTCAATAAGCTCTTTTACACGGGCATCTACCCGCTTTTCGAGCTCGATGTTTAGAATGGATAAAGCTTCTTGTGTTTCCTGAAGCTCTTCATTGGTGGCAATAAGTTCTTCGTTTGTTGCAGCAAGTTCTTCATTAAGCGCCTGCTCTCTTTGCAGGGCAAGTTCTTTTTCTTCTGCCCGATCGATGGCTTGTTGTTTTAAAAACCTCTCGGTTACGTCGATTGCGGTGTGCAAAATACAGATGGTTTTACCCTCCGCATCTTTAATTGCTCGGTATTCAAAATCGAAATAGTAGGTCTGTATTTTTCCATCTACTTCCAAATCGGCAGCGGTGTCCTTACCCGAAATTATAAGTCCTTCGTTCCATACCCGCTTAAACATTTCAATAAAGGGCTGCCCTTTTAATTCTGGAAGTGCATCTTCTAGCGATTTACCTATAACACTCTTATCTTTGCCCCATATTGCAAGCATGGCATCGTTTGCCATTTGTATAATAGCGGTTTCGGCAACGTGTATTGCTGTAGCTGTGGGTGTTACGTTAAAAACTTCAATTAACTGTTGGTTACTTAGCAGATAAGATGGGTTACTCATTACAACAAATAGGGATTTTAAACGATAAAGTTAAAAAAATACTTATTCCAACAACAAAAAAATTCTCTTTAGGTTTGAATTTTAATTCGGTCGATTAAAAAATTAAAAACAGATGATATTTGTTGAGTTTTGGGGCTTGGAAATGATGATGCTCATCGTACAATTGGCATAAAACCCCTATCTGCCACGTGGCATTTTCTCCCCGTAAAAGGAAAATATAGTCTGTTTAAGAATTTGATCCTGTAGAAAAGAAATCGTAAATTACAAAAAGGCGCAAAAAGCCAATCTCCCGTTTGCGGAGCGATAAACGAGCAAAGTCTCACTACGCTTTTGGCATTTGAGACTTCGCAAGTTAAGTTGCTTATTTAAATTTCAATCCATACCGGAGCATGATCGCTTGTTTTCTCCCATCCACGTACATTCAAATCAACGCCCGCAGTTTTTAGGCGTTTATCCAAATGTGGACTCAGCAAAAAATGATCAATCCTTAAACCTGCATTACGGCCATAAGCATTGCGGAAATAATCGAAAAATGTATAAATAACTTCCGTTGGATAAAGCTTGCGAATGGCATCTGTCCAACCTTGATCTACCAGGGTTTTAAATGCTTGTCTTACTTCTGGTCTAAATAAGGCATCTTCCACCCAACGTTCTGGCTTGTAGGCATCCAGTTCGGTTGGTATTACATTATAATCTCCGCAGATTACAGTGGGTAAATCATAGCTCAAAAGCTTAGCTGCGTGCTCTTGCAAACGATCAAACCAGCGTAATTTATAGTCTAATTTTGGTCCGGGTGCAGGGTTTCCATTTGGAAGGTATAAACAACCCACTACAATACCTTCAATCATCGCCTCAATATAGCGGCTATGCTCATCATCGGGATCTCCAGGCAAGCCTTTCCTAAGTTCTTTGATCTCCAAACCTCTGGTTAAAATGGCCACACCATTCCAGCTTTTTTGTCCATGCCATATTGCGTTGTAACCAGCTTCTTTGATTGCCTCCTCAGGAAATTTTTCTTGTGGGGCTTTTAGTTCTTGCAAACAAACTACATCGGGTTGTGTTTCTTCTAGCCAGCGCAAAAGCACCGGCAACCTTCCGTTGATTCCATTTACATTGTATGTCGCTATTCTCATGTTCTTTCTCTAATATTCAAATATGGAGATAAAAATTTTGTTTGGGGAGGTTTATCGAAAAGCATCTATTTCTTAAGTTTTATTTTCAGTCACATCAAAGGTATTACGCTGTTGGAAATTTCGACCGACCACAATGTCGTTTTAGTTGTTCCCCCTAATTATAATGCTTGTATTAAAAATAAGTTCAAATGTCAAAGCTTCACTATTTGTGTTATTCAAAAGGAGAAATTGATACTTTAATCAATAGCTCAGTGGATCTAATCTTACCTTATTAAACTTTTAAAAACTTATTAGTAATTTTGCGCCAATGATTTTTTACAAAACGGATGAACAAGTAGAACTGATGCGAATCAGTGCACTTTTGGTAAGCGAAACTCTTTCTGAAATCGCTAAAATATTAAGACCAGGTTTAGCAACCATCGAAATTGACAAACTGGCGAACGAATTTATTTTGGATAACGGTGCCGTACCGTCATTCTATAACTATAGCGGTTTCCCCCACCACATTATCACCTCTGTTAATGATGTAGTGGTACATGGCTTTCCGGGTAAAGAAATCCTGAAAGATGGCGATATTATTAGTGTTGATGTTGGCGTAATTAAAAATGAATATCATGGCGACCATGCTTATACTTTTATTATCGGCGATGCGAGCGAAGAAATTTTGAATTTGGTAAGAACCACTAAAGAATCGCTTTTTATCGGGATAAACGAAGCTGTTGTAGGAAAGCGTTTAGGCGATATTGGTTTTGCAATTCAAAATCATAACGAGAAACAGGGCTACGGTGTAGTGAGAGATTTTGTTGGACATGGATTGGGCAAAAGTATGCACGAAGATCCTCAGGTGCCTAATTATGGCAAACGTGGAGCTGGTTTAATGCTTAAGGAAAATTTGGTGCTGGCAATTGAGCCCATGATTAATCTGGGCAAAAAAGAGGTATATATCGAAAAAGATGGATGGACGGTTAGAACGAAAGACGGTAAACCTTCAGTCCATTTTGAACATGATGTTTGTGTGAAAAAAGGAAAGGCACTTATTTTATCAGATTATACACCGATTGAGCTTGCTGAAAAAAATAATGTGAATTTGAAATTCATCGCATAAAGTAGGTTTTCTAATATCGAATTGGGCAACTTCTAAACTGTAAATGAGTACAAAAATAATTGAGGGATTAAAATAATTGGATTTAATTCCTCAATACTACATTAAAACAAACTATTAAATCTTTTCTTTACAACCCTTCAAGGCTTTCGCCAACAAGAAATTATATTCAAAAATTTCCAAAGAATAAATCTCTCCTCTTCCAAAAAAAACTTATCCTTCTACAAAAATTATCGTGCCCATTATTTTGATTTGCCTTAAACGGAACGGTATTTGACTAATGGAGTAATCAGCAAAGATTACAGATTTAAGAATTTTAAAAACAAACATTTGATCGTTGATTAGTCTCGTTTTGAAAACAATCTTAATAACGCATCTCTAAAATTTTAGTTTAACATCAGAAATGATGAAGCGTATTTAGTACAAAAAGCAAGATTAAATTTAGAAGTAGAAGATACCTTTATGAGCAAAATAGAACATCCCAATTTTTCGACATTTATAACCATTGGAGAACGATTAGAAGGCACATTGAAACAAGTAAATGTTATAGTTAAGCTGGCTGAACCAAATATAATAGCTTTTTATTTACCTCCCGAAATGAACATTACTACGCCAGAAGCCTTTCACGATTTCGCTGAAATGATGTTAATCATGGCTGGAATTTCTGCACATACCGAACTTGAGTTTCATTATTTTGCTAAAGAAAAGTTTTTAGGAGGCGTGAAATTACAAGCCAAATTGGATTTAGATTAATGTTCTTTATAAGGCGATCTTGTTTGTGATGAACTGGATAGCGTTAATAACTTCTAAATTGTGAACAACTCGCATAAACATCTGACTTTCAATTGGGTTCTACTATCATAAACATCAAAATAGAAGCTTATGAAAAAGTGCATCTATGTAGTGGAAGATAATCCGAGCATTCGCGAAATGATTGAGTTCTTACTAACAGAAGAACTTTACGAAGTAAAAACCTGCGCAGGCACCAAAGATTTTTGGATTCAAATGCAACAGAATATTCCCGATATGGTTATATTAGATATTATGCTGGGCGATGGTAATGGTTTGGATATCTGCAATCAGCTTAAGCACAGCGCAAAAACTTACAATATCCCCGTGATGATGATGTCGGCCAACAACCATTTAAATGAGGTTAAGTCCAAATGTGATGCGGAGGATTTCATCAATAAGCCATTCGATTTAAATGATTTCGCCAGCAGAGTGGAGAAATACGTTTCTAATTAGTGCATTTAATACTTATCTCCTTTTTCAATACTTAACATGTAAGAAATGTAAGAAACATATAAGTTAGGAGCCAAATAATTTCGAATTATATAACAATCGCTATAACCACCTCGCTACCTTTCTCTTTCAGGGGAGAGGTGCCCACAGGGCGGAGAGAGGTCCTGTAACATTATCACAACTTTACGATAAAAAAACACCAGATCATTATCTTCGCCAAATGAAGAAATACAGTATCTTTTTTGCACTCCTTATCATTTCGGCAACCTTAATTTCTTGGGGCTTTAAGGGTCACAAAACAGTAGCCAGCATAGCCGATCGGCACCTTACACCAGAAGCCAAGTTAGCCGTTAAAGATTTGTTGGGAGATGAATCTATTCAAGAGGTGAGCACTTGGGCCGATGAAGCAAGAAATCAACCTGAATATAAAAACACAGGGAATTGGCATTTCATAAATTTACCGTTGGGCTTAAGTAAAAGCGATTTCAAAGATTCGGTTAAGAACTTGAAAGTAGAAAATTTATATCAAGCTTATAATAATGTAATCGCACAGATAGAAGATCCAAATTTACCGAAAACAAAGAAAGTTGTGGCTTTAAAGTTCATTATCCACTTAATTGGCGATGCACACCAACCGATGCACATCAGCAGAGCTGAAGATAAAGGCGGAAACACCATTCAAGTGCAATTTATGGGTAAGGGCACAAACTTACATTCACTGTGGGACAGTAAACTTATTGATTATCAAAACCTAACGGTTGAACAGATGGCAGAGAATGATTCTGTTTCAAACCGCCAAATTAGGAAATGGCAACGAGCAAAACCCATGCAGTGGATTTATGAAAGCTATCAAATCAGTAGTCAAATTTATGCTTCAGCACCAACCGGTAGTATTTTGGGCGAGGAATATTATAAAGCCAACATTGGCATTGTAAACCAAAGGATGGAAATGGCAGGCATCCGTTTAGCAGGCGTTTTAAATAAATTGTTTAAACATGGGATAAGCTATCCGAAAGAAAATTAGTTTACCCTTTTATTAAGTGAAAGATAAATTTACCATATAAGAAATGTAAGAAACATATAAGTTAGGCTATTATATTTTTCTATCCCTCTTGCTATAACCGCCTCGCTACCTTTCCCCTTCAGGGGAGAGGTGCCCACAGGGCGGAGAGAGGTCCTAATAACCTATCCTTTTCTTAAGTAAAAGAAAAATCCACCACTTAAGAGATATAAGAAACATATAAGTTAGCCAAGATACTTTTCTATCCCAAATGAAAAAATTACCATATAAGAAATGTAAGAAACATATAAGTTAGGAGCCAAATAATTTCGAATTATATAACACTCGCTATAACCACCTCGCTACCTTTCCCTTTTAGGGGAGAGGTGCCCACAGGGCGGAGAGAGGTCATTTCTTTTTAACCACCTCGCTATCCTTTCCCCTTCAGGAGAGAGGTGCCCACAGGGCGGAGAGAGGTCATTTCTTTTTAACCACCTCGCTATCCTTTCCCCTTCAGGAGAGAGGTGCCCACAGGGCGGAGAGAGGTCATTTCTTTTTAACCACCTCGCTACCTTTCCCCTTCAGGGGAGAGGTGCCCACAGGGCGGAGAGAGGTCATTTCTTTTTAACCACCTCGCTACCTTTCCCCTTCAGGGGAGAGGTGCCCACAGGGCGGAGAGAGGTCATTTCTTTTTAACCACCTCGCTACCTTTCCCTTTCAGGGGAGAGATGCCCACAGGGCGGAGAGAGGTCATTTCTTTTTAACCGCCTCGCTACCTTTCCCCTTTAGGGGAGAGGTGCCCACAGGGCGGAGAGAGGTCCTTTTTTTTAACCGCCTCGCTACCTTTCCCCTTCAGGGGAGAGGTGCCCACAGGTCGGAGAGAGGTTTAAATTCCTATATTTGCACCATGACCCTCCCTGAAATCCAAAAATTAGAAGAATTCTTCGCAACAGCAGAAAAGCCCGAAATCCCTTTAATGCTAAATCCTGCAACGCAGATTAACGATTACGAACATTTTTTAGAAAGTCATTTTACAGCCCTAAAACAAGATCCTGCCAGCAAGGTTAATCAACCATTACTATGGCGATTACAGGCTTTAAAACTCCTAATCGAATCCAATGCCTAATAATGTTCCTAAAATAAAATAGTATCCAACTTCGTAGAAGTTCTCGGAAAAAATCTAATTTCTAGATGTAAATTGAATACGTTAGTAAAGCATGGAAAACTACAGCATCATTATATTTATTTTAGCGGTTATGATCGGGCTTTCCGCAATTGCCGATAAAATTAAAATCCCCTATCCCGTTTTATTAATTATTGTGGGCGTTGCAATCGGTTTTATTCCCTCTTTACCTTCTATTGATTTAAATCCAGAAATTATCTTTTTAATTTTTCTACCGCCACTTTTGTATGATGCTGCCTTTAACATTTCTTTCAAGGAATTTAAAACAAACATAAGCACCATCTCTACACTGGCCATAACACTGGTTTTCTTAACGGCCATCGGCATTGCAGTGGTGGCACATTATATGATTCCAGGTATGACTTGGCCATTATCGTTTGTGCTCGGCGCAATCCTTTCGGCTACAGATGCTGTTGCAGCCATGAGCATTACCAAAGGACTTGGTTTATCGCATAAAACCAATACCATTTTAGAGGGCGAAAGTTTAATAAACGATGCCTCTGCCCTAGTCGCCTATCGCTTCTCGGTTGCAGCCGTTACCGGAACAGCTTTTGTATTTTGGAAAGCATCTTTAGAATTTGCAATCTTAATGGCTGGTGGATTTGCAGTGGGAATGGCAATGGGAACTGTACTTTCCTTTATCATTAAACGAATTCACGGAAATAGTTTGGCTACCATTAGCCTGATGCTGTTAATGCCATTTGTTACCTACCTAATAGCCGAAAACATTCACGTTTCTGGCGTTATTGCTGTCGTTACTTTAGGCTTAATCATTTCTCGTTTTAGCAATAAAATATTTCCTGTACAGCTAAAAAATCAATCCAAAAATATTTGGGATATTATCATTTTCTTATTGAATGGATTAATCTTTATTCTGATTGGCTTACAGTTTCCTTCTGTTTACAAAAGCATTGCGCCTAAAGATATTTTGCCGTACATCGGCTATTCATTAATAATTACCGTGGTTGCATTGCTACTGAGAACAATCCGTGTATTTCTTCAAAAGGGCAACCTACAAAGGGCTTTTCTCAAAGGAAAACATAAAATTAAGGAAGATGCATTGCTCGATTTTAAAAACAGTCTCATCATTAGCTGGTCTGGAATGCGGGGCATTGTTTCCCTAGCCATCGCAATTGGTTTACCCCCTAACTTTATCAAACGGTAGTGCTTTTCCACAACGCAGTGCGATAATTTTCATTTCCATTGCGGTTGTTTTATTTACGCTCGTTGGACAAGGACTCACGTTGCCTTGGTTGGTTAGAAAGTTGACAGATGAACGCTGAACAAAAAAGGGAAGCAGCAAAAGCTGTTTCCCTCTATCTAAATTACCGCTCTCAACGATGATTTTTATAAGGCGCTCACTCCTTATGAGTACAATATTAGCATCCAATTATTAAGATTTCATGAAGAAATCCTCATCAAATTAATTATTCCAAAATTAGGGTAGAAATAGATCGTGCAGGAAGTGAAACCCGATGATCTAAATGACTAATTTTTTCTGGAAGCATATTCACATCTTCAGCAGAAGTAGTTAGATACCAAGTTCCATTCTTATAATTATGAGAAGTATTTTTAAGATCGATCTTGATTTTTACATCCTTCATACCAGAGTTAATCGCAACCAAAACCAACTTTCCCATATCATCTAAGTAAGCAGAAACAAGTAGATTTTTATCTGCTTGATCTTTCGAATCGGTTAACTTTTCAGTAAGCAATCGGGTCATTCCCGGTCTAACAAACCGACTAAAATGCCCCAAAGCCCATAAGTTTTTCGTCGCCGTGAAACTTCCATCTGTAAATTCGGCATTGCCCTGCAAAGCGATAAGATGGTATCGAGTATTAACCAAAGCACTCCCAGGTTCATAAGCATTCCAAAACTGCCAAGCGGTGGCATTGCCAATAGTTAAATCTGTATGAATTACTTTGGAAAGGAATAATGCACAGTCCATAGCGCTTCTATCTGTTTTCTGTCCTTCCCTAAATCCATCGGCCAGCATAGAATATTCAGATTGCCAATAATTAACTTGGTATTTCTTTACGGTATCAGCCAAAAATTTCCGCGTATTCACCAACACGTCATCATTACTTTCGGTAAAGTAGCTATGGCCGGCAACTATTTTGGCTACATGCTTAAAATCCCCTAAATAAAAAGGGCTTTTCTTTCCAAAGAAATCTTGAATTTGATGTGATGCAGTGCTAGAACGCGAGTAAAGGTAAGTGAGCATTCCAGCTTCTGGCACAAGAATTTTACTACTTAGTTTAGCTTGATCCATTTCGGCATTCAGCGCTTTGGTTAACCTAAAAATTTCTTCGTTCCGCCAAGCACTCCCCTCCTGATCGGCTTCTCCAAACTTATGAGACCAATCCCATTGAGGTTCGTTAACCGGACTTACATAATCAAAGTGCAAACCTAATCCATCAAAATGTTTAACAACGGTTGTTAAAAATTTAGCGAAATTGCCGTAAGCATCTGCTTTTAAATTAGATTGATAATCCTTTTCTGTTTTGTAACCCAATCCGTTTTTAGTGTAATTTATTGGAGGTGAGTTTGAAAAGGCAATCAGCGTTTCTACCCCATAATTTTTGGCCTGTTGTAAAAAAAAGCGATAACCGGCCTGTTTTGTCCAATCATAAGTGCCATCCAGATTCAAAAAAGAATCCGATCTTTTTCTAAAATCCCTAATTCCACTTTTATCGCCTTGCTCCAAAGTTCCAGCGCCAATGTTAAACCGCCAAGCCGATAAACCAATACCTTTCGGCTGTCCGTTGGATTCAAATTGTTTACTAAAAAGTAGTTCTGCAATCCTTTCCTTTTTTTCTTTTGGCCAATATTTGCCAATGCCTTCAGAAAACCAACAACCCGATGAACCGATGTTTTCAATCACTTGTACCCGCTTTTTTAAATCAACTTGAAGTGTTATTACTGAATCTGGTACTTGGGTAGCGAAAACCTGTACATTCAAAAATAAGCCAATGAGCAATAGAATAATTAATTTATTCATCTGGATAATCAGGTGTTTCTGTATAAAGTTTGAAAGCAAATTAACAGCGCTAAAATCGTAAAAAAAATGCAGGGTATAATTAAATACCCTGCAATCATTCTTTGGGATTTGAAGTACCATCTAGATCGGACACCATGTGTAAATCCGTTTTGCTTATAAAATCATAGCTTTTTATTGTTCTCTCACCGCAACTTTAAAATAGCAAATTAGATCCTAATCAGGAGGTATATCGTCACCAGCCCTAAATATAATTCAAAAAATTCTTTTACGGAATACTTTAGTCTAAAAATATTTGCAATCGGGTGTAAATTGGAAATAAGCACTCTTTTTCCATCGATTTTCGCAAATAAAAAATGAACAAAATGAACTTTTCAAAACATAATCATTCCTTTATATTTACAATAGAAAACTAAATAATTATTTATGAAAAGCTCAAGAAGAGCACCATACAGTTGCGTTATCATCGATGATGACTCAATGGTGGTTAGCATCCTAACCCATTATGTTTCACTCATTGATAAAATAGAGCTGAAAGGAAGTTATACAGATCCAATCGATGCAACCGCAGCCTTTTTAAACTTTAAAAAAATAGATTTTCTTTTTATCGATATCGAAATGGGTATCTCAGGAATTGATGTTGCTAGAATGTTGAGAGACAAAGTAGCATACGTTATCTTCATTACCGGACATAGTGCCTATGCTCTCGATGCATTTTCTGAGGGCGATCGATTTCTGGTTAAGCCAGTTAACTTTGAAAAATTTATGGAAACTGTAAACAGCATCATCTCCCGCGACCGCAGTAAAAATCTTTTGGGAAAACAATCTAAAATCTAAAACCAGAAAATTAATTTCTGAAGAATCTATTTAACGTTAGAAAGATTATTTTGGGTATTTACACGGATTGTGTTTTGAAAGATATTGATTACTTTTATTAAAAAAATAAAATCTATTAAAATGAAAACAGGTACAGTAAAATTTTTTAATGAAACAAAAGGCTTCGGCTTTATTATCGATGACAGTTCTAGTGAGCAGATTTTTGTTCACGTATCAGGTTTAAGAGATCAGATCAAAGAAGGCGATAAAGTTGAATTCGACACTGAAAATGGCAAAAAAGGCATTAATGCAACAAACGTAAAAGTAGTTTAATTAACCAAATATAATTTTCAAAGAGGTGGCAATAAGGGAAACCGAGATTTAAGCTTCGACTAAACTAATCATTAGCTTATTTTATTGAAAAGATTGCCACTGATGCAGGTTATTAATTTAACCTGCATTTTTTATTTGATTTCGATAATTACTTCAATTGTAACCTTACTTTCTTTTAAACGGAAAAATAATTGGTAAATCGCCTATTCTTTATAATGTATATTTTTAATACCCTACCTTTTTATCAACTCCTCCGTTGATAAAATCATCATTATGAGTCGAATTTAATACCTTGCATAACTTGTTCATCCCCTATTACATTTAGAATCCCATTTCTTACATTAATATTGACTCCCGCAAAGCTATTGATCACCATCCCCCAGATTATTTTTGGGTTGGCGGGAAAGTGCTTTCATTTCAGTTTCAATGCCTTTATCATTTTGCTGTTTCATAAAACTTATCAGTTTATCTTTCAAGCCTTTCTTAATCTGAAAATATTGTGGATCGAGCGCAAGGTTTTTTAACTGATAAGGATCTCCTTTAACCGCATATAATTCTTCCTCAGGCCTTGTTTGATACGTACCTGCCCTTTGAGCATCCTTTTCCATCCACTGCGCAAATAGTTTAGAATTGGTAACCGTATTAGTAAATTTATTCTGATAATTTAAGTTGCGTATATATAAATAATCTGCACTTCTTACCGAACGGATTGCATAAGGTGCTTTAGCATCAAAAATGCCAACAGTTGTATTCTCTGCATAAACAAAATCACGCATGTGATTGGTTTCGCTCCTTAAAACTTTTATAAAACTTTCTCCGTCAAATCCTGTATCTCCAAAGCCATCTTTTGATCCCGTATTAATTTTTGAGGGATTTCCGCCTCCAATTTCTATTAAAGTTGGGGTAATATCTGCATATTCCAACATTGCTGGATTTCTGGATCCTGGCTTTACTTTACCCGGCCATTTAACAATCATGCCAGAATGCAGGCCCTGATCATAAAGTGTCCATTTGGAAAAAGGAAAAGAATTTCCCTGTTCAGTAACCAGCATAATTATGGTGTTTTCCTTTTGCCCTGAACGATCAACCATATCCATACAAACCCCAACTAAACTATCTAGGTAAGTAATTTCTGCAAAATAGTTGGCCATATTCTTTCTGGTTAGCTTGGTATCCAGCATGTTTGGATTTAGCTTAATTTTTTCAGGATCATATGCTTTTTGATTACCCCTTGTCCAAGGAGAATGTGGTTGGTTACTTGTAAACATCAGCAAAAATGGTTTATCTGCCGATTTACGAATGTACTCGGAAGCCTTAGTTAAATCAATATCTATTCCACTTCCGTCATCGTGATCTCTTCCACCAAGAAAATCGAATGGATAAGAAGATTCTGGCGCATAATGACGCTTACCTATTAAGGCCGTATTATAGCCAAGCTCCTGCATATAAGTTGGCAATGTTTTAATCCCATCGTAAATCATCGTGTGGTTGGGGTAAGCTCCGTTTCGAACAGGGCCAAGTCCTGTTAACAACGATTGTCGAGTTGGGGAGCAAACGGGAACCATGTTAAACATATTGTCAAGACACATTCCTTCACTTGCCAGTTTAGCCATATTGGGTGTATGTACCTGCTTACTACCAAAAGGCTCGATATCGGTCATGGTTAAATCATCAGCCATTATAAAAATAATATTTGGCTTTCTTTCCAAATGCTTCGCCGAAATGGCGGTTTTAGTAGTCATGGAAATTATTGAAATGAATACAATAACAAGAGAAAGCATGATGAAGATTAACTTCACAATTTTATTATTTTTAGTTCTCATAAGATCAATTTTTTAGGAATACCTATATCATCCCTACACTATTTTTTTCTCGAAGCCATAATTTTTTGGATCTCTTCGAAAGGCACAACGCCCACTCTATTTGCCCATGCTTCGTATTCTTTCTGCATTATTTTAACTTGCTCTGGCATCAAAGTCGATAGATCGACAAGCTCCGAACGATCTTTTGCCATATCGTAAAGCGCCCATTTATTTTGCTTGCCTGCATAGTATTCGCAAATCAATTTGAAGTTTCCAGAGCGAACGGCAGCATTTCCCTCATGTTCCCAAAAAATAGGTTTGTCGTGTATGGGTACATCATAACCCCGAATTATAGGCAACAAACTTTTTCCTTCCATCGGAAAAATCTTATTCCCTTTAAATGTTAGCGGATATTTAGCTCCAGAAACCTCTACAAGTGTAGCCATGATATCGGGTAGAAACCCAAATTGATTGGTAATTTCCCCATTCAAAGCTTTCGGGATTGCTTTAGGCCAATGAACAATTAAAGGTGTGCTAATGCCACCCTCGTTTACCCAATGTTTGTATTTTTTAAATGGCGTATTCGAAACATTTGCCCAAGATTGGCCGTAACTTAACAAGTAGCCTTTCTTAGTCTCCAAGTTTTCTTTAAGCCCTCCGCCTAGCATTCCTCCTTCTGCACATGCACCATTATCAGCTAAAAATAAAATTAATGTATTTTCAAGCGCTCCTGATTTTTCCAAGCTTTTTATCAATCTGCCAATATTCTGATCCATACGATCGATCTGGGCGGCATAAATAGACATTCTCAGATCCATTTCGTCTTGTTTTGCAGGACTCAATTTGTCCCATTCTTCTGCATCATCAGCTGTAAGTCCATCGCTTGGCTTAAGTAAACCAATTTCTCGCATACGCTGATAACGGGCTTCGCGAAGCTTTTTCCATCCCATTTTATATTTACCTCTATACTGATCAATATCGGCCTTAAAAGCCTGCAATGGCCAATGTGGACTAGTATAAGCGAGATACAAAAAGAAAGGTGCTTTTGCAGTACTGCGACTCTGATCTATAAAATTTAAGGCATTATCTGTAATAGCATCAGTAAGATAAAAATTTTCTCCCTGAGGCTTAACAGCTTCGTTCATAAAAGTAAGCCCTCTTAAACCCTCTGGATTAAAATAATTGGTAGCACCTGCTAAAATTCCATAATACTTATCGAACCCCCTTTGTAGAGGCCAACGATTTATACCATGATAACCTACGTGCCACTTGCCCGACATAAAGGTTTGATAGCCTGCAGATTTGAGTACTTCGGCAAGGGTAACACATTTATTATTCAATCCACCTTGATAACCAGGCAAATTCATTTGGAAAGCAGTACTGTCTTCAGGGTCATTAGTCATGTGGCCAATCCCGGCTTGATGAGGATAAAGACCCGTGAGCAAAGAAGCTCGTGTTGGGCAGCATCTTGCGCCATTATAAAATTGTTTAAAACGGATTCCGCCAGCAGCTAAACGATCAAGATTTGGCGTCGAAATTTCACTTCCATAACAACCAATATCAGAATAGCCCATATCATCGGCCATAATAACGATAATATTTGGAGATTTGGCAACACTCAAAACCTTAGTTGACTTTGTAATACTGAAAGCACAAATGACACATAAACTGATTCCACCCAATACAGATAAAATCGTTTTTTTGGAAAGAAATTTCATGGCCTTATCTTGTTTTAGGTAAAACGTGGCTACACAAGTAAACAATATTAAGATCGTGAGTTAAGAAAGCGGTTCCAGCAATATAATTTTTCATAGAGGATGATTAGAACAGTAAAGGAAATGTTTTTTTTTGATTAAAGCAATTGGCAGTTTTTACAGAAGCGAACCTATTTCATAATCCCTCACCAATAATAAAATGTCTTTATTGTGAGGTATTAAATGTTAAACAACTTTCAGCTGACAAACATTTACACCCGCCCATCCGTTCGTTTATTAGTACTTAAATAATATAAATTATCATGTCAATATTAGAAAATAAAGTAGCCCTTGTTTCGGGTGCGGGTTCGGGAATTGGTAGAGCCATCGCCATCACATACGCAAAAGAAGGCGCTAAAGTTGTTGTAGCCGATATCAATGAAGAACATGCAATTGAAACCGTAAATCTGATTAAAAAGGATGGTGGTAATGCGATCGCTGTAAAAGCAGATTCATCAAAAGCCGAAGAAAACAAAAGACTGATAGAAGAAGTGGTTAAACAATATGGCCGACTGGATATTGCTTGCAACAATGCCGGCATAGCCGGACCAGCAAAACCCACAGGAGATTACGAACCCGAAGAATGGGATAGAGTGATTGGATTGAACCTTAATGGTGTTTTTTATGCCTGCAAATACGAATTGCTTCAAATGGAAAAAAATGGTGGAGGTTCCATCATTAATATTGCATCCATCCACGGTCAAGTTGCCGCACCCAATAGCCCGGCCTATACAGCCTCTAAACATGCAGTTGTTGGCCTAACCAAAAATATCGCTGTAGAGTATGCTCAAAAAAACATTAGGTGTAATGCAGTTGGTCCAGGTTATATAGAAACCCCTTTACTTACCGCAAATTTAAATGGAGAGGCACTAAAAGCAATTGCCGCCAAAAGTGCCGTTAATAGATTAGGTACCGTACAAGAAATTGCCGATCTGGTTGCTTTTCTAAGTTCGGATAAATCATCTTTCACCACAGGAAGTTATATTATTGCCGACGGCGGATATACTGCGGTTTAAAAAATTATTTTGCATTTAGCAGGAAAGATCAATCTCTGTAGAGGTTGATCTTTTTATTTGAGCCAATATGCTCTGGCTTCCTTTTAATACTGTAAGCGTTAATGTATAAAAATACCGCATTGAGCATCATTGCCAGATTCATCAATTTCTGTTATTTTCGCCCTCATTAAAACCCATAGAAATGTCGATAAGCAGAGCAAACTCAACAGATGTACCATTTTTACATAAACTGATTAACAGTGCTTACCGAGGCGATGAATCTAAAAAAGGCTGGACCACAGAAGCAGAAATTTTAGGCGGTATTCGAATCGACGAACAAACCTTAAAAAATTATTTCGACAAGGCGCACATCCGTATCCTAAAATACAACGACACTAATGGTGTCATTTTGGGAACCGTATATCTCGAGCTTAAAAAACCAGAAGTCTATTTAGGCTTATTTGCCGTTTCGCCCACGCTCCAAGCGAAGGGCATTGGGAAGGCATTACTTCAAGAAGCCGAAGCATATGCGTTGGCAAATGGATGCGATAGGATTGCAATAAGCGTAATCAGCAGTAGAATAGAATTAATAGAATGGTATAAAAGGAATGGATATATCATCACCGGTACTTCCATCGCCTTTGAAGAAATTGAGGGGCGCTTTGGCGAACCCAAACAAAACGATATTGTACTTATTGGAATGGAAAAGCATTTATCTCAATAACGGAAAATGATGATCAAGAAAGCTGAACACGCACCACAAAAACCTGGAGCAGTTTCGGTTTATCAGGCATATAAGGAGCTTACCTAACACAACAAACCCAGCCATATGGAAAACCATCCACTAATCCTGACTCTTCGCCTCGATCCAGAAAGCCAGCAGTTCTTTGACCAGATGCGGACGGAACACTTCCCCCCCGAACGCAATTTTCTGCGGGCACATTTAACGCTGTTCCATCACTTAAAAAACGAACCTCAAACCACCAGAGTGCTGCAAGCTATTGATCAACAAGCCTTTTCGATCAAGATAACCGGAATGAAATTCTTAGGTGCAGGCGTGGCCTATGCCATAGAAAGCCTCGAACTTCAAGAAATCAGGAATCACCTTGCCCGAGCATTCAAGGAAACCCTAATTCCTCAAGATCTTCAAGGCTACCGCCCACACATTACCGTTCAGAACAAAGTAACCCCTGCGCAGGCAAAATCCCTCTTGCAAAGCCTTAGCGAAAACTTCGAACCCTTTAGCGCAACGGCCATAGGCCTAGACCTTTGGCACTATTTAGGAGGCCCATGGGAACACCACAGCAGTTATACTTTCGGCAGCTAATAATTTGTGGTAATGATACATCAGCTTACAGAATTGATAGAATTCCCGAAATACAAATGATCACCATTAGCTTTAAGTACTAGAAATAACTTTGTTTAACCCAATAATATGGGTCGCTTTACCATCCGCATCATACATCGGCTTGCCATAAGCTCTAATGCGGTGTAGAGTTCCATCTCTCCACTTTACCTCATATTCTGCTTGATAAATACCTTTATTTAAAATAGCATCACTAACCGCTTTTTTTATCAGTTGCCTGTATTTGGGGAGCATTGCGTTGAAAATATCAGGATAACTAAATGCCTCCTCGCTCAAAAAGCCATAATTAGCCTTTAGCTGTGCGTTGGATTGCATTATTCCGGTTTCAAATTCAACTATCGTATAACCCATTCCAGTGTCCTCTATGGCGTTCATCAGCACTTCATTTGCCTCACGGGCAATCTGACTGAGAATTACCTGCTCAGTAACATCGGCAAGAATGAACATAATGTTCTGAGACTCGTCTCCCATTCTGCCCACAAGCTGCAGCGAGAGATCGGCATAAATATTTCTGTACCCTTCAGCGTGATGGATTTTTACTTTAGCGCCCTTTAAATGGTAAGCATTTGAATTGGCTTGAACTAAATCTAGTGTCTTACAAGCAGCCTTTCCGTTAATCTGGCTGATCAGTGTTTCCAGCTTTACCCCGATTAGCTCGCTACCCTTTCCGAAAACATGATTAAGTGCCTCATTTGCCTGCCAGATAATCTTTTCTTCAAAAGAACAAATTCCAATGGCAACAGGCGTATATTTAAAGAGTAGCTCATAACTATCCAGTACATTTTCCAAGGTGCTGTTCGCTTTGGCAATCTGATCGTTGTAGCCGGTTAAAAGCATATTTCTAGCAGTTATCTTTTTATTGGCTTCAATTAATGCTTCATTGCTTTTTCTAATAGATTGATCCTCTAATCTTACAAGCCTTGATTCAACCAGCCCAACAACAGTTTTTGCCAGCTTTCTCATAATTTCCTGTTTTTTTTCGCTAAAAGCAGAAACCCTTTTACTTCCCATTAACGCTAAACTTCCTACAATATGACCGTCGGAGATGACTAGTGGTACTGCTGCAAAAAAAGAGACGTTATGCATACTGTAGAAAAAATCTCTGTGTTCTACCAAACTTTCCGAAACCACAATATCCTCTTGCTGGCCAGTTAAATCTAGCATACTTCCCTTTCTAGGCTCAGAATCCTTTCCCGAAAACCCAATGTTGGCCTTATAGAAAATCTCATCTCTACCAATGAACGAAATTAAACAGATTGGGAGATCAAAAATGGTACAGGCAAGAGTAGCCAAGTTATCAAAGGCATCTTCTGCAGGGGTGTCGAGTATTTTGTAGCGATCAAGTACAGAGAGTCTTACCTGTTCGTTATCCCCCGATAAGAGATTTTCAGTTGATTTTTTCATTATTTGTACCCGCATTACCTTGGCAAGTTTGTTATAAACAAACAAGCTCTGTTCTTGTTTTAGTGGCTAACCTGCATAAATCAATTATTTTCCGCCTTGTGCTCAATCCTCAATACTATGGCCGAAAATGTTTTTTTACAGGATATTTTTACTGCGAGATAGAGTCAATGTGCTCCGATTGATCCATTTAAAAACTAGTTATGGATCTGGTTTAAAATTTTCAATTGACTGATTCCTTTACAATCCACCACAGCCAGATAATCCAAATGCAAGTCTTAATGCGTTGGTAAGGCACCTAAAAGAAATTGTGGTTAAATTAACATTACAGCCCAGTAAGATTCAGGCTCACCAAGTATTTCTATTATTAACACCTACATCAGCAGATGCGGTAAAACATCTCTAAAACCTAAAATTTAGGATCAAAGTTGAAATAAATCGGATTTGATAAGCTAACCATATTTTCGCTTAATGCCATTGATTTTGGAACCTGAGGATAGTCTGTATTCTTACCTTCCACAACCACCCGATAATATGTTCGTCCGTTAACATCTGGTGTGTCTGTAAATTCTGTTATAGGAACTTTGCCTTTAATCTGATAGACATTAAGTTGTTTTCCATTTTTAATAACGGTTACCTTATAGGTTTCTTCTGGCAAAGTATTGCCAATCAATTGAACTTGAAATTTGACAGGCCTACCTGTTGAAACGGCATTATCGCCCATCATCATTTCAAAATTTCCATTTCCTTTTGGGTCTGCATAAAATTCAACTCGAGGGTTAAAAGGATTTGAACTTACTGAAACCTTGCCCCGATTTAAAGCTTCAATAATAGCAGTTAAACTACGTTCTTTTGCAAAAACCCAAGTGGTTGGTGTGCCTACATAATTAAATTCTGCTTGATAGGTGTTTGGTCCCGACTTTTCTGATCCAGTTGGAACGCCATGGTGCGCATCACTTCCTCCCCTGCCAGTCATCATTCTGCCCGAAGAAAGCATATCATCCCAAATCATTATGGCATTTGCATTTTTTGCCCACATGGCAGAATTCCATACTTCTATTGACTGAACCAAATCATAGGAAAATCCAAAGTTATCTTTACCGCTGGGATGATTGGCAGATAAGTGGATATTTAATGATTTTTTAACCTTGCCAATATTTACGTCACGATCATCTCTTACATCGAACAGTCTTTGATGGTTATATGACTTATCAGAAAAAACATTCCCATGGCCTCTAGTCGTCGTCCATTCGGCACCATAGAGCAAAAGCAATGAATCTGATTTGAATTCTGGATCTGCCCAAGTATGGTGAGCAACATCTCCATTAACATGATTATCATGATCGGTTATGCACAAATAGTCCATGCCAACTAACTTTGAAAAGTTTATGATTTTCGCAACCGAATTATTTGATGACTCGGTACTATGCCTAGAATGCACATGCAAATCGCCTTTCAGCCAAACGCCCGATGCATTTACTATTGGAACAGGCAATCTGTTATCTTGTGCAAAAACACAATCAACATTTAGCAGTAGAACGGCAATTATTAAGAAACCGTAATATTTTGAATATAAAAGCATTAGGAAATTATAAATTTAAAAACGCACCTGTAAAAATCAGGTACTTGATTATTTGTTCAATACTGAATATGTTTGATTTTTTACTCCTGCCTAATCCTCTAAACACCCAACTTTCAATAAAGATTTTCTGCTAAAGTCTGCGCTTACTTTTTAAATAGCGGGTTCTCTCTAAAATATTTACCATCAGCAAAGCTAACCACATAATCAGATTTGAAATGAGTGCTTTTTTTATAATAGTCTGTTGTTATAATCTGAGCTCCAGATTTACACGCAGCCTCAAAATCGCTAAAGTCATTTTTACGGGCCTGTTTCGTATCGCTGTCGGCTCTGGTTCTTACCAGATAACCTTTTTTAACGAGTACTGGAATTTGCACGTCCGTTGGATTATTTCTGATCATAAAAGCAGCTTCGGGCGTTCCGGCATCTGCATTTGCAAAAAGAACACGTTGAGCTAACGAGGCATGGCCATTTATATAGAGAGATCGCTTTTTTCCGATTGCATCCAGCACGAAAATAAATTTACCCTTGGCCTTGCTTAACTTTGGCCAGTTACCGGTAAGAACAGCTTCTTCCAAAGTTTTATATTTGCCCCTTACCTCATCGGGTGTTATAATATGCTCTTTGCCTAAATTTTCAAGAACTGTAGCATCCAGCTCATCAAAAGTATTTGCTGTAAATACTTCTGGCTGAGTAAATCCCTTACGTTTTATGGAGTCATCTTTTGCCTCAAGGGTAATGAAAACCGGCGTATGTTGAGGATTATTTTCCGACCATTTTTTAAGCTGTTGCAAAGCAGATTTAAGTGAAAGTGCAGAAGATCTGAAATCAAAATCTGGCACATGCAAAACTTTAAATCCAGGCTTATCCATTTCACCTTTGCCATCAAATTCTGGCTGGCCCTTAACCAATTCTAATCCCTTTGGATGAGCATATTTACCACCTTTTTCATCCGCATAAACATCAATCTCCAAATTTCGAAGCCCCATGTTCAATTGCTCGGCCATACCAAGGTGTTCGTAATCTAAGCTCTTAGCGGTAGCAGAATCTGAAGCGCTGATTAATTTAAATAAAGCCGGATCAATGGCTTGTTTGTAACTATTATGGGAACCGATAACCTGAATCTCATTTATCGGCAAATCTTCCCTTTTAGAAATTAAGGCTATCGCTGGCAGAACCAACAATAAACCAACGCAGGTTATCAGTCTCATGTTTTTAGTTTTTGAATGGAAAAATTAGTAACCCGGATTCTGTTTTAAATTTGTATTCAACTTTAATTCATTTGCAGGAATTGGATAAATCCTTCTGGTTAAATCCTTATTCATAAACAATACATCATTTGGTAACGGGTATTCGGTTTCGAATTGTCCGAAACGAATTAGATCGTTTCTTCTCCAAGCTTCCCAGCTAAATTCGCGTGCTCGCTCATCCAACAAAGTGTTTAATGTTACCGTGGATGCAACTGCAGCACCGGCACGATTTCTTATTTTATTTACAAGGATTAAAGGGGTTTGCAACTCGCCGTTAACGGTTGTTGCGGCCGCACCTCGTAAAATTGCTTCTGCTTTCATCAACATAACATCTGCTAAACGCAGAACAGGCATATCGTTTCCATTTAACCTAGTTGCTTGTATTGCGTTAACGTCTGGCCAGTATTTAACCGAGCGTACACCTTTTGCTTGGTCGGCAACTGTATTGCCCAAATCCATTGGCTTACCCGGTTTCAAAATTAAATCAGGCGTAATTTCAATTTGATTTGTTGTACCCGCTACAAAAACAGGCTTGGTTAAATCAGGTTTGCGGTTAGCATCTGGTGCATATTGTTTACCAATTAACCAGAAGCTGTTGCGAATATCGTTTGTTAAATTAAAGCGATTGTAATAATCAGGCGTAGTGCTCATTGCAATACTAAACCCAACATTTATACCGTAAGCAGGTGCCAGTGCAGGATAAAATCCAAATCTGGTCATCTGATTACCCGGAATCTGCTGATCGTAAGGAATGGCAAATATGGTTTCATTAATTTGTGGCCCGTTATTTACGTCGAAAATATCGCTATACTTTACATCTAATGCGTAGTTGCTATTTTTCAAAATATTATCAGCCATTACTACTGCATCCGTATATCTCGCTTTTCCTGTATAAACTTCAGCATTAAGATACATTTTCTCCAATAAGGCATAAGCCATCGCCTGCGTTGGCCTGCCATACACTAAAATGCGGTTGTTGTTATCCTTTACCGGCAATTGTGCAACAACGCTCAAAAGCTCTTTTTCAATAAATCCGAAAACCTTTTCACGGGTTTGATTCCCTGGAAGTGTGCTTACAGGAAAAGTATCGATTATGGGAACATTACCGTATAAATCCATCATAAAATAATAGTAAAGCGCCCTCATTGCTTTTACTTCTGCCAAACTACTAGCCTTTGAAGCATCAGAAACCGACGATTCATTGGTTAGGTTTATTAGGCGGTTACAGTTGTTTATGCCCCCAAAACCCCACTGCCAGATATCTCTAACATTTGGATGATCGATTGTCCAGGTGTGGTAATGGAGCTGGCGATACTGACCGCCATCATCAAAGTTTCCATCGCGTGCCGGTATAATTGCCGCATCACCAGAAAGCTCCTGCATTCTCCAATAGGGAACGCCATATTGAGAAGAAAGATTAGAATACATGGTACCAAAAAGAGCCGCGTAATCTGAGTTGGTGTATGGAAAATTATCCTTAACGTATTGTGATTCTACATCGACATCAAGCTTACTGCAAGATTCGAAAACCATGAGGCAAGCCAGAATATTAAATAAGATTATAAACTTTTTCATTTTCGTATTTTTTTAGAATGATGCACTTACACCAAAGCTGAACGTTCTTGTTTTTGGATAATAATTATTATTGTCGATACCAGGAGTTAAACCACCAATGTTGATTTCGGGATCGATACCACTGTAATTTGTAATTACAAATAGGTTATTGGCCGTTACATATAATCTTACGGCTTTAATTGAAGGCGTTTTGGGCTTAATTGTATAACCGAATGTTGCATTATCCAAACGGAGATAAG
Source organism: Pedobacter fastidiosus (assembly GCF_014306625.1). GTDB lineage: Bacteria > Bacteroidota > Bacteroidia > Sphingobacteriales > Sphingobacteriaceae > Pedobacter > Pedobacter fastidiosus. The sequence goes on from NZ_JACRYL010000008.1 coordinate 154,095, forward strand.
AACCACTCTCCAGAAAACGATCTGAAATTAGGTAAGCATTAATATCGTTGAATGACTCGCCCAAGGTAAAGCGGGGAATGTTCTGCAACTTCGCATCGGCAGGGTTATTTAGAGATGCCTTGGTTGCATTTAAAATTTTGTTCCCCAGCACTCCGCGAACAAGGAAATTCAAATCCCAGTTTTTGTAGCTGAAACTGTTCGCCCAACCATAAATTAATTTTGGCTGCGCATCGCCCGCAATTTTTGCATCTGTCGTTAACGGTTGCGTTGCAATGGTTTGCCCAGCAGCGTTGATGTAAGTACTTACACCCGCAGCGTTTTTACCTGCATAATTCCAAAGGTTAAAAGTACCCAAGGCATAACCCGGCTGGATCAGCTGACTAAAATTTCCAGACTGGCCTTTACCACCAAGTTGTGCAGTTTGAATGGCCGCAATCTTATAGAAATCATCTGATAAAGTTTCGACAACGTTTTTGTTATGTGCGATGTTAGGTGAAGTTGTCCATTTAAAATTATTGGTTTTAACGGCCACCGCATTTAATGAAAACTCAATACCTGTATTTTTTATTTTACCAACGTTTGCCGTAATTGTTGGCAGGAAGAACTGTGTAGTAGAAACTTCGTAGCGATCGTAAATCAGATCAGAAGTTCGCTTAACATAAAAGTCGACCGAACCGGTAATCCTATCTTTAAATAAACCAAAATCTAAACCGATGTTGGTTGTTGCCGTACTTTCCCATTTCAAATCTGGATTTTCGTTTCTAACCGGACCAATTGCATTGCTAATGTTTCCATTATTCAAAAACTTGTTGCTTCCAGAAAGCGTTCCGTAAATTAGCAAAGAAGAGAAAGCATCGAAACCTAAACTGTTACCAGATACACCATAACCCGCACGAAGCTTTAAATCGCTAATAACCGGAACAGCCTGCATAAAATCTTCACCAATTATTCTCCAACCTGCAGAAACTGCCGGGAACAAGCCCCACCGGTTATTTCTACCAAAAGCAGAAGAACCATCATCTCTTAATGAGGCTTGGAATAAATATTTCTCATTATAATTATACTGCACCCTTCCATAATAGGATATGAGTCTTAAAGTAGAGATTGGAGCATTGCTAAAGGCAATTTGTGAGAGCAAAGTTGGATTAGAAAGAAACAAGTTGTTGTAACCTAGGTTATCATTAGAGAAATTCTGCGTGGTTACGCCAAAACCATCATTGGTTCTATCTTCCTGCCAAGAGTAACCTCCAAGCAATTTTAAACTGTGTTTGCCAAAGGTTTTATCGTAATTAAAATAACCTTCAAGCACCTGGCTTTTGTTTAAAACATCTATTTTTTGAGCCTGCCCGTTTACGCCTCTGGCCAAACCAGACTGGCTGTTTAAATAAGTACTGTAATTATTCTGATCTCTCTGTGAGGAAACACTTGCCGTAAATTTCAATCCATCTAGAATATTAACCTGTGCCATTCCGTTAATCAACGTTTTGTTGTTCAGGTTGTCGATGTGGTTATTATCTACAATAGATAAGGGATTACGCGTTCCACTTCCGGTACGGTTATAGTTCTCCTTATAAGTTCCATCTGTATTAAAGGGGCTAACCGTTGGCAAGTAGAAAAGCATATTGGGCAAAGCCTGCGATTGATAAATATCGGTACTCTTTGAGTTGCTGTTCGTAATGGTTAAGCCAAGTTTTAATCGATCGTTAAAGAACTTTTGATTAAGATAACCTCTTACAATTGTACGTTTTAAAGAAGTATTTTTTAAAATCCCTTTGTTATCCAAATAGTTTACGCTTGCACCATAATCAGCTGATTGACCGGAGCCACCATAAGAAATATTATGGTTCTGAGAATAGCCTGTTCTTTCTAAAAGAGATTGCCAGTTCGTATCAGAACCATCATCGTCAATGGCGTTTAAGGTTTGCTTATTATCTGCAAGGTACTGTCTCAATTCTGGTGCAGAAAGCATATCGTATTTTTTCGATACCTTTTCAACAGCGGCATAGCCATTGTACGACAATCTTGCTTGGCCATTTTTAGAGCGTTTCGTGGTTACAATGATTACACCATTTGCAGCTCTCGAACCGTAAATTGCTGTGGAGGAAGCATCTTTAAGAATATCAATATTTTCAATATCTGATGGCGCAAGTAAATCAATAGAAGCACCAGGCACACCATCAATTACATAAAAAGGCTCTTGTGCAGCACCTTCTCTTAAGGTAGAGGGGCCACGCAAAATGGTAGAGGGTTTAGCATTTGGATCTCCACTTTTGGTAACATTTAAACCAGCAACTTTACCTTGTAAAAGCTGTGCAGGATTAACCATTACGCCCTGATTAAACTCTTCAGATTTTATTGATGTAACAGCCCCTGTCAAATCTTTTTTATTTGCTGTACCGTAGCCAATTACAACCACATCCTTCAACGTTTGGTTATCTGGCATTATGGTTACATTAATATTGGTTTGGTTGCCCACCGTAATTTCTCTTGTAACACCGCCTAGCAGAGAATAAACCAATACATCCGAACTCTTGGCTTGAATGCTGTATGCACCATTTGGCCCAGTGGATGTTCCTCCAGTGCTTCCTTTTATCCTTACGGTAGCACCGGGAACAGGCTGGCCAGTTTCGTCTACAACTTTACCGTTAATGGTTTTAACATTGACCTGTGCGCAAACATTAAGGGAGAAAAAAAGCAGAAATACAGCAAGGCACTGCCACTTTCCGATCAAAGACAAATAATTGAATTTGTAATTTTGTTTCATGAATAATTAGTTATGATTGTTTGGAAACCAAGTTTAAAGTAAACCTAATAGGCTCCTTTAAGTATGGCACAAAGATGGAAATGCCGAGTTAGGAATTTGGTCAGATAGGATTACGATATTGTTAAAAAAAGACTTTGCAGTTAAACAAAATGTTAACTGATTAACAAAAATCGTTCGATAATATTAAGGATTATGAGCAAAGAGACTTAAACGGATCATCTACGCTTATGAATCATGTCACAAAAACTTAACTTACCGCAGATTTAACAGAAATATATCTTATTTATCTTAGCGCTATGTTTTGGTATGAAGAAGAAGTTAGGTTACTAGAAAAGAGAAACGATCGGGAGAGAGCCCATCCGGGGATTATTTTTTATGGAAGTTCTTCTTTACGACTTTGGGAAACTCTCGACGAAGATTTTTCCGACCGTAAAGTTACCAACCTTGCTTTTGGCGGCTCAACACTTGCGGCCTGTGTATGGTTTTTTGAACGGATTATGGCCGATTACAAACCCAAAATGCTCATTATTTATGCAGGAGACAATGATTTGGGAGATGGCAGAAATCCCGAAGAAATCTTTATATTCTTTCAGCAGTTAGTACTTAAGGCTTTCTTAAGGTTTGGAGAAATACCCTGTTTTTTCATTTCCCTAAAACCGAGTTTATCGCGATGGCACATGGCTGATCAATTTAAATATACCAACAACCTAATAGAAAGTGAGATTATAAAGCAGAACGGAAACTGGAAATTCATAGATGTTTTTAAAAAAATGCTCGATAAATCCGGCCATCCCAATCCAGTTTATTATGACCATGATGGACTTCACTTAAGTAGAGCAGGTTATCAGTTGTGGCAATCAATTATTAAAGAAAAACTGGTTTAATCATCACAGAAAGTTAATATCGGGCTAACATTCGAACCGTACTTTTCTCCAAAGTTTAAACCATGCACAGAGAATACCATAAATGGTTCAGCAGTAGCCTACAGAGGGATATGGAGCTTTTAATCTTCGGACATAGCGGAAGAGCGGTTCTTTTCTTCCCAACACGAATGGCACGGTTCTTTGATTACGAGAACTGGGGAATTGTTGCCTCACTCAATCAACGGATCGAGGATGGCGAAATCCAGCTTTTCTGTTTGGACAGTATAGATGCAGAGAGCTTTTACAATGAGTCAATCTTCCCATCGGTCAGAATCGCAAGGCATCTTCAGTACGAAAAATACATTCTAGATGAAGTAATCCCGCTGATTCATTTAAAGAATAATATAGCCGAGATAGAAGTTGCAGGTTGCAGTATGGGTGCTTACCACGCAATAAACCTCGCCATGAAATATCCCTGGTTATTTAAGAAAGCGGTTGGAATAAGCGGTAGATATGATTTAACGGATGCACCCGGAGATTTTAGAGACCTTATGAACGGGTTCCGTAACGACATGACCTATTTCAATATGCCTGCCCAGTTTCTGGCAAATCTAAACGACAATGAGCTGTTAGCGCATTTAAAAAGAATGGAAATTATACTTGCAGTGGGCGAAACAGATCCTTTTCTAAGTGGAAATCATTACATCAGTCGTTTGCTTTGGGATAAAGGCATACAAAATCACCTACATACTTGGGAGAGCAACGCCCACCGCCCACATTACTGGCGGAAGATGGTTCCACTTTACATTTGAAATAATCGCCAATTTCATTTTACTGGTTAATGTTTTCCTGCTCCAGTTTTTAAACGAAACAATAGCATAACAATAACTTAACGTAAAAAACTCTTTTAATCAGGCAGTTATACTGTTATTTGGGGAATCACTTCTGCAACAGAGATCCAAAAAAAATATGCACCCCTTTTGTATAGCACTCCCTTTTATTGGTAATACCGACTTGAGTATGCCTTTAGCAATCATATTTCTTGTTTGCCTGCTCGCCGTAGTAGGCTTTGAATTTGTAAACGGTTTTCACGATACGGCAAATGCAGTAGCAACAGTAATTTATACCAAAGCACTCAAACCGGTTATCGCCATTCCTTGGTCTGGTTTTTGGAATTTTATGGGTGTATTTACCGGCGGAATTGCCGTTGCAATGGGCATATTAAAACTTGTTCCCTTAGATGCATTGATGAATCTTCCAATTGGCGTGGGTGCCTGTATGGTACTGGCAGTATTGCTCGCTTCAATCGCCTGGAATTTGGGCACTTGGTATCTCGGCATTCCCTGTTCCAGTTCACATACCATGATCGGGGCAATGATTGGTGCCGGACTGGCCTTTACTTGGTATTATGGTGGAAAAGGCGTAAACTGGGGAAAAGCCGAAGAAATTGGACTTTCATTAATACTCTCTCCGATAATAGGCTTTGGCTTGGCCGTGCTCCTTATGTACTTTTTAAAGCATGTGATAAAATACCATGCTCTTTTCCATATTCCACACGGCGAAAACGACAGACCTCCTATAATTATAAGGGGTTTGCTCATTACAACCTGCACATTGGTTAGTTTTTTCCACGGCAGTAATGATGGGCAAAAAGGTGTTGGTTTACTAATGCTGATCCTAATTGCATTTTTACCCGCTAAGTTTGCCGTAAACCACAACATACCCAATAGCAAAATACTTTTTCAGCTTAATCAAACAGAGCAGTTAATCAATCATTTAGCCACTTCTAATCAGGATAAAAAAAGTAATCTCACGGAATTGATCGGCAAAATACAACAGGCCAAAATTCACTTGGTTTTAAAAAACGAAACGGATAAACACGGAACTTACAAATTCCGCAAACAGATTGAAGAGGTAACAGCTTCCTTAGCCGTTGTAGAAAAAAATCAATCGCTGGTTTTAAGTAAAAATGATACCCTGCTCCTTTCTCAAAGTAGACAGGAACTAACCAAGCTCTTTGAGTTTGCTCCCCTTTGGGTTATTCTGATTATCTCAATCTCACTGGGCTTAGGCACAATGATTGGATGGAAACGAATAGTGGTTACCATTGGTGAGAAAATCGGGAATGAGCATTTAAATTATGCACAAGGGGCTACATCCGAAATCGTTGCCGCATCCACCATCGGATTGAGCACAGCCTTCGGACTTCCTGTAAGTACCACCCATGTGCTATCAAGTGGAATTGCAGGGGCTATGGTGGCATCGGGCGGAAGAGGAAACCTCAACAACAATACTTTAAAAAATATCGGATTGGCCTGGGTGCTCACTCTTCCTGTATCCATTATTTTGGCTATGGCTTTATTTATGCTTTTCCATCTCTTCGTTTAAAATAGTTTTAGTTAGATTTAATTAATGATCACGAAATGAAACAGATCCTCGTTGCCACAGATTTTTCCAGCAGTGCATCCAATGCAATGGCTTATGCCCTCTCAATGGCCAAAATACTGAAGATGGAAGTTGTAGCCATTCATGCAATCCATCCGACAGAGGGCATAAACAACAGCACCTATAATGCAATTTTTATTGAATCGTATTACAAAAACAAGAGAGAAGCGTTAAAAGAATGGACAGAGAAAATAGCCAAAAAAGAGGGTTTCTTAGACATTAAAATCGAGAGCCTATGCGAAGTTGGCTTTCTAAAAACAGTAATCAGTAAATACATTAAAGAAAAACCTATAGAATTGCTGGTTATGGGCATTACTGGCTCAACAGGAATTAGCGGAATTGTTGGTAGCAATGCCAGTATGGTGGTTACCAGAATGAGGATTCCTACGCTGATTGTTCCGATGGAAAGCAATTTCCCAAGCGCTCCAATCGTTACCCTTGCCACGGATTATCAAACCAAACTCTCTGCAAAGGATGTAAACGCACTGAACGAAATGCTCAAGGCTTCGGCAACGAAAAAGATGCAAGTGCTTTACGTAGCCGAAAAATCGGATGATCTGCATATCCAGACCGGTGAGAAAAGAATCCGCGAACTCTTACCGCATACGGAGATCGAGTTTAATTATATCAGAGACAACAGTGCACCAAACGGAATCATGGATTTTATAAAAAATAACCATACAGATATCCTTTGCCTTGTAAAACACCACCACAACATTATTTACAGGCTTTTTACAAGCAGCACGGTAAACCAAGTTATGAACCGATCGGTAAAGGCCATCTTGGTGCTCCACGAATAGAAAGATTCATGCTTTCTCAGCAAAACAACCGAAAGAAGTTGATCTTCCTTGAAATCATAGGTATCCTAATTTCAGGTTAGAACCTAAAATAAAATGCTCCTATTGTCGTCATTGCAAGGAGGAACGATGAAGCAATCTCTTCAATAAATCTTTTTCACCTCAAATGCACAACAGCTCATATTGTCGTCATTGCGAGGAGGAACGACGAAGCAATCTCTTTAACAAGTCTTTTTCACCTCAACTGCACAACCGCTCCTATTGTCGTCATTGCGAGGAGGAACGACGAAGCAATCTCTTTAACAAGTCTTTTTCCACCTTAAATGCACAACAGCCCCCTATTGTCGCCCTTGCGAGGAGGAACGATAAAGCAATCTTCAATAAATCTTTTTCATCTCAAATACACAACAGCCCCTATTCGTCATTGCGAGGAGGAACGACCAAGCAATCTCCTTAACAATTCTTTTTCCACCTTAAATACACAACAGCCCCTATTCGTCATTGCGAGGAAGAATGACGAAGCAATCTCTTCAATAAATCTTTTTCCACCTTAAATGCACAACAGCCCCTATTCGTCATTGCAAGGAGGAGCAACAAAGCAATCTCCTTAACAATTCTTTTTCCACCTTAAATGCACAACAGCCCCTATTCGTCATTGCGAGGAGGAACGTCGAAGCAATCGCTTTTAACGAGTCTTTTTCACCTCAAATGTACAACAGCCCCTATTCGTCATTGCGAGGAAGAATGACGAAGCAATCGCATTTAACAAGTCTTTTTCACCTCAAATACACAACAGCCCCTATTCGTCATTGCAAGGAGGAACGACAAAGCAATCTCCTTAACAAGTCTTTTTCACCTCAAATGCACAACAGCCCCCTATTCGTCATTGCGAGGAGGAAGGACAAAGCAATCTCCTTAACAATTCTTTTTCACCTCAAATACACAACAGCCCCCTATTCGTCATTGCGAGGAGGAACGACAAAGCAATCTCTTCAATAAATCTTTTTCACCTCAAATGCATAAAAGGTAAACTAGCTCCAAAAAAAAACCACAACATCCGTCATGGTTTTTTACAACTAAATAAATTTATGATACTGAAATAAAAGTAAATAAGAGATGTAAGCTTAAAATTAAGCGGGTATTAATTCTCTTACTTTGCACTCTACAACTTAATCTTCACAAAATAAAGACGGTTTCTATCAACCAACTTGGTTAGTGGCAGTATCTTCTGCGCAAAACCACTGGCCCCATTATCCACAACTCCAAAATCGTCATCATTAGAAATCACTAGAATGTTGCCGGGCAACAGCGCAAGCCCCTCAGCTTTATCATGCGGATAAACAGAAGGTAGATCTTTTAAAAGATCCAGAACTACTGTTTTTGTAACCGGCACAATGCCCGCAGCAGTAAGCCCTGCCATGTCGTTAAGCTCTTCTACTGTTTTGCCACCATAAAGTTTCCCTGTTGCACCGTTCAATGGATCAGAAATATCAGTAGCGGTACTCAAATCTATTTTGAATACCTTCTTAAAGGTTGCGGGGTTTGATGTATTTCCGCCATAAAGGCCATCACGCTCTATCGTTAGAAAAACCGTACTGCTCACCGCTACAATATCACTAACGCCGGTAAGAGAAACATTATCCATTAAATAGGCGTATTGTTTGGTAGCCCCAGTCGCAATATCAAAGGTAAGAATCCGCAGTACAACAGAATTCGCAACAGCTGCTTTGGACGGATTGTACATCGGCGACTGCATCATTCCAACCAATGTCTTCCCATCTGGTGTTATTGCAAGACCCTCCATTCCGCGGTTTGCTCTTCTATTGGCAAATACCGATGGGATTTTTCGGTTGCCCGTACCAGTACCAAAGGGATTTATGCGCTCAATTGTTTTTCCATTGGCATCGAAATGCGCAAGGTGTGGGCCATATTCATCGCTCACCCAAAAAGAACCATCCGAAGCACGTACAAGACCTTCAGAATCAATTCCATCTGCACTTGGGGCAATTACCTGACCGTTAAGATCGTAGGCAGTCTCACAAGAAGCACCCATTCCGGCAGGATTTGGAAGGCCATTAAGTTTCTCACCTGCTGCGTTTTTTAACTCGATTACTTGTTCTAGAATCAATTTGCCGTCCTTTAACCTAAACTTTCCAATCTGTGGATCAAAGTCTGGTTTTCCGATGATAATGGAATTGGCAACCTGCCAGCACATGATTAACTTAGAGCCTGCGTCGGTAACCAGATGCAGATATTCATTTCCCACAGCTGTTTGTAGATAGGTTATATCTGAAACCCATAGCTGCTCAGGCCTGGTAAGTTCCAGGTCCTTTGTTAGGTTGGGGTATTTCCTCATCCAGTGCTTTGAATCGGTTGTTCTGGTATACTTGCGTTTACGCTGGACCAGCAGATGCTGTGATCTTAATATCCCAAAAAGTTTGTCGCGTCCAACCGTAATGTTCTTGAGGGACATGCTTTCCCGTAGCATCACATGCAGTTTACGGACTCCGGTCCGCGGTAGCTTATGCCGAATGTCCAGGACCATCTCTTTGATCGCCTGCTCGGCAACCATCTTTTTTGAGCTACTGCACCTTGCCTTATAGAAAGCCTGTTTCGTGTAGCCAAACAGCTTGCACAACTTAGTAATAGTATTCTTACTGGATAGATGTGCTATTTCTTGAACTGCTTGGCGCCAGACTTTTTTCGGATCTCGATGTTCAGTTCCCGCTCGGCGATCTCAACAAATTTCTTGTACATGGAAAGCTGGTGTTCGGCTTCCCTCAACCGCTTCTCCAATGCCTTGTTCTCTTGCTTTAACTCAGACTCAAGCTCCTTGAGTCGCTGTTGATCATGGTCTTTCATAGACCTGCCAATGCTTTTATATACTGGAAAGGCTAATTTACTATATTTTCGCAACCAATTCTGAATGCACTGATTCCCGCGGATATCGTATTTACGTTGCAGCTGGTCTTTATTCAAATGACCGTTCTCATATTCCTCTACCACTAACCGCTTGAAACTCTCACTGTAACTCCGGGGTGGACGTTGCAGTTTCTTTAAATTATTATTGACCATATTGTTAAGATTTGGTCAACCTTTTTTAGGACTCCACACTCGAAAAAAAAGCCTTGAAATGCAAATTTCAAGGCTTTTTTTGTCTTATAAATTGATAAAATACGTATAGCCCTAAAGAAAGCCTTTTAGTTTATACGAATGAGCCTATTAGATTTCAATTATTCTTCCAACCTAACTAATGTTTGATCATTTCTCTGCTGTATTGGACCCCTATTCCATAAGCCCCTCCATATTTAACCACAAGGTTATTAACCGGTAAATATGTTTCATGACGAGCCCAATCCCTTTGCAATTCTAACAGATATTGCATAGAGGTAATAGGATGCGCCCCAGCCTGTACCATTCTCATTATGGCCATTTCGTGCGCCTCTTTGGTTAAATCTCCACAGGCATCGGTTATTACATAAACGGTATAGCCTTCACTAATGGCTGAAAGTACCGGCCCAACAATACATACACTGGTCCACAGTCCGCCAATTACCAAAGTTTTTCTACCTTTTGTCAAAACGGCTTTATAAAACGTCTCATCTTCCCAACTGTTCATTGTTGATCGATCTATATAACCAGATACTTTTTGCGGATAAAATTCCTCCAGTTCTGGAAATACAGGCCCACTAAAGGATTTCTCGGCTACAGTTGTTATAATAGTCGGCACCTTAAATATTTTAGATGCCCCTGCCACAATGGCTGTGTTGTTCCTCAACTGATCTATAGGGATGCTCTTGGTTGGAAAGGCCATTTGCCCTTCATAATCGATTAAGATCAACGTGTGGTTTGTTGGATTCAACAACATTGGACTCGGTTTTTGTGCATAAGAGGCAAAAGATGTGATGCCCACTAGGGCACATAGCAATAATTTTTTCATTTCAATTTTTTTAAGCACTGTTTATTTAATATTTAGGTTGTATAAAATTCTCTTTAACTGTAGAATAAAAGCAGGTTAACTATCCTAGCGATGGAAATCTGTTTTGTTCTATCGGTTCAATCAATCTCCTCAATACGGATGGTGAGGACTTTCATTGGCCTTAAGGAAATCGCAAATCTCAAAGCCAATATTTTCAATCATGATTTATATTATGGCAACCTTAAATCCAAATAGCTAAACACCTTATTTTAAGTTTATTAACAAAATAAACATTCAAAAATTCACCTTATATCGTCAATCCTTTAACGAAATCAAGTAATAAAGTAGTTGATAAATCTTGTGATATTTAACCTAGAGTAGATATTCTGATCCACTTACCTTTTCGAGCAGATCTCAAATAATAATCGCAATTCATTAGATAAGAGAAAGCACAAATCGGGCACCATGCTTAGAGAAGGAGATTAATTAAAAGTTGAATCGCAGTTCCTGCTTTTTGAATAATTAGCAACTTTTGCTAATTCATGAAAATTATATAAGAAAAACTTCGAAAGTTACCCGCTTAAGGTACTTAAGAAAACAATTCACTTATGATTGTTTATCTTTTTTATACCTAAAAGAATTATTAGCAAATCTTGCTAACCAGATTTTACTTATTTCAATTTTCAAAAAATTCTCTCAATCGTTCCTGCTCTTTTGAGAGAAATTATATTATCGATATAATTAACGCATTTTTAGAGTTCAATTTTATCTTAATACCATAAGCTTTCCATCAGCGGTTTCAAAAAATTTAAAGCCAAGGAAAAATTGACATATTTGGAGTAAAACTAGATATGAATATCATCTGATGCTAATCTGTCTGTTTCGAAAATTACCTCTATTGCGAGTCCATCACAGTCCTGGATTGTAAAAGTACCTCCCAATTGTTTGCTTAATCCACGCATTAAATTCATCCCCATGGAATTACTTGTTTTCAAGTCAAAATCCTTTGGTAGGCCGATACCATTATCTTTAATTGTTAATTTGTTATTAATTTTATCGATCTGAAGTAGGGATATGCCAATCAAATTCGAAGCACCATCGGGATATGCATATTTAATCGAATTTGTAATGGCTTCATTCATAATCAAGCTCAGCGGGATTGCCTGCGATACTGATAAGTGAATTTCATCAAAGTCCTTTTCAAACTGCAAACGGTTACCTGGATCACAGCTATCTTTTAAATGACTAATAAATTCTTCCAGATATTCAGCCATATTAATCAGATCAGATCCTTCTGACTGATAGAGTTTTTGATGGATCAGTGCAATGGATCGCATTCTATTTTCACTATTTAGAATGGCATCCTTCGCAGCTTTATTATCAATATAATCTGATTGACGTTGCAATAAGCCAATAACGATCTGCAAATTATTTTTTACTCGATGGTGAATTTCTTTTAACAGCCATTGTTTCTCGTCGAGCAAATTGTCTTTATCGTCTAAAAGTGAATTCAATTCGTCATTTCTTTGTTGTATAATTTTATTGGCTTTTTGTTTTTCTCGAAAACTATTGATGAGTACGCCGAGAAACAAAAGCAATAATATAATCATTCCAATAATCAGGTTTTTGATGTAATTGGCTTGTGATACTTTATCGAGCAATAAAACACGGTCTTTTTGCAACGCCCCAATTGCGGCTTCTTTTTGTAAGGTTTTATAGCGCACCTGTATCTCAGCAATCTGTCTGGCAGAGGCGACATTGAAGAGAGAATCACTCTTTCGCTTAAATATTCGGAAATGATCCAAAGCAGACTTAAAATTTTGATTTGCAGAATCTATTTTATAATAAAAAAACTCATCTTCAGCACTATTCAAAAAGGCTTGGCTATCTGAATGAATATTTTTAAATTCTCTATCCAAAAATATGCGTGCCTTTGCATATTTTTTTTGCGCCATGTAAAAACCGGCCAGTACTTTATTGCCCCAAGATTCGTCCATAAGTCTACAACGATAGTAAGCAACCATTTTTAAGTACCAAGTTTCTGCCTGGCTGTACCGGCCAATCGCATTGTAGTACAGGCCGTATACTTCGGCTTGGCGTCCAATTTGTAGACTATCTAAGGGTGGATATTTGTTAAAGATTTTTACCGCTTCAGTTAAGGCGGTCTTCGGTATATTTAAAAACACACATTCTCTTGCTAACTCACTAATGTGCAAATATGTAACTTCTGATGTTGTATTTCCTTGATTATTTGTTGTTCCAATTTTAATCGCACGCTTGAAATTTTCCAAAGCATTCGCATGGTCATTCATATCTGAATACACATAAGCGAGCTGTCCATACCGCTGTGCCATATTCTGATATTTCAAGGTATCGCCCCTTTCGTTGGCATTATCAATTGCTAATAGAGCATATTTCAATGCCTTATTTAAACTTCCTTTATTCCTGTAAATTGCAGAAAGGTGATAGTAGGTAAAACCAAGATCATTAGAATGGGAGAACTGGTAGGATTTCAGTGCCATAAGGGAATAATGTTCGGCACTATCTAATTTAACTCGGCTATAATATTCTGCACCTAAGGATGAGAAACATTCGGCCTCCTTAATATTATCTCCTATTTCGTGATACAAACCAGATGCCTTTTTTAAATTAGCAATGACTTCAGGCCTATCTTTATATGAGTCTTTCATCATATTTGCAAAGCGTAACCAAGTCCGTGCTTCTCTTTTCTTGTCGCTATCTCTTTGATAAGCCTGAATAACCGACATAAAGTATTGTTTACCACTAGGCAAATTGTTTAGTCTAAAATAAGTTTCTCCAACCCGCAACATACCTTCGTACCTATTATTAACACGAAGCTTAACGGAGTCGGCAAACTTAATGGAATACAAAAAATAGCGAAGACCACTATCTAGGTTTATCTTTTTATTCCCCGGTTTTAATAATTGAATTTTACCCAATTGCTGTATCAGGTTACACTTAATACTATCGTTGGAAGTACTTTGAATCATCGCCTTTACTTTGGTTGCATCAGCTTGATCTCCTGGAAGTACCTGTGCCAAAGCAATACCCTTTTGCAAAATGAAAGCAATCAAGAAGAAATAAATAATTTTCATATTTTATCTAACCAATTTATTCAAATTTCAGGCAATAATCAATATGCGTAAAACTAGGAGTTGGGTATTAGTTTTAAAAATTTTAACGCGTCTTTTCGGACCACTACAGTATTTTGAATGAATGCTAAAGTACACCCTTTAACACTCCACCATCGGCTCTTATTGCGGCACCATTCGTAGCAGACGCAAGCGGACTGGCCAAGTAAGTTACCATATTTGCCACTTCAGTTGTACTTAAAAACCGTTGAATAATTGAGGTTGGGCGAACATTTTTGAAAAAATCTGCTTCCACCTCCACATTAGTCTTATTTTGATCTTTGGCCAAATTTTCAATAAACCCTTCAACACCCTCTGAAAATGTAGGCCCAGGCAGTACACAATTTACTGTAACAGCAGTGCCTTTTGTCATCTCTGCCAATCCGCGAGCAACAGCCAGCTGGGCAGTTTTAGTCATTCCATAATGTATCATTTCCTCGGGAATTTGAACGGCCGATTCACTTGATATGAATAATATTCGTCCCCAACCATTTTTTAACATTTGGCTAAAGTATGCACGGGATAAACGGATTCCACTCATTACATTTATCTCATAAAAATGCAACCAATCTTCGTCGGTAATATCTGCAAAAGCCTTAGGCTCAAATATTGAAATATTATTAACCAAAATATCAACCTGAGGAAGCTGGGTAATGAGATTTTTAATAGATTCAAGCTGGGCAAAATCAGCCACTACTCCACTTACTTGATCATTTCCACTTTCGATTTTGATTTGTGCAACCGCCCTTTCTACACGGTCTGTTGTACGTCCATTAATAATAACTTCGGCACCCTCTTTCGCTAAGTTAAGCGCAATAGCAAAACCTATTCCGGCAGTTGAGCCGGTAACTAAGGCCTTTTTATTTTTTAATTGTAATTCCATATTATTTAAATTTATATCGTTTGAAAGCCCGCACAAGTCCAAACCCATGCCGAACTATAAAACGATGTTTTAATGGTCTTTTAAAGAATTTATTTAAAAAAGACAACGATATTTCATTGCCTATGTACTCGTTCAACGATATTCAAAAGGAATTTAATAAAACCTCGTAATGAAAGAGCCGTTTTTTATCTTCATACGGCTAACCATTTGAGCTGTTATCTGTTAAATGCTCTATCTTAAATTTAACGCAAACTGATGTTCCTTGAGCATCTTCGATACTGAGTTTACCCCCTATCTGTTTACTTAACCCTTTCATTAAATTCATCCCCATAGATTTGATATTTAAGGGATCTAAACCCGATGGAAGACCAGGACCATCGTCTTTAACAATCAAACAATAAAGCCCGTATTCTATGGGCAAAAAGGAAACCACCACAGAACCAAAGACTTTACCTGCAAATGCATATTTAATGGCATTGGTAATTGCCTCATTTATAATAAGCCCTAGCGGAAGAGCTTGATTTACATTTAAATTATCGAATTTTATATCTTTTTTAAAATGTATACGATTACCTAAATCAAAGCTATCCCTCAAATAATTAATCAGTTCATCAATATATTCAGGCATATTGATAAATCCCGGACTATCAGATTGATAAAGTTTCTGATGGATTAGCGCTACAGAATGCATCCTGTTCTCGCTATTACGAATGGCACGAAGCGCTTCCTTATTTTTTATATAGGCCGATTGGCTCTGGAGCAGCCCCATTACAATCTGAAGATTGTTCTTTACTCTATGATGAACTTCTTTCATTAACCACTCTTTTTGCTCCAGAAACTGATCTTTCTCTTTTACTAACATACTGAGTGCGGCCGCTTTTCTCCGGTTTGCCAAATATGACTTATAAAGTAAGATGAAAAAGAAAATCAATGCCGCGATGGCAACGAGCGTTAAGTTGCGGGTAAAATAGGCCTTTGCAGTTTTTTCACGCTCCAATTGCGCATCTTTTTTTAATATAATAATGTCATTTTCTTTTTTTTCAATTTCATATTGCGTGCTCAGCCTTGCCAGCTGATTGCTTTTGGTAATGTTAAAGGCTGAATCGCTTAATGTTTTGTATCTTTTATAATGATTAATTGCAGAGTTTAATTTACCTTCCGCAGAATCTATTTTGAAGTAAGATAATTCATCGTCAATTAATGTCGAAAAAGCCATTGTGTTGATGGGAAGATAATTGTATTGATCTTTTAGCGCCTGCCTTGCTAAAGCATATTTTTTTTGCTTTAAATAAAATGAACTCAGCACCTTATATCCCAATGTTTCTAATGAACCACTTTTTCGATAAAAATGAATCATGGACAGAAATGAACGTTCTGCTTCCCGATATTGCATTAAAGCTTCGTAACATCGACCTCTAATTTCTGCCGCAATACCATATTGGAGGGGATCAGCAGGTGGGTATACTTTCATTATGCTATTCGACATCACAACCGCTTCTTTGGTTTTACCTGCTGAAATTAATGAACGAACAAGCTCATTCAGATAATTATAAGTGATGTCCATAGCAATCCCAACATCCCTATTTCTTAAGGATAAAGCGATAGCTTTTCGATAATTTTCAGCTGATTTTTTATATAGACCGAGATCTGTGTAAATGAGACCAAGCTGACCATAATATGGCACTATGCCTAAAGTTGTTGTATCTCCAATTGAATTTGCGCTTCTAATACTTGCAATGCTATTGGCAAGACTTTGATCGAGTTTACCTTTGTTTCTATAGATAACTGAAAGATTATAAAAAGTTAAAGAAAGATTATGATCCTTATAACCAGCTCTTCTATATAATTTAAGTGCCTGCGAGAGTTGGTATTCTGCACTGTCTAGATTGCCTGCTATATTGCCAATATTTTCTTTATTATAAATTCCCTTTTCCATCATCACATCCCCAACTTCCTTCCACTGCTTTAATTCATTATACATTGTAATGGTTTTTTGCAGATAATAGGGAATTTCCGGATCTAATGGTTCGCCATTTTTTAACTTTATACCTAATCTAAACCATGTACGAGCCTCACGCTTCTTATCGCCTAGGCGCTGATATTCACGAATAACCCGCATATAGATTGATTTTCCCGATCTTATTTCTTTCCTTAGAAAATAGACCTCACCGATTCGGCACATGCATTCGTATCTGAAATTAGCCTTCATCTTGAGTGAATCAACTAATTTTAAGGAATATTTAAAGTATAGCATCGCACTATCAAGATTAATCTTATACTTTCCCGGTTTGTTAAGCATTTGGTACTTACCTAAATTCCAAACAAGCTCTACTCTAACAGAATCAGGCAACCGGCCTTGAAGTGCTTTCTGTGTTAAAGCCGATTCTTTTTGGTCTATCGGTACAGTAAATTGCCCATGCACAACAAAGCTGCAAATATTGAGTATTGTTAGGAACAATACAAAGTGAATTTGCACATTAAACCTGATTAATATTTTTTGCAAGGGAACTTCTTTTTAATTGAAGCCAATTTACATAGAATGTGGCTCATTATCCTAAATAATTTTCCTTCTGAATATGGTAAGCAACAAAAGAAATTGTTAACATGTAAGAATAAAAATGGGCCAATCTTAGGTCCCATTTTTATTCAAATCTATTATTTGGAAATCTCCAGAAATATTTCGGATACTTTTTCTGGCACAGAAAGAAATGGAGAATGACCAGTATCTACAATATAAGTATTTGTTATGCCCGCAGCCTTTGCCATCTGCTTCTGAAGATCTTGCCCTATAGCTTGGTCTTTTGCCGTAAAAATATAATACTTCTTAACCGATCCGAAAGCAGCTGAAGTAAGCTTTATTTTATCAGCAAATGGTATGGCAGGTTCTGACCTATAGTTAGCAATTACGAGCTTTTTTATTAATTCAGAGGCATCCTGACAGAAAATATCTGTAAGCTTATCTTTATTAACATCAAGAGTAAGCTGATCTGCAGATGGAATAAGGTTTGGTCTCAATAGCGAAGTTTTATCCTGAAAAGCCAAATCAATAAGCGACTCACCATCCTGAGGAACGAAAGCTCCGATAAAAACAAGTTTTTCAATACGCTCGGGGATTTTTTCTGCAACTGCAGAAACAACTATGCCACCCATACTGTGCCCAACCAGAATAACTTTTCCTGTTAGATTTTCTATAGCGGCAACAACTTTGTCACGGTAAATATTCATTGATACAGAAACCGCAGGCGTGTTGTCAGCACCGTGAGCAGGTAGCTCAACAACAATTACTTTGTTTCCCTTTTTTTCCAGTTGTGTTTTTACCGTTGACCAAACATATGCTGATTGCCATGCCCCATGTACCAGGACAAATGTCTTTGTTTGCTTAACCATCGGCTCTTTTGAACAGCCAGAAAAACAAAACACCATTACCATAAAACAGGCCATAAGCCACTTAGTTGCCCCCTGTGGATAATTTAAGAATGCTTCTTTAATGTATGGAGTCGCAACCATCATTTTTTTTTCATTTGTTTTCATAACTTTAAATTTTTGTGATTTGAATGCCTCAATTGTTTAGCTAGAGGAGTTAAACCTTGTAATCCAAATAACAACCAAAAACATAAATACTTAATTATCAAAACAGTACAATAAATAAGCATAACTAAACTACTTTATCTCGTCATAATTTTACGGTATATAATAAAATAAACTGACAACATTTACCCAACGATATATAGTTGTTGAGGCAACGACATATCGTGAATACAGATTTTCCTTTACTAAAAATCGCACTGGATAATTTAAAAACCTGTTGCTAAGCTTATATTTAACCTATATTAATCTAAAATGGCATTTTTTGATTTGTGGCTGGATTTATGAGTTCCGAAGTTAAGACAAGCTTACCAGTTAAAATTTTTAGCGCTAGCCCCTACCAATCGTTATAATGAAACTTAGAACCAGAATCAACTTTACATTTTGCGACCTTGTTTTTCTTGACTACCGAAATTTCCAACATCCTGACCCACTAAATTGGAATCGTGCCAAAACTAAGTAAACAATTGATTAGATTTTTGAGCAATAAACTCAAACCCAATAAGGAGTTATGAAGAAAAAAAAGATTCTCATCGTTGAGAACGAATTTATTATTGCCGATGTTTTGGCCAACATTTTAAAAACTGCTGCATACGAAGTTTGCGGGATTGCGGATAGCGTTAAAGAGGCTCTTGAAATGGTTGCAGAGTTCCGTCCTGAGTTTGTACTATTGGATATTTATTTAAAGGGCAAGCTTACCGGAATTGATTTGGCGCACCAGTTAACCGAGATGAATATTCCTTTTATTTACATATCGGCAAATTCCAATCAAAAAATATTAGAAGCCGCAAAGGTGACCAACCCCTACGGGTTTGTTATTAAGCCTTTCCGGGAAAAGGATGTGCTAATTGCGCTCGACATCGCAGTTTATCGTCACGAAAACCATTTAGAAACCGGAACGAGACAAAACGCGGTACTGCAAAAAAAAGCGGCTGAGATATTGTCTTCATCCATCACCTGGGAATCTAAGATCCTAGAGATATCCAAAGCGCTACAGCCTTACATACCTTTCGAATTTTTATCTTTTGGAACAAAGCAGGAAGATGAGGTTAGTTTTTATGAACTCTGCTTCTCAAGGATAGGTTTTGATGAATATCAGTCTATGGGTTGTGCTGAATTAATGGTGGTTACCAATCGCAAGCGACATGAACTGGCCGCATTAAAATCAAACGATCCAAATAATCAAATGGCTACTTGGTATGATGAAAAGGAACTTGAAGCATTATTAGAAAAACCATCACTTAAAAAAATATATGCTGAGCGATATGATCTTAAATCCCATCTATCATTTCCTATTCCCTTAGGCAACGATAAATGGTGTTATTTTAATTTTTACAGCAGACGGCCTGACGCATATCAAGCAGATCATTTAATATTGTGCAACAGATTACAGCCATTATTAATTACTTTTATGGAGGGTATGTTACAGGCTCCAAACAGCCCATTAGCAACTGAAGTACAGAATTATACTGTAAAGCACCACAAAGCGTCGATTGAACAACCCAGCCCTTTTTCTGGCATTATCGGAAACAGCCACCTGCTTTTAACGGTTTTTGACCATGTTATCCAAGTATCAAAATCAGATTCTTCTGTATTGATTTTGGGCGAGAGCGGTACAGGAAAAGAAAAGATTGCAGAGCGTATTCATTCACTTTCACTTCGTAAAGAAAAACCGTTTGTCAGGATCAATTGCGCAGCACTTCCAACCTCACTGATTGATTCAGAATTGTTCGGGCATGAGAAAGGTGCTTTTACCGGAGCTCACGAACGTAAGATTGGGCGATTTGAACAGGCGCATTCTGGCACCATTTTTTTAGATGAAATTGGCGAACTCCCATTGGAATCTCAATCGAAATTACTCAGAGTGCTTCAGGAAAAAGAAATTGAACGGATTGGAGGTCGAGTTACGATTAAAACCGATGTTCGCATCATTGCAGCAACTAACAGGGACCTGGATAAGGAAGTTGCAGAAGGCCGATTTAGACTGGACCTTTTTTACCGCATAAACGTTTTTCCGATACTGATGCCGCCACTTCGGGAACGCAAGGAAGATATCGCTGATTTAGCTATTCATTTTTTAAACATATATACCCGTAAAATTGGCAAAAACATAAGGGGTATTAGTCCTCAGGTATTGCAGAATATGAAGCAATACCATTGGCCTGGCAATATTCGTGAGCTGGAAAACTTGATCGAAAGGAACGTTTTGCTAACCAGAGAGGATATGATCAACAACATGGTTCTCCCAACCCAATTGGAACAATATGCATCCGTAATACCAACAGAAGCTACAGTAATTACAATGAGTGAGGGTGAACGTGCCCATATCCTCGCTGCATTAAAAAAATGCAATGGAAAAATCTGGGGTCAGGGTGGCGCAGCCAGCTTATTAAATTTACCGCCCACAACACTAAACTCTAAAATGAAAAAACTGGGCATCCGTAAAGATTTTGGTTCCTAGTGATCTATTTCTTAAAACCAAGTTAAAAATGTTGATTTAAGCGATTAAAACTTAAGCGTAATTGTACTGCCGGTCATTAAAATATCCTTGCCCGGACCAGCTGTTTTTAAATAGTCACGGGCACTAAACCATGTAATTTCCTGCTTGAAAGACAGGTGTATGTTGGGCGAGTATTCCAGAGCTCCTCCAAGCTGCTTCCCAATATGTTTTGAGCTTCCGACCATGCTGGGATAAATCAATTTACCATTTACTGCGTATAATCCGTCATTGCGGTTCATGCGCCAAAACATGTCATAATCCACAGCAATTAAAAGTTTTTTGGTTAGGTTTAATTGTACATATGGATGGATGTCCATCAAATTATATGGCCCGATCAATGCTGCTAACCCAAAGTATGCACCTTTAGGAAACAGTGGATTAAATGTATTTAATCTATTATCAGCTGTGTTTTTATCGCCGCTGATCGCTTCGGTTTTTAAACCTATCTGCGGTTTTAGTTTACTCCGAAAAAATGTGTAGGAAACATTTGCCGACATGGTCCAGGCAGATATATTGCTTTGTTCAAGGTCTCCGAATTGATAGAGCCCCTCTAAATCATATTGCCAGGTAGGCGTATTTGCCCAAACACGAGCTCCGATAGAATGTCTGGTTTCAGCACCTTTTCCATCATTGTAAATTGCTACTTTCTTATGTATCCCTAGATAATAGAGATCGATATTTTTGATTAGCGGAACTTCATTAAATACACCGTAAACGCCCCAAAATTGCGTTGCATCGCTAAAGCCATCATCAAAAATATTTGATTTTGCAGGAACATAATGTGCATAAAAGAAATCAAGCCTGGTGTTTTTGTTCGCATATACAATTTTCGCAGCATCAAAAGACTGGCGATTATTTGGGGCTTCTCGAACTGCTACCAATCTTTGCGAACCATACGATAATTCTTGCCGTCCAACCCTTAAGGTAATATGTGCTTTATCATTTAGCGGCGTAGAATATTCTATAAAAGCCTGGTGCAGATCGAGCGGATTTTGATCTACCGGCGAGGGTGTTTCTGCCTGACCGTCAGCCAAACTGCTCTGTAACTGAACAAAGGTACGAAAGTGCCTGCCCGCATGAAAATCGACATGCCCCAGATAGCGGCTCAATATAAATCCATCGTTATCCTCTGGTGCTTCACCCCAGTCCTGGTTCTTAAAATAAAAATACTGATAACGCACTTCACCTCCGAAACTGAAATAGATAGATTTGTCAGTTGACAAAGGGCTGAATTTAACTTTATTGTACCAGTTAGTCGAGGTATCTCGGGCCAAATAGGAATAATTTTCATCGTAGCGTAACTGTTTAAATGGAGATTCTTGCGCCATAGCTAAATGAGCGGCAAGCATAAAGCATAGTATGATAATCGTTTTCATAATCGTAGCGGATTTATTCCTTTACAATATCATACCAAGATTAGAACCAACAACACAACAAATTGATTATCAATTATTTACACATGCTACTTTATTTCAATTGCTTTATTTCGGAGTTTTTTAAGGTTTTTTTATGAAATATCGTGATCAGCCAAATTTCCGCATAAAATAATTTGATAAGCAGTTTAAAACCAATTAACTATATAACGTTGATCATAATTTTAATTTGCGAAATAACGTTCATTTACAACTTTAATTCAATATTAAATAACTCATTATCAATACTTTATAAAAAAGGAATGTTATTTGAAATGATCTCTTTAAAAAACGTTATGAAACAGTCATCCTTAAAAAAACTTAACCTTACACTTACCGATCGGATAATCTGCCTACATCAAAAAGGATATACCGATGATTTCTTGTCTATCAATTCAGAAAAACTGCAGTGCATTCAGAACGGCGAAAGTTTTTTCATAGATGATGTTCGCATTAATTTGGTAGACTGTGGTTACGACATACTCACCCGATCTTTCCAGTATATCCATACTATCGATACCCAGATTGGTTGCCGGGGTTTAATGATCCTAAACGGTATTTTACCGCTCTATAAATAAATACCCAATGAGAAGAGAACCAAAAATTACTTTCGCAGAATCTGCTCAATTGAGGGATCTGCTGGCAAACTGCCTCACAAATATATTTATCGATAACAGCATATGTAAATACATGGCAATTGGTGGGCTGGAAACCGAGCTGGAAATCTTAAATTGCTGCAGTGATCATTTGCCCGAGCTTCCCCAAATAAAAATGGCATTTAATATTTGGGGAAGAATGGAAGTGGCCGATAGGCATGCGGTGCTTTGTAAATTTCATTGCCTCTATGCAACCTTACCGATAATGGGGCCTGCCAAAATGAGAACTTTTATCTTTTCCGCACTGTTTATTCATGAATTTCCCTCCATCTTTGCTGAGGCTTTGAGGTGGCCGGATTAATATCCCGAAACATGCTTACGGGTAATCCCCAATCGCTTCATTTTGGAGTTTAGCGTAGTTGATGGCACTTCTAATAATTCGGCAGCACCACCCGGACCCGAAATACGCCCGTTGCATTTTTTCAATACCGATAAGATATAATCTCGCTCGTTATCATCAATAGACTTAATTCGGTTAGTTTCCACAGGCATCTCCGTATCTGTTATTTTATTTGCTGTAATCACATGATCTATTATCAATCCTCTATTGAGCAGTACACTTCTTTCGATTAGATGCTCCAGTTCGCGAACATTGCCAGGCCAATTGTAGCCGGCCATTTCATTAAGTGCATGGGTAGATAATGACATTCCTGGTTTTCCGGCCTTTTCTCCATACTTTTCCACAAAGAACGTTGCGAGTTCTGCAAGGTCTTCTTTTCTTTCACGCAGGGCAGGCAATAAAATCGGAAAAATATTAAGTCGATAATAAAGGTCAAGTCTAAATTTCCCTGTCGAAACTTCCTTTTCCAGGTTGCAATTCGTGGCGGCGATTACCCGTACATCCACTTTTAAAGTTTCTCGTCCGCCAAGTCGCTCGATTTCTTTCTCCTGTAAAACCCGCAATAACTTTGCCTGCGATTCCAGAGGCAATTCTCCGATCTCATCCAGAAAGATGGTACCCCCATTGGCTTGTTCAAATTTACCGATACGCCGATCAACTGCACCTGTAAATGCACCTTTTTCATGTCCAAATAACTCAGATTCGATTAAATGTGTTGGCAATGCAGCACAATTAACGGTTACCATCGGTTTACTCTTTCGAAGAGACATTCCATGGATCGATTTGGCAAATCTTTCTTTGCCTGTTCCACTTTCCCCCAAAATTAAAACCGATGTATCCATTGGTGCTACCAATGTCAGATGATCCAAGGCCGTAAGCAACAAATGGCTTTTGCCGATAATACCTTCAAAGCCCTGTTTTGCAAAAGGTTTTGCTCCTTTATTTTTTGAAATCAGGTTTATTGGGGTTGCTTTAGTTGCCTCTTCAGGTCTTGTATCAACATTCAAAATCCCATTTATGGCATGGCCCATAGGTTTTTGCAAACGTTTTGTCAGCCTAAGATGCTTGCTGTTATAGGTGTCATTTTTCCTGCTATAAAATGAAATCGTAAAACCGTTATGCCCATTAACGGGAATAAATAATGATAAATTTGACATCATTTTGAAAGCTCTACGAATTAAATTTTTTTCGGCATTTTGCTGGGAAGCACTCATAAAATCAGCATCGTTGTAAATCTGTGATTGGCTATCATCAGCACTTGGTTCCTGTATCTTTAACAACTCCTGTTTTTTAAGTCCCGATATATTAAGCAACTCATCAAAACCAATGGTCTGGTACTCATTAAATCCCATCCGTAAAAAACTAATCCCCCGATAAGGTAAGATATCCATATTTTTCATGCCAATAGCCAGATAATCAAAAGGAATTTGCGGTTGCAATAACTTGGCTAATTTTAAAAATTTCTCGGCCCACGAACCGGTTTCGGCAAGGAGATCTGCCAAGGTTCCCTGCAATAGGAGTTCACTATTTTTGCGTACCAACATGTTTTGCTCATGCAGGTATTGTGCTATCTCCAAGCTTACCAATACATCTTTTTCTCTAAAGGGTTTAACCATAAAGCCATAAGGACTGGTGGCTTTAGCCTCTTCTAGAATTTTTTGATTTGAATTTGCCGATAAGTAAACAAAGGCTATGTTCTGCTCTCCCAATTGCTTGGCCAGATCGATACCAGTTAATTGGCCTTTTAAATGGATATCCAACAAAACAAGTTCAGGACCATATTTTCCAATCATTTCTTTGGCCTCCTCTACTGAATCAGCTATGCCACAAACTTCATATCCGGCATTTTCCAAAATGATAGATAAATCATTCGCCACAATAAATTCATCTTCAACTATTAGTATTTTCTTATTCATTTCAGCTTGATTAAATAACTTTTACGATTACCTCATTTTTAAATTCGACAGATAGAATGGTTCCATTGTTGCTTTCGATGCTCAGTTGTCCGCCTAATTGTTTGCTAAGCCCACGCATCAAACTCATGCCCAAAGATTTCCTTTTGCCAATTTCGACTGCTTCCGGCATACCTATGCCGTTATCCTTTATAATCAGCTCAAATGAATTTTCATCCTTATGTTTTAAGGAAATACTGATTTTCCCAATGCGATGATCAGGAAAAGCATATTTGATCGAGTTGGTAATGGCCTCATTTAAGATTAAGCCCAAGGGAACCGCATGTGTTACATCAAGCTGTGCGTGAACAATATCCATTTCGAATGCAATATGCGACCCAGTGTCGAAACTATCGCGGAGGTAAGCAACTAAATCCGAAATGTAGGCGCAAACCTCTACAAGTGCCAGATTTTCTGACTGATACAATTTTTGATGGATCAGGGAGATAGACTGCATCCGGTGCTGGCTTTCGCGAATGGCATTAAACGCAATGTCGTTATCCAAATAGCTTGACTGGGTGCTAAGCAAACTGATTACGATTTGTAGGTTATTTTTTACTCGATGATGTATTTCTTTCATCAGCCATTCTTTATCTGCAAGCAAATTATCTTTTTGACTGACCAGCTCGGTTAGTGACTCGTTTTTATTTTCAATCTCTCTGCTTTGCGAAAGCAACTGACGATTAATCCGTTGCTTCACACGGAAACTGTTATAGCTTAATCCCAACAGAATGAGCAACAATAGGGCACCGCCAATAACCAATTTTTGAGTCGTCTTTTCCTGCTTAAGATTTAATTGTTGCAAGTTTGCCTGGCTGTTCAATAGTTTTATACGGTAATCCTTAACGGCCAACTGCTGGTCCTTTCTTTCAGTTTCAAAAAGCATTTCGAGCAGAGCGATTTGCTTGGTTTTCCGAACATTATAAAGTGAATCTTTGATTACGCATGCAATCTCATAATTCTTAAAAGCTGCAACATAATTGTTTTCAGCAGAGTCTAAACGCGACTCTAACCGATAGGCGTTGGCTAAGGCTACTGGGTTATGATGTGCCAAGGCAATTTTTTTAAAAAATACAAGATGCTTACGTGCCGGCTTATCCTGTAGGGTTGCTACATAGTAGTCGGTTAAAATACCTTGAATCTGTAATTGGTTGTTGCTATTCTGGTCAGTATTCTGGCTAAAAACATCTACCCGGCTTAAATAGCTTTTAGCATCATCAAACCTTTTTAGCTTAGTATAGCATTTTAACATGGCATAATAGAGACCCATATTTTGGGACAATATTTCTGGAGGATATTTTTTTTCCACCCTTTTTAATAGGGCTATACATTCATTATTCCGACCGCTCGTGATCAAAGCACTGGCAATATTAATGTTTAAGTCTAATTGTGTTAATACATCCTTATTTTTCAGAGCGATGTTCAGTGCCTTTCCATAAAATATCCGTGCACGATCGTACTGTTTCATGCTATAAAAGGTTATCCCCACCCGATTATACACGGCACAGGCCTGCATGGTAGTATCCTTACCCTGTTCTGTCATTTTTATGGCTAACAAGCCATATTCCAATCCTTTATCCAGGCTGCCCAATGCCGTGTAAACGCTGCCGAGCAGATCATAAAGGCTCTCTTTATCTAAAATTTTAACATGCTTAACCAGTGTTAGCGCCTGTTTTAGATAAGAAAGCGATTGAGGATAATCGGCTTTTACATAATAGAAATCGCCCAGAACCTTTAAAGTTGCTTCCTCTCTATCTCTTGCCGGCGATGCTCTAAATAATACAAGTGCTTCCTGATAATAAGCGATCCTGATATTAAGATCAGAACCTCCAAAATATTGGTAAAACTCTTCCATGTTTAAAACTGCTTCGCCAGCAGCCTTGAAATGGCGATTTTCAACAAATACGTTTTTGGCCCGCAACAAATACTCTTTAGCCCTAATACTGTCTTTTCGGTTGCGCCAAGCTTTAGCAAAAGCTAAGTAACTGTTACCTATACCAACGTGATCAGTAAGCGAAATACTCAATTTTTCTGCCGCACTGGCATAGACTAGTGCTTTGGTAACATGAGCTAACGGCTGAGGCAGATTATTGTAATAATTACTCAACTGTAATAAAATAGTGGTGCGAGCACTGTCCGGTTTGCTTTTTTGTAAACGTACTTTCAGCGCATTAACATCCGGCGCCTGAGCAAAGGATTTAAAGCTAAGCAACAATAAAAAACAGGTTAGCAGTATAAGCCATGCATATAGATACTTCTTTCTTTTACCAATCATATTCACTTTCTTATGCTCATCTCTAAACGCATGCAATTCTAATACCTTTAACTTAAATTACTTATAATAAGTTAATTAACCATTAAACACCATTTATTTAGTCTAATGAAATTCGTCAGTTTACGGTATTTCGTCATTTATCCGATATCGATTTAAAATTAACTCACCGGAAATTCGATTGTGATATACAAACCATTTTCATTTTCCATAGCGATTTGACCACTTATCTGCTTGCACATTCCTTTCATAAGGTTAATCCCTAGCGATTGACAGATGTCTATATTGAACTCGGGAGGAAGCCCCATTCCATCATCGGTAACCATCAATTTTAACAACTTTCCTTTTAAGCATTTTAGTTCAATGGCAATTTGACCCACAGCATCGGCGGGGAAAGCATGCTTAAGCGAATTCGTAATTGCTTCGTTTAGAATAAGACCAATGGGAACTGCACGCAATACATCAAGATCGATATCACCAATGTTCAACTTAAAGGCGATCCTGTTTCCGGTTTCAAAACTTTGCTGTAAATACTGAACCAGTTCCTGCGTATATTCTTTCATATTAATCAATGCACGGCTTTCAGACTGGTAAAGTTTTTGGTGGATAAGCGATATGGATTGCATGCGGTGCTGGCTTTGGCGAATTGCCTCAGACGCTTTAATATCATTCAGGTAAGCCGACTGTGTATTAAGCAAACTGATAACTACCTGCAAATTATTTTTAACCCGATGATGGATCTCTTTGATCAACAGTTCCTTTTCTTCTAAAAGTGTATCCTTTTGCTTAGAAAGATGTTCCAAAGCATTGTTTTTTTGATTGATGGCATCCTGTTGATTTTCGAGACGCAGATTTGCCTGTTTTTTTAAGCGGTATTGCAAAAAACTAATGGCCAATAAAAAGGCTATAGTCATGATCACGCCAATGGTAATTTTTCGAATTATCCGGGCTTGGTAAATGTTTGTGTTCCTTAAACTATTCTGGCCAATAAGGAGGTTTATGTTTTTTTCTTTTGATTTGGCCTCTAAGTCTTTTTTTACCGTTTGATACCTTAATTGAAGTGCACTAATTTGTTGTTGTTTGTAAACCTCCAAAATAGAATCTTTTACATGTTGATACTGTTTTAAATATTTAAGCGCCGATGAATAATCTTTTGTTGTGGAATAGGCTCTGATTTTTTGAGAAAAAATGCTTAACCGTACCGAATCGCTCGGTTTGACAGGTTGTTGCGAATGGGCAACAGCAGAAAAACCAACAGATAAAATTAATATTAAAAGTATTCTCATCGAACTAACGGCCTTGCACAAAGCAAGCCAAAGTAATGAAAAGCCGCATTAGCTTAGAAAAAGGCTGTGTAGACTTAAGAAAGTCAGGCAAGTTTCTTCTGGGGAGCCAAAGTGCGGCATCTAAATATCGTTGCAGTATTTGCGACAACGAAATATCGTTGCAATTAGTCAAAACCCCTTACTTACCTTATCTCGTTGTCTGGTTTCAGAAGATAACGATATAAAGTCAAATCAAATATTTAAAAAAAAATAAAACACTGTATTTCAATTAGTTAATCAAATGGCTCAGAGCTTGCCAATATGGGTTCATATCAAATAATATGACTATGAATACATTTCAGCAACACACATCGCTTATAACCGGCGGAAATAGCGGAATCGGTTACGCAACTGCTAAACTATTTAAAGCCAAAGGCGCAAACGTGATCATTACCGGCAGAAATACAGATGCTATTGCCAAAGCCTCTACCGAACTGGGTGTAACCGGCTATGTTTCAGATCAGGCAAGCCTCCAAGCAATTGATGCACTCGTGGCTTCAATAAAATCAGAATTTGGCACGTTGGACAGTATATTTTTAAATGCCGGAGTAGCTGAATTTCAGGCATTTGAACAGGCAAGTGAGTCCCATTTCGATACACTAATGGACATCAATGTAAAGGGCGTATTTTTTACCCTGCAAAAATTATTACCCATCCTGAACGAGGGCGGATCCGTAATTTTCAACACCTCTGTAAATGCCAGCGTTGGTATGCCAAATTCAGCCGTTTACTCAGCAAGCAAAGCAGCGATTATTGGTATGAGCAGGATATTGGCCACCGAACTTGCGCCTAAAAACATTCGAGTAAACTGTATTTCGCCCGGCCCTGTTGAAACTCCGGTATATGAAAAACTTGGAATGAACAGTGAAGAACTTAATGGCTTTAGTAAGCTTTTAAGTGAAAAAATCTTATTGAAAAGATTTGCCCAGGCAGAGGAAATTGCACAATTGGCCAGCTTTCTGGCATCAAGCGATTCATCATTCATCACCGGTACCGAAGTGATTATCGACGGTGGTCTCACCGTAAATCCGGTAATAAATTAACGCTACATATTATGAAAATGACTCATTCTAAAATCATTGTTTTTATTACTGGTGCATTCGTAAGCAGCGACGGCTGGAACGACTGGAAAGAATACTTTGAGCAACAGGGCTACAGAACGATTGCACCCGCCTGGCCATATAAAGATGCGCCAGCATGCACTTTGCGCCAAAGACACCCGGACGCGGAAGTAGCCTCCTTAAGGTTGACTGACTTGATAGCTTATTTTATAGGCATTGTAGAAGCCTTGCCAGAAAAGCCCATCTTGATAGGGCACTCCATGGGCGGTCTTATAACGCAACTTCTGGTTCAAAAAGGGTTGGCTACAGCAGGTATTGCGATCCATTCTTTACAGCCTCAGGGCATTTTTACCTTTAAATTTTCATTTTACAAGGCCGGCTGGGCTGCACTCGGTTTTTTTACAGATGCAAAAAAAACTTTTTTAATGTCTTTTGCCCAATGGCAATATGCTTTTACCAATAGCATGTCTTACGAGGAACAGAAAGATGCTTACTATAAGTTACTGATTCCGGAGTCGAAGCTAGTGGTAAGAGATGCAACTACAAGTGCTGCGAAAATAGATTTCACTCGCCCGCATGCACCGCTATTATTCCTATCGGGAAGTAACGATCACTTTATACCCGCATCGCTGAACTACACCAATTATAAAAAATATACGCATACGGGCTCAATAACCGATTATAAGGAATTTGTTGGTCGCAACCACTTTGTACTTGGGCAACCGGGATGGCAGGAGAACGCCAATTTTATATTGAAGTGGCTTAACGAATTATAACCATATATAAAAAACATGAAAAATTTAATTATGATCGGCAGAAAGCTGTTATGCTTGCTGCTAATTTTAACTGCAATGGAGGTCAGGGCCCAGCAAAAGGCTGACCTAATTATCTATAATGGAAAAATTGCCACAATGGCCAAGGAGGGAGAATTTAGACAAGCTATAGCCATAAAAAATGGTCTTATCCTCGCTACGGGCACCACAAAAACTATTCTCAAAACCTATCAATCTTCAGAAGCCAAATTGATTAATGCCGGAGGAAAAACCGTTATCCCCGGATTGAACGATAGTCACATGCATGCCATCCGCGAAGGACTGAACTTCAATATGGAATTGAGATGGGACGGTGTAAAAACCTTAAAACGTGCTATGGAAATGCTGAAGGAGCAAGCTGCAAGAACACCACCGGGCGCTTGGATTAAGGTAGTTGGGGGCTGGAACGAATTCCAATTCGCAGAAAAAAGGCAACCTACAATTGATGAGATTAACGCAGCAGTTCCAGATAAGCCTGTATTCATAACCTACTTATATGGCAAGGCTTTTCTGAATAAAAAAGGTATTGAAGTGCTGGGCTATGATAAGAACACCAGTTATCCCGGAAGTGTTGTTGAGCTTGATAAAGATGGCAAGCCGACCGGATTACTTTACGCCAAAGAAACACCCATGGCCATTTATCGCACACTTGCGCTAACAGGCAAACTTACAGATGAAGAAAGAATAAACAGTTCAGCGCATTTCTACCGTGAGATTAACAGTTTTGGGATAACCAGCGTGGTTGATGCTGCTGGAGGTTCACAAAATTATGATGCAGATTATCAGGCTTCTCTCGCATTAGCCAAAGCAGGAAAATTAACGGTAAGAACATCCTACTATTTATTCGCCCAGCAAAAAGGGAAAGAGTTTAGCGATTATGAAAAATGGATTGCACTCACCCATCCAAATCAAAATGACCATTTGTTAATGGCCAATGGATATACGCTAGAGGGTGCAGGCGAAAACCTGACTGCAACTGCTGCAGACTTCGAAAATTTTTTGGAACCTAGGATTGTGCTATCCCCAGATATGGAGACAGATCTGGAGCCCGTTATCCGTTTACTGGTTAAAAACCGCTGGCCTTTCCGGTTGCATGCTACGTATGGAGAATCTATAGACAGGATGCTAAACGTGTTTGAAAAGGTGAACAAAGATATCCCTTTCAACGGACTACGATGGTTTTTCGATCATGCAGAAACCATTACCGAACCAGAACTCTTGCGAGTAAAAGCTCTTGGTGGTGGTATTGCGGTACAGTTCCGAATGTATTTTCAAGGCGAACTGTATACCAAAATGTATGGACAGCCAAAAACACAATTACCACCCATCAAAAAAATGCTAGAGATGGGCGTTCCGGTTGGAATGGGGACCGATGCTCCACGTATTTCTACCTACAACCCTTGGATGGCATTGCATTGGTTGCTTACAGGCAAAACCATTGGGGGTATGCAGTTCTGGCCGAAGGAAGAGGTCTTAGACAAATTTACTGCACTGCAGTTATATACATCGGGTAGTGCATGGTGCTCTGGAGAAGAAAAACTGAAGGGTAAACTGATTGAGGGCATGTATGCCGATATGGTTATTCTATCTGACGATTATTTTACCTCTGCTCCCGACAAAATTAAAAACATCACCGCAGTAATGACAATTGTCAATGGGAAAGTGGTTTATGCATCAGGTAAGTATGCCGCTCAAAGCCCTCCAATTCCTGAAGTGATCCCGGCATGGTCGCCTGTAAAATACTTCGGCGGTTATCAAAAATAAAATCAACATAAATATTAAAAAAAATCAATATGAAAAAGTTATTAAAAAAATCTGGTTTAAGCCTATTGTTGCTGTTATTGTGCGGCATGGCATATGCTCAAATGCCAATGCCACCTGTTGTACCCATTTGGGATGCCAATAAAGTAACACTGGAACTGCAAAAGATCAGTACAGATATTTATGCCATTATTCCCACTACGGCCGGAACCGAAACCTCCAAAGGTACTCCTCAGGCCACTACTGGCGGATTTATTATCGGCGAAAAAGGCGTATTGCTTATAGAAGTGATGCTAACCAAGCGTCTTTACGATCAGGAAGTAAAATTGATCCGTTCGGTAACGAATAAACCTATCTTATTTGCGGTAAATACAAGCGATCATGGTGACCATTGCTTCGGAAATTATTTATTACCGGCTTCAACAATTATCATTCAAAATGAATTTGCCAAAGACAATCTGGAGAAAAACTACGAAGGCATAAAACAGTTCATGGTCGGTTTGTTTGGCACTGGCAGAGGAATAGAAAATACAGTTTTTCGCCCTGCGGATATCGTTATTCCCAAAAACAGCAATTTAAAGGTTGATTTAGGTGGAGGCAAAATTGTAGAAATGCTTAATGTGGGAACGGCCCAATCTCCC
Organism: Pedobacter fastidiosus; assembly: GCF_014306625.1. Classification (GTDB taxonomy): domain Bacteria; phylum Bacteroidota; class Bacteroidia; order Sphingobacteriales; family Sphingobacteriaceae; genus Pedobacter; species Pedobacter fastidiosus. Next base: position 187,235 of record NZ_JACRYL010000008.1, read on the forward strand.
GCAGATTTGTTTGTTTGGATGCCAAATCAAAAAGTTTTTTGGGCTGGAAATCCTTTCATCGCCGAAAGCCCTGCTATCCCTTGGTTGTTCGATGGTTTCTTTCTGGAGCCAGCCGCAAACCTTAAAAAGATGTATGACTTTTTACCGGAAGATGCCATTGTGATCCCTGGTCATGGTAGAATCACCAACAAGGCTGGGATCAAATACACGATAGATTATGTTCAGGAACTTAAAAAAGAAGTAGAGGCGGCCGTAGATAAAGGCCTTAGCCTTGAGCAAACCAAAGAAGTGGTTAAAATGAAAGAATATGACAAAGGCTATGTTTTGTTCAACTGGTTACACAGCAATTTTAATCTACCAAATGCTTACAAAGATATTAGCAACAATAAAAAATAATATACAAATCAAAAACAATAAAAATCATGAAAACAAAAATCAAAAACCTAATTGTTACAATGCTGTTTACTGCCTTTATTGGCAACGTTATGGCTGCCATTCCCACTAACCCACCATCTAATTTCAAACATCAGTATGCAACTGTGAACGGTGTTAAACTCCACTATGTAATTGGAGGCAAGGGCGCACCATTACTGCTTGTACATGGTTTCGGTCAGAACTGGTACATGTGGAACAGATTATTGCCAGAACTTTCTAAACATTTTACAGTAATTGCTCCAGATATGCGGGGTGTGGGCGAATCTGGAAAAACAAAAGGTGGTTATGATAAAAAGAACATGGCCGTGGATATGCATGAGCTTATGAAGAAACTAGGCTATAAAAACATAAACCTTGCCGGCCATGATATTGGCTTAATGGTTGCCTACGCCTATGCAGCACAGTTTCCGACAGAAGTTAAAAAAATGGCATTAATGGATGCCTTATTGCCAGGAATTGAACCCGTATGGAGCCAAGTAAAGGCGCAAGCCTGGTGGTTTGGTTTTTTTGCACAGCCCCATGCTGGGGAATTGGTTTCGGGTAAAGTAGGGCTGTTTTTAACAGATTTCTGGCCGGTTGTTGGTTTTCAAAAAAATGCTTTCACTGTTGCTGAACGTAATGAATTTATTCGTGCCTATTCTGTACCAGGCGCAACAACTGGTGCTTTTCATTGGTTTGGATATTTCGATCAGGATGCTAAAGACAATATGATTTTTGCCAAGCGCAAACTACCTATGCCCGTATTAGCTATGGGCTCAGATCATTTTGCCGCACCGTTCCTTGCAACACACACTAAATTGGTAGCGGATAATGTAGTGGAATCTGTGATTAAAGATTCGGGACATTGGGTTGTACAGGAAAATACCGCACAGGTTCAAAAGGATCTTTTGAACTTCTTTTTAAAATAATAGAGGAAGTTCCAGTATTCTAGTTCAACAAAGCATTCTACATAAACTGTAGGATGCTTTTGTTTATTTAATTGCGACTTAGCCGTGGCAACGTAATATCGTTGAAGCACAAAATATCAGCTTTTGCAGATAAGCCAAAACAAGCTGATTATCAGTTAATTAAAATAATTTTAACCAATACAATTAATATGGATTAACATTTGTCTTTAGTGGAGAAGCCAAAATGATTAAAGCTGACTTTTTCTTATCCACCAAATCCAAATTATTATGAATAAACTCTTTCTAATAACGGTCTTCACCTTGTTTTGGCTGGTGCGAGTATCTGCTCAGCAACCGAAGCAAAAGTTACTGCAGCTACTTGAGAAAAGCAAACCGGACTCCAACCAACTTAAAATTTTAAATGACCTGGGTGAATTCTACAAAACTAGGCGCCACGGAAAAAACGCAGCGGATCTGGATTCTGCCAAAACCTATTTTCTAAAAGCATTAGCACTTAGCCATTTGGTAAAAGACGAATCCAAGTGTGGGAAAGGAACAATCTGGATGAATTTGGGTGAAATTGAAATAGACAATCGCAACATTCCTAATGGAAAAGCCTGGTTTATGAAAAGTGTTAAACTCTTTCAGGACAAGGGCAATCTTGAGTATGAGGCCAAAACCTATGAAAGACTTGGGAGCTATTTGAGGGATCTCACCAAAGAAGGAATAAATGTGGCAGAATATTATAAGCGGGCAATCACAATTTTTCAAAAATTACATAATACAGATAAGGTAATTTTGCTCAGTTTTATGATGGCGGCGGATAAAATGTATTTGGGCAAACCGGATTTGGCAGAGAAAGAATGTGCTGAATTGATTGTTAAATACAAAAACACACGTTTTAAAAACTTAGAAATGGCTTATTACCTGATTTCATTTCTAAGCCGATATAATGGGAACTTAAACAAAGCATTATCCTTTGCTTTAGGCGGTGTACGCAGGATGAGTCTCACCAATGATACCTCCAAAGCAGAAACTTTATATGGTGAGCTGGCACAAGTGTACCAGGCTACTGGGGATATAGACAATAGCATTTATTATTATAAAAAAACAATTTTCATTCGGGAGAAAATCCATGCCAGGCAACAATTTATTTTCAGAACAGCGGGCTTTGTAATTCAGCAACTGATTACAAAAAACAAGGCTGCTGAGGGTTTGAAATATATTATCGGACTCGAAAAAAAACACCCACCAGATAGCGAATACGAAGCCGCAATTGTTGCGCAGATAGAGGGATATTGTTATGAGGCATTAGGTATGTTTAATTCCGCTGAAAAAGCTTATCTGATAATGATTAAAGGACTTGGTAGAGACTCCAGTGAAATAGGTAAAATTGCTCATTTGGATATTGCAAAATTTTACGGGGAGCAGAAGAAATTTAAACAGGCCGCTTTTTATTCCGTTAATATTAGGGTTGGCGATGCCCTGGTGTTGAAAGATCTTGAACTGCTCCGCTTTAAAATCGATTCAGCAGGTGGTGCATTCCGCTCTGCAATCAATCATTACCAAAGGTTTAAAGTAATCAATGATTCGATTTTTACGATTTCAAAAACCAGGCAAATCCAGCAACTGCAGATCGAATATGAAACAGAAAAAAAAGATAAAGACATTAAAATCCTTCGAAGCGACAGTTTGATTCAGCTAGCAACGATCCAAAAAGCAAATAGCATTAGAAATTTGACTTTGGCCGGTGTAGCCATCTTGGTTTTATTTCTGGTGTTGCTTTACAAAAGCTATCGTTTTAAACAAAGGAAAAATGAATCCCTAAATATTTTGGTTAGAGAAAAGGATGACTTATTGATAGAAAAAGACAGTTTACTTGTTGAAAAGCAGTGGCTTCTGAAAGAGATTCATCACCGGGTTAAAAACAACCTGCAGATTGTTATGGGCTTACTACAGCGTCAATCGACATATATAGATAACAGTATCGCCCTCTCTGCCATCCAGAATAGTGAGAATAGAATGCGCTCCATTGCGCTCATTCACCAGAAGCTCTACCAATCAGAAGGTTTAAACCTGATCAGTATGCCTGAATATATTGATGAACTGATCCAGCATCTAAAAGATAGTTTTGACTTGGGTACGAGGATAAATTTCGACAAAATTGTAGATCCAATTTCATTGGATGTGTCGCAGGCTGTACCCCTTGGGCTGATTCTAAACGAGGCGATCACTAATGCAATCAAATATGGCTACCCAGATCAGTCACCGGGCATTATTCATGTTTATTTACGAGGGAAGAAGGACGAAAAAAACACACTTCATATACAGGATAATGGTATGGGCCTGCCAAAAGGTTTTAATCTGGAAAAGATAGATTCTATGGGCATAAACTTGATGAAAGGATTGAGCAAGCAACTTTGCGGAACTTTCGAAATTGTTGAAGGTGACGGTCTGCTGATCAAAATCAGCTTTAAAACGGAGACTTTTATGGCTTCTTCTTAAACCGCCACCTTACACCAAAAAAATTGCATTTAAAATAATTCGACTCTTAAAGAATATTTTTATTGAGGAAAATCTGTTGAAATGCTCACCGCTTCGTATTCTTTCATCTCTGCTTGTAACATGCTTATCTTATAGTTGGCATATTGCACAGCATCTGATCCCAATAACAAACGAAGTGGCGGCTTAGCCAAAAGTGCGGTATTAAAAATTACCTCTGCTGCCTTCTCTGGATCTCCTGGTTGCGAGCCGGGAATCTCGTGGGCATGCTTGCGCTTTATCTCTGTAATTTCAGTATAGGCCTCAACAATCTGCTTCGGTAAGATAACCGATCCTGCATTGAGAAAATTGGTTCGAAAATAACCAGGTTCTATAATTGTAACCTGTATCCCAAAAGGCTGAACTTCTTGAGCCAATGCTTCTGAGAGCCCTTCAACGGCAAATTTAGTAGCACAATAAATTCCCCACCCAGCACCTGCAATCAATCCGAATACAGAGGAAATGTTGAAAATGTGTCCAGAATTCGCTTTTCGCATAAAGGGCAAAACTGCCCTCGTTACACTTAATAAACCAAATACATTCACATCGAAATTATCTTGAACCTCTTCTTTTGAAGATTCCTCGATACCACCCAATAAGCCATAACCGGCATTATTGACTAAAACATCAATCCTGCCAAATTTTTCAATAGCCTTAAGTACGCCTTTAACAATGCTTTCTTCATTTTTGAGATCCATCTGTATGGGTAAGAAACGCCCTTTATCAGCTTCCAAATCCAAAATAGAGGACATGTTGCTTCGGGAAGCGGCAACAACATTGTCGCCAGCAGCCAACACTTTTTTAACCAGTTCAAGGCCAATGCCTTGTGAGGTTCCGGTAACGAACCATGTTTTTGTATTATTCATTTTTTTTATGTTTTTAATGTGATTCAATCTTCGAGGCTTAAACACGTCCACTATTCAACAGGCCTTTATTGATGCTTATCAATAGGATGAGCTCTACCTTAATACCTAAAACTCATGGAGATGTACGGATACCAACCCTCATTTGAATGTGTTGCAACAAATCGAAAAAGAGTGAGAGAAGCGGGCGCAAAATAAAGGCCGCCTCCGATGCCATGGTGCAGCGTTTTAGAATTTTGATTGGAAACAAAAACCCTACCCACATCGTACATGCCCATCATACCGAATTCGCCCGGTAGAATGTAGTTTACGAATTGACCAAGTTTAGCCCGTAATTCCAGATTATTGTATAAGATCTTTTCTCCGGCAAAACGGTACTGTCTAAACCCAAGCAAATTACCTTGCCCACCCAGATAAAGCGATTGATAAAAAGCCTCCTTACCTGCTGTAATTCCTCCTCCAATCCGTTCGGCCAGTACAAGCCCCCCTTTCCGGTTCAGTTTTACATAGCAGGATAAATCAGTTGTAAGTTGCGCGAATGTATTTGAAGAGCTACTGAGCCCCGTATAACCTTTCACGCGGACGTGCAACAAAATCCCTGTATTGGGTAAAAGCTTACTGTTTCGTGTATCCATCAAATATTGAGCGGTGAAACCGGCAAAGGCTTTCGGCTCTTTAATTGTCAAACTATCTGGAGAATACAGGAAATTTCTATTTTCGATAAATCTGCCGGCATTGCCGGCTCCGTAACTGTAAAGTTGTAGAGATGGACCAAATTGAATAAATGATTTTCGCCATCTCCGTTTTAACATCGCATCCAATTGATAGTTATTAAATCTGGCTCTGTAATAATCGACTCCGAATATTTCCTCAGCATTTGTAGTATTATTTCCAAATCCAAAAAAGTTCTGCCTGTTACTTGGCACCTGGATTCCGGCTTCAACAACTAAGCTCGCCTGACCCAAAAACTTAGACCATTCTTCATGATAGTTGACTTGAAAGGCATTGCTGGCAAAGGAATAAACGAACCCAATGGCTTGGACATTTGAATTCGGTAGCTTTCTAAATTCTGGAAACGTAAAATTTGCTGAAAGGCCTAACATTACACCATCATCTTTATTATAACCAACATTCGGAACAACAAACGATCTCTTATACATATCTTTAGCCATGTAGGAGGTATTTGTCGTATCAGATGAATCGTGAATACTCACCTTTTTCAAATTACGACCAGTATATCGTTCGTCGCTTTTCTGTCCATACACAATTGTCCGACCGGCAACGTGATTAAAAGTCATGTTTTTATCGCCTTCACCACTAATTATACGAACTTTTATCTCTGAGTGCTGTTGATCTAAAACGAGGCTATCCGATCCATTATGCAGATAAATTCTGATTTCTTTTGTTATTGCGGGATCAAATAACCTTTGATACAAAACTTTAGCAGCAACACCTAGATCGGAAACTTTGTTCACCGTAACGAGCATTCCCCCGTCTGGGCCATCCAAAATTCTTACAGATTCGTTTTTGTCCGAAAGTTGAATATCAACGATCCTGTTGAAGAACCTATAATAATCATCCATCAACTTTGGCAACAAATCTCTCCTTTGCTTCATCTGAGATAGTATTTGATTATGCCATGTAACATATCCTTCTGTCGGGAGTTTGGCAAGGGCACTCTCCAATACCTGATTGTTCATTTTGGCACAAAAATCTCTGACAATGATTTCACAATCTTTCCTGTCAAGTTCTGCAAGCAATCTGCTGTTAATGTTTCGCCCTTCCCATAAAAACCAGTTAATTTTTGTTAGATTTCTTTCATAACCCTGCATCATTGGTAATAACCAGTTCGATTGAGCCATTCGCTGCACAAAACCATCAGACCTAAAAAAAACCTGGTCCCTGTCCCTTGGGACGGCTAGATATGTCGTTATTCCATTCCTTTTTTCGGGCTTCCACCTCCATTGATCTTCATGTCGATCCCAATCCCCTACTAACACATCCAGCAACTTAGCTCTAAAGTAAAGTTTGGCATCAAACCCAACATCATTGCTTTCATCAAGCCTGTCAAACATTTTAGCTGTATTATCAGATTTACCGATTGGTTCCCTTTCTTCTAAAAGACATACTGTATTTTCAAACTCCTTTGCGAATTCACCTAAACGGCTATCCGGTGCAATAACGCCAATAATTGGATTGCTATGCGGTACCCCCGCAGCCTCAGCCAAGGCAGGAACAACCAAGGCTCCAAATGGATACTCTGCCGACATATTATCTTCAATTATTTCGAGCAGAAAGGTTTGCCTTAGCGGTTCAGGCAATAAAACCCCCGGATATTTCTGTACACTCCTTAGCACCCATTCTTTTCCCTTTAGATCTCGCAACCGAATGGAGTTGGACTGTTTGCCACCACCTTTCTGGATGGCCGTCAAACCCCCTGCAATTTCGGATAGGTGGATAACGGGAAGTTTAACCGATTGTGCATAATCTTTTCGGTAGTTGTCTCCAAAAATTTTTCGATGAAATCTGCCAACGCTGTCATACTTTGGCACCAACCTTAATTTAATGCTATCTGCCTTAGCCTGGCAGAAGCCATAACTAACCACCATGCATAAAACACAGGTGATTTGTATGCGTTGCATAATTAATTCTATTTTCCCGACTAGGCGTGTCCAAGCTGAGGTTCCAGCTCTTAACTTAAATTTGCATTCCATAACGTGGCGATTAAAAAAGAAAATATTGAGATAACCAATCCATAAATAAAGATGATGTAAGCAGTTCTGAGCAGGTGATATTTTTTTGCCAAAGCAACGCCCTGGCCATGTATATCATAAATTAAGTTGGTATAGAGCATATCTTTACTTTCCATAAGTCGAAGCATGGCAGTGCGATAATCTGCTCTGTTCACTTTGTAGAAATTACCGAAGAAAAGCAGATTGGCTTGGTTTGCATCCAATTGAGCAGTGGTAAATATGCCGGAGAAAATATGCGGCCTCGTAGCTATTATCGCCAGCACCATAGTAGCAAGACTCATGGCAATCAGCATAAAGGTTGGCCAGATTAAATAAGGCTGCTCTGAAAGTTTACGTAAAATTAGACTAACAACCGCTGAAAGGATAATGGCATTAACCGTGATTAGAATATGTGCTTTATTATCTGCCATACTGCTCATTCGCTGGTTATTGGCAGAAGCAATTCTGAAAACTGTTTCTATTCCTTTCTCTGGAATGTTATTTTCTCCTTTTAATAATTGAAGACTGGGCTGTTTTTCTTTCCAATCTGAGATTATTTTTTTAATTCGATTAATATTTTTTTGCAATTGCCTATTCAGAAGTAAATGCAAAAATTCAGTTTGAAACCTAAATGCTGAAATCAGATCCCAGGTTTTTAGCAACCAATCTTTTTTATTTATTCTATTTTCTTGCAGGATATTATTTTGCTTGCGAAGCGCTTCATTGTCTTTGAAAAAGGACTTCCGCCCGAGATAATAAAAATCAAGATCCTCAAGAATCATTAAAAGAGAATCTTCTTTTCCCGGAGGTGTAGGTAATGCCTGAGAAAGAATATTTATCCGCTCCATCTGCGCTATACCGATGTTAAGTTCAGATAAAAAGGTCGTCAGGGATTTCGCACTATCCGAATGATCATATTTTAGCTTTATTAAAAATGCCATTTCTCTAAGCCAGAGTGAGCTAATTAGAACAACATGATCGGCTTCCGATAAGACCTGATGCTTTGAGACCTTTTCAGCCGTTTTTACCTTTTCTTTTATATGTTGATAATTATGAAAGGGTAGTTCGCCACTATGAAATTCCATAAGGCTGTTTTTGACAAATTGCTTGATTGCTATAATTGGTGATGGCTTTCCCATTGATTTTAGATTGATTATTCTGAGGAGAGGCCAAAACCACACCAACACCATAAACCACTGTAAATCAAAGCAATAAACCTATACCACGAGGTTTAATCTGCGAAATATCGTTATTCAACGAAAAACGCTTTAATTTTTTTTACCAGATGAAAAAAATATAACGATATCCAGCAATCCAGGCTGTGACTTTGGCGAAATAACGCAGGTCAAAAAAGCATCAAAAAATACAACAAACTGTTTTACAGGTAATTAACACAAAGGCGTATTAATTGTATTGATAACAGAAAAAAAAATATGACAAACCATTGGAAAATTGATCCTTCGCATAGCGAAGTAGAATTTAAGGTAAAACACCTTATGATTACAACCATTACAGGACACTTTGGAACCTATAAGTTGGATGTTACAACGAATGATGACGATTTTACAAGTGCAACTGAAATCGATTTTACTATTAATGTGAATTCGATCAACACGAAAAATCAACAACGCGATGAGCATTTAAAATCTGCAGAATTCTTTGACATCGAGCACTACCCAGAAATTACACTAAGGGGTGGCAGATTAGAAAAGAAAAATGATTTATATATACTTCTTGGCGAACTCACGATTAAAGGTATAAGCAGAGAAATAACGTTTGAGGTAGAATTTGGTGGACAAATTACGGATCCGTATGGTCAGCAAAAGGCAGGTTTCACAATTATAGGTGCAATAAGCCGCAAGGAATTCGGCCTGATATGGAACGCCATAACAGAGGCTGGTCAGGTTGTCGTTGGTGATCTAATCCGTATCAATTGCAACATTCAATTGATCAAAACTGAGTTCTAAACTGCAAATAAAATGAAACGCATTATCCACTCTATTATAGCTTATTGGATTTCAAGAAAATTCAAAAAACTTTAATAGAATCAATTTAAAGATAATTATTGTGGTTGAATGTAATTAAACAATAGCGTAATGAGCTTATTTAAAATCTTATCATTTCGTGGCACCAGCAAAAGAACAATGGATTTTTGCATGCTGTTTTATAGGATAGCTATATCACTGGAGCTAATTATTGTACACGGACTTAAAAAAATTGGAATTGGGGGCGTTGCGGAAGTCGTGCCCAATCCGTTTGGCATTCCACAGAACCTAAATGAAATCCTTGCAATAACAGCCAATCTTCTTTTGCCTCAATTGATTATAATAGGATTGTTTACAAGATTTGCCACTTTACCAATTCTTGCAGTTACATTAACAGGTTATTTTGTTGTGCATGGAAACGATCCCTTAATTGTGAGGGATGTTCCATTTATGTTCAGCTTAGGCTATTTATTGATTGCAGTTGTTGGGCCCGGAAGATTTTCGCTGGATCATTATTTCTTTCGTAGCGTATCTAATAAACTATAAGTTTATTTTAAAAATGTGCTGTCTATTTTGCATTCATTTCTTCCAGACATCATTCGTTCAAAATTATTTCAAATTTTGAAGTTATCTGATATCGAGTACTACATTGTGAAATAATCAGCAACTTTCACCAATTCCTGCAAATCAGGCAAGAAAAAGTTCGAAATTTGTCCAGTAACGGCTACCATAGTAGGCAAATCAAAATTATCCTTTGATTTGCCTTTTTTTTTGCCCTCAAAAACCCCTTTTAAACTACCTAGAACGCGGATTGCCTCATTTAGCCGAACAGTTCGATGTAACTCTCCGTCAAAAGTCCAATTTTCGGGATAGATCGAACTGATTAAACGCCTTTTCCCTTCAGAATCTGCATTTAAATAGGTTTTAGGCAGATTTGTTAGCATTCCAGTCGCTTTTGCAACTATTGGCTCTAAATTCAAATTTCCACGGGAAATCTCGAGCAGTTTTCCCTCAAGAATCGTAATGCTTCTTTCGCATTCAATCTTAATTTTACGGTATTCAAAATCAAGAATTACATCTTGCAACATCTTGTCCCTTGCAAATATTCGTTTTTATGAGGCTGATTTTGAAAGGCATCCAAGAAATAGAGATTTCCAATACTATCTATCCAGAACCTAATAATCATTTATTAAGTGTATTTTGGAAAAACCAGTTTTATTGATTTATTTACGACAGAAAAACACCACAATTTAAAGCAATATTTTAAACAGGGTAACTGCTTAAGCATTAACATTCCTTTATTAGATTTTACCGGATTTTTCCAGTCTGCAGATCTACCCTATTTACGAAGTCAACGATATCGAATGGCTTTTTGATAAAATCCTCCGCTGAACAGTTATAATTCGCATCAGTTGTTGAATAATTTGCGCTCATCATCAGCACGGGTATATGCATGGTTTCGGGCAGGGATTTTAATACTTTGCATACCTCTATACCATTTCCATCCGGCAGCATTACATCGAGTACAAAGGCATTGGCTTGCCTAGTTAGTGCACCGTTCATAAAATCACATACATTGGCGTAACTGAATACCTCATATTGTTCCGATTCAAGAAGAAATTCAACGATTTCTCGTATATCATTATTATCTTCAAGTACACATATTCTCATCCTCAAATCCATTTTAAGGCTTACCCATTAAACTTATAAGTATTTATAATCAACTCCATTTATCGCGGAAACGTTTGCGAACTTATCATAAGATTCAAAACAATTAACACTCCTCAGAAATATATCAATTAACTGACATTCCGATAACTATCTAATCCCTGGGATCATATTTTACTCCCGGAGTTAGCCAGAACAACAACATCACCCTGGAATATCTAAAATTAAACGGTGCGAGTAATAGAACAGCTATGGTAAGCACGGCAATATATAGCCAGAAAGAACTCAGATCGCCCGTGATCATGTAGGTCAATATACAGGCAAAGAGCAATTCGATAACGTTCATTCCGTAACTGACGTACATCGCCCCGTAAAAACATCCTGGCTCACGCTCAAACCTGTAATGGCAGACCGGGCAGTACTCATTCATGTGCTGAAAGTGAAACCCATACATATTGTTTTAAAACATATTGCCCAGCCTGCACCTTGGGCATTTGGCGTGTATAAAAGCAAAGGTTTGTGATACGTTCATAGAAATAAAATCAAAGTATGCCTAAAAAAAAAGATAGTTGAAGAGCTGTAGGACTGTAAACAGGGAATGGAAGATAAATCCTGATTTCGTTATCAAAAATCATCTCCATTCCAATTAAAAAATAACTTATGTCGTTGCTAGTTCAAGCTTGAGATTATCATCAAGTTTCGAAAGAAATTCCTCGGTATAAAGATAATCTTTGCCATGCTCAACTGCGTTTCCATGAATACATACCGCAAGATCCTTGGTCATACTGCCTGACTTTACCGTTTCTATACAGACTTTTTCCAGTGCTTGGCAAAAATCTATAAGCTGCTGGTTCCCGTCAAGCTTCCCGCGGAACTCCAGTCCCCTGGTCCATGCAAAAATTGATGCAATGGGATTGGTCGAGGTGGGCCTGCCAGCCTCGTGTTCCCGAAAGTGCCTGGTAACTGTTCCATGTGCTGCTTCAGCTTCCATGACCTTTCCGTCTGGAGTAATCAGAACTGATGTCATAAGTCCCAGAGATCCAAAGCCCTGTGCAACGATATCCGACTGCACATCTCCATCATAATTCTTGCATGCCCATACAAAGTTTCCGTTCCATTTTAGTGCAGAGGCAACCATATCGTCAATCAGACGGTGCTCATATGTAATCCCTAATTCAGTAAAAGCACCCTTAAATTCTTTTTCAAAGACTTCCTGAAAGATATATTTAAAACGCCCGTCGTATTTTTTTAGGATGGTGTTTTTTGTAGATAGGTAGAGTGGCCATTTTTTTGCAATGGCCTGATTAAAACATGCCCGGGCAAAGCCATATATACTCTCGTCGGTATTGTACATCGCCATTGCAACGCCGTTCCCTTTAAAGTTATACACCTCGTAGCTTTCCTCCCCTTGCCCGTCATCGGGTTTAAAAGTTATAGTCAGCTTTCCGCTGCCCTTTGTACGGAAATCCGTAGCCCGGTACTGATCACCAAAGGCATGCCTTCCGATACAGATGGGGCTCGTCCAGTTGGAAACCAGTCTTGGAATGTTCTCGATAACAATTGGCTCGCGAAAAACAGTACCGTCCAGAATATTTCGAATCGTACCATTTGGGGACCTCCACATTTCCTTAAGCTTGAATTCTTCCACACGCTGTTCATCTGGCGTGATTGTGGCGCACTTGATTCCTACACCATATTTCTTAATGGCCTCGGATGCATCTATAGTCACCTGGTCACCGGTCATATCTCGGTGCTCAATCCCAAGGTCAAAATATTTAATATCAAGATCCAGATAAGGAATTATGAGCCTATCCTTTATAAACCTCCATATAACACGGGTCATTTCATCACCATCCAGCTCAACTATCGGTGATGTTACCTTGATTTTTTTAATTTCCATAATGATATTTTTTTGGCGGAGAAATAAATTTTTCCCCATCAACAGAATCGATCGGACCTTAATTAGTACCCAGGCCCGTGAAGTATGGAAGCAGTTTTAGCGGTAATTTGATCTGATAATCAGTTTTTCAATATTCTTGATCCAGATTTTCCTACCCTCGGTATAGATGATATCCTCAGACTTTAATTCTTTCAGTAGCCGGATTACATTTTCTTTCGCCAGCCCTGCAAGGTTGGCGAGATCATTTCTGGAGATGTTGATGAGGATCTCACCCTGCTCATTAAGATCCTGTTTATATTTTTCCCTGAGAAAAATTAGTGCTATTGCAAGCCTTTCAATCGCCGAGCGCTGCGAAAAAACAGAGATGCTGTTCGCCAGCACGGTAAACTCGTGGCTGAGCGCCTTTAACATCCGTGAGGTGAGCAGTGGCGAGTTTCCCAAAACCTGAAGAAAATCCTCTTTGGGTATGAAGCTCAATATACTCTCCTCTATTGCCGCCGCAGAATCCGGGTAGCGCTCTTCCGAAAGTACTGCGTGGTAACCGATAAACTCGCCCTGGTTTGCCACATAGATAATCTGTTCCCTACCAAGGTGGTCAACCTTGTATTTTTTTATCTTGCCCTTATGGATGAAATATATTCCCGAGGGCACGACTCCTTCCCTGAAGATGACCTCTCCCATCGTATATTTCTGGGCAGGCTGATCGGAGATCAGAAATTTATATTCCTCCTCGGTCAGCACATTCAATATGGAGTGTGTACTAAAATTCCATTTATCGATGGGAAAAATTCCGGATAGGCTCATTTATAAAGGTACAACTTATATCATGCGTAAACGCCTTGCTCTACACTCATCAGCAATTACCTCAATATGCGGTGTGCTCAACTAGTCCTTTTTGTACATTTTTAGTTCTGGGTGGTAAAATTCCTCAGCAATCTTAAAAGACGGCGGAATCTGTGCAGGCTTGGTATAATAGGTAACCAGTCTGCAACCTGAGGGCTGTTCATCAAGTTTCCTGTAAAGCAACTGGGTATAAAAACGATAGAGGTCACAGTTTCTGTTTACCGTTGAATCAATCCCTGCAAGGGTATTTAGATTCTCATAAAATGAATTAAAAAAGTAAAGGCTCCTGTATTCCCTGAAATCTATATCTGTTATGTTGCCGCTTATAAAATCGACATTGGAGAGATGAAGGCGTTTTTTGGTATCGTTTGCATGTTTTATAAGCGACGGTCTCTGATCAATTCCATAGAATCGCGTATCTGGATGAAAAAAGGCCGAGGTCAGGCAAAATTTACCTACCCCGCAACCGATATCCATCACCTTATGTCCAGGGCAGGAAAGGAATTCGGAGGCCTTTCTGGCAACATCAATCGGTGTCCAGTGGACCGAGGATAGCTGCTGAATATGATCCGGATACAGGTAATCAAAATGGATATCGTGATCGAAATAGGTATTTATCATTTTTTTGATTTCAATTATTATTAATAGATTAAAGTCTCTCAAGTGATCTTGATGTACATCTTGAGAAGATTGTTGATTGCGCTACCGACCAAGCTAAAGTTTTCGGAAACCTCCCTTCCGGAACTCTGGTAGGTCACTATTTTTGTGCCTATCGGCATACGGTCCAGATTTGCCCTCAGGTATTGGGTATAGTAGCTATATAGTGCAATGGAAGTTTCCACAGAATCGTCGATCCTGTTTACAAAATCAATGTTTTCAAAAAAAGAGTTATAAAAATAAAAATGATCAAAAGCTCTGAAATTTATCTGGGTGATGTTGGCGTGTATAAATTCAAGGTTTTCAAGCTTCAGAAGGTTTTTTGCATCGTTCGCATAATAAACAAGTCTGGTCCGCTGCTCCACACCAAAGAACATGGTTTGCGGATATTGCTGGGCACCAATGAGACAAAACTTCCCGATACCGCTTCCTATATCCAGAATATTTGAGCCTGGGGAAGCAAGGAAGGCTGCAGATTGAATGGCAACAGCTAAAGGAGTCCATTGCTTTTTGGACATCAGCTGAAGCTGCTTGGGATATAGCCAATCAAAGGCCTGGTCGTTATCGAAAATCTTATTAATCATGTTGATCCCTTATGTGAGGTTATTGCCTGTGTAATGGAACAAAAAAATATATTCCTTTTTCTTTATGTATAAAACCCCCTTAACCTGCCTAGCATAATCAGGTTTTCTTAAGCCATCGCTGAGCGATAATGTGCGTCAACTTGTCTAGGAGCCCAGCCTCAATCTGTATATTTCCTTTGATGATCTGCTGTGACCATACATTATCCTCTCCGAGAACAAGGCTATAGTTTCTGCCCTCCAGGAGTATTTCAACCGAGGTAATCTTCTCCTGCAGGAAGGAGATAACATAGAACATATATACTTTAAAATTATATGTTACCGATAAGGGAATCCCATTCATCTGATTTCATTTTAAGACATGAACTTTCCAGGTTCACTTTTTCAAAAGGCCCACATTCTTGGAGTTCTTTAGATACCTTTTTCAAAAAGCTTGCTAAAAATAGCATGATCCCGATTGATATTCTGTTTTTCAACCTCACCGCTCCCATCTAGAGCGAGTACAACAATAGGCATTAGTTCAGGTTGCGAACCGGTAAAATCGATCAACATCTCCCTGATTGATTGCTCGTCCAACTTTGCCCTGGTTTTAGAGAAGCGCACAAAGTCTCCCACTATCCCGCAAAGAATTTCCAGGTTCTCCTCATTTTCCCTGCCCCTTGCAGAAAAATTGAAACCCGCCTTTTCAAGATCGTATCCTGCATAAAAAATCTCGTTCATTCGCTTTATTTCTTTCTCGGAGTAGCGGTAGCCAACGGCACAATGGCCGTAGACTTCTACTAATCCGGCATACAAAATTACATGCTTATGAATAGCCTTTTCAGGTAAAATGTCATACCGGGCAATGATATTTATCATCTCTGGGGCTGATAAGTTTCCGGTACTGCACGGGATAGAACAGTTAGATTTGAAACCGGTTAAACCCTGCCGAATAACATATTGTGGCAGTTACCCAATATATAGTAAAGGTCGTAATAACGAGAAAGTCATGAATTTAGTAGAAAAAAACCTGTTGAAATTAGGCCCATTGGGCATTCACGCCCATTATGCACATGGTTATTTTGCCTATCCAAAACTGGAGGGAGAAATCGGCAACAGGATGATTTTCAATGGAAGGGAAAAACTCGTCTGGAGCCTTAATGATTATCTTGGTCTCGCCAACGACCCCCTAGTGCGAAGAGCAGATGAGGAAGGTACCAGACAGTATGGACTTGCCTATCCTATGGGAGCAAGAATGATGACAGGAAATACCATTCTGCATGAAATGCTGGAGGCCAAATTATCTTCATTTGTAAAAAAAGAAGATACGTTCCTGCTCAACTATGGATATCAAGGCATGTTATCAATAATCGATAGCCTACTTGACCGCCATGATGTTGTTGTTTATGATGCCGAGGCACATGCCTGTATTATCGATGGGCTCAGGCTGCACATTGGCAAGCGATTCGTGTTCAAGCATAACGACATTGCCGATTTTGAGAAGCAGCTGATCAGGGCACAAAAAATCACAAAAAAAACCAATGGAGGTATTTTGGTGATTACTGAAGGTGTTTTCGGAATGCGTGGTGATACCGGGAAAATCCGGGAGATTATAGGTTTTAAAAAGAAGTTTGATTTTACCCTTCTGGTTGATGACGCGCACGGAATCGGCGTAATGGGACAAAGTGGTGCGGGCACTGGAGAAGAGCAGGGTATCCAGGAGGAAATAGACCTATATTTTGCAACCTTCGCAAAATCATTTGCTGCAATCGGAGCCTTTGTTTCCGGAAAAAAAGAAATCATACAATATCTCCGGTACAATATGCGCTCGCAGATTTATGCAAAAGCTTTGCCTATGCCACTGGTATATGGCCTTCACCAACGGTTGCGTATGATCAGGGAAATGCCTGAGCTTCGGGAAAGGCTTTGGAATATCACGAAAAAACTGCAGAATGGACTTAGGGAAGCAGGGCTGGAGATCGGCAATACAGAAAGTCCGGTTACGCCTGTTTACCTTAAAGGATCAATCACCCAGGCTGCCAACCTGGTGAGGGATCTGAGGGAAAACCATGACATCTTCTGTTCGATGGTCGTATATCCGGTAGTTCCCCATGGCATCATTATTCTCAGGCTGATACCAACCGCTAACCATAGCGAGGAAGAAGTCACGGAGACTGTCGCCATTTTTAAAAACATTAACTCCAAACTAGGAGGGGGCTTTTATGATCAGGAGCGAAAAGCGCCAGAAAACATAACTGGTGAGCTCGCGGTCCACCATCCCTAACCTGCAGCGGATCTGAAATTCCTGATCATGATTTATCGCTGAAATGCCCAAAACAATTCACGCTGCAGCATGTTGTTCAGACAATTATCGGCAATCAGCCTATCCATGTATCTCTTCATCAAAAAAACTCGATTTATTCTAAATCCATCAAGTATGACGGTTTTTAGCGTTAGTCTGAGGTTGCCGACAACAATACCCGTGGGAAGGTTCAACGCTGCACAAATTACCGAGCTCTATCAAAAATACAGCGATGCAGTTTATGGGAACATACTTCTTCTTTTGATTTTCAGGGAAATTTCTGAAAAAACATTGGAAAACACGTTTATCGAGCTTAATCTAAGCCATACAAAATATTGTTTAAAAAGCTGCAGTGATTTTACCTTTATAAACCGGATTGCCAGGAAGCATTGCATGGAGATTATAAGGACTAACGCCCTACTTGATTAAACAGGCAAGCTAAAACAAAATACCGAACCTTTACCCATCTCGCTTTCCACCCATATTTTTCCCTTATGGGACTTTACAATTTCTGCTGATAGGTATAGCCCAAGACCAAATCCAGCAACTTTTCTGGTCTGGATATTATCCACCCGGTAGTATCTGTCAAATAGCCTTTCCTGATCCTTCTTCTTGATGCCAGCTCCCTGGTCCCGGACCAAAATGGTGACCGTTTTTTTGGCTGCCTTAAATGAGACTTCGATATCCGTTCCGGTAGGGGCATATTTTACCGCATTGCTGATCAGGTTGTTTAAAACCTGCCCGATCTTATCCCTGTCTGCAGTTATAGCACAGTCCGCATTGGGCAGTAAAAGGAGGTGGTGCTTCAACAGCATAATTTTAGCCTCTTCTGTTATTTCTTCCAGCAGATCGTTTAGCTCAAAAGTTTCCATGTTCAGATAAATCTTACCAGCCTCAAAGCTTGAGGTATTCAGAAATCCGTCAATAAGGCCTGCCATCTTTTTGACCTGTGTATTTACTTTTCCCATCGAGTTGGTCAGAAATTCATCACCACCTTTCTTTGTCCTCGATTCGATGAGCTGAATATAGCCCTGAAGCGTAGTCAGGGGTGTTCTAAGTTCATGGCTTGCCATGGCGATAAAATCATTTTTCCTGATTTCATCCTCTTTATGTATAGTCACGTCATTTAAGAGTCCGGCAAAATAAACCGGTTTATCGTCCTCATTATAAACAACATTACCGATGGCCCTCACCCAGCGGGGCTTATGGTCCAGTGGAAGGTTAATTGGATATTCGATATCCATTTTTTCTCCATTTATAATGCTGTTTTCAATTCCATCGGTAAATAGAACCTGATAATCTTTAACCACTCTTGCAACGGCCGCCTCAAGTGGCATTTCCTGTCCACTGCCGTATCCAAAAATTTCTTTCAACCTTGTCGAGGGAATAAAAGCCCTGGTATTGACATCAATGGAGTAGGTTCCCATTTCCGCCGCATCTACGGCCATGGCCAGTGTCCTGTTGCTAACATCAAGTTCTCGCTGGACCCTTTTAAGTTCTGTAACATCGTTGAAGGTGACAATCGCCCCACTGTTTTTCTGGTCTGACTGCTGTACGTATGGCATGGTCATTACCTGGTACCATTTACCATTATTGGTCTCAATTTCTTTTGTGATGATTGTCCCGTCTATGAGTACCAGTTTGATATCCTCGATGATGGTCTCGAACTTTATGTTCGTTGTGATATTGCTTAAAGGCCTGCCGATATCGGTTTCCAGCAGATTGATCTGCTTTACCGTACCAGGGGAAAACTTCATCAGTAACAGATCATTATTAATGAAGAGCTGCCCGTTGATATTGCTCCTGAAATAGTTGTTCAGGTCATCATTGATATCCAGTAGTTCTTTGTTCTTGAGCTGGTATTCAGAATTGATGGTATCCAGTTCTTCATTGACAGACTGCATTTCCTCATTGGTGCTCTGCATCTCTTCGTTGGCAGAGATCATTTCTTCATTGAAGGACTGCATATTCTCATTGGAGGCATCGAGCTGCTCATAGGTAGATTTGAGTTTTTCCTTCAGATCCCTGAGTTCCTCCTCCAGATTGAGGGTATACTGGTCATGATATACTTTTTCATTGAAATCGATCCCTTCCTGCTCAGAGACCGCAAAAGATTTGTCCTCCGTAAAAGTTACCATGATCAGTTTCTGTTCGCCGCCCTTTACAGCGATTGGCGTCAGACTTAAATTAACGCGTATGAATGAATCACCCTGTTTTACCTTGATCCGGTTCAGTGTAGCCTTTTTTCCGGTCTTGATTACATTGTTGCTCATGGTATGAAATACCATTGCCAATTTCTTAGGCAGCAGTTTTTCCAAATTGGTCGTAAAAAGTTTTGCAAGCAGGAATTTGGAAGTGTTTCCGTAGGACTTGATCACATTTTTGTGTTCATCTATACAGAGGGCGAGATAGTCGAGGTCTTCTGCGAGGCTTACCTGCATCATCTCTGTTAGCGAGCTATTCGAATCGCTATTCATCCCCTCACTGGAAGCAAAAGCAGGCCGGTGTTTGACCTCTAAGGTATCGGGCATGGAAAAGGCATCAAAACTGAACATCCGCTTTGATTTGATGTTCCGGTAAATCTTGTACTGTTTGCTGACCACTTCAAGGTTCTGGATGATCGGCATTGGGTTTTCGCTCGACCCCAGGAAAAGATATCCGTCCATTTTAAGTCCGAAAAGGAGCATAGAAAACACCTTGCGCTGCAGAACGGGAGCCATGTAGATCAGAAGATTGCGGCAACTGATGAAGTGCATATTGCAATATGGTGGATTTTTGACCAGGTCGTGCTGGGCGAAAATGGCCATCTTCCGGAGTGTTGGTTTTATCCGGTACTGATCCCCCTCTTTAATAAAATGTTTTTTTAACCGTTCTGCGCTAACATTTTTTATGGTATCAGACTGATAGATTCCTTTGCCTGCGTGGATCAGTGCGGCACTGTCAATATCGGTCGCAAAAATCTTGACTACAGTGAAGGCAAGATCTCCGGTGAGCTGTTCTGAGATGAGCATGGCCAGGGAATAAACTTCTTCGCCTGTTGCACATCCCGCAACCCAGAGTTTAAGTTCCTCATTGGGCACCAGTTTTTTTAATATCCCGGGAATCACGTTTTTTTGGATATAGTCAAAAGCTTCCTTGTCCCGGAAAAATGCGGTTACGCTGATAAGGAAGTCCTTGGAAAGCGCTTCAATTTCTTCGGGTGAGCTTTTCAGAAAATCATGGTATTGGGCAAGGGTAGCAAAATCATGATAGGCTGCCCGGCGTTTGGTCCTGCGCAGTATGGTGGTAGGCTTATAATCAGAAAAATCAAGCGGTGAGCGCTGTTTGATCAGATCAATGATCAGACCCAAGTTCTTATCATCATCCTTTGCAACGTTTCTGGTCTCCCCTTCGTAATTAACATAATCCTCTATTGCTCCCGGCATGGAGGCAGGCTCCAAAATAAAATCGACCATTCCAGTAGCGATCGCCTTGGAGGGCATACTCGGGAACGGTGAGGTTTCGGGATTTCTGGCCATAACCATTCCACCTGCTTTCTTAACAGCAATCAGCCCTTCAGCGCCATCACTCCCTAATCCAGAAAGTACAACAACGATGGCCTTGTTGCCACAATCAAGCGCAAGCGAATTAAAGAATGTGTTTATGGTCAGGTGCGGACTTTTTGTTTTCTCTTTCTCACGCAGGTATAGATGTCCCTTTTGGATGGTCATAAATTTATCGTGTGGAATAAGGTAAACGCGGTTGGTCTCTACAAGGATCCCTTCAGTTGCCTCTTCTACGGAGAGTTTGCTATGTTTGGCAAGCACTTCGCCCATTCTGCTTTTAAAGTCGGCCGAGAGATGTTGCACAACAATATAGGAAACACCATCGAGGGGAGTATGGTCGAAAAAGGAATTGATTTCCTCCAGTCCACCAGCAGATGCACCAATTGCTATAATGTATTCAGGGTCTTTCATTTTATTTACGGTATATCTATTGGGCAAAATCAATCACATCGATTGGAAAAACAGCACGGTTTGTACTGGTGAAACAGAAAGGTATTGTGAAAATATGTGATTTAAAGATAGGTATTAATACCTGCCAAAATGTTATTTATACCTTTTCATTTTTGTCGGTTGATTTTGACTGGCGTTTATTCTTCTTGCGAGAGCGCAAATTGGAATAGTATCTCTTAATGTTCAAACGAAACACATCGTACAGGAGTATAAAAGAGAGCATTGATGCCGGGATAAAAAAGGAACGGAAGCTGATGTAAGTGAAAAGATATGCACCAGACAGCGCCCCGAGCATAAAGAAAAGTATAATCGAAAACCGGAGCTTTATCCTAGACAGGAGCTCGCCCTGCGCCGAATAATTATCAGTCCGGAGCTGAGCAAGTTCTATACCCAGATCCGTAAAAGTGCCGGTAAGGTGCGTGGTGCGAACAACTGAGCCTGAAATTACCGAAACCAGTGCATTTTGTATCCCCATTGCAAACAGGAGGCACCCCGCAAAAAAATTACCTGAAAAACCTAAATCCCTTACTGATGGTGAAAACGCACAGAATAGCAGGATCATGGTTTCTAAAACAATGGGAATGGCGAAAGAAAACCTTGCGTTATGGCCGATTTTGGTTACAATTAAGCTACTTGTGAAAGCTCCGGCAAGAAAGAGCATCATCCATGTTGCAACAATTCTGGCCATCAACCAGTCCTGCCTTGCAATGCCTTCGGCAAAGAGCGCAGCATGCCCTGTAACATTTGTAGTTAGTGCAGAAAAACCAAGAAATCCTGCCGCATTCACAAAACCGGCAGTTAGACTTAACAGCACAGCGAGTTTCAGGTTGTGCTTATAGGTTCTCTTAACTCCGAAATGTCTTAGCATGGTGGTCCTCTCTGTATTTTATTAAAAACAAAACGCCATATCGTATTCTATTTCCTGTACTTCAAATCTTGCATAGGGAATCTTTTTCCCATCTATTTTCCAGCTGGCTTCGGCCAAAAGGGGAATACTGACTGAGTTGATCTCCTTGTAGCCAGAAAGACTGATCTCCCAGGTTTCTAGGGTACCATTCATATATCTTTTGGTTGATAATGTTGCAATTTCTCCCCTTTTGTTAAAAGATACAAGATAGTTCAGGACCAAACCATCTACGCTTACCCTAAGCCTGGCGTTTTTTGAATCAATTACAAACCACTTCTTATTTTCATCCTGAAGAAAGTTTGTTGGAAACCAAACGCTTTCAGCCAACCAACGCAACAGTTCACCCTGATCAAATTTCTCACCCTTGCCATTAACAATTCTTAGCGCATCGAGCAAAAAAACCTCCAACCTTCCCTTAGCGCCTATATACATATCTCTAGCACTGAATAAGGCGGTATTGCCTTTCCAGATAAAGCCGGCAGGTACGGTGGTAAAATACTGTTCGCCGCGGATCGGGATCCATGGCTTATCCAGAGCAGTTTTGAACTGGCCTCCGTGTTTTAAACGGATGGTTCCGGGGTAAATTGAGCCTTCTTTAAGCACCAGCCTGAAATATTTCTCAACCGGCGAGGGAAGCCCCGAAAGTTGGTTAAAGTTGAAAATCCTCGGAGCAGATTTATCCATGAGCGAAAACAATCTGTTGACTTGTATTTTATAGCGCCAATTGGATAGCAGCACCAAAATGGAATATAAAACCAAGATAATAATCACAATGTATGCAGCAGTTATCATTTCGTTATTTCCTTAGTGCAAGCGCCTTATTGTACTCATAATTCATCCGTCCGATGTGAAGAACCGATATTTCCTGAGGACATTCTACCTCACAGGCCTCTGTATTGGAGCAATGTCCAAAACCTTCGGTATCCATTTGGTTAACCATACTAACAACCCGGTCAGCGGATTCCAGTTTTCCCTGTGGCAATAGTACCAGATGGGAAATCTTGGCCGATGTAAACAGCGCAGCACTTGAATTTTTACAGGTAGCCACACAGGCACCGCAGCCTATGCAGGCAGCGGCATCGAATGCTGCCTCTGTAACTTCATGCGCAATCGGAATACTATTGGATTCGGGTGCCTGACCGGTAGATGCGGATATATAACCGCCCGACTGGATGATATGATCAAAAGCAGAGCGATCTATTTTCAGATCCCTTAAAACCGGGAATGCGGTTGCACGGAAAGGCTCAATATACACAGTTTCGCCATCATTAAAGCTTCTCATATGCAACTGGCATGTGGTTGTTCCGGTGAGTGGGCCATGCGCCCTCCCGTTGATCATCATGCCACATGCGCCGCAGATGCCTTCTCTGCAATCGTGGTCGAATTCAATTACCCGCTCTCCTTTTTGGATCAGTCTTTCGTTTAACAGGTCTAACATTTCCAAAAAGGACATATGCTCGGAAATGCCATCAACCTCGTAACTGATCATGCCACCTTTTGAATCCCTGTGCTCCTGACGCCAGACTTTTAAATATAATTTCATAATATACTTCTTGATAATTAACTATTTGTAACTCCTAACGGTAAGCTTGACGGTCTCAAAAACCAATGGTTCCTTATGCAGTTCGGGTTCAACTGCTTCCCCTTTCCATTCCCATGCTGACACATAACAGAAATCTTTGTCATTGCGAACTGCTTCACCATCGGGTGTCTGATATTCTTCTCTGAAATGTGCGCCGCAGGATTCTTCACGCTGCAATGCATCATGACACATCAGCTCGCCAAGTTCCAGAAAGTCCGAAACGCGTCCAGCCTTTTCCAGTTCGGAATTCACGCCTTCATCACCGGTAATCTTCAGCTCATGATCAAACGATTTTTTGAGTGACCTGATTTCGACGATGGCCTCTTCCAGGCTTTTTCTCGTTCTGGAAAGTCCGCATTTATCGTAGAGCAGCTTGCCTAGTGTTTTATGGAAATGATCGGCAGAAAGATGCCCTTTTAGGTTCAAAAACCTATTCAGCTGTTCTCTTACATTATTCTCTGCATCAATAAAGGCAGGATGGTCAGTAGTTACCTTTTCCGCTTTAAGTTCTCCAGAGAGATAATTCGGGATGGTGTATGGCGCAATAAAATAACCATCTACACAGGATTGGAGCAATGAATTTGCGCCCAACCTATTGGCTCCATGATCTGAAAAATTAGCCTCGCCTAAGGCAAAAAGACCGGGAATAGTGGTCATCAGATCATAATCCACCCACAGACCGCCCATGGTAAAGTGTGCAGCGGGAGAAATCAGCATGGGCTCTTTATAGGCATCAACACCATTTATTTTATCGTACATCCTAAAAAGGTTGCCATATTTCTCCTCGATCTTGTCCCTTCCCTGTTCCCTGATCGCTTTTGAAAAATCAAGACAGACTGCATTTTTCATCGGCCCAACTCCACAACCGGCATCAATCCTTTCCTTTGCTGCTCTTGAAGAGATGTCTCGTGGAGAAAGGTTCCCAAAAGTGGGGTAACGTCTCTCCAGATAATAATCTCTTTCTTCTTCGGGTATATCGTTTGGCACCCGCTCATCACCGGCTTTTTTGGGCACCCAGATCCTTCCGTCATTGCGTAGGGATTCGGACATCAGGGTGAGCTTGGACTGGGTCTCACCGATCTGTGGCAGACAGGTCGGATGGAACTGTATCCAGCTTACCCCCGACATAAAGGCACCTTTTTTGTGTGCCCTCCAGATCGCAGAACTATTGCAGCCCATGGCCAGTGTGGAGAGATAATACACCTTTCCATAACCGCCCGTAGCAAGTACCACCGCATTGGCCACATGGCGCTCAATTTCTCCTGTTTCCAGGTTACGGGCGATAATGCCACGGGCTTTTCCATCGATTAAAACCAGGTCGAGCATCTCGTGGCGGGTGTAGGTTTTCACCTTGCCTGCCGAAACCTGCCTCATCAGCGCTTGGTAGGCGCCTATCATCAGCTGTTGGCCGGTCTGCCCCCTCGCATAAAAGGTTCGCGATACCTGCACGCCGCCAAAAGATCTGTTATTTAAATATCCTCCATATTCCCTTGCAAAAGGCACGCCCTGTGCCACGGCCTGATCGATAAGCGCCAGCGAGCATTCGGCAAGGCGGTAAACGTTGGCTTCGCGTGAACGAAAATCTCCTCCCTTAATCGTATCATAGAACATGCGATAAACGCTATCTCCATCGTTCTTGTAATTCTTTGCTGCGTTTACCCCTCCCTGGGCCGCAACCGAATGCGCCCTACGTGCAGAATCCTGAAAACAGAAAGACTTTACATTGTATCCCTGTTCTGCAAGTGTTGCCGCACAGGAAGAACCTGCAAGCCCGGTACCTACTACAATGATATCGAGTTTTTTACGGTTGGCAGGGTTGATGAGTTTTGAGCTGTCCTTATAGTTGTTCCATTTATCGGCAAGGTCACCGGCAGGAATTTTAGCGTCTATCATAATACGTTTAGATTAAAATATATGTAAATCGGAATCAGCATAAAGCCCAAGGTGATCGCTAAAGAATAGATCCATCCGAAAACCCGAACCAAACTTGAATATTTGGGATGATAGAGACCAAGCGTTCTTGATGCGCTGAAAAAACCATGTAAAAGGTGGAAGCCAAGCGCAATGAAGGAAAGCTCATAAATAATGATGTACCAGCCCTGTTGGAATGAGCTGATCACAATGGAATACAGATCTTTGTTCCCCTTTGCATCCAGCGGCAAATGACCGAACTTATACACATACCAATAATCCTTAAAATGGATAATCAGAAAAATCAGGATAATCGTTCCCAATATCCCCATGTTCCGGCTGTTCCATGAGCTGACCTGACTGCGCTTATCGTAAACATACTTTTCGCCGTTTGCTTTGGTATTTTTCCTGTTGATGACCAGTGCATAAATGGCATGTCCGATCAGCGAAAGATAGAGTACGTAGGAGATAATTTTGATCAGAATATTTCCCGACAGCAGATGCGAGTACCAGTTGAACTGTTCCCGAGCCCCAGATTCAGGCAATAACAGCTGCAGGTTTCCCAGCAGATGGATCACCAGAAAGAAGCACAGGAAAAGTCCCGTTAGGGCCATCACCAGTTTGTATGTTAATGTGGTCTGTTTCATCTATTATTTATATATTTTTATTTGTTGTATAGAACCTTTGATGATTATATTTTATATATTTTCAGTAATATAAATTGAATTTATCCTACCAAAGCCCGATGACTTTCCACCATAATCCACCAACCAGGAACCAGACCAGTAAGAACAATACGCTCATAAAGAAGCCTTGTTTCCACCAATCCTTCAAATCAACGTAAGTGCTCCCAAAGAATATCGGTGCAGGACCGTGGCCATAATGGGTAAGTGAACCCATTAAGGAAGCACAGGCTCCCAAGAAAATAGCGAGCATTGTTCCCGGTACGCCAACTGCAATACCAACGGCCAAGAAAACGGAGTACATGGCCGCAACCTGCGCCGTTGCGCTGGCAAACATATAATGGCAATAAGAATAAACGAGAATGATGACCGGGAAAGCCAGTTGCCAGCTCAAATGTACCATCTGTCCACCTACCAGGTGACCAAACCATCCGATAAAGCCCAATGAATTCAAGAATGACCCCATCATCACCAGGGAAGAAAACCACACAATGGTATCCCATGCCCCTTTTTCTGATTTAACATCTTCCCATGTGAGCACACCGCATAAAAGCAGGATACAAAGCCCAATCAATGCACCGGTTGTGGCATCAATAGCAAACAGATTTCCAAAAATCCAAAGTACCAAAAGAATGATAAAGGTTGCAACCATAAGCCATTCCTTAATACTCATTGGTCCCATTTCCTTCAACTGCCTGGCAGCAATGGCAGGCGCTTCCTTAGTTTCTTTTAGCTCAGGTGGAAAAACCTTATACAGAAATATTGGCACTAAAAGAAAACATACCAGTCCTGGAACCAGCGCCGCAATGGCCCAGCTTCCCCAGGTAATGGTTACACCAAGATCCTTTGCGAATTTCTGCGCCATAGGGTTACTGGCTGTAGCGGTCAGAAACATGACCGAGGTAATCATATTCGCGTTGTAGCTGCTTAAGGTAAGGAAAGCACCGATTTTCCGGTGTGTTTCTGCTTTCTCGGGAATAGATCCCATGTTTACGGCGATAGATTTCATGATTGGAAAGATTACCCCTCCCGCCCTTGCAGTATTGCTTGGAATGGCAGGAGCTAAAATAAGATCAGCTGTGTTCAATCCATAAGCCAGGCCCAATGGGCTTTTGCCAAAGATCTTGATAAAGCTATAGGCAATCCTGGTACCAAGGCCGGTCTTTATAAATCCCCGGGCTATAAAAAATGCAAGGCCGATCAGCCATATGGTGGAGTTGCCAAAACCACTAAGTGCATTGAGTATGGATTTTGTCGGATCACCGGGTGCTAAGACTTGTGTGGCGGCACAGAGAGTGATTCCTATAATGGCCATAGTACCCATGGTTGCGGCTTTGGAAATAATGCCGACAATGGTTGCTACAAAAATAGCCAGCAAATGCCAGGCATTGGGTTTCACCCCATCGGGTACTGGAATAAACCAGATGGCCACACCGACCACAAGGGTGATGATGAGCGATTTAAAATTGATCTCTTTCATAATATTTAATTTAAAAGCGTATTTGTAACTGAACATAACCTAAGCTGTGATTGTAGGTTGTAGTTAATGGCAACTGGTTTTTAAACTGATCTATCGCTACCCCAACCTGAACGGCGGCATAAAAATCATCGGCAAAAATCAGGGAGACATTGGGAATGAGAGTCTGGCGGGGATTGCTCGCCAGTTTGTAGTTCTCATCAAAATATTCATATCTGCAGGAAAACTCTACCGCTCGCAGCCTTCGGCTTTCGTGGTTGTATCGAAGCGTTGGGAAAAAATAAAATCCATGCATCTGGTATTCGCTTATATCCGGACGGAGGAGCTGCTTATCGGCATTATAGGACAGAAAGTTTGCCCCTGTTTTAAATTCAGCCATTAAAAGCAGATCGAATTTTCTGGCTAAGGGAATCTTGGCCGTCGCATCAGCGCCATAGGCCTGGCCGATGCTGCTGGATGCCATACTGCCCGATCCTGCATTAATGCCAATGGTGAAATCCTTTAAAAAATCTGCTTCCAGTCTACCATAAAGATTTTTGGTGTTGTTGTCATCGGATGATTGGTTCTTGTTGTTTCCGTTGTAGGCGCCTGCAAAATAGCGGATTTTGCCTCCTGAGACAACATTGCCCAGAACGGAAATTCCGGTCTGAAAACTCTGCCAGCCATTTTTCCCAAAGGCATAGTACTGGTTTGAAAAATCCAGTGTGCGGATAATATCCACTGCCATGGCATCCTCTATCCCAAAGAACGGACGAAACTGCCCAGCTTGGATGTGGAAATACTCACTAAGCGAATATTTGATATAGGCATTTTCAAGCACCTTGTTGGTGGGATCGGTATTGAACTCTGCTAAATTGGCCAGAATATTTGCCGAAAAATGATCATTGATATCTCCCTTAACCATTACCCTTGCCCTTTTAATGAGGAAAGTATTGGATATCGCCTTTGATGTGGCCGGATCGAAATTCTTTCCGTTAATATCGACATCCTTATCCAAAGAGAGTACATATCTGGTCTGCAAGACTCCAGCAAAGGTCAGTTTTCTTTTATAGGCTGAATAGTTTTTGAGCGTATCGCTCAATCTGGTGCGGTCC
The DNA here is from genome assembly GCF_014306625.1 of Pedobacter fastidiosus. Lineage (GTDB taxonomy): Bacteria > Bacteroidota > Bacteroidia > Sphingobacteriales > Sphingobacteriaceae > Pedobacter > Pedobacter fastidiosus. Next base: position 216,257 of record NZ_JACRYL010000008.1, read on the forward strand.
TTCTGTTGCGCTTGGCCAACAAAAGAATTGGCAATCAGAATTACAAAAAGTATGTAGAGTTGTTTCATGATCTGGATGTTTTGTAGTTGGTTATATGCTCTCAATAAAAAATTGCTATTTAATCGTTCCGATCATATCCTCAGGCCGTACCCATTCATCAAACTGCTCATTCGTAACCAGCCCAAGCGCTATGGCAGATTCCCTCAGCGATTTGTTATCCTTTAGGGCTGCTTTAGCAATCCTGGCAGAATTATCATAACCAATATGGGGATTCAGGGCTGTTACCAGCATGAGTGACGTTTCGAGGTGTTTTTTAATACCGTCATAATTGGGCTCAATGCCTAAGGCGCAGTGTTCATTAAATGAACAACAGGCATCGCCGATCAATCTTGCTGACTGCAGAAAGTTAGCGGCCATTACGGGCTTAAATACATTGAGCTGAAACTGTCCGTTTGATCCTGCAACGGTAATCGCCACATCATTACCCATCACCTGCGCAGCAACCATGGTTACTGCTTCATTTTGGGTCGGGTTTACTTTGCCGGGCATGATGGATGAGCCTGGTTCGTTTTCGGGTAGGTGTAATTCCCCAATACTGCATCTAGGCCCTGAGGCCAGCATGCGGATATTGTTGGCAATGTGCATAAGGGAAACTGCAATCTGTTTTAGTGCGCCATGGCTTTCCACTACGGCATCATGAGCAGACAGTGCCTCAAATTTATTGTCCGCCGTACGGAAAGGTAGACCGGTAAAATCTGCAATGTATTTTGCAACGGCAACATCATATCCCTTTGGTGTATTCATGCCCGTACCAACTGCTGTTCCGCCAAGTGCCAGTTCAGAAAGGTGATCCAATGTATGTCGCAGGGCCTTTAACCCATGGTCCAGCTGTGATACATAACCTGATATTTCCTGTCCGAGGGTTAAGGGTGTTGCATCCATTAAATGGGTACGGCCAATCTTAACCACATTTGTGAAGTTTTCTGATTTTATCCTTAAGGTATCCCTAAGTTTTTCAATACCGGGAATAGTGATATCCACCAATATCTTATAGGCTGCAATGTGCATAGCCGTTGGAAAAGTGTCGTTTGAAGACTGTGATTTGTTTACATCATCATTTGGGTGAACATACAGTTTACCCTCACCCATTTCATTGCCCTGCAGCACATGGATCCGGTTAGAGATGACTTCGTTTGCATTCATATTCGACTGGGTTCCTGACCCGGTCTGCCAGATCACCAACGGGAATTCCCCGAAAAGCTTTCCATCTATGATCTCATCACATACCTTTGCGATAAGGTCCCTTTTATCTGTGGGAAGAACATTGAGATCTTTATTTGCATAGGCGGCAGCTTTCTTCAGGAAGCCAAAAGCCTCAATAATCTCTTCGGGCATGGATGCCTTCGGGCCGATCTTAAAGTTGTTTCTTGAGCGCTCGGTCTGCGCTCCCCAATAGCGGTTTCTTGGTACCTGAACATCGCCCATACTGTCGTGTTCGGTTCTTGATACGGATAGACCTGTGTTATTTATTTCTTTTAAGATAGACATATATGCTTCGTTTAGGATATGCAGTAAAGGTGCACAAGGTTAGCTGGCTCAGCCATGACCGCAATCAAGAGATAAGATGATGTGAATCAGCCGAAATCACATACAAATAAGCCTACCTTGTATATGGGATAACCAATTCCGGTCTATGCCTACAAAAAAACATGCTATGCCCTATCTTCAGTTGGAAGTCATCAGAAACTACCCTTACGCTACTAAAAAATTATTGGCAAAAAGAATCGGAGAAACTTATTCAAAGATTATGAAAGCAGATCAAAACCGCATAACGGTAAGCATCCGTGAGCTTGGCGAAGGCTCCATTTGGCGTTGTGGCGATGAGGAACCCATGCCGGCAGCCATTATGATGTGCGATATCCGAAAAGGAAGGGATGCGCATCTCAGAATAGCACTTTCTAAAGCGCTTATTGAAATGTGCAATGAGGTGCTTGGACTGGAAACAGGCCAGCTAAACATCGAATTTACTCAGCATAGTGGCGATGAAATGTACCACCAGCGCTTGGGAAGTTTTAGTGCCGATTGGACTGCTAACGAGGGATCTTTATAATCGATCCCTCAAAAGATTATCGCCTCGAGCTGATTTTCTTATCTGAAGCGAGCAACCTTTCGTAGCCGTACATCGCCATTTCCAGCGACCGATCTTGAGCATAAATATCCTTGTAAATAACGAGCTGACTGTCTATCATTTCACAGGTTAGGTAAGTTATTTTTAATGGAATGGGTCTGTCCAGCTTAAAATCTGTAGTCTTATCTTCTACAATGGCGGTATGCAATAAAGTTCTTCCATTGGCCGAACCGTCCTGAATCAATAATAATCCAGCCAATTTTTCGGCCTGATCAATATAGATACAGCCAGTACTCAAGGCTCTTTGGGGGAAGCGGGCCAATTTAGATAAAGGCATATCATGTAGATAAATATCGGAAGCTCCTGCAAAGCGAAAGAGAATTCTGCCCATTGCATGGTCGCAAGCCTCAGACTGACGTGCGTGATAACCTTTTGGTTGTGCTTTTATCTGCAGGAGTTTTTTTGCTGTGATTTCGACAAATCTGCCTTTCGAATCATAGATAGCAAAGTGGTTATTTGCCATATAGCTCGGGTTTTTGATTGCTCCGGGCAAAACTTCTTCTATAAACATCCGCTCAGTCACCCTGCGATCTGGTATGGCGGTTATAGCGATTAACTTACTTTCCAATACCGGGGTTGGCGAAGAAGGTTTGCCCACAATAATTTTAAAGGTATAAACAGAATCCCTGAGTTTCATTTTTGCGGTAAAGGCAGGAATGTTAATGATCAGGCTTGGTGTCTGGCTGGCAGAAAGCCATCTTAAACGCTCCATATTTATTGTCATTTTCTTAACGCTCTCTTCTGGAAATTCATAACTGTCTTCCAGATACTGGCCACGCACCAAGTGCATATATTTTTGCAGATCATCATACTCTTTTGATGAGGGCTGTACCCTTGCGATTTCGTTATAGAAATCTTTGCTTTCCATTAATTGCAATAATTTAGCTTCAGCACTAAAGTCTCCATAACCGCCATCATCAATCCGGGATGGTGTTAGAGCAGTATTGAATTTTCCATAATGCAGGTGGTTCATAAAGGTAATCATCGCATCGGTCATTAACACATCGAAGATTGCACGCTGGCCACCACCCAGCATATCGGGATCTTCGTCCAATACCTTTACCTGTTCATAAACGAGCTCACTGGAGTGAAAGTCCTGACGGTTGAGGCCAAACTGAGAAATACAGTCCAGAATCATCATCGCCGGAGCAAGTTGTCTATTGTGATTTTCCTTTTCTACCCAAGCCAATGCGTAACCTTTAGATTTGTAAAAACGCTCTACAGATTTAGGATAGTTTAATGTGCCTTGGCAGGCCAAAAGTTGTGCTTTGGTCTGCTCAGAGATAAATGCATTGCGTTTTTCTCCCTCCTTTGTAAAAGTAATTGCAGGGCGCTGCGCCAGTACATTAAAGGAGATGTGTGCAAGCAGGCAGATCATCCATATGATAAACACCGTTCTATAACTTTTCGAAAAGTGCGCTGTTTTGAAGATATTTTTCATATTTATTTTTATTAGTTTAAGATAGGGAATGGAAATTTCATCATGATGATCTTTGAGCAACAAACTTCGCTCTAATCCTCTTATCCTAAAATGATTAAGGTCAGCCTTTCGGCTGACCTTGCACATGATTATTCTCTCGACAGGAGAAGTAAAGTCGTTGATGGATTTATGATATTTCTTGCTGAGCCTTTATAACTTGCTCTACGGCCAAAAAAAGTTCTTTTTTGAGTGTTCTGTAAGTCGTTGCTAAATGGATCATAGCATGTTCCATCTGCTCGTGCCTTTCTGTTAGGAATTCTCCTCGGTCAAATACCAGATCTTCGGTTTGTCCCTCCAAATCCTTAAGGTGTTCGATTAGATGGAGATCTGCACTATATTTATCTTTTTCTAGTTGCAGTAATTTAGTACCTACACTTTTTAGTGCTCCAAGATATTTAGGATCAGACAGCCGAATAAAATAATCGTCTAGAAGGTGGTGTAAAAAAACGGTTTCAATCTTAAAAAAATCTATATCCGATGCCCAATGTCTGGCTCTGGCGTGATATTGACGATACGTCGCAGAGGTGCTGTTTATGCCGTTCATAATTATAAAAGTTTAGGTAAGAGCATTAAGATGGAAAGATGAGCAGCGGAACGGGCTTGTACAGCGCACATTTATCTTTAAAATATTGTTTGGTTAGGGTATTGAAATGAAAATGCTGGTTTACCAGAACCAATAGATCAGCCTGCATACCGCTTACCAAGATTTCGAGGGTATTCTGTTTATCGTTCTTATCTAGCATATTGAGGAACAGCTTTTTGTAACCTACATTAAGGCTTACTTCTTGGTTAAAAATGTTCTCCGCCTCTTGCTCCTCTATTTCAGGCAGCCCACTTGCTGAAGTGTGTGCAATAACAAGATTTGCCTTCCAGCATCCTGCAAGATCCGCAAGAAACCGCACGGTCTCGATTCCGCAGAAACGCAGATCGGTTAAATAAACCAGTCGCCTGAATTCATTTTCCTGCCATGAGGATGGAACAAGCAATAAGGGAACCTGAAGTTTGTTTAACAGGGTGTTAATGGCTAGGTTTACATTGAGGAGTGCCTGTGGCAGAAACTCATCCATTCCTTTAACAACCATATAAATATCATTTCTCGAGGCCAACAGAAATAGATCTTCCCTATCATTATCAAGCCCAACCTCTTGGATTAGTGGGCTGAAACCGGGATGCAGTTTTTTGCGCCAGAGCAATTTTTTCATCAAAGGGGTATGAATCAGTTCTGCGATGGTTTCATCATGAGAACACCCCGCCCACTCGTAATTCTGCGAATCAAGTTTCGGCTCCGTACTGCTGGCGAGTATGATATTAGCACCTATTCTCTGAGCGAGTACAAGCGCAAAATCGGCCGCATGTTCTGCTTCCTGTGTATGATCGTTGATGATGAGTATTGTTTTCATTTGGATTATTGTTTAAGCATGCTGCTGACCATAAATATCGGCATAGCGCTAAGGAAACCAAATGATGGCAATCATCTTGTAGATTGTTTATCATCACCAATTAAAATCGAATCTGGAGCGTATATATTGATTACCCACATGTAGATAGAGGCTTCCAACCCACAACTTCAAGTATTATTTTTTTGATATCCCCAATATCCTTTTCGCATAAAGCATTAAGGCCATATATGGCCAAAGGGTTAATTGCTTGGAAAGTTCAATCAGAAGATAACGGCTAGAAATCCAGTTTAAAACCGCAAGTCTTGAGCGGAGATAGATTCTTGCAAGGTCAATAGAATGATCTTCTGGATTATCCTTTTCAGATGGTTGCATGATCGATTAACAGTTCATTATGTACATTCCAAACCCCCGGCGCATTCCAAGCAATACGTTCAGCCTCATCTTTTTGATAAATTGATTTTACCTTACCGCTTAGGGTAACCCTGTTGCCAAACACATTAACTAGAATATGATGATCATCAATTGCCCAGTTCCTAACCAGCGCATTTTCGATGGCCACCTTTTCAACATCATCAGCCGTTTCTGATTTTACCTGTATATTATTGGTTAGATTCCTAATTCCAGAAAGCGCCTCTACTGATTTTTGAACAGCCTCTTTCTGTGTATACCATTTTAACTCACCCTCAATTGTTACCCAGCTGTTCTCAACCTTGATAAAAATTTTATCCTGAGGAATTTCGGGATTAAGTCTTATGGATTTGAGGATTTCTGCAGCGAGTTCAAGGTCGGTCTTTTTGCCATCGGCACCAAAAACCACCTCTATTTTTTCTACAACTGCACGCACACCGATAACGGTTCTGGCAGCATGTTCCGCCTCCATTTTCTTCGCAAAACTATCTACTGTGCCGGTAAGGGTAATAATTCCCTCTTGAGCAGTTACGCCAATCTCCGCTGCATGCAATAAGGGCTCCCACTTTATTGCCTCAAGTACATCGAGCTGTAATTTTTCGTTGTGTCTCATTTTTATGATTTTTAAGATGTGTGGACTAAACGTAATGGACCTCATCATGACTGTTCCATTTTATCACGATCCAATATTTTTTTGTTCCGCTCGTATTCCTTAAGATCAATTGCACCTTTGGCGAAACGTTCCTGAAGAATATGCATTGCAGAGCGCTTTCTGTTGCGTTGCCCGGGAATATCGTATGGAACAAGAAATATCCATACCAGTAATGCAGACCATAAGATCCACCAGAGAAAATCCATTCCGAAAAAAAGATTTGTAAAGAACATTTTGGGTTTATTTAAGGGTGATTAGTTTTTTATATTTTGCAGGACATTAGCCTACCTCACTATTATCTAGAAGTAAGCCCATTTCGCTTACCACCCACTCAGAGAGACTATCGCCGTGGTTTCTGCTTAAGGCGGCAACTTTTTTGAAAATGGTTGCCCTTTCCAAAAAATCCTTATTTTTCCAGATCCGGAATTTTTCCTCTATTCTTGAAAGTTGCCGCAGGTAATCTGACTCGTGCAGGTTGCCGGCATCTTGAATATGTTGTTCTATTTGAAGGGCAGTATATAAATCCATTTTCTGATTTTTATGATATTGTAAATATCGCCTTAAACATCTGCCTGGGTAATGATGCCGGTCATCACTGATGAAGACACTCATCACATTAAACCAACTACCTGCGCTTAAGGCTTTTAAATCTACTTTATGCGATGTGCTCAGCTACCGAATTGGCCTTGAAGATCAGCATTGGGAAATTCAGATCTTTTGCCAGTTTTTCTGTCAGACTTCCTTTTAAAAGACTAGCCAGAAAACTTTTCTCACGATGAACCATAACCAGGAGATCCGTTGGTGCGTGAGACATCAACTTGTCAAGACCCTCTATTGCCTTATCCGCATTGATCCTGATGAAATGGATGCCGGGATAGCCGAGATCGCTACTAAAATCAAGAACCATTGCTTTTGTTTTTGCTGAGATATCCCTTGCTACGGTTTTAGGGGTCGAGATGTGGGCGATAAAAATTTCCGCCCTAAATGCGCTTGCCAATGGGATCAGCTGTTTTAAAAAAACAATGTCCCCATGAGGATCGCTGAGATCAGAAGCAAAATAAATATTTTTGAACGGAGCAATCTTCACTTTTGAGGGGACGAGTAAAAGTGGTACCCCTAAAGATTCAATCATGTTGCGTGTATGGTTTCCAAGCAAAAAGCTTCCAAACCCACCTCCATGTGTTCCCATAACCACAAAGTCTATTAACTCATCGGCAATCAGTCCACCTACTACATCCTGAAGATAGCCGGACTGGTTCATGATACCGATCTGCGGTTTTTTATCATGTGTGGGATTTGCTTTTGTGAGGTGCTCCCTTAATTTTTCAAGCTCGCTCGTACTGGCTTCTTCCAAAACATTAGACTCTTCCATTGGCCATACCACAAGTCCGGCTTGGGGCATCTCGGCAGGCACAATTACGGCGTTGCAGAGAATAATATCTGCGTTAATTTTTTTGGCAAGCGAATAGGCATATTCTGCAGCATGTTTAGCGTGCGAGGAGAAATCGGTAAGTACCAATAAATTTTTCATTTTTTCTATGTTAAGTGCGGCAAATCAATAGTATTTTTCCACCCTATAAAATTGGACAATATAAATATTGTCCGCCGTGATAGTGGTCACCTTTGCAAATGTTTATCATCAGTAAAACCCTTTTTAATTAAGCCGGTCGTACCAAAGTTTTTTTGGAACGACCAGGTATAGATCTTTTTTCAAATACCAGCTTATAAAGCTGCACCAATACTAAAGGAAGCATGCTGGAAAGGCCTGCGAGAACCCATGCCTGAAATGGGATTATATCAAGATTTAGTGCATCACGGCTCTGTTGAAACAGGTAGACGACTACGATTAGAAAAAAGCAGAGCAGAAGGGCAATCCATACAAATTTGTTTTTGGTTACCTCATTGCCCAGCATTCCCGAATGCAGAGATGACATGTTAAAAACATGAAAAAGCTGTGAGGATGCCAGGGTCAGAAAAGCTACATTATTAATTACCCTTACATCGCTACCCACATAAATCCTGCAAAGGAAAATAGACAGCAATACAGAACAGGTCATCATCAGAGCATAGATCAATATGACCATCCAGTTGCGGCTAGAGACAATATCCATTCTGGGGTCTCTAGGTGGCCTTTGCATAATGGTAGAATCCCCTTTGCCCAACCCGAGTGCAAGGGCAGGAAATACGTCAGTAACCATGTTGAGAAATAAAATCTGTAATGGAAATAGCATAGATCCCTGAGCAAAAAAACCAAGTAGGGTAACAATAAAAATTTCGCTGAGGTTGCAGGATACCAGATAGATTACAAAGCGCTGAATATTCTGAAAGATTTCCCTTCCATGGGCTACGGCCTGAGAAATAGAAGTAAAAGAATCATCTTTAAGTACAATACTCGCGGTTTCCTTAGCCACCTGTGTTCCCCTAAGTCCCATTGCGATGCCTACATCTGCTTTTTTAAGGGCGGGTGCATCATTTACACCATCTCCGGTCATCGCCACTATATAGCCTGCCTTTTGATAGACATCAACAATTTCCAGTTTCTGCTTGGGTGTTGTCCTTGCAAATACAGTGGTGGAAAGAATCCGCTCTTTCCATTCATCTCCAAGAAGTTCCATTTCAGGCAGTTCGCTCCCCGCGATTACCTTATTATCTTCCAGCGCCGTTATGCCTACCTTTTTGGCAATGTTCAATGCAGTCATCGGATGGTCTCCTGTGATCATGACAATCCTGATACCTGCTGAATGGCAGGCGCTGATCGCATCTTTTATGTCGGTTCTGGGAGGATCCAAAAAGCCGACCATCCCAACGTAAATGAGTTCCTGGAGATAATTATCCCCGGGTCTTTCAGTCGATATCAGGTAAGCAAAAGCAAGCACCCGAAGACCGGATGAGGAAAGGGCTTCTGCCCGCGAAAGGATTTTTTCTCTTCCACTGCCATCCAAATTCCCTTGAGCACTGCCGAGTTGGATCTTTTTGCACTTTGACAGCAAATCTTCTACAGATCCCTTTGCAGAGACAAAGAAATTAGTTTTTCCCTTATGCAGGGTGCCCATGATCTTGGTCTCAGAGCTGAAAGGCATTTCAGATATCCGCTTAAATTCACCGATATTGTTTTCTGCATGAAATCCTGCAGCACTGGCAAGAATCAACAGTGCGATTTCGATAGGATCACCGGAAGATTTTTTTCCTTTGTCTGCCCCCTCAAGGGATGCATCGTTGCAAAGACTCCCGATCCGGACAAGCAGTTCAAAATTCTCGTGGCTTTTTTGAAGCCTCGCTCCCTTATATTCAAGTATTCCCTTCTTTATCGCAACATTCAGTTCTTCCCCAGGAAAAGAGAGTACCTCAACAAAAATTTTGTTTTCGGTCAATGTACCAGTTTTGTCGGTTAGGATAACGTTCACTCCTCCAAGCGTTTCTACAGCCGATAGTTTTTTCACAATGGCATTCTTTCTGGCCATGAGTAACATTCCATGTGCAAGCGCTACGGTTGCGACGATTGGAAGTCCTTCGGGAAACGCTGCGACGGCCAATGCTATTGAGGTTTCCAATATCTGCAACCAGGGCTTTTTTTCAATCACACCCGAAACCGCAAAAATGGCTGTCATAATGAGCGTAATCCAGATCAGTTTTTTGGTTAGTTTGCTGATCTTGATGTCTAGAGGTGTTTTTGTTGGTGCTGAGCGCCCAACCATTTCACTGATCTTTCCAAGCTGTGTATTTTCGCCAATCCCGGTAATGATTACCCTAGCATTTCCATTTATGACTGCTGTACCTTTGTAAACCATGTTTAGGGCAGCTGAAGGTTCTGTATCAGCGTTTAATGTTTCCGATGTTTTAACAACAGGAAAAGACTCCCCGGTAAGGGAAGATTCATCAACCTGAAGACCATTGATGTGCACAATCCGTCCATCGCCCGAAACCACATCGCCTGCTTCCAGCAAGACCAGATCTCCCGGCGTAAGTTGCTCAGATGGAATTTCAATTTTTTTTCCGCCCCTTATTATTCTGGAATAGCTAACGTCCATCTCCTTTAAGGCCCGCATAGAACTTCTGGCCTGCAGTTCCATAAAAAATCCGATCAGACCGTTAACTAGAATAACTATAAATATAGCTTTAGCCTCTACAGGATTTTTGAAATACAAGGAGGCAAAGCCGGCGAGAAAAAGAAGATAAACTATAGGACTGTTAAACTGCTCAAAAGCCATCAGCCATAGGCTTTTCTGCTTTTGGCTTTTGTAAATATTAAGTCCGAACTTCTTTGATCTCGTGGCGGCTTCCGCTCCGCTGATACCATTCTTCTGATCTGTCGAAAGGGCATTTAACAGACTTTCAACCTTTAGTGAATAAGCTGTTTTAAGGGGATACTTAATGTCCATAATGTCTATACTTTTTCGGTCTTGGCATGCAGAGCAGATGCCAGTTTGTTTTCATTGTCAGGTAATAAAAAATTTCGTGTATGCATTGCAATCATAGATTCCTCACTGGTTTTCATTACACGGATGCAAACCTTACTGCTTTGGCTGGAGATGACTTTCTCAGAACGCAGGTTAAGACAGCGGTCTATTTTAAGCCCCATGAAATCCATTTCAGCACAGATCCGTTCCCTGACCTCAGGAGAATTTTCCCCAATGCCACCTGTGAAGATGAGCATATCAATGCCTCCGAGCGAAGCCGCAAGCGAAGCAATAAATTTCTTAGCCTGATGACAATAAAGGGTTAATGCGGCTTCCGCTTTTTTGTCATCACAAAGGCTATTTAGAATCTCCTCCATATCACCCGTTCCCGAAATAGCCTTGAGTCCTGATTCATGGCTGAGCTCTACATCAAGTTCTTCAGGGGTAATATCATTCTGCTTAAGCATAAACAGCACAGCACCTGGATCAAGATCACCACAGCGCGTAGCCATTACCAGCCCTCCTATCGGGCTAACGCCCATAGTTGTGTCAAAGCCTTTTCCCAATGAAACGGCAGCCATGCTGGAGCCATTTCCGAGATGGGCGATAACAATTTTTTTCTGATCGATAAATGCATGTTGCTTATCGAGTTTTTGCATGATATATTCATAAGACAGTCCGTGAAATCCATATCTCATCAAACCCTGTTCAGCATACTTAGCAGGCAGCGGGTAATATTTATTACAATCGGGCATATCCCGGTGAAAGTTGGTATCAAAGCACGCCACATGCAGTAGGTAGGAAAATTCCAGCATGAATGCATTAATAAGACTGAGTTCGTCAGGCAGGTGATTGGGGGCTAAAAAGATGAGTTCTTTTAAATCCTCCAGTAATTTTTCTGTAATGATTTCAGGTCTTCTGTGCACTGCTCCTCCCTGTACCAAACGGTAACCAATGGCAGAGATCAGGCAGTGCTTTTTATTTTCCCTGAGCCACCGGATTATTGCTACGGAAGCATCCTCAATATTTCGGTAATGTTCTTTTTTTAAGGCGATAGAATCCCCGTAGCTATCGGTTAAATCCATAGTCCCGATCGGCTTACCTATCCCCTTTATCACTCCCGACCATTGCCTGTGCCCAGTCGTCTGGTGATAAACCGCAAATTTCAGGCTTGATGAGCCCGAATTGAGCACCAATATAAAATGCTCCCCGGATAATTGTAAGGTCTTGTCCATAGTTCTCCCTTTTAACGTTAGCAAACCTGAATTGATCCATTAACATCCCACTAGAACAAAGGTACCTCCGGCAGGAGTCGCCCAAAATGACCTCGCCCCAAGCGAATAATGATAGCCATCACAGATAAGCGGATAATTGTACCTACCTTGTACAGATAAGTAAAGGCTGGTAATGGTGAGCTACTGAATAGGCTGTTCGATAATCGAAACAAATCAACCCAGCCGATTGTCTATCTTAAGCAGCTAATTATTTAGCTGTTAATCAATAATTTATGGAAAATACCGTATTGCTGAAAGCAATCATTGAAAATGCAATAGACGGCCTGATTACCATAGATGACCGTGGGATTATTGAATCCATTAATCCATCTGCATGTAAGCTTTTTCATTATTCTCAGGAGGAGGTTGTTGGCCAGAATATATCCATGTTGATGCCGCAGCCAGACCGGGCCCGGCATGACGGCTATCTTTTTCAGTACAAAAAAACAGGAAATGCCAGTATCATTGGTATTGGCAGAGAATTAGTAGGACTTAAGAAAAACGGAAGTCAGTTTCCCTTCCGGCTTGGTGTAAGCGAGGTAAAATATTCCGGAAGAATTATCTATGCAGGCTTTATACATGATCTGACAAGGGAAAAGGAAGCTGAAGGAAAATTACAAGATTATGCAGCTTTACTGGAAGAACAGGTGGAGGAAAGAACACATTCACTCAGAACGAGTGTAAAAGCCCTGCAAAAAACCCAGGATGATTTAAATCTTTCACTTAACAAAGAAAAAGAACTTGGCCAGCTTAAAAGCAGGTTTGTATCCATTGCATCACATGAATTCCGTACCCCCTTGAGCATGGTACAACTTTCAGCATCGCTTATTGACCGATATGCAGAAAACCAGGATAGGGAGAGCATCGGTAAACACGTTGTTAAAATCAAAGATGCGGTACTGAATATTACGGCCATACTCAATGATTTTCTTTCGCTCGAAAAACTCGATTCGGGAATGGTAAAACCAAAGCTTAGCCACTTCAACCTCTCCGAAATGGCCGAAGAGATTACCGGCGAAATGCAGATTACGCTGAAAGGAAAACAGAAGATAATTTTCAAGCATAGGGGACCTGGCCTAATGATCAACCTGGATCAGAACCTGCTTAAAAACTGCATCGTAATCCTCATCGATAATGCCATCAAATATTCAGGAGAGGAGAGCGAAATCCAGTTTTATACCAAGATCAATGAAAACAACTTCTCCATTAGGATCTGCGACAATGGCATCGGTATTCCGGATACGGATCATAAACATCTCTTTGAGGCATTTTTTAGGGCACATAATACAGGCAATATTTCCGGAAACGGCCTCGGGTTAAGTATACTTTCCAGATATACTGGTCTGATGAATGGGAAGGTTAGTTTTAAGAGCAGAGTTAACCGGGGCACATTATTTACACTTACTTTTCCACAAACCAATAACCATGAGCAAAAAAATACTGATCATTGAAGATCATGATGCCATTCGTGCAAACGTGGTAGAAATTTTAGAAATGGCCTTGTATACCGTATTTCAGGCAGAAAATGGAAAGATCGGTGTGGATATGGCACTGCAAAATATCCCTGATATTATTTTATGCGATATTATGATGCCCGAACTGGATGGATATGGTGTGCTCTACATGCTCAACAAACACGTAGAGACTTCTGGGATCCCGTTTATTTTCCTAACGGCGAAGGCAGAACATGCAGATTTAAGGAAGGGAATGGAACTGGGCGCAGATGATTATTTAATCAAGCCATTTGATGACATGGAGTTGCTCAACGCAATCGATATTCGATTGAGAAAAAAAGCAATGGCGGAACAATCGCACAAAACAAATTCAGCAGAATTTGCGGTCCTTGTGGCGAAAACAGATGGTCTTGCAGAATTCAACAAGATCATCGAGGGCAGAAAAAGCAGGGAATATAAAAAAAACCAAGTTATTTATTACGAAGAAGACCATGGAAAAGGATTGTACCTGATTACAAGTGGCAAGGTCAAAACCATAAAGCTGGCTCAGGACGGCCGCGAGCTTATGACTGGCATGTATTCTGAGGGGGATTACATCGGGATTAATGCCGTACTCAGTGGCAGCACTTATGCAGACACCGCCACAACGATAGAGGACAGTTTGCTCTGTTTGATCCCTACGGAGCAGATGGAAAACGTTTTTAGTCTCTACCCTGAAGTCGCCAGAAAATTTATCCATCTACTCTCTAGAGACAATCGTGAAAAAGAGGATCAGCTATTGCAACTCGCCTATCATTCGGTCAGAAAAAAGATGGCTGGAACACTCGTCAAGTTGCACAGTAAGGATATGAAAAATGATTTCTTTACCATTTCTAGGGAGGACCTTGCTGCCATGGCTTGTATGGCAACCGAAACAGTCAGCCGTACCCTATCAGATTTTAAGGATGAAAAATTGATAGATCGGAGTGGCGCCCGGATTACCTTACTGGATCTTAATGGACTTTCAAAAATGAAAAACTAGAAATCTGAGTTAGCCTGCGAATCATAAAAATGGATATACTGTAACAATAATTAATTTATCAGCTAATAATTTGAGATCTAACTCCCTTTGCTCATCGCCAAAAGTGGAACATCAGCGAAAAAAGAATATTGTTCCGCATTTGATGGAAATAAAAGCTTTTCAAATCCAGAACGGTGGTGAGAAAATAATGCAAGCATGGAGTTAGGTCTTATTTTCATCGATAGATAAATATCTTCAATCAAGGAATTTACAACATTCCGATTAACTTGAACAAATTTTATTGGGAATTTAAACGCTTTACTGATCCGCATCTGCATTTGTTCTGGGTTGTTTATTCCCTCAAATGGAGGAGAGATTGAAAGCATTTGAATATCGGCCTTAAGTAATGTTGCAAAATTTATAATTTTTGGAAGCTCCTGCTCAAAATCTTCCAAATCAGTACCATAAATTATAGTTTTAATTGGCCTGTATCGATATTTACTTGGTACGCATATTATGGGGATTTTAGAAATCGATATGAGGTCACTTGTATTTGTACCAAAGAGTTTTTTTAATGTACCTGCACCACGGGTACCAATTAAAATATAGTCAAACTTTTGCGCCTCAGCATAATCATTTATTGTACTAACCACCAAGAGGGAATTAATCACGACAGATTTAAACTTGAAAGGCTCCAATTCCATTGAACGGCATATATTAGAAACAAAAGTACCCAGTTCAGCAGTAAGCTTATCCATACTTTTTTTTACGAAACTTTTATACGCATTATGTGTCCATCCAAATGGCTTAGGAATATGACATACCTGTAATACATTTAAAGATGCATTCCCTATTTTTGCTAATCGAATAGCCATTCTTATTGCTGATTTTGAATTGATAGATAGATCCGTAGTTACCATGATTTTTTTCATCTCTATTTTAAACTGGTTTTTTGCTCCTTCATTAACTTAAATGGTCCTCTCCAGTGTAATCACAATTTCCAAAATACATAGCAATTTTAAAATGATCTTTATCAAACATATTAATGATTTAAATGTGAGTATTGACTTGTATCCACTACCTAGTAGTTTAGCCTATAAGACTATAGGATGCAAAATCATACAAACAATTTCCAGAATTGTATAAGCTTTATTATACATATCTAATAACCTTTGCAAAGGTTTTCTACCTTACTTGGAATTAAAAAACAAATGATGAGAAACGAAAGCTTCGAAGCATTTTTCTTGCAAACGAGATGTCTTTAAGCCAAAATCCGATATGAAATATACTTACCAAATAATAGGCATGAGCTGTAAGGGCTGCCTTAAAAAAGTCGAAGATGCACTGAATGCTATTGATGGTATATCTGCGCTTGTTAGTCTTGATCCTCCTAGCGCAACAGTTACAACAGATAGACCCATTTCTGAAGAAGCCCTTCAAAAAGAACTTTCAAAGGCAGGTAGCTATATAATAAAAAAGGAAGAAGTTATTCAGGCAAATGCCTATAGCAAAACCAAGATAGAAGGAAGAGCCTTACATCTTAACCATAAAACTGACAACGGTAAAACCGGTAATCAGGGAATTTTTTATTGCCCAATGCATTGTGAGGGAGAAAAGAATTATGGGCATAGCGGAAGCTGTCCTGTATGCGGCATGAACCTGGTTAAAGCTCCTGAGCTAAAAAGCAGCCGAGCTGAGTACTCGTGTCCGATGCATCCTGAAATCATTAGGGATTCACCAGGGGTGTGCCCCATTTGCGGAATGGATCTTGTCCAGATTGAAAACGGAGCAGGCCGGGAGGATGAGGGCTATGCTGTACTTAGAAAAAAATTCGTGGTGGCTGCAAGCTTTACCTTGCCGATTTTCTTGATTTCAATGTCAGAAATGATACCTGCAAATCCGCTTTTCAAGATCATGGATCTTAAATACTGGAACATTGTACAGCTGATGTTCTCCCTACCAGTGATTTTTTATGCCACCTGGTTGTTTTTCCAGAGGGCATGGAAGTCCGTAATGAGCTGGAAACTGAATATGTTCACCCTTATCGGCCTAGGTGCCGGGGTAGCATGGCTGTTTAGTATAGTTGCCCTGTTTTTTCCTTCAATTTTCCCGCCTCATTTTATGACACACCAAGGTACGGTTTATGTTTATTTTGAAGCAGCAACTGTAATACTTACTCTGGCACTATTGGGGCAATTGCTTGAAGCAAAAGCACATAAAAGGACCACCACCGCTATCAGGGAACTGCTAAAACTGGCTCCAGCAATTGCCACAAAAATTGTCGGCAATAAGGAAATTACAGTTGGTATAAATGAGATTGAAAAAGGTGACCTACTTCGGGTAAAGCCGGGAGAAAAAATCCCTGTTGATGGAAGCATTAAGGAGGGTGATGCAACGATTGATGAATCCATGATCTCAGGGGAACCAGTCCCGGTGGACAAAAAGTCTGGTGATATGGTTCGATCTGGAACAATCAACAGCAATACAACCTTTATCATGATCGCAGAAAAAATCGGTTCCGAGACACTGCTTTCCAGAATCATCGAAATGGTTAATGCCGCAAGTAGATCAAAGGCACCGATCCAAAAGATAGCAGACAGGATTTCAGGCTATTTTGTACCTGTTGTTGTAGTCATTTCTGCCGTAACCTTTTTCATCTGGGCCATCTATGGGCCAGAACCTGTATATGTTTATGCCATGGTAAATGCGATCTCGGTATTGATTATTGCCTGCCCATGCGCACTGGGCCTCGCAACGCCCATGTCGGTAATGGTGGGCATTGGCAAAGGTGCCCAAATGGGTATTCTGATTAAAGATGCTGAGTCTCTGGAAAAAATGAATTCGATAGATGTACTCATCATTGATAAAACAGGAACCTTAACAGAAGGCAGGCCAACGGTAGAGTATGTTGCAAGTACCGATCCTAACATTGGAGAGCAAGATCTGCTCAGGAGAATCGTTTCCTTAAATAGCAGCAGCGAACATCCGCTTGCCCAGGCCACTGTAAAGTATGGCGAAGAAAAGGGCGTTACAGCGGAGACAATTAATCATTTCGAATCCGTTACCGGAAAAGGTGTGATGGGAATACTCGGCAAAGAACATCTGGCATTGGGTAATAAAATCCTGATGGATCAGATTGGCGCCGCTATTGCGCCGGATTTAAGCGAAAAGGTGAGCGCTGAACAGCGAATGGGCAAAACCGTTTCATACCTTTCCATTAACGGGCAGGTTGCCGGATTTGTGGTCATTTCTGATAAGATTAAAGCGACTAGCCAATCAGCAATCCGGAATCTTCAGAATGAGGGACTAAAAGTGATTATGTTTACGGGCGACAATAGCGATACGGCAAAGGCTGTTAGCGAGCGCCTTAAACTGGATAGGTTCCATGCTCAGATGCTGCCCGAAGACAAACTTATAGAGATCAAGAAGTTACAGTCAGCTGGAAAAAAGGTGGCTATGGTGGGTGATGGAATCAATGATGCACCCGCACTTTCACAGGCAGATATTGGCATTGCCATGGGCACGGGAACAGATGTCGCCATTCAGAGCGCTTCTATCACACTGATCAACGGAGACCTTTCAGGCATTGTGAAAGCCCGAGCCTTAAGCAAAAAGGTGATGTCCAATATAAAAGGAAACTTAATATTTGCTCTTGGTTACAATGTACTGGGCATTCCCGTTGCGGCAGGTATTTTATATCCATTTTCGGGAATCCTGCTCTCTCCCATGGTTGCGGCTTTGGCAATGAGCCTGAGTTCTGTCTCGGTAATCCTTAATGCGTTAAGATTAAAAAACACCAATATTTAAAAAAGGTAACAGGGCAAATCAAGGAAGAAGTTTGTTATTTGCATTTTTCAGTTCAAGCTTTAACAGGGCAATCTGTTCCAAAAGCCCCTTTATTGCATGTAACCCTTCCAGGTTTATCTCAAGTTCATCGTACAGACGTATCATTTTTTCCAGATGGGCAAGTTCATCCCTAAGGAGGTAATCCTGCTCTGCTATTTTAAAAATGTCTATTATACCGAATTCGTGCAGGCGATAAATAAATGAAAGCTCTATTTCATTATGCAGACAGAATATCTCCAATGATACTAAATGCTCAGTTTCCATTTCTGATGTTGCTTAATTCGGTGAACAATTCTTTTTCCCGCTCAGAAAGATCTGATGGGAGCTTTACCTTGAAAGTAATATAAAGGTCGCCATATTGGTTTTCCTTTTTATAAATCGGAAAACCCTTGCCTTTCAGTTTTACCCTGGTTTCACTCTGCGTTCCGGATGCAACTTTTAACTTTACCTTTCCTGTAAAAGTTTCGACTAATATCTCTCCGCCAAGCATTGCCTTATAAAGATCTAGGTCAACATCAAGATGCAGATTATTTCCATCTCTTTTAAACAGCGTATCGTTCTTAATCAGAAAGGTAATGTAAAGGTCTCCATTTGGACCGCCATTGGCTCCCGGGCTACCATGATCTTTTATCTTGATGATCTGGCCGTTTTCTATTCCTGCAGGAAAAGTAAGCCTGATCTGCCTGCCATTCACCGTTAAGGTCTGTTTCCGGCTTTCATAGACATCCCTTAGATTAAGATCAACCTCAGCATTGAGATCCTGTCCGCGGAACTTGGTCTGCCTGCCCCGGTTCCCTGCACCATACATGGATTCAAAGAATTCAGAAAAATCATCAGCACCGAATGACTCCGAGTTTTGACGCTGATGGGTCTGTTGTTGCTTTTGTCCTGCTTTTTCAAATTGTTCACCATTTTTCCAGTCCGCTCCGTATTTATCGTATTTCTTGCGCTTTTCCGGATCACTCAAAACCTCATTGGCCTCATTAATCGCTTTGAATTTCTGCTCAGCTTCTTTATTGTCTGGATTGAGATCTGGATGGTATTTGCGGGCAAATTTTCGATAAGCGGTCTTAATCTCAGCGGCTGTTGCCACCTTGGTAATACCGAGCAATTTATAGTAATCTATATACTCCATTTTATTTGGAAGAACCTATGCAGTAGTCATAAATGTTATTTGGAGAGATATCCGCCATCAATTGGATAGTAGCTTCCCGTTACGAATGAGGATTTTTCGCTTCCAAGCCAAAATATCAGCTCTGCCACTTCCCTACTTTTGCCCAAACGGCCAATTGGATGCATGGCAATAAGCTGGTTTTTCATTGCTGCATCCATAGCGTTCAGCAAAGGTGTATCGATAAAGCCCGGGCCAACGGCATTAATGCGGATATTCTGCGCAGAATACTCCAATGCGGCCGTTTGGGTTAATCCTATAATGCCATGCTTTGCTGCGCTATACCCGGCAGAGCCAGCAAAACCTACCGCTCCAAGTATGGAAGAAATATTAACCACACTGCCCCCGCCACTTTTTAGCATTGCCGCAATTTGGTATTTCATTCCATAAAAAACACTACTGAGGTTAACAGATATTATTTTCTGCCAGCCCTCAAGGCTCATATCTGTGATGGTATTCTGTTCGCCACCGATCCCTGCATTATTAACTGCTATATCCAGTTTTCCATAGGTATCCAAAGCGTACTGAACGAGAGCTTCCATTTGCTCGGGTTTGGCTACATCTGTTTTGAAAAAAGAGGCAATGCCCCCTCCCGAACGGATTTCACGAATCACTTCATCGCCTTGTATACTATCTATATCAGAAATGACCACATTTGCGCCCGCCTCTGCAAATAACTCTGCTGCTGCTTTTCCAATTCCAGATGCGCCACCGGTAATAATTACTGTTTTATTTTTCATAATGTGATTGTGTTATTCGGTAAATCTAGGTTAATCAGAAAGCTAATCTTATGATCGAGATCACAATAACAGATGATAAAAGACCTTTTCTGGAGATGGCAAATTCGAGGATACAAAGTCCACTTAGTGGTAGTGGCCAGATGATCAGCAGAGCATTTCAAGATAACCTTCTGGCATAACCAGTAAGGGAAGTTTCGTTTGTCGGGCCATCTTCTGTGCATGGCTTCCGTTTACGAAATCATTCATAATGCCGTGTTTGCGATGGATCATAACCAATAAATCCATTTCTCCATGATCCTTTAACCAATCAAGGCCGTCCTCAACTTTAACTCGGTAAACGTTCTCAAAATAAATCCGCTCGTAATTGATCCTTTTTTTAAGTTCGCCCATAAAGGCGTCAATGCGCCCGGTTAGGTCTTTATCGATATTGCGCCCTATGACGTGTACAATGATCAATTCGGCATTTAGCAGACTTGCAAAAGATGCCAGTATCTGTATGGAATCCATGTCATTAAGAACAAGATCTGTTGCGAAAGCAATTTTTCGAATCGGCTTAAAGGCTGTTCCCTTAGGGATCAGCAGGACTGGATAATCTGCAGAGTCTATTACGTCTCGGCTGCTGCTGCCCAAAATAAAGCGCTTCATATTCCCTGCACCAGAGAGCCCCATAACTGCAAAGCCTATATTTTCTTTCTGAACAGTTTCCCTTAGCAAATCGCTAACTGAACTTAGGTCGGACTTTATGCTAATTTTTGGCAAAGCCTCAGAACTTTCAGTAACAGGAATACTTTCCAGCAATGTTTTGGAAAGATCTTTCAACCGGATATCCGTTCGTTTGATGAGCGTTTGATAATCTTCTATTGGCCATAGGACCTCTACAGGAGAGTCTGTGCTTACTGGCGCCGCATTGATCAGTATGACATCGCTTTTCAACTTTATGGCAAGCTCAATGGCATATCTGGCGGCATCATCAGCAGCTACTGAAAAATCAGTGGCGATAAGTATTTTTTTCATCGGTATATCATTTGTTTTTTAATGGTAAATAGCTACCATGATTTATTTTGTAACAGTGTGCTTTTGAAAATCATGATGATTTCATTGATAGATCTTTTGAAGTACAAATCTTGTTAATTCTAATCTTTGGGCAAATGATGATCATCAAGTGCAGACATGATTCCCAACACTAAGCACCGTCAGCAAAAGGCAAAAGTGTGAATCATGCAAAATATCCAAATAGTTAGATAACGTGCGGGATAATAAAAACAGGAAATTGGTCGTCCCATGTTGTTTCTTTATTGCAACCAGGCCGGACCGCAAGGCCATCATGATGCAGTATTTATTTCCTACGGAAAAAGAATGTCTTTTTCCATTTTACCAAAATTTTCCAAGATGAATCTAAAAGCATACCGCTTGTTAAAATGCCTATATAAGATCTTGCTACCGGCAATCCTGATCTCTTCAATGCTGACCTGCAGAGCCCAACAGAAAAAAAAGCATGTGAGTTCAGATTCGCTTTCGATCGCCGGAAAATTCAGCGATCAAAAATTCGATGTTTTTGATAGTTTGGGCGTGGAAACTTTCTTTTTACGTTTCCCAGAACTTGCTGCATACCAGCCTGCGCTCCGGAATTTCTACCGAAAAAGGAAATTTGCCTATGCCTGGTATAATAAAGAACGGCTTACCTTTCAGGCACATACCCTGAGCAACCGCGTACTGAACATCAGCGAGGAAGGCATTTATCGGATGCCTCCATACTCCAGGATATTGGATTCTCTGGTAAACAGTCCCATAGAGGTATTGAAAAAGCCTCAAATGGATCCCACAACTGAGCTGATGCTCACAGCGCAATACTTCCTATTTTCAAAATTAGCCTGGCATGGACAGGATGACTCTTTGAGCAGCACCGCAGGATGGTTCATTCCAAGGAAAAAATTAGCTTACGCAAAAATCCTCGATAGCCTGCTTAATGAAAAGGATTCCAAGGAGGTATTCCATGAGCCTGTTTATAGGCAATATGAACTGCTTAAATCATTTCTCAAAAAGTACAGAAATCTTTCTTCGCAGGACTGGCCTACACTGCTGGATAGCTTAAGACCATTAAAACCGGGTGATTCCGCGCAGGTAATCGCTCAGATCAGGTTGCGGCTTTTCAAGCTTGGCGATCATAATGGCGATACCGTTAGCACCAGATATGATCAGGAACTTATCGACGGTCTGGAACATTTTCAGCAAAGGCACGGTTTAAAAGAGGATGGACTTTTAGGACCGGATACATTTGCCCAGCTCAATGTTCCCTTAGCGCAGCGCATCAAACAGATCATTGTCAACATGGAACGCTGCAGATGGCTTCCGGTCCGTTCGGATGCAGATTATCTGGCGGTCAATATCCCTGAATATAAACTGCACGTGTACCATCGTGATAGCCTGCTGTGGAGCTGCAATGTCGTTGTTGGGCAAAGCTGGAGCAGAACAACCGTTTTTTTTGGCGACCTAAAACATATTGTGTTCAGTCCTTACTGGAACCTTCCGGAAAGCATCGTCAAAAAGGAGGTTCTTCCGGGAATTCAAAAGGATCCTGCCTACCTGGCCAAACATGATATGGAGATAACAGCTTACAATGGCAAAATACCTGTTGTAAGGCAGAGACCGGGGAAAAGGAATTCCCTTGGCCTGGTTAAGTTTATATTTCCGAACAGCTACAGCATTTATATGCATGATACACCAAGCAAGTCACTTTTCGGAGAAACAGAACGTGCTTTCAGCCATGGGTGTATAAGGGTAATGGAACCTGTAAAACTTGCAGAATTCTTATTGGGCAATCAAAGGGAATGGACTAATAAAAGGATTGCAATTGCAATGAATTCCGGCAGAGAAAGATACGTCCCAATGAAAAAGCAGGTTCCGGTCTATATTGCCTACCTGACTGCTTTCTGCGACCGGGACAATGTCCTTAACTTCAGAAACGACATCTATCACCTCGATGAGGCCATGGCGGCTACCTTGATCTCGGGACTCTAGCGTTCGTTGATCTGGATACAAAACAATACAAATCCAAAATATTTCATATACCGATATTATGAACCCATTCAAACTGAAGAGACTAGGCATAATCATGCAGCCTGAGGAGGGAAACGAGCTGGAAGCCGAAGGAGTGCTGAACCCTGCGGCGATACGTGGACCGGATGGGAACCTCTACCTTTTTCCCAGGCTGGTGGCCAAAGGCAACTATTCAAGAATTGGTATTGCCCGGGTAATCTTTAGTCCAGAAGGTAACCCCATAGGGGTAAAACGTCTAGGCATTGCACTGGAACCTGAAGCGGATTATGAGAAAAGGACTGGTGGAAGAGGAGGATGCGAAGATCCAAGAATCACATTCGTTGAGCCGCTAAATAGTTATGTAATGACCTATACTGCTTTTTCCGCAGCAGGCCCAAGGATAGCTATTGCCGTTTCTGCCGACCTTCTGCATTGGGAACGTCTGGGGCTTGCAAATTTTGCACCCTATAAAAACATCGAGTTCAATGGGGTAAACAATAAGGATGCCTGCATCTTCCCCCGCTCGCTGATCAGCCCACATGGGCATCCTTCACTTGTCATGCTGCACCGGCCGTTATTTCCGGGTACCCGGCCAGAGGATATCGTTAAAGATCCCTTGGACAGGCGCATCAGGGACCACCATGAATGCATCTGGATATCCTATAGCCATATCAGCATTAAGCCCTACCACAGTAGTCCACTGCCGATGTTTGTCTCCAATAGTCCGCTTGCCCTTCCAGAGGCATCTTGGGAAAAGCTCAAGATCGGTGCCGGGGCACCTCCCGTGATGAGCAGGCACGGCTGGCTCCTGGTCTACCATGGGGTCATGCAGGGTTCAATAACTCCAGACATCTACGATGAGCTGGTGTATTCTGCAGGCGTGATGATCCTGGACACGGCGAGCCCCAACAAAATCCTTTACCGCTCCGCTGACCCCGTGCTTAGCCCTGAAATGCCAGAAGAGCGTATTGGAACAGTCGGCGATGTGGTCTTTCCCACAGGCATAGATCAGCGTAAGGACATTGATTGCCCCGATCGTTACGATGTGTACTACGGGATGGCAGATAACCGGATTGGAGTGGCCAGATTGGATATTCCAGAGGTAATGCCTGTATAGCACATTAATGCATAAGTGTGAATGATACAATATATCAAAAGAATTCCATAACGTTTAAGACTGAATAAAAGGGAGTTTTGCATCGATAGGATTGTTTCTATTTAGAAAAGAATTCATCAAAAAATTTTCGGATCAGATACCCCAGGTTTCAGTCCATAAAAAACAAATAAACAATATATGTCAATAATTTCTGAGGCTAAAGATTTTTTGGACCAGACCGGGCAGATCTCCAGGTTTGCAGGGCGTTTTTTCTCACATGGGCTCAAGCCCAAGTTTGAGATTAAAGAACTTCTGTCGCAATGCTATCTCATCGGATACAAATCATTCCCATTGGTCGGACTGACCGGTTTTATTATGGGACTTGTTTTGACTATGCAACTCCGTCCTTCACTAGTGAGCTATGGGGTCCAGTCTGAACTTCCGGTTATGGTGGGCATTGCTATCGTAAGGGAAATCGGTCCGGTGATCACGGCTCTTATCTTTGCGGGAAAAATCGGCAGCAGTATCGGGGCAGAACTGGGATCGATGAAAGTTACCGAACAAATTGATTCCATGGATGTAAGTGGAACCAATCCGTTTAAATATCTGGTCGCGACGAGGGTAATCGCAACCAGCCTGATGCTTCCGATATTGACGATCCTGGGAGATGCGGTTTCGCTATTCGGTGCCTATATCGGTGTAAATATCAAATCGGTAACGAATATCAGGTTCTTTTTTGTGCAGGTTTTCGAAAGCCTAAGTTACAGTGATGTACTTCCTGCGGTTATCAAAACCATATTCTTCGGTTTTGCAGTTGGTCTGATCGGTTGCTATAAGGGATTTAATTCGACTAAAGGAACCCAGGGCGTAGGAAGTTCGGCCAATTCTGCGGTCGTGCTTTCCTCGGTGCTGATTTTTATTCTGGACCTGCTTACCGTTCAACTTACCAATCTGCTGGGTTTAAATTAAAGGGCGTGAATATAGGAGCAATAAAAAATAAAGCAGAGGGAGAACAGCAACCTATAAGCGGACCGGTTATCGTAATCGAACATCTCTATAAGCGATTCGGAGCTAACATCGTTCTGGAAGATTTTTCCTTAAGCGTTGAAAGGGAGGAAAATGTGGTGGTACTCGGAAAATCGGGAGCTGGAAAATCAGTACTGATAAAATGTATTATCGGGCTTTTAAAACCGGATAAGGGAAAGATTCTGGTATTTGGCGAGGATGTCACTTCGATGGATGAGGATGAGCTTGCAAAGGCCCGGACCAAGATCGGTTTTTTATTTCAGGCCAATGCACTTTATGATTCGATGACGGTTAGGGAGAATCTCGAATTCCCATTACGCCGGCACTGGACCAGCCTTGGCGAAACCGAGGTTGGCAAAATGGTAAAGGAAGCACTTGAAAACGTGGGGCTCACCCATACCTCAGATATGATGCCTGCAGAACTTTCGGGAGGCATGCTCAAAAGGATTGCCCTGGCCAGAACGCTGATCTTAAAACCCGAAATCATCCTTTACGATGAGCCGACAACAGGACTCGATCCGGTTACGGCAAGGGAGATCGATCAGCTGATCCTTACGCTCCAGAAAAAATACAAGACCTCTTCAATCATTATCTCCCACGATATGAACTGTGTGAGAAACATTGCAGACCGCGTGATTTTGCTTTTAGAAGGCAGGTGTTATGCGGACGGCACATACAAAACGCTCGAAAGTTCGAGCGATCCCAAAATCAATCAATTTTTTCAGTAAGTATTATGGCAAAGACAGAAGCAAAAAATATCAAACTTGGCATATTCGTGATGGCGGGCCTGCTGGTGCTGGTTGTCTCATTTTACATGATCGGTAGGAGCCGCAATATCTTTGGAAGGGACTTTGAAATTAAGGCCCGCTTTAATAACCTTAATGGATTGATGGAAGGCAACAATGTTTTATTTTCAGGCATCCAGGCAGGAACGGTGAAGAGCATTGATATGGTTAACGATACCACAATCGAGGTGACCATGCAGATCAACAGCAAGGTGCGTCCCTACATCCATAAAAACGCACAGGCAGCCATAGGAACTGAAGGACTGATGGGCAACAAGGTCATCAATATCGAGCCTGTTAAGTTGGCTGGCGAAAAAATTTCTGAGGGAGATATGCTTGATGCGCAGAAGCTGGTGAGTACCGATGAGATGCTCAAGACACTCTCCAAGACCAACAACGATGTAGCTGCAATTGCTAAGGCTTTAAAAGAAACCGTTCTCCGCTTAGATACCAGTGAAATCTTCAACCTGATGAATGACCCTGCAATTGGCCTAAGCCTAAAATCTTCGCTTAACGAAATCAATATGGCTACAAAAAATGCCAATCAGATGAGTTATGGATTAAATGCCCTAGTTGGCAATATCCGTAGGGGAAAAGGTACCCTCGGGCTATTATTGACAGATACAGTGCTCTCTTCCGATCTCAAATATGCTGTTGCTGATTTTAGGGCCACGGGTGGAAATGCCAAAAAGGTTACCGGCCAGCTTGGTGATATGGTAAAAGGGATTGATTATGAATTGAACTATGGAAAAGGACCATTGCATGCCCTGTTACGGGATTCATCTTTTACAATAAAGCTCGGTACCAGCCTGGATAACCTGCAGAAAGGAACGGATGGGTTCTCTGATCTTATGGATGCCACCAAGCATAGTTTTCTCTTCCGCGGATATTTCAGGAAACAGGAGCAGAAACAGCAAAAAACCAAAACGAAAGAATAGCAAAAAACAAGAATGGCCATTACATCAATTAAACAATAAATCAGATCAATTATGCAACACAATATCAAAAGTCTGCTCGGATATAAAATAGGTGCCAGGGATGGCGAGATAGGACATGTAAAAGATTTTTATTTTGAGGATACCTCCTGGGCCATCCGTTACCTGGTGGTTGAAACAGGAAACTGGTTTATGGAAAAAAAGAAACTCATTGCACCTCAGGCATTGCTAAGCCCAGATTGGAAAAACAGAATTTTTCCGGTCGATCTATCTATGGATCAGGTGAAGGATAGCCCGGATATTGATACAGAAAAACCGGTTTCATTGCAACAGGAGATTGAACTATACGGTCATTATGCCTGGCAGCGGTACGGGGGAAGTGGTTTTTACGCCGGTGCTTCGGATGCGGTGATGGATCAGCCGCTGGTGATTGATGAAAGGATTGTAGTTCCGGAACATCGTCTGGAAGGAAAGAAAAATGACCTTCATTTGCAGAGCACGCATCTGGTTTCCGGTTATCATATCCGTGCCACTGACGGAGAGATCGGTCACCTTGCAGATTTTATGATGAATGATATGGACTGGGAGATCGAATACCTTGTTATTGATACCCATAATGGGATCGGCGGAAAGAAAGTTTTGCTGAAGGTTGAACATGTGAAAGAAATCCGATGGGAAGACTCACTTGTTATCGTAGACATCAATATCGAATCAGTAAAGTCCCTGATGCTGTTCAATTCCTGAAAAAATTAGCCCAAGAAAGCCAGAACGGCCTCGATGATCCTTTTGGTTTCTTCGGGGTCTCTGACCTTAATACAATATGCGCCTGTTTTTCGCACCGGCTCATCATTGCCCCCTTTAAAAAGGGCGTCACCAATAAAAATCATTTCGGCAACCTCTATACCAAGCTTTTCATGAAGCTTTTCTATGCCATAAGACTTATCTACCCCTTTGGCAGTAATATCTATAGATGTAGAACCACCTATGTTGACTGAATAATCCCCAAGAACCTTATCCAAAGCAGTTTTCAATATTTTCCGTTTGAAAAAATCTGGGTCCCAATTTTGTTTTTCTTTCAGGGGAGCGTCTTGCCCGAGTGCTGAATAGGTAATCTGACTTCCACGGTCCTCGATAAGTTCACCCCATTTTTTTTTAGGCAAAAGACCTGTATCCGAAATGGCCTGCTCAACAGAGTCGATAATGAATGTTCTATCCTTTTCATTAAAATCTTCTTCATAAAGCTTTTTCCAATCCGAATCATAGAAGTAATATTTTGTACCACATAAGGGCAGAATCGATAAATTATTCAGCGCATTTCCTATAGATAACTTTGAGAGTACCTGCTTTTGAAACTGTGGCCAGTTTCCGCCAGAAATAACCGCTACTTTGATTGATGCCAGTAGCTGATCCAATAATATGCTCATTTCACTATCAATGGGTGATTTGCTTAAGGCAAGTGTACCATCAAGATCGAATACAATAAGTTTTTTCATATCCGTTGCTTTATTTAATAAACGCCCGAGTTATATATTTATTTGGTTTTTGATCTGCAAAATAAAATGCCTTCCCCAACCGGTTAAGGATTAGAAAAGGCATTAATATTTATTAATGATACTAAAATGGATCACTTAGTGCACTAACCCTGATTAATTTTTTGTTTACAAATTCCTGTACGCCAAGGCTTGACAGTTCCCTGCCATATCCTGAGCGCTTGGTGCCGCCAAAGGGAAGGTCAGCCTGTGTCCAGGTTGGATGGTTGATAAAGACCATACCGGTATCGATCTGCTCGGCAAGGCGTTTCCCTTTTTCAATATCTCCGGTAAAAATACTTCCACCAAGTCCAAATGGTGAATCGTTGGCAAGATCAATTGCAGCCTGTTCATCCTTTACCCTGTAAAAGGCCGCAACAGGCCCGAATAATTCTTCGTGATACGCGGCCATTCCTGGCTTTATATCACCTAGGATTGTGGCCTCGATGAAGGCACCCTGACGGTCTATGAGCTTTCCGCCCAGCAGAACCTTTGCCCCGGCGCTTACGCTCCGCTGCACCTGTTCGATCAGCTGGATCACTGCACCTTCAGAGCTCAATGGCCCTAGCTGGGTATCACTATCCATAGGATCCCCCACCTCCAGTCCGCTCAGTTTGGCTTTAAATTTGGCCAGGAATTCGTCCGCAATCTCCTCCACAACAATGATTCTTTTTGCAGCAACGCAGCACTGCCCGGTATTGTTCATTCTTCCGATAACTGCCCAATCAACCGACTGATCGATATCTGCATCAGCAAGTACGATGAAGGCATCACTGCCACCAAGCTCAAGTACAGATTTTTTAAGCGCTTTTCCAGCTGCGGCAGCAATGCTTCCACCTGCTGTTTCACTTCCTGTAAGGGATACCCCTTTTATCCGTTCGTCAGCCACAACCTGATCAATGCGGCTTCCGCTCAGAAAAAGATTGGTGTAAACACCTTCGGGTGCGCCCGCTTCCTCGAAAAGCCTGTGTATGGCCAGTGCACACTGGGGAACATTACTGGCATGTTTCACTAAAACTACGTTTCCCGCCATGATATTGGGTGCTGCAAAACGGGCTACCTGATAAAACGGAAAGTTCCAGGGCTCTACTCCAAGCAGTACGCCTATTGGTGTACTCTTGATATATGCTTCCCCATATTCCGGTTCAAGACGCTGGTCTTCCAAAAAAGTTTCTGCATTTTCGGCATAGTAATCCAAGATATCTGCACTCAGGGCAATTTCTCCGTAACTCTGTGCAATCAGTTTGCCCATTTCTAGGGTAATGAGTTTGGCAAGGACATCCTTTTGCTTACGCATGAGGCCTGCAACTTTGTGCAGCAGCGCTGCACGCTCCGAAAATGGAGTTTTTCTCCAATGCTGAAACGCTTCATCTGCAATGGAAATTGCGATTTCTACCGCATCGGGAGTCATTTCCTCGTAGCTTTTAATAACCTGATTATTAAAAGGATTAATGGTTTGTATGGCCATGTTTAAAAATTAAGGTATTTGTTTTATATTTTCAGTTAAAGGTTAATAACTATTCTTTGATCAGCAATCAGCGTATTCTATGGTCAGTTTATTATGTACGTTACAAACTCCGGGTGCGTTCCAGGCAATCCGTTCTGCGGTATTGCTCTGATACAGGGAATGTACTTTCCCCATCAAAGTAACCTGGTTTCCAAGAACGGAAACTTCGATTTCCTGGTCATCAATAGCCCAGTTTCTCAGAAGTGCATTCTCTATAGTCGCCTTTTCAACATCATCTTCTCTTTCGGAACGGATGCTTATATTATTGGTAATCATCCTTACCCCTGAGAGATGATGGACTGCTCTTTCCGCCTCCTCTTTCTGGGCGGTCCATTTGACTTTACCCTCAAGGGTAACCCAGCCGTCCTCAACAAGTACGCTTATACTGTCCTTGAGTATATCTGGGCTGAACTGTAAAGCTTTCAATATCTCCGACGCCAGAGCTTCATCTGTTTTAGTAACATCCGCTCCGAATTTAACCTTGATCTTTTCCGCAACTGCGTGCACGCCGGGCACCTTGCCTGCGACATGTTCAGCTGCTCTTTTCTTAACGTAGCTGTCAACCGTTCCCGATAAGGTAACGATGCCTTCATTTGTGGTAACCTCTATCTCTGCTGTATTAAGTAATGGCTCGAGCCTTATGGCCTCCTTTACTTCATTTTTTAGTGTTTCATTGTGTTTCATCTGCTGTTAAATTAGTGTCTCGTAAATAGCCCTTTTCTTATGTTGCTATTTTTTCGCCCCAATAGCTCCAAAAATGCTCAGGCTAGTATGGAAACTATGAATCAGATAAAGGTCAGCCTATTCCCTTCCCTTACAAATGATACAGGTCATGTTAAGATAAGATGTTCATCAACTGCGAAAAAACAGGAGCGCTCAGTAAAAAGATCTTTCAATTTAGCGCTGATGATGAACATCTATAATCCGCATGATGGGCGTCATTCCTAAAACAATGCGCAATGCTGAATTTTGTTGAAAGAGCAGATCACATTTAAAAATGCTTTTTGCTTTCAATCAATATAAGCAATTCAACTATGAAATTACATATCAGGAATATGGTCAGCAACCCGTGTAAAATGATCGTAAAAAACGAGCTCGAGCTGATTGGCCTCAAGTATGAAAGCATAGCGCTGGGCGAGGTTGAGATGCGGGATGTTCCAACCAAAGATGAATACAGATTGCTAAGAGCAGCACTGATCAGGTTTGGTCTTGAGCTTATGGTAGACAAGAAAGCGATGCTGATCGAGCGCATCAAGAATACGATCATCGATATGGTGCATTATACAGAAGAGCTGCCCAAAGTAAAGAACTCCAATTATATCAGCGAAAAAATCGAACATGATTACACCTATCTGGCCAATGTATTTTCGCAGGAAACTGGAATGACCATCGAACACTACATCATCAATCATAAGATAGAGCGTGCAAAAGAGTTAATTCTTTACGATGAATTAAATCTTACCGAAATCTCTTACTTATTGAATTACAGCAGCGTGGCACACCTATCAAGGCAGTTTAAGCAAGTAACAGGACTCACGGCCTCATTTTTCAGGAATGCCCCGTTTGATAGCCGCATTGCTCTTGAAAATGTATAACAATAGATCAAATAGACCCATTCATATCTACATTAAATTGGTATTGGGTACAAAACAAAGAAAAGATGAAAAAAAACGAGGAATTACAAAAAGATGTGCAGGATGCCATCAGATGGGAACCGCTTTTGCATGCCGCAGAGATCGGCGTTACGGTTAAGGACGGTATTGTTACCTTGACAGGATCGGTTGACAGCTATCGAAAAAAACTGGAAGCTGAAGAGGCCGCTAAGAATGTATCAGGTGTTAAGGGTGTAGCAGAGGAAATTACAGTCAATCTGGGTTCAGCCTCAAGCAGTAATGATACCGATATTGCTGCCGACGTAGTCAATACCTTCAAGGGCGATTCTGAAGTGCCCGATGATCACCTTAGCGTTGAAGTGGAACAGGGATGGGTTACCTTGAGCGGAAAGGTAAAGTGGAACTACCAGCGCGAAGCGGCGGAAAAAGCAGCTACAAACCTTGCGGGTGTAAAAGGAATTTCTAACTACATCGAGATCAGATCTGATCATGGAGATGATATCGAAAAGGCGGCTATCGAAAAAGCAATCAAGCGTAATTCTTCGCTGAAAGATTGTAAAATTAAGATCCACGTTTCAGGTAATCATGTAAACTTGCATGGACATGTGAGCACGTTCTATCAGAAGGATGAGGCCGGTAGACTGGCCTGGAATGCCAGCGGCGTAACTATGGTCGAAAATGATCTTTTGGTTGAACATTAGGGCATGAGCTAAATCGTTAATAAGGCATCGGGTGCAGATTGCTCTAGATGCCTTATCTGTTTTTATATCGCTTCCCACAATATTTAAAAATCATTAATCAATCAACTGATGTCAATTCCACAACAAATTACATGGCTTTTCTTATTATCGATCCCAATTGCCTGTGTGGCCTGGACGGTCACACATGAGGAGGTTTTTCGGGAGCCTAGGGAATATTGCATAAAAAGAAGCTTGAACGGTAAAAGTATTCTGGTTAGGAAATTCTTTTACCTATTTACATGCGAGTACTGTTTCAGCCATTATATTACCATTATTTTTATATGCCTCACAGATTTTCACCTGTTAATGGAGAATTGGAAAGGCTATATTATTGCGGGTTTTGCCCTGGTCTGGATCGCCAATACTTACATGAGCCTGTTCGGGCTTATCCGTCAGGATATATCAAGGGAAAAAGCCGAGATTCGCGAAATCATCACCAACTTAAAGGATGCCCCAAAGAACAAACCCTGAATGTGTGAAAGATATAAGGAATCAACAGAATTCCATAACCCTCAGCCATTGAAAAACCGCCAGATTTGTTATGACCGGATGTCCGGTCGCAAATCAAGAAAATTATGATGTTTTATGAAAACAACTATTGGGGAATGGATTTCATCTGGTGGTGTATATGGTTAGTGGTACTCTTTTGGATATTCGCCCTGCCCTACCAGATACCGGGACAGCGACACAGAAAAGAAACACCTCTGGATATCCTGAACCGAAGATTTGCATCGGGAGAAATCAGCAAGGAAGAATTTAAGGAAAGAAAAGATGTCCTTATGTCTACATAAACTTTTTAATCTACAAAACCAAAGAATGGCCTTAAAGGGTCATTTTTCTAAATTTAAAATCAGGATAAAATGAAAGGATTCAAAAGCAGCATAGAGAGCGAAACCCTCGAAAATAAAAATTTTAGGAAAGTAATCTACACAGGCAGGCACCTTCAGGTTGTGCTCATGAACCTGGCCCCGGGGACGGATATCGGCGAAGAGGTTCACCTGTCAAATGACCAGTTCTTCCGATTTGAGGGTGGCCATGGAAAATGCTTTATAGATGGCAACGAATATTATATAAAAGCTGGGGATGCCATTGTGGTACCCGCGGGAGCTAAGCACAATATCATCAACACTGACGCAGAAATTGATCTAAGCTTGTACACCATTTATGGCCCGCCTAATCACAAGGACGCGATTATCAGGGCAACAAAAAAAGAGGCAGAAGAAATAGGCGAGGGATTTGACGGCATGACCACAGAATAAAATTTAGGGTTAGGATCCTGATCCCATCCCTCCTTCTAGATAAGGATCAGAAGCTAAATTCCCTCGTTTGGGAATCACAGACATCAATACAAAAACAAAAGCTTAAAGCGAATATCCAATGATTACGAAAATAAAAAACATAACAACATTTACCGCTGAGGATCTTTTTGGAATCCTGAAAACGGATTTTGCAGATTACCTGAATGAAAAACTGGATGCCGCAGTCACGGTCGATTTTGCGCATGTCTATGACATAATCGATGTTTCCTTTCCGGAAATCATTGACGGGGTAGCTTTTTTCATTACAGTTTCCGAAGATGAGATCACAGTTTCCGGAAACAATAACACTCCGGCAAACAATAGTGATGTACTTGAAAAGCAGCTTACCGATTTCCTCAAGCTCAGTCTCAACTGATAATTCCCACCACCTAAGGAAAACATTTACCACGGGCCAGCCTTTTGGGCTTCGCCTGTTCAAAATATAAAAAATGATAAAAAAAGCAAAAATAGGGATATGGATGGATCATTCCGTAGCCAATCTCATAGACTATCCGGGTAATCCTATCTTAACCAGAACAATTGAATGCGCATTTACCCACATCGCTAAAGAAGAAGCACTTAAACGGGGTGAGCTTACCATGCATACGAAGGAAGAGGGCGAACAGGCCGATTACTACAAAGTATTGGCAAATATTATCAGGAAATATGACGAAGTGCTATTGTTCGGCCCAACTGAAGCCAAGACTGAATTATACAATACCTTCAAGGATAATTATCTTTTTTCAAAAATTAGGGTAGAGATCAAACCTACAGATAAAATGAGCGAAAATCAGCAACATGCTTTTGTAGCTGAATATTTTGTTGAATAAATGAACTGAGGTTCAAAAACACCAGAGGCTCATCGGCATCATTTGATATTTTCGACAGAAGCTTTCAAACCTGCAAATAGGAAAATCACCAGCTTGCACCAAAAATATAAGGGGAGCCAAAACTCCCCTTATATTTTAATCCGTCATTAAATAATCATACTGAACGGAAATTTCATTATCTACATACCAAACGCCCGGTGCATTCCATGCAATGCGCTGAGCCTCGTCTTTTTGGAACAGTGAACTTACCTCGCCGCTCAGGGTTACGCGGTTTCCCGAAACATTAACATGGATATCCTGATCATTGATAGACCAGTTACGCGCTATCGCTCTTTCGATATCGCCTTTTTCTACAGCATCTTTAACCTCTGAAGCGATTTTAATGCTGTTGATCACGCCCTTAACACCTAAAAGATTTTTGATAGCTGTTTTCGCAGCGTCTTTTTGATAATTCCAACTTAGTTCGCCCTCAAGCGTTACCCAGCCTTTTTCCACTTTTACCTCTACTTTGTCGTTTGGTACCTGCCAGCTCCATTTCAGTGCATTTAATACCTCCCGTGCAATATCACCATCCTCTTTTGCACCCCAGTCGCCGAATTTAACTTCAATATTCTCCACGACAGCAGCTACACCACTAACTTTTTTGGCTGCATCCTCTGCTTCTGTTTTTTTAACATAACTATCTACGGTTCCGGTCAGGGTCACTACACCGTCCTTAACTGTTACGCCTATTTCTGCTGCATTCAAAAGTGGTTCCCATTTAATGGCCTCTTGAACGTCTTTCTGTAAACTTTCGTTGCTTTTCATCTTTGATGATTTTAGAGTGAATTATTTCACGCTTCAAAGGTTGCCCAATTGGCACTTCAGGATGTTATACGTTTTAATGAAATCTTTGTACAATTCACATATGGACATCAGTCAGATAAAAGTATTATTAGAAATAGAAATCAGAGCTTCATCAAAAGTGTGAATTCTACAATATTCAATTGCTTTTGTGCAACTTCTTAAGTCCCTGTAATAGTCATCTTTACCTTAAGAATGCACCGAAGACTTAGATAATTAATAAATGGAAACTAGACAACGAATTACAACCCTGTTTCTGGATATTGGTGGCGTACTGTTGAGCGATGGCTGGGATAGAAATGCACGCAAGAGCGCTGCGCAGAAATTCGACATTGACCATCAGGAAATGGAAGAGAGGCACCGGATCAACTTCGAGACCTATGAACTTGGCAAGATTTCCCTGGACAACTATCTGAAGAGTGTTGTGTTCTATGAAAAAAGGAATTTCAATATAGATGATTTCAGAAAGGTAATGTACTCAGCATCGAAACCCTTTCCTGAAATGCTGACCCTCTTCAAGACCCTAAAAGAAAAATATAGCTTAAAAATTGCAGCAGTCAGTAACGAAGGTCGCGAGCTCAATGAATACCGCATACGCAAATTCAGCCTGGACGATATTGTCGATTCCTTTATTTCCTCTTCTTTCGTACATCTGCGCAAACCGGATATGGATATTTTCCAAATGGCGATGGATATTGTTCAAGGCACGGCTTCAGAAATCCTGTATATAGAAAACCAGCCTATCTTCATCCAAAATGCAGAGCAGATCGGCATCAGGAGCATTTTGCATCATAATTATAGGGACACGCTAGTTGAGCTCATTGGATTCGGGCTGGAACCCTTTTCTTCCGACTGCGGCTTGCTTACCGAAGAAGTTACATTAATCACATAAAAGGCCTGGCAAGAATATGCTGCGCTGTAAAACACATAAATAAAATGGAAGAATTATTATTAGATACTGTCCTTAAGCAGATCCCATCCGAACTTTTAAACAAGATGGATGCCTACTGGAGGGCTGCCAACTACCTCTCAGTCGGGCAGATTTATCTCTACGACAACCCGATGCTCAGAAAAAAACTTTTATTATCGCATGTAAAACCTATTGTTGTCGGCCATTGGGGAACTACTCCCGGTCAGAATTTTATATATGTTCACCTTAACAGGGTAATTAAAAAGTTCGATCTGAATATGTTTTATATTTCAGGGCCGGGGCACGGAGGCCCAGCGCTGGTTGCCAACACTTATCTGGAGGGTAGTTACAGCGAAGTTTATCCGAACATCAGCCAGGATGAGGAAGGGATGAAAAAACTATTTACCCAGTTTTCCTTTCCGGGGGGAATTTCCAGTCATGTGGCACCGAGCACACCGGGTTCTATCCACGAAGGTGGCGAACTGGGTTATTCACTCAGCCATGCCTTTGGAGCTGTATTCGATAATCCTGATCTTATTGTAGCCTGTGTTGTGGGTGATGGAGAGGCTGAAACCGGCCCTCTGGCCACAGCATGGCATTCGAACAAATTTCTAAACCCAATTACTGACGGAGCGGTATTGCCAATACTTCACCTGAACGGGTATAAGATCAGCAATCCTACCCTGCTCGCCCGAATATCACATGAGGAACTTGAGCAATTTTTTAAGGGATGCGGATGGACACCCTATTTTGTTGAAGGAGATGATCCTGAGAAAATGCACATACAAATGGCACTTGCTACAGAAAAAGCAATAATAGAGATACAGCAGTTTCAGCAAAATGCCAGAACAAAATCTGATAACACCAGGCCACGCTGGCCTATGATCGTGCTACGTTCACCAAAAGGCTGGACAGGTCCAAAAGTTGTAGACGGGCTGCAGAATGAGGGCACCTTTCGCTCGCATCAGGTTCCGATTTTAGTAGATGAAAAACATCCGCAGAATGTGGCGTTATTAGAAAATTGGATGCAAAGCTACAGACCGGAAGAACTTTTTAATGAAGCAGGAAAGTTAATCCCGGAACTGGCAGATCTTGCTCCTGAAGGCAACAGCCGCATGGGTTCCAATCCCCACACCAATGGCGGCTTATTGCTCGAAGACCTCAGCATGCCTGATTTCCGAAACTTCGCAGTCGATGTACCATCACCCGGATCAGTTCAGGGACAGGATACAATGGTATTGGCAAAATTCCTGAGCGAAGTC
Source organism: Pedobacter fastidiosus (assembly GCF_014306625.1). Lineage (GTDB taxonomy): Bacteria > Bacteroidota > Bacteroidia > Sphingobacteriales > Sphingobacteriaceae > Pedobacter > Pedobacter fastidiosus. The sequence goes on from NZ_JACRYL010000008.1 coordinate 253,677, forward strand.
ATCAGGCTTAATACAACCAATTTTCGAGTTTTTGGTCCGGATGAAACATTATCCAATCTTTTGGGAGCAGTTTTTCAGGTCAGCAACCGTCAATGGGATGCAGAAACGCAGGAGAATGATGAGTTCCTTTCACCCTCCGGGCGAATACTGGATGCCCAACTCAGCGAACACCAGTGCGAGGGTTGGCTGGAAGGTTACCTGCTTACGGGTAGACATGGAGTTTTTAATAGTTATGAAGCTTTTATCCGCATTGTAGATTCCATGTTTAGCCAGCATGCCAAATGGCTGAAAGTTACCAGAGAACTTCCATGGAGACGAAATATTGCATCGCTGAATTATCTTTTAGCTTCTCATGTTTGGCAACAAGACCATAATGGATTTACCCACCAGGATCCGGGTTTTTTGGATCATGTGATTAGTAAAAAAGCAGATGTTGTTAGGGTTTACTTACCACCTGATGCAAACTGCCTGCTTTCCGTATTCGATCATTGTCTTCGCACCAAACATTATGTAAATGTTGTTGTGGCCGGAAAACATGCATTGCCCCAATGGCTGAACATGCAGGAGGCAGAAATACATTGCACCGAGGGCATCGGCATATGGCAATGGGCAAGCAATGATCAAGGCTCAGAACCCGATGTAATTATGGCGAGTTGCGGAGATACGGTTACTTTGGAACTCCTGGCCGCAGTTTCTATATTGAGGGAACATCTCCCGGAGCTTAAAATCAGGGTTGTTAATGTAGTCGACCTGATGAAAATGCAGTCGAGTTCCGAGCATCCGCATGGCTTGAGTGAAGTGGATTACGATTCCATATTTACCAGAGATAAACACATCATATTTAACTTTCACGGCTACCCTTGGTTGGTGCACCGCATCAGCTACCGCAGGGCCAACCGCAATCTGCATGTACGGGGATACAAGGAAGAAGGAACCATTACAACGCCTTTTGACCTCAGGGTTCAGAACGAAATTGATCGCTTCCACCTGGTTATCGATGTGATTGACCGTGTACCCGATTTGGGAAGTAAGGGAGCTTATTTAAAACAGCAGTTAAAAGATAAGCTCATTGAACATAAACACTATGTAAATCGATATGGAAAAGACATGCCCGAAATACTGGAATGGAAATGGAACATTAAGTCATGAATGTAAAAAAACTTTCAGAAACCACTGTGGCACTGCTTGCTGACCATAAGGGGCTTTTTGCCATGGATGAGAGCATTTCCACCTGCAATAAACGTTTTGCAGACGCAGGCATTCCTCAAACGGAAGAAAACCGAAGGATCTACAGGGAACTGATCATCAAGACCAGTGGCCTTAATGAAAGCATCAGTGGAGTCATTTTATATCATGAAACCATCCGTCAAAGAGACGAAAAGGGAATTCCTTTTATCACGATCATTGAAGATGCAGGAATCATTCCGGGAATTAAGGTTGATATCGGCATGGAGGATTTGGCCGGATTTCCAGGAGAAATGATAACTGAAGGACTAGATGGATTGAGGTATCGGTTGAAAGAATACGCCAGAATGGGTGCCAGATTTGCCAAATGGAGAGCGGCAATGTCTATTGGTCAGGAGATTCCTTCAAGAAACTGTATCATTTCAAACGCAAATGCACTCGCCAGGTATGCAGCACTCTGCCAGGAATGCGGCCTGGTTCCCATTGTAGAACCCGAAGTGATGATGCCCGGCAGTCATTCTTCCAAAACATGTTACAAGGTTACCAGAGAGGTCCTAACTACGGTATTCGATCAACTTTATCTACATAATATAGCCCTTGAGGCTATGATTCTGAAACCAAATATGATCCTGCCAGGGGAGAATTCGGGAGAAAAGAGTACGATTAAAAAAATAGCGGAGGATACCGTAAAATGTTTAATGGATTGTGTTCCAGCCTCGGTTCCTGGCATTACATTTCTATCGGGTGGACAAGATCCTCAAGAGGCTTCCGCAAGATTAAACGCTATGAATCAAATCTCAGAATCAAAATTACCCTGGAAACTTACATTTTCTTTTGGAAGGGCACTCCAACAGACAGCCCTCGCCATCTGGGAGGGAGATGACTCGAATAAAGTCAGTGCACAACAGGATATCTATCATCGTGCAAAATGCAACAGGGCAGCAAACATGGGGCTTTATAATGATGAGATGGAGAGAAGAGATTAAAAAGCATTTAAATTCTATAGTGTAAGATAAATAATGAATAGAAGAAAATTTTTAGCGGGCACTGCAGCAACTGTAGTTATTGCCGGGACCTCAGTCTATCTGCTAAGTGATAAGCATAACTTTGAAAGATCGGATTCCGCTCTTGAGCAAAACAAAAAAACTGGCCTGAAAGCTGATGAGATAAAGATTTTATCCCTTGCTTCCCTCGCTCCAAGCGGTCACAATACACAGCCGTGGTTTATTAAATGCGTTGCTCCATACCAATGGATCATCTGCAATGATAAAAGAAGGTGGCTGCCAGCTGTTGATCCTACCCAACGGGAAACAATCTTATCAATAGGCACTTTCCTGCAGAACCTGGAGTATGCCGCAGATAGCTTGGGATATAGGACCCATTTTAAACTTATGGCATCAACCAACCAACAGGAGGAGGTGATGGAGGTAAAACTCTTTGAATCGGACAATCGCTTTAGCTTTGATGTAGAATGTATAAAACAGCGTAGAACAGTGCGATCGAATTTGCTATCAGATCCATTAAAGATAGAAGACTTGAGGTATTTAATTAGCGAGGATAAGGATTTAATCCATTTTATCCCGGGTTTATCAAGACAATATGAATACATCAATGAACAGACGATTGAAGCGAATAAAATCCAGTCTTACCGGAATACTGCCCAAAGGGAACTTGCGAACTGGATCCGCTTTTCCTCGGCAGAGGCAAAAAAAAAGCTTGATGGGCTGACTACCGGAAGCATGGAAATTGAAGGCGTTCCTGGCTGGGTGGTGAGGAATTTTTACGATCAGAAAAATGTGATGTCAAAAAGTTTTAGGGATAAAGGTATAGCTCAGGTAGAAAAGCAGGTCGCCTCATCTGCAGGCTGGTTTTTGATTACAAGCAAAGTGGATTCAGTTGGAGCGTTAATTGAAACTGGAAAGATGATGCAACGACTTTTTTTAAAAGTAAGAGATAAGAATATAGGCATTCATCCGATGACACAGATACTCGAAGAGCCGTCCATAAAGCAAAGCCTGAACACTTCTGTAGGAATAAAGGATCAAATACAGTTCATTCTCCGGACGGGTTATGTAAAAAACTATCCTGATCCGGTTTCATTAAGGCGACCATTAGATATGTTTGTCAGGAGCTAAAAGTTGACTCGACGTAAGAATTAGCTGCCGATTTTAATATCAATTATCAAATTTCTATAGTGAAAGAGCAGTATATAACTTTATAAGAGTTAGAACATGGTCTTGATTTTATTTATTAAACTGTTTCAAAATTGTCTAGCAACCTCCCACTAAATTTTGAAATGATGTGAAAATTTAGCAAACTCCTGCAATTCAGACAAGAAAAAATTCGAAATTTTCCAGTAAGAGCTATGTAAAGGATTATCCTGACCTGGCTTCATGAAGACGCAGGTAGATTTTTGATACGGTACTAATTATTACTTCAACCTTTATGAACCCTCAAAAAAATGAAAACAACAAGAGGACAAAATTACTTGATAATGTTATTGGGCTTTCTCGGTTTAGGAGCACTTTTCGGTGGTGGTGCATTGATCATTTCACCGAGTGGCGATTTATTAGGAATGCCATTATTTCTTCTTGAAAGCTCGCCCTTCACGGACTTTTTAATACCCGGATTGATTTTGTTCATACTCCTTGGGATCATGCCTTGCATGTTAATATTTGCTCTGATCAGAAAACCGGCATCTGCATTTGCCGAAAAACTGAACTGCTATCATGATATGCTCTGGCCCTGGACTTTTAGTGTTTATATATCATTTATACTGATAACTTGGATACAGCTTGAAATGGTATTTTTACAAGCTGTAAGCTGGCTGCATACCTTTTACATGTTGCTTGCCATCGCTATACTATTTGTTGCCTTATTGCCAACAGTCAGAGTACAGTATAGAAAACCAGTTTAACAAAATCAAAAAAGCCCATGCTTATTTCAATGGAATTACTCTCTTCGCTCTAACTGGAGTCCTTATTGGCAGGGTTAGCTTATCTATACGGTTTAATGAAATCGTACACTATTTTTTTAATAGCTAAGCGAATATCATCTAAAAGGTTCAGCTATGCTCAACTAGCGGGCTGACCTGCACAGAGGTATTTCAGACTTGTATTAAGAACCGGGCACCCTATATACCATCTACGTCAGCCTTTAATTTCTTTAAGCAAGGTGGGGTCAATGCTATGTCGCTTATCCACTCAAGAAAAATTATTATCAAAGAACTTAAAAATATCGAAAATCAAATTTTAAAATAATGACTCCCTTTTGGATAAACCGCTTCAAATTGACCCCTCTTCGCCAATCTAAAAAGTTCCCCTTAGCCGAGTTAATTTGATAAGGT
>NZ_JACRYL010000009.1:0-9995 GCF_014306625.1 Pedobacter fastidiosus
ACTAATCATCCGAGGCTTTCAAAGGCAACAAATCGTTGTTTGCTCTTCGAAACTTAACTTCTTCCAATTATATGTCATTTAAGCTGATAAGCTGATAGACCAAAGACCAAAGGCGGATTTCGCTTTAGTCTTTAAGCTTTCATCTTTAGTCTTATATTAAAATATTCAGGTGCCTATATCGGCGGTGTCCACCTCTTCCCATTCCGAACAGAGAAGTTAAGCCCGCCAGAGCCGATGGTACTGCGGTAACACGTGGGAGAGTAGGTCGGTGCCAGATCTTAAACTGCTCAAGAGCAGAAAATCAGAAACCCTGTAGTAACAACTGCAGGGTTTTTCTGGTTACAAGACTATGGATATTAACATTTGATGTTAAACATGGTTGTTAATTTGAAATATTGAATCGATATAAAAATATTTAGGTGTCTATATCGGTGGTGTCCACCTCTTCCCATTCCGAACAGAGAAGTTAAGCCCACCAGAGCTGATGGTACTGCGGTAACACGTGGGAGAGTAGGTCGATGCCAAATCTTAAAACCTCTATATATTGAGGATTTTAAAAACCCTGTAGTGAAAACTACAGGGTTTTCTTGTTTAGTATTAATCGTATAAGGTATTATTTAAACTATGCAGAAAGTATTTACGATTCGGTTTTGATTGAGTAGTTAACTTCTGCATTAGGTTTCTAAACCCGATAATAACGAAAATACTTTTTGGTTAAAAGTAATTTTTAGTACAAAAATGAACGCCAAAAAGATTGTAGTGTATAGCGGGACCGAAGCTTTCGGAATGAAATGCTGTATTTGCTTTACTAATGTTTTAGGATACTGTGAAATTAGCTTTCCTTTACGGCCAGCTGACCGCAAGCTGCATCAATATCTTTACCTCTACTTCGGCGAATGTTAGTAGTAATGCCCTGACTTTTTAAATAATTGGCGAAAGCATCAATTTTATCTCCTTCGGCATTGGTAAAATCGGCAAAGGAAATTGGGTTATATTCGATAAGATTAACTTTACAGGGAATGTGTTTACAGAACTTGGCTAAATCCATTGCATCAGATATTTCATCGTTGAAATGATCGAAAACAATATATTCGTAAGTAACTGGATTTTTTGTTTTTGCAAAATAATATTTTAGTGCTTCAGCTAGCGCTTTTAATGAATTGGCCTCGTTAATGGGCATAATTTCATTGCGTTTTTTATCATCTGCAGCATGAAGGGAAAGGGCAAGATTAAATTTAGCGCCATCGTCTCCAAGTTTCTTAATCATTTTAGCTATCCCTGCGGTAGAAACAGTAATGCGTTTGTAACTCATGTTCAAACCATCTGGAGCGGTTATGCGTTCGATGGATTTAAGTACGTTTGCATAGTTTAGCAAGGGTTCACCCATGCCCATATAAACGATATTGGTGAGGGGATTGTTGTAATTCTGTTTGGCTTGCTTATCAATTAAAACAACTTGATCGTAAATTTCATCTGCATTTAGATTTCTTTTACGGTCCATGTAACCTGTTGCGCAGAACTTGCAGGTTAAACTACAGCCAACTTGAGAACTTACGCAGGCCGTCATACGATCTTCTAAAGGAATTAAAACTCCTTCAACAATGTTTCCATCTGCCAAACGGAATGTATTTTTTATCGTATGATCATTACTGAACTGCGAATTGTTGACTTGAACAGCATTTATGGCAAAACCTTCATCTAAAACCTTTCTTAAATCTTTAGAAAGATTGCTCATTTCTTCAAAACTGGTTGCAGATTTTTCCCAAAGCCATTGATAGATTTGCTTAGCCCTAAATGCAGGTTGTTGCATAGCTGTAAGATGCTGTTGCAACTGAGGCAAATCTAATGAGCGGATATCGAGTTTTTTTGCTGTTACCATTTGTTGCAAAGGTACTTAAAAAGCTTTTAAGCTGAAAGGTTAAAGGATATTGTAAATGATTGAGGAGCGAATTTTACAATTTGCTGTTTGCCAATACTATCTTCCTCTTTGTCGCGTATTTGCTTTTCCAGCAGGTTTTCCTTTTGCTGGCCTCGAATTTCTATTTGCTGAGCCTGATTTATTTGCAGGTTTAGATGATGAACTACTCGAAGATTTTTTAGCAAATGATTTTTGGCCATTAGGTTTTGATGGTCGAGATGGTTTTTTAGTTTGCTCTTGTTTAAGTTCCGGTATATCTTCCCAAGAGTTTGTTTTTTTCTTGGTATTTTTTGGTTTGGATGCCGCTTCAGATGATGATTTTTCAATCATTTTCGTAATGCTCTCTAATTCATTTTCGGTAAGTTCTCTAAATTCTCCAGTTGGGATACCTTTAAGATTAATATTCATGATCCGAGTGCGCTCCAATTTTGTTACTTCGAAGCCGAAATGTTCGCACATTCTACGGATTTGCCTATTTAAACCTTGAATTAAAATGATGTTAAATACAAAAGTACTGATTTGGCGAACCTTGCATTTTCTGGTATTTACACCTAAAATGGGCACACCATTACTCATTTCGAAAATAAAATCTTCTGTAATTGGTTTGTTTACTGTAACTAAATATTCCTTTTCATGTTTGTTACCAGCCCTTAAAATTTTATTAACGATATCGCCATTATTGGTCAAGAAAATTAAACCGGAAGAATCTTTGTCTAAACGTCCGATAGGAAAAATGCGTTCGCTATGGTTAACATAATCGATGATGTTATCTTTAATGTTAGATTCTGTTGTACTGGTAATGCCAACAGGTTTATTGAAAGCTAACAGAATAAAATTAGATTCTTCTTTAGGTTCAATATTATGGCCATTAACCATAACCTTATCTCCAGCCAAAACCTGATCACCAACTTTTGCCCTTTTTCCGTTTATAAAAACTGTTCCTTTTTCTATAAATCTATCCGCCTCGCGACGCGAACACAATCCACTTTCGCTGATGAATTTATTTAAACGGGTTGCAGAGTTGTTATTCATACTGCAATTTTACGGAAATAAATTATGTTATGGACCACGAAGACACAAAGAACACCAAGTTTAATTGGTGCTCTTTGTTTTTAATTGTTGAAAATTAAAAATTTTGATCGTCCGCACTTGGGCCATAACTTCCTGGGATTGGAATATCCAGCAATCTTAAATATACACCAAGTTGCGCCCTATGGTGAGTGGTTTGGCTAAATGCATGGCGAATGGTTTCATACTTAGTATAATTTGCTAAGACCTGTTCTCCGTTTTGTAGAACCCATTTGCCTTCTAAATCTGCTTCACTTGCTTTTTCTAGTTCGGCCTTCCCGCTTTCATAGCTTTTCTCTAAAAGGTTCACAAGATCCTCGGCACTGCTCACTGGATTTTCTTCGTAAGGCGCAGTAGCAAAATCTAACCCGTCGGTAGTTAAGGCCATACTTACCCAGCTTGGCAACTCTGCAATATGGCTGGCGAGTGATTTCATTTTCATACTTTTTTCATGCGGAGCCCAATCCAACTTATCAGCAGGTACAATGGCCATAAATTTTTTGGTGGTTTTAAACTCGGCTTCAAATTCTTTCAATAATAATTTAATAAGATCCATATTTTTTAGTTTTGTTGTTTCCGTTAAGTGCATTTCCATTAATAATAAACTGGCTAAGCTCATAGTTTTGAGGTTTTGTTTGCACAAAGAAAATATAGGAGACTGACAACCCTATGGCAGTGTAAAAAATACAATGAAAATATTTTGCCTTCGTCGAATAAACTGAATAGGCGTAATTGGATTTAGTTAAAGATCACTGATTTTGCTTCTAAAAACTCAAAAATTTACAGGCAACATGCTCATATAATCGCTCAATGGCATATGATCTACTTTTTGAAAGGATTCACCAAGATTTTTTAGACAGATAATTCTGGTCAAATTGAAATCTCGATATTGATTTCGGAGATGGCACCAGGCAATTAAATGCCAACTGAAAGCATAAAAAATTAAGCCGATGGGCTCAACAGTACGTTTACTGATTTCTTCCTTAGCATTTTTATAATTGAGTTCGATTATGTTTTTCTCAGAAATTGCAATCTGAAGCATAGAAAGATATTCAAAATTGAAAGTCATACGCTCCGGAATTTGAAGCTTTATGTGCTGATTCATGGTTTCCAGCTTCTCTTTTTGTGAGGCTTTTAATACGGCTTTAACTTTGGTAAGCGCTGTTGAGTAATGTGAACGGATGGAGTTATCTGCAAAACCATTTACTAAACTTTCTACCAGTAATAGGGCATTAGCTTCATCCATATTAAAGGAAACTGGTGGGAGAAAAAAGCCTTGAACGAGAAAATAACCTTTGGGCTGTTCGAAACTTACCGGAATCCCCTGTTCCTGCAAAGCCTTTATGTCTCTGTAAACCGTACGAATACTAATATTAAATCGCTCAGAGATTTTTTCCGCTGAGATATACTTCCGCGATTGCAATAAGGTTAAGATCCCAAAAAGGCGGTCGATACGATTCATGGTTGTTGGCTTGGTTAAAATTAAATAAAATTGCGACGGATGTGCAGATTCTGCGCAAATTTATTCTGTATGAGCCTTTGTTAACTTGACAAAACATAGCATTAAATGGTTGTCTAGAAATAGTACTCATCCATACTAATGCAGTGTTTTAGAAAAAATGAATTCCATAGTCCATTGTAAAGAGATTATAGGTATAAAACTTAATGGTATGTTATTTGTACACTGTTCCAGATGTCTTTTTCTAATATAATTCGTTAGATACTAAGGGGTAATCTGAATTTAATGGCGGTAGATATTCAAAAACGTTTTTTCAGGGCTGTAAAAAGTAAAGTAATCATCGGGTTTTTATTCGCCTGTTTTGCGTTGCTTTTGGCTTGGGGTATAAGTAAATTTGCATTTACGCGAATGCTGAATACGGTTGAAGAAATTTCTGCGCCAAATGATAGATTGAGAATCGTAAATGATTTATCGCACAAAATTGCAAGATTAGATCAATTACAGCGCGATGAAGCTTTTAATAAACAAGGCAACAATAGTTTTTTAAAGGAATCGAGAAAACTTCGGGTGAGTTTGGACACCCTTCGTAAATTATATTTTGGTGATTCTATACAGCTGGCGAGAATAAAATCCATTAAAAATTTGCTTACCGAAAGAGACAAGCAATTTATATCCTATTTGAAAGTTCGTGAGACTTTGGTTAATACCAAATCTTTTTCTGATGAGGTTAAAAAACTAAATGGGCTGGTAGCAAGCCGTTCAAGGCAAACCGATAGCGCAATTTTAACTACTGAAACCACAACCTCTACAACAACCGTTGCGCCAGATGAACAAGAAAAATCTAAAGGGTTTTTAAGCAAGTTATTTGGCAAGAAGAAATCTGACGTTTATAAAATCATCAATGAGGAATTTAAGGTTAAACGCGATACTTTAAATGCAAAAGCTGAAGACAGTATTATGAAAAGTATGACTGGCTCGTTAAAAAATATCGAGCTGGAACAACGGCAAAAAAGCCAGAAGTTTTTAAAGCGTGAAGCGGATTTATCTGATGCAAGTAATGCTTTAACTGGACAAATGCTTCAAATTTTGAGAGAAGTTGAGGGTGAGGCAGTTGCACAGGTAGATTTAAATGGAATCCAAGCAAAGGAAGTAGTTAATGATGGAATTACACAGATTACAGTTATTATTATTGCCTTCTTTTTAATAACCGTAATTTTATTGTATTTGATTTTGACTGATATTACCAAAAGCAATCGGTATAGAAAGGCACTTGAGCAGGCAAAAGATGAGGCAGAATATCATGGCAAGGCAAAGCAAAGGTTTCTTTCCAACATGAGTCATGAGATTAGAACACCACTACAATCTATTTTGGGTTATGCCGAACTGATTACACAACAAGAGCATCCGAAGAAAAAAGATATTGATGCCATTTATCAATCTTCCATTCATTTATTGCAGATTGTGAATGAGGTTTTGGATTACAACAGGATTATATCAGGCGAATTTAGCTTCAACAATCAGGTATTCGATATTCGGAAAGTTTTAAACGAAGCGGTGTCGGTTATGCGTCCGTTGGCTGAGCAGAAATCTCTAAAATTAATAGAAGATTTTGATTTGTCGGGCATTGAATTTGTAAAGGGCGATGCATTCAGATTGAAACAGATTTTATTTAATCTTTTAGGAAACGCGGTAAAATTTACACTGAAAGGTGAGATCCAACTATCTGCATCTTGCAAAAAGCAGGGAAAAGATTTGCATTTTAACTTAACAATTAAGGACACTGGAATTGGTTTTGCTGAGACCGATATTGCCAAAATATTTAATGAGTTTGAGCAAATCGAATCTCCGGAGAAATATATTATCAATCAAACGGGTACAGGTTTAGGATTAACAATTGTTAAATCGCTAATCGAAAATCAAGGTGGAAGAATTTACGTAAAAAGCAAACCCGGTATTGGTACGACTTTCAATATTTATCTAAAATACGAAGCTACAGAAGAGCGTGTAAATGAGGCGCTAGATTTGGAGCATTATGCTATTGTTGATTCGGGAAAAGTTTGGGTAATTGATGATGACAAATTAATTTTAGATCTCTGTGGATTAATTTTTGAAAAAAACAAAATTCCTTATAAAAGTTTCAATCAAGTTGCTAATATACTTCATGAAGAACCTGATGAAGATTTGAAATATGTATTAATTGATATGCGAATGCCGGAAATGACGGGTTTGGAGCTTTGCCATTTACTAAAGAAAAAACTTCCCTCAAATATTAAATTCTACGCTATAACTGCTCAGGTGTTGCCTGAAGAACGTGAAATGGTTTTGAGCGAAGGCTTTGATGGCTTGATTTTAAAACCATTTAGGGCAGAAGATTTATTGTCGATTTTTGAAAGAACTGAAATAGTAACAGAACAACCAGAATTCGATTTCTCTTCTATTGAGAAAATGACGTTTGGAGATCAACAAATGCTGGAGAAAATTTTGAATCGGTTTAAACAGGATTGTATTGATGATTCTATCCAATTGAAAAAATATTTAGAAGAAAATAATCAAGATAAAAGTAGATTGCTAGTGCACCGCCTAGCTGGGAGAACGGCACAAATGGGGGCTAAAACTTTAGCTTCAGCTTTTAGATTGCTGGAAATTGAGGTGGCTGACAAAGGATTAATGGAGAGCACTAAGACTGAAATTTTACATCAATTGCGAAAATTGGATGCTTTGATTGCGGTATTGGAGGAAATGGAGCCGGTTGGTGAAAGGAAATAAAGTCTCACCCTTTCATGCCCTTTCCTGAAAGAGAGTTGATGAAGGGCTAAAAACCATAAGTTTATTATCATAGGTTCAATTCAAGCTTACTACTTTGATAGTTTGGGCTTACTCAATCCCGTACCTTTCCATTTTAGCGTACAATGTTTTCCTGTCTATATTTAGCATTTTAGCTGCTTTGGATTTATTGTGTTTCGCTCTAATTAGGGTTTCGGCAATAAGCGTTTTTTCATTTTGTTCGTTTACAGCTTTCAGATCTGATGATCCTCCCGGTGCAGTTTGTTGATGAACCGAAATCATCATTTCATCAGGTAAAGCACCAACTTGAGCAACATCTCCTGGCGTTAATAAAACCATGCGCTTAATTACATTGCTAAGCTCGCGTAAGTTTCCGGGCCAATCGTAATTTAACAACAATGATTTTGCTTCAGCGGAAATGCTTTTTACATTTCTATCTAAATTGCGGTTAGAAAGCTGGATGAAATGATTAATAAATAACTCTAAATCTCCGCCCCGATCTCTTAAAGCGGGCAACTGAATTTTAAACTCGTTTAATCGATGATATAAATCTTCGCGGAATTCGCCCTGTTGCATGCTATTACTTAAATCATCATTTGTTGCAGTAATAATGCGGACATTAACGGGAATTTGTTTTGTGCTTCCTAAAGGTTGAATTACCCTCTCCTGTAAAGCCCGAAGTAATTTTATCTGAACTTCGTAACTTAGATTTCCAACTTCATCTAAAAATAAAGTTCCACCATCGGCAACCTCAAACTGACCTTTCTTATCGTTTAGCGCACCAGTAAAGGCACCTTTAATGTGTCCAAATAATTCGCTTGCGGCTAAATCTTTAGAAAGTGCACCACAATCTATCGCTATGAAAGGTTTGCCTGCACGTTTACTTTGTTGATGCAAAGTTCTGGCTGCAAATTCCTTCCCCGTTCCACTTTCGCCCTGTATAATTACCGACATATCCGTTGGCGCAACCAATGCGATATGTTCATATAACTTATCGGCAATAGCGCTTTTTCCTTTAATGAAATCAGAATCTGTTTCAACTATTTCAGCAGTCTTAGAATCCCTCTTGGTTAGAGAATTCTTAATTACCATTAATAATTCATCTGGATTTACAGGTTTAGTAATGTAATCGAAAGCGCCCATTTGCATGGATTTTACCGCCGTGCGAACATCGTTAAAGCTGGTCATAATGATTACCGGAGTGGAAAGACCGAGTTCTCGAACATGAGTTAAAGTTTCAAATCCGATTCCATCAGGCAAACGATAATCTAGTAAAAGCAAATCGAATTCCTGATTTTCGATTAATTTAAAAGATTGTTTTACATGGGTTACGAGTGTAATCTCATGATTGTTTTTAGTTAAAAAACCTTCAAGTAATTGAGCAAATGTTGTATCGTCTTCTAAAATCAGGATTCTCGCCATACAACAAAAATAAGAAAAGCCAGACAAAGTCTGGCCTTCCATGTACTAGGTAGATGTAATATTTGGGATTTATTGAACCGGTTTACCGTCTTTATCAATTTTTACAGAACCTGTTTCTGCTTCTTTCTTAACATTGATTAGGTAATATTCTTTTGTACCTTCTTTAACCGACCACGCTTCAGTGGCAGTCCAACCTTTATAAGCGTCAGATTTTAATGCGGTTGTAACTGGCTCAGGAAGTTCTTCCAGTTTTACTGGAGTTTTTACTGCGCTATCTTGAACTGCAACAATTGCAGCATTTTTTAAAGTTTTTACTTCTTTTGCTTGTACTGCTGAGAATCCTGCAAAGGCTAAGAACGCAGCTGATAAAATGAACTTTTTCATCTTTTTTTAAATTTAATTGAAACTATCTGAAAGTTTCGTGAATGTAGTTTAGTTAGTGCGTAGCCTGAGGGCTACGCTTATGTTGATTACGCCTATATGTTTAGGCTACTAATTATTGAACTGGTTTACCGTCTTTATCAATTTTTACAGAACCTGTTTCTGCCTCTTTTTTAACATTGATTAAGTAATATTCTTTTGTGCCTTCTTTAACCGACCACGCTTCAGTTGCTGTCCAACCTTTGTAGGCATCAGATTTTAATGCAGTTGTAACTGGCTCTGGAAGTTCTTCCAATTTTACTGGAGTTTTTACTGCGCTATCTTGAACTGCAACAATTGCAGTGTTTTTTAAAGTATTTACTTCACTTGCTTGTACTGCTGAGAACCCTGCGAACGCTAAGAATGTAGCTGATAAAATGAACTTTTTCATAGTATGATTTTTAAAATTTAATGTTTGTAACAATACTTGCTAATGTTTCATAATTGTGCCAAAACATATAATTGTTATAATAATCTGATTTATAGATATTTAGTTTTATACCAAAGAATTTAGGTTGTGGAGTTTCTCCACACATTGGGAGTAATGGCAACAGATTTTATAAATATTTGATCTTTGGAAAGCAAATACACGGCAAAATTAATTTTTCGTACCGTTCCAAAGGGACTCCCTTGGAGCTCATGCTTCAAGCACCTAATAAGAATCGGTGGCTTTTCGCGTATATCGGGTTTAAAGAAGTTGGGCCGTACAATATAAGTAGTAAACACCCTCAGCCGCTCCTTATTTTCAAGGAGGGGAGAAACAAGTCGATGGTTAAACTTGGTAGCTCAACAAAAATTTAAATTAATTTTTATCAAAAGAATAATTTTTTCTATACTTGCAACCCGATTAAAAGCCTCCTTAGCTCAGCTGGTAGAGCAACTGACTTGTAATCAGTAGGTCATTGGTTCGATTCCGATAGGAGG
>NZ_JACRYL010000009.1:10038-232843 GCF_014306625.1 Pedobacter fastidiosus
AATTTACAATTGTAGATTGACGATTTTAGATTGTACTCGAAAATCTAAAATTTCTCCAAAGCATTTACTTCTTCGCTTCACCACAAATCGTAAATCTAAAATCTTAAATTCGCCTTATGTTAAAATACTTTTCAGCCGACTGGATTTTCCCCGTTTCTAGTGCCCCAATTAAAAATGGAGTAGTTGCTGTTCATCCGAATGGAGAAATAAATCAAGTATTGACTGAAATAGAGACAGTTAACTTAGATTTTGAGGTTGAAAAGTATAAGGGTGCAATTGTTCCGGGTTTTATCAATACCCATTGCCACTTAGAATTGTCGCACCTGATGGGACAAATTCCAGAGAAAACAGGTTTGGTAGAGTTTGTGCAAAGCATTATTAAAAACCGACAAAGTGATGTGGAGCAGATTAATTTAGCTATGCAAATGGCTGATGAGGAAATGTTCGATAATGGGATTGTAGCTATCGGGGATATTTCTAATCATATTGCATCAAAGGCAATCAAAGCAACAAGTAAAATTTATTACCACACTTTTGTCGAAGCGATGGGATTTAATCCAGAAAGAGCAAATGCCATTATGGACTATGCAATTGGAATTAAAAATGATTTTTTACCCTTGTCAGCATCTGTTGTTCCGCATGCACCATATTCTGTTTCGAAGGAACTTTTTACTTTAATAAATGAAGAAGCACAAAATAACAATACATTTATAAGCATTCACAATCAGGAAACGACTGATGAAAATTCATTTTTCGAAAGTAAAACAGGAGGCTTTTTAGATCTGTATAAATTTCTTGGGCTGGACATTTCTTTTTTCGAGCCAACTGGTAAAACTTCATTACAAACTTGGTTGCCATTTATCAAAAAGCAAAAAACGCTGTTGGTTCACAATACAGTTTCGAGCAAAGCTGATATAGAATTTGCGAAACAAAACCATTCAGATTTATATTGGTGTCTTTGTCCGCAAGCCAATTTATACATTGAAAATAATTTGCCTAATGTAGATTTGCTAATGGAGCGAAAAGTTAAAATTACCTTAGGTACGGACAGCTTGGCGAGTAATCATCAACTGAATATTTTGTCAGAAATGAAAACTTTGCAACAAAAAAAGGAAGTGCCTTTCGAGAAACTTTTGAAGTGGGCCACTGTAAATGGAGCTGAATTTTTAAATCTAGAGCATCAGTTGGGAACGATAGAAATTGGTAAAAAACCAGGTTTAAATCTCATTCAATTATCTGACGATTTTTTAATTGAGAGTGATGAAGTGGTGAAGCTATTTTAATGACTTTCTAATTAATGAATAAAGATGTAAGTTTATTAAATGAATTTATATACATTTATATTAACAGTACACGCCACGCTACCCTTAAGAACAGCGTCCCAGGGCGTGTCTTTTGTTTTATAAGCTTTTTGTTTTTTATGTACAATAAGCAGTCACTCGCAATAGACGAACAAATAGTTCAACTGATAAATAGAGGTTTGGTAATCACCGATTCTGACTCAGCCTTTCATTTTCTCTCTCATATTAGTTATTATCGCTTGGCTGGTTATCATAGAACAAAACATAAAGATTATCCACTTGTGTTGCATGAAATACTTACTAAATATTATTCAGCCACAGAATAATCTGAAAATTCAGTTGTTAGATTTGTTAGAGAAATACACAAGTGTAGATCCAAAAGCATTAGGAATAAAACCTCATTGGCAAAATGAATCTTTATGGAAATAAAAAACCCAATCTGTAAACTCTTAAATATAAAATATCCTATCATTCAAGCCGGAATGGTTTGGTGTAGCGGTTGGAAGTTGGCATCAGCTGTTTCTAATGCTAGTGGTTTAGGGATCATTGGTGCAGGTTCGATGTATCCAAATGTTTTAAGAGAACACATTCAAAAATGCAAACTTGCAACCAATAAACCCTTCGGAGTTAACATTCCATTGTTATATCCAAATGTTGAAGAAGTTATTGATATTGTAATTCAAGAACAAGTTAAAATTGTTTTCACATCAGCAGGCAATCCGGCAACTTGGACAAGCTTTTTAAAAGCAAACGGAATTATTGTAGTGCATGTAATTGCAAATACCAAATTCGCATTAAAAGCACAAGAAGCTGGTGTTGATGCGGTTGTTGCCGAAGGTTTTGAGGCCGGCGGACACAACGGGCGAGAGGAAACCACAACGATGTGCCTAATTCCGATGATAAAAAATACGGTGAATATTCCTGTAATTGCTGCCGGCGGAATAGGAAGTGGAAAATCGATGTTGGCCGCTTTTGCTTTAGGTGCCGATGCGGTTCAAATTGGTTCTGCATTTGCTGTTGCAGAAGAATCATCCGCTCATTCGGCATTCAAAAACAAAATTATCTCTTCTGTTGAGGGTGATACAAAATTGGCGATGAAAAAATTGGTTCCTGTTCGGTTATTGAAAAATGAATTTGCCGATGCTGTTTCTCAAGCTGAAGCTGAAGGTGCAAATCGAATCCAATTAATGGAATTATTAGGTAAAGCAAGAGCTAAACTTGGTATGTTCGAGGGCGATATGGAAAATGGTGAACTCGAAATTGGGCAAATCTCAGCCATGCTAAAAGAAATAAAACCTGCCAAGCAGATTTTAGAAGAAATTTGGGCAGAGTTTATTTTAGAGAAAAATAATTTGTCCAATTTAAATTTTAAAGAATATTAATATATGAATACTAAATATTTAATGATTGCCAGTAGTATTTTTCTAGGCTTGATAGGCCTGGTTTGTACTTTTGCGGCCAGTGAGATTTTAATCTATTTCAGGCTGGAAGAATCGGAAATATTTGAACTGATTATTCAAATACTTGGCGCACTATATTTGGGCTTTACGTTATTAAATTGGACAGCAAGAGCCAATCTAATCGGTGGAATTTACAGCAAACCCGTTTCGCTCGGCAACTTTTTACATTTTGTAACTGGTGGAATAACCCTCGCAAAATATTTCTCCAAATATCCTACAAATACTATTTTAATAGTTCCAACGGCTATATATTTAATATTTGCAATTGCTTTTGGGTTGGTTTCATTTGGGCGACATGAATTTAAAAAGCAAGCTTAACATCAATCAAAAAAATTAACTTTGCCTAATTATGAAACACCTTAATATTACGATTACAGGAAAAGTTCAAGGGGTTGGCTTTAGAGAAACCACAAAAATTATTGCCAATCAAATGATGGTTCAAGGTTTTGTTAGAAACGAAAAGGACGGTTCGGTTTATATCGAGGCAGAGGCCGATGAAATGTTTTTAGAAGAATTTGTAAACTGGTGCAATGAAGGGCCAGACCGTTCTCGTGTAGAAAATGTAAGCTTTACCGAAGGCGAAGTGAAAAACTATCGTAATTTTGAAATCTTAAAAAAGTAAAGGAATTGACAATTTTAGATTATTGAATTATGATTGAAAACCTAAAGGTCAAATTGCTCAAATTGTTTATATAAATCGGTTTTAATTTTAGAGATAAGTGTAGCAACTTCAACTCTAAAATCTGAACTCTAAAATCTAAAATCAATTGTCTGTATATAAAAAATTTCTTGGGCAAACGATGGTTTACGGTATTAGTACCATACTATCACGTTTATTGAATTTTATTTTAACGCCAATATTTACCCGGACTTATGCAGCGGCAGCTTATGGTATTTTTACCAAGATGTATAGCTACGCATCTCTAATAAATGCTGTACTCGCATTTGGTATGGAAACCACTTTTTTCCGTTATCTAAATAAGCATGAGAATAAAAAGCAACAGGTATATAATAATTCTTTTTTGGTAATTGCCTTCATATCAGTATTATTTCTAATTACAGGTTTAGTTTTTACTGATCCAATTACCAAATGGTTATTAAATAATAATATGTCTCAGTTTCAAGATCAACGGCGATATGTTCAGTATTTTTTATGGTTGTTGTTTTTTGATGCAATTTGTATCATTCCTTTTGCCAAACTAAGGGCAGATGGAAAACCTTTTCGTTATAGTTTGCTTAAGTTTATTAACATACTTAGTTACGTTTGTTTCAGCTTATTCTTTATTTATGTTGTGCCAGCAATTATAAAACATAACTGGCCGACAGCTCATTTCTTTGTTAGTTTTTTTCGCGAAAAATGGATTGGTTATGTGTTTCTTGCGAATCTTGCTGCAAGCTTAATTACTTTTTTATTGCTTATTCCGGAGTTTCTTAAACTGCAGTTAAAGTTTGATAAGGCAATGTTTATGACGATGCTTTCTTACAGCTGGCCAGTTTTGGTTGCTAACCTATCTTTCATTATCAATGAAAATTTAGACAAAATTCTTTTAGATAAATATTCTACAGAAGTTCAAGTTGGTATTTATGGAGCAGTTTGTAAAATCGCCATCTTTATGAGTATTTTTAATACTGCATTCAGATTGGGTGCCGAACCATTCTTCTTCAGTCATGCTAAAAATGCAAACGCCAAACAAACCTATGCTGCTATTCTCCAATATTTTGTAATTGCATTGGCTATTTTGTTTGTTGCTTTGGTTGCAAATATCGAAATACTTAAATTGTTTATTAGTAGGGATGCAGCCCATAGAGCAGAATATTGGGTTGGCTTACCTGCTGTGCCTTATCTTTTATTGGGCTACGTTTGTTTAGGGATTTATATGAACCTTTCTGTTTGGTATCGTTTATCCGATCAAACCAGGTTTGGTCTTTACATATCCCTTGTTGGTGCTTTTATCACAATCGTGTTTAACATGTTGTTGATTCCAAAATATGGATATATGGGCTCGGCATGGGTTTCAATGGCTGCTTACGCAACAATGACGATTATTTCTTACATCCTCGGTCAAAAATATTACCCAATTCCTTACAACCTTAAAAAGATTTTAGCGTACATAATTGTTTCAACGGTAATCGTTTTCTCTTCTTTTTTCTTGTTTAATAGAAATATCTATATTGGCAATGCAATGCTAATCGCCTTCATTTTGGGGATCGCTTATTTCGAGAAAAAAGATTTGATGAAGATTTTAAAGCGCTAACCATTCGTTCATCCACTCATTCAAAATTCACTCATTCGTGATATGGAAATAAAAATCATCAATAAATCCGAGCATCCTTTGCCTCAATATGAAACTGCTCATGCAGCTGGGATGGATTTAAGAGCATCAATTACCGAAGAAATTGTTTTGAAACCTCTGCAAAGGTTACTAATTCCAACAGGTTTGTTTATAGAATTGCCAATTGGTTATGAAGCGCAGATTAGGCCAAGAAGTGGTTTGGCTTACAAATACGGCATTAGCATTGTAAATTCTCCTGGAACAATTGATGCTGATTATCGTGGCGAAATAAAAGTTTTATTGGTAAATTTATCGGATACGGATTTCAAAATTGTTAATGGAGATCGAATTGCGCAAATGGTGGTTGCGAAACACGAAACGGTGAGCTGGAAAGCCGTTGATGAATTAAATGAAACAACAAGAGGGGAAGGTGGTTACGGCCACACAGGGAAAGGATAAATATAGAATTGAATGATCGAATTTTGAACTTGCGAAACGCTTTAAAAGTTTTCCATTCATTAATACATCACTCATTCATTAATAGAATATGATTAGAATATATGTTTTTCTTGTAGTGCTTTTTTTAAGTGTATCCGCTTTGGGTCAGGTAAAACCATTGCCAACCAATCGGGATAGCAATATGGTAAAGCAACTTTTTTTTGCTGGCCTTCGCGAAAAAATGACGGAGAATTACGCCGTTGCCTCAACTAGTTTTTCTAAAATCATATCGCTCGATCCAAATAATCATGCAGCGCTTTTCGAATTGGCAAATGCCAATCTCCGTCAAGATAAATTGCCCGAAGCTGAGCAAAATATAAAGCAAGCGGTTAAGTTAAATCCCGATAACCAATGGTATTGGAGGTTACTGGGCGAAATTTACAAGCGAACCAATAAAATGCCTGAGCTGATTGATGTATTTAGTCAGCTAACTCGCTTACAGCCAGATAACGATTCTTATTATTTCGATAAAGCAAATGCCCAATTCTTATCAGGACAAATTGAAGCTTCGAAGAAAACTTACGATGAGATTGAAGCCAAGTTTGGAGCGTCTAGAGATTTATCAAAAGCCAAGCAACGGTTTCAGCAAAACGGAAATGCTACCGATAGCGATATTGTAAAACTTTTGGAAGGCAATCAAGCCGACGTAAAAAATTATCTATACGCAGCAGGATTATTGCTCCAAAAAGGCAACGATGTAGAAGCACTTAAAGTATTGATAAAAGCACAGCAACTCGAACCCAATAATTTTGAGGTTAATTTAGGCTTGGCCGATATTTACCGCAAGCAAAAGAATGATGATGCGGCTTTCTCCTCCCTCAAACAAGCTTTCGAAAGTGCAGAAATGCCACTGGATGAAAAGGTAAAAATAATCGCAGCATTATTCCCAAAGTTGGATCAGCCGATTGTTGGCAAAAATGTAACAGATTTAAGTAAGATTGTTGCAGAGAAAAACCCAAGTTCGGCAAAAGCATTGGCGCTTTATGGAGATGTTCTCTATCAGCAAAATAAACTGAACGAAGCGTTGGTTCAGTATCAACTCGCATTAAAACAAAGCGAGCAAGTTTATATCGTTTGGGAGCAGGTAATTAATATTCAAACTTTGTTGGGGCATTATGATGAAGCCATTAAGGTTGGAGAAGAAGCGTTGACCATTTATCCCAATCAGGCCGGCCTTTATTATTACATGGCCTATGCGCAATTTAAAACAGGTAAATATGAGTCTGCACAAACAAATTTAAAAAGTGCCTTGCAGTTAGATGTCGAAAACAAGAGTTTGCAAGCGCAAGTTTATGCGTTGCAAGGCGATATTTACATTAACCAAAATAATTTTGCTTCGGCCAAAATAGCTTTCGAAAAAGCCATAAGCGTGGAGCCTGATAATTATTTGATTATGAATAATTATGCTTTTTACTTAGCATTGAAAAATGATGATTTGGATAAAGCGGCCAAGTATTCGGAAACTGCAGCGAATGCCCTGCCCAATAATCCATCCGTTACCGATACTTATGCCTTCATTTTATTTAAACAGCAAAAGTACGATTTGGCCAAAACTTGGATAGAAAAAGCCTTGCAAAACAATAGCAGTAAGAATGGTGTTTACTTGGAACGTTATGGCGACATCCTTTACATGAAGGGCGATAAAAACGAAGCTGTAATCCAGTGGCAAAAGGCCAAGGAAGCTGGAAACGGCTCTGAATTATTAAATAAAAAAATAAATGAAAAGAAATATTTTAAATAGCATTTTAGTTCTCGTTGCAGTAGCTTCTTTATCCGCTTGTAAACCAAAAAAGGAAATTGTGGTTGCCCCACCAACCAAGCCCGATGTTAAAACGGATAATTCAAAAGCAGAGGCCTTGACTTTATTAAATGGCAAGCAACTTAAATTTAATACACTTTCTTTAAAAGCTAAGGCTACCTTAGATATTTCTGGCGATGCCAATGATGTTGCCATGAACTTTAAAATGAAAGATAAGGAAACCATTTGGGTAAGTATTACCGCTTTGGGCGGCTTGGCAGAGGTTGCAAGAGCTTTAATTACGCCAGATAGTATTAAAATAATGAATAAGCTAAAAAGCGAATACACTAAAAAACCATTCAGCTACATTTATACCTTTACCAACAAACAGGTTAATTTTAACACGCTTCAAGCCATTTTAACTGGGAATGCTGTTGATGAATTTTTGAATGAAAAATCTACACTTAAGCAAGAAAATGGTGTTTGGACAGTTTCTGGTAATAGAGAAACCTTAGATTATAAGTTCTTGTTTAATACTTTATATAAGATTTCTGAAACGAATTTAAACGATTCAAAAGCTGGGCAGGCACTAAAAGTTACCTATACAGACTATCAAAAATTAAACGAATTTTTATTTCCTGGCGCTTTACAGATCAATACACTTTCTGGTGCAAAAAAAATTAATATCAATTTACAGTTTGTAAAAATTGATGGCAATGTTCCGGTCGATTTTCCGTTTACTGTACCAAAGAGATATACAGTAATTAAATAAATTTTATAAGCTATTATTTATTAGAAAAGCTAGGTTCGGTATTTCATTGGAATGTTTAGCCCCGCCATCCGCTATAATCTTTTTACCCTAAATCCCCTAACGGGAATTTGGTAAAAAGTATTACCGCTATTGTCGGGTTTATTAACCAATAATAGTACTCCTATTTGCGCCACCTAAACCCGACCGTAAAGGAAAACCCACAGCCGAGGCACGAGGCGAGGATTTGGATTGAAGGGCGGGAGGATAGCGAGCTATAACCAAAGAAATTTGCTTTTCATAAAATAGAACGGTGTAAATTTTAACTGCAAGAATTGTTCTCGCTTACTATGAAGATTAAGTGAAGAAGGTTATGTAATAAGGATTTAGAGGTTCTGTATCTTCTTTTTAATATATTTTACTGTAAAATTTTTATACTTTTGGCTTAATGAAGCTACAAAAACTTGTATTTACACTAATTTTCTTTTCGTTCGCTCTAACGGCTTCGGCTCAAACCGCAAATGAATTAAAGCGGAAAAAAGAGGCAATCCAACGCGAAATTGAGCAGCTCCAAAAAAATTTAAACAAAACTGCAAGTGGTAAAAAACTTACCCTACAGCAGATTAACACTATAAATACTCAAATTAGGTTGCGTCAGGATAAGATTGGGACCATCAATTCTGAAATAAAAAATCTAGATAACCAAATCTCAAAGAACACGAATACCGTACATACGTTGCAAGGTCAGTTAGGCGATCTTAAAAAGGAATATGCGGGCATGATTAGGTTTGCGCAACGCAACAGAAACTCTTATGATAAGATGATGTTCATATTTGCTGCAAAAGATTTTAATCAAGCTTATAAACGCATTAAATATTTACAGCAGTTTAGCCAATATCGTAAAAAACAGGCGGGTTATATAGAAAATACCCAACAGGATTTAAATGGTAAAATAAAAGTATTAGATCAAACTTTAAGAGAAAAAAGTAATCTCTTAAAAGATCAAGAGCGAGAAAAAGAGCGTTTAGGTAAAGATAAAAACGAACAATCTGTTGCCTTAAATAAATTAAGCAAACAGGAGAAACAGTTTAAGCAAGATATTAATACCAGAAAGAAACAGCAGGCTCAAATAGACAGAGCAATTGCTGCAGCAATTCAACGTGCAATAGAAGAAGCAAGAAGAAAAGCTGCCGAAGAAGCACGTATCGCTGCCGCAAAAGCAGCCGCAGAAGCTAGAGCTGCGGAGGCAAAAGCAAAAGCGGAGAACAGGCCAATACCTAAGGCACCGACCGTTTCTACAAAAGAAAAAACAACTGGAGAGTTATTAACAGCAACCCCGGAAGCCGCTAGATTATCTGCTGGTTTTGAAAACAATAGAGGCAGATTGCCATGGCCAGTTGCAACGGGAAGTATTACTGAAAGATATGGGTCGCATAAAGTTGATTTGGCGAGCTACACAAACGATGGTGTAGATATTACTACTAATGATGGTGCTACAGTTAGAGCGGTTTTTGCTGGAAAAGTATTAACAGTTCAATATATTCAAGGTAGAGGAGTTGTGATTATTATTCATGGTGAATATATTACGGTTTACCAGAATTTAAGAAACGTATCTGTAACTACGGGTAGCAATGTAGACACAAAACAAGCAATTGGTGTTGTTGCAAATACTGGAGATGATGCAATTTTGAAGTTTCAGATTAGAAGAGGTCAATCTACTTTAAACCCCGAGGCTTGGATTAGTAAATAAAAGAACACAGTTTTAAATGTTATATTTGTATAAAATAGATTAGTGATGTATCAAGGCACGTTATTAGAATTTTTAAACATGGGTGGATCAGAGATCGTACTCATTTTAGTAGTAGTTCTTTTGTTATTTGGTGGTAAAAAATTGCCAGAATTAGCACGAGGCTTAGGAAAAGGAATCAGAGAGTTTAAAGACGCATCTGATGGTGTGAAGCGTGAAATTCATAGAAATATTAATGCTATGGATATAGATAAAGAAGAAGAACAAGCCGTAACCAATAGTAATGAACGCCATCACCCAACAGAAGAACCTTCGGTTGATGAGAAAGTAGAACACGGTGTAAATACACCACCACATCCCTCAGTTAGCACTCCCATAGATGAAAAAACAGTAACTGACAGTCAAAAAGTTTAATCAAAAAAAGTTATGTTAAATACAACAATAGCAGCAATGCTTGGAACACCAGAAATAATCATTATTGCGGTAGTGGTACTTTTATTATTTGGTGGTAAAAAAATTCCTGAACTTATGCGTGGTTTAGGTAAAGGTGTTAAAGAATTTAAAGATGGTAAAGACGGGGTTGATGGGGAACAAGTAGATCCTTCTAACCGCGATAAAACCGTTTAATTGCAATAAATTTTAGTTTTGAAGAAATACAGCTCTCTTAAAGAGATACAAACGCTCATTTCGCAAAAGCAGTTAACTCTACCCAATTTATTGGCTTATTATTTTAAGCAAATTGAAGATAACAAACACCTCAATGCATTCAACGAGGTGTTTTTTTATTCGGCAGAAGTTCAGGCTCAAGCGGTACAGCAAAAGATAGAACAAGGTACAGCGGGGAAACTTGCGGGCATGGTAATTGGTATTAAAGATAATATCTGTTATAAGGATCATGTGGTTACGGCATCATCAAAAATGCTTGATGGTTTTGTATCGCCTTATTCATCTACAGTTGTTAAACGTTTATTACAGGAAGATGCCGTGATTATCGGTCGTTTAAACTGTGATGAATTTGCAATGGGTGGCTCTAATGAGACTTCGTATTTCGGTCCGGCAAAAAATGCTGCGAATGCAGAACTTGTTCCAGGAGGCTCATCTGGTGGTTCGGCAGTTGCCGTTCAAGCCGATATGTGTTTATCTGCATTGGGAACCGATACAGGTGGATCTGTTAGGCAACCCGCTGCGTTTTGTGGGCAAATTGGGTTAAAGCCAACTTATGGTCGTATTTCTAGATATGGCGTAATTGCCTATGCTTCTTCTTTCGATCAAGTTGGGCCGATCACTTCATCTGTTGAAGATGCTGCCTTACTTTTGCAGGTTTTGGCAGGCGCTGATGAAAATGATTCTACGGTATCTCCGCTAGAAGTTCCGGATTACCCAGCTCACTTAGAAACGAATGAAAAACAAAAAATTGCTGTTTTAAAAGAAACGATGGAAAGCGATGCGCTCGATCCCGAAATTAAAATGGCCATTTTACAATCAATCGAAAACCTAAAAGAACAAGGCCATACAGTAGAATATGTGTCTTTCGATCTTTTAGATTACCTCGTTCCGGCTTATTATATTTTAACTACGGCAGAAGCTTCCTCAAATCTATCTAGATATGATGGTGTGCACTATGGACATAGAAATACAGAGGCAAAATCGCTTAACGAATTGTATAAAAAATCTCGTGCTGAAGGTTTTGGAGAAGAAGTAAAACGAAGAATCCTTTTAGGAACCTTTGTTTTAAGCGCAGGATATTATGATGCTTATTATCAAAAAGCGCAACAAGTACGGAGATTAATTAAAGAAAAATTAGACGCTTTGTTTCAGGATTACGATTTAATTTTATCGCCTGTGGCACCAACCCCAGCATTTAAAATTGGCGATAACATGCAAGATCCTTTGGTAATGTATATGGCCGATATTTTTACAGTTCTCCCATCACTAAGTGGTAATCCAGCTATCGCGTTGCCATTAGGCAATAATAGTGCAGGTTTGCCGTTAAGTATTCAGTTTACAGCCAAACATTTTGAGGAAGGTAAGCTTCTGGCTTTTTCTCAGGCATTTTTAAAATAGGCATTAGCTCGGTTGAGCTGTGTTATTAATTTCGTTAACCTCGATTCGTGTTTCAACATACGAAAATCGATAATGATTTGTAATGATACAGATTATGGTTGACGAGAATAAACCAAATAGCCCATGATTAAAAAATTACTTTTTACTTCAATTTGTGCTTTTACAGGATTCATTTCTTCCGCATCTGCGCAACAAACAATCAAAACCGATAGCATTTCCAAAGTTCAGAACAACATTTTCGTTAATACAGATACGGTAGCTGTTCCTCTTATTTATGAAAACCCATTGTTAATGGGGCAAAATTATATCTATAAACTTAGGCTCGATTCGATTGTAAAAACCATTCCATTGCCTTACAACGAGTACGTTCAGCAGTATATAGATATTTACGCCAAACGAAAAGATATGTTTGGTAAAATGATCGGACTCTCCAGCTATTATTTCCCGATTTTTGATAAGGCTCTGAAAGATTATAACCTTCCAACAGAAATAAAATATCTAACCATTGTAGAATCTCAGATGAATCCACATGCCATTTCTAGAGTTGGCGCAACCGGAATTTGGCAATTTATGTTTGGCACTGGAAAAGCCTATGGTTTAAAAATGGATAATTTTGTTGATGAACGAAAAGATCCCATTCAAGCCAGTTATGCAGCAGCGGCTTACTTTAGAGATGCCTTTGAAGAGCTGGGCGATTGGTTATTGGCCATTGCAGCCTATAATTGTGGTAAAGGAAATGTTAACCGAGCCATTGACAAAGCAGGATCGAGAGATTTTTGGGAGATTAGACAGTTTCTCCCTAAAGAAACCCGAAACTATGTGCCTGCATTTATTGCTGCAGTTTATGTAATGAATTATTCTGGAAAACATCAAATCACGGCTCAGGCTTGTAACCTCTTTTTAAAAACAGATACTGTTCAGGTTAATAAATTTATCTCTTTATCTACATTGGCAAAAGCGTTAAATGTAGAAGAATCAATTTTGTTTGCTTTAAATCCATCTTATAAGAAGAAAATTGTAAATGGTACGGACGAACTCCCGAAACGGATTGTGATGCCTAAACTTAAAGATTTTGATTATGCCGCAGTTTATGATGTGTTGAACAATTCTGGCGCTGATATGGACATGAGAATTATTCAAGCCAGTACAGATGATGTTCGCGATTTACGTAAGAAAAAAGTTGCTTTCTCAAGCGCTCCCAATTCTAATATTGTTTATCACAAAGTAACTTCTGGCCAAAGCCTTAATACAGTAGCAGATAAATATGGTGTTGAAGTTCAGGATTTAAAAGTTTGGAACGGACTTAAGAGCAAAACAATTGTTCCTGGGCAGAAACTTAAAATTTATACTAAAAATTACAATCGCTTAAAGGCTCCGGCATCTTTTTCAAATTATACTGTAAAAATGGGGGATACGCTTTCAGAAATTGCCGAAAAATTTAATGGTGCAACAGTTCAGAGCATTAAAAGAGATAATAGATTGGCAAAAGCAGGTTTACAGCCGGGCATGGTATTGAAAATAAGTAAGGGGTAGGAATTACTTTTTCATAACATATTTTAGGTTATCAAACAAACGTTCAATCAGCCTTCTGTCGTTTGTAATAATTTCTGCAGATCCCTTAGCTTCCGCTTTTGCTTCTAATGTTGTGCCGTAATTCGTTGTTAATTGGTTAGGGAAATCAACCAAGATTTAGTAAGTTTCTATTTCGTTTTTATCCGTTTTAGCTGTACTTGTGGTTAGCGAAATAGAATTCACTTTTCCAGTTGCCGATCCATATTCATTGTAAGGATAGTTGTCTAATTTAACAATGACCTCTTGCCCTTTCTTTATTTTTCCCGACCCTTGAGATGCAACGATAACTTGGCCGAGTAAATCAGTTTGCTTTGGGATTATTGTAAAAACCTGTTCTCCATTTTGAACAAATTGGTTCTCATTGTAAAATTTTAGAAATTGCACCTTTCCATT
This sequence comes from Pedobacter fastidiosus, assembly GCF_014306625.1. Classification (GTDB taxonomy): domain Bacteria; phylum Bacteroidota; class Bacteroidia; order Sphingobacteriales; family Sphingobacteriaceae; genus Pedobacter; species Pedobacter fastidiosus. The sequence goes on from NZ_JACRYL010000009.1 coordinate 23,833, forward strand.
AAAGGGCGCTCTAAATACATATTTCTGATTCCAACTTTTAATGTTATCCGTTAAATCATTGTATGCTGATATTAAGGCAATTCGTAATTCCTTTTCCTTTTCTGGTTTGGTTACGCCAAGTTCTTTCAATCTGCTTTCCGTTTGTTGGATTTGTTGTTTAGCTACTGTTAAATTATTTAGCGTATTTTGATAAGCATCTTTAGATGAGATGTAACTCATCTGTGTTTTATCTAATTCAGATTCGCTGATTACTTTTTTCGTGAATAGTGTAGAATCTCTTGAATAAAATTTATGAACGTATGCTAACGTATTCTTTGCCATGATAATCCGTTTTTCAGCAGAGGTTATTGCCATTTGTTGCTCATTTAAAATTTCATGTAAACTCTTTCCCTGCTTATCATATAAATGATGATCTCTAAAATTTATCATTTGTTGGAGCGCAGATGAAAACGCGTAATATTTTATATTTAATTCTCCCAAAGAAAAATTTTTGGGTAAATTTTGAAAAAGTACTAAAATGGAATCGCTATTGGGATTATAAGGCTTAATTAGGCTATCTATAAAATTTACTTGGATTGGATTTGTAGCATTTTCCAAATAGGCAATAACTTGCCCTTCCTTAACATTATCCATTGATTTTATATGGTTTAATTTGATTTTACCATAACTATTGGATACCAACTTTAAAGGGGCGGTATTTGAATTAATTACAATCTGCCCGGAAACAACATCAGGATAGCGCACTAGCCAACCGAAAACAGCCATTAAAATGAATAAGAAAAATACAATCATACTAATCCAGAAACCAAACCGAACAGGCATTCTTTCGATGATGTGTTGTACTTCCTCACTACGTTCTGATTGTAAGGCTACATTTAATTTAGAAGTTTCCATTAATTTTCAATGTTTAGAGCAGCTTCAGCATCCAAACCAGCCATGCCTGTTAAATCCATTTGAGATTGTACAAGTTGGTAATATCGCCCCTTGCGCTCCATTAATAGATCATGATTTCCAATTTCGACAACCATTCCGCTTTGCATCACTATAATCTGATCTGCTTTACGTATTGTACTTAATCGGTGGGCAACTACGATAACTGTTTTGTCTTTAAAAACATCATCAAGCGCATCGGTAATTTTCTTTTCATTAATGGTATCCAAAGAATTTGTAGCCTCATCAAAAAACAAATAATCGGGATTTTTATATAATGCCCTGGCGATTAAAACCCGTTGTTTTTGGCCACCGCTAAGGCCACGTCCCTGCTCTCCCATTACCGTTTGATAACCCAATGGTAGCGCTTCTATTTCTTGAGCAATATTTGCCGTATTCAATGCTTTTTTAAGCTTCTCATAATCAATGCGTTCATCATCCAATACAATGTTATTTAATATGGTATCGTTAAATATTTTACCATCTTGCATTACCGCACCGCATTTATCTCGCCATTGGCGTAAACTAATATTATTGATATTCATATCGCCAATTTTAATTTCTCCATAACTAGGCTTGTACAAACGCAACAGTAATTTTAACAAGGTAGATTTACCACTTCCGCTATCGCCAACAATGGCTGTAACCTTACCTTCTGGAATAATAAGTCTAATGCCCTGTAAAACAACTTTGCCAGTTGGTGTATATTGAAAGGCAACGTTATTTATAATTAAGCTTTTATTGTCAGGGAGCTCAATGCTATTTTGGCCAACGCCCTCATGTTCATCGTCTAATTGGTGGATTTCATTTAGTCTTAAAAAACTAATTTTAGCAAATTGGAAAGAAATAATGAATTGGATAAATTGCTGTACGGGGCCATTGAGCATCCCAATAATAAACTGTGTAGAAATCATTACGCCAAAAGTAATCTCTCCATTTATAACCGCCCTAGCGCAATAGAAAGTAATGAATAAGTTTTTTAAGCTATCAATAAATTGTGCACCCAGGTTTTGTGTGTTGGTAATGCTTAAAACACGAAGGTTTACTTTGTAAAGCCTAGCCTGTATGTTCTCCCATTTCCATCGCTTTTGCTTTTCGTAATTGTTAATCTTGATATCCTGTATGCTGGCGATGGTTTCTACCCAATAACTTTGGTTCTTGCTCACTAAATCAAAATATTCCCAATCTAGTTTTTTCCTAATATTTAAAAAAGCCATTACCCAACCAACATATAGCGCACTGCCAACTAAAAAAATGTAAAATATTATTGGGTTGTAAACGAACATGATTATTCCAAAAACAACAAAAGTTAGGGTAGAAAAAATCATTCCAAGAGAGTTATTCATGATGAAGGCCCTTATTCTTTCATTGTCTTGCGCCCTTTGCAAAATATCGCCAGTCATCTTGTTCTCAAAAAACGTTATGGGCAAGCGCATCAGTTTAATGAGGTAGTCGCTTATTAATGCAATATTTACCCTCGAAGTTACATGAAGCAGGATCCAATCTCTAACCATATTGCTTAAGAGTACACTAACAATTATGGCAACATTAGCCGCTAAAACAATATTAATAAAATCAACATCATGTGTTTGAATGCCGACATCAATTACGGCTTTACTGATAAAAGGCAAAAGACCTTGCAGTATGGTTACCAAAAGCATTACAATTAATAGATTGATAAAGCTTTTTTTATAGGGCTTAAAATAGCCTAAAAAATTTGAGAATGTTTTTCTCCTATCAATCCGTTCAGTCTCTTGGCGTTCGTAAAAATCTGCCTGTGGCTCAATAACCATTAAAATTCCTTTATCAGTGCCTTCCTTTATCCATTTTGAAGCAAATTCATCTGTGTTATATTTAACTCGTCCTCTTGCCGGGTCTGATACATAAATAGTGCCTTCGGTTTTAATTTGATCACTTTTAATTTTCCCTTTGCTTTTTACATCGTAAACTACAACAAAATGGCTGTTATCCCAATGTACAATAGCAGGTAAGGGGATTTTTAACAGCAGCTCGTTCACAGTGCATTTTAGCGATAAACTCCTGAGTCCAATTTCTTCTGAAGCATGGCTTATGTCTAGAAATGAAACGCCCTCTTTAGTTATGCCACATTTATCGCGGAGGTATTGCAGACTATAGAATTTTCCATAATGCTTTGCGATCATTTTTAAACATGCAGGGCCGCAATCCATCATGTCTAACTGTCTCTCGTTTGGGAATTTTTTTATGCTCATATAACGCCCACCATTAGGCAAATATGTAACCAAAGTTTAAAAGCTTACTAAAATGGCGTTCTGGGTACTTTAGGTTGCAAACCAAAGTGGGGCGCAATAATAAAAATATCCCATAATGGGGAAATTTGGGCATAAATATTCACAACAAATAATTCTCTCTGTACGAAAAAATGATACAATTTTATGTAAAAAGTAAAAATTATATGGCGTAGTATTTATACAACAATGCCTTTGGTTATAACCTTATAGGGCATAATGCCCAAATTTGATAGATGGCTATTTTAAAATGGGCAAACACGATGATAGCTTGGCATAGTTTTTTAACAGTAATAAGTCTAATCTTAAATATATGAAAAGACAAGTTTTAAAATTTGACGACATTAAAGGAATGCTTAATGACGATGAAATGAGGGCTGTTTTAGGTGGTATCACTTTCAATGATTTTTATGAATTAATGGATTATATTGCGAAAAATGGAATTACGTCTGATATAGCTAATAAGCATTTTGAAGCAAATGGGGCTTTTGGACTCAATTCAATTGACATTGTTCAAAGTGCAGGCCATGGCAATAATTGGGGCTTTTGGGCAAATTCATCAAATAGTTTCCTTGGGAATTATGAAGGTGGACAAAATTTACCTACAGCAGAAGTTAATAGTACATGGATACCTATTATCGGAGCGCAAAGTAATGCTCTTCAAGTATTTTTAGAATCTTCTGGTAAGGCGTTCTATCGTGGTGATGGATATACAATGGCAATTAAAAATAGTTCTGATATGACTTATGAGAACTTTTGGAATAAGGCTTTTGCTGCCTTTACTGGGGCAACCTTGGCTGCAGTTTCAGGGGGATTATCTACATTGGTAACTTCCTATGTAGGGGCGATTCCAACAAAATTAGTAATTGGTGGTGCTCTTGGTGGTATTGGCGGTGCATTAGCACCGAGTACTTCTAGTAATTCAGAAATAAATAAAGTTCGTAATGATCTCGTTATTAGCGCTTTGCAAGACAACTATATTGCGTTTATGACTCAAGGTCAAGGCTTGAATAGCACCTTGAAATTTACAAATACAACTATATCTGCAATTGCTTTAAGCATTGATATGGCGGATTTGATGAGATCAGTTAAGCAAGATATGGAAAATTTTGGGTACATAAATAGTGATGGACAACTAGTCGGGGCGAAAGGAGACTCATACCTTGCGCATTTTAAAGAAACAATCAATGGTGTTGGTGATGTTCAAGGACTTATCAGCAAGCTTGGAGGTATATCTTCTCGAGGAAGCTATGGAGGAAATAGTGGAAGCACATCCAATGGAAATCAACCTTCGCAAGCTCCGGGAGATCAGCCAATGCCAAATTTAACACCTATTTCTGGAGATGTTGAACTCTATTTTACTTACAGTTCAAATGAACAGATACCTCTAGACACCCATGAAGTAGTTGTAACAAAGGAATATGTTTCTACAATGCCTGGTGTAATAACAGAAGATGGTGTTTTTGTTGACAATAATGGAGATAGATGGCTAATGGTTTATTGTGGGGAGATGCACCCAAGAGGTACTGATGGCACAAATTTTGGAATCGGAAGTGGCAGCAGAACGATAATGCTGCAAAAAATGCCATATTAAAATACAACTTAAAAAAGGGGACGATGTTAAGATTTAAAAAATCCTTAAGTTGGATAGGTTATTGCATATGCTTTTTTGGAGCTTTTTTTTTAACACAAAAATATGGCATTATAATATATTATATATGTAAGGAAACAAAAGATGTTACAAAAGTTCGAAATACATTAAAAGGTACGTGGGTGATTGTAAAAAAAGAAAATTTTAGATTTAATAATGAAGAATTGGGGCATCAGATAAAATTTGGAAAATATGTAAGGTATTTTGAAAGTAGTTATTTTCCAGAAAGTATAAATGTTGTTCATGAAAATGGCTCTTATTCATCCCATAGTAGAAAAGGTTATTATATTCGAGACCCTAACTTTACTGAAGCCAATATGACTTATAATATGAAAATTTTGACTTTGAACCAAGATACACTCAAGTTGGGCATAGAAACTTCTTTAAAGTACCCCCAAAATTTACTGATAATAATCTACAAAAGAAAAAATTAAATAATGGTTTTTCAAAAGGCTAATCCTAATATGACCTCGGCTGAACTAGCTACAGCATTATACAATGCCGCAATATCCGGAAAACTAACGACTATAAATACTGGAGATGATTAATATTTTAAATAATCTTTAACATGAAGAGGGTATTATTTTGGATCATTATATTAAACTTAAGTTATTTCGATGTATCTGCTCAAATTTTGGATACAGCTAATCTAGAGGTTTCAAAAAAATATGTCAGAGTTAAATTTTCTACAAATCCAAAAATTGATGCCCTCTGTATCGAAGGACAAGAATTATATAGTATGTCTTTATTTAGAAAGGGATTAGATTTTTATAAACAAGCAGATTCGCTGGAAGGAAATAATTACCATATTAAAGGTGGTATAGCATGGGGATATATGCACCTTTCTAACTATGGTGTAGCCATTGATAATTTTAATTATGCAATTGCTATAAATAAAACTGATAGCTCTTCCAAAAGAAATATCATATTATGTTATCTATATAAAAAGGATTATGAACGAGCAATATTGGAAGGGAAAAAATATTTAAAGGAATATCCAACGGATCCTGAAAGTTACTATAATCTTATGACTGTATTTTATTATAATAAGGATCCTAAAAACGCTATTAAATTTGGTAAAAGGGCTATTCCTCTATATGAGATAAAAAAAAGCAGATCGATTTATGATGCTTACTATTTTTTAGGTAAAATTTATTATGAGCAACATGACTATAAAAATTCTGATAAAATGTTCCAATTGGTTCGGGCACGTGGGATTAAAATTGAAGATAAATATTTATTGAAACATTAATTTTAGAATTGTATGATTTTTTTGTCTGCACAGCCTGATGAAGACTATTTCATTTGGCAGTTAGAGTTACAGCTTTATAATTTTCGAAAATTAAAAATAGCACCTGAACATGTTCAGGTGCTTATTGGCTTTGATGAAAATAGGGGTCTAAATTCTAAGTTTGCAGATTTTATTAAAGGTGATGATAAAGTTCAATTTTTCATTTATCCAGATACAAGAGAGCTCAAGTTTTATCCATCTTCGCTCCGTCCACATATAATTAAGAAACATATAAGTGCTAATCCGTTGTTAGAGAGGGAGGTTATTTTCTATCATGATTCTGATATTATTTTTAGAGAATTGCCAAACTTTGATCAAATGATTGATGATGATATTTGGTATTTATCAAATGCAAAGTCATATTTAGATTCAACTTACCTAAAGTCGAAAGGCGAAAGCCTGTTTGAAAATATGTGCAGTATTGTTAATATCTCTCCAAATATGGTAGTGGCAAATGATAATAATGTTGGTGGAGCACAATACTTATTAAAGAATACAACTTATGAGTTTTGGGATAAGGTAGAGCAAGATTGCGTGAAGCTTTATTTTATACCAAACGTATACGAAAAACTAAATGATAAAATTATTGGTTTAAATCCGAAGGATAGTGTGCCTATCCAAGCATGGTGTTCTGATATGTGGGCGCTACTTTGGAATTCATGGAGATTCGGCTATAAAACTCAAATACATGATGATTTGGATTTTTGTTGGCCACACGAAGATATAAGCAGGTGGTATAAAACTAAAATATATCACGATGCAGGAGTTCTTGAAGATCAGGCAGATAAGTATTTCTGTAAAAGTTTATTTAAAAATAAAAGCCCATTCTTTGAGGATTTTAGTAAAGTAATTAGCCATTCATGTTCTTATAAATATGTTGAGCATATGAGATTGTTCATTAAAAAAAGAGCTGGTAGGTCATAAATATAAGATCATGAGAATGTTTTTTTTATTGTTGTTTGTTCAATGTTTTTTAATGAAAACTTCGTCAGCTCAGAATTATTCTATAAAAAAGGATACGATTTCATTGGCGGTTTACCTTATTGAATTGAAAGAGTTGAGGAATGAACACGGTGTTTTTGATGAGCCAAGTGAGGTCATAATAATTCCATTTGCCGAACATCCTGTCTTTTCAATAACTGATTTGATAGCCAAAAGAAAATCAAATCCCTTTAGCAGATTGTATAAATTTTAATTATTTTCTTATCTACAATAATTTTGCTGGATATTAAAAGTATGCAAAAAATGAAAGGGTTAATATTCTTAATAATTGTGACCATATGTTTATCAGCAAATTATAGCTTTTCGCAAGAAAAGGATGCCGTAAATAAGTTTAGGCCAATAGGCTTAAAAAATGATCAGGTGTTTGTTAACTATTTTAAAAAATTTAAACTTCTGGTGAAAAATGAGGATAAGATTGGTCTTGCTAAACTAATGGATAATAGTTATTTCACATTACACCTTACATTAGATAAGAAAAACGGGAAAAACTATGAAACTAAAAATATTAGAATTAAAAACCGAAAGGATTTTATAAAATATTATTCTCGAATATTTAATGCGAGGATGAAAATTGTAATTGAGCATAAAAATATTGACGACCTTCATATAAATTACATGGGGGTTCGTCTACATAGAGGCCAGTTTTGGTGGTATTATGATGAGAAGAACAATAGTATAAGGACTTTATCTATTGCGAATTGTAATTATATTTTCCCATAGACTCTTGAAATTCACGCTTGCTGTTATTTATAGATCTTTTAATAATACAAATACCGAAAAATCAAAAAAAAGAAGGCTAATACAGGATTATCATTAATAAATATGAAGATTAAACCAGTATTAGAGCCTAATTTTGTGCTTGTTTTTATAATTTCTCTCTCCTCTTTTCTAGTTGCTTGCAGTCAGGAAAATACCAGGAAGGATATAGAAGAAAAATTGCAGGGAACTTGGGTAGGAACGGCAAAGGATTATAACCTTAGAGATGCCAACACGCTTAGTGTTATAATTGAGAAGGACAATATTGGTTTAAGAAATAATTATAATATTTCTGATAAGAACCATAAAATATCCATTCCGGATATGGACAAAAAATGTAGGATATTTATTCATACCAATGGAGACACAATTATAGAGCAAAGATATAATCCTGTCCTTTCTATAATTAAGGAGCCTATTTATGGAAAACTGCACATTATAAATGAAAATGAAATTAGGGTCTTTTTCCTGTTTAAATTAAATCAATCGGTTTATATGGGATTAAATTTACAACGGGATGGATGGTATTTAAAGAGATCGTTGCCTTAAATTTGTAATTGACAGCGTCTATAACTTTAATTTCAGTTAGTAATTATGTTGCTAATTTTCCTCTTCAAAAAATTCTTCAACCCCAATATTCGCATTTGCAGATATTGGGTTTCTCCGTTTATAACTCCGTTTATTCTTAAATGAACAGTATATTTATTTCTTGCCTAATAAAAGAATTGTACCTTTGCGCCGTCACTAATAAGTTACGTAATGAGTAAAACCAATAGAAAGCAAGATGCGCTTGATTATCACTCTCAAGGTCGTCCGGGAAAGATCCAAGTAGTACCAACAAAACCTACCACTTCGCAAAGAGATTTAACTTTAGCGTACTCTCCTGGTGTTGCAGAACCGTGCTTAAAAATTGCAGAAAATAAGGAAGATGTTTATAAATATACCGCAAAAGGAAACTTGGTTGCGGTAATTAGTAATGGTACGGCCGTTTTAGGCTTAGGCGATATTGGTCCTGAAGCGGGTAAACCGGTGATGGAAGGTAAAGGATTGCTTTTTAAAATATTTGCTGATATCGATGTATTCGATTTAGAATTAGATACTAAAAATGTAGATGATTTTGTAAAAATCGTTAAAGCATTAGAGCCAACTTTTGGCGGTGTAAACTTAGAAGATATCAAAGCTCCAGAATGTTTCGAAATCGAGCGTCGCTTGAAAGAGGAAATGAACATTCCTGTAATGCATGATGATCAACACGGAACAGCGATTATTTCGGCTGCAGCGTTATTAAACGCCTGTGAAATCTTCAAGAAAAAAATGGACAAGATTAAAATTGTGGTAAATGGTGCTGGTGCTGCTGCAATTTCTTGTACAAAACTTTATGTCTCGTTAGGTGCAAAAAAAGAAAACATCGTAATGTGCGATCGTACTGGAGTAATCCGTAAAGATCGTGCGGTGCTTGATGATATTAAAGCCGAATTTGCTACAGAAAGAAAAATAAATACATTGGAAGAAGCCATGAAAGACGCCGATGTATTTATCGGACTATCATCTGCAGATTGTGTTACGGCTCCAATGCTAAGCTCGATGGCTAAAAACCCAATTGTTTTTGCGATGGCGAATCCAAACCCGGAGATTGCTTATGAACTGGCCATTAAAACCCGCAAGGATATCATTATGGCTACTGGCCGTTCTGATTATCCAAATCAAGTAAATAATGTTTTAGGTTTCCCATATATTTTTCGTGGTGCACTAGATGTTCGCGCAACCAGCATTAACGAGGCCATGAAAATTGCTGCGGTTAAAGCCATTGCAGATCTGGCTAAAAAATCAGTTCCAGAGGCTGTAAACTTAGCTTATAACGCCCGTAACCTTAAATTTGGGAAAGAATATATCATTCCGAAACCAGTAGATTTTAGGTTAATTACCGAGGTTTCCATCGCGGTAGCGAAGGCTGCAATAGAGAGTGGCGTGGCTCGTAAAATCATCACCGATTGGGATGCATATTCAGAAGAATTGAGAAAGCGCTTAGGCTTGGATGATGTAATTATGCGTGCCATCACAACCAAGGCAAAATCAGATCCTAAACGTGTGGTATTTGCAGAAGCTGATAACTATAAAATTTTAAAGGCAGCTCAAATTGTTAAAGATGAAGGAATCGCGATTCCGATTCTTTTAGGGAATAAAGAAAAAATACAATCCATTATCGATGAGCATGCTTTGGAACTGGAGGGCGCTTTGATTATCGATCAAATGCAAGAGCCAGAGAAAACCAAAAAATATGCTGATGCACTTTTCAAAAAGCGTCAGCGTAAAGGTGTTTCTGCAAGCGATGCAACCAAGTTGTTAAGAGATCGTAATTATTTTGGTGCATCAATGGTTGAGTTTGGAGAAGCTGATGCCATGATTTCTGGTTTAACGAAAAATTATGGTTCAACAATTAAACCAGCATTACACGTTATTGGTGTAGAGCCCGGGGTTAAGCGTGTTGCAGGTATGTACATGATGATGACCAAAAAAGGTCCGGTTTTCTTTGGTGATACGACTGTAAATGTTGATCCTACTGCAGAAGAATTGGTCGATATTACCTTGTTGCTTGATAAATCTGTTAAGCAGTTTAACATCAAGCCACGTATCGCTTTGCTTTCTTATTCAAATTTTGGCTCTAACGATGGTGTTACGCCAGAGAAAGTTAGAGAAACGGCTAGATTGCTTCATAAAAATCATCCAGAGGTTGTTGTAGATGGAGAAATGCAAGGAAACTTTGCCATTAACAATGAGTTGCTAAAAGATAATTTCCCTTTCAGTACATTGGCAGATGCACCTGCAAATACCTTAATTTTTCCTAACTTGGAATCTGGTAACATTGCATACAAATTGTTGCAGGAATTGGGTGGTGCAGAAGCGGTTGGTCCAATCTTGTTAGGACTTAATAAACCTGTTCATATTGTTCAGTTAGGAAGTTCGGTGAGAGAGATCGTAAATATGGTTACTATTGCAGTTGTAGATGTGCAAGCAAAAGAAGAGATTGCAGCATCGAAACGAAAAGGTATATTTGGTAAAACAACTAAGAAGTAAAACATGTACGCCTATATTGATGGTAAATTAGCTTTTAAGAGCCCAGCTTATGTTGTGGTTGAAGCCGGAGGTATAGGCTATCATATTAATATATCTTTAAATACATATAGCAATCTCGAAGATTCTGAAAGGTGTAAATTATATACCTGGCTGCATGTTAAGGAAGATGGACATACATTATATGGCTTCGCCGATGAGGGCGAACGCCGTTTATTTTTACATTTAATTTCAGTGTCGGGCATTGGTCCAAATACTGGAAGAATGATTTTATCTTCCATAACACCTTTAGAAATCCAGGCCGCAATTGTTCATGCAGATCTTCCGTTAATCCAGCGGATTAAAGGTTTGGGTGCCAAAACTGCTCAGCGATTGGTGTTAGAGTTACAGGATAAATTAAAAAAAGAAGGAGTAGATTCATTAATTTCTATGCCTTTGCACAATACGGTTAAGGATGAAGCGTTATCAGCTTTGGTAATGCTCGGTTTTGCCAAACAAACTGCCGAAAAAACTATCGATCAAATATTAAAAGTAACAGAAGGGACACTTTCGGTTGAGCAACTAATTAAACAAGCTTTGAAAAATTTATAGAACTAACGCCTTTGAAGAGAATATATACCCTATTATATCTCATCCCACTATTAATTTTATTTGCCTCTCAAAACACCTTCTCTCAGGTAATTCCGGGCAAAGCAGATACAACTGCGTCCAAAAATAACTTTAGCCTACGCGAAAAACAATTGCTTGGGATCAGTCCGTCTACAAATCCATTTTATCCATTACCAAGTAATGTTAAAAGAATTGTAGAGTACGATGCCAAAAATAAGCGCTATGTAGTTAAAGAATTAATTGGCGATAAATATGTTACGCAAACGCAGTATTTAACCATCGATGAATATTCTCGTTTGGTTAATAGCGAAGTAAAACGTGGCAATTGGCGAAGCATTTCTAATGCCGAAGTAAGCGATTACAGAAGCACAGGAATTATTCCTCAAATTCAGGTAAACAGTAAAGCTTTCGAGAAATTGTTTGGTGGATCTACCATTGATATTCAGCCTCGTGGCGAAGCCGAACTAACTTTTCTTGGACGGATAAATAAAAACGAAAATCCGCTTTTTAACGAAAGACAAAGGGTGCAAACCAACTTCGATTTTAACCAAAGAATTCAGATGGATCTTGTGGGAAATATCGGTACAAAGTTGAAAATTAAAAGTAATTACAATACTGAAGCGCAGTTCGATTTCGAAAACCAGATTAAACTTGATTACACCGGCGGACCAGACGATATCATTAAAAAAATTGAGGCGGGTAATGTAAGTATGCCCTTAAATACCTCGTTGATTTCTGGAACTCAGGCTTTATTTGGGATTAAAACCCAGCTTCAGTTTGGGAAGTTAAACGTTACAAGTGTTTACACCCAACAGAAATCGCAATCGCGAGAAATTAAGATTACCAATGGTGCACAGCAAAATACCTTTAGTGTAAGTGCCGATAATTACGAGGCCAATAAACACTATTTCTTGGCGCAGTACTTTAGAAATAATTATAATAAAAATCTTGCGAATGCTCCAATCATAACCTCGCCAATCCAAATTACAAAAATTGAAGTTTGGATTACCAACAAATCCGGCAATACAACAGATTCTCGGGATGTTTTGGGGTTGATCGATTTAGGAGAAAATACGCCATTTAACACCGCACAAATTACTGGAGGAACATCAGGCTTGCCAGCAGGTACAACCGCTACGGGTTTTGCGCAACGATCGAATAACTTGTTGCAAGTTCTTCCACCGAACGCGAGGTTTACAAACTCTAATGATGTAATCTCGTTTTTCCAAGCCAATAGAGGTACGGATAACTTTGCTAAATTAACTTACGCCAGAAAACTTACAGAGCGGGAGTTTACTTTCCAGCCACAGTTAGGTTATATTTCACTTAACAATCCATTAAATTCTGATGAGGTTTTAGCTGTAGCTTATCGCTATACTTATAATGGAGTAGAATATCAAGTAGGAGAGTTTTCTACAGATATTACTTTCGATCCTAATAATCCAAAGGTTTTATATGCCAAATTGTTAAAGAACGAAACCACTAAAATTAACCTTCCAACTTGGGATTTGATGATGAAAAACATCTACTCAATAGGTGGCTATCAAATTAGTAGTCAGAATTTTAAACTCGATATTTACAGAATCGATAATGAAAGTGGTGTAGAAAAACCCATTATGACAGAAGGCCAAAATACGGCCAACAAACAATGGATTGGACTTACAGAATTTGATCGGTTGAATCAACAAAATGAAAGAAAGCCAGACGGGGTTTTCGATTTTGTTGCAGCCAATAACGCATTTGGCTCTTACTTTTCTTCGAGCACAGCCGGAACAAATAGCGCCTTTGGTTCGAGTCTTTCCAGCTCTGGTCTGTCATCACTAGTAAACAATACAAATACAGGCTACATTACTATTGATCCAGCAAATGGACGAATTATCTTCCCGATTATTGAGCCTTTCGGAAGGGATTTGGCCGCTAAGTTTTTACCAAGTGAGCAGGCTTTAATCGATAAATATACTTTTACGGCATTATATGATTCTACGCAGACTATTGCCAAACAATTGTTTCAAAATCAGAATAGATATGTGCTTAAGGGAAATTATCAATCGGAAGTTTCTTCTGAGTTTAGTTTAAATGCCATTAATGTTCCTGAAGGATCGGTAAAAGTTTTTGCAGGTACCATGCCTTTAACCGAGGGTGTCGATTTTACAGTTGATTACCAAGGTGGCCGAGTGAGCATTATTAATCAGGCGCTTTTAACTTCTGGTCAACCGATTAGAATTACAACTGAAAACAATGAACTTTTTGGTTTGCAACAACGATCCTTATTCGGAACCCGATTGGATTATCGAGTAAATAACAAATTGAATTTGGGCGGTACCATCATGAATTTGACGGAGAAACCTTTAACTCAAAAAGTAAATATTGGTGAAGAGCCAATTTCAAACACCATTTGGGGTGCCGATTTAAACTACAGTTCGCCATCTAGATTTTTAACTAAGCTGGTTGATAAACTTCCTTTAATTTCTACTAAAGCTCCTTCTAGCGTTACTTTTTATGGAGAATTTGCACAGTTAATTCCTGGTCACCCAAGAGCTTTAAACTTTGCAGGAAGTAAAAATGGAGTAAGTTATTTAGATGATTTTGAAGCCTCAAGATCTGTTATCGATTTGAAGAGTGCCATCTCTTGGCAACTTTCGGGTACGCCACAAATGTTTCAGGAATCGCAATTGATCAACGATTTAGCTTATGGCTACAACAGAGCAAGGGTTGCATACTATAATATTGATCCAACTTTTTATAATTCAGCCGCTTCTACAACGCCAGCGAATATTCGGAACAATAGAAACGAACTTTCTAATCACTATGTGAGAGAGGTAATTGAACAAGAAGTTTTTCCTTTTAAAGAAACGGCAACTGGTCAGGCTTTAAACATCACAACTTTTGATGTTGCTTATTATCCAACTTTACGTGGACCATATAACTTTAGTACAACTGGTTTTGCGAATGATGGAAGTTTGTTAAATCCAAGATCTAGATGGGCGGGTTTCCAACGTAAGATTGAAACGAATGATTTCGAAGCTTTAAATGTTGGTTTCATAGAACTTTGGGTAATGGATCCATATATCTACAAGCCAAACTCGGCCGGTGGAGATGTGTATTTTAATTTGGGAAATATCTCAGAAGATATTCTAAAAGATGGGCGTAAATCTTTAGAGAATGGTTTACCTGCTGGCGATGACCCGACGAAATATGATGAAACAACTTGGGGCCGCGTTCCAAAGCTACAACCCGTTGTACAGGCATTTGATAATAATCCGGATGCACGTAAAGCACAGGATGTTGGTTTGGATGGTTTATCTGATGCCAATGAAAGAGCTAAGTTCGCTGCGGCAATTACACAGATTAAATCGCAATTAAATTCGACTGCGGCGGCTGCGATTGATGCCGATCCATCATCAGATAACTATACTTATTTCAGAGGCCCGGCGCTAGATCAAATCAATGCAGGGATATTGAAACGCTACGAAAAATATAACGGGCCAGAAGGAAACTCAAAAACATCGCAACAATCTCAAGAGGAACTGGGTATCGAGAATTCTGCCTCAACATCTTTGCCAGATGGAGAAGATATTAATCGCGATAACAACATGACGCAAAGCGATGAATACTTTCAGTACAAAGTATCTATGCGCCCTGCAGATTTAGTGGTTGGTCAGAATTTTATTACCGATAAAGTGATTTCTCAGGTTAAGTTGGCCAATGGAAATACTCAAGCGGTTTCTTGGTATCAATTTAGAATTCCGATTAGTCAATATCAATCTAAAGTAGGTAACATTCAGGATTTTAAATCCATCCGTTTCTTTAGAATGTTTATGACGAATTTTACGGATACTGCGGTAATGCGTTTCGCCAAATTACAGTTGATCCGTGGAGAATGGAGAGAATACAACGCAAAAAATACAGGAGATCAAGCCATAATTGATCCTGCATTGCCAGCTTTAACACCAGATAATTCGACTATTGAAGTTTCTACTGTAAACATAGAGGAAAATGGAAAACGGTCTCCCATTCCTTACGTAACACCTCCAGGAATTGTTCGCGAAAGAGATTATAGCAATTACCGTGGCGATACCCGTTTAAATGAACAGTCTTTATCAGTTAGCGTAAAAACCTTGCGAGATGGTTATGGTAGAGCGGCATTTAAAACGGCCTATAGTGATTTCCGTTCTTACAAACATTTGGAAATGTTTATTCACGCAGAGGCGATAAACAATCTTGTTTTAAGTGATAACGAAGTTGCCGCCTTCTTAAGAATTGGAACTGATAATCAAGATAATTATTACGAATACGTACAGCCATTAAAAGTTACGCAACCAGGCACGAGTGATCCAGATGCAATTTGGCCGGAAGCGAATAGAATGGATGTGGATTTAACGCTCTTCCAAAATGCAAAACTGGCCCGTAATGTAGCAAAACAGGCAAATGGACAACCTTGGCCAATTAATGTTCCCTATACTTATTTTGATGGAACAAGAACGATTGTTGTAAAAGGACAGCCCGACATGAGCAAGGTTAGGGTGTACATGGTTGGGGTTAAAAACCCGCTCCGAAATTTAGCAAATCCCGAGGGAGATGATGGCTTGGATAAAAGCGTTTTGGTTTGGTTTAATGAATTACGCTTAACCGAATTTGATGAAAAAGGCGGTTGGGCAGCAACGGCTAGGTTAAACTTGAAGTTAGCCGATTTTGCTGACGTAAACATTTCTGGAAGTAAATCAACGATAGGATTTGGTTCTATTGATTCTAGAGTGAGCGAAAGAAATAGAGCAGATAATGTTTTGTTGGATGTTTCATCAGCAGTTGAATTGGGCAAATTCCTTCCGCAAAAATCGGGCGTGAAAATTCCAATGTTTGTAAGTTATTCTAAACAGGTTTCTACACCACAATACAATCCGCGTACACCAGATATTGAGCTGAAAAATGCGCTAGATCAATCTACTAAAGAACAAAAAGACTCTATTTTAAATTTTGCACAGGATTATACCGTTCGCAGGGGAATTAACTTTACCAATGTGCGTAAAGAGCGTACAAACAATACAAAACCTGTTCACCTTTGGGATGTAGAAAACTTTGCGGCCAGCTATGCTTATACGCAATATGATCACCGTGATTTCATCAATCAAAGTAGTTTACAGAATACTTATCGAGCATCTTTGCAATACAGTTATTCGAAAGAATCTAAAAACTATGCGCCGTTTGAAAAGATTATAAAATCTAATATGTTGGCCTTATTGAAAGATTTTAATTTTAGTATTTTCCCTAGTGCGATTAATTTTAGAATTGATGTAGATCGCTTGTATTCGGAAAACACACTGAGAAATAATGATCCGAATAATTCTCTTCCGATTTATCAAAACGGATTTGGAACCACCTTCAATAAAAACTTTAGAATGAGCCGGGTTTATGGGATTGCGTGGAATTTAACCCGCTCTTTACAACTCGATTTTAATGCGACCAACTACTCGATTATTGATGAGCCAGATGGTAGAATTGAAGGTTTAAAACGCGATACAGTTTGGCAGAATCTTAAACGTTTGGGTAGAACAACAGATTACAATCACAATTTAAATGTAACCTATAATCTTCCAATTGATAAAATTCCGGGCTTAAATTGGGTAACTGTTAAAACCCGTTACGGAACAGTATTTAACTGGCAAACCGAACCATTATCTACTCTTTTGGACCCGAATATCAATTTAGGAAATACAGTACAAAATAGTAGAACGGTTCAAATTAACCCAACTTTAAATTTAACCACCTTATACAACAAGTTTGGATTTATAAGAAACGTAAGTAACGGCCAAGAAGGAAATAAAACGAAAAACTTCTTTATCAATTTATTAACCAGCGTTAAAAATATAAATGCTGCTTACACACAAACCAAAGGAATTTTCTTACCAGGCTATTTGCCTAAAACCAATTATTTTGGGGTAGAAAGTGTTACAGGAGCACCGGGCTTGGGCTTTGTGTTCGGAAGCCAAAGAGACATCCGCGAAATGGCTTTGGGCAATGGTTGGTTAACCACAGATACTTTACAAAATCAGCTTTATGTAAATACTTTGAGGGAAGATTTAAGTTTAACAGGGCAGGTGGAACCTTTTAGAGATTTGAGAATTACTTTAAGGGCAAACAAGGCACAAACTAGAAACTTCTCTACCAACTTTAGATATGTAGAAAGTGCTTCATCTTTCGAAAATTTAAGTGCAATTACCACAGGTGATTACAGTGTTTCCTACATTGCTTTAGGAACCGCATTTAAGGAAAATAATTCTACTTTAGTGTCTGGGTTGTTTAATCAATTCATGACTAATCGGGCTATTATTTCACGAAGACTAGGTGCGCAAAACCCTAATTCTGGAGGCGTTAATGGCGGTTATTCAGATGGTTATGGAAAGGAAAGTCAGGATGTAATTATCTCTGCATTTTTAGCAGCTTACACAGGCAAAGATGCTAGCAAAGTGAAAATGAATGCATTTCCTAAAATTCCTTTGCCTAATTGGAGTTTAACCTATAGCGGATTAACCAGAATTCCTTTCATTGCCGATAAGTTTTCGTCGGTAGATATTAGACATGGATATCGTTCTGCATATAATGTTAATGGTTACAACTCTTTATTGCGTTACACGGAGAGCAATGGCTTTTCTAGCAATAGGGATGCAAATAATAACTTCTTGCCCGAATTCCAGTTTGCTCAGGTCACCATTTCAGAATATTTCTCACCGTTGGTTGGCGTTGATACCCGATTTAAAAATAACCTAACGGCATCTTTCGAGTTAAACCGATCGAGATTATTGGGATTGAGTTTGGCGAATAGTCAGCTGGCACAGTTATCAGAAAACAATATGGTTTTAGGCTTGGGCTATAGAACAACAAAATTCCGTTTCCCATTTGGCTGGTTTAAAAGCTTAAAAATGGATAACAACATGGATTTCAAATTGGATGTTGCCATTAGAGATAACAAGACCGTAATCTATCGTGCTGATGTTACGGAAGCAGAAGTTTCATCTGGTGCTAAGAATATCACTTTAAGACCAAGCGTAGATTATATCTTAAATCAGAAGTTTAACATCAAGTTGTTTTACGATTCGAACGTTACCAAACCATATACTTCTCAAACGTTTAATACCTCGTTCAGTAATTTTGGTTTTAGTTTGAGGTTTACGCTGAATTAGGGGGTTGTAACTTTATTGGAAATCACATCTAGGACGCATGAATTTGCGTCCGAATTATCAATTATAACAAAAGGGGAGCAAGCTAAATTAAACCCAAAAGTTTAGAACAATAGGTATTTTAAACTGAACCCTATTCTAGCAATTATACAATTGGTGCTTCTATAAAAAATCTGTTATTCCTACGCTAAAATCATAAAAATTGGAATCATAAATAATGAATAACAATTATGAGTAAAATACATATCAAGGGAGTTGATATTACTGTCTCGAATAATAATGGAGAAGAATATATTAACTTAACCGAAATCGTTAAGAGCGAACCAGATGGAGAACAACTTATTAAACGTTGGCTAAGTAATAAGAATACAATTGAATATTTAGGTATTTGGGAAAAACTTAAAAATGGAGAAAATTTTAACTTGGTGGAATTCCACCAAGTTAAAAGTGAACAGGAACCAATAGATTTACTATGTCCGTGAAACAATGGATAGAAAGAACAAGTGGCATTGGATTGAGGGCAAAGTCAGGGAGATATGGCAGTGGAACCTATGCGCACAAAGATATTGCATTAAAGTTTGCGTCGTGGATTAGTCCGGAATTGGAACTTCTCATAATCTTAGAATTTCAAAGACTGAAGCAAGAGGAATCAAAGCATTTAAATCAAAATTGGGATTTAAGGCGTCTATTAGCTAGAGCGAATTATAAAATTCAAACAGACGCGGTTAAGGATGTTTTAATTCCAATTAAAAACTTGCCAAAAGAGATGGAGGGTTTTGTTTATGCAGAGGAAGCAGATCTTTTATACCAAGCTATGTATGGTTATACGGCCAAGCAATGGAAAGAAACAAATCCTGAACTAGCCCTTAGTGGTGGTAATATGAGAGATTACGCATCATTACATCAATTAATTGTTTTGAACGGTCTTGAGGTTGTAAATGCTGAATTGATAAGGGCCGGACTATCTATTGAAGAGCGTTTTGAAATTTTACGAAAATCGGCAATTCAGCAACTTAAATCTCTGCAATCTTCTAAAAGTTTATACGATTCCGATGAGCCAAGTCCGAATAGGTTAATAAGTGCCGACAAAAAAATAAACAATTAATATTAAGATGAATTTCATCTATTACAATACATCAAATAATAAGTTTGTTTGAGTTTGACTAATTCATATTTAAACTTAATTTATCATCCATTGGGATTAGCAAAACTAAATTGTATTTTTGAGCCATAAACGTTGCTAAACGTTAAACAAAACATTTATAATCAATCACTACAGAAAAATGAATTTTCCATCAGAATTAAAATATACCAAAGACCACGAATGGGTTAAGGTTGAAGGCAATGAAGCTTATATTGGTATTACAGATTTTGCGCAACGCGAATTAGGTGATATTGTTTATATCGATATTAACAGTGTAGGCTCTGAAGTTGCTACAGAAGAAGTTTTTGGTACGGTAGAAGCTGTTAAAACGGTATCTGATTTATTTATGCCTGTTGCTGGAACGGTTTTAGAAGTTAACGATGAATTAAACGACAACCCAGAATTGGTAAATTCTGATCCTTATGGTAAAGGTTGGATGGTTAAAATTTCTTTATCTGATGTTGCTGAAGTTGAAACTTTGCTTTCTGCAGATGCATATCAAGCATTAGTTGGTGCTTAATTTATATTCTATCGTGTTCAAAGCATTAAAACATCAAAAATGGGCCATATTTTGGACTGCTGTAATTTTAGTGCTTTGCAACATGAGAATGCCAGAAACCAAAGGAGGAGGATTTTTCTTCGAAGGTTTTGATAAAATGACCCACATGGGTTTCTTTTTTGTACTCTCTGTATTACTGTTTTACGGAAAAATAAAATACCAGCATAATTTTGGTTTTAGAACGTTAACCATCTTTAAAATACTCTTAATCAACGTGGCAATCGGCGGAGGCATAGAATTGTTACAATGGAAAGTATTTACTTATCGCTCTGCAGAATGGTGGGATTTTGGCTGTGATATGTTGGGCGCATGCATGGCAGTTTTTAGTTATGTATTGTTGCATAAATTAAATTTCAATGAAAAAACTAGCTAGTTTAATTTGTGTAATTGTGGCTTTAAGCTTAAGCGGATGCGGTATTTTCAAAAAAGGCTGTAATTGCCCCAAAGTATATTATAAGAGTTATCCTGCACAGCAGAAATAGTATTAAAAATCGTCCCAAACGAAGTGCCAGCTATTTCTAACTAGCTGTATTTAAAATGTTACCAAGCTTTTAACACATCTTAACAAACCTTTGGGCTTTCTCGTAGTCTGATAGCTTAGTTTTGTAATATTAATATCTAAAATTTTTTAATGAAAAGGAACGTTCAAAGAGCAATACTAGTTGTTCTTATATTTTGTGGATACATCGCACAGGCCCAAAACACGGGTTCAGTAAGTGGAAAAGTAATTAATGCTAAGGATAAAAAACCGGTAGATTTTGCTACAATAGCAATCAAAAGTTTAAAAGACAGCAGTGTTGTTGCATCGGGCCAGTCCAACCCTGATGGTACATTCTCCTTCAAAAATATTCCGGCAGGAAAATACAGAGTTTATGCTGCATTTTTAGGTTTAAAAACGGCAACAAAAGACATCGATGTAGCTAAAGCCGCAGTAAGTACTGGAGACATTTCAATGGGTGATGATGGCGTAGATTTGAATACAGTTAACGTTACAGCAACAATTCCAATCGTTGTTAAAAAAGATACCTTAGAATTTGATGCAAAATCTATTAAAGTCCGTGAAAACGCTGTAGTAGAAGATTTATTGAAAAAAGTACCGGGTATTGAAGTTGCTAAAGACGGAAGTATTAAGGCTCAAGGAGAAACCATTACCAAAGTAAAGGTGGATGGTAAAGAGTTTTTCGGAACTGATCCTTTATTGGCAACCAAGAATTTACCAGCAGATATGGTGGATAAAATTCAGGTAATTGATGAGCTTTCTGAGCAGGCACAGTTTACGGGAATTGATGACGGAACAAGAAACAAAATCTTAAACATTACAACCAAAAGCGGAATGAAACATGGTTATTTTGGAAATAGTACCGTTGGCTATGGCTCTAATGATCGTTATGATGCAAGTTTAAACGTAAATAAATTTGATGAAGATCAACAACTTAGTTTTATTGGGCAATTTAATAACGTTAACAAACAAAACTTCGGTGGTGGCGGTGGTTTAGGTAATGGTTTTGGTGGCGGCGGTGGTCGTGGTGGAGGCGGTGGCGCTTCTAGCTCAGGCGGTGGAATTACCACAACAAACGCGGCAGGTTTAAACTTTGCTGATGTTTATAAAGACGGAACGCAATTTCAGGCCAGTTATTTCTTCAATAATTCTTCTGTAGATAATAGTCAGACTTCTCACATCCAGAATCTTTTAGGTGCTACAACAACCGATATTAATCAGGTTTTAAATAGCACTACAGATAAAAACAATCACCGTTTTAACTTTATGGTAGATACGAAGATCGATCCTTCTTTATCGATTAAAATTCAACCAAACATTACTTATACCGAGAACGACGGAAGCAGCATTACACAATATACCCGTGATTATGTGACCTCTTTAACGCAAGGTTTACAACGGAATACAACAAGTTCTTCTACGCCTACAGTGAGCAACAATTTACTGGTGCGTAAAAGCTTTAAGCGTCGTGGTAGAACATTATCTTTAAACGTAAGCACCAATATTAACGATAATGACGGAACTAACTTAAATTATATTTTAGATAACAATACTATTGGTGGCGTAACGACTCAAAAATTAACCAATCAATTAAATAATACGAGTAGCCAATCTTTAAATAACACCACAAGAGTGGTTTATACAGAGCCATTGAATAAAACTTTAAGTGTAGAATTTAACTACCAAAATGGGTATTCTAACAGCGATTCTCAACGTGATGTTTTTAATTACAACCCAGCAACTTTAAGTTATGATTTGGTTGATAATACCTATTCGAACATTTACAATAACCGCACGTTAACAAACGCTGCGGGAATTAGCTTTACCACAACCGAGAAAAAATATAACTGGAATATTGGTGTAGCTGCACAACAAACCAACAGAGCCAATACGAATTTAACTACTGGCGTTAGGTTTACCCAAAACTTCATCAATATTACGCCATCGGCGCAGTTTAGATACAATTTCAGTAATAGTAGACGTTTGTTCATCAATTATCGTGGATCCACAACTCAGCCATCTATTGATCAGATTCAGCCGGTGCCAGATAACACAAATAGCCAAACCGTATTTATTGGTAATCCGAATCTAAGACCATCATTTAATAACTCATTGAGGATTAATTTTAACAATTTCAATATTGCAAGTGGCCGTTTCTTTTTTGCTCGGTTAAACCTAACACAAAGCATTAACAGCATTGCGAATAGTGTAGCCTTAATTACAGATACAACAAGTACAAACGTTGGTAAACAATCTAGCAGTTATGTAAATGTTGATGGTGTTTTTGCTGCAGATGGTAATGCAAACTGGTCACTTCCATTAGTTGCGGAGCGTAAATTAACACTGAATATTTCTGGCGGTGGAAACTACAATAGAAACGTAAACTTTATTACTGGCTTAAAAAACATTACCAATAGTTATACCATTTCTAATGGATATAAATTGGTAACCAATGTTGATAAATTTGATTTGACGGGCGGAATTACAGGAAGCTATACACATTCAACGTTCTCGGCTCAGCCAACTTCAAACACTCAGTTTTATACCGTAAACCCAAGTTTTGATGTAAGTTATGTGCTTCCAGGAAATATCAGATTAGCAATGGATATTGATTACTTTAGAAACTTCGGTGGCGGTGATCTTTATAACCAGGAATACACAATTTTGAATCCTTATGTAAGTCGCCAGTTCTTTAAAAACCGTGGAACTTTTAAATTCTCGGTTAACGATGCACTTAATCAAAATACAGGAATCAGCAGAACGGCAACAGGTACATCAATTACCGATTTAAATTATAATGTATTAAAACGCTATTATATGTTATCATTTACCTACTCATTAACCCGCATCGGCGGAAGAACAATGAGTGGCGATATGCAGATGCCTGGACAGGGCGGAGGCGGTGGCCAACGGATGAGGATGTAATTTCTTCTTAAACAATTTTAAAGGCTCGTTTTTTAAACGGGCCTTTTTTTTGCTTGATTTATTAATTGTCTCTATGACAGTTTATGTATTCCAATTGTTACTCAAATAAAATAAACCTTTATGTAGGTTAACAGTCTTAAAACCATAAATCATCAAACTAGCCGAATGAATAAAGTTTTTACACTCTTACTTATTTTAATCTCCTCCGTTGTTTATGCTCAAAAAACTGGTTCAGTTAGCGGTAGAATTATTCAATCAAAAGATAAAACGCCTATAGATTATGCATCTATCGCAATTAAAAGTTTAAAAGACTCTAGTGTAATTGGCGCAAGTACCACGGCCACTGATGGAAAATTTGTTTTCAAAAACCTTCAGCCAGGAACTTATAGATTGTATGCGGCATTTCTGGGCCTAAAAAATTCGACTAAAGATTTTACAATTCTAGCAGATAAAACCGATGTTAATCTTGGCGATTTAGTTTGAGAAGGCAACGCGATTGATCTTCAAACGGTAGATATCAAAGCAGAAATTCCGCCGATTGTAGTTAAAAAAGATACGCTTGAATTTAATGCAAGCTCTTTTAAAGTGGTAGAAAATGCAGTTGTAGAAGATTTATTAAAAAAGTTGCCTGGTGTTGAGGTTGACAAAGCTGGAACGGTAAAAGCCCAAGGCGAAACCATTACAAAGGTAAAGGTTGATGGAAAGGAGTTTTTTGGCAATGATCCTTTATTAGCCACAAAGAACCTTCCGGCAGATATGATTGATAAGATTCAGATTATTGATGAGCTTTCCGATCAGGCACAATTTACTGGAATTGATGATGGTTCGAGAACCAAGATTATTAATATTACGACAAAGAAAGATAAGAAGAATGGTTATTTTGGGAATACCACGGTGGGCTATGGATCGGATAATCGATATGATGTAAACGCAAATGTTAATCACTTTGATCAGGATCAGAAATTAAGTGTGATCGCACAGTTTAACAATGTAAACAAACAAAACTTTGGGGGCGGTTTAGGTGGTGGGAACGGTGGAAACAATGGCGGGAGAGGAGGAATTACCGAGACCAATGCAGGTGGGTTTAATTACGCAGATACTTATAAGGATGAAACTGAAGTGAGTATGAGTTATTTCTTCAACAAATCTGATAATTTAATTTTAAGAAACAGCGTAACCCAGAATTTACTGGGCGATACGAAAACGATTTTCAATAATCAGCAAACCAATAATTCTGATCGATTGAACCACCGTTTAAATTTTATGGTCGATACGAAAATCGATTCTCTAACCTCATTACGAATCCAGCCGAATTTAAGTTATACCGATAACGAAGGGATTAACAGTAGTATTTACACCAGAGATTATAACCTGTACAAAATTAATGGAACACAAACTTTAACCAATCACAATACCTCACCATCCATCAGCAATAATATTCTTCTGCGTAAAAAATTTATGAGGAGAGGTAGAACTTTATCTTTAAATTTCAATACCAATATTAATAATAACGAAGCCGATAATTACAATACAAATCCAGAAACCAGAATTGAGGGCGGTGTAACTACGCCACGATTAACCGATCAATTTAACGATCAGGAAAGCGAATCCCTAAATCAGAATACAAGATTGGTTTATACCGAACCAATTTCCAAAATGCTTAGTATAGAATTTAATTATCAAAATGGTTATAATCACAATACTTCAGATCGCTTTACATACAATTATAATCCTGTTACTTTACAATATGATTTACTTGATCAGACTTACAGTAATTCTTATGAAAATACGATTTTAACCAATAATGCAGGCTTAAGCTTTAATGCCAATGCACAAAAATACAATTGGAATATTGGCATGGGTGTCCAAAATACCGATCGAACAAATAATAACATTTCTCGAGGTTTTGTGCTTAAACAAAATGTATTTAATTACACGCCATCTGCAATGTTTAGGTATAATTTCAGTAACAGCAAACGATTGGTTTTTAACTATCGTGGCAGTACAAATCAGCCAACTATTCAGCAATTGCAACCCATTCCAAACAACACGAACACACAAAGCATTCCCGTTGGTAACCCCGATTTGAAACCCGAGTTTAACAATAACATTCGCATTGCCTACAATACATTTACGGTTGGCAAAAACCGATCGCTCTTCGTAAACTTGAACTTAACGCAAACTTCAAACCGGATTGCAAACAGCAGTAGTTTAATAGAAAGCGGTGTAAACCAAGGTAAGCTGGCTGTTTTGCCTGTAAACGTAAATGGTGTTTATTCTGGCTCTATAAGTTCTGCGCTGAGCTTGCCATTAATGCCAGAGAATAAACTTAATTTCCACATTAACGTAGCCGGAAGTTATGATAGAGATGTTAATTTTACCAACTCCTTGCGCAACATTACCAACAGCTGGTCTATAGGAAACGGCTATCGTTTGGTTTCAAATCTCGATAAGTTAGATTTAACCGCAGGTGTAAACGGATCGATAAATAGAGCAACCTATTCCGTTCAGCCAAACTCCAATACACGTTATTATACTTTTAGTCCGAATGTTAGTGTAAGCTATATGTTTCCTGGAGATATCCGTTGGGCTATTGATGCAGACTATAATCAGAACACAGGTCGAGGCGAAGGATTCGACACTCATTTCACACTTATAAATTCTTACATCAGCAAACAGTTTTTTAAAAATAAAGGAACTTTTAAAGCTGCCGTAAATGATGCTTTAAACGAAAATCAAGGTGTAAGCCGTACCGCAAATAACAACACCATTCAAGATGTAAGCTTTAATGTTTTAAAGCGTTATTTTATGTTTTCATTTACATATTCCTTAAACAGAATGGGTGGTAAAAATAGAAATCAAGGTGGAGAAGGAAGAGGACGCAATGGTGAAGGAAGAGGCGAGGGTGGATTTGGTGGTGTCGGAAGGAGAAATTAAATCATCTAATAGTCAAACAATATTTTTTTGATTACAAGTTCGCATTATCTTATTTGGAATAAATCTAAAGAAAGGGTAACTTGCGCCAAATTAGTAGATGAAACTTTCACACTTAAAAGTCGGCGAAACAGGAACAATTGTAGCTTTTACAGATTTAGAAATGTCTGTAAAGTTAATGGAGATGGGATGCCTACCAGGCGAAGTAGTTGAAGTAGAGCGGTTTGCGCCTTTTGGCGATCCGATGGCGATTCGTGTTGCTGGTTATCAGCTTTGCTTGCGTAAAAGCGAGGCCGATGTTATTATCATTCAATAAATAGGCTGGGTTTGGATATTAAAGTTGCGTTAGTTGGTAATCCCAATACTGGTAAATCTACTCTGTTTAACCGTTTAACTGGGTTAAATCAAAAAATTGGTAATTTTCCCGGAATCACGGTCGATAAAAAAACTGGCTTCACCAAATTAGCTGATGGCCAAGAAGTAGAAATTATCGATTTGCCTGGAACTTATAGCCTTTATCCAAAAAGTAAAGATGAAAGTATTGTATTTCAGGTACTTGCAGATAAGGATAATAGCAGTCACCCCGACGTAATTATTCTTATTGTAGATGCTTCAAACCTGAAACGAAATATGTTATTGTTTTCGCAGGTAGCAGATTTGGGTATCCCGATGGTACTGGCTTTAAACATGACAGATCTTTCTGATAAACAGGGAATTTATATCCATATCAATAAACTTGCAGAAAGATTGGGTGTGCAGGTAATTCCAATTTCTGCAAGAAATAATGTTGGCATCGATAAACTAAAACAGGCTGTTGCAAACACGAATAAAATTGCCACTCAAATCGGAGCTGTTGATGTTAATTTTCTGGCACCTGAAGCAATTAGTGAGATAAAGAAAAAAATTAAATCTGATAATGATTACTATGCCCTTCAGGTTTTACATCAGCACGAACATTTAACTTTCTTTACTGAGCAAGAACAAGGTGAGATTGAGCAGATTGAACAGGCACATAAATTTGAATCAGCTAAAGTTCAGGCGGCAGAAACGATTGCTAGGTATAAACATCTAAGTACTATTTTGGCAGATGTTGTTATAGATAAAGGAACAGCACAGAAATTTTCATTTAGCGATCGTTTAGATTCAATTCTAACCCATAAAGTTTGGGGCTTTGCAATTTTCCTTCTAATCCTTTTTGTAATTTTTAATGCCATTTTCGCGTGGTCTTCTTATCCAATGGAATGGATAGAACGTGGTTTTGGATGGATTACTTCAATGGGGCACGAACATTTGCCTGCTGGGATGTTAACCGATTTACTCCTCGATGGCGTAGTTGCAGGCTTAGGCGGGATCTTTGTATTTATTCCTCAAATTGCCATACTCTTCGCCTTTATTTCCATTCTTGAAGATACCGGATACATGTCTAGAGTTACTTTTATGATGGATAAAATCATGAGTAAAGTGGGCTTGAACGGAAAATCTGTAGTACCTATGATTGGTGGTTTAGCTTGTGCTGTACCCTCTATTATGGCTGCAAGAAATATCGAAAACTGGAAAGACAGAATGATTACCATTATGGTTACGCCACTAATTAGTTGTTCTGCAAGGTTGCCAGTTTACATTTTGTTAATCTCCATCATCATTCCTTCAAAAACAATTTTAGGAATAATAAGCTTGCAAGGCTTAGCCCTAATGGTTATGTATTTGGTGAGTTTTGTGGCTGCCATTGTAGTGGCTTGGGTAATGAAAATCATTATCAAGACAAAAGAGAAATCATATTTTATAATGGAATTGCCCATCTATCGGATGCCTAGATGGAAAAATGTACTCTTTACCATGTACGAGAAATCTAAAACCTTCGTTTTCGAGGCGGGTAAAGTAATCATCGCCATTTCCATTATTCTTTGGGTTTTAGCTTCTTTCGGGCCAGGAAATCGTTTCGATAACATTGATCAAAAATATGCTTCTGCCTTGGCAGATACAACCAAAAACACCGATCACATTAAAACATTAGTAGCAACCGAAAAATTAGAAAACTCTTATGTTGGTATTTTGGGTCATTTTATTGAGCCCGCCATTCGCCCTTTGGGTTACGATTGGAAAATTGGGATAGGTTTAATTACTTCTTTCGCTGCTCGTGAAGCTTTTGTAGGTACTATGGCAACTATTTATAGTGTAGATGGTGGCGATGAGGATAGCGTAACCATTAGGCAAAGAATGGAGGCATCGGTAAATAGTAAAACCGGTTTACCTGTATACACATTTGCAACAGGGATTTCTCTTATGTTATTTTATGCTTTTGCCATGCAGTGCATGAGTACGGTTGCTATTGTTTACCGCGAAACAAAAGGATGGAAATGGCCAGTAATTCAATTGGCGTATATGACGGCCATGGCATATGTAGCTGCATTGATAGCTTATCAATTTCTTAAGTAGAAATCCAAACACCTAGATTTTTTTCTGTTGTTTATTAACTGTTCAATTTATTTGGAGCGCAAATTCAATGCTAAGATTTAAGTGTCTTCCTGTCCCAAAGGGACTCCTTTGGAGCTTTCCATTTTACTGCGCCATCAGCCGAAAAAGCTGTGGCTTCGTGCTCACTACAATCGGGGCTAAATGGGAGAGCAGTAAGTAGTCCGTTTAATAATGGTTGCGTTAACGATAGAAGCGGCATCCCCCGATTTTTCATCGGGGATATAGCGGAAAGCGTGTTAAAACGCCCAAATCATATATCATCTTCGCTTTGGCCTTTTCACTTTGGTCTTTCTGCTTTAAGCTTTTACCCCAAATCTATCTGCCTTTTAATGCTTTCTTTCAAGATTAAAGCTTCAGTACGTCGGTTACCCTTAACCGCTTGTATCTCTACTTTATAAGCTATGGGTTATCAGTACAAAATATTGTTTCCCTCTCTTTGGGAGAGGGACTGCACTACCCAAGCCCAACTACAAAACTTTCAAAGGGCGAGGCACTTTTACCCCAACTCAATCTGTCTCTTAATGCTTTCCTCTAATGATATTAAAGTTTCTGTACGTTGGATTCCATTTACCGCTTGGATTTCTTCATTTAAAACATGGCGCAAATGGTTGGTATCTCTGCATATAATTTTAGCGAACATACTATAAGAGCCTGTTGTGTAATGCAACTCCACCACTTCTTTTATTTTGCTCAGTTGTGCAACGGCATCTTTATACTGAATTCCCTTTTCCAAGTAAATCCCTAAAAAGGCACAAATGTCATATCCGGCTTTCTGCGGATCGATAATTAAATGAGAGCCTTTTATAATGCCCATTTCATGAAGCTTTTTCATCCTAACGTGGATTGTTCCTCCAGAAACGATTAAATCTTTAGCGATTTCAGTATAAGGTTTTGTGGCATCCTGCATCAATTGTTTCAAGATATCGATATCGAGGTTGTCAATTTCTAAATTGGAATTGTCTTTTTTAAGCATATTTTTGAATTATGATAAGCAAATTTACAATAATTTATCAATATTATAAAAATAAAATTAAATGTTTAAAATATTTGCAAGGTATTGGATGTTCCTTTACATTTGTATCAAGCAATTAACAAAAAGGGAACGTTCTTTAACAATTGCCAAACATAATGTAGGGTGGTGAAACAGGCAGACACACCTCCTTGTCTCGGTGGTGGAGAATATGGAAAACCAGTAATGGCTAACTACTCCTTGAAGGTTCGACTCCTTCCCCTACAGCTTCTTTAGTCAAGAGTCAGAAGTCTTAAATCGTTAAATTATGGACTACAGACTCAAGACTGAGGACTTACAATGTTGGGTGGTGAAACTGGCAGACACGCCTCCTTGTCTCGGTGGTGGGGAATAATGGGACAAACGCAGTTTATTGGGTTGACCACAATTAATTTTTTGAACTGTAGCTAACTACCCCTTGAAGGTTCGACTCCTTCCCCAACAGCATTTTTTATGAATAATAAGTTAGTTAATCGAGCAATCCCGGATGGGTTGCTCTTTTTCATTTTAAGCACTTTCCATTTTTCCATAATAACAATCCGAATACATTCTAACAATCTTTCCTTAAAATTAAGTTTAGCCGTAAAATAATTTGTTATATTACCCTGTTTATAAAGTAGAAATAAATTGTATATAGAGATTTAATGAAAAAAAAAGTTCTGTTAAAGGATATAGCTAACCAGCTAAATATGTCTATTACAACGGTTTCTTTTGTAATAAATGGGAAAGCTAAAGAGAATAATATAAGTGATGCCTCTATTAAAAGAGTTTTGGATCTGGTTGCAGAACTAGATTATCAACCAAATTCGCTTGCGCAAAGTTTACGTACAGGAAAAACGAAAATTATCGGGTTTTTAGTTGATGATATTTCCGAACCGTTTTTTTCGGGCATAGCCAGATTAATTGATGAAAAAGCTTCAGAAAAAGGATATAAAATCTTATTCAGTAGCTCGCGTAACAGTACACAGAAGGCTATCGAATTATTGCAGATTTTTAGAGATCGGCATGTTGATGGCTACATTATGGCCTTGCCCGAAGGCTTGGAAGAAGAAATAAAAAAATTAGTGCAAACCGATGCGCCCGTTGTTCTTTTTGATCGGTATGTGCCCGACCTTAAAACCGATTACGTTATTATCGATAACCAGGGAAGTACGGAAAAGGCAACCCAGCATTTAATTGATAATGGTTATAAAAATATTGCCTTTGTAACTATCGATACCGAACAGCAACAAATGATTGATCGCTTATCTGGCTACGAAATGGCGATTGAAAACAGTAAGCTTCAGTCTTTCATTTTAAAAATTCCTTATCAAAATTCTTTAGATTCTATTAATAAGGTAAGTGAGTTCTTATCAAAGGAAAAACAATGCGACGCCGTAATTTTCGCAGCCAATTATATCTGTATGGATGGTTTAAGGGCTTTTAGACAAATGGGCATCAATATTTTTGATGATTTGGCTGTAGTATCTTTTGATGATTTTGAGTTACTGGAATTCTGTAATCCGCCTGTAACGGCAATTGCACAACCCTTAGAAGCCATTGCAGAGAACATCATGAAAATTATGCTTTCTAAATTAAACGCAACAAGTAAAGCTTCAGGAAATAAGCAAATTGTACTTCCTGCTATTTTAAATATAAGAGGCTCGAGTGCAAGGAAAATTAAAGGCATTTAATTTTATTACATGTAATATTTCCTATACATAAATGTTAAATGAGCCTCAATTAAAAATTGAGGCTCATTTTTTGTTGATATTCGCTAATCAACAGCGTCTTAACTTTAATGAGTAATAGCGAGCAAGATTTACTAGCCATTCCAGCAAAAAAAAACTTCGAATTTATTGATTCGATTAGATGTTTAGCTATGATTGGGATAGTTATGGAACATTCTATTTATAATGGTACTTATATATTTAGTGGTTACCCGCCAAAGCACATTTTATATATATGCTTAATTCAATTATCTAAATTTGGTACAATTGCATTTTTTGTTTTAGCTGGCTTTTTACTTGGAGATAAATTTACCACCTATTCATCATGGGAATACTTTAAGCGTAGGCTTTCTAATACTTTTAAGCCATGGTTGGTGTGGTCCCTAGTAATGTTAGTTGCAATTTTGGCACAAAGGTATGTGGCAATCCATAAGTCAGGAGATGAATATCATTTTATCCTAGAACTGGAGTCGAAGATTAAATTGGTTTATTTATATACCAATTATTGGTTCATTATTAATTTTATGTTTTGCATTGCTATTTTATTGTGTTTTAAAAAGTACTTATATAGCTTTTGGCTGGGTTCAGTGCTTTTAATTTGCAGTTTGGTTTACAGCATTAATGTGTATTATGAATGGTTTTTACCTTCACATACTATTGCCATCTTTGGTTTCATATTTTATTTGTGGTTAGGCGCCATATGCAATCATTATTGGGATAGGTTAGAAAACTTTGTTAGTAAAACCAACATTTTTATCTATTTAACAGTTTTTTTAATCACTTTTGTATGGGCTGTTTTTGATATTACCAGACTAATGGATGCAAAAAGTGTTGATCCATATAATACGCTTAGGTTAAGTAATATCTTTTATTCGGTAGCAACGTTGGCACTGTTATTAAAAGTTAAAAATTTTAATTTTACTAAATATTTAAAACCTCGAAAAACAACATTCGGAATTTACTTGATTCATTACATATTAGTGGTATCTCTTTTACCCGAAATCTTCAGACCATTTCATCTTGTTCCTTTCAAAGAAATGTCAGTTGCATTTATGCTATTCTTTATTTCATTTAGATTTTTACTGGTTTATGGCTTAAGTTTACTAATCATCTGGTTGCTAAATAAAACAAAATTAAGGTGGATTGTCGCACTTTAATTGAATATCTTTGAAGGTGAAAATCCTAAAAAAAATTTTTAATAAGAAAGAGAATAGTGAAATCAAGCATTTTAAAAAGTCTTATGCACAAGATGGTG
Organism: Pedobacter fastidiosus; assembly: GCF_014306625.1. Classification (GTDB taxonomy): domain Bacteria; phylum Bacteroidota; class Bacteroidia; order Sphingobacteriales; family Sphingobacteriaceae; genus Pedobacter; species Pedobacter fastidiosus. The sequence goes on from NZ_JACRYL010000009.1 coordinate 57,095, forward strand.
AAGATGTATTATTGAGCTCACTATTTGAAGATATGGGTGGCAGGGGAAAAGGGTTTTTTATCGACATTGGTGCTCATCATCCCTTCAAATATTCTAATACAGCACATTTTTACGAAAATGGTTGGACAGGAATAAACATTGAACCCACACCAAATGCAATAGCGCTTTTTGAAAAATATAGAAAGCATGATATCAATTTAAATATTGCAATAGGAGAAAAGCAGGATCAACTGAAATTTTATTGTTTTGATGAACCTGCTCTAAATAGTTTCTCAAAAGAGCTATCTGAAGAAAGACATAATACAACTAAATATAAAATTAAGGAAACTAAAAATATATTTATTTATCCACTGGCAGAAGTGCTCGATAAACATATTAGGTCTGGTCAATATATTGATTTTATGAGTGTTGATGTAGAAGGTTTGGACCTTCAAGTACTGAAATCAAATAATTGGGGAAAGTATAGGCCAGAATTTGTTTTGGCAGAAGATATAATAGATTTTGCTGATCTCCAAAAATCAGAAGTTTATAGTTTTTTAAAGGATAAAAATTATGAATTGGTTGCAAAAACACAACGAACTATGATTTTTCAAACCATAAAACAGAAATGATGGTCTACGATCAAAATGTTCCTATTTTAATGCTAGTATTTAATAGGCCTGAACTTACATCTCAGGTTTTTGACAAAGTTCGTGAGGTTGCGCCTAAATATTTATATGTGGCAGCGGATGGGCCTAGAGATCAGGATGATGAAACCCAATGCAAAGAAGTAAAAGCAGTTTTTAATAAAATTGATTGGGACTGTGAACTAAAAACATTGTTCAGAGATAATAATCTTGGTTGCGGGATGGCAGTAAGTAGTGGAATTCAGTGGTTTTTTAATCAAGTTGAAAAGGGAATCGTATTAGAAGATGACTGTTTACCTAATAACAGTTTCTTCGGCTTCTGTACTGACCTGCTTCATCATTATAATAATGATGTTAGAGTTGGACATATAAGTGGATCTAATTTCCAGGATGAACAACAGCGTGGTGATGGTAGCTACTATTTTTCTGCCCTAACTCATGTTTGGGGATGGGCAAGCTGGAAACGTGTTTGGAAAGATTATGATTATAAAATTTCCTTATATTATCATTTTGATGCTAGTTTTAAAGCTTTTCCTGCGCACTTACCTTTTGCATCAAACTGGAAAAATATATTTACTAAAGTAGCTCAAGGTGAAATAAATACATGGGATTATCAGTATGCATTCCTCAATCTAATTAAAGGTTACAAAAGTATTATGCCAAATGTTAATTTAATTAAAAATATTGGCTTGGGTATCAATGGAACACATACTTCAGCTGATCATCCTTTAATAGTAAAATCCACGCAGGAAATAGATTTAATAAAACATCCGGTAATGTTTAAACAAAATGTTGATGCGGATATCTATACACAAAACAAAGAATTTGTTATTACTAAGCGAAAAAAAAACCTATTTTCGATCACTTGGAAAAAAATTAAAACCTATTTATCAAATGGTAAGTAAAATAACAGGCGGGTTAACCGAAAAAATTCTAACGCTTAAAATTCTTAACAAATATGATGTTGATTATTTTAAATGTCTTGAAACTGGTTTTATACAAACAGAAGAACCTTATTGGCTTGCTGAATCTTATTCATCCGCTATTACTAAACTTGACGTTGGCCTAGTAGAAAGAAATGAATTGTTGAGAAATAGAATTATTCCAATTTTGGCTAAATATTTTAACACTGATAATTTATTTTTAGATTATGCTGGTGGTTATGGTATTTTCACTAGAATGATGCGAGATAAAGGATATAACTTTTTTCATACTGATATTTATTGTGATAATTTGTTCGCTGAGTTCTTTGATTTAAGCGATCTGACAATAAACTCAAAATTTGAATTGGTTACTGCATTTGAAGTTTTTGAACATTTACCAAACCCTATTTCTGAAATTGAAAAAATACTAGAATACAGTAACAATCTCCTATTTACAACAGTGTTACACCCAGGTTTTGATAAGCTACAAGATTGGTGGTATCTAATTCCCGAAACCGGACAACACGTATCGCTTTATTCAGAAAATTCTTTGAATTACATTGCGGAAAAATTCGGATTGAATTTTTACACGGATGGTGAAGGGGTACATCTTTTTACAGATAAAAGCTTTGCAATTAATCCTTTAACACCAGCGAAACTTCCTTATGTAATACGCACAATGAAACGCAAGGTTGATCGCTATTTTAGAAAAGTTGATGGTATAAAGGAAAGTTTACTACAAAAAGATTGGAGTTTTATAAAAACTAAATTGTCTTAACTCAAAGATTTATATAGAGAAATGGTTTTTTGCACACAGTATTCTGGCTTAAAATGTTGAAGCCTTTCTTCTCCTTTTTTAATTAAATCATCGGCAAAATCCACATGATCGATAACTTTTATAATTGCATTTAAAATAGAATGCTCATCATTTGGATCGAAATATTCGGCTGCTGTGGCCGCAACTTCTTTAAAGCAATTCGAGTTACTTAAAATTGCAGGGCATCTATTTTGAAATGCCTCTAAAATCGGCAAGCCAAAGCCTTCATAAATGGAAGGGAAAACAAATGCCATTGCATTAGAGTATAGTGAGTCCAATTGCTCATCAGAAACATTAGCTTGCAAAATATTATTGCTTATAGCTAATTTTTTAAACAAATTTATCTCCTCTTTTTGAAATGCTCCTCCGCCAGTGCAAATCAATCTCAAGGTTGTTCTGCTTTTTAGTAATGGAGAAACTGCTACTATAAAACGATTGAAATTTTTATATCCAGACCTTGCGCCAACGAATAATATGTATTCGTCTTTTTGTGAATCTTGATTTGTAATTTCATTCTGTTTCTTTTTTAATTGATATCCATGATGAATAACTTCTATCCGATGATCAGGAATACCAAGAATATTTTTCAAATCATTTTTAGTCGTTTCGGAAATGGTAATGATTTTTGCTGCTTGTTTGATTACTTCTTTTTTTTGAAGAGCAGCCACATCATTTGAAGGAAAGGAATCAGGCAATAATTCATGAATCATATCATGAACAGTGATTACATAAGGTTTTTTTAATTTCTTTAGAAAATACGGTTCATAATAGGTAGGATGAAGTAAATCAAAGTCGTTTTTTTTAATCAAATACTTAGAGTATTTTTTATTCCAATTGTAACGTTTTTCCTGTTGTGATAACAACCATTTTCCTAGTGAATTTTGAAGCAGAGCTCTATAATTCTGGATATAATAATTATTGCTAAATAGAATACCAATTTCAACTGAACAATCATTTTCACTGTCCGCAGCATTTTGAATATTAGCGAAATATCTCGAAATCCCTCCATAAACTTGGAGCGAAAATATTTGGTGATCGAAAAGAACCTTCGTCATACTCTATTTTTTAAATTTTGGTAAAAATGCCAAAATCAAATTCATAAAACCCTTTAAAATTTTGAAAGCAATAGGATGACTTTTTATAAAAGCAAACTGCTTAAATCTTTTTGATTTTATTTCAGAGATTGAATTATAATCTTCAATAAATAAGGGGAAGTATTTCTGAATTGTAGCTCTTCTCTCCTCATGCATAGCTTTATGATTATCAATGATTGAAGAAATCCCCATAGTATCGTACTTACATATAATTAAATTAAGATGCTTATATGGAACGTTTTGGTTACAGATTGCATAAATAAAAAATGCCCAGTCTGAAACGATTTTATAATCTTCATTATAAAGGAAAATATCAAAGAAAAGATTCCTCTTGATAAAACTTGCTTGATGAGATAAATTATAGTCAAGAAAAAAACTAAAGGAAAGTTGATCTGGATAGGTTCGTTTATGCTCGCCATCTTTTTCAATGTAGTTTGCATCTCCATAATAAATACCAAACGTACAATCTAAATTTTGTTCAACTTTTTCCAATACTTTCGGATCATTTAATATATCTCCACTATTTAAAAACAAGACATAGTCTCCAGTCGCCTTTCTTATGCCCTTATTCATTGCATTATAAACGCCACTATCGGTTTCGCTGATGCCATAAGCAATTCGATTTTGATACTGGATTAGGAGCTCCGCACTTCCATCTTTACTTCCACCATCAATTACAATAAACTCAAAATCCTTCCAAGTTTGATTGACAACACTTTCGATGGTTTTTTGCAGACCGTTTTTGTCATTATAATTGACTGTTATGATGGATAGTTTTTTAACCATTTTTATTTTGAGTCAAGATTTTGAAACAAATTTTCAAGCTGTTTTTCTACTGCAGTTGGTGTGTAATTTACGATTGATTGAAAGGCATTTTTTTTAATTTTAGTCCAAAGCTGCTCATCTTGATAAATTGTGATAATCTGATTTGCAAAATCTTTCGATTGATCTGCTATAAGTACATTTTTTTCATGAATGAGATTCATCCCTTCTGCACCAATTGTTGTAGAAACGATTGGTAAGCCAAATTCTAAACTTTGACCAATTTTACCCTTCATGCCGGCACCATATCGCAATGGAGCAATAAAAATCTTGGCATTTAAAAAATATTTAGAAACATCTTCAATATAGCCAGGCACAATTACATCAATATTCGCAAGCTTTAAAACCTCTTCATTTGGATAGCTTCCTAATAAATAAACGGGTATCTTTCCTAATGCATTCCAAACCTGTGGCATAATGTCGTTAATCAACCATTTTACAGCATCTATATTTGGCTCATGTTTGTAACCTCCAATAAATACTAAGCCATTTCTTTCTGAGAAAGGAATTTCGTGATTCGGAATACTTAGTTCATGAATATTAGGAACTACAAATACATTTTGTATTAATTCTTTTTCTAGCAATTTTTTTTCAGTATCGGTAACTGTTACTGTAGCTTTTGCATTTTTGGCAAGTTGTAATTCAAGTTTCTTAAACTTTAATGCCTTTCTCTTTAATTTTTCATTTTGCTCGCTTTCTGCTTGTCGCAACATACGGATATAATGCAGGTCAACAGTGTCAAAAATAATTTTGACCTTTTTATTTTTGCTAACAATTGGTTGAAATGCACGATTTAACATGGGCCTGGAAATCCAAGCATAATCAATTGCACTCAAAAGCTTGTTAAGCTTTCTAAGCATGCTTTTTCGACCGGGATTAAACAATAGAACCTCTACATCAAGATTTTTTAATTGCGTATAATAAGGCTCGTCAGGCCGGCCGTTATTAGGCAAAAAGATAACGTTAAATGCCATCTTTTTGAAAATTTTAATAAGTTCGAACAGGCGTTTTGATCCTGAAGATTTATCATGTTGTGGAATATCATCATCAATAATCAAAATTGTTTTTTTTGATTGATCTAAAAAGTCATAATTAATAATCGAATTTGAATCTCCGGAACTAAACCATGATCTTACTTTATTCCACATGTACCAAAGGTTAAACTTTAAATTTAAGGCTGTAGGCAAAAATATGATATTTAATTCTTAATCGCTTATTCTTTGTCCTGAACTTTCCTTAATCATAAAACGGATTTGCGAATACAAGGATTTTTTACGAATAAAAAATAGGGATGAAGAATTTGCTAGAAGTAGTTTGAAAAGTTTTAAAGAGAATTTTATGTAATTAAGCTGTTGATAATAGGTTATTAATTTGTTGAGTAAAACTTTTAAAGAGTTAGGGGTTAATGGATGATTTAGGAATAATTGAAAATGTTTTACACGCAGTTTTTTTGCATCACTTTTATCTTGGCCTGTAGAACTTTCTGCATGTTTGCGATGACGAACAAGTTTGTTAGTTATGTAATCGATTTTTCCTGTACAAGCTGCGGTATAAGCCAACCACCAATCGTAATATATTCCAGGATCGAATTTAGGTAAAAGGTTTATGAGTTCCTTTTTAATTAAACAAGCGTGACCAGAGATACAGTTGTAATAAATTAATTTTTCGGCACAATTTCCAGATACGAAGCGATGGTGGGAACTAGTGCTTTTACCTGTTAAATTCCCATTTTCATCTATGTACGCAGAATCATGATAAAGCAAAAGGTTATTGCCAATTTTTTTAACAAGCAGGGCTATTTTTTCTGTTTCCCAAATATCATCTTGGTCTGCAATCGCAATGAAATCAGAAGTACAGAGTTGAATGGCTTTTTTAAAATTTTGGTTAAATCCAATATTTATCTCATTTAGAACAAGCTTTATGTTGGTGTTTTCCGTTTGATATTTTTTTAGGAGTGTAATTGTTCCATCTGTAGAGCAATCATCAACAATGATAATTTCTAGGTTTTGATAAGATTGATTGATTATTGAATCAAGCTGTTCTTGCAGGTATTTTTCTCCGTTAAAAGTACAGATTGCTATGGAAACTGTAAGCTGAGTTTTCATGATTTAGCTCTTTTCTTTAAACCATTCCACATTCTTAAAAAAAACAAAAAAATAGGATTACCTAAAAGGTTACCTACTAATGATCCTGACAGGTGAAAAACAGTTGAGTTGGTTTGTACCCATCGGCTCCTAAAGAAATGGCTATATTTTTTAATCAAGGCTTTCCTTATCCTGAAAAAATCCTCATTGCGGTTACCACGACTTTTATGTATTAAATTGAAAGGGATAACATAAGATGAATAGCCATTTAGTTCTGCCTGAAGGACCAGATCAGTTCCATAAAGATGAAAGCCATCTAAATTATTGGATACTTTTAAATTAGCACTGTTTTTAATTAACAGAAAATTTTCATCTAGTCCAGTCACTTGCAATGGAAAATTTCCCTTATTCATAAAAGAGCCATCGGGGTAGGAGATATGGTAAACAATGTAATTTGGGCCAGCAGCCCCAGCATTACCACAAACACCCCAAGTAGGATCTTTCTCATCTAATTCTTTTAGACAGCTTTTTAGTTCTGTATAGCTATCTTTATTAATTAAAATATCCTGATGGCAGATAATAATGTATTTACCTTTTGCTTGTCTAAAAAATTGATTGATGGCTGAAAAGGCATCATGATTATTCTTGGCGATATTATCGGCATATAAGAATTCGCAACGGTTTTGATTAAAGCCTTTATCTAAAAAAGACTGAAGCATTTCTTCGTATTCCGTTTTTCTAGTCACCAATGTGCAAATCGAAAACTCGAAAGGATATTCTTGTTCGGTAATCGGTTTTGCTATGTTTAAAAGATCACTCATGCTTAATCGTTAAAAGCCTGCATATCAATTAATCTCCTATAAAGGCCATTTTTGTTTAACAATTCAGTATGACTTCCAGTTTCTAAAACCTCACCTTTATCTATAACTACAATTTGATCCGCATGTTGGATGGTGCTTAAACGATGGGCAATTACAATCGAAGTTCGGTTTTTCATCAAATTATTTAATGCTTCTTGAACTAATTTTTCTGATTCGGTATCAAGCGCCGAGGTTGCTTCATCTAACAACATAATTGGTGGATTCGCAAGTACTGCTCTTGCAATACAAACACGTTGTCTTTGTCCGCCAGAGAGTCTATTTCCACGATCTCCCACAAAAGTTTGATAGCCACTTTCTGTATTTAAAATAAATTCGTGCGCATTTGCAATTTTAGCGGCTGCGATAACTTCTTCTTCGGTTGCGTTTGGTTTGGCAAAAGCAATGTTATTAAAAATAGAATCGTTAAAAAGGAAAGATTCTTGGTTAACAGTTCCCATTTGCGAACGGATACTTTCTACGGTTAAGTCTCTATAATCGATTCCATCAATTTTTATGGAGCCGGATTTAGGATCGTGGAAACGTGGAATTAAGTCCATTAATGTGCTTTTTCCACCACCAGATGGGCCAACTAAAGCAATTGTTTTTCCCTTTTCTATATTGATATTAATGCTGGTTAAAACCTGCTTTTCACCATAATTGAAAGAAACATTTTCTATGGTTAAAGCCGTGCTGAATCCTGTTAGCACTTCAGCATTTGGCTTGTTTATAAGATCAGGTTTAGTATCCACTAATGCTAAAACACGTTCGCCAGCAGAAATTCCCGAATGAATGCTACTAAAAGAATCTGTTAACGCCTTTATAGGTTGCATAACCTGACTAAAAGTTGCAAGGTAAACCACAAATGCACCGCCTTTTAAGTCTCCTTGTCCAGTTAAAATCATGGTTCCTCCATATAGAAGGATAAATACGACAACCAAAACGCCAAGTGTCTGCGAAACTGGCGACGCCAGTTGCTGTCTTCTTGCCATCTTTCTATTTAGAAAAGAATAAAATTTATTTTCTTCACCAAATTTATCTTTTACTCGTTCTGTAGCATTAAAAGCCTTTATAATTTTTATGCCACTTAAGGATTCATCTAAGAAACCAATCATTTTTGCAAAAGATTCGTGGGACTGTGTAGCTTGTTGTTTTAATCTTTTTACAATTTTACTGATAATGAAACCAGAAATCGGGATTACCAATAAAGAAAACAATGTTAGTTTTACAGAAATAGAAAGCAATACAGCAATGAAGAATATCAACTGCAATGGCTCTTTAAAAATAACCTGAAGTGTATTAGTTACCGTAAATTGAACTACTTGTACATCAGAAGCTACTTTAGAAATGATATCTCCTTTTCTTTCATTGTTAAAATAACCTACGTGAAGATTCATAACATTATCGAACACGGTTTTGCGCATATTAAGGAGCGTATGTACTCTTAGGTCTTCCATATATCTTTGTGAAAAATAACGGAAGAAATTGGCAAGAAAAACAGTAATTACAATTACTACGCAAATAATCTGAAGTGCATAAACCTCGCTATGTTGCAAACTAATCTTATCAATGTAGCTTTGGAAAAGCTCTCTAGGGTCAAACATAGATTTTTCCGTGGAAACTGGTATAGGTTTAACGCAGTTGTCTTTTAAAAAAAGAGTCTGCATTAATGGCCCCAGTAAAGTAAAAAGGAATGTATTAAAGATAATAGATAAAAGCGTTGCGATAACATAAGGTATAGCAAATTTTTCTATTGGCTTAGCGAAGGATAATAAACGAAAGTAGATCTTCATTTTATGTAAAATGGTATATGTAAAATGGATGATGAACTTAAAACATCTCCATGAAAAATCTTGTTAAAACTTGGCAAATGTACGTTTTTCAAATAAACCTAGTTGGTTTTGAAGACTTGCTAGATTTAAAATTACAATCGTTTAATTTTCTTTGTACTTATAGATTGATTAATTATCACCATCACGTCAGAAATATTTAAGTCAGAATTGTATTTTTTCTTTAATATTTTAAGCCTTTCACGGCTCGAAATAATGGGTTTTTTATGAGCTAGATAGTCATTATAACTCTGCAAAACCCAAAATTTTCCAGTGAGCATTTTTGGTAAAAGCTCTGATAAAATTTGTTGTAAAGGCCACAGTGTTTTTCTTAATCCCTGTAAATGGATGCCTTGCAAAATATACCGATTGCGGTAATAAATTTTCTTAATGAAATTAGATTTTATCTGCGTTTTAGTACTTCCACTAACGTGATGAAAACAAAATGCTTGATGTTCATAATAACATTTCCAGCCCAATTGCCATGCCCGTAAGCTTAAATCAAAATCTTCTGATGAGAAAGGGGAATAAATTTCATCGAAACCACCTAGTTCCTTTAGTTTTTTAGCATCTACCAATGCATTAGCCCCAGAAAGGTAAGCTGTAAAAACGTTTTCATCAGTTGGATTTTCGCTGTAGTAGAATTTGTTTGCTTTTATTCTGCAACCGCTGTAATATAATAAGCGAGCTGCATCCTCAATTCTACCTTCATCAAAACTCATAATACGAGCCATTACACCGAAAGTATCTGGCTTATTAAAGTATTTCCATTGATGCTCAAAATAATCAGGCGTTAATTTTACATCAGAGTTTAAAAGTAAAATGAGTTCGTACTGCGCTTTGCGAATGCCATGATTACAAGTGTAAGAAAACCCTCGGTTTCTATCATTAACCAGGAGCTTAACATTGGGATAATTCGATTTAATAAAATTGATGCTTTCGTCTTTTGATCCATCATCAATTACAATAACTTCGAAAATGGTTTTAGCGTTTTCTGCTGCGGTAAAAACCGAAGGTAAATATTTTTCTAGCAGATGCTCGCCGTTATAATTTGGGATTACGATGGAAACGCTTTTTTGCATCTACTTTACAATTTTATAATTACGGTATTCAAATAAACGCATACCTGTTAAATCTTCAATTTTTTGCAAAACACGCCGTCTGAAATTCATTTTAGGGGTTTGCTTAGTTAAATCTTGCTCAAACTTCCAGTTAGCTGCATCAATTCTGGGTTTCATCACTTTTGGATGCGTTCCTTTAAAATGAACCAAACGATCGGCATTATGCATATCAAACGTATTTTGAACTGGATAATTTTCTTCAATCCATTCTTCGGTTTGATAATACTGATTAAAGTTACGCACTTTTCCTTGCAAGCCTTTCGGTGGTTTTACCCAGCCATAATGATATATATAAGCATCGATTAACTTAACTTTTAGCTTTCTGTCGTTAATTCTAAACCCCTGGGCATCTCTGTAAGATTGAACGCCTGGCAAATTTTTGATAATTCTGACTTCCCTTCTATACCATCTTCTGGATTCAGCGAGATAATCGTATGAGGCATAAAAATGTTTGTATTTTAATAAAAGCGCTTCAATGTTATCGTTTTTGAGCTCGAGTTCCATTTCCTTTTTTATCAATGGCAAATAATCCTCATGGATGGCTTCATCACCTTGAATATAAATCATCCAATCGGTATCTGATGGAATTAGAGCTAAAGCTTTATTGGTTTCATCGGCAAAAACACATCCGCCCTCCCGCTTACTTTCATCCCAAATAGTATCTATGGTTTTGATCTTTTTGGGGTCGATAGATTTAACCAAATCGGCTGTTTCATCTGTAGAGTTGCCGAGGGCGATTACAAAATCATCACACAGCGGTAAAATAGAAAGGATAGCTTCTTTAACTGGATAATCATTTGCGATTGCATTTCTGATAAAGGTAAATCCGGTAACTTTCATATATAAAATAGATTGCTTCGGGCTAAATCAATGCCTGCTTCACAATAGCGATTAAAAATAAATCTGTTTCTTTGTACAAAGATAGTTTTATTGATGAATCCACATCTATCCATTTTAAACGAGATAAAGCAAGGCAATTATAAGGTTTTAGCAAGAACATTAACGCTTGTTGAGAATGATCTTGTGCCATCTGCTTTAATTCTTCGAGATTTGGATAGTAGAGCTGATGTTCCTGTTATGGGTATAACTGGTCCGCCGGGAGCAGGGAAAAGCACTTTGGTAAATGCGATAACTAATCATTTTACCGCTTTAAACAAACGGATTGCGATTTTAGCGATTGATCCAACTTCACCCTTTAATTTTGGTTCTTTGTTGGGTGATCGAATAAGGATGGCCGGACAGTTTAATAATCCAAATGTATTTATCCGTTCTTTGGCAACTCGTGGCGCATTAGGTGGGATCTCGGCAAAAACCATTGAAATGGTTGATGTTTTAAAGGCATCTAACTTCGATTTAATTTTGGTAGAAACTGTAGGCGTTGGGCAATCAGAAGTAGAAATTGCTGGCTTGGCAGATAAAACTGTGGTTGTTCTGGTGCCCGAATCTGGTGATGAGGTGCAAAATATTAAATCTGGCTTGATGGAAATTGCCGATTGCTTTGTTGTTAATAAAGCAGATAGAGATGGTGCCGACACATTTGCGAATAATTTAAAAAAGATCGTTCATCAGGGTGTTAAATCTATTCCGATTTTAAAAACGATCGCAGATAAAAATGAAGGTGTCGAAGCGCTTTGCGAATGGATTATTAAACCTATAGAATCTGTTAATAATAAAAAGGAATTTCTTTTTGCTGAAAAGGCGTGGAAAATTATCCAGATTCGAAAAATGCAAAATGTAGATAAAAAAAGGCTTCGCGATGGTATTCACGAAGCCTTGAAAAAAAGTGATTTTAATATTTATCGCTTTGCAGATGAATTTTTAAATAGAGAATAAGCTTAAATGATTAACTATTCAAATTGGTTAATTGTTAATTACCTCCATTCATGATGTCTTCAATTTCTTCTGCTTCTAAAGGAATATCGGCCATTAAATCTAAATTTCCAGATGATGTGATTAGAATGTTGTTTTCCAAACGAATGCCTAATCCCTCCTCAGGAATATAAATCCCAGGCTCCACCGTCAAAATGTTTCCGACAGCGAATGGTGTATATCGCCCTGCGAAATCATGTACATCTATTCCTAAATGATGCGAAGTTCCATGCATAAAATATTTTTTGTATGCTGGCCATTGCGCACTTTGATTTTTTACATCAGCCGTTGAAATCAATCCTAAATTTATTAATTGCTCTGTCATAATTTCACCAACTTGTTCGTGGTAAGTATTCCAAACCGTATCAGCAACGATTAACTTTGTAGCCTCTTTCATTACATGAAGAACAGCATTGTAAACCTCTTTTTGCCTTTTGCTAAAACGGCCGTTTACAGGGATTGAACGGCTCATATCTGCATTGTAATTGGCGTATTCTGCTCCAAAATCAAATAGAATTACATCTCCTTCTTTACACTCTTGATTGTTGTCATTATAGTGAAGGATATTTGCGTTGTGTCCAGATGCTATTATTGGTGTATAAGCATGGCCTGTTCCACCTTGGCGAATAAACTCGTGAATAATTTCTGCTTCGATTTCATATTCTTTAACTCCAGGTTTAGTAAATTTTAAAACCCGAACAAAAGCATCTCTAGTAATTGCACAAGCTTTTTGGGTCAGCTCAATTTCGATGTCAGATTTAATTGCTCGTAACCCACGCATGATAGGGGCAGAGCGTTCGTAATGATGCAAAGGGTATTTAGAGCGCATTTGCTCTATAAAACGGATATCGCGATAAGGAACAGCGTGTGCATAGCGATCATTTTCATTCGTATTTAGATAAATATTATCTGCATAATGAATTATACTGTGCAAAATATTATCAAAATCTTCTAACCAATAAATGCTTTCGATGCCTGATGCTTCCTTTGCCTGCTCTTTGGTGTACTTATAACCTTCCCAAACTTTTATGTAATCATTTGTCTGTCTTAAAAACAGGACTTGTCTGTACAAAGGATTAGGACAATCGGGGTATAATAGCAATATGGTTTGTTCTTGATCAATTCCTGATAAATAAAATAAATCTGGATTTTGTTTAAAAATGAAGTTTTGATCGCCGCTTCTAGGGAACTCGTCATTAGCTTGAAATATGGCTAAAGAGTTGTTTTTTAGTTCCTTAGCGAAATTATTTCTGTTTAATATGAATAGGGATTGATCAATTGTAGGATATTTCATAATTATTGTACTTTTAACTTGGTAAAGATCAAATGTAAGAAAATGATTAATTATCGTAAAGTTTGGAACGGAGTTTGTATAAAAGTTTGAAAATTTAAAATTTTGTTTAATTTTGCGATTACTTAAAAAATTAATCAATACAATTGTTTAACCCTTAAAAAAGAAAAAGATTATGAATTATTCTACTTTAAAGAAAAGTGTTGCACTTTCTTTAGTGGCATTAACAGGAGTTGCGACTCTTGCTGTCGCTCAAGATGCGCCTGCAACAACTTCTTCAACCAAGGTATTTGGTGGAAGAGGACAGTACAGAACTTGGTCAATCGGTGTTAACGGAGGTGTATTAGCTCCAGTTATTGCTATCGGTGGTTCAAATGACTTCAACAAATGGGATGTTAACTTAGGTTACGGTTTAAATATCCGTAAACAATTAGGTCACTCATTCGCTTTAGAATTAAACGGATTACGTGGTAAAGTTTCAGGATCTAACGATTTGACTACTACAGGTGCAGGTTCTACAAACAGAGAATTCGAAACTGAATTACAATATGCTGTAGATTTACGTGGTGTTGTAAATGTTGGTTCTATCGATTTCTTACGTCGTGAGAATTCAGTAGGTTTCTTCTTAACTGCCGGTGGTGGTTATTTAGCTTACGCTCCAAAAGTTACGGCTTCTAACGGAACTGTTACTGACTGGAAAGGTAATTCTACAGGTCCAGTTGGAGACAAACACGAAGCTAAAGATTACGTAAAAGGATTTTATATTCCAGTTGGTGCTGGTGTTAAATTCAAAGTTTCTGAGCGTGTTAACTTTAACTTAGGTTACACTATGAACTTTGTTGACGCTGATAACTTTGATGGAGTTTATGCAAAAGGTACTACTAAAGATCACTTCTCTTACGGTTATGCTGGTTTAGAGTTCTCTTTAGGTTCTTCTGCTAAACCTAGCTTAGAATGGACTAACCCATTAGCTACAATGTATGACGAATTAAAAGATCCAACTTTACGTCAAGAAGTTGAAGCTTTAAAAACTCGTGTTACTGCTGTTGAAAAATCTGTTGAAGATTTGAAAAAAGATACTGACGGTGACGGTGTTGCTGATCAATTTGACAAATGCCCAGGAACTCCTGCAGGTACTGCTGTTGATGGTTCAGGTTGTCCTCTTCCAGTTCCAGTTGCAACTACTGCTCCAGCTACTGGTGTAACAGGTTTCGAAAAAATCGGTTTTGATTTCAACTCATCAGTTTTAAAAACTGAATCTTATCCAACTTTAGATAAATTATCTTCAGTGTTACGTGAAAACGGTGGTAAAGTAACTGTAAACGGTTACGCTTCAAGCGAAGGTACTGCTGCATATAACTTGAAATTATCTAAAGACAGAGCAAATTCTGTTAAAACTTACTTAGTAAACTCTGGTGTTAACGCTAGTCAAGTTGCTACTAAAGGAAACGGTGAAGCTAATCCAATTGCTTCTAACGATACTGAAGAAGGTCGTATTGAAAACCGTCGTGTTGAAACTGCTAGAAACTAGTATTTCAATATAAAGTTTAAAAGAAAGTCCCGATGCGAATCGGGACTTTTTTTGTGCCTTTTAATTTCCTGTATTAAGCTTTTTCGCTAAGTTTGCTTTATGTACTTCTTTAGGAAAAAGGATCCGAATCGGCCAAACAACATCAATATCAAAATAATGCACATCATAAATGCATTGGCTATTTCTGTTTTTCTGGCAGGCATCATCTATAAGCTAATTCAGTGGCTTATTAAATAATTAAATTACTTCCAATTTTATCATGAAAGAAATCATTAAAACAACGAGTGCACCAGCACCTATTGGGCCTTATAGCCAAGCTGTAAAAGCAGGAAATTTTTTGTTCGTATCTGGTCAAGTGGCTATTAATCCAGAAAGTGGGGAATTAAACTTGGGTAATATTGAGGAAGAAACTCATCAGGTAATGCGAAATTTAAAAGCCGTTTTGCTTGAAGCAGGATTAACTTTTGATCATGTGGTAAAATCGACCATCTTTTTAAGTGACATGGGAACTTTTGCGCAAGTGAACGAAGTTTATGGTCAATATTTTACAGCAGATTTTCCTGCTCGTGAAACAGTTCAAGTATCTGTATTGCCAAAAAATGTTAATGTAGAAATTTCAGTAATCGCCATTGTAGAATAATTTTGGCAACAAGCAGGAGCAAATATTTTTTAGCTGGCATTATTCCCTATATCATTTGGGGAACAATGTCTATCCCGTTACGCAATATAAAAGGCTTTCCTCCGCAGGAAATTTTATACTACAGAATATTTGTTTCTATTGTGATGATTTGGGCAACTATTTTATTGTTCAGAAGAGAAGCCCTTAAAAAGGACATTATTTTTATTAAGTCTTTAAGTGTAGCGAAAAAGAATAGGCTCCTACTTTTAACCGTTATTTCAGCTTTCTTAATTACGGGAAATTGGTTTACTTACATTTATGCTGTTAATAGCATTAGCTTAAAATCTGCAGCGTTTGCATACATGGTTTGCCCATTACTTACGGCCTTGTGCGGTTTCCTTATCTTAAAGGAAAAACTTACCAAGGCAAAAATTATCGCAATGATAATTGCCCTAGTGAGTATAGTATTGTTGGCAACAGGCTCATTTCGCGAAGTGATTTGGGCAGTTGTAATTGCATCATTCTATGCTTCGTATGTTATTGTTTTAAAAGTGATTAAAGATGTAGATAAATTTAACTTCCTAGGTTTGCAGTTAATTTTATCGGGTTTAATCATGTTGCCGATGTATTTAATTAGCTCAAATCCTTTCCCTGTTAATGGTTTTTTCTGGTCGCATATTTTTCTTATTGCGATAGTGTTTACCATAATTCCCTTATTTTTAAATTCTTATGCGCTCTTGGGGATGCCTTCATCAGCATTGGGGATTTTAATTTATTTAAACCCAATAGTTGCTTTTGCAGTCGCATTTTTATACTTTAAAGAGAAAATCGATATGCACCAAATCTTTGCCTATTTACTTTTGTTGCTTTCGATTGTTATTTTTAATGCGCAATTGATAAAAAGTGTTGTTTACAAAAAGCAGTAAAGATTGTGTTTAACTCGATTTTAGATACACCTGTTGAGTTTATAAAAGGCGTTGGGCCAACTCGTGCCGACGTTTTAAAAAAGGACCTTGGCATTTTTACTTATCAGGATCTGCTCTCTCACTATCCATTTCGGTATATTGATAGAACGAAGTATTTCAAAATCAATCAAATCAATCCAGATTCTCAATACATCCAGATTATTGGTCGCGTAATTAGTAAAAAAGTAATTGGCGAAAAACGAACCAAAAGAATTGTAGCTGTTTTTAAAGATGAAACAGGTTTAATGGAATTGGTTTGGTTTCAAAGTTTAAAGTGGGTTGACGATAATATAACAGTTGGGGTGGCTTATGTAGCTTTCGGAAAGCCGAACCTTTTTAACGGAACATTCAGTATTTCTCATCCAGAGATGGAATTGTATCAAAACAAACCTACTGGAAGAGGAAATTTAACTTTACAACCCGTTTATAATTCGACAGAGAAGTTAAAGAAATTTAATCTCGATTCGAAAGGATTACAACGGTTAATTGCGGGATTATTAGATCAGGTAATTCCTCAGGTTCCAGAAAATTTGCCTCAATATATTTTAGATAAATATCAGTTGCCAAATAAAAAAATGGCTTTGCTGAATATTCATTTTCCCAAAAATCAGCAAGATTTAAATGATGCAGAACGTAGATTAAAGTTCGAGGAATTATTTTTCATTCAGCTTCAGCTTTTAAATAATAAACACCTTAGGGCATTGAAGTTTAAGGGGGTTACTTTTGAAAAAGTGGGAGAGAAAGTTAACAGGTTTTACAAAGAATTTTTACCTTTCGAACTTACCAATGCCCAAAAGCGGGTTGTTAAGGAAATCCGCATAGATACGCAAAGAGGGGTTCAAATGAATCGGCTTGTTCAGGGCGACGTAGGAAGCGGTAAAACGGCTGTTGCTTTAATGAGTATGCTTTTGGCAAATGATAACGGCTACCAAGCTTGTATGATGGCACCTACAGAGATTTTGGCCCGCCAGCATTATGCTTCCATTACCGATCTGGTTACTGATGATTTGGTTAAAGTTGCCATCCTCACCGGAAACAGTAAGAAAAAAGAAAGAACCATCCTGCATCAGCAGTTGGAAAGTGGCGAAATCGATATCTTAATTGGTACCCATGCTTTGATAGAAGATAAAGTTCAGTTTAAGAATTTGGGTTTGGTGGTTATAGATGAGCAACATCGTTTCGGGGTAGAGCAACGGGCAAAGCTTTGGCGAAAGAGTTTAGTTCCACCACATATTTTAGTTATGACGGCCACCCCGATTCCAAGAACTTTAGCCATGACCTTATACGGTGATTTAGATGTTTCTGTAATTGATGAATTGCCGGCTGGCAGAAAACCCATAGAAACCAAACATCTTTTTGAAGGTCAGCGGATGCGGATGTTCGGCTTTATGAAACAGGAAATTGCAAAGGGTAGGCAGGTTTATGTTGTTTATCCTTTAATAAAAGAAAGTGAAAAGTTGGATCTTCTTCATCTCGAAGCTGGAATAGAACAAATGAGTTATCAATTTCCTCGGCCAGATTATCAAATGAGTATTGTACATGGCCAAATGCCAAATGCCGATAAGCAATTTGAGATGCAACAATTTATTAATGGTAAAAGCCAGATTATGGTGGCGACTACGGTAATAGAGGTTGGTGTAAATGTGCCTAATGCTTCGGTAATGGTGATCGAAAATGCGGAACGATTTGGTCTTTCCCAACTGCATCAATTGCGTGGGAGAGTAGGGAGAGGAGCCGAGCAATCATTCTGTATTTTAATGAGCGGAAATAAGCTTAGCAAAGAAGGTAAGGTTCGATTGGAAACGATGGTGAGAACAAATAACGGATTTGAGATTTCGGAAATCGATTTGCAACTTCGTGGGCCTGGAGATATTACAGGAACCCAGCAAAGTGGTGTTTTAGATTTAAAATTAGCGGATTTAGCAACCGATCAAGTGATTTTACAAGAAGCTAGAAATACAGTAATTAAACTTTTAGAAGATGATATGCAATTAGAGAAACCTGAAAATGCCTTGTTGAAAGCTTATCTTAAAAAGTTGGAACGAGGAATTTCTTTCGATAAGATTTCTTAAAATCATTTATCTGTAAGGTTTGAGCTCTTAATTTAAAACGATAGAAATATTTCCCTTTCAAAGTGTAATTTTGCAGCATCAAAATATTTTTTAGTGGCAGACTCCGACCCCAATCCAATAGTAGAAAAACCAGATCCATTCGCCGCCTTAAGGTTTAAAGAATTTAGATCGTTTTTAGGTATGCGTTTCTTCTTTACACTTGCATATCAAATGCAAGCGGTAGTTATAGGTTACCACATTTACGATTTAACCCACGACGCTTTAAAGCTCGGTTTAGTAGGTTTATGCGAAGCCATTCCGGCGATAGGAATTGCACTTTACGGTGGTTATGTTGCCGATAAAAGTGAAAAGAGAGGATTGCTAATCAAGATTTTTTCTGGAGTGTGGTTGGCATCAGTACTCATGCTCATTATTACCAGTAAATTCTTGCATCTAAAAGAAGACTTGATCGTGCTTATTATGTATGGTTTGGTTTTCTGTATTGGCATAGCGAGAGGCTTTTTCGGACCAGCAACATTTTCGTTGATGGCCAAAATTATCCCTAAAGAATTATATCCGAATTCCAGTACATGGAGCAGCAGCACTTGGCAATTGGCAACAATTATTGGTCCTTTATTGGGTGGCTTAATAAATTGGTTATGGGGAATTACAGCCGCATATAGTGTAATTGTAGTGTTAGTTTCAATCTCGCTAATTTGCATATTTACCCTTAAAAAGCATCCCTCAACTTATGTTCCGAAAGAAAATATATTCCATAGTTTAAAAGAAGGAATCAGTTTTGTGTTCAAAACCAAAATGATGGTTTGGGCCATGAGCTTAGATTTATTCTCGGTATTTTTTGGTGGAGCAGTAGCGCTATTGCCAATTTTTGCAAAAGATGTTTTTCACATGGGTTCATTTGGTTTGGGCATGATGCGTGGCGCAGCATCTGCTGGGGCTGTAATTACCATGTTGGCAATGACGCGTTTCTCTCCAATGGGTAAACCTTGGCGAAACTTGTTAATTGCGGTAACAGGCTTCGGTTTAAGCATTATCTGTTATGGTTTATCCAGGAATTTCTATTTAACCTTATTCTTTTTATTCTTAGAGGGGTCTTTTGACAGTGTAAGCGTAATTATCCGCCAAACCATTATGCAGTTGTTAACGCCAGATGAAATGCGTGGACGAGTTTCTGCTGTTAATAGCATGTTTATTGGTTCATCAAACGAAATTGGCGAGTTCGAATCGGGTTTAACCGCAAAATATATGAGGCTTGTTCCTGCGGTAGTTTTTGGTGGAAGTATGACGATTGCCATTGCTGGGCTAACCTGGTTTAAAACAAAATCGCTTACTAAATTGAGTTTAAAGGATATTAATGAGCAAACTACGAAAGTAGCTTAGTGTGAGCAAAAAATTTATGGTTATGCTCTAATTCCTTTTTTCTATGCACTCGTGATACCCAACTTAGTAGTGTATCTTAATGCAGAACCTCTTTTAAACGCATTAAGATTCCAACCTGCGTGGGAAGGACGGCAATAAAATAGCATAAAGAAAATCCTGAATTTATTTAGGATCATGATCGTATTAGAGTTATGACTTATTAATTCGCAAAATTCTTTTTTCCTATCGCTGAACCAACTTTAAAAAAGGCGAATTGCCCTGCAAGCTAAACCCGATGTTACGCAAAGCCGCTATTTTTCATAGCGCTTGAAGGTACAGCGGGACAGAAACAAGCCGAAGAATTTCTACCATTGCTTTCCAAATCTTTGATTTATTCGAAGCTAATTAATCATAGAAAAGATTTAAAACTTCTTGTTCTTACCCCAAATCAGATAGACGATCGATCCTAAAAAGGGGGCGAAAAGGATGATGATAAACCATAGAACTTTTACCGAGAAACCCATTGATGAGTTTCTCGATATATGAAATAATGCGACTAAAATGAGGGCTAACCAAAGGATGGCTGCAATGATAATGATGATCGCGATTTGATTACTTTCTACTTGTGCTAATAACATGATGAAGCTTTTTGTTTAAGCTTCAACAATTCTTTCGCCGATTTGTTGGCGCCACATCGCTTGATATAAACCATTTTGTGCAATTAATCCCTCATGCGAACCTTGCTCAATGATGTGTCCTTTTTCTAAAACGTAAATGGTGTCGGCGTGTTTTATGGTGGATAGTCGGTGGGCAATCAAGATCGTAATATGATCTGTTAAATCTGAAACCGAACGAATGGTTTTTGTAATTTCTTCTTCGGTAATCGAATCCAATGAAGAAGTTGCTTCATCAAAAACCAAAATATCTGGCTGACGCAATAATGCCCTAGCGATGGATAAGCGTTGTTTTTCTCCGCCAGAAACTTTTACACCACCTTCTCCAATTAAAGAATCTAGGCCTTTATCTGCTCTGGCCAATAAAGTTTGACAAGCAGCTTGATTTAAAACTTTATAACATTCTTCATCTGTTGCGTTTGGATTAACGAACAAAAGATTTTCTCTTATCGTACCAGAAAAGAGCTGTGTATCTTGAGTTACGAAGCCAATTTTTTCGCGTAAAGCATCCAAATCGATATCGTTACTTGAGGTTCCGTTGTATAAAATTTCTCCATCTTTTGCTGGGTATAATCCAACCAAAAGTTTAACCAATGTAGATTTTCCAGATCCAGACGGGCCTACAAAGGCAATGGTTTGTCCGTTGTGGGTATCGAATGAAATGTTTTCTAACGCATTTCTATTTGCAGTTAGGTGTTTAAAGCTTACCGATTTAAAGGCAAGTTCTTTGATTTTTTTAATCGAGATGGGATTGGCTGGTTTTTTATCAATCGGTGTGCTTAAAATCTTTTTAAAGTTGCCTAAAGAAACTTCTGCTTCTCTCCAAGCTAAGATTACATTTCCAAGCTCTTGAAGTGGACCAAAAAGGAAGAACGAATAAAATAAGAAAGAGAAGTATTGTCCTGGTGAAATCGTATTGTCGAAAATTAAAAGTAAAAGCACAACAATCATCGAGCTTCTTACCAAGTTTACGGTAGTACCCTGAACGAAACTCATGCTTCGAACATATTTTACTTTTTTAAGTTCTAAACCTAAAATTTTGTATGTGGTTTTGTTTAATCTTTCAATCTCCTGATCGGCCAAACCTAAGCTTTTTACCAATTCTATGTTTCTTAACGATTCTGTTGTAGAACCTGCCAAAGCAGTAGTTTCGCCAACAATGGAACGCTGAATGGTTTTGATTTTTCGACTTAAAAACCAGCTTACAAAACTAATAATCGGAATGGCGGCGAAATAAACAAGCGTTACTTTGTAGCTAATGGAAACCGAATAAACGATTACAAAAACCATCCCAATTAGGCTTACAAAAAGTACACTGATAAAGGAGGTGATGAACTTTTCAGAATCCAATCTCACTTTTTGTAAAATACCTAAAGTTTCGCCACTGCGTTGATCTTCGAATACCTGATAAGGAAGTTTTAGGGAGTGCTGTAAGCCATCTGCATACATTTTTGCGCCAACTTTTTGTACAATTACACTGGTAAAATAATCTTGAAAGTTCTTTGCAATCCTCGAAATCATTGCAGCGCCAATAGCTAAGCCAATAAAGCCTAAAGCACCCCAAATGTATGCGCTTTTATTGGTAAAGGCACTTCGTTTATTGATGTACAAATCTAGGATTCGCCCTGTAAAATAAGGATCCATCAAAGAAAAGCCAATATTTATGCCTGCAAGAAGTAGAGCTAAAGCCACAATCCATTTGTGCCCCTTCAGGTAATTAATTAATACGTTCATTAAAGTTTTGTTGTTTGTTTTACAAACATAAAAAAAGGGAACGGATATAAATCCATTCCCTTTTTTTATGACTTTAAGCTAAGATACTAGCTGAGGGTTTAAAATCCGTAGCGTAAGCCAATTTGCATTTGCCAAGGATTACCCGATGGCGTAACCACACCCGTATTATTTACACGATATGTGTAAGCTCTGTTTGTGGCATCAAACGCTGAAACTGCATATAAAGCTTGGTTACCCATGGTTTCGTTAACACCCCATTTCTTGTTTAGCAAGTTGCCAAGGTTGAAGATATCTCCAGAAAGCTCGAAGTTATGTGATTTATAGATTTTGAATTTCTTGCTGATTCTTAAATCAACAATTCCGAAGAAATCATTAATACCACCGTTACGTTCCGCTATTTGACCAGAATATTTATTGATATAGTCTTTTAAACTTTGGCTCGCATCTGGATTATCCAACAACGTTTGTAAACCAGTACGAATGTTTGCTGGAACACTTGTGTTGTTTCTATCGAAAACATAAGCTAAATCGTTCGTTGCAACAAAATCGCCATTGATGTTTCCGCCAGCCAATAAGCTGTAACGAGTGCCACCAATTCCTGAGTAGCGTACGCCAACAGTAATGCCGTAGAAAGTTGGTAACGTTCCGTAAATAACCACTTTGGTACGGAACTGATTATCTGAGTAAGACATTTTGCTTAAATCTCTAGGATCATCTTTAACTGGAAGTGATAAAGTTGCAGAGTTAGCCACATTACCATTGTAAGAAGTATTGTCTTTTGTATCGTTGTAGGTATAACTTGCAGAAATTTCTCCATCTCTGAAATAGTTCCAAGTTGCGTCTAACACCACAGCGAATTGATTAACCTTACCTTGACTATTTAATTCTAACACACGTCCAAATTGATTCGTTAAACGACCACCTTTCCAATCGGCAACACCGTTGCCTGCTGCAATGCTAGTGGTTGGCACAAAAACACCACGATTTCCCTCATTAGGCAAAGTGAAAAATGGATTGGCCGCCATGTTTCTATCCACATACATATAGTTGTTGCGACCTAAAGTAGCATAGCCTGTTAGCCCAACCTTAAATTTATCGGTAATTAATTTACTATATGATAAATTGGCTTTATAAACTACTGGAATTTTAGCATCCTCTGCATAAGTATTAATGGTTGGAACTTGCAAGGCAGTTAAGCTTGGTGCTTGAGCAGAACCATTTCTATAACCAATAAAATTTGGTGTTGGAACATCTGGACCGAAAACATCTACGGTAGCTAAATGCTTGCCATCAAAAGTTAAGTTGTTAATAGTAACATAATTGTTTACATCCGATCCGAAAATACCAGCGCCTAAACGAACAAAATCAGTTCTATTTTCGTTGATGTCCCAATCAAATTGAATTCTCGGTTGCACCAAAAACTGTTTTAATTTATGATCTGTTCTGATGCCAATCGCATCAAATAATTTTTGGTTTAATGGTGATTTTGGATAAGCGCTGTAATCCACACGAACACCACCAATAAAGTCTAATCCTTTAGCTAATTTGGTTTGCATCTGTCCATAAATTGCAGTATTCCAAATGGCGGCTTTAACTGTTGGATCTGCTAATAACGGTACTTCGCGATAGTATCTGTTTGGTGCTAGGTTCTCGAAATTCTGTATTGCCGATGTTGCTCCGCCATTACTGCTGCTGTATTCAAAACGACCGTTTACTTCACTTCCATAAAGAGATTTTGCATGGGTGTACTGTAAATCGGCACCAAAAGTGTATTTCACCTTATCGGTATTGTAATAAAAGTTATCTACCAATTGAATTACGTTATTGGTAAAACCTTCTTGGCCGAAACGGTGACCACCAATTTGAATGGCAGTAGCAATGCTCGAACCATCAGCAAGTTTTGAAACAATATTACCAACTTGTGCTCTTGGAATGGCACCAGTTAATTCATCATTTTGTGTGCTCGCCTGGAAAGTATATAAATGCTGTACTTTTAATTCGTTTGTAACCTTGCTGCTGATGGTTGAACGCAAGGTTGCCAATAAATTGTTATCAACGTTTTTATCGTTACCATAACTTTCGAAGAAATTGATTGCCGTATTATCAGCTAAGCCCAATGGATTTCTATCGTTGGTATAGTTATCACGGATAGTTAATAAGTTTTTATCATCAATCTGCCAATCTAAACGGGCAAATGCGGCATCAGTTCCACGCTTTTTATCGAATGTGCCATATTGTTTCGTATTGGCTACACCGTATTTTGTACGTGCTATTCCTAAAAATTGTTCTAAAGTGCTATTTGTAATTCTGAATCTTGCCTCATCAGCAGCGCCGTTAACATCAGCAATAATCAACGGACGAGCATCTCTTTGATGATCCCATCCTACAAAATAGTGTAACTTATCTTTGATGATTGGACCGCCTAAAGTAAAGCCATATTGATATGTAGAGAAGTCATTATCGCGTTTTATGCCTCTAATATCGTAAGGAGAAGATAACCAATCGGCTCTTCCGTAGGTAAAAGCACTTCCGCTTAAAGTGTTTGTGCCAGATTTGGTAACGGCACTCACGGTACCGCCACCTGCTCTACCATAAGTTACATCATATTGGTTGGTAATTACCTTAAACTCGCGAACAGCTTCCATAGAAATAGAATACGGCGCACCGCTACGGCTGGTGGTAGAACCAGAAGAGGTAGGGTTTTTAGCACCCATACCATCAATAGTATAATTTGTAGAAGAACCTAGCTGGCCAGAAATACCACCACCGCGACTTAATGGAGATAAATCCATTAAGTTAGAGAAGTTACGTCCGTTTACAGGAAGTTGAGTCATGGTTTTTGCCGAAATCTCTGTTGATGCTCCAAAGTTTTTCACCTTGTTTTTTAAAGATGAACCTGTAACTTGTACTGCATCTAAACTTTGAGAAGCCTCTTGCATTTTGATGCTCACTTTTACAACATCGCCTTGGTTTAGCATGAAACCCGTACGGGTTTGCTCTCCGAAACCAATGTACGCTGCTTTTACAGTGTAAGGTCCGCCCAACGGAAGTTCTTTAAAAATATATTCTCCGTTTGAATTGGTTGAAGTTTTTGTTGTAAAGCCAGTGGATTCATTTCTAATTTGAACCGAAACCCCAGGAACAGGTTTCTTAGCTTCATCCGTTACTGTTCCGGATATGGATGCTTGAGTTGTTTGTGCAAATACCGAGTTATTGGCAAAGCAAAACAAGAGCAATAATGCGACTAGTAAATTTTTCATCATGATCAGTTTTTTGATTTGTTATCTGACCGCAAAGATGTTGTTGTAGTGTTAACTGAAATTTGACTTTATATTATGAAAAGGTTTACAATTTGTAGGTTTTTGAGCTGATGTTAAAATAAAAAACGGCCAATAAACTAATATTGGCCGTTTCATGTTAAGGTGGTGTTAACTTATTTTTTTTCAGCGGTGTATTTGTCGCTGAATTTTTTGTCTAGTTGCTTGTGCAAATTATCCAAGTTGATGTCTCTTCCTTGAATAAAAGCCTGCTCAACTTTGTTTGTTCTCATATCCAAAGCATCTCCGGCAGAAATAAAGAACGTAGCATCTTTCCCTACTTCAATACTGCCAGTAGTTTTATCAATTCCCATCGCTTTGGCTGCGTTTAAGGTAATGGTAGAAAGTGCTTTTTCTTTATCTAAGCCCCAAGCGGTAACGGTACCTGCCATAAACGGAAGGTTGCGTTGTTGCCAATAACCATCGATACTTAAAACCACATTTAAACCAGCATTCGCTAAAACAGCAGCGTTTTTATACGGCATGTTTACATCATCATCAATATTATTTGGTAAAGCATGAGGCTGTTTTACTACTAGCGTGATGTTGTTTTCTTTTAAGAATTCGATTATAAGATAAGCTTCATCTGCACCAGTAATTACTGGCGTAATACCAAACTTTTTGCCAAAGTTTACAGCCGCAACAATATCCTTCTGACTTTCTGCTGCGATAAACAATTTTTCATCACCAGAGAAAACCCTTTTCATGGCTTCAAAACGAGTATTGATTACTTCGGGTTTTCCCATCTCCGAATAAGCTTTTGCCTCAGCAAAGAAAGCTGTTAACTGCGCAATTGCGGCTTGAGTACGTTCTGCTAATAATTCTGGCGAAGTTTGGGCTCTTCCGAAACCTCCAAAACCACCTCTAAAACGTGGGGTAACGGGCCAAGTCATGTGCATTGCATCATCTTTTCTTAAAGCGGCATCTTCCCAATTCCATGCATCTAACTGCACAACCGAAGAACTCCCAGAAACTGTTCCGCCTTGTGGGGTTGGCTGAGCCATTAAAACACCATTGCTTCTTAAAGTAGCAGGTACTTTAGAATCGGTATTGTAAGCAACAATAGAACGGATGTGCGAATTGAAATCTCCAATTTCCTGAAAATCCAATGTTGCTTTTACAGCTTCAATTTCTACCAAACCTAAATTGGTTGTAGAGGCAATAAAACCTGGGTAGATGTGTTTTCCTGAAGCATTAATTTTTACTACATCATCTTGTGGCACTTGTCCATCGGCTCTTACCGAAATAATTTTTCCGTTTCCAAAAAGAATGGTTCCATTTTCGATTACAGTTCCGTTTCCAATATGTATCGTTGCGCCAGTAATGGCAATGGTTTTGCTTTGTTTTGGTGCTGGCGATATGTTTGCTTGTGCAAAACACATCAGGCTAGATGCCGATAAAGCCAGACTGAATAGGTAATTTTTCATGTTAGTGTGCATGTTCTTTTTCGGTTAATTCTGCTGAATAATTGTCTAAAGTTTCGCAATTGAATAAACGCGGCGCATCTCCCATTGGGCGTTGTGTGCGACTGCCTTTACTTTTGCTATCTAACATTTTTTGAATCAATCGTGCTTTTTCTACTTGTTGTGCTTTCATTACTTGAGCATCTCTTTCAATATCCCAATAGGCAACTCCATCTACAAAAGTTTTTTCTGCTTTTGCATAAATAGATAATGGATTAGCCGACCAGATTACAACATCAGCATCTTTGCCAACTTTTAAGCTGCCAACTTTTCCATCAATATGAAGCATTTTAGCCGGATTTAAAGTAACCAATTTTAGGGCTTCTTCTTCTGGAACATTTCCATAAAGTATAGATTTCCCAGCTTCTTGATTTAAGTGGCGAGCCATTTCAGCATCATCAGAGTTAAACGCAGTTGTAATCCCTACGTTGTGCATAATTTTTCCATTGTACGGAATTGCTTCAGCAACTTCGTTTTTATAAGCCCACCAATCTGAGAAAGTAGAGCCTGCAATATTATGCGCTTTCATTTTATCGGCAACTTTATAACCTTCTAAAATGTGTGTAAACGTATTTATTTTAAAGCCAAGACTATCTGCAACATGAATTAACATATTGATTTCGCTCTGCACATAAGAGTGGCAGGTGATGAATCTTTTGTTGTTAAGGATTTCTACAATTGCATCCAATTCTAAATCTCTACGGACAGAATTTCCTTTAACAGCCATTGCTTTTTCGTATTCCTTTGCACGCGTAAACTCATCTACATAAGTTTGTTCAACACCCATACGGGTAACAGGAAAACGAGCTCCATTTCCGAAATTACTTTGTTTAACGTTTTCGCCTAAAGCAAATTTGATGAAACCATCTGCACCTGCAAATTTTAATTCTTCTGCAGATTTACCCCAACGTAATTTTATTAATTGCGATTGTCCGCCGATTGGATTTGCCGAGCCATGTAAAATTTGAGAAGTGGTTACCCCACCAGCCAACTGGCGATAAATATTTACATCTTCAGGATTGATGATATCGCCCATGCGAACCTCAGAAGAAACAGATTGTGCGCCTTCGTTAATTCCATTTGCTGCAATGTGCGAATGCTCATCAATAATTCCTGTAGTAACGTGTTTGCCTGTAGCATCAATTACTTTAGCGCTGCCCGCCGATAAATTTTTCCCAATAGCTTTGATTTTTCCATTTTCTAAAAGGATATCGGCATTCTGTAAAATTCCGTCTTTTTCATTTGTCCAGATGGTGCCGTTTTTAATTAAAACAGTTTCCTGTTTTGGCAATTCAGCGGTACCAAAAGCGGTAAAAGGATAAATAACCGGTCCTACTGCTAAACTTGGTTTAGGCTCATCACGCTTGGGCATTTCTTTCGCCGGCTCTTTATATGTCGCTGTGAATTTTCCAATTGTTCCATCAGAAAGTGCAGATTCGCCCTTAAAAGTTAACGGATTAGCAGAAGTTAAATAACCACTTAAACGAACATCGCCTTTTGGATTTTTCTTCAAATTAAAATTGATGCTTACCCAATCGCCATTTCTGCTAAATGTTGCGGTTGTTTTAACGCTATCTACACCAATTCTTTCGATTGCCGCAATAGAGCCGCCAGATGTTCCTGTGATTTTTAAAGTTAAAGCACCAACGCCATCAACATTTAAGTTGTAAGTGCCACGTACATCGCTAACATCCATTTTGTTAACTATATAGCGCTTGCCCTGAACCCAGTTTTCGAAAATGATATTTCCGTTTTTAAATAGGTTATCAGATGAAATTAAGAAGTTGGCTACTTTGCCCTTCTCAATTGAACCAACTTTATCGCTAATGCCTAAAATCGAAGCAGGAATCTCAGTTACAGATTGTAAAGCTTGTTTTTCGGTTAAGCCATTTTCTATCGCGGTGCGGATATTTGCCCAAAAATCGCGACTGTTTTCTAAACCAAATGCCGTTAAAGCAAACTTGATTCCTGCTTTTTCTAAAGCTGAAGCATTTGTTGGAGCCATTTCCCAGCCTTTCATTTGGGGTAAGCTTACATTTCTGGCTTCTGCCGGATCTTCCACATCATAAGCTTTTGGAAAAGCCAATGGAATAATTAAAGTTGCACCGGTCGCTTTAACTTCGTTAATACGTTGATATTCATCTCCAGCAGATTTGATAATGTATTTTTTGCCAAATTCTTTTCCAACTTTATCTGCACGAAGAACACTCTGCCAACCATCAACCTCAAAAATTTGAGGTAAATCTTGCTGTTTTCCAAATTCATCCAACGAGATATTATATTCATCTTTCTGTTTGCCATACCATTGCGAGTCGTAATAAGTTTGACGGAGCAAAGCGATGGACCCCATAAGTGAAGTTGGATAATCGTTTGATGAAGTTCCTTTGTTAAATGAATAGTTTGCTGCGGTTTGATCTTTCAAAAACACATTATTATCCGATCCTTCGTTCAGGGTTACTGCCGCAGAAGTTCCACGAGCAATTCCATCACGATTAATTACGTTAACACTTCCGAAACCAACTTTACGAAGTTCATCGGCTTTTTTGCTATCTACAGAAAAGATAGTTTTTACCTGCGTTTCTGGTCTAATGGCTTCGTTCCAGCCAAATGCACCTTTTTTGGTAGATACAAAAATAGATTGACGCGTACCTCCACCGCCACCGCCTCCAAAACCGCGAACTGGTGTTGCAGCTTCTGGTAAGCCATAGCTTGTAAAAGCATCAACCAGAGATGGATAAACGAATTTTCCTTTTAAATCAATAATAACGTAGCCTTTTGGTACGGCTAAACCGGCGCCAACAGCTTGGATAGTTTGTCCTTTTATTAAAAGTGTGGCATTTGTTAAGGTTTGGTTGGCATTTACTACAATTGTTGCATTTGTAAATGCGTACATTCCTGGTCTTGTATCAAAAGAACCATTTACAGGAAATGTAGATTGTTGTGCAAACAGAATTGTAGTAGAAAATACCAGCACAATGGCGAGTAAAATTTTCTTCATAACTTGTTTAGGGGTTTAATTTGTTTAAAACTAATATAAATAAGCGTTGATATTGCTTGATAACCTATTTTTTACAATTAATGATTACTTTTGAAACAACAAAATATCATATTATGTATCAAATTTTAAAAAGTGCACACTCAGGTTGGCGCTATATCGTTTTTGCTCTGTTGGTTATCGCTGTTATTAAAGCTTTATCGGGTTGGTTGGGTAATAAAGCTTACACCGAAGGGGATAGAAAGCTGAATGTATTTACATTGATTAGCGCACACATTCAATTATTAATTGGATTGGTATTGTATTTTGCAGGAGATTGGTATAAAGTAGATAGCAGCAACGCTGTTGGGCGCTATTGGAAAATGGAACACATTAGTATGATGATTATTGCAATCGTTTTAATCACCATCGGAAATTCTAAATCAAAAAAATTAACAGAGTCTATTGCAAAGCACCGAACGATTTCAGTTTTCTTTGGCTTGGCCTTAATTTTAATTATTGTAACCATTTTGCTTATGGTTAAAGATGTACCAGGAAGATCTTTTTTTGGTATGACTAAATAATTTTAGCAAAACTATTTCTTTAAATATTTCGGTTTTTCAAAATTCTTTATATTTTTGTCGCTCATGATCAGCAATATACACACATGGCTTTGGCAAAGTAATTCGAAAACGGATTGCGCAGGCTGCGTATGAGAAAAATATAGTTTATCAACCTAAACCTAATTGAACCATTAAAGCCCTGCGTAGAACCACACGCAGGGCTTTTTATTTAAAAATAGTTTTACAAAAGAGGAGAT
This sequence comes from Pedobacter fastidiosus, assembly GCF_014306625.1. Taxonomy (GTDB): domain Bacteria; phylum Bacteroidota; class Bacteroidia; order Sphingobacteriales; family Sphingobacteriaceae; genus Pedobacter; species Pedobacter fastidiosus. The sequence continues at coordinate 87,956 of NZ_JACRYL010000009.1, forward strand.
TGCTTCGTCGTGCCTCCTCGCAATGACGATAAAAAAATGTTTAAAATAAATACAACGTATAAAAAATTACTTGCCGATACCACAACTCCTGTAAGCATTTACTTGCGCTTACGCGATGTATATCCAAATAGTATCTTATTGGAAAGTTCTGATTATCACAGTCGTGAAAATTCCATGAGCTTTGTTTGTGCAGATCCAGTTGCAGGCATTATTTTGAAGGGAACAAGATTGGAAACTTATTTTCCTGATGGTTCTGTAGAGATTAAAGAAAGCGAAAATTTAACCGAGGAGATTACTGCCTTTAAGGATAAATTTAAAGAAACCGAATTCCCAGAGATTAAGTTTATCTCTAGCGGTTTATTCGGATATTTTACTTGGAATGCAGTACAACATTTTGAGGATATTAAATTTACTTCTGAAACTCCTGAAGGAGAGGAAATTCCAGAAATGCAATATCATTTGTATCGTTATTTAATTGCGATAGATCATTTTAAGAATGAAATTACCTTGTTCAAAAATACTTTCGAAGGCGAAGAAGAGGGTGGCTTGGAAAAAATGGAATACCTAATTCAGAACAAAAACTATCCTGAATATAAGTTTCAACTTCGTGGAGAAGAGTCATCAAACTTAACAGATCAAGGTTTTATGACTTTAGTAGAAAAACTTCAAAAGCATATTTATAGAGGTGATATTTTCCAAATTGTTCCTTCAAGAGCATATAAACAAGCTTTTTCTGGCGATGAATTTAATGTTTATCGTTGCTTAAGATCGATAAATCCTTCTCCGTATCTGTTCTATTTTGATTACGGAAATTTTAAACTTTTTGGTTCATCGCCAGAAGCACAGATTACTATAAAAAATAATACAGCTAATATTTTTCCAATTGCAGGCACATTTAAACGCAGTGGAAACGATATTGAAGATGCTGAACAGGCAAAAAAATTAGAGCAAGATCCGAAAGAAAGTGCCGAACACGTAATGTTAGTCGATTTGGCTCGGAATGATTTAAGCAGACATTGCAATCGGGTAGAAGTGAAGTCTTTTAAAGAGGTTCAATATTATTCGCATTTAATTCATTTGGTAAGCAAAGTTAGCGGGCAGTTACAGGAAGATGTTACTGCGTTTAAAGTGGTTGCAGATACTTATCCAGCCGGAACTTTAAGTGGTGCGCCAAAATATAAAGCCATGCAGTTAATTGATGAAAATGAAAAGCTTGGTCGTAATTTTTATGCAGGAGCAATTGGTTTTATGGGCTTTAATGAAGATTTTAATCATGCGATTATGATCAGAACTTTCATGAGCAAAAACAACGAATTGCATTATCGTGCTGGTGCAGGCATCGTTGCAGATTCTGTTCCCGAAACTGAAATGCAGGAAGTAAATAATAAAATTGCCGCCTTGCGTAAAGCAATTGTAATGGCAGAAGGCATTTAATGGAAGAGGGGAAATGTGCAACGGATGATGTGTAAATTAAAGAAGAAATTACAATGGAAAATATAGATAAAAAAACAGTTTTAGTAATTGATAACTACGACAGTTTTACTTACAATTTAGTTCACTTAATAAACGAAGTTGGTTATGAAGCTGTAGTTTGGAGAAACGATAAATTCGACTTGGCTGATGTAGAAAAGTTCGATAAGATTTTGCTTTCTCCTGGCCCTGGGATTCCGGAAGAAGCTGGGTTATTATTGGATGTAATTAAAACTTATGCGCCTACAAAAAGTATTTTTGGCGTGTGTTTAGGTCAGCAGGCCATTGCTGAGGCTTTCGGTGGTACACTTTTAAACCTCGGCCGACCCATGCATGGGATTGCTACGCCAGTAACCGTTGTAGATGGTGATGAACCTTTATTTTGGGAATGCCCGCAAACGATAAATGTAGGTAGGTATCACAGTTGGGTGGTGAGTAAAGAGAATTTTCCAGCTTGTTTAAAAATCACAGCCAGAGATCATAAAAGTGAGATTATGGCACTTAGACACGAAAGTTTGGATGTTCGCGGTGTTCAATTTCATCCAGAAAGTGTGCTTACGGAGTATGGGAAACAGATGATGGAGAATTGGTTGACGACTTAAGGAATTTCGTCATTGCGAGGCACGAAGCAATCTCATTTGTGAGTTAGATTGCTTCGTGCCTCGCAATGACGGCAATATATGAATATGAATATTTTAGATAAAATCGTATTACGAAAAAAAGAAGAAGTTGCCGATGCAAAGCGACTGGTTTCTATACAGGATTTAGAAAAGGCTGAATATTTTAAACGTACGCCTTACTCTTTCAAGGAATTTTTACTGGCTGAAGATCGGACTGGAATTATTGCGGAGTTCAAGCGCCGTTCGCCTTCTAAGGGCTTAATTAATGGCGTTGCTGGTGTTGCTGAAGTAACACAAGCTTACAACAATGCTGGCGCTTCGGCGCTTTCGGTTTTAACTGATGTGGATTTCTTTGGTGGTAAAATGGCTGATATTCTTTCGGCACGAGCGGTAAATAATATTCCGATTTTGAGAAAAGATTTCATGATTGATGAATATCAGATTTTGGAAGCAAAAGCTTGGGGCGCTGATATTATTTTATTAATCGCTTCCATTTTGACTCCAAAACAAATTCATGATTTCGGAAAATTTGCCCATGATTTAGGTTTAAATGTACTGTTAGAAGTTCATAATTTGGAAGAGCTTGAAAGAAGCATTTCCCCGAATTTGGATGCTATTGGTGTAAATAATAGAAACCTTGGAGATTTTACGGTTAACATTCAAACTTCTTTTGATTTGGTAAATAAGATTCCGAATGAGTTTTTGAAGATCTCTGAAAGTGCGATTAGTGATCCGGCTATTATTAAAGATTTGAAAACCGCGGGGTTTAATGGATTTTTAATTGGAGAAAATTTTATGAAAACAGAGAATCCGGGTGAAGCGATAAAGGAATTTGTAGCAGAGATGTAGTCATAAATTTTTGCCACGGAAACACTGAATGCACGGATAATTTAGGCTTTAGTACTTGAGAGGCACGAAGCAATGTTAAAGCGCTTGTTCTATCGGTTGGTATTTCAACGACCGAAGCAATTTATGGAACATCGCTGTTCGAGATGTTAAGCATAGCGCATCTCGAACTTAGTATAAGAGTGGATTTGTAATCCATATTCCTATCGGTTGGTGTCTCACCGACCAAATACTGGTTTTATTGGCTGGCTAAGTAACAGGCTTCGAATAACAGCAGTTTCCAAAGTTCAATAAGCCCGATTGACGTGGAAAGTTTTTGTTGCGCCTTTCGACAGGTTTAGGATGGCATCGCACAAAAACTTGCAACAAAAAGCGGGGCTGTATTGGCCAAAAGCTACTGGCTTTCACTTTCAAATTTATAAAAAACATTTATTGCATCGAATTGGTTTGTAAATGGAATTACGAACAGCAAATTCGTATCTTTCCTTAAGAAAATTAATTGTTATTTAAAGGTTAAGGAGAGAACGATAAAATTGCTTATTTGCTACTATAATTGTAGCAATTTTATCTAAGTTTGCTACAATTACATGGGAAAACAAAAATTATATGATACTGCTGTTCAGCAGGAGCGAGCCATTTTGGTGGGTGTAATTACCCCTGGCGAAAAGGAAGAGCAAACAAAAGAATATTTAGATGAGTTGGCCTTTTTGGTTGAAACAGCTGGCGGTGTGGTGGAAAGAAACTTCACACAGAAGATGTTGAAGCCTGAGCGTGCAACTTTTGTAGGTACAGGAAAGCTGGAAGAAATTAAGGGTTTTGTAAAATCCGAAGAGATTGATGTGGTTATTTTTGACGATGAATTATCACCATCTCAACTGAGAAACATTGAGCGTGAAATCGGTGTGAAAATCTTGGATAGAAGTAATTTAATTCTCGATATTTTTGCAAATAGAGCCCAAACTGCACAGGCAAAAACGCAGGTAGAATTGGCGCAATTACAATATTTATTACCACGATTAACAGGTATGTGGACGCACTTGGAACGCCAAAAAGGTGGTATTGGGATGCGTGGGCCAGGTGAAACGCAGATTGAAAGTGATAGACGGATTATTTTAACCAAAATTTCGTTATTAAAAGAGCGTTTGCGCTTAATTGATAAACAGAATGAAACACAAAGAAAAAATCGTGGTCAGCTAATTCGCGTTGCCTTGGTTGGTTACACAAACGTTGGTAAATCGACGATTATGAACATGCTTTCGAAATCGGAAGTGTTTGCTGAAAATAAGTTGTTTGCAACTTTAGATACTACGGTTAGAAAGGTGGTGATTGAGAATTTGCCGTTTTTATTGTCGGATACGGTTGGATTTATTCGCAAGTTACCTCACCATTTGGTAGAGTGTTTCAAATCTACTTTAGATGAAGTTAGAGAAGCAGATGTTTTAATTCACGTGGTTGATGTTTCGCATCCAAACTTTGAGGATCAGATTCATATTGTTAACGAAACATTGAAAGATATTGGTGCAATTGATAAGGATATGATTTTGGTTTTTAATAAAATTGATGCTTATGTCGCACCTGAGGAAGATGATTTAGTCGCCTTTGAGAAAGGGAAAATGAGTTTGGCTGATTTTAAGAAAAGCTGGATGAGTCATGGAAAAACGCCTGTTTTGTTTATCTCTGCAACAGAAAAGGAAAATATAGAAGAGTTTAAAACATTGTTATACAATAAGGTTAAGGAGATCCATACGGCGAGATATCCCTATGATAATAATTTGTTATATTAGTTAAGTTAAACCGTCATTGCGAGGCACGAAGCAATCTTACAACGCCAAAATTTAAGCGATTGCTTTTAAGATTACTTCGTGCCTCGCAATGACGAAGAGGAAAATATTATGGAAAGTAAACGTCAGCAAAAATTTGCAGGAGTAATACAGGAAGAATTGGCACAAATTTTTCAACGTGAGGGTGGTGCATTTTTGCCAAATACACTGGTAACGATTACGCGTGTTCGGGTATCGCCAGATTTATCTGTGGCAAAAGTTTATTTAAGCTTTTTTAATACCACCAATACCACACTTTCGATTAATACAGTTAATGCGCATACTGGAGAAATCAGATATAAACTAGGGGCTAGAATTCGCCATCAGGCAAGAGTTGTGCCTGAGTTAACTTTCTTTGTTGATGATACCAATGAGTATGTAGAGAAAATGGATCATCTTTTTGAAAAGATTGCTAAAGAGCCAAGACAAAAAGAAGAGGACGGCGAAGATCTTTCTTAAATGAAAACTTTCGATCAAATTATAAAATCAAACGCATCGGCAATTCTTAAAGTCGTTGATTTTGATGTGGTTTCTGATCAACTTTTACCATTAGATTTTACAGCTACGAATACTGAGCTTACGGATCAGATCTTGGATAATACGGATTTGTTCTCTACTTGGGTGAGTCAGAAACTCACGGATCATAATGCTCGTTATGGCATTGGAGGTTATGGTGAGCATAGAACCATTTACTCCAGAAGTGCGCACTTTGATACTGGTGAAGAACCTCGTCGCTTACATTTAGGGGTAGATATTTGGGGTCCGGCTGGAACGCCTGTTTATACTTTTTATGATGCTACAGTTCAGAGTTTTGCCAATAACAATAACTTTGGAGATTATGGTGCAACGATAATTTTGGCTTACGAAATCGATGGCTTCAAATTCAATGTATTGTACGGTCATTTGAGTTTGGCATCTTTAAATAATTTAGAAGAAGGTCAATTTATCCCTGCTGGAAATAAGATTGCCGAACTTGGAGCTAAAGAAGAAAATGGATACTGGCCACCACATTTACATTTCCAGCTAATTAAAGATCTTCAAGGTTTAAAAGGCGATTATCCTGGTGTTTGTAAATTTAGCGAACGCGAAAAATATTTAGCCAATTGCCCAGATCCGAATTTGATTTTGAATTATTCATTTGGTTAATTTAGATTTTAACCACAAAGACACAAGGATCACAAAGTTTAAATATGTTATTAATTCTCTTCTCTTTAATTCCTAAAAACTCTTCTCTTCGTTGCGAGAAACTTTATTTTCTTTGCATTAAAGCTTTTTAGAAACCGTAAATTAGCTTAATGAAGAAGTTACTGTTTTTATGTTTAATGTTTTGCTGTACAGTTGCTGTAGCTCAGTTGCAGTTTAAAACGGGTAAGGCAGGCTTCGTGAATTTTTTACGAGACAATACCGTTTATCCTCCTTTTTCAAAGCAAAATTGTATTCAGGGAACGGTAAATATCAGCTTCAAATTGGATCAGGATGGGAAAGTGTATTCATCAAAAGTTACCAAAGGAATTTTAACCGAACTGGATGAAGAAGCTTTGCGCTTAGTTCGCTTAAGTAGTGGCAAATGGCAAGTTCCAATGGGTTACGATACCACAACTTCGGTAATTGTGCCTGTTAATTTTAAGTTATCGGGTTATAACTGCGAGGGAAAAAGCGATGCTGATATTCGTGAAGCCATCCAAGCTTACGAAACCGATGAGAACTTAACCAAAACGGTAATCAACTTTTATAAAAATATAACACTTGCAAAACCCGGACAGGAAGCGCAAATTATCGCCATTAAAAACCAGCTTGGGATAGATGATGATTATTTGGATGACCGCATTAAAGACGGTTTAAAAAAAATTAAACAAGGCGATAAACAGGGTGCTTGCGAAGATTTTTCCTTTGTTAAAAATGTAGGAAGTGCGAAAGCCGATAAATACATTGCTCAATATTGTAAATAAATGCGATACACAATTAAAATTTTTGCGCTCTTAGATGTTATAAGTATCGTATTGCTTGCCCAGCCCTTTTGGGGAATTATTACGCATTTAAATGAAATCCCTCAAGAACTTTTATCACAGGCTAGAGTGGTTTTAACTTTGCCATTATTCCTTTCCCTTTTTGTTTCTGCAGTTGGATTGTTCCTCTTTAGAAAGTTTGGCTTTATTGCCTATTACATTCAATTCCCATTTCGATTAGTAGTTTGGGTATTTTCGATCGGTTTTATAACCCTTCTTCCCGAATTGTTAAACCTTAAAGAAATATGGTTCGAGATATTTTTTAAACTGTGTTTCGTTGCCGAGTTCTTCAGATTGTACTATACCATCAAAATTCATCGGAAAGAATTGAGCTAAACAATAACTGCAATCGCATCTTTAATAATTTTCGCTTCTACAGTATTTACCTTTCCGATATATTCGCCATCTACCTGAAAGTGAGCCTTATATTTTGATATAATTTTAACTTCTGATGTTTGAAAAATCTCAATCTTTTTGGGGTTAAAAGGTAATTTGGTAAGCCAAATTTTTATGATTTCCAGATAGGAATAATCCTTCACTAAAACCACTTCAAAAAGATCATCATCTAACTTTCCATCTGGATTTATTTTTAAGCCAGAGCCATACATGGTTGCATTGGCAATAGCAACCATTGCAGCCGCAGAATTAACGGTTTCACCTTTTAATTTCAATTCTACCTCCATTCTTTTATGATTCCATAAGGCATGCCAAGTTGCTTTTGCATAACCCCACATTCCTCGCTCTGGCAAGGTATCGAACTTTTTAACCAAGTAAGCATTAAAGCCTAAATCTGATAAGTGGATGCAGATTTCATCATTCAACTTTGTTACATGAATCTTTTTTGGCGTACCACTTTCGGCTAAATCCAATGCAAGTTCTATATCGGTTGGAATGCCCAGTTCTTTTGCCATTCCATTGGCAGAACCAGCTGGAATTATTCCGATTGGTATATCCGTTTTTAATAAACATTCGGCTACCAATTTTAAGGTTCCATCTCCACCAACAGCAACAACTCGATCGGCATTAGAATCTTTAATTCGTTTCTTAATCTTCTCCAAAGAGCAATCTTCCGGCAGTTCAAATAAATCAATTTCAGTTTCTTTTTTGCTGAAATGAGTAGAAATTACTTCCTTTAAATTAATGTCGTGACTGCCCGAAGCCGGGTTGATAATGAATAGTAATTTCATGCGGTTAACCTTAATGATTTTACAACACAAACAACTTTAAATAAACTCTGTTTTAACTATAATGAATAAATCTGTAAGTGTAAAAGTTTATCACGGTTATGGCCATACCCATAATTTGGTGGTTTATGGTCATGTTTTTAAACGGAAGGCCAAAGCGAACCAGGTTTACAGCAATAATTTATTTGTTAATATAATTCATCTTTTAAAGCTTTTTATTCTTAAACCCTATCCTTTTGTTAAGGTCAAATTGCAGTTTTTAGGACAAACAATTTACAATAAAACCGAAGGCGATGGGTTTTTTAAGTTCGAATGGGAAGCAGAAACAGAAGTACCTGCAGGCTGGCACGATGTCACGATTGAAGCCCTAACAGAAGATGATCAAGTTTTAAATGTTGGAACGGGAAAAATTTATGTACCGCATATTACGCAATATGCTTTTATTTCTGATGTAGACGATACCGTTGTGATTTCACACTCAGCAACAATTGGTCGGCGTTTGCGAGAGCTGTTTATTAAAAATCCACACACCCGTAAAACCTTTCCAAATGCACCGAGCCACTATCAGCAATTGGCGCTTTCCCATACTTCCGAAAATCAGCCAAATCCATTTTTTTATGTAAGCAGTAGCGAGTGGAATTTATACGATTATTTAATCGAAACCTTCAAATTTAATAAGTTACCAGATGGTGCTTTTCTTTTGAATACTTTGAAGCGATGGAAAGATTTAGTTAAAACAGGTAAAACTGGTCATGAGGGAAAATTACTTCGAGTTATGCGAATTTTAGATGTTTTTCCGAATCAAAAGTTTGTTTTCTTTGGCGATAATTCTCAACAAGACCCATCCATTTATGCTGTAATTGTAGAAAAATATCCGCAAAATATCGAGGCGGTTTATATTAGAAATATCCGCCCAGAGAAAGAAGCTGAAACGAGGCTGTTATTGCAAAAAATAGAATCTCAAAAGGTTCATGCTTGCCTTTTTAACAATAGCGAAGAAGCTATTGTACATTCAAAAACTATAGGATTAATCCAGTAATTTGGAGAGCAGTTTCAGTGCTAATCGGTTTCGGTAGTCCCGCTTTTCTTTTCGCTCCGATGAAAAATCGGGTGCTTCAATACAATCGGGTCTATTTAACTCAGGTTAAATGTTCTTCTGAAAGATTGCTGTTTGATATGTATAGTTACTTCTTAGTGGATTACAAATCCACAACTTAATAGGACGAGATTGCAAATCTCGACCAGCGAAGGAAAAACTGGTTTTATGGTGGATTACAAATCCACAATTCCATAGGACGAGATTGCAAATCTCGACCAACGAAGCGTAAATAAGATACTTAAGAAATCGATTTTCCAAATGGCGTAAAAGCCAAGTTCATTAATTTAAAATGTTGGCGACCGAAAGGAATTCCAACAATGGTTATGCAAAGCAACAAGCCAAAGAATAGGTGTGTCAGTGCAATCCAAAAACCACCGCAACAAATCCAAATGATATTCATTATAGTAGAAAGGCAACCCGTATTAGAAGAGGTATCCGTTATTTTAACACCGAAAGGAGCTAAGCCTACAATAGCAAATTTGAAGCATTGAATGCCAAATGGAATGCCAACAATTGTTAAGCAGAGAATTAATCCACCGATAATATACTCAAAGAAAATAAAGATCCCGCCAAAAATTATCCAGATGATGTTGCCTATAAAATTCATTTTTTGTGTTTTATTTAAGATTTGTTTTAACCAGAATTGTTACGCGGAAAAATGCTAATGGGCTTTTTTAATTTTGAAGTTCTTCCTAAATTACAATAACACACAAATTAAAACCTATTAAAATGAAAAAATCAATTTTATTGGCGACGGTCGTCACTTGCCTTGCATTTTCTAATATAAAGGCTCAAACAGTAAGCGGAACAAAACTGAGCGATATCCGTTCAGATTACATCGAAATTAGAGCTGTTACTTCCACGTTTAATGATAATATTTGGATTGCACTGCACTTTGGACAAAAGGCTGAATATCTTGATGATGCCTACATTAAAGGGCCAGACGGTAAAAAGCTAGCATTTAACTCTGCAATTGATTGCGTAAACAAAATGAAGAATTATGGATATGAACTGTTTCAAGCTTACTCCGAACAAAACGGAAAAGACTCAGGCAGATCGGTTTATATTTTGAAGAGAAAGTAATTTTTACACAGGCTGGCAGTACCTTGCTTTATTGAACAAGCCGAAGTTAAATAAACCCGATAGCAATGAAAATGCCAGCAATTTTTTCTATTGCTGGCGTTGTAATGTGTAGCGGGAGAGAAACAAGCCGATAGAAAACAGGTATTGCTTTTCTACCGTTAAATAAAATCTAAAGTATTAAACTTCTTATTTAAGATATCAGCATTATTCACATCGAGCCATTTATCTAAAATTGTTCCGTAAACTTGCCTAAAATCCAATTGATATTTTAAGTCTCCGGTATCTAAATCGCCTAAATTTGGAGCTGGATTATAAATTCCTTTTTTCTGTAACCTGCCACCGAAAACGAACATATTATTTGCCGTTCCGTGGTCGGTTCCATTACTTGCATTTTGTTCTACGCGACGGCCAAATTCAGAAAAGGTGATTACCAGAGTATCTTCTAACTTATTGTTGGCTTTTAAATCTTTTAAGAAAGCGGCCATGCCCTCGCTGTATTGTTTAAGCAAATTGCCTTGTTGGTTGGTTTGGTTAACATGAGTATCGAAACCACTTAAAGAAACATAATAAACCCTAGTTTTTAACCCTGAGGAAATAAATTTAGAAACCGTTTTAAGCTGATTTGAAAACCCAGTATTTGGATAGGTTGCTTTGGATTGATAAACCTTTGAGGTATTTTGAATGTAACTTGCGGATGAAGAAGTTTCGATCATTGTTTTGTACAAATAACCTAAATTATCTTCATCTAAATGCTCTTTATCATTCTGAATCATCGTTTTGAAAAAGGGATCGTTCGTATTGCGGAACAAAGCTGCGGGATCTTTTAAAGCAATTCCTTTTTTCGTCTGTCCTTTTAAAGCAAGCGACAAAGAATCATCAACTTCTATTGCGGTGTATGGAAATTTACAGGTTTGGCAATTACTATCTAAATAACGGCCAATCCAACCGGTTGATAGAAACTGATTGCTGTCGCTTCCGGTTTGCCAAATATCCATCGAACGGAAATGCGAACGATCGGGATTTGGATAGCCAACATCATTGATAATCGTCATCCAACCTTGATCGTAAATTTCTTGCAATGCGGCCATATTTGGGTTTAAGCCTTGCATATCGTTTAATTTAATTACCTGATCTGGCTGGATAGCGATGCTTTTTCTTTTTTGATAGTAAATATCATTCCCGAATGGGATAACAGTATTTAAACCATCGTTACCTCCAGAAAGCTGTACCACAACCAAATTTTTATATAAACTCAACTCATCTAAAGCCATGGCTTCGAGCGGTTTCATGAATGCTGGAACAAATAACGAACCCGCTGCAACAAAACCTGTATTTCTTAGAAAATTTCTTCTGTTCATCTTTTTAAATTTTGATTAAACGGTTAATAGTTGATAGATATTAATTTTGGCACAAAAGCCAACAAGTCATCAACTATAATTTTTTTAACAAAGTTGATATTCTGGCAGGCTGGTAATTTCTACCGACGTGCTTCTTAAACCTTTATTATCGCTCACCATCTTGATTATTTTATCGTTTAATTTTGGTTGCAATAAAAATTCAGTGAGTTCAAGTGGGGTTAATCCTTTAGGGAGCGTATCTAAAAACTTCGGCCAATCTGCGTTTGCATTTACGTAAGATTTTGGCTTAATACTTGCATTAGCATTATTTGTTCCTGCTCTGCTCAACGCAATTACAGCTTCATCTTCTGGATCTGCCTTGCCACTAAAATCTATTTCGCCATCATTTAAAACTAGGGAAGGAATTCGCATCCGCAACATTAAGGAGGAACTATCAATCCAGCTTTGTCCGCCGGGCCAGCCTGCAACATTTGGTGGATTAAATAAATATTGACCAAGGCTACTTTGTAACTGAATTAAAACCTGTGGTTTGTTGTAGGTAACATAAAACTCGCGACTTAAACCGACTAGAAATTCTGCTGGCGATTTAATTTTTGTACCCACATTTTCTGGAGCATAAAACCAATCTGAAGTGAACATCTTTTTCATCAATTCCGAAATATCATATTTCGAATTGTAAAAATGGGTTGCCAATTCTTTAACTTGCTCTTCGTTAGGATTATCGTTAACAAAAAACTTATAAACTTTACGAGCGATAAACTGTGAAGTTTCTGGTTTTTCTAAAATAATATCGATGATGTTTTCACCCTGAAAATTTCCAATTTTACCGAAAAAAGTTTTGGTTCCGTCATCATGAAGATTGGGACGAAAAATAAATCCACCATCTTTATCGTATTGCCAACCTGTAAATGAACGGGCAGATTCTTTAATATCCTGTTCACTATAATTTCCTCGGCCCAAGGTGAAAAGCTCCATCAGTTCACGAGCAAAATTTTCATTTGGTCTGCCCTTTCTATTTTGTTGATTATTGAGGTATTGCAACATGGCAGGAGATTTGGAAACCTCTACTAATAAAGTTTTAAAACTGCCTAAACCATTTTCTCTTTGGATGTTGTTAAGCTGTTGTGCAAAGTATGGGTTGTTGCTTCTACAAGCAAAGTGCCCATGCCAAAAAAGCGTCATCTTTTCTTTCAGAGGCGCATCAGTATTAATCATTTTGCTTACCCAGCCTATGTTCAAATCGCGACTAACTTCGTTCTGCATGCGCACAATATCCTGTCGCATTTTCTTTTCCTCATCCGTTAAATCTTTTTTGGAATAAAGACCAGCTTGTGCCAATAACTGGCGTTTAGATTCAACATCATTAACCAAGGTTATATTATCATCATTTTTAGATTTTTTTAATAATCCATCAACAACTTTATCGATGTTCTTTCTGCTTAGTTTTTGTAAATCGGGATAGGAAATGCCGAAGCCTGCACGGTTGTAAAGATGTTTTACTTTTAGGAAATTATCTTTCGCGTTCATAGTGGACGATTTTAACAGTATGACATAATTTAAACGCTAGGGTTTAATGTTTGTTTTCTTTCTTATTTTCACCTATGTTTTTTCAACTCGCTGATGATGATCTAAGTTTCCCAAATCCTGCTTTAGCAGAAGAGGATGGCTTGCTTGCTATTGGTGGCGATTTAAGTTTAGAGAGATTACTCCTTGCCTATTCAAACGGCATTTTTCCTTGGTTCAGCGAAGACGATCCAATCCTTTGGTATTCACCACATCAGCGTTGCGTAATTTATCCGAAGAGAATTAAAATAAGCAAAAGCATGAAAAAAATTCTAAAAGAAAATGTTTTCGAGGTTACAGTTAATACTGCATTTGAAGCCGTAATTAAAAATTGTGCTGATACACCAAGGATAGGGCAGGATGGAACTTGGATAACTAACGAAATGCAAAACGCCTACATCAATTTACATAAAAAAGGTTTTGCCCACAGTGTTGAAGTGTGGCTCGATAAAAAATTAGTCGGGGGTTTATATGGAATAAAAATTAACCGTGTTTTTTGTGGCGAAAGTATGTTTAGCCACGTAAGCAATGCGTCGAAAACAGCACTAATTTACCTAAGTAAAACAGATCTTGATTTAATTGATTGCCAGTTGCCGAACGACCATTTAATGAGTATGGGCGCTGAAATGATAGAACGGGAACTATATACATCTATTCTTCAAAAAGCCATTTAAATTTTATTTGTTATCTAATAATTCTTGTTGGCGCATGGCGTGTTCAATTCTTTTATCGGGAATAAACCAAATACAAGCGACTAAAAAGTAACATGAAACACCAATCCACGGGTTTATAAAGCTTAGGCCGACACCTGTAATGTAGAACAATAAAGAGATTTTTCCTTTAGCATCATTGCCAATTGCATGAACAATTAAAGAATCTTGACCCTCCGTTTTTTTGATCACAATTACAAGTAAAGTATAGGAAACCGCAGCGAGAAAAAGTACAACTCCGTACATAATTACTGGCCATAAGGCAAAATGATTTTCGCCCATCCATCCTGCAGCAACCGGAAATAATGAAAGCCAAAATAAAAAGTTAAGGTTGGCCCAAAGCATAGCGCCACTAACTTTTTTTACAGCATGCATTAAATGATGATGATTGTTCCAATAAATACCTACATAAATAAAGCTCAAAACATAACTTATAAACTTTGGGATCAGCGGTTTTAAAGTCATTAAACTTTCGCCTTCTGGTACTTTAATTTCGAGTACCATAATGGTGATGATAATTGCAATTACCCCATCGCTAAATGCTTCTAGTCTGCCTTTGTTCATAAAATTTGTTTGGGTTCAGTTTGTTTACAATTATCAACCAAATTAGTTTAAAAAACAAAAACCTGCAATGTTTAAATATTGCAGGTTCGTTTTAAGGTTTTTTGGCTATTATAATTCTCTAACCCAAATGTTTCTAAAGCTTATCGCCGGACTTGGATCTCCGTGATCTTGAAGTTTAATTGAAGCTGGGCCATGTTTTTTATAAGCAGGAGCACCAATATATCTCGTTTCTCCTTTTAATATGAAGTTGTTTTGTAAAAGCACGCCGTTTAAAAATAAGGTAACGCTTGCTGGTTTACTAACAGTTCCATCTTCGTTAAAGCGAGGTGCATTCCAAACGATATCATAATACTGCCATTCTCCAGGTTGTTTATTTGCATTAGCTAAAGGAATTGCTTGTTTGTAAACACTTCCAGTCTGCCCGTTAACGTAGGTTTTGTTTTTGTATGCATCCATAATCTGGATTTCATAGCCATCATCTCCACCGCCTGTTGAGGCTAAAAAGACGCCACTATTTCCTCTTGCCTGACCTTCGCCTGAAATATTCGCTGGAATTTTCCATTCCATGTGAAGTTGGTAATCGGTAAATTTTTTATTGGTTTCGATATTTCCAGTTCCCTTTTTTACAGTGAAGAAGCCATCATCAATTGTCCATGAGGCAGGCTTAGATGGATCTTTAACCGAATGCCAAGCATCTAAATTTCTTCCATTAAACAATATAATGGCATCTGAAGGTGCTTCTTGGGGAAGTTTGCCTGGTGAAACTACTTTCGGAACGGGTTCCCAAACCTCTGTAGTTTTAGGATCATTGGCAGGATCTACTTTTTTATCTTGCGCCATTGCTTCTACTGCAAAAAATGCCGGAATAAATAATAATGCGTATTTGTTCATATTCAAGGATTAACTTTCTAAAGTTAACCAGTTTATTAAGAAATGGAAATTTCGTATTTAAAATTTTACCCCAATTCGTCAACAATATAGGTTTCGGTTACTAAAACTTCGTCTGGCGCTAAATCAATTTTTTGCTGTTCTGCTAAATCACGCATTGGGCAATAGCCTGTAACGCCTCTGTATAGCAAGCCTGCACCAATTGCTGCGCCAGTTAAAGCAATTACTGGATGCGAAAAAATGCTCGTTAAGCCTTTATACAGTAAATAAGTTCCGGCTGCGCCAGATAACCAACGCTCTGATCGAGAAACATTTTGGAATAATTCAGGGTATTTCCATACCTCTTTAATGTTGCTTATTGTGGTGTTTAAATCTTCATTTGTCATGATCGTAGAATTTATGTTCTATAATATAACAAGTTAAGGAGGATTGAGTTTTAAAATTAATTAGATAGAAGTATTGCCACGGAAACACACATTAACACGGAATAAATTAGAAGTCTCGTCATGGCGAGGTGCGAAGCAATCTTAATGCAGAAAAAAAATAAAGAAACAATAATTATAATTTCTTACTTCAATATATCTCTTATATCTTCCTTACTTAACGATTTAAAGAAACTTTCTTCGGTCGTAATTAAAGAATTTGCTAAAGATTTTTTGCGTTTCTGGAGCGCTAGAATCTTTTCTTCTACAGTATCTTTCGAGATAAATTTATAAATGAATACTTTTTTGTCTTGCCCAATTCTGTGGGTACGGTCAATTGCTTGTTGCTCTACCGCAGGATTCCACCAAGGATCTAGAATAAAAACGTAATCTGCCTGGGTAAGATTTAAACCTACGCCACCGGCTTTTATTGAGATTAAGAAAACCTTTAATTCTGTGTTTTGCTGAAATTCAGAAACAATTTCTCCACGGTTTTTAGTTGAGCCATCTAAGTAAGCAAAAGGAATATGTTCCTTTTCGAAATGCTTTTTAAAAATATCGAGGTGTTTTACAAACTGAGAAAATACCAAAACCTTATGCCCACCTTTAAGTACATTATCGAGCGTATGAATTACGTTTTCGAACTTGCCCGAATCGGAATGGTAGTCGCTATCAATCATCACAGGGTGATTAGCTAACTGACGTAAAGCCGTTAAACCTTGTAAAAGCTGAACCTGCTTTTGGGCAAAAGTTCCATCATCCATGCTCTGCAATAAATCATTACGGTAAGCAGATTTGGTTTTTTCATAATACTGAGCTTGATCTTCGCTCATATCACAATAAATAATCTGCTCTGTTTTTGGTGGAAGTTCTGCCGCAACCTGTTCTTTAGTTCTTCGTAAAACAAATGGCTTTATAATCGATTGTAGTTTTCTAGCTTTTTCTTCATCTTTCTTTTTCTCAATGGCTTGCACATATTCTTCGTAGAAAAAAGCTTGTGTGCCTAATAAGCCTGGATTTAAAAAAGTTAACTGCGACCATAAATCACCAACAGAATTTTCTACTGGAGTTCCGCTCAGAATCAATTTATTTTTTGATTTTAAACTTCTAACCGCTTTGAAAGATTTCGAGGAAGGATTTTTTATATTCTGGCTTTCATCCAATATAATATAGTTGAAATAAAGATTCTTAAGCTCATCTACATCAACCCTGGTTACGCCGTAGGTTGTAATTACGATATCATAATTGGCAAAATTTGCCACGTCTTTATTTCTGTTTGTGCCAGTATGCGCCAATATCTTGAGCTTTGGCGTAAACTTTTTAGCTTCTGTTAGCCAGTTGTAAATTAGCGAGGTCGGCATTATAATCAACGATGTAGTTTGGGTTTCTAAAAGCTGATCGTCTTCTTTAACTTTTTGCAACATGGCTAAAGTCTGAATGGTTTTACCCAAACCCATATCATCGGCAAGGCAGCCTCCAAAGTTATATTCACGTAAAAAGCTAAACCAGTTATAGCCTGCCTTTTGATAATCGCGTAAACTGCCTTTAAAGTGCACCGGCATTTGCGTATCGGCAATATTTTCGAAATCATTTAAGCGTTGAAGCTTGCGTTCTAGCGTTACATTTGCTAAGCTATCTTCGGCCAAATCGTTAATTAAACCAATGTGGTGTTTCTTTAATTTTAAGGTTTTTCCGGCTTCGGCCAGGCTAAATAAACTGCCGTATTGCGTAAACCATTTATCAGGAATAATGGCAACTTCGCCATCGGGCAATAAAAATTCTCTTCTTTTATGTAAGATGTGCTGTTTTAAAGAGAGAAATGGAATCTGGTATTTTCCAAACCAAACTACAGCATTAATATCAAACCAGTCGTTGCCTTCTTTAACTTCTAAATCTATTTTATTGGCGCCGAAAACAAATTTCTTTTGTCCTGTAGCTTGTTCAATTTCAAAACCTGAACCTTGTAAAATTTCAATATGTTCGTTAACCCAATTTATAGCCGCATAACTCGGATTTTCATCCGCAGCAATAACTTCCAAATTACTAAACAGTGCACTTGTTTTTTTAAGTCCTAAAGATAGAAGCAAACTGAATTGTTTTTTCTCCCATTCTGCAGAGCGTTTTATTCTATGGAAAATATAGTTATCATCGGTTTTCTCTAAACGAACTGTTACTCGGTGTGCATTTTCGACAGGGAAAGTATATTCGCCATATTTAAAGTAAAGTTGAATTTGCGATAAACCACCATCAACATACAAAACCTTAATTATAGGAGTGGCTTCAAATTGCTCGGTTCTAATTTCGAAACCTTCAGCGTAAACGTGATGTTTCTCTATCAACGGCGCTACAAATTTTTCGAAGTAAGTTGCCTCTGTCGCTTTCGGAATCGCGATGTAACGTTTGTTTAAAAACGGTTGTAATTTCTTGCCTTCAATATCTTGATCAAAAAAGTATAAGACATCATTTAACAATAACCAAGCAGGTTTGTTGCTCACAATCTGCGCATCTTTAAACATAAATTCGATGCGTAAATTTTGATATTTTATTGTTGGAAAATAACGGGTTTCTGTCTCGTTCTTACGGAAATGAAAAAGTATTGAAGCAGGTTCAGTAGCCAATTCAATTTTGCGTTCAACAGGCCAGCCGTCTTTATCCATTATATAAAGCTCATCTTTAACCTTTAAAAGCTCCAAAGCTTCAGCAAGCTTTTTCTCGATTTTCGGTCTTACACTTTCATAAAATTTATCATCAAAAACCTTCGCGAAAAACTCTGTTGGGCGAATTAATTTTTTATAATATTTTTTAATGATAGAGTCTTGTTCAATATCATCCAAAATCTTGATTAGCTTGTAATCTATTTCAGAAAGACATGCATTAAATTCTTCAGCTGTATGCGTGAAAATTCTCTGATAAGTAAAAGAAAAATCGCCTTGTGGGTTTAATTGAACAACATGAGGCTCAATAACATAGCCCAAATACTCATGCTTGCACAAAGAGTACACCACTTTACAGGTTTTAGAGCTATCGACACGTAACATTGAATGGTTTGAAATTTTTTAGAAGCTAGGCGCTTAAAAAACTTTAAACTTACAATAATTTAAGTTTACATCAAAAAATCTAGCTTAAATGGGCATAAAATTTTTGATTCAAATTATCGTGATTATTCAATTAAAATGTAGATGAAATATATAATGTATTATTTCTAAATTACGGCTTATCAAACGTTCCCACGGAACGTAAATTTTAAATGGCCTTTTTGCTACCCAGCAGTCGTCCCGATGGGACGATTTTAACATTTAATATATTATTTATGTCTTGGGTTTAATTTGATGTTTGTCGGTCCGATTCGTTTGAGGAAATGTTTGCCATAAATGTTTATCATATTCGAACGTTTAAATTATTCTTGCCATATAAAGTTAGCGACTTCAACACATATTATTACCTTAGGTCGAGTCATCATCCTTCTGATGGGACGATTTTAACCCCATTACAATATATTATTATGTCTTCAGTTTAATTTAGCATTTATTGATCCGATTCGGTGTGAAGAAATGGTTATAAATCTTATGTATTTGGTTTCAAGAGCTTTAAATTATTCGTCTCATCTAGGCGATATTCAAAAAGATATATTGTTAAGACTCTACTCATTGGTCTTCTCGAAGGCACAATCTTAATAACTATATGATATTTAAGGTCTTTCAGTTTAATTTGATATTTATTGATCCGGTTATGTATGAACGTAATTTTAGAAAAGATATATGTTTTTAGCTCCAATACCTTTAAAGTATTCGTCCCATCGGGACGACTGCTGGGTAGAACCCAAACCATGTATTTTTTACGTTCCGTAGGAACGTTTGATAATAAATTATATAAAATTTATTTCTACAAACAAAAGGCATCCTGAAAACCAGAATGCCTTTAATACTTTGTGAATTTTAAATTTTATTTCCAGCCACCACCGAGTGCACGGTATAAATTTACGACAGATTGTAATTTCTGTAATCTATCATTAATCCCACTCAGCTGAGCAGTTAATAAGCTTTGCTCTGAGGTTAAAACATCCGTATAATTTGTTGCCGAACTATAGCGTAATAATTCTTTTGTAAAATCTACAGCTTTGGTTAAAGAAGCAATTTGTTTTGCTCTGGTTTCTTCTTTTTCTGCTGCGGTTTGATAAGCATACAACGCATTCGATACTTCTTGTCCGCCTGTTAAAAGTGCTTGTTGGAAAGTGTAAAATGCAATTTGCTGATTTGCCTGTGCTGTTTTTAAACGAGCTTTATTTGCACCTTTTGCAAAAATTGGCTGCGTTAAACCACCAACTAAACTATAAAAAATAGAATTGTCGAAAAAATTGCTGAGTTGTAAACTTGTTAAACCACCAGAAGCAGTGAGTGTTAAAGCAGGATAGAAGTACGTTTTTGCAACATTGGTGTTTTCAAAAGCAGATCTAAATCCAAATTCTGCCGCAATAACATCTGGGCGGTTTTGCAAGAGCTGTGCAGAAACGCCTGTTTGCAAATTCGTATATGGTGTTTGCTGATCTAAAGTAGTGCGGTTAATACTGCCTGGTGCTCTAGCCAAAACAACGCTCAATGCATTTTCTGCTTCTTTTACACTTCTTCTCAAATCTGGTAAGGTTACTTGTGCAGCATATAAATTTGCTTCACTTTGCACCACTGCGGCTCCATTAACAACTGCTCCTTCTTTTAAGGCTTTCATGGTTTCAACATCCTGTGTTCTAATTTTTACAGTTTGTTCTGTAATGGCCAATTGCTTATCATAAGCCAATAAGGTATAATAACTATTGGCAATTGTAGCAATTAACTGGGTTTGAACAGCACGTTTGGCCGCATCGCTTTGAAGTAAAGTAGCATAAGCAGCACGTTTCGCACTACTTAACTTTCCCCAGATATCGGCTTCCCAAGCGGTGCTTAGTTGCGCTCTGTAAGTTTGCGTTTCTAAGTTGATGTTAATGCCTGCAGGAAAATTTTGTGCCGCTGCAGATGCCTTATTGTCGGTAACCGAAACATCACCTTGTAAGCTAGGTAAAAAAGCCAAACGACTTTGTTGTAATATTGCTTCAGAAATTTTAATCCGCTCAATAGCTTGTTTCAAATCTAGATTCTCGTTAATTCCTTGCTGAATTAATGATTGTAAAGTAGTATCCGAAAACAAGCTTTTCCACGGTAAATCTGCCATGGTAACGGTGTCAGTTGTATTATTATCTCGGTATAAACCATCATTCTTAACCTGCGGACGGTCGTATTTTTTAGTTACGCAGGCACTCAGGGTAAGTATGGTAAGTCCGATTAAAACGGAATGCTTATAGCTAAATTTCATGTTCTGTTAAATTAATGTTTGCTGTTAGCTGTGGCTAATTCGTATTCTTCAGGTGTCTGTTCTTTCTCAATTCCCTCATCGAATGGCGATTTATTGCTCACTCTTTCTTGTAGGCTTTGGAAGATAATAAACAATGCAGGGATTACAAATACACCAAATAACGTACCGATTAACATCCCACCAACTGCACCTGTACCAATTGATTTATTTCCTGAAGCTCCCACACCAGATGACAACATCAAAGGCAATAATCCTAAAATAAAGGCGAAAGAAGTCATTAAAATTGGACGTAAACGAGCTGTTGCACCATCTATTGCGGCATTAACAATGCTCATTCCTTTTCTTCGTCGATCTACAGCGTATTCTACAATCAAAATGGCATTTTTAGCGAGCAAACCAACGAGCATAATCAAGGTAATTTGAGTATAAATGTTGTTATCTACTCCGAATATTTTATCGAAAACAAATACACCGGCCAAACCAACTGGTAGAGAAATTAATACTGCCAATGGTAAAATATAACTTTCGTACTGTGCTGCCAAAAGGAAGTAAACGAAAATTATACATAATAAAAAGATAAATACGGTTTGGCTTCCACCACTTATTTCCTCACGAGATAAACCCGAAAATTCATATCCATATCCTGCTGGTAAACTTTGTGCGGCAACTTCTTGTACAGCTTTCAATGCATCACCAGAACTATAACCCGCATTTGGGTTACCTGTTACGGCGATAGATGTAAATAAGTTGAAACGTGAAATTGCTTGTGGTCCATAAACTTTTGTCAAGGTGATAAACTCAGAAACTGGCGCCATATCTCCTTTACTATTACGAACAAAAATGCTGGTTAAAGTTTGCTGATTGGCACGATATTGTGCATCGGCCTGATACATTACCCTAAACTGCTTGCCAAATTTATTAAAGTTTGATGCATAAACACCACCATAATAGCCCTGCATTACACTTAAAACATCGCTTACTGTTAAGCCGGCTTGTTTAACTTTTGCAACATTAACATCAATTTGATATTGTGGGAAGTTGGGGTTAAAGGAAGTTGATGCATATTGAATTTCTGGACGTTTACTCAACGCTGCCAAGAATCCATTTCCAACATCATTAAATTTATTAATATCGCCACCGGTTTTATCTTGTAATTGAAATTCGAAACCACCACTTGTACCAAAACCTTGGATGGTTGGTGGCGCAAAGAAGATAATTTTAGCGCCCTTTATGTTTGCAGTTTTTGCAAAGAGTTCGCCAATAATTGCTTTAACATCGCGTTTACGTTCGTCCCATGGAGCTAAACGAGCAATTACCATCCCGTAAGAACTTCCCGAACCACTAATCATACTCCGACCAACAACTCTTAGTGAGTTTTTGATTTCAGGAATCTTGTGTGCAATACTGTCGATTTTTGCAATTATAATATTTGTTTCTTCTTGAGATGTTCCGGCAGGTAATGAAATATCAGACATGATCGTTCCCAAATCCTCGTTAGGTACGAAACCTTTAGGCGTGGTATTCATGGTCCAAACCAAAACAACGGTAAAGAATGCGATACCTAAACCAACAACCCATTTTTTTCTAGATAGGAAGCCAACTGATTTTTTATATTTTCCAGTAACGGCATCGAATGAAGTATTAAATGCATCGTAAAAACGATTTAAAAAGTTTTTCTTTTTTTCGTGATCTTCCGTATGTGGTTTTAAAAACAATGCACATAGCGCCGGACTTAAAGTTAAAGCGTTAATTGCAGAAAGGATAATTGAAATGGCAAGGGTTAAACCAAATTGTTTGTAGAATACACCTGAAGATCCTTGAATAAAACTCACCGGAATAAATACTGCGGCCATTACCAGTGTGATGGAAATAATCGCACCGCTAATGTCATCCATCGCATCAATAGTTGCTTTCTTTGCGTCGGTATAACCTTCATCAAGTTTTGCGTGCACCGCCTCGACGACTACAATCGCATCATCCACCACAA
Organism: Pedobacter fastidiosus; assembly: GCF_014306625.1. Taxonomy (GTDB): domain Bacteria; phylum Bacteroidota; class Bacteroidia; order Sphingobacteriales; family Sphingobacteriaceae; genus Pedobacter; species Pedobacter fastidiosus. Next base: position 110,919 of record NZ_JACRYL010000009.1, read on the forward strand.
TACCAATCGCGAGGACAAGTGCAAAAAGGGTTAATAAATTGATGGTAAAACCGAACAAACTTAAAAAGAAGAATGTACCAATAATCGCCACTGGAACACTTATCGCCGGAATTAATGTTGATCTAAAATCCTGTAAGAATATAAATACAACTAAGAATACTAAGATAAATGCTTCAATTAAAGTATGAATTACTTTCTCGATTGATGCATCCAAGAAATCATTTACGTTAACTAAAGTTGTATAGTGAATTCCTTTCGGGAAAGTTTTTTGAGCCTCATCTAATGTCTTGATGGAGTTTTCAATAACCTCTTTCGCGTTAGAGCCCGCAGTTTGGTTAATAGCGATACCTAAAGCTTGTTTACCATTAAACTTAACTGAACTGGCGTAACTTTGAGCACCCATTTCAATTCTGGCAACATCTTTTAAACGAAGAATTTGCCCATTAGCATCTGCTTTAATTATGATGTTGCTAAACTGCGCCTCATCTTTTAACCTACCAGAATACTTTAAAGTATATTGAAATGCCTGATCGCCTTGTTCTCCAAACTGACCTGGAGCAGCTTCAACATTCTGCTCGGCCAAAGCAACATTAATATCGTTCGGAACCAAGCCATAAGTTGCCATAATATCTGGCTTAAGCCAAATTCTCATGGTATAATCCATTTGTCCAAAGGCACTTGCATCACCTACGCCATTAATACGCTTAATTTGAGGGATGATGTTGATGTTGGCATAATTCTGTAAAAACTTCTGATCGTATGATGGATCATCACTGTAAATACCAAAGATAAGTACATTACTCGCTTGTCTTTTTGCTGTAATTACACCCGATTTAGTTACCTCAGCCGGAAGTAAACTTGTTGCTCGGGCAACCCTATTTTGTACGTTTACAGCGGCTAAATCTGGATTTGTACCCAATTTAAAGTTTACGGTAATTGTAGCTGTACCATCGTTACTGGCTGATGAAGTCATGTATGTCATGTCTTCTACACCATTTATTTGCTCTTCCAGTGGAACAACAACGCTATTCATTACCACATCGGCATTTGCACCTTGGTATGAAGTAGAAACCTGCACCGTTGGTGGCGCAATTTCTGGATATTGTGAAACCGGCAACGTAGCTAAACCTAAAACACCGAGAATTACGATGATGATGGATATAACCGTTGATAAAACCGGCCTTTCTATAAATTTCTTAAACATAATTAATATCGCTGATTAGTGAGATTGTACTGATTACTATTACTTTTTTATATCAGCATAAACTGAATCAGAGCTTTTTTCTTCGGGTTTAATTTTAGCACCATCTTTTAACGATTGGAAACCTTCTAATACTACTTTATCGCCTGCTTTTAAACCCTTAGTTACTACATAAAATTTATCTTTTGCTAAATCCATAATCTGAATTTCAGTGCTGATAATTTTAGCAGAATCGCCCAATACGTAAACGAATTTTTTGCCCTGTAAATCGATTGTAGATTTTTGAGGAATGAGAATAGCGTTTTCTATATGTTGGGGAATTCTTACAGATGCACTTCCTCCTGATTTTAATAAGGAGATTGGATTAGGAAAAGTAGCCCTTAAACTTGCAGAACCCGTTGCAGTATTGATTTGACCATTAATCGATTCGATTTTGCCATTTTGAGCGTAAACTGTTCCATCTGCCAGTACCAAACTCACAGCGGGAATGTTTTTCATTTGCTGAGCCAATGTATTTCCTTTGTACGTTTTAGAAAAATCTAAAAGCTGTTTTTCGTTAAGGGAGAAGTAAGCATAAACTCTAGATGTATTTGAAACGGTAGTAAGTGGCTCGGTACTCGAACTGCTTACCAAACTTCCATTTCTGAAAGGAATGCTTCCAACAACGCCATCAACAGGACTTGTAATTGAGGTATAACTTAAATTAACCTGTGCATTTGCCAAAGCTGCCTTAGCTTGAGACAATGCTGCTTTTCTACTTTGCAAAGTTAACTGTGCAGCATCTAAATCGTATTTGCTAATAATGTCTTTTTCAACTAAAGGCCTTGTTTTGTTTACCTGTAATTGAGCCGCATTAACATCAGCCTCTGCACTGCTAATTGCCGCTCTTGCTGTTCTAACTTCTTGCTCGTATTGTGGTGCCATTATAGTAAAAAGAAGTTGCCCTTTTTTTACCACAGCGCCTTCATCAACCAATATTTTTTGAATAAAGCCATCTACTTTTGGGCGGATATCGATATTTTGAATTCCTTCTATAGTTGCAGGATAATCTGAATTTAATTCTGTTGTTTGTGCATTAACGGTAAAAACCGGGTAAGGTTGTGGACCAGCCGCTGCTGCGGCTGCTGCTTTTTTTGCATCGTCATTACTTCCGCAGGATGCTAAAAGCATACCGATGCTCATGCTAAAAAAGAGAGTTGTTACTTTTCTCATGGACTATTTCTGTGTGTTTAAATTTAAATTTCCGGGGTTAAAAGCGTAATCAAATACCGAAGTTTTGATTTTCGCTTCAACTGTCCAAAAATAGAGCCTAAAAAAAAATAAGTCTGTCCAAATTCTGTCATTTAATCAATCGATTGATTTATTTTTTCATTAAAAACTGTTTAAAAACTTGTTTAACAGGGTATTAAGGTTGATTTGTTAGCTAAAAATGCTATGTAAATTAATTGCGACAGTTGTTAAATGATGTTAAGAAGGCACAATGTAATGGTTAGAATTTCGATGATATGTTAGGAAAAACAGTCAATTTGATTGCGAGCTTAGTGTGAAATGTACACATATGGGTTTTTGGCTGTATCATCATTTAATATATGCTTCGTCCGCAATTTTTTCTTGCAAAGCCATGATTATTTTGATTGATTTTCTCCTTTACTTTGCGCAATAATTCTAGCAAGTACTATGGTTAATTATCGCGAAATTTTCGAAGAGCAAGGAATGGATTATTCTACTTATCGCCAACTGGTTGATAAGCTTTTAGCTGAAGGGCATACCACCGGGCCAGATAGTTCTGAGGCTATGCTGCATTATAGTAAAATGAATGTTCAGCGCATGAGTCGCGTAGATAAAACAGCAAGTTTAAACACAGAATTATCGACAGCAATTGATCAAATAAAAGGAAACTATAAACTATTGGTTATTACAGAAGGATGGTGTGGTGATGCGGCACAGATTATTCCAATTTTTAATAAAATTGCTTTGGCGGCGCCAGATAAATTTGAGTTAAAATTCGTACTTCGTGATAAAAATCTTCCTTTAATTGATGCGCATTTAACCAACGGCGGAAGAGCAATTCCAGTTTTACTAGTTTTAGATAAAACAGGCGAAAATGTTCTGGCAAGTTGGGCGCCAAGACCCCAGGTTTTACAAGCGCTACTAAAAGAGTGGAAAAAGGAAACAACCGAAATGCTTGTAATAGCAGAGAAACTTCATGGTTGGTACGCAAAAGATAAAACTCAAACTACACAGGCAGAGTTAAGTGGGCTTTTAAATCAGTTGGAGGATAATTAATTAAAGTCGTCGGCCTAAATTTAAGTTAGGCTTTAAAGATACTAACATTGCTTTTTTGTGGGACACTAACCAAAGCGTCCTGCCCAATCGGTAATATGTGCGCTCATTTGTAAACAAAATTAAAATGACGCAGCACTTTAACAGTTTCTTAATCTTCAATAGATTTTAATACAGTTTCAAGTTCTTTATCCGAAATAGAATCCTGTTCGGATTTATCATAAATGGATAGGAGATAGATCTTTTCTTTTACGATCCTAACTCTAGTGATTAATCTAGCGCCTGCAGATTTACCTTTGCCTTTACTTGAGATAGTGATTCTAATTTTATAGCAATCGTTTCCTATTGGTGTGCCCTGAAGAGGGTCTTCTCTTAGGTTTTCTACAAAAGTAATTAGATCATTTTTAGCAGATTTGTGTTTTTTGCAAAGTTTTTTAATTCTTTAATGAAGAGGGATGATGTAAGTACATCATATTTCATCCACTAGGTCCTCAAAACGCTTTAAATTTAATTTTCCTTTTTCAGCTAATTCTGTTTCCTTGTAAGCGTTAGCTAATTCATTTAGATATTGTTCTTTTAATTGATCAATATTTTTAATCTTAACACCTTTAATGCTTTTTAAAGTTTCTAATATCGAAAAGGCATTCTCGCCTTTTATTTCCAATGTAACTTCCATAGGATTTATTGTTTAATCTAAATATACCATTTTCAACAGCTAAAATGGTTTTTAGTTTAATCTACACTAACCGTTAATCCTTCTTGTTGCAAAATTTTACGGTAAACTTCCATTTCAGTAAACGATCCTTCTAGTACAGGACATTTTCCATCATTATGAACTTTCCACGCAATTTTTTCTGATTGAGATTCGTTATAATCTAGATATTTCATCATGCAGTAAATTACATGATCAAAGGTATTCACATCATCATTCCACAAAATAAGGCGATGTACGGTTTTTAGGGAAGTTAAAATTTCTTCGAGCGTAAAGGTCTCTTCTTTGGTTTCTGTAGACATGGAGCAAAAATAAACAATAATTGGAAGATAATATGATGGAAGATGTAATATGTTAAATGGAAGATGAGCTTTTGCAGGTTATAGAAATATTTTTAATTTTCGATTTGGGTTTGTTTACTGATGTTCAATCCATTTTCCATCTTCCCTCGTACTTCTTACATAATCTTCATCCCTTTTAATACATTTGTTAACCAAATAATAAAATGAGCATGCACCAATCTAAAATTGCCGGAATTGGATATTACGTTCCGAAAAATGTATATACCAATAATGATTTAAGTCGTTTTATGGAAACCAGCGATGAATGGATCCAAGAACGTACAGGGATTAAAGAGCGTCGTTTTGCCGATCGATATGAGGAAACCACCACAACTATGGGTATTGAGGCCTCTAAAATAGCTTTAGAACGAGCAGGGATTACAGCAAAAGATGTTGATTTTATAGTTTTTGCAACTTTAAGTCCCGATTATTATTTCCCTGGATGTGGCGTTTTACTGCAACGCGAAATGGGAATGGGCGAAATTGGTGCTTTAGATATCCGCAATCAATGTTCGGGTTTTGTTTATGCTTTATCCGTTGCGGATCAGTTTGTGAAAACCGGAATGTATAAAAATGTTTTGGTGGTAGGCAGTGAAAAACATTCATTCGCGATGGATTTCGAAACCAGAAGTAGAAATGTTTCTGTAATTTTTGGAGATGGGGCAGGTGCAGTTGTGCTTCAGCCAACCGATGAACCGGGTAAAGGGATTTTAAGTACACATTTACACAGTGATGGCGCTGATGCTGAGATTTTGGCCATGTACTATCCCGGTTCTCACGCCAATAAATGGATGAAAGATAAACCTGCCTTTCCTGATCAGGAATTAGGTGGATTATTTATGACCAATGAAATTTTGGAAAGTGGCGCAGCTTTACCTTACATGGATGGACCATCGGTTTTCAAAAAAGCAGTTGTTAAATTTCCGGAAGTAATAAAAGAAGCATTAACGGCTAATAATTTAACAGAAAAAGATATCGATATGTTGGTTCCGCATCAGGCCAATTTACGCATCAGCCAATATGTGCAACAGCTTTTGGGCTTACGCGATGATCAGGTTTTCAATAATATCCAAAAATACGGGAACACTACCGCCGCATCAGTTCCTATTGCTTTATGCGAAGCTTGGGAAGCGGGTAAGATTAAAGATGGCGATTTAGTTTGTTTAGCTGCTTTCGGGTCGGGATTTACTTGGGCAAGCGCATTAATTAGGTGGTAATTAAACGTTTTATAAAAAATCGAAAAAAAATATATCAATATCGCTGAAAATCAGCAATTTAATCCTTAGTTTTATTTTTGTTACAAAGGATTATATGGCGATAGAGATTTACTCAGGCAATTTTGGAACAAAAGAAATAAATCACCTCCTTAAACGTACTTTATTTGGCGCAAAAAGAAGTGATATTAGTATAGTTATGGGTCAGTCTGTAACTCAAGTTGTCGATCTGCTCCTAAAAGATCTTCCGCTTCCAAATCCTCCAATAAATAACTACAACGATACCGGTTACACCGATGCAAATGTTGCTGCTGGCCAAACTTGGGTTAATGCCATTTATACTGATGGTACGGCAAATAGTCGGCGGGTAGGTTCGTTTAAAGCTTGGTGGGTTAGTCAAATGTTGGCTCAACCCATTTCGCTAGTAGAAAAGATGACGCTGTTTTGGCACAATCATTTTTCTACAGAAGCTGATACGGTTGATGATGCCCGATACATTTACAAACACAATAATTTACTTCGCAGTTTAGCTTTAGGCAATTTTAAAACTTTGGTAAAGCAGGTAACTATTGATCCTGCCATGCTTAAATACCTTAACGGATCTGCAAGTACAAAATCTGCTCCCGATGAAAATTATGGAAGGGAGTTACAGGAACTCTTTACTATGGGGAAAGGTCCAGATTCTAAATACACAGAAGCCGATGTAAAGGCAGCAGCAAGATTGTTAACCGGCTATAAAATTGATTCGGTTGCCATCACTTCTGTATTCGATTCGACTAGACATGACGTTGCCGACAAACAATTTTCTGCGTTTTACGGCAGTAAATTAATTAAGGGTAGAATAGGTGTAGATGGAGCAAAAGAGGTTGATGATTTGCTGGATATGCTTTTTGCACAGGTAGAATTGAGTAAATATATCTGCAGAAGACTGTATCGCTTTTTCGTTTATTATGATATTACTTCAGATGTAGAATCGAACATCATTACGCCACTTGCCGAAATTTTTAGAACCAATAATTACGAAATAAAACCCGTACTCAAAGCTTTACTCACCAGCAGTCATTTCTTTTTGGCACAAAATAGATCATGCAATATTAAAGCCCCTGTAGATTTTGTGGTCGGTTTGGCCAAGGAATTTGAAATCGTTTTCCCTGATGCGACTGATTATGTAAATGCCTATTACATGTGGGATTATTTGCGAACCACAGCATCCAACCTTCAACAAAATCTTGGTGATCCACCGAATGTTTCTGGTTGGCCTGCATATTATCAAATTCCTCAGTTTTACGAACTCTGGATTAATTCTGACACTTTACCAAAAAGAAATATTTTTACCGATCGGTTTATTAGCTCTGGTTATACCCGCAATGGGAAAAAGATTGTGATTGATGCAATTGCCTATACTTCAAAATTTAGTAAACCCGAAGATCCAAATGTACTGGTTGATGAAGCTTTATCGCATTTATACACGATAGATGTGAGCCCAGAAGTTAGAGCGTTTTTAAAAAGTATTCTTTTAAGCAATCAGGTTAACGATAGTTATTGGACCACTGCTTGGCTTGATTATAAGACGGCTCCAACAACAATGAAAACCACAATTGTTTTAACCCGTTTACAGGAGTTTTATAAATATATTATGAACCTTGAAGAATATCAACTCTCATGAAAAGGCGGGATTTTATAACTAAGGCAATGCCTGCAGGGGTTTTAATTCCATCATTAATTGGTGGCTTTTCGCTTAAAGCCTTTGGTGCTTCAAGTTTATTATCGGCCATTACTGCCGCCAATCAAGAAACTGACCATGTTTTGGTAATCATCCAATTAAATGGTGGGAATGATGGTTTAAATATGATTCTTCCACTGGATCAATATGATAATTTAACCATTGCTCGCACCAATATAATCCTGCCTAAAAATAAAATTATAAAACTTACTGGCTTTAATACCGGCATTCACCCAGCTATGTCTGGCTTGGCAGGCTTGTATGATGATGGAAAAGTTCAGGTCATTCAATCTGTTGGTTATCCACAGCCAAATTTCAGCCATTTTAGGGCGACAGATATTTGGCTTTCGGCATCAGAATCTGATCAGGTTGTAAATAGTGGCTGGGCCGGGCGATATTTGGCTGAGGAGTACACAAACTTTCCGATCGGTTATCCAAATGCAGTAATGCCAGATCCATTAGCGATTCAAATCGGATCATTCATTTCTCCAGCCTTTCAAGGGCCATCGGTAAACATGGGGATGGCCATTTCAGATCCTGTAAATTTTTATAATTTAATAAATGGAATTCAATCGCCTGCTCCAAATACAAATGCGGGTAAAGAGTTAACTTATGTAAGACAGGTTGCACAACAAACGCAACAATATTCTTCGGTTATTAAAACAGCTGCGGGCAAGGTAACCAAGCAAGGTGTTTACCCAACCAATAATTCGTTGGCAGATCAGTTAAAAGTTGTAGCCCGATTAGTTGCTGGCGGATTAAAAACCAGATTATACATGGTTAACATTGGGTCTTTTGATACACATGCCGCTCAAGTAAATACTGGATCAACAGAAACAGGAACTCATGCTATTTTGCTGCAAAAGGTTAGCGATGCAATTAAAGCATTTATGGATGATTTGAAAACTCTTGGCGCTTCAAAACGAGTAGCCGGAATGACTTTTTCAGAGTTCGGTCGACGGATAAAATCCAATGCCAGTAATGGAACAGATCACGGCGCAGCGGCACCGCTAATTGTTTTTGGAGATGCCATACAAGGTGGAGTTTTAGGTAAAAATCCAACCATCAGTGCCACAACATCAGTAAATGATAATATTCCAATGCAGTATGATTTTAGATCCGTGTATGCCACTTTATTAGAAAAATGGTTCTGTGTAGATAAGGCAACACTTTCTAACGTAATGCTTAAAGATTTTCAATCTCTACCCATCATTCAGGCGAGCACCAATTGCATGTCTACAAGTTTAGCCCAAGCCAATCATTTAAGTGGCGAATCTTTAATTACAAACTATCCGAACCCTTTTACAACCACTACAACCATTAAATATTACTCAAAAGGTGGCCATGTTTTAATTCAGGTTTTTAATACAATGGGCCGCCTAATGGCAACCGTAGTTGATGCAGTTAAAGAAGAAGGAAATTATAGCATTAATTTCGAAAATCAAAATTATGGCCCAGGCGTTTATTATGCCCGCCTCCAAAATGAAGAATTACAGCAAGTTCGCAACATGCTTATCGTAGCCTAATGGATTTATTTTCCTGCAATAAAGTCTCCCAAATAACTGCATTCTGTTGATGCGGTTTGATAAAATAGGGTTTTGCTATATTTTAATCTTAATTCCTTAAAATAGGGATTGTTGTAATTTGCACGAATAAAATCTTTATACTTTACATCATCCTTATCGTAATAACCAAAAGAAAGTGATTGCGAATTCATTATAATCTGTTTCTGTGCGCATTTGGCCAGCATGAAAGTACACTTCGCTTTAAAATCGGCATTTGTGCTTAAAGCCCTTGCTTTTAAATACCAAGCTTTCGCAGTCTGCGCTTTTTTATAATCTACATCGTAACCATATTTTGGCAGACTATAATTATCATAAGATGACCAATCATAGCTAATTAAAAACCAACTGTTCCCGAAATAACCCGTTTGATAAACTGCATTTGCCATTTTGTAATAATAAAGTGAAGCATTCTTCTTGTCACTTACGCTTAACTTTTGCAAGTGAAGCATTTCAATAGCAAAAGATCTTTTCGTAATAGATGTTTTTGACGTTACATATTTTTTAGGATAATCATTGATGGTTTGTACGAAAGGATTTGCATATAATTTAGTGTTTTCCTCTTGAGCATACCAATTTTCAGGAGTGAAATAGGTGTAAGTGGAAGATACTTTTGCAAACATTTGAACTGCTTTGTCATATTGGTGCGTACGCAAATATGTAGTTCCATAAAGCTCATAAAAATCGTCATTTTTGAGTTGGTTTAATGCTTTTGCCAATAAAGCAGTCACATCGTTTCCAGAAGCTTTAGTTTTATAAACCGCTATGCGTTGCATACTTTTTGGAGTTAGATATTGTTGCCAAAAGACTTTGGTTTGATAGCTCATGTTTTGGAAAAGCGAATTTTCTTTCAAAATTTTAGATTCCAAATCTCCCTTTACCATCGCTAGAGCTGCCTTTGCCGTATCACCTAACTTAAGGTAGGAGGGCGCTAATATTTGCTGATAAAAGTTTCTCGTAGTTCTACTAAATCTTTTATCCTCATTATCCCAATCATTAACCTGGGTTTTGTTTTCTTCAAATCGTTTTTCATCAAGCCATTTCAAGGTCGGCAATAAATCGTTCTCATTAAATGGGTTGCCTTTTTTAATGTTTTTTGCTTTCAGTAAAAGATCTGTAATACGGTATTGATCGCGTAATCTTTCTGGGAGTTTATCCGGATTTAAAATCGCCAGATAATTCGAAGCCAAGAAATCTTTATTTTCTATCCACGATAAATAAGCAGCAGTTAATGTGCCCAATTCTGGTTGCGGATATTTTTTCTCTGAAGCTAGTTTTACAGCAAAATTTCTGATTTCGTTGAGGTGTTTCAGGTTTATGTTTTTAATACTATCCTTGTATTTTGGATTGTTGCTGTCAGAGAAATAGTAGTTAAAAGATATTTTAGCAATGTCGTTATCTGCGATTAAAGCTTGTTCTAGTTTATTTACTTCTCTAACCAATAAGGCACCATTCAGCAAGCTTTTAGGCTCGTATTGATAAACTTTATTTAAGCTTTCCACATTCGATTCTGGATTTCCAAAACCATTTATAGCCCAAATATTTGCTTTTTCATTACTAGATTTTGCATATTTTAATGCACCATTTACCGGAGCGCTATTGTAATAATAATTCTTATAAGCTTGAACTCTTCTCTCTGGACTGCTTGCGAAAACTTTGGAAAAAAGGTAAGCGGATTCCTCTGGATTACCTAATCTCCGAATAGAACCAGCATACAATGCCAAAGCCCATCCTTTTACTGCACTGTTTTCTTTACTGCCACCTATAAATTTATCGTAGGTAGTTTTGCTATCGTTGTGTAAGCCAGCATAATGAAACATACGCTGGGCCTGATATGCATAGCGCAATTTAAGAAAACTATCTTTTTCTGATTCTGTTAAACTCAAAGCTTCCTTAGCCTTAACATCCATAGCTACACTATCACGAGGTTTAGGATCCCAAAGATTGAAATCTACATTTGCATACGGCTCACAGTTTTTTGCGAAAAGATAATATTTCAAAACATTTTTTTGTTTACTTAAACTTTGAATAAAGCTGTTCTTTTGTAAGCTATCTGGCAGTTCAGAGATTTGTCCTTTATAATTTGCAAGCTTAACACTTGTTGCGCTATCGGTTTCATACATCACTTTGTGTACATCTTCTGCTTTAACGTCTAAATATTTAGCCCATTCTTTACTATTAATTTCAGTCTCATCTTCTCTTTCATCCTCACTATTTAAATATTGCATTTGATTAAAGGCGAACGATGAATACTCATCTCCCTCAACATTGTTATGGAAATAAGAAATGTAATAATCATAAGGATCAACTTCTCCACCACAAGCGAAATTGATGGCGATTTCGCCAAAAAATGTAATTAAGAAAACGCTAAAAATTAGCAATAACTTTTTGAAAGTCTTCATTCGTAAAATGTTTTAAAAGGTCGGTGTCGAGATGATAAAAGACGAGATTTCGTTCTTCTGGTTTTAAATATCGGGATAAAAAACTGGATGTTGCAAGTAAATCTGTAGGAGAAATTTCTTCCCATCGAATTACGTCTCCTTGCTTTAGTCCTGCCTCTGGATAATCAATCAAAAGATCGTATAAAATCGAACTTCCCTGCTGTTTAAAAAGCTTTTTGTTTAAAAGCAAATCTTTATTTACCCGTTTAGAAATTCCGGCATATTGTTGTTTTCTAAAAACCACAGCCCACTCAAAAATTGGCAAGGCAACATCAAGTTTCAACGGATAACTTTCTAAATAATCTTTTAAGTATATGTCCATCTCATGTTGATTCAAGATTGAATTTTGTTGGCCATATTTTCTTAAATTTCCCATGTTATAACACATCAATATGGCTTTTTTTACCGGAGGAATTCCGCTTGAGATTAAGTTTTTTACTTGATGCAATCGCAGTGTGACCGAAACCGTTTTGTTTTTTAGGAGCGGATTGGTCTGCAATATTTTTAAGAAGTTAAAATACTGATTTTTGGTTGTTTTTGTCCAGTCGCAATCTATTTGGAGTTCGGTAAAATGTTGTTTGCCTGCTTGCTTAACTTTAGCATCAACAAAGTTTGCAACACGATTAGCGAGCAGAGCAACGTGTTGCGAATCGAGCTGATTAAATAGGTTGTTCACTAGAAATACAACTGGAATAATATCGATGTTTTTGGGTAATGGATCAGAAAATTTTATGGGAGAAACTGGCACGGCTTGCTGTAAATCGGGATTAAAATCTACATCCATAATACGAACGTAAAGCGATTTCGATTTAAATTGATTGAGGTAGTTTGTCTCTGCTTTTTTGTTCTGATAATCGGTTCTCCAAAAATAAAATGTGGGGTGAACAGGCATTTTCTGCTTGCAAGAGACAAAGAAAAATACAGAAATCACTAAAATACCTATCTTGCGCATACCAAATTTATTCATCAAAAGTAGCATAAAATGCGAGCAGTTTTACAAAGAGTTACACAAGCAAGTTGCGTGGTAGATGGTATTACAACAGGCGCTATTACAACAGGGTTTTTAGTCCTTTTGGGGATTGAAGATGCGGATACAGCCGAAGATTTAGACTGGCTTGCCCAAAAAATTATTGGAATGCGGGTTTTTAGCGATGAAAATGGAATGATGAATAAAGCTTTGGCTGATGTTAATGGAGATATTCTTTTGATTAGTCAGTTTACTTTATTTGCTGCGACTAAAAAAGGAAATCGTCCGGGGTTTACCAGAGCGGCCAAACCGGATGTAGCCATTCCGCTTTATGAAAAAATGATCGAGAAATTATCAGCATTGCTAGGCAAAAAAGTTTCAACAGGAATCTTCGGTGCAGATATGAAAATCAGTTTGTTAAACGATGGACCGGTTACCATATTAATCGACACAAAAAATAAAGAATAAGTATAATGACGATAAACGAAGCGCAGGAAACAGTAGATCAGTGGATTAAAACAACTGGAATACGTTATTTTAACGAACTAACCAATACCGCCATTTTAATGGAAGAAGTTGGAGAAGTTGCCCGAATAATGGCTCGAAAATATGGGGAGCAATCTTTTAAAAAGAGCGATGAAGAAGTAAATTTAGCTGATGAAATGGCTGATGTAATGTTTGTGCTCATTTGCCTTGCCAATCAAACGGGGATTAACTTAACGGAAGCTTTCGAGAAAAATTTGATTAAGAAAAGTATCCGTGATGCAGATAGGCATAAGAATAATAAAAAGATAAACCCCTAAATCCCCTAAAGGGGACTTTGCCTTCTATCGTTCCTATGCTATTTTCTATTAGATATTTTCAGAAACAGATTTAAAATTTTTAATGTATATTGTAATATTTGTATTGGCTTGAGCCTTTCAAAAGTACCATCCAAGGATTACACAAATTCCATTAAAGTACGATAAGCAACAAAGCGATTTTTAAATTTTTCATTTAAATCTTCCTGCAGCGCTGGTGCATAAACTTCTTGGTATTGATTGTAATTGTCCAAACTCTCGGCTACATATTGTGCACAATAAGTAACGCCTTCATTCGGCGAGTCAATAACTTTTAATAATCTACTGGAAACGAACATACCTGTAGCCATTACTTCAGGAATGTGAATTTCTTGCATCCATTGCAACCACTCTTCAGCTGCAGAATCATCTAATATTAAGGTTACGTTGTATAAAAGCATGTGGCAAAGATAAATAATTAAGCTTTAAGGTTTAGTGTAGAAAGACTTAGTTTAAATGGTCAAATGTCAAAATTTCCAAATCAAATTTAATTTTTTAACTTATCGGTTGGTGTCTCACCGACCGAAAGATCTATAGAATGATCATTTTATCCGAAGCTAAATTTAAATGGTTAGGTTATTTGAGCTTTGACAACTCTCCTTCCAAAGCGCTATTAGAGTTGTCAAAACTGCCTAAACGCCATCGCCTCTTAAATTCCTAAATCTTTTTCTGGCTTCGGCGGTAAACATACTGCCTGGGTAATCGGTAATCAATTTTTGAAAATAGATTTTAGCTTGGGCAATATCATTAAGTTTTTTCTCATATAAATCGGCTAAGGTAAATAAGGCATCATCAGTCCAAATTCCTTCCTTAAAATCTTCAGTTACCTTTTTAAGTATTTCCGAAGCCTTTTGGTACTCGCCAGAGTTGATAAATATTTTTGCCTTACTCATCATAATCGCATCAGTAAGGCTGTTTTGAGGATATGCAATTGCGATGCTATCCATTTTTTTAACGGCTTGAACTGGAAGGTTTCTGAATAATAACATCTCCGCATCTGCATACATTTTTAAGGCATTGCTATCTGCTGGTGTTTGAATGTTATCGGTAATCAACAAGCTTAAATTTAGCGCATCGTTAGCTATCAATTGAGAAGTGGCAGCTTTTAATACCAAGCACTGTCCATTGCTATATTCAAAATTACCTTGATAAAATGAAAGCTTGGCACTTCTAAAACGAGCTTCGTTTCCTATTGCTTGTCCTTCAAATTGTTTACTCACTTGTTCGTAAACCAAAAAGGCTTCCCAAGGCTGGTTTGTTAAAATATAAACATCGCCTAAATCTAACTTCAGCTGACCAATATCTTGTGGATTTACACCGGGAATTTGCAAGGCTTCCTCTAATCCTTTTTCTGCTTTTGCAGGTTGGTTTAAATAGTAAGCCTGTAATGTTGCCAGCTTTTTAATGGCGAATAAAGTGTTCCTGTTTTTGCCATTCTCATCTATCAATACCTGATAATCTTTCGCCAGTAAATCCAAATCAGCGGTGTTGTATTTACCTTTAGTTTGTAGGGCATACTTTGTATTAAGCGATTCTATTTTTGAGGGCAAATAATATTGGTTTTCCTTTCCTTTGGTCTGTAAATAATCGTAAGCTTTAATCGCTGTTTCGTAAGCGCCATTATCAACAAAAGTATAAATAGCATTAAAAAGTGTTCCGCCATCTGCTTTAGTGCGTTTATCGAAAGCAATTAACTGGCGTAAAGCCATATCATATTCCTGCTGTTGAATGTAGTTCCAAGTTAAAAGCTGAACGTAAATTTCTGCATCGGGCTGTTTTTGCATTTTCTTTAAAATGCCTGCCTGAAAAGTTTGATAATCGTTTTTATCTTCAAAAATATTCGATAGAACAGATTCAGCCTGGGGCAAAATTTGTGGCATAGAATCTAGTACGTCTAAATACTCTTGCATCAGCATTGGTTTATCTTTTTTAAAACGATAAATATTCAGCAATTCAAAAGCAAAAAGCTGGTTGTTATCCAAAAGTTTTCTGCCTTGCTTAAAAGTTTGAACCGCTAGATCATAATTCTCGAAACGATAAAAGCTATTGGCCAACATCCTGATTTTAAATTCGTCTTTCGGAAGTTTGCTGATTACATCATTAAAAATTTTGGTAGCATTTTGAACATCGCCTTTTTCTTGATAGAGCTTACCTAAAGCAATTGGATAAACTTCACTTTGTGGGGTCTGCCTCATTTGCTTTTTAATCATTTTTTCTGCAACATCATACTTTTTCAACTTTAATAAAGAATTGAAATATAGATCGAAATAGCCCTCATTGGCAGGGTTTGCAAAAAGTTTTTCTAAAAGAACCGAAGCTTTTTCATAATCTCCATCTTGATAATATTGAACGGCAAGTGCGCCGTCATCATTCCCGATTTGTTGATTCGGGCGGAAAATCTGCGCATTCGCATCTAAGCAAAAAAGTAAAAAAATGAGGAAAATCAGACGCTTCATAATCCTAAATTAAAAGATTTAAATGTAACATTTTAATACAGTTTATGCTAAGGCACAAGTTTGTATAAAACGTATTTTAAATGTTACCTGTATTTTATTTTGTCTATATATTTTAAATCCTAAATTGAACCACAACTTATATGAATAAGTAACATTGTTGGTGTATATCGTGGTAAAGCAGTTGGGATACTTATTTTTGTCATCCCGTGAGGAAATTATTTATGTTTAAAAGAATTATCGTGTTGGTATTGGTTGCTTTAATTTGTGCTTGTAAAGGCAACAAAGAGGGTAAAACTATACCCGTTGATGATTTTTTTAAAACACAGGATAAAGCTTATTATCGCATTTCTCCTGATGGAAAGTCTCTTTCTTATCTTAAACTTCAAGATAAAAAACTCGATTTATTTGTCGAAGATCTGTCCTCTGGAAACAATGTTCAACTTACACATTTGACCGAAAAAAGTATTAGTTTTTACTTTTGGACGAGCAATAACGAATTGGTTTATTATACTGAAGATGAATCGAAAGAGCGGAAATCTGATTTGTTTGTAATTAATAAAGACGGAACTAAGCAAGTTCAATTAAGTTCGAACGAGAAAACCCGAGTCCGTGTAATTGAAGATCAATTAATAGATGATAAATATATTATTGTAGCATCGAATAAGCGAGATTCTACCGTTTTTGATGTTTACCGATTAAATGTTCGGAACGGCAAAATGGATATTGCGGCCAAAAATCCCGGTAACGTTACCGAATGGATGACGGACAATAAGGGCGTTTTAAAAATTGCGGTAACGAGTGATGGCGTAAATGAAACGCTGATGTATCGCGAAAATGAAAGTCAGCCGTTTAAGTCCGTAATTACCAATAATTTTGAAACAACTTTGCAACCAATTGCCTTTTCTGAAGCGCAGGCAAATGTTCTGTATGCAATTTCGAATGTAGATCGAGATAAGAATGCCTTAGTTGCGTTAGATTTAAAAACAGGGAAGGAAAAACAGGTTTTGTTCGGGAATGATACCTTAAATGTAGTTGATGCTAAATATTCTCGCACCAAAAGGAAAATGATTTTTGTAACCTGCGAAACTTGGAAGAAAGAAAAATTCTATTTAGATGATAGCACAAGGGTAACTTATACAAAAATTGATCAACTTCTTCCGGGGAGCGAGTGGCGAATTATGGATAAGGATAAAGCTGATAATGTTTTTATTGTGAGAACTTTTACAGATAAAAATCCAGGCTCTTATTATTTGTATGTAGCGAAAGAAAATAAGCTTAAAAAATTAACGGATATCAATTCATCTATCAAAGAAGAGGAGATGAGTGAGATGAAGCCGATTAGTTATAAAAG
Organism: Pedobacter fastidiosus; assembly: GCF_014306625.1. GTDB lineage: Bacteria > Bacteroidota > Bacteroidia > Sphingobacteriales > Sphingobacteriaceae > Pedobacter > Pedobacter fastidiosus. The sequence goes on from NZ_JACRYL010000009.1 coordinate 128,009, forward strand.
TGCTGATGGCTTAACCATTAACGGCTATTTAACCTTGCCAAAAAACAAGAAAGCCACAAATTTGCCCATTGTTGTAGTGCCCCATAATGGCCCAGGTTTAAGAAATACTTGGGGTTATAATGCCGATGTTCAATTTTTGGCCAATAGGGGATATGCGGTTTTACAAGTTAATTACCGTGGCTCTACAGGTTATGGGAAAGCATTTTACGCAGCGGGTTTTAAACAATGGAGCGATAAAATACAGGAAGATGTTAACGACGGTGTTAAATGGCTAATTGCTAAGAAAATTGCTAATCCGAAAAAGGTGGCCATTTATGGTACAGGTTTTGGCGGTTACATTGCATTGAATTGTTTGTATAAAAATCCCGATATTTATAGTTGTGGTGGTTCAAATTCTGGCGTAATTAATCTATTTAGTTACCTTAAAACGATTCCTCCATTCTTAAAATCGAATTTACAAATGTATTATGAGCTTGTAGGCAATCCCATTACAGATACCGATTACATGCGTTTCGCCTCTCCTGTTTTTCATGCAGATAGATTTAAATCGCCAGTATTTATTGCGCAAAATCCTAAAGACCCACGTGTAAATGTAGCCGAAGGTGTTCAGTTTATTAAGGAGCTTAAAAAACGAAATGTACCCGTTACATATATTGAAAAAGAAGAAGGCCCAAATCCGGTTATGCGCCAACAAGGAAGAACGGCGCTTTATAAAGCACTCGAAGAATTTTTACAACAAAACCTAAGCAAAAAATAGGTTATGGCCTTAGATAAGAAAAGTGGTTATCGTAAAAACTTCTCGCTCGGCGTAATTTTCATTTCCCTAATTTCGATTCTCTTTATTCTCTCTTTATTTCTTGCTTTCAACTTCAGCAAAAAATCTATAGAAAACGAATTTGTATCAGAAAAGGTAAATGTTTTAGAGCAGAGCATTAAGCCATATAACGATTTCTTTCAGAATAAAATGCCTGAGATTTCTTACTATAATGGGTTCCTTGATTCTGCTACCGCATCAAAATTTGTAGATACTGTTATTCTCAAATATCCTTTTGTTTCAAAAGTAACTTTTTACGACTCCGAAGTTAAAAACACTCCTGTTAGGGATGGAATCAATGTAGGTCATTTTTCTATAGGACCAAAATCGATCTTCCAGTTTGGAAAATTAGTAAAGCCCGATTCCGTGAAATTGTTTTCAGACTATGGTCCGAGTTCTTTTAGAGTTGATGATGATTTTAACAGTATGGCACTAAAGTTAGTTCGCTTTCTCGATCAACTTGATACAACGACAGTACCAACACAGGAGGAATTATTTACAAATTTTTCAGTTGTACTTTCTAATAAAATAACTTACCTAAATATTCCTCGTCGCGAGGATCTGAAAATTTATAAAGAGATGTTGCAAAGAAATTTGGAACCAGGTCTGATATATCAACAAGACATGCTTGTTTTTCTGCTTGATCCAAATAAAATCAAAGTTATCAATACAAGACCATTATTATATCAAAGCATACGGGTAGAGCCTTTAACTTACGACCCTATTGATACTTCTGATGAAAATATGTCGACTGAAATTGCACTTCCCGGTGCTTTTTCTGATTTTAAGTTGTATTTCATCTCTTCGAAATCTTACATCAAAAAGGAGATTTTTATTTACTTTATGCCAATTGCTTTGGTTCTTTTGCTGGTTTATGGCGTACTCTTGTTGGTTGCCTTTTTAATTTATCGTAACTTGAACATCAACAGCAAAATGTTTAAGCTTCAGTACGATTTTGTAAATAACCTAACGCATGAGTTTAAAACGCCCGTAAGTGTAATTAAAATAGCCGGGAACAACATTAAAAGTGCAACCTCGCTGAGCCAAAAAGAACAACAGCTCTATGGTAAGATTTTGGATGAAGAAGCCGATAAATTAAATGGCTTAATGAACAAGTTGCTTGCCTTTACGCAAATAGAAAATAAGGCCATTAAGTTAAACCAAGAGGAAGTTAATATTGTTGATTTTATAGAAAGTACAATAGAATCGCATACCTTAAAGCATCCAGATTTTAACATGACTTATGAAGTTGTTGGTTTTAAAACGTTTATAACGGATCCAGTTTTATTGGGAAGTTTGTTTGATAACTTGGCAGAGAATGCTTACAAATATTCTAAGCCAGCCAATAAGAAGTTGCACATGAGCGCAAAGCTAATTAAGGGCGTTTTGGTTTTTCGTTTTGCAGATAAAGGAATTGGTATAGCATCTAGCGAATTAAATAATATCTTTAAAAAGTTTTTCAGAATTCAGAACGAATACAACCAAATGGGAAGCGTAGGCTTAGGTTTGGCATTCTGCAAAGAACTGGTTAACTTTATGGATGGCGAAATTACCGTAAAAAGTAAAGTGGGTGTAGGAACAGAGTTTAAAATTGTACTCCCATATAATAGTTAAATGTTTAAAATTGGATGTTGAAATTTTGCTCTATAAGCCAAAGTATTTCAACAAGATAATATTACAACCCTAATAACACACAAATGTCTAAAGAAGTAAAAATATTAATTGTAGAGGATGATGAAAACCTACGTTTTTTAGTAGCGCATCGTTTAAAAACCGAAGGTTATAATGTACTTGAGGCAAATGATGGCGATGCAGGTGAAAGAATGATTCTTGCCGATCAGCCAGATATTGTGCTTCTAGATTGGATGTTGCCAGGCAAACAAGGCTCAGAAGTTTGTGAAAGCGTTCGCAAGCAGGGTTTCGAAAACTTGGTCATTATGATGACTGCAAAAGCACAGGATGTAGATAAAATTGATGCCTATAACTTCGGTGCCTCAGATTACATTACCAAACCATTTAATATGGATGTTTTGGTAGCGATGTTGGAGAGTAAAGTTAAATTTATTGTAAATAAAGATACTGCCGAAATTCACCGTTTTGGAAATATGGAACATCATCCAAACATCCATACATTATTTAGAGAAGGAAAGAAAATCGAATTAACGATACTGGAAAATCGCATTTTGCTTTATTTCTTGCGCAACCCTGGTAAAGTAATTAATCGCGATGAATTGATGCTTGTAGTTTGGGGTTATAACTCTGATGTAAATACAAGAACACTTGATATGCACATTGTACGTTTGCGTAAGAAGATAGAATTGAATCCTGATAACCCGCAACTATTACAAACCGTTCGTGGGGTTGGTTATCGTTTTAATGCGGGGTAAAAGCCTCTCCTTTTAAAGTAATTAGTAAAACCTGGTTTTGGTTCCGCCCTCTCCAAAAGAGAGGGTTTTTACGGACAGCGAATAAAACCTAAATATAAAAAAGTTAAGATTTATTGCGGCTGCATTAAACTTTAAGTGGAGTGCAGTTGCTTTGTTTCCCTTTCCTTTGGAAAGGGCTTACTAATTTAGCCTAAGTAATATCTTTAAAAGGGATAGGCTTTTAAGCCCTCTTCAGCGTAAATATCGTAATCTCAGGTAATATCCCAACTCTTCCCGGATAACCCAAGAAACCGTAGCCAACGTTTACATAAAGCTGTTGTTTTTGCTCTTGATATAGGCCGGCCCATTCTTTGTAAATGTATTGAACAGGGCTCCATTGATATTCTTTTAAACGAACACCAAATTGCATACCATGGGTATGACCGCTAAACATCGCATCTATTTGAGGGTATTTTTGTAAAACTTCGCCACGCCAATGCGAAGGATCATGACTGAGCAACAATTTAACTGGCAAATCATCAGTGTTTTGAACAGCCAATTCCATTTTTCCATATTTAGGAAAACGGCCCATTCCCCAGTTTTCAATTCCTAAAATTCCAATTTCTTCACCATCAACTTTCAGTCGTCGGTTTTGATTCATTAATAAATCGTAACCCATCACTTTATGTACATCGATAATATCTTGAAGGTTTTTCACCTTAGCAGGTGATGATTCCTTTCCGAAGTAATAATCGCCATAATCGTGATTCCCTAGCGTAGAATAAACCCCAAGCGGCGCCTTTACTTTCGCGAAAATATCTTGATAATCCCTTACTTCATTGGTTAGGTTGTTTACTAAATCGCCAGTGAAGAATATGAAATCCGGTTTTTCTGCAAGGAGCATATCAACACCACCTTTTACTGCTGTTTTATTGTAAAAACTACCAGAGTGGATATCCGAAATCTGCCCCATGGTAATGCCGTCAAAAGCTTTTGGTAAGTTTGGGAGAATAAGATTTACCCTTCTAACTTGATAATCGTAAGCGCCAGAAATAATGCCCCAACTTAGTGATGTTAACGGAACGGCTGCTGCAACTAAACCTGCCTTAACCAAAAATTCTGAACGGGAAATTGGATCATTTGTGTTGATTGGTTCAGCAGTTTTTGAGCCATCTTCTACAACAATTTCCTTCTTATTTCTGAATAGTTTTATAAAAAGTCTACGCAAATCATCCAAAATTAAAAACGGCAACATAGCCAATTTGCATGCAACTGTTAAAAAGAAGGCCACTAAAATAATCGCTCTTAAAGTGAGGAAAAGATTCAAATAGATCCCTGCAAAAACGCCAATGATGAGCAAAATGCTGTACGCCCAATATAAAATTCCAAAGATTCTTTTTGTAGTGGGTTTCCATTTTTTGAAAACAGAAACAATTGCTTTGAAGCAGTAAACATCAAAAGCAATTATGAAAAGGCAGGCAACTATGATTAAAGGTAATCTTCCCATTTAAAAATTTGTGATAAATAAAAAAGCTTTAAATACCTCTTTCAAAGGAAAGAGAGCATTCAAAGCTAAACAAATTGTGTTATTTAATTATTACCTAAAATCGTCTTCATCCTCTTCCTCATCAAATTCGGCATTAAATAAACTGCCAAACATATCTGAAAAACCGAAGCCTCCATTTAAGAAATTCTTACTCAATTGAGAATATTCTGCTAAACCATGCAATACAAATTCCATTAGAAGTAAAGTCTGGTTTTCGCTTAGCTTCGGATGGAATTTCTTAACCGTATCATATAAACTTGGTACTAACATTAATGCTTTTTTGTATTGAGCATTTGTTAAAGTATCGGTTACATCTAAGTTATTTCCTTCGGTAAACCATTCGGTTATTTCGGTGTAAGGATTAGCCGTTTTGCTTTTCTTTGCCTTCTCTGGATCAGGAAAATAACGTGCAAATAAAGTTTTTACAGCTTTACCAATTAGAGTTGTTGCAACATGCGCTGGTCCTTCCAATTCACCTTCGTAAACCAATTCTATTTTACCCGTTATGGCTGGGATAATTCCAGCTAAATCGGCTAAGCGAACAGCAGTGTTTTTCTCTCCGGAAATTAACATTCTACGCTCAGCTGTGCTGATTAGATTCTCATAAGCTGAGATGGTTAACCTTGCCGAAACACCTGATTTTTGATCAATATATTCGCTTTTACGTGCCTCAAAAGCAATCTGCTCAATCAAATCTTTCAACAAACCATCCGCTTCGATATTAGCTTTTTGCTCTTCAGTAAGTTTTGCTTCCTGAAAAGTAATTTTTCTCGAAATCTCGATGCTTTTTGGATAATGCGTTAAAATCTGACTTTCAATTCTATCTTTCAGTGGCGTTACAATACTTCCACGATTGGTATAATCTTCAGGATTTGCTGTAAAAACGAACTGAATATCTAAAGGTAAACGCAATTTAAAACCACGGATTTGGATATCTTTTTCTTGAAGCATATTAAACAACGCCACCTGAATCCTCGCTTGTAAATCTGGCAGTTCGTTAATAACAAAAATGCTCCTGTGCGCTCTTGGAATTAATCCAAAATGAATTACACGTTCATCGTTATAGGTCAACTTTAATGTGGCTGCTTTAATCGGATCAACATCACCAATTAAATCGGCAACGGTAACATCGGGCGTAGCCAATTTTTCTGTATAACGCTCGCTGCGGTGCATCCAGGCAATTTCAGTAGCATCACCTTTGGTAGCAATTTCATTCCTAGCAAACCAAGAAATCGGATTTAATGGATCATCAAAAATCTCACTTCCGGCAACGTACGGAACATACTCGTCTAATAAGTTAACCATTAAGCGGGCAATTCTGGTTTTAGCTTGGCCGCGTAAACCCAAAAGTAAAATGTTGTGGCGAGATAGAATTGCAGTCTGCAACTCTGGAATTACGGTTTCATCGTAACCAATAATACCTTCAAACTCCGCCTTATTACCTTTAAGTTGCTTAATCAGATTTTCTCTAAGCTCTTCTTTAACGCTTCTTGATTTATAATTTGTTGCCTTTAATTGGCCTAAAGTTGTGTTTTGCATATATAGAATTTATTCTATTTGTTACTTGCTTTTTAGTTTTTTCATGAACTCACCAATAGCCGGCTGTAGTTCTTGAAAAAGTTCGTTGTCTCTATTTTTTAATATTACTTCGGTAAACATTTTTAAGCCGATGGCAAACTCTGTACTTTGATTTTCATCCTCGAATATATTTTTACTTTTAATGGCCGTAATAATATTGAAGATGTTATCGTGATTATCAAACTCTATCGTTAATGTTTTACCAGTAACATCATCTTCCTTTGCTAAAGCTAATTCTTCTAATGTTAACTTATATTTATTTGTGCGCTTTGCCATCCTTAATTTATTGAATTAATAGCAAATCCCCAGCTCGATGTTGGATTAGCAATTGCGCTATATCTTCCAACTTCAGACTAAAGACCTCCGACTATTTCACCGTTTTTCTTCTATTTTTAATGTAATCCTCAAAAATGTATTCGCCTAATCCATTTAAAGAGCTGTAGAATGCTCTACCTCCATTTATTTCAGTAAACTGGCGAACAAATTGTTGCAGATAAGGATCTTTGGCAATCATAAACGTAGTAATTGGAATTTTCATCCGTTTACACTGAGCAGCCATATTTAAGGTTTTATTAATTACCTTTCTATCCAAGCCCATGCTGTTTTTATAATACTTGCCATTTTCTTTAAGGCAGGTTGGTTTCCCATCGGTAATCATAAAAATTTGCTTGTTGTGGGTTTTACGGCGGCGAAGTAAATCGGCCGCAAGTTCTAAACCAGCATAAGTATTGGTATGATAAGGGCCAACTTGTAAATAAGGTAAATCTTTAACAGTAATCGGCCAGGCATCATTTCCAAAAACAACAATATCTAGCGTATCTTTCGGGTATTTTGTCTTAATTAATTCGGCTAAAGCCATGGCTACTTTTTTGGCAGGCGTAATTCTATCCTCGCCGTATAAAATCATCGAGTGCGAAATATCAATCATCAGTACCGTAGAAGTTAACGTTTTGAAATCCTTTTCCTCAACCTCTAAATCTCTGTCAGTTAGTGTGAAATCGCCAATGCCGTGGTTAATCTGCGCATTTTGGATGGAGGCAGTCATGTCGATTTGATCTAAACTATCTCCAAAACTATATTCGCGTCTATCCGCATTTTTCTCTTCACCAATACCAGATTGATTGCTGTTATGGTTTCCTTTTCCGGCTTTTTTTAGCTTTCCGAAAATTTCTTCAAGCGCCGATTTACGAATTGTTTGCTCCGTTTTGGCTGTAATTTTAAACTCTCCAGATTTATTGTCTTCGGTCAGGTAACCTTTATCTTTCAAATCATCTATGAAATTCCCGATGCCGTAATCATTATTTGTAAGCTTGTATTGTTTGTCGAGCTCGTTCAGCCAGCTCAAAGCCTCAGCTGCATCACCCGAAGTATAATTCAGCAACTCGCTAAATAATTTCAGCAACTCATCGAACCCACCCTTTGGCTTGTCGCCGGGCTTATAATCAGAAAAACGAAAACCTCTCATGTGCTTGTATTAACGAATTATCGAAGATAAAAGTTTCGATTTGGATTAATTTAAGCGGGATGTCATATTTGGGAGGAAAGCTGAAAACCAAAGTGAAATTGCAACTGAAAACATCCACCTGAAAACTGATTTGGGCGTTCCCCAAGCTACGTAAGGGTCGGGCTTTTCAGGGCTTCGCTTCGCTGCGGTACCGATAAAAAATCGGTATTGAACCCTTATAATCCCTAACGCAAAACCCAGCGTAATAATAAGGATGCCTATTACGGTCGTCATTGCGAGGCACGAAGCAATCTTAATGCTTTGGGTAAATATGGATAGTTGTAAGATTGCTTCGTCGACTGAAAAAGCCTTCTCGCAATGACGATGAGCTTAATTTTTCGTGTCAATTCGTGTTTCCGTGTCAAAAACTACCCCAGCGCCATGTGGTAAATTTTCTTATTGTATTCAGGGTTTGCACCTACTTGAGATGCCACAAAAGCTCCAACCTTACAAGCGTTATCCAAAATAGTTTCCATAGGATAGCCCTGTAGGTAACAAGCAATAAACGTAGCTAGGAAAGCATCGCCAGCCCCAACTGTATCCGCTACCTGAACTTTATAGCCCGTGTGCTTAAACAATTTACCATCTTTTAAAACACAGGCACCTTTATCGCCAAGCGTTAAGCAAATAATTTCGATGTTGAATTGAGACGATAGCTGTTTTAAAATTTGTTCATCAGTATTACCAGTTAAGCCAAAAGTATCACGAACCCAAACAATTTCATCTTCGTTAATTTTTAAAATATTGGCCTTTTTTAAAAGTTGATCAATTAAATCCTTTTCAAAAAAAGGAGCACGAAGATTAATGTCAAAGATTTTGGTTTTCGCGTTTTCTATGAATTCTAAAATTGTTTTTTTAGATCTTTCATCACGAAAAGTTAAACTACAATAAACTAAAGCATCAGCTTGTTTTATCGCTTCAATATTTTGATTCGTAATTTTAATATCATCCCAGGCGACAGGTTGTTTAATGGTATATGTGGCTTGATGATTTTCATCCAGCTGAACTACAACCGTACTCGTTGGCAACTCGGTATTTACTTGAATTAAATTAGTAGAGAATTGGCTTGCTTCAAGAAAATTCAACAATTCTTTTCCGTTTTCATCATCGCCAACGGCACTAATAAAATTGCTATCTACGCTTTGTTTATGAAGATTTAAGGCAACATTCATACTCGAACCGCCTGCTTTTTTACCTTCTGGGAAGACATCCCAAAGTATTTCGCCTATCGTAATAACTTTATTTTGCATGGAGTAATTTTGGAAGTGTAAAGAAACAATTTTTACCGACGTAAAGAAATAAATGTTTTAATATCTTTATTCATCACTAATACAGTTACCCAAATGAGAAAAATTTTAATAACCCTATTATGTTTTATTGCCATAAACTCTTTTGCTCAATCCTCGAAAGATAAACAAGCAATACTCGACGTGCTTGAAAAACAAAGACAGGAATGGAATAAGGGCGATGTTGAGGCATACATGCAAGGTTACGCCAAAAGCGATAGTTTACTTTTTGTAGGTAAGAGTGGGCCAACATACGGTTGGCAAAAAACTTTAGATAATTATAAACGGGGTTATCCTGATAAATCGGCTATGGGCTTTTTAACTTTTGGGATTAAAAAGGTAGATTTTCTAACTAAGGATGTAGCCTTTGTTTTGGGCAGTTGGAATGTGAGGCGAGAAAAGGATGAACTCAAAGGATTTTTTACTTTACTCTTGAAGAAAATTAATGGCCAATGGAAAGTTGTTGTTGATCATTCGAGTTAAGGTAAATGTAAGTTGGAAGATGATATATTAAGTTCTGTTTGTTAGTCTGAGCCTGTCGAAGACCCATCTTTTTTCGACAGGCTCAAAATGATATTAAGAAAGAAGCTATTCCCCCAACTTAAAATCTTTATAATAATAATCTTTGTCTTCATCTGTAATTGGGCGGATTACTCGACAAGGGTTTCCGGCAGCAAAAACATGGTCTGGAACATCTCGCGTAACCACACTTCCTGAACCAATAACTACATTCGATCCAATCTTTACACCTGGGTTTATAACCACATTCCCGCCGATCCAAACACTGTTGCCAATCGTAATTTCTTGTGCCCATTCATGTTCTTGATCACGGAGATGTGCATGGATGGGATGCCCAGCCGTGTAAATAGCTACATTTGGCGCAATGAAAACATTGTTGCCAATGCTCACTTTAGCACAATCTAAAATAACTAGGTTGAAGTTTGCGTAAAAATTATCGCCAATTTCAATGTTATAGCCATAATCGCATCGAAATGGTGGTTCTAGATAAAACATCTTTTCCGTTTTGCCAAACAATTTTTTTAATAACTCCTTGCGTTGTTTAATAAATTTTGGAGCCAGATTGTTAAATTCAAAAATAACTTCACGGGCTTTTAACCTTTCTTTTGATAATTCTGCATCGCCAGCTTGGTAAGCTTTGCCCTTAAGCATTTTTTGTTTTTCGGTAAGTATATTGTTTTCCATCTCTGTTTTACTTTTTGCGAATGTAGATAAGATTATGCACTTCCCCTTCTGTCATTCTGAACATAGTGAAAAATCTATAAGCTAATTATTGCAGGCCAAGCATAAAACCTCAAGCTTGAGGATAGAGCCAAAGGGGATTGCTATTTAACTTCTTGCTTCGCAATAACGACAATTCAATATAAAAGAACATTTAATAACGGCTGTTAAAAAAAGCGGGGCTATCGATATCGATAGCCCCGCTGTATTTGCTTTTCCCAAATCCTTTAAACGAACTTGGATCAGTATTATTTTACGGTCTGCCGTTAGCTAATGCTTTTTCTGCAATTTTAACCGCTTTTTTCTCTCTCCAATGAGCGTACTTTTCTTTAAAAGTCATTTTAATTAAGCTGTCGATAGCGCCATGAGTAAATAAACTCCAAACGCTGGCAACTTTGCGGGTAATTGATTGATCCCAAGCACGTAAGCTTAATGAGAATGACCCATCTAGATATTTCATCCAGTGCCACATTCCGGTAGGCATAAATAAGGTATCGCCGTGTTCTAAGAAAACTTCGTAACCTTCAACACCATTTAAAGCCGGGAATTTTTCAAAATCGGGATTGGCAACATCGTAATCCTCTAAAGCATAAGTTGCGTTTGGTAAGCAATACAGCCTATCTTTCCATTTATTATCAAAAAGCACAATATGTTTTCTTCCACCAAAGTGAGTGTGGAAGATATGAGGTAAATCGATATCGTAATGTAGAAAAGTTACCGAGTTAGAACCTCCAAAAAACATTGCAGGCATACTTTCTATAAAACCGCCCATTAAATCTTTCGGAATTTTTACATCGTTAATTAAGCTCGGAACTTTCTTAAATAGATTGAAAAAGAAAATTCTCAATTCAGTAGGTTCACGTTTAATTAAATCCAGGTAATCGCCAAATTTCATGTGTGCAGTGGCTGCATTAATTGGCTTAGATGGATCTGCTTTAGAATTATCGTAAAGTGGCACTTCTAAATCGCCACCAATTTCTTTTAAATATTCAGTCGTCCATTTCTCTCTAGCTGGCCAATCTTTGGTTAAGCCTTTAATTACTAATGGGCGTTTTGTTTTCAGATAATTTTTTTTAAAATCTTCTGGAGTAATACTCTCGACAATGTCTACTGGTTTTAAAATGAAACTCATGCGCTTAAAATCGGTTATTTGTGGCCGAACAACAAATGTGTAAATTTTATTTTACAAATTGAATATCCGACAATAAATGTGACGAAAATTACTTAATTAGAAATTAATACTTTGTTAACATTAAATGGCGAATTATGGCTAGGCAAGAACCTTTCTGCTCGCAATAGCCACATATGCAGCATCCCATAAATCTATTCTTTTCTGTAATGCTATCTTGGTTGTTTCTTCCGCTTCGAGCCAAAAACTTTCATCTTTCGAACAAAGTTTTTCTGTCATAGATAAAGCCAAATAACTATGATGATCGCCATCCACCTCAATATGACGTTCTAAATAATATTTAAAAATAGAAACTTTATCAGGTTGAGTACTATTTAAATCATTCACCATGCTAAAAAACATATTCGGAATTAAATCTTCTCTCCCAAAAGTAAAGCTTGCAGCCTGTAAATGAGTTTTGTTACTGTTAATGGTTTCAAAAGTAGAGTTTACAAAATCTTTGGCTGCAGCCGGAACCTGAGCAAGCTCAAAAGCCATATCAAAATCACGACCTTTTTGCAAAGAATGCAAGAAATTATTTATCGGTTCTGTATCAGCACCACATTGTTTCATTGCATCCAAATACAACTCAAAATGGCTTTTTATATTTCCATCTGCATCAACATCGCTTTCCTCTCCAGCAACAATCTCATTTATTAACTGTCTCGTAACTGCATCACCAACAGGAAACCAAGGCAAGGTTGTGCAGGTTAAATTTATTTGCAGTGCTTTTAAAAGCGACATAAAATCCCAAACTGCAAAAATATGATGCTCCATAAAAATCTGGAGATCTTCTAGCTCACTAATTGCCGAATAAACTTTGTGATTAATAATCTGTTGCCTTAACGGCTCAATGTTCTGTTGAATTTTGATAATGTTGGGATGCATCTATCCTAATTATTAAATGTTGATTTGAATGAGAGGGTAATTCAAATATTTATTTAGTGCAAATCTAAGTACTTGAACAAATCTATCAGCACGTTAGCAAAATCTTGAATAAAAACTGACAAAGGGAAATGAAAACAAAAAAACCTTTCTGCATTTGCAGAAAGGTTTCTATTTATAATCTAGGGATGTGATTAAATTATTTAGGCATTAAAACAGTATCAACCACATGGATAACACCATTTTTTTGATTAACATCAGCAATAGTAACTGTGCTCATTCCACCTTTTTCGTCTTTCAACATTAATTTTTTACCTTCCATCCAAGCCCAAAGTTTGCCACCTTCAACAGTTGTTAACTCAGCTTTACCACCACCAACTTTAATTGCAGCTGCTATTGCTTTGCTGTCCATTTTGCCAGCAACAACATGGTAAGTTAAAATTTTTGTAAGCGTAGCTTTGTTTTCAGGTTTAACTAAAGTTTCAACAGTTCCTTTAGGTAATTTATCGAATGCTTCGTTAGTTGGCGCAAAAACGGTGAATGGTCCAGCGCTTTTTAAAGTTTCTACTAAACCGGCAGCTTTAACAGCAGCAACAAGTGTAGTATGATCTTTAGAGTTTACAGCATTATCAACAATATCTTTAGTTGCATACATTGCAGCACCACCAACCATTGGATTTTTTTGAGCGTAAACTTGTGTTGTAAATGCCATAGTAACAACGGCAATTGCAGATAGGATTAAATTTTTCATTATTTCTTTTATTTAAGTTTCTGTTATTTGATTCCATTTACGAGGCCTTGCAGATACTTGGTTTTTGTAGAAGTTGAAAAATAATTTAAAACACTGATAGTTAGGTGTTTAAAATTTTATATTTCTGCATTGGAAAGGTGCTGTAGAAGTTCTTCGCTTTCAGTCGTCCGTCTTTCCGCTAAATCCCCGATAGAAAAAAATCGGGGGATACCGCTTCAATACGGTCTAGAAAACTTGGGTTTTGAAAATGCAGGATTGTAAATCCAGAGATTTTAAGAAGCGATTATAAATAACGAATAATAAAGTTGCTTAGGCTACATAATGTTTAATGTTGGTCGAGAAATGTTTTCTCGACCAAAGAACTGTGAATTTTCAAATCCACTAAAAAAATACATCGAACAGCAGTCTATCAAAAGAACATCAAGCTGAAGTTAAATAGACCCGATTGTATTGAAGCCATTTTTCTTGGCGAAAAGGAAAGCGGGAATATCGGAACCGATTAGCACTGAAACTGCTCTCCAAACTGTGGAATTACTGCAAACTTTGAGTACATAAGCAATTCGAAATGTTAACCAATACCTTTATGTAACCTTCGCTTCCCTAACTTTTTTAGAAAAAAAGCTTGGAAAAAACCGTTTCAGCAAAACAGCTCTTGTTTCTTTGCCGCCAATATAAACTTCCTCTTTTTTTGCTTTAACGGCTTTTACAATTTCCGTTGCACAGGCTTCGGCAGTCATTCCGTTTTCTTGCGCTTCATCCATCGTTCCCTGGCTATTACCGGTTGCTGTTAATGCATTGATAGAAACTATGGTTTTTATAAAACCAGGACAAACAATTGTAATGGCAATATTTTGATCATAAACTTCAGATCTTAATGAATCAAAATATCCGTGTAAGGCATGTTTCGATGCAGCATAAGCTGATCTAAGTTTTGTGCCAAATTTGCCAACCAAGCTACTCACAACCACAATTTGGCCACCTCCATTTGCAATCATGATTGGTAAAACTGCCTTGCTTAAAATTACAGTACCCCAAAAATTGGTATTCATAATTTGTTGTTCAGTAGATAAATCGGTATCCATAGCCAATCCCCGCTGACTCACACCTCCGCTATTAATTAAAACATCAACCTTTCCAAAAATCCGAATGGCATCTTCCGCTTTGCTTTTTAAGCTTTCAGTTTCGCTTAAATCAAATGGTAAAACGTGAACATTAAAAGAGTTTTGGCAATTGCTTTTTACGCGAAATAATTCATCGCGATTGCGGGCAGAAATAATTAACTTATCTCCAGCTTTAAAATATTTATAAACAAGCGCTTCGCCAATTCCAGAAGATGCACCAGTAATCCATACAATTTTAGACATATACTTTTTTAATTTTGAATGATAGAATTTGGAATGATAGTGGTTAAGTTAGCTTCAAATATTCTTCGCTCACTCATGCTCTAAATCAAAATTTAATCATTAATAATAAACAGTTCGGAAGCAATATGATCGGCAAAAAGCTTTCCGCTCTGATTGAGCTTTATTTTTTCTTCAGTGATTATCAACCAATCCTTATCCTCAAAATTTCTGAGATTATGTTTCGTTTCTTCCAAGAAGTCTTTGCCAAATTCATCTGTTATTTTTTGCAAATCTATTCCCCACATAGTTCTTAATGAAGTCATAACGTATTCGTTAAAGCGATCATTCAAGCTTAATTCCTCCACAGTTTCAGGCAATTTATTGGCTTCTAATTTCTCCATGTATAAAGCATTGTTTGCCGGATTCATGTATCTGTTTTGTCCGTCAAAACCATGAGCTGATGGACCGATGCCAATATAATCTACGCCTTTCCAATAGTTTGTATTGTGTACGGCATAACATCCAGGCTTAGCGAAATTTGAAATTTCATAATGCTCAAATCCAGCTTTTTGCAGTTGTCCCATTAAAATTACAAACTGTTCTGCGCTTTGATTATCACTTACGGGAATTTGTTTTTTGTTTTTAATTGCATGCGCTAATGCCGTTCTAGGTTCAACAGTAAGTGCATAGGCAGAAATATGAGGCACTTGTAACTCGATTGCTTTTTGGATATTTGCCAACCATTTGGTATCGGTAAGTAGGGGATAGCCATAAATTAAATCAAGTGTTAAGTTTTCAAAACCTGCATCCTGACTTCTCTTAATACAATTTTCGGCTTCATCTGCGTTATGTGCACGATTCATCCAAATTAAATCTTCATTATAAAAAGACTGAATCCCAACGCTAAAGCGATTAACTGGAAGCTGTTTCAACTCTTTTAATTTCTGAGCGGTTAAATCATCAGGATTGGTTTCTATTGTTATCTCCGCATTAGAATCAACTAAAAAAGTGTGGTTTATGGTGTCGAATATTTTTTGTAGTGCAACTTGAGAAAGAATAGATGGCGTTCCACCGCCTAAATAAATGGTTCCAACCTGGCCAGTTATCCGATCTTTCTTTAATTTAATTTCTTTGCAAATGCTTTCTACCATTTCATCAGCATACTTTAAAGAGGTGCTGAAATGGAAATCGCAATAATGGCAAGCCTTTTTGCAGAAGGGAACGTGGATATATATACCGGACATTGACGCAAAGATAAGTGATAAAACCAATTCGATTTATTTTCTTTAGGTAAACAATGATTATTGGAGTACTTTTGTGCTGTTAAATTTTTAATAGGAATGCCCAAGTTTATTTTCGTCTTATTTGCTTTTTTATGCTTTGCAAATTTTGCTGATGGGCAGCAAGTTCCTGTACAATCAGACTCTGTTATTGTTAATCCTTACAAGTTCAGAAGATTTAGACTGGATTCTGCAACTCTTGCAAGACAAAAAATTGTAACAGATTCAATTCTATCACATACCTGGGTTTTACCAGATAGTGCGCTAAATAAAAATGCCTTACTGGATAGCGTTCAAAAGGAATATCTTTTCCCAACGCTTAATTTATTGGCTTGGCAAAAGAAATATCAATATTTAAAAAAGAAGGAAAACCCTTATCAACTGGGTAAGCCAATTAGAAAAGGAAACGTTGGCTTGCTCGGCTTTATTTTTGTGATGCTGGTGATTTTCGCCATCCTTAAAAATGCGTTTTCAAAGCAATTATCTGCGATAGTTCAATCTTTTTTTAGCAATCGGATTTTAAATAACATCAATAAGGAAGATAATCTATTTAGTTCTTGGCCATTTCTTCTGCTTTTTATTCAGTTTGGATTTATCTTAGGGATGTTTTTCTTTTTGGTTGCGCAATATTACGATATGTATCAGGCCCAACATGGCTTTAGGTTTTTCTTCACTATTTCTATAATCATAATTGTCTTTTATGCGCTTAAACTTATCATTCTTAGGTTTTTAGGTCACCTTTTTAATGTGCAAAAAGCAGTAGGAGAATACATCTCTATATTATATTTAAGTTACTTTAACGCATCTTTGTTGTTTATCCCGTTGGTGGTTGCTTTTGCCTTATCGCCATTAAAGTACGGAGGAGTATATATTGTGCTGGCGTACTTGTTATTAGGCGTAATTTTTGCGTTCCAGTTGCTTAGGGCTGGCATTACTATTCTTTCTAATAATAAGTTTTCTAGAATGCATTTAATTTTGTACTTTTGCGCCCTCGAAATATGTCCTATTTTAATACTAATTAAAACGATAGGATTGTAGCAGGAAAAAGGAAAATGCAAGAAAAAAATGACGCTAAACTTCGTAAAGTAAAAAGTATCTTAGTTACTTTACCGAAGCCTGAAACAGAAAAATCTCCCTATTACGACTTGGCTAAAAAGCACAATTTAAAAGTTGATTTTAGATCTTTCATTCACGTGGAAGGTGTGCCTGCAAGGGATTTTAGGAAAGATAAAATTAACCTTGCCGATTTTACAGCCGTAATTTTTACGAGCCGTAATGCCGCTGACCACTTCTTTAGAATATGTGAAGAAATGAGGTATGACGTGCCCGCAGAGCTGAAATATTTTTGTCTTTCTGAAACGATAGCTTTATATCTACAGAAATACATTCAATACCGTAAGCGTAAAATCTTCTTCGGTAAACAAACTGCGTCAGATTTAGCAGAAGTGTTAAAAAAACATGCAAATGAAAAGTTTTTATATCCATGCTCGGATGTAGCTACTGAAGACACTATGAAGTTTTTGGAAAAAAGCGGCTATGATTTCACTCCAGCTGTTTTATTTAGAACAGTAGTAAGTGATTTATCCGATCTTGCCGAAGTGTTTTATGATGTGATTGCTTTTTTTAGCCCATCTAGCATTCAGTCTTTATTCAAAAACTTTCCCGATTTTAAACAAAATAATACCCGTATCGCTGCATTTGGTACAAATACAAGTAAGGCAGCAACAGATATGGATTTAGTAGTAGATATTGCGGCTCCAACTCCCGGAGTTCCTTCTATGACAATGGCTATAGAGAACTATATCAAAGTATCTAATAAATAAGACTTTGAATAAAACTTTCAATGTCTCGCAATAAAAGCGTAACTTTTCAGTTATATGAGAGTTACGCTTTATTTTGTAACAAAAAAATTAGACAAAAAAGCCTTTTTAGCGGTTTAATCGTATTTTAACAATGATTTCGTGTAAAATATTTGTAATTGTTGATAATTTCAATGATTTTTGATAAAATTGCTCCTAACAGTGCTTAGCACAACATAACTAATATGAAGAAAATTTACCTTCTAGCTCTAATGGGTGTAACCGTATTGCTGGCAAGTTGTGGCCATGGAGGTCAAGGCGAACTAGTAGGTGCTTATAACCGCAAATTCAAGAATAACCGTATCCCTTTGGGAATGGTTTATATTCCACCTGGTCATACCCCACTTGGAGGTTCTGATGAAGACATTACTTTTTCTCAAGCTGGGCCAAGTAGAATGACAACCATCAGTGCCTTCTTTATGGATCAAACCGAAATTTCTAATGCTGAATATCGTCAGTTTACAAATTGGGTTCGTGATTCGATTGCAATTGCGATGATGGGAAATCCTGCTCAGTTTATGATGACCAAAAAAGGCGCCGCTGCAAATGCAGTGGGTGGCGAAAATTATATCGATTGGAGAAAGGTTGGTCGAAATGGGGCGAATCTTTGGAAAAATAAAGGTAAAGGCGCTACTGCTGGCGCACAAGCCAGCCAATTGGATGGAATGTATTATTCTGGTTTAGACGCGCTTCCTGGAAGAAAGGAATTTGATGTTCGTAAACTTGAATATTCTTATGGCATTCTAAACTTAGATAAAGCTGCTTTAGGGCACAAGGATCCAAATAGCAAACGTCAAGATTATATTGATAGGTATGTAATTGCAGTTTATCCTGATACAATGGTCTGGAAAACGGATTACTCTTATTCTCAAAACGATCCAATGGTGCGTGGTTATTACAACCACCCATCTTATGATGATTATCCTGTTGTTGGTGTAAGCTGGGAACAAGCAAAAGCTTTCTCGCATTGGAGAACTCAATTATATCAAGGTGTAGCTTCTGCTAGAAAAATGCCGATGAATGCTAGAATGGATTACGATTTACCGGCAGAAACTGAATTTGAATATGCTGCTAGAGGTGGTAATACTAAAACCAAATATCCTTGGGGCGGTCCATACATTAGAAATACCAAAGGATGTTTACAGGCAAATTTTAAACCAGGGCGTGGAGATTATTCAAGCGACGGTGGTATTTACACTGTAGGCGTTAAATCTTATTTTCCTAATGATTATGGATTGTATAATATGTCTGGTAATGTTGCCGAGTGGACAAAAACTGCTTATAACAAATCGTCAGCTCCATTATTACACGATTTAAATCCAAACTTTACTTATGTTGCTGGTAAAAACGATAGCAAATACTTAAAACGTAAAGTAGTTAAAGGTGGCTCTTGGAAAGATACCGGCTACTTTTTACAAAATGCCGTTGCAACTTACGAATATCAAGATCAACAAAGATCATACATTGGCTTCAGGTGCGTATCTGCTTACCCTGGAACAGACTTAAGAAATTAAAAACCAAACAACCAAAAACTAAAACTAAAAGAAAAACATCAAAATTTTATGGCAGCAAAAAAACAACCAGGCTGGTTACACGTAGCGATTTCATGGGGAGCAAGTATTGTAATTATCGGAGCACTATTTAAAATTTTGCACATTGGCGGCATCTTTGGAAATATTGCAATTGGTGTTGGACTTGGAGTAGAAGCATTTTTGTTCTTCTTAACAGGATTTTTCCCACCAGAACCAGAACCAGCGTGGGATAAGGTTTATCCTGAATTAAGAGAAGATTTTAAAGGTGATTTACCAACTGCCACAATTAGACCTGTTGCTGCACCAGCTTCATCTGCTAATACTGCTGCACTAGATAAAATGTTATCAGATGCTAAAATTGGACCAGATTTAATCGAAAGCTTAGGTACAGGTTTACGTACTTTTGGCGATAAAGTTGCGGCTATTTCTAATGTAGCTGATGCATCTACTGCAACAACTGAATTTACAGGAAAAGTGAAAACTGCTTCAGCTGGTTTCGATAACTTAAGTGCTGCTTTTGATAACGCAACTAAAAACTTGAAAGCTATGGGCGAAAGCAATGTAGATTCTCAAGCTTACCACGATCAAGTAAATAACTTAGCAAAAAACCTATCGGCATTAAACGCAGTGTACGAATTAGAATTACAAGATTCTAGCGCACACTTAAAATCGATGAATAAATTCTATTCTAACCTTTCACTTACCATGCAAAATTTCAACGAATCGATGGAAGATTCGAAACAGTTTAAAGAAGAAGTGAACAAGTTGGCTAAAAACCTTTCATCACTTAATGCAATTTATGGCAATATGCTATCGGCTATGAATAGCCCACGTGTATAATTTATCTAGTTTTTAATTTATAAAAAAGAAAGCTACATAAAACATGGCAGGCGGAAAAGAAACAACAAGGCAGCGGATGATCAATATCATGTATTTGGTATTGTTGGCTATGCTTGCCTTAAACGTATCAGATACAGTATTAAATGCTTTTAAAAATATTAACGACAGTTTAGCCACATCTAGAGACAACGTTAACGTAAGTATTGAGCAACTTTTTTCTTCGTTTGAAAACTCAAAATTGAAAGAAGAACCAGCTCGTGCACAACCTATTTACGATAGAGCTAAACAAGCAAAAGCAGCGGCCGATGATTTGAATAACTTTATTGAGGGTATTAAAAAACAATTCACCGAAGCTGGTGATGGCGTTGATACTTTAACAGGCGATTTAAAACGTAGAGAGAACATGGATATCGCTCAAGGTATTATGATCAATCAAGGTGAAGGCGAAAAGTTAAAAGCAAAAATTAATGCGACTAGAGAGAAATTAATCTCTTTATTGGATCCAACAGATAGAGCGGGTGTTTCATTCTCTTTGGAAGCTAAAGATCCTAAAAAGGGTAAAGGCGATTGGAAAGAAGTTAACTTCGGTGAAGGAACGCCTTTAACAGCGGCAATGACTAACCTAACTAAAATTCAAGCAGATACTAAAAATGCAGAAGCTGAAGTAGTTAAAAAGTTATTCGGAAATATGGATAAAGCCGTAGTTAACATAGATAAATTTGCTGCAGTTGCTGTGGCTCCAACTTCTTATGTTATTCAAGGGCAACCTTATACTGCTGAAGTATTTTTAACGGCTAGTGATTCTAGATCAAATCCAGATATTACTGTTGGTGGTGGAAAATTATCTGTTAAAGATGGTAAAGGTACTTATACTGGCGGTACAGGTAGTGTAGGTGTATTTAAATGGGTGGGTACTGTTCGTGTTCGTCAAACTGATGGACAGATTAAAGAGTACAAAACTCCTGAACAAACTTATCAGGTTGCAAAACCATCGGCAAGCGTTTCATCAGATAAGATGAATGTAATTTATGCAGGTATTCCAAATCCGTTTTCGGTATCTGCCGCAGGTTTTCCTTTGGAAACTGTAAATGCAAGTGCTTCGGGTGCATCAATGAGTAAAGTTGGCGCTGGTAAATACAATGTTTTAGCAAGTGGCAGTCAAGTTGGTCAAGAAGTTACCGTAAATGTAACGGCGAGCAATGCTGGAAAAAGTGTTAGTTTAGGTTCTCAAAAATTCAGAGTAAAAGCTATCCCTGCTCCAGTTGCTAAAGTTGGAGGACGTGCAGGTGGTGATATTGCTTCAGTGCAGTTAAAAAGTGAAACCGAAATTGAAGCAGATTTGGATGATTTTCCATTTGATGTTAAATTCAAAATTCAACGTTTTAAATTAACAATCATTAAACCTCGCTCAGATGCGGTAACAATATCTGGAAGTGGTGGTAATTTTGCTGGAGCGGTAAAAGCTGCATTAAATTCAATTACTCCAAATACTAGAGTGTTTTTCGAAGATATCGTTTCGGTTGGTCCAGATGGCCGTCAGAGAATTTTACCTTCATTAGCATTTAGCGTAAAATAAGAAGATTATGAAAAGGATTTTAAGTATAGCTGTTTTAGTCTTAATTGCAACGTTTGCTTTTGCTCAAAAAAAGGCGACAAAATTAGCTCCAAAAAAACCTGCAATAGCTATTGCTGCACCCGTTGTGGATACAGTTAAAGCTCCGGTAAAAACGGCTAAGAAAAAACTAAAAGTACCACCAAAAGATGGCTTTTATGCTCGTAAAGACATAGATAGTACAGAAATGGTGCCTTTGGCTGATGTACGTGAAGAAGATGTTTTTTATGCAAAACGAATTTGGAGAGAGATTGATTTACGTGATACGGTTAATTCAGCTTTAAAATCACCAAAATCAAGATTAATTGATGTGTTAATTTCAGCAATTAAATCAGAAGAGTTAACCGCTTATTCTCCAATTGATAGTGCATTAAATGAAGATGATGCTTTTCTTAATCCTTTATCAGCAGATTCTGCGGCTAAATCTGCATTAGGAACTGCGGAAGTTTCGAACAATAAAACAGGAACCGTTACCACTGTTGTAAATGATTTTAATCCTGATTTATTTTTAAAATTCAGAATTAAAGAAGATTGGATTTTTGATGTAAAGCGTTCTATTTTCGAACCCCGAATTGTAGGTATTGCACCATTAAAATTTAATGAAGTTTCAAAACAATGGCAACCAGTTTTTTGGGTTTATTATCCAGAAGCTAGAGAAATCTTAACCAAAAAACGTTTAATTAATACAAATAACGATGCCTCTACTTTAAGCTTCGATGATTTCTTTATCCGTCGTTTATTTAGCAGTTACATTGTTAAAGAATCTAATCCAGGCGATAACAAGTTAAGAGATATTATTACTGATCCTAGAGAAAGACTTTTAGAATCAGAAAGAATTAAAAAATCTGTTCTAGACTACGAACAAGGTCTTTGGGAATACTAACAGAAAAGGCTTCGATTTTTATCGAAGCCTTTTCTGTTATAAGAGTCGTCATAGCTTGACGCTTGTCTTATTTAACTCGACTTAAAATATTCAAGCAAAGTGACCAACTGTTTCTTATTCAGCACTTCGCTAAGTTCTTTCTCTGTAGCTTCTTTAATCTTTTTAACCGATTTAAAATGAGTTAAAAGTTTATCTGCAGTAGTTTTCCCGATTCCTTCAATTTGCTCAAGCTCCGTTTTGAGCGTTCCCTGATCGCGTTTTTTACGGTGAAAGGTAATTCCGAACCTGTGTGCTTCATCCCTTAACTGCTGAATAATTTTTAAAGTTTCTGATTTTTTATCCAGATATAACGGGAACGAATCTCCAGGATAGAAAAGTTCTTCTAATCGCTTCGCAATTCCAATCACCGTAACTTTATGTTCAATTCCCAATAATTTTAAACTCTTCATGGCAGAAGAAAGCTGACCTTTACCGCCATCAATAATGATTAGCTGAGGCAAAGGCTGATCTTCATCCAACATTCGTCTATAACGACGGAAAACAGCTTCTTCCATGGTTGCAAAATCATTCGGGCCTTCAACCGTTTTCACGTTAAAATGGCGATAATCTTTTTTAGATGGTTTTGCATCTTTAAAAACTACAATAGCAGAAACAGGATATTTTCCCTGAAAGTTCGAGTTATCAAAACATTCGATGTGTTTTGGCAATTGCGTTAAACGCAAATCGTTTTGCATCGTAGTTAAAATACGGTCGGTGCGTAAATCTGGATTTAACTTTTCGTATTGGTTTAGTTTTTCCCTTTTAAAGAAGAGCACATTCTTTTGCGAAAGCTCCAAAAGTTTCTTTTTCTCCCCAAGTTTAGGAACTGTAAATCTTAAGCTTTCATCTTCCAGCGATAAATCGAAAGGCACAATTATTTCTCTAGATGTGCTATTAAATTTCGTTCTGAACTCCAACATTGCAATGGTTATAAGCTCCTCATCACTTTCATCCAATTGCTTTTTAATCTCTATGGTTTGAGTTTGAATAATCGTACCGTTCATTACTTTTAAATAATTCACAAAGGCATAACGTTCATCCGATGCAATGCTCACCACATCAACATTGGTAATTGCACTATTTACCACTGTAGATTTACTTTGATATTTCTCTAAAACCTGTAATTTTCTAGAATATTGATGCGCCAACTCAAAGTTCAAATCCTCTGAAGCCGTTTTTATAATTCCCTTAACATCGCGAATTACATTGCCAATCTTCCCATTTAAAATCTCTTTAATCTCACCTATATTTTTATCATAATCACTTTCCGATTGATAGTTTTGACAAGGACCTTTACAGTTCCCAATTTGATATTCTAAGCAAACTTTAAATTTTCCTTCAGCAATGTTTTTTTCATTTAAAGGTAAACTACAAGTACGTAAGGTGTACGTTTCCTTAATTAAATCCAAAATGGTGTGCATCATCCCAATCGAACCATAAGGTCCAAAATAGGTTGATCCATCCTTAATTACTTTTCTGGTCCAATAAATTCTCGGGTAATTTTCATTCTTAACAATAATCCAAGGGTAGGTTTTATCATCCTTTAGGTTAATATTAAATTTTGGTTGGTGCTTTTTTATTAAGCTATTTTCAAGCAGCCAAGCATCAATTTCAGTATCAACTATGGTAAAGGTAATCTTCCTAATCCGAGATACTAAGACTCTCGTTTTACCATTAAATTGATTTTTATCGCTATTAAAATATGATCCAACCCGATTGCGCAGATCTTTGGCTTTTCCTATATACATCAGCTTTCCATCCGCATCCCAATACTGGTAAACGCCCGGTTTGTGCGGAATTGCGGTTAATGCTGTTTTATGGTCGAAACTGCTCATGGATTACAAAAATAGGATTCAATTGGGGAAATCTTCAGAGATATGATTTATTGTTTAAAGAATTTTGGCGTGCCCCTAAGCTACGCAAAGGGTCAGGCTATTCATTGCAAGTCCTCGAACCGAAAAAAACGGTTCTCCGGGCTTTTCATTTCTATCCTTCACGCAAAACCCATAGTATTAAAAACCTAATTTCTCATCAAGTTCTGTTGTTCCTTCTTCTTGTTTTTGATACTGATTACAATCAAAAACAATGGAAACGCCGGCTTTGGGTGCTTCGAAATCAGCATGACTAATCTTTAATGATGGATTTGCATATACACGCTTTATAAAACCTGCGAAAATTGGCAAGGCAGTATTTGCACCCTCACCTTGACCAGTGCTAATAAAGTGAAACGCTCTATCCTCGCAGCCTGTCCATACGCCCGTTACCAACTGAGGCGTGATGGCCATAAACCAACCATCAGAGTTATTCTGTGTAGTTCCGGTTTTGCCACCAATTGGTGCGTTAACTTTATATTTATAGTTTAATCTAGAACCTGTTCCGTTAGTAATTACGCCCTTTAACATTCTCGTCATTACGTACGCAACTTCCTCGCTCATTACAGGTTTTGGAATTGCTTTTTGAGAATATAAAACTACACCATTCTTATCTTCCACTCTTAAAAGATAAATCGGTTGCGTATAAAAACCTTTGTTGGCAAAAGCACCATAAGCGCCAACCATATTGTAAATGGACGAATCAAAAGTTCCAAGTGCGATAGATGGATAGGCCGGAACATTTGGAATGCCCATTTTGGTTGCCAAGTTTGCTACTGCTACCGGGCCAACCTGCTTCATTAAATAAGCGGTAATGTAGTTTTGAGAATAAGCCAAAGCCTTTTGTAAAGTTAAAACTCCTGGTAAAGTTCCTGTAGATTTTGGTGTCCAAGGTTCTCCATAACCCTCAATCGTTACCGGAACATTTGGCACCGTATAACAAGGCGAATATCCGTTTTCAATAGCCACGGCATAAGTAAATGGTTTTGCTGTAGAACCCACTTGCCTTGTTCCCATTTTAACCTGATCATATTTAAAATGCTCGAAATTTATCCCGCCAACCCAAGCCTTAACATGGCCATTGGTTGGGTCCATGGTCATCATAGCATTACGTAAAAGCATTTTATAGTAACGAACAGAGTCAATTGGCTTCATCGTTGTATCTACATTTCCCTTCCAAGTAAATATGGTTAGCTCGGTAGGCGTGTTGAAATCCTGTTTAATTTCCTCATCAGTTTTTCCTTCTGCTTTTAATGATTTATAACGGTCAGAACGTTTTATTCCTTGCTCAATCTGTAAAGATTTATCCTTAAAAGGATTTCTGCCTTTCCAGCTGTTTATAAATTGCTGTTGCAAAACCTTCATGTATTCTTTCTGCGCTTCCTCTGCATAAACCTGCATATCATAATTCAGAGTGGTATATATTTTCAAACCATCACGATCTAAATCATAAGGAGTGCCATCAGATTTTGTTATCCCTTGATCCTGAAAAATAGTTTTAACATCACTCTTTAAAACTGAACGGAAGTAAGGCGCAATCCCATCGTTAACCGTTGCCGCGTTAAAATGTAGGTCCAATGGTTTATCTTTCTGCTTTTCAAACTCTTGCGGAGTAAGTAAATCCAATTTCACCATCATGGCCATGACAGTATTCCTTCGATCTTTTGATCTTTCCGGATGACGAGTAGGCGAATACATGGTAATTCCTTTTTGCATGCCCACCAAAGTAGAGGCTTGTGTTAAAGTTAATTTATCTGGACTGGTGTTAAAGTAAACCCTTGCAGCAGACTTTATTCCGTAGGCTTGATTACCAAAATCTACGGTATTTAAGTACATCGTAATAATCTCTTCTTTCGTATAATTCCTCTCTAATTTAACGGCAACAATCCATTCTTTGAATTTTGTTAAAACCAGCGAGAAGAAATTTAGGTTCGATTCTCTTGGGAAAAGATTTTTGGCAAGTTGTTGTGTAATTGTACTTGCACCTTGTTTTTTGCCTATTAAGTTGTAACCAATAATAGAAAATGTACGTTTAAAATCAATTCCCGAATGTTCTTTAAAACGAGTATCTTCCGTAGCGATTAGTCCATTTATTACGTTTGGAGAAATATCTTTATAACTAACATTCGATCTATTTTGAACAAAATATGTTCCTAAAGTTCTGCCATCTTCAGCAATAATTTCCGAAGCTTGATTACTTTTTGGATGTTCAATATCTCGGAAAGATGGAAGCGCACCAAAAAGGCCAAATCCAATCATAGAAATGAATATTGCAAAAACGGCTATTCCACCAATTAATACTTTCCAAATGCGCAGACTGTATCTTTTTGTTTCTTCTTTTGAAAGGGGCTTGTTCATTGTAATGTTGTTTTGTTGGCTTTGGATAAATAATATACATCACCTTATTGATGTGTCTATTTTTTTATCCTTAGCTAAATAATGTTGCAAATATCGGCAACCTTATTGATAATTGTTTTTGTAAAACTCAAGATACTCGTTAATTCTTGATCTATCTTTTAGTTTATCGAAATTCTCTTTGCTGATGATGAATCCTTTATAAATATTTTCGGGCACTTTCATAATGTTTTTCAATTGCCCTTTAATGCTCTCTTCATAAATTTTAGCATCCTCCAAATCAATAAAGCTGGTTACATAAATTAGTTGATCATTATCCAACTCTATCAATTTATGAACCAAATCATTGTCAGGATAATTTCCACGATTAAATTGGCCCAGTCCGAAACGCGAAGAACTTAAGGTTAACGTAGCATCTGCTACATCAATAACGTAATAATAAGTATCTGATGTTGCGGTACTGAAAATACTTGCAGGTTTATTTGGATTAACGACAGGCTTTTCTTCAGGTTTCTCTGCCGGTTTAGCTAAAACTACTTTGGGTTCATCAGCAGCATTTATAGCTTTCTCAATTGCCTTAGGTTGTGTGGCTTCAGTTTTTGCCTGATTAACGAATCGTGGTTCAGTGGCATCAAAATCAATTAACGCAACTCGGCGCTGTTTAAATTCAACCAAGTTTGAGTCGATATATTTTAAGTGATCTCTAACCAAAGGTGTAATAATTTTATCGTTTGGATAAAGTGTATTAATCGAGTTGAACTCGGTTAACAATGCATCAACTTTAGAAGTTCTACCAACCGCAATGGCTTTTAAATAAGCGTACTGTGGCGCCAGATCATTTTCTGGGAAAGCGCTAATATTTTCATTTGCCTGCTTAACTACACTAGGATAATCTTTTTTGGCATAAGCAGTAAAAGCAAGGTTATAGTTGTTGTTCGCTGCGTTTTCCAGCTGAGTTTGTTTTGCTGAATAAGAAGGATCTAAAATGGTTTTTGCGAAGTTTGAATTCGGGAATTTAGTTAAAACCAGCTGTTTATATTCATCAGATTTCACCTGATCAATAACTTGATAATTTAAATACAGACTGTAATAAACCGCTACTAAATGGTTATTATCAGGAAAACGTTTAAGCAATTCTAGGTACACTTTATTTGCTTCAACCTTATCATTTAGCTCCTGCTGATAAAAACTTGCGATTTCAAAATAAGCATCGATAATTTTTTGGTTTGATTTGGAGATCAAATCTGCAGTAACCGGTAAAGCATTTAAATAATGTTTTTCTAACGAAGTTTGATCATTTGCTAACGGTGCATTCGGATCATTTGCTGGTGTAATTCCATTGGCAACATTTCCACCAGCTAAAATCTGGTTGTTTTCTTGAGCAGAAGAGCGCACACTTTGACGCCAATTATCTTCCAGTTGTCTATTTCCCCATCTCTTTTTAAAATCAGAGAAACCATTACTTATCGCCGCATTGTTGTTAAAATAAAAAGTGTTTCCAGTACCTAATGATGGATTTAAAGATTGGTTTGGTGCATTAGGATCGTTTAGAAACTGATTCCCATTAGATCCAGTATTGGTTAAGGTAACTTTAGGCGTTAAAAATGCTCTTACTTTAGCTTCGCGTTCTGTTTCCGGTAATTTGGCTATGGCTTGTAAGGTATCTTCTTTTGATATAATTGAATATCGATCGGTTAGATATTGAAGATTATCAGCCTTTTTAACAATGTTATCATAATCAGGAAAATTCTTAGGCAAAATCATTACCGTACTGTCGTAATATAATTTCGCCTTAATATAATTGTTAAACTCTTTAAAGTTTAAATCGGCAATTCTTAAGTAGGAGAGTGCTTTTTGGTTTTGATTTCTGGTGCTTTTTTGAACCGATTTCTGATAATTTTCCTCTGCCTTTACAAAATTTCCTTGAGCAGAAAATAATTCTCCAACTTGGTAATAAATCTGATCAGTATAATCGAAATTTTTATCGTCTCTTAGTAAGGCAAGCAACTGTTGTTCCTTATTCAGTTTCTCTCCGCTTAATAAAGCCTTTAATTTTATCCGATTTAAATTGGCATGGAAATACATTTCAAAAGGTGCATTGCTTTTTTCAACTTTGGTAAAATTGGCGTAAGCATCTTGAAGATTGTTTTCTTTTTCCTGCAACTGCGCAAGAATAAACTTCCAACGGATTCGATCCTGATTATTCGAAGAACTCGAAATGGCAGATTCCAATAAAAGGATGGCTTCTTTATTGCGTTTTTGATAAATCCGCATTTGTGCAGTTGTGGCTAAAGGCTCTGCCAGATCTTTTTTAAGTTCATCAGCAGCACGCAACATGGTATCTAAAATTTTATCGGCATAGCCCATGTTATTCAACTCCATCTGGCTTCTTGCTTTCCAATTAAGCGCCATAACGAAAGTTTTTAAATTGCTCCCATAGGTTTTAGCGGTATAATCAAAATATTCTGAAGCAATAAAATAATTGCCCTTTAAATAGTTTGCCTTACCCAATAACATATAGGCATCATCAATATAATTACTAAAGCTTTTATCGTTGATGATCGTTTGCCCTTTAAAAATGACTTCGTCTAACTGTTTGTTAGCAACGCCTGGGGTTAAAACCAAATTTATCTGAGGCTCTGGATCCAAATAAACAGGTAGAATCTTTTCATAATTGTCCGAATAGCTTTGCGCTAAACTTTCATAATACTCGGTGAGTAAAACATTTGAGTTATAGATATAGTTATATCTTGCCGTCAAGTTTTGCATCTTGCGGCTAACAGTGGTATCTTTAGGTGTTATGCACCCGAAGGCAAATAACAGATATAAGCAGAAGAGGAAGGGATTTAAGGGTTTGTAGGTGCGTTTTTTCAAGTATAATAAATGTCTTTAAGTGGATATACATTTAACAAAAAGTATGCAAAATTATTTTATCGGTCAACAAATTTTAATTATTCAAAGTTAATTTAATTATTGCATTAAAAAATGGAAAATCAGAAAGAAGAAAAACCCGAGAAAAAGATAAATTCGGCGGCTAAATATTCAGCTATCGGCTTTCAGATGTTTGCCACAATTGGCTTACTTACTTTTATAGGTTATAAAATTGATGAACATCGAAATAGCAAAACAAACCTAATTACGGCACTTTTTGCGCTGGCAGGAGTCGGAATTGCACTATATCAAGCCATTCGGCAAGCAACTAGATAATTGCTTTATTGATAAGTAACTAAATCCTCCAAAAATAATAAGAAGTAGATCTTTTGTAACTCAATGATCTATCAATCAAACAATTTAACATTAGCACAATGCTTATCGCTCTAAAATATTATCTTTGCTAAAATTTTTATTTGCAAAGAATTATTCCATTGACTCTAGCCAAATTTACAAGTATCTATCTCATTTTCATTGGCGTCTTAATTGGCGTTGTTGCTGTTTTACCCTTAGTGTTTTCAGGATTGCAATTGTTTGTGCCTAACTTTTGGCTCGTGTTTGGCTTTTTAGCTGGCATAACTTACATTGCTTATTTGCTTGTTGATATTGGTATTAAACGCGATCCCGAAGTAGGTGTTATGGCTATTATGGGATCTATTGCTATAAAGATGTTATTTTGTATGGCTTTTGTGCTGATTTACAGTATTAAAGTGAAGGGAAGTGGGCTAATATTTATGCTTAATTTTTTTTCTTTATATTTATTGTTTTCAGCCTTTGAAATTTACTGTTTGTTACGTAACTTGCGCCACCAAAATTTAAAGTAAAAATCTGCCAATAAATGGATTGTAACCAAGTTTTTGTGTCGAAAGTTAAAAGGCTAATTGTTGTTTTCACGCTTTTAGTAGCGTTTTTATCAGTAAAAATTGATGCTTTCGCCCAAGTTGATAGTGCCGTAGTTCCTGTTGATAGCGTTGTAGCTGAATCTGCTGAAGCAGTTTCTGGCGAACACGGTTCTGTAAAAAAGGAAGAAGAAAAATTCGAGCCTACTAAGGTGATTATGGAGCACATTGCAGATTCGCATATGTGGCATTTATGGGGACATACTTCTTTGCCTCTTCCGGTAATTTTATACACTCCGAGTGGAATAGAGGTTTTTTCTTCTGAAAACTTTCACCATGGTGAACATGATTACACAGGTAGTTTCCATACTTATCGTTTAGATGAAGATCATGTAAAAGTGATTGGTACCGATGGTAAAGTTGATGAAACTGCAAGCGCTAGCATTTTGGATTTTTCGATTACAAAAAACGTTGCATCAATGTTTGTTGCGATTGCTGTTATATTGATATTGTTCATTTCTGTTGCTAATACGTATAAGAAACGCATTGGTAAAGCGCCAAAAGGATTGCAATCTTTTATGGAGCCTATTATTGTTTTTGTTAGAGATGATATTGCCAAGCCTAATATTGGTCATAACTATGCCAAGTTTATGCCTTATCTGTTAACCGTATTTTTCTTTATTTTAATAAACAACCTATTTGGTTTAATCCCTATTTTTCCGGGTGGTGCTAACGTTACGGGTAACATTACCCTAACTTTTGTTATGGCCGTTGGTACATTAATTATCGTAAATATCAATGGTAACAAATACTATTGGAAACACATTTTTAAACCAGATGTGCCGCTTTGGTTATATCCAATTATGATTCCTGTGGAATTAATAGGTATAATTTCTAAACCATTTGCTTTGATGGTTCGTTTGTTTGCGAACATTACAGCAGGTCACATTATCGTATTGAGTTTAATATCCTTAATATTTATTTTCGAAACATTGGCTATCGCTCCGGTTTCAGTTGCATTTGTACTATTTATGGATGTATTGGAATTGTTAGTGGCATTTTTACAAGCCTTTATTTTTACATTACTTACTGCCTTATTTATAGGTATGGCAGTAGAAGAGCATCATTAATAGAAAACTATTTTTTACAATTAATATAAATTAAATTAGTTATGGTAGGTTCAATCGCGGCAATTGGTGCCGGTTTAGCAGTAATCGGTGCAGGTATCGGTATCGGTCAAGTAGGTGGTAAAGCAATGGAAGGTATTGCTCGTCAACCAGAGGCTGCATCAAAAATTCAGACTGCAATGATTATCGCAGCAGCTCTTATTGAGGGTGTTGCTTTATTCGGTGTAGTAGTTGCATTATTAGGTAATAGCCTTAAATAATTCAAACTGAAAAAGATTAGGTTGGGTATTTAACGATTGGTTATTTACCCACCTTATTACAAAAGATTGTTTTTAAAAATTAGATAAGATGGAATTAGTAACCCCGAGCATAGGATTAGTTTTTTGGACCACAATATCGTTCATCTGCTTATTAATATTACTTAGGAAGTTTGCATGGAAACCTATTTTGGGCGCCATACACGAACGTGAGCAAAGCATTGATGAGGCATTAAACAAAGCGGAATTAGCCAAACAAGAAATGGCTCGCTTAACTGCTCAGAATCAAGATTTGATGCAACAAGCACGTGCTGAACGTGATGAAATTTTAAAGGAAGCTAAAACTCTTAAAGACGGAATCTTAAACGAAGCTAAAAAGCAAGCTCAGGTAGAAGGTTCTAAATTAATTGAAAAAGCTAAGATTGAGATCGAAAACCAAAAGAAAGCAGCTTTAGCAGAAGTTAAAGATCAAGTTTCTTCTTTATCGTTAGAAATTGCAGAACGTGTTTTACGTACTCAATTGAATGATAAAACTAAACAAGAAGCTTTAGTAGCTAATTTGTTAAAAGACGTTGAATTAAACTAGTTTTGAGAAAATAGATTTGAGACATTAGATATTAGATTTGAGAATCATCTCACATCTTCCATCTCACATCTCACATCTCACACCTAAAAATATGTCAGAAATTAAAGTTGCAAGCAGATACGCCAAATCATTAATAGATTTATCCGTTGAAAACAACGCGTTAGAATCTTCTTATAATGATATGGTTTTGTTTGAAAAAGTGGTTGATGAAACCCCTGAGCTGGAAGCGATATTGAAAAATCCAATTGTACCTTTAGATAAAAAGACAGGTATTTTAACTGGTATTTTTGCTGATAAAGTAAGCAAGCTAACCATAACGTTTTTCAAAATAGTGATTAGCAAAGGTCGTTCTGCTATTTTATTTGCTACTGCAAAACAGTTTGTGCAACAATACAACTTAATTAAGGGTATTGTTACTGCTGAAGTAACTACAGCAACCGCTCTAAGCCCAGCAGCTGAAGAGCAGATTGTTGCAATTGTAAAAAGAGAATTAGGCGCCAATCAAGTTATTGTTAAGCAGAAAATTAACGAAAAACTAATTGGTGGTTTTATATTAAAAGTTGGTGATAAGCAATTTGATGCAAGTATTGCCAGCGGTTTAAGTAAACTGAAAAAGGAATTTGCGCTGTAGCGTTAGCCCCTGCGGCTAACAGCAAAATATAGCGGAACCGGAATAACAAAAGAATTACAAGATTTACATTTACAAAAAGATATAATTAAGATTATGGTAGAGGTAAGACCAGACGAAGTATCGGCAATTATCAGACAGCAATTGGCGGGCTTTAAATCAGAAACCGAACTGGAAGAAGTTGGTACCGTGTTGCAAGTGGGCGACGGTATTGCCCGTGTTTACGGTTTAACTAAAGTTCAATCGGGTGAGTTGGTTGAATTTGCAAACGGTTTACAAGGAATTGTATTAAACCTTGAAGAAGATAACGTTGGTGTGGTACTTTTGGGTGCTTCTGACGAGATTAAAGAAGGTGATACCATTAAACGCACCAAAAAAATTGCCTCTATTAAAGTTGGTGAAGGTATGCTTGGCCGCGTAGTAAACACTTTGGGTTTACCTTTAGATGGTAAAGGCCCAATTTTAGGTGAAACTTACGAAATGCCTTTAGAGCGTAAAGCACCAGGTGTAATTTACCGTCAGCCGGTAAATGAGCCTTTACAAACTGGTATTAAAGCAATCGATGCAATGATTCCAATTGGTCGTGGTCAACGTGAGTTGGTTATTGGCGATCGTCAGATTGGTAAAACTGCGGTTTGTATCGATACCATTATCAACCAAAAAGAATTTTATGAAGCAGGCCAGCCTGTGTTCTGTATTTATGTAGCTATCGGTCAGAAAAACTCTACTGTTGCAAACATTGTACGTACACTAGAGGAAAACGGCGCTTTGCCATATACAGTTGTTGTTGCTGCTTCAGCTGCTGACCCTGCTCCAATGCAGTTTTATGCTCCGTTTGCTGGTGCTGCAATTGGTGAGTTTTTCCGTGATACAGGTAGACCAGCATTAATTGTTTATGATGATTTATCTAAACAAGCTGTTGCTTACCGTGAAGTATCATTATTACTTCGTCGTCCACCAGGCCGTGAGGCTTATCCAGGTGACGTTTTCTACTTACACAGTCGTTTGTTAGAAAGAGCTGCAAAAATCAATGCAAATGATGATATCGCACAAGCGATGAATGATTTGCCTGAATCTATCCGTCATATCGTTAAAGGTGGTGGTTCGTTAACTGCACTTCCAATTATCGAAACTCAAGCGGGTGATGTTTCTGCTTATATTCCAACCAATGTAATTTCGATTACCGATGGTCAGATTTTCTTA
Source organism: Pedobacter fastidiosus (assembly GCF_014306625.1). GTDB lineage: Bacteria > Bacteroidota > Bacteroidia > Sphingobacteriales > Sphingobacteriaceae > Pedobacter > Pedobacter fastidiosus. The sequence goes on from NZ_JACRYL010000009.1 coordinate 162,331, forward strand.
GAATCGAACTTATTTAATGCAGGTATTCGTCCAGCTATTAACGTAGGTATCTCGGTATCACGTGTGGGTGGTAATGCTCAAATTAAATCGATGAAAAAAGTAGCAGGTACTTTAAAGTTAGATCAGGCTCAATACCGTGAGTTAGAGGCTTTCTCTAAATTCGGTTCTGATTTAGATGCTGCAACAAAATCGGTTTTAGATAAAGGTGCACGTAACGTACAAATGTTGAAACAAGCACAGTTTACACCATTCACGGTAGAAAAACAAGTTGCAATTGTTTATGCAGGTACTAAAAACTTAATGCGTAGCGTACCAGTTGATAAAGTAAAAGAATTCGAAACTGAATATTTAACACAATTGGAAATGCGTCATCCAGAAACTTTAGCGGCATTAAAAGCTGGTAAATTTGATGATACCATTACAGGTGTTTTAGATACAGTAGCAAAAGAGATTTCAAGTAAATACTAATTAGATACAAGTAACGAGTATCAAGTATTAAGACAGGTGAACGAATCCAATCTTGATACTTGATACTTAATACTCGATACTTAAAGAATGGCTAATTTAAAAGAAGTAAGAAACCGAATTGCATCGGTACAATCAACCCAGCAGATTACCAAAGCTATGAAAATGGTTTCGGCAGCGAAGTTGAAACGTGCAACAAATGCAATTATCGCTTTACGTCCTTATGCAACTAAACTGAAAGAGATTTTAGCGAATCTATCTGCAAGTTTAGAAGGTTCTTCATCGCCTTTTATTCAAGAGCGTGAACCTAATAAGGTTTTAATCGTAACTGTATCATCAAACCGTGGTTTGGCTGGTGCTTTTAACATGAACGTAATTAAAGCGGCCAACAATTTAATTGCTGAGAAATATAGCGATCAGTTGAAAAACGGAAATGTGAGTATTATTTCTATCGGTAAGAAAACTCAAGATTTTTACGAGAAACGCAATTACAACGTTATTGGTAATAACAATGAGGTTTATAATGCTTTAACTTTCGAAAACGTAACTAAAATTACCGATGCGATTATGGATGGTTTTATCAAAGGCGACTTTGATAAGGTAGAGTTAGTTTACAATCGTTTTAAAAACGCAGCTGTTCAAATTATTACTTCCGAACAATTGTTGCCATTACCAAAAGCAGAAGAAACTAAAGTTGATGCTAAAACGACCAATGTCGATTACATTTTAGAGCCGTCGCAAGAAGAGATTGTAGAACAATTAATTCCTAAGTCAGTTAAAATTCAGTTATACAAAGCAGTATTAGATTCTCACGCATCCGAGCACGGCGCACGTATGACATCAATGGATAAAGCAACTGAAAATGCTGGTGAGTTATTAAAAGCCTTAAAACTTTCTTATAACCAAGCTCGTCAGGCAGCAATTACAACTGAGTTAACTGAGATTGTAAGTGGTGCAGCAGCATTGAATGGATAACCCCTAAATCCCCTCAAGGGGACTGAAAATACAAACCCATTTCTTAACTGAGATGGGTTTTTTTATTCTTGATAAAATGGTAATCCAAAATTATTATGTTTATTTTGGATTGTAATCCAAAATTATTATGTTTTTATTGGAATGTAATCCAAAATTATTATACTTTTGTTTAGTAATTATTGATCATGATAGTAAGAAAGCAAATGGACTATGCCTTGGCAAGGCTATTTAAGGGCAAAGCATTTATTGTTTTTGGTCCGAGGCAATCGGGTAAAACTACATTTGTAGAGCAATTGTTAGCTAAGGTTGATAAAAAGACATTGTATCTTAATGGTGATGATGCTGATGTTCGCGAAAATTTGGCCAAACCCAATGCTATGCAGATTGCACAATTATTGGGCGATTATGAAATCCTTTTTATTGATGAAGCCCAACGCATAACCGATATTGGCTTATTTATAAAAATAATTGTAGATAGATTTAAGCAAGTACAGGTTATAGCAACTGGCTCTTCGGCATTTGAATTATCTGGGAAGATTAACGAACCATTAACAGGGCGTAAATATGAAATGATGCTATTGCCTTTTTCGTACGCTGAACTAGTGAAAGAAACTGATTTCATTACTGAAGAACGCTCTTTAGCGAAACGTTTAATTTACGGCTCATATCCTGAAGTAATTAATCAACCCGAACATGCAGAAGAACACTTAAAGTTATTAACTGATAGTTATTTATATAAGGATTTATTTGCTTTGGAGGAAGTTAAGAAACCACTATTATTCGAGAAAATTGTAAAAGCCTTGGCGTTGCAAGTTGGAAGTGAAGTAAACTTTTCAGAGTTGGCTCAATTGGTAAAAGCTGATCAAAAGACTGTAGATAAATATATTGATTTACTAGAAAAGGCTTTTGTAATTTTTGTTTTACCTGCGTTTTCAGGCAATGTTCGTAACGAGATTAAGAAGAATAAAAAAATATATTTTTACGATACCGGTGTGATAAATGCGATAACTAGAAACTTTAATACAATAAATAACCGAAATGATGTTGGTGCGCTTTGGGAAAATTATATGATAAGCGAGCGCAAAAAATACCTTCAACAAAATCAAATAGAAGCAGAGCTGTTTTTCTGGCGAACCACGCAACAACAAGAAATAGATTACATTGAGAAAAGAGCTGATCAACTTTTAGCGGTAGAATTTAAGTGGAATGAAAAAGCGAAAGATAAAATTCCAATCACTTTTACCAAGGCTTATCCCAGTGCAGAAACATTAATATTAGCTCAAGTGGATAGAGGAAGGTTTTTGAATGGGTAAATTCAAATTGCATCTTTTATCTTTGTACAATAATTCAATATCATGAAAAAATATATCTTCATCATTTTAACTTTTGCATTGCCAATTGGTGTCTCAGCCCAATCTCCGGTCAGAGATTACACCAATGCGGTGCTTTGGCAACAAACTTCGGGCGAATACAGAGCTTTATGTTTTCAGGCTTATAACTTTGCTCGTTTATCATTAAAAGAAGCGCTTTGGGCAGATACAAGCAAAAAATTAAACTGCGTTATTGTCGATATTGATGAAACCGTTTTGGATAATTCTGCGTTTCAAGGTCATGAGATAAAAAAAGACTTAAGTTATAATCCTGCGGATTGGACGGAATGGACAAATCTATCTCAAGCAGATACTGTGCCTGGAGCTTTGGCTTTTTTAAAGTTCGCGGCTTCAAAAAATATAGAAACTTTTTATGTGAGTAACCGAGACGAAAAGGATTATAGAGCAACTTTAAAAAACCTTCAAAAATTTGGATTTCCTTATGCCGATGACGCACATTTAGTGGTTTCAAAAGGAACCTCAAATAAAGAACCTCGTCGCCAGAAGATTGCAGAAACCCACAATATTTTATTGCTTTGCGGAGATAACCTGAGCGATTTCAGTAATATTTTTTATCGTGATGGAAAGAATACTTTTGAACAGGTAAATGGAAATCAAGCCCTTTTTGGGACAAAATTTATCGTATTGCCTAACCCAATGTATGGCGATTGGGAAAAGCCACTTTATCAAGGAGAAAAGCTAAGTGAAAAAGATAAAGCCAAACAGCGTTTAGAACGATTAAAAAGTTACTAAGTATATATAAATATTCATCAATAAGTATTACTTTTGCAACATCATAAAATAAAATTCATTATGGAAAACGAATTAAAACACAATACAGAAAGCATGAAAACGGCTAACCAGCCTGGTATTTATAAAATGATGATTTTTGGCGTACTGGTTTGTATGGTTGGTACTTATGCACGTTTTGCATTTGATTCTTGGGTTTTATCTTTAGTTTCTTGGATTATCTTATTTATCGGTGCGATTATTTGCATCAAAGGTGTTTTCAAAATTTTAGACGCATAACAATATTTTTTTCTAAATATAGAAGCCGATTATGTTAAACATAATCGGCTTTTTTTATTTTATCAAGCCTCGCAAGTTTTCAAAACCTGCGGGGCTTTGTAATTTAAAATTGAGATAAAACGGCATTATCCTCTCTCAAAGCCATCTAAAAAGGTAGTTGGGTTACCTAAAACAGTTTGTTGTATTAAGGTGAAAATAGGATGTTATAAATACTAACCAAAACATCCGACTTCTAATGGCCATTTGAAGCAAATATTTAAAATGATTAATTTTTTAGAACCACAAAATCATGAAAAGGAATATTATTGCTTTGGCTTTATGTGCCATATTATTTGGCTGCAATAGCGAAAAAAAATCAGAATCAACCGATACAACTTCGGTAAATAGTGAAGGAACGGCAGCTCAAACCGAACTGGTAACTAAAGTTATAAAAACTGCCGACATGCGTTTTAAAGTTAAAGACGCAGTAAAAACGAAACTTCAAATTAGTAAAATAGTAGCAGATCTTGATGGCGCAATTGTCGAATCAACGATTCAAAGCACTACAATAAATCAAGAACGCATAGCGTACAGTGTCGACTCGTTGCAAGAAACAACCGTTTTTAAAGCAGAGGGTGTAATTATTGCCCGGGCACCTCCAGCTTATCTCAATATTTTTAGCGATTTAGTTACCGCAACTGCAGAGCAAGTTGATAGCGCCAAAATGCAAGCGAACGACCAAAGTATAGCGTATCTACGCAATAGTTTAAAAACTAAAAATAGCGAAGATGCTCTAAAGGACGCAAAAATTGGTAAGGGAAAAGCATCAAAATCAACAGAAGAGATACTTGCTATGAAAGACGCTATTGTGGATAAGAAGCTCAATAATTTAGATATCAACGAGAAGAGTAAACTTAGCACAGTAACGCTCAGTTTTTATCAAGACAAAGGGGTTAGAAAAGTAATTGTGGCAAACGATAACCTGAGCGATAATAGACCCGCTTTTAACAAGAGGTTAGGAATGGGATTTAATTCTGGCTGGCAAATGTTTCAGGAGTTTTTATTATTCATTGCACATTCATGGGTATTTATTTTAATTATACTCATCGGTCTTATTGCCTTCAAATATTTCAGAAATAAACCAACACAAGCCTAGAACCACAAAATCATGAAAAGAAATATTATTGCTATAGCCATAATCGTAGGATTATTTGGCTGTAAAGGAGAAAACAAAAAATATGCAAGTGCTGATACCGTTAGCACCGCTGAGTTGCAAACGGAAACAGCCGACAGCACAGTAGCAGAAAAAATTGTAAAAACTGCAGATATGCGGTTTAGAGTAAAAGATGTTCAAAATACAAAAGAGCAACTGAGCAAAACCATTAAGGGGCAAGGCGGAACCGTTTCAGAGTTTTCCATTCAAAGCTCCATCCAAGAAACCAATAAAGTGAAACAATCTACAGATTCACTGAAAGAGATCACTTCATATAGAACTGAAGGTTATTTGGTGGCTAAAGTTCCGTCAGAGAAGCTAGATGATTTTACAAATGAAATTGCAAAAATGTCGGTATTTGTTGATAACCAATCCATGAAAATGGACGATCAAAGTATTGCTTATCTAGCCAACAAATTGAAAGCAGAAAATAGGGTAGATGCCATTAATAAGATTAACAGAGTAGCATCCAAGAAAAGCGCTAATGTAGAAACCTCCCTGTACCTAAAGGATGATTATGTAGATAAGAAAATTGAAAATATGCAAATCGATAGTCGTGTAAAATTCAGCACGATCAAGCTAAATTTTTATCAGGATAATACGGTTAAAACGATGATTGTTGCTAATGATAATCTTTATGATTATCGCCCCGCTTTTGTAAACAGGCTTTGGCTTGGTTTTGTAAATGGCTGGACTATTTTCAAAGAAATTATCATTGCCATTTCTAACTTATGGATGTTGTTGGTATTGGGAATTGCAGGATTCCTCGTTTTTAAATATTATAAAGCCAAAAGTATTTAGCATCACCTTATTGGGAGGCACGAAGCTGCTGTATAACTTCGTGCCTTGAAATGACAGCTTTACGATAAAAATTACTTCTTAACCTTTACAGCCAATCCCTTAACTTTAGTTTTGTTATCACTAACAAAAGATTCCCATCCAGAATAGGTTTTAGATTTTCCTCCGGTTGCAATTTTTTGAAAGGAATGGCACATGGCAACCGCTAATCCATCGGTGGCATCTAAAAACTCTGGTGTTTCTTTAAAGTTTAGCAACCGTTGCAACATAGAAGCCACTTGTTCTTTCGTAGCATTACCGTTTCCAGTAATAGATTGTTTAATCTTTCTCGGAGCATATTCTGTTACCGAAATATTCCGAGATAATGCAGCTGCAATTGCAATGCCCTGAGCCCTGCCCAATTTCAAAAGTACCTGGATGTTTTTGCCATAAAAAGGAGCTTCAATTGCTAATACATCAGGTTTATATTGATCAATAAGAAGTACTGTTTTTTCGAAAATTCGTTGTAGTTTTAAAAAGGGGTCGTCTAAATGAGTCATCTTTACAACTCCTAAACTTATTAATTCTGTTTTGTTTCCTGTCTCTAAAATTACCCCATAACCCATCACCGCAGTGCCTGGATCAATGCCCATAATTACCCGTTCCTTTTTTTCGTTCAACATTACAGCAATATTAAGCATATTTGCAAACTAAAAGGAGAATCTTGACAGGTAAGCATAAAAAAATATTATCCATCTTAATAAAAGCTGCAATAATAGTATTTGCCTTTTGGTTTATCTATCATAAAATTGTAGCCAACAAAAATCTTCAAAATTTTGAAAGTCTTTTAAAGGATATTCAGTGGACAGAGATTGTTAGCGTTATTGGATTCGTTTTTTTCTTGATGCTGGTTAACTGGCTTTTGGAGGCTGCAAAATGGAAAAGGTTAATGAGCCATATTGAGCGCATAAGCTTTTGGCGAGCCATAGAATCGGTTTTTTGTGGATTAACCTTAGCTATTTTTACTCCAAATCGTTTGGGAGAATATGGAGGAAGAGTTTTCTTTTTATCACCTAAAAGAAGGATTGTTGGCATTGTAGCTATGACGGTTGGTAATATCGGTCAATTGGTTTTAACCAATGTTTTTGGTGCAATTGCAGCCTGTTTCTTTATTTATAGATTTATTCCAATAGATCATTTAATGTTTACGGCTGTGGTAATTCTGGCCTCCGCTTTTTGTCTGTTTTTTATTGTTTTTTATTTTAACATTCAATGGCTTAACGGGATTTTGTTATCCTTTAAATTCACTAGAAAATACAAGAAATTCTACAGCATTTTAGGTCGATACAGAAAAGGAGAGCTATTTAAAATTATACTTTTTTGTTTGGCTAGATACATTGTGTTTAGTTCGCAATATTTCATATTATTTGTTTGGCTAGTACCAGGTTTGCATTACGCAGATATCGTTATGATGACCTGTATATTGTTTCTAATTCAATCGGCCTTGCCCTCATTAGATCTTTTTGATGTTGGCGTTAGAAGTGTAACAGCCGTAGAATTATTTAAGCATGTAACCGATCAGCATGTAGCAGTTATTGCATGTACGGCAAGTATTTGGCTTATAAATATTATTATTCCTGCTATATTAGGCACTTATTTCGTCTTTAAACTTAATTTTTTTGGAACTCCTAAAACTCATTAGTCTATTATCCGCTGCGCTAACCTTAATTTATGGTTTTTTGGTCTTAAGTTTTAGTAGAGGCTGGCATAAATTAATCTATTTTAATCCAAAAAATTTAGAACCAAAAACCAAGGTTTCGATTATTGTTGCTGCCAGAGATGAAGAAGAAAATATTACCAAAACCATAGAAGATTTAATCGCCCAAAAATATCCCAAAGCACTAACGGAGATTATTATTATCGATGATCATTCAACCGATAGAACTGCAGAAATTGTTCTCAGCTATTCGGATCGCAATGTTAAACTAATTAAACTTAATGAAGATAGGGCGCTTAATTCTTATAAGAAAAAGGCGATTCAAACGGCAATTGGAACCTGTATTGGCGATTTGATTATCACCACAGATGCCGATTGCAGAATGGGCGAAAACTGGCTTTCTACAGTTGTAAGTTTATACGAAGAAAGGGATTATAAAATGATTTCTTCGCCTGTTGCCTACTTTCAAGAGAAAAGCTTTTTCGAAAGATTGCAATCTTTGGAGTTCTTGTATCTGATTGGCTTGGGTGCATCTACCATCGGTAACAAACAACCCTCAACCTGTAATGGTGCTAACTTGGCATACGAGAAAAAAACCTTTTATGAAGTTGGTGGCTTTCAAGGGATAGATGATTTAGCATCGGGCGATGATGAATTGCTGTTGCATAAAATTGCAGCTAAATATCCAGATCGAATCGGTTTTCTCAAAAACAGAGAGGCTATTGTATATACGCATGCAAAAGAAAATCTGAGTGCTTTTATTCAGCAGAGAAAGAGATGGGCATCAAAAAGTACACGTTATAAAAACAAAGCAATTATTGTTTTAGGCGTTTTAATCTGGATCTTCAATTTAAGTATTCTTGGAAATTTTATAGCTGGATTGTTTTTTCCTGAGTTTTTAACTGTCACATTTTATCAGCTACTCGTTAAAATGATTTTAGAAACCTTATTTTTATGGGATGTTACAGGCTTCGCAAAACGCAGAAGTCTACTCATTTTAATCCCTGTTTTAAATGTTTTGCACGTACTTTATATGGTTTATATCGGCATTGCTGGAAACAGTGGAAAATACAATTGGAAAGGCAGAATGGTTAGATAATGGATAATAGCCCATCTAAAAAAGTTTGGTTAAAGTTTAAGCGAAATAAATTCGCTTTTGGAGGTTTAATTTTTATTTTATTATTAATGTTGATGGGAATTTTGGGCTATATTATTATGCCCGATGATTCGCCAAGTGCAAACATTATGCACCTCCAACTCACAAATAAAAAACCTGGCCAATCTTTTCAGTTTCTAATTACGAGTAAAAACCCGAAGGTTAAGGAAGTTAATTTTTTTGAAAGAATGCTCTATGGTCAGGAACCTAATTTTAAGAGCATTCCGATAACCTCTTATCGTTTAACAAAAGATACTGTTTATGCTCGCGAATATATTGGTGAGGATGAAAAGGCAGAAGAAAGCAAATACGAATTAAAAGAAATTTGCCCAAGTTGTGTATTGCCATCCAAAATCGGCACGCCACAGATAATTTTCGAAAAGAATAACATCTATACACAAACTTTCCTTTTAGGAACGGACATTTACGGCCGGGACTTATTAAGTCGTTTAATTTTAGGAATCAGAGTTTCCTTATCCGTTGGATTAATGGCAGTTTTAATTTCTCTATTTATCGGGGTAACATTAGGCGCAATAGCAGGTTATTTCGGTGGGAGAGTAGACGCCACAATCAGCTGGTTTATGAATGTCGTTTGGTCGTTACCGTCATTGCTTTTGGTTATTGCTATATCTTTTGCGCTTGGAAAGGGATTTTGGCAAATCTTTATTGCCGTTGGATTATCTACTTGGGTTGATGTGGCCAGATTGGTTCGTGGGCAGGTAATGGCTTTAAAAGAAGTGGAATTTGTTGAAGCTGCAAGAGCATTGGGCTTCAGCACTGCAAGAACAATTGTTAAACACATTTTACCAAACATAGCAGGCCCAATTTTAGTCGTCGCATCTTCTAATTTCGCATCAGCAATATTGCTTGAAACCGGATTAAGTTTTTTGGGTTTTGGTGCTCAACCTCCAATGCCAAGTTGGGGCAGCATGATTAAAGAACATTACGGCTATATTATAATGGATGCAGCTTACTTGGCAATTTTGCCAGGTTTAGCCATTATGTTTACCGTATATGCTTTTAATGTTTTAGCCATTGGCTTACGCGATGCTTTTGATGTTAAAGGACAAAACGTTTCTGTTTAGATAGATTAATCTTGTCCATTATCAATTTACTTTTTTTTCTTTGAGGCTTTTGCCCGTGGATTAAATTCTAAAGCTAAATCTAGCCACCAATATAAATCCTTATTTTGATTCACTACATCTTCAGAAACTAGGATATAACCCTTCATTACCGTCATTTTCATTACCATTTGTTCCCAGCCGTCTTTGTCTTCTAATGATGTTAAACTTTCCGGATCGATTCTGAGCATGATTTTGTTCTTCATTACGCCTATGCACATTTTGCCATCAACCATAAAAACTAAACCACTAAACATTTCTTTTTCCTCTAAAATGGGTAGAAACATTAATTTTTCTCTTATCCGGTTAGCTAGGTTTTCGTCGTATCGCATGTTGTTATACCAATGATTTAATAAGTAAAAATACTTATCTTAAAATCATATCGTTCAATTAATCAATAAATCTTAATTTTGCATTGATGTTATTAAACTGTTATCAGGAAGAATTTTTAGAAGCTGGATGTGATGAAGCAGGAAGAGGCTGCCTTGCTGGACCTGTTTTTGCAGCGGCAGTAATTTTACCAAGGGATTTTAAATTCGAAGGTTTAAATGATTCTAAGCAATTAACCCATCAACAACGAGACATTTTACGCCCCATTATCGAAAAAGAAGCATTAGCTTGGGCGGTTGCTTCTTGCGATCATGAAGAAATTGATAAGATAAACATTTTAAATGCATCTTTTTTAGCCATGCACCGGGCGATTGAAAAATTGCATACCCAACCTCAGTATTTGGTTATTGATGGAAATCGATTTAGGGCATTTCCTCAAATTCCACACAGTTGCATTATAAAGGGCGATGGAAAATATCTAAATATCGCCGCAGCATCTATTTTGGCTAAAACGCATCGCGATGAATTTATGACTAATCTTCATATCGATTTTCCTCATTACAACTGGCAGCAAAATAAGGGTTATCCAACAATTGCGCACCGTAAGGCAGTAATCGAAATCGGTTTATCTCCCTTTCATCGCAAAACTTTTAACGTAAGCGATCCTCAGCTAGATTTGTTTTCAAAAAACGCCTAAATTTTCGTATTTTCACAACATTGTGAAGATTCTGTTAATTACTAAGCGAGTTCCCTTTCCTCCAAATAGTGGTTATCCAATTGTGGTTTACAACACCATGAAAGGCCTGCTGCAACTTGGTGCAGATATTACTTTGTTTAGTTTGAACCCCATAAAGGGCAGAATAGATAAAGAGGAAATTTACGATCCTGTTTTCGAAAAAATCAATTTTCACAGTTACGAACTCGATACAAGCGTTAATGTATGGTCGGCTTTTTTTAATATTTTCACTAACGAATCTTACAACGTTTCTAGATATTACAGTGAAGAAGCCGCTCGGCAATTGGAGAATATTCTACGCGAAAACGTTTTTGATATCATTCAGTTTGAAGGACTTTTTGTAGTTCCTTACCTTGATGTTGTTAAAGAAAATAGTAATGCAAAGCTGATTTATCGAGCTCATAATATCGAGTTTACTTTATGGGAAAGACTTTCTCATTCTGAAAGTTTTCTGATTCGAAGGAAATATTTAGCTTTTCTCGCTCAGCGTTTAAAAGCTTATGAGACTGATCAGATTAATAGATTTCACCAAATTTTCGCAATTAGCGAACCCGATCGGCAAAGTATTTTAAGGTTTGGTTGCGAAATACCAATGTCGGTTTTTCCTGTTGCCATAGATTTGGATCGGTATAAAGTTGATAAAAGTAAAACTAGTTTCCCAACCTTATTCCATTTGGGAGCAATGGATTGGCGACCTAATCAAGAAGGACTAGAGTGGTTTCTAGATGATATTTGGCCAGATATTGAAAAACTGAATAAAGACTTGAGATTTTATATTGCCGGTAAACATATGCAAAGGCATTTCTTTGAGTACGATTCTGATAATTTAATTGTGGAGGGTGAAGTTTTCGATGCGATAGAATTTATGAACTCCAAAGCGATTATGATTGTTCCCTTAATTTCTGGTACAGGCATGCGGGTGAAAATAATCGAAGGCATGGCAATGAAGAAATGTATTATCGCTACAACCACAGCTGCCGAGGGTATAAATTGTAAACATGGTTATGATATACTAATTGCCGATTCTGCCGATGAATTTTACCGTTCTATTTTACAATGTATCATCAACCCAAAAAAATGGATGGAGATTGGCGATAATGCCCGGAAAACGGTTGAGAACGATCATGGGATCCATTTGATTACGACCAAAATGCTGAAAATTTACGAAGGCTTGGTAAGTGCGTGATCTAAAACTTATAGACAAGTATTCTTCGTGCCTCACTATGATAGCGGTTTAAAAAGATTGCAGTAAAAGCCCCAAAGGGTATCTGTGGCATGGGACTACAGAACCCATAAAACACTACCATTCATTTCCGAAACCTTGAAAAAATCTCGTTTGAATTAGCCCAAAACTTTGCCTTTTTCTTAGTAGTTTTGCCCCCAAGAAAATAAAGAATGAAAAACACCGCATTAACTGAAAAACATATCGCTTTAGGCGCTAAAATGGTTCCATTTGCAGGTTACAACATGCCTGTTACTTACGAAGGTATAAACGCAGAACACGCAACTGTTCGTAATAGCGTAGGGGTTTTTGATGTGAGCCATATGGGCGAATTTATTTTGAAAGGCGAAAATGCTTTAGATTTAATTCAGCGTGTTACCAGTAACGATGCTTCTAAATTATTCGATGGAAAAGTTCAATACTCTTGCCTGCCAAATAAAGACGGCGGTATTGTAGATGATCTATTGGTGTATCGCATTGATGAGAAAAGTTATATGTTGGTTGTTAATGCATCGAACATAGAAAAAGACTGGAACTGGATTCAGCAGTTTAATGATAAAGATGTTGAAATGCACAATATTTCTGATAAGACATCTTTATTGGCTATCCAAGGTCCGAAGGCTGCTGATGCTTTACAAACCTTAACTGATTTTGATTTGGCATCAATGGAATACTATACTTTTGTTAAAGGTAAATTCGCGGGTGTTGATAATGTGATCATTTCTGCAACAGGTTATACAGGTGCTGGTGGCTTTGAGATTTATTTTGATAATGAGCATGCAAATAAAATTTGGGATGCTATTTTCGAAGCAGGAAAAGCGAATAACATTAAGCCAATTGGTTTAGGTGCTCGTGATACTTTACGTTTAGAAATGGGTTTCTGTTTATATGGAAACGACATCGATGATACAACATCGCCAATTGAAGCAGGCTTAGGCTGGATTACAAAATTTACTAAATCCTTTACAAATTCTGAAGCTTTACTAGCGCAAAAGGAAGCTGGTATTCAAAAGAAATTGGTTGGTTTCGAAATGATTGATAGAGGAATTCCTCGTCATGATTATGAAATTGCCGATGCTGAAGGAAATATTATTGGTAAGGTAACTTCGGGTACTCAAGCACCATCATTACAGAAGGCAATTGGGATGGGTTATATCGCTAAAGATTTTTCGAAAGAAGGAACTGAGGTTTTCATTTTAATCCGTAATACGCCAATCAAAGCCAAAATTGTTAAGTTTCCATTTTATAAATAGATACAAGTAGTGAGTATCAGGTATCAATATAAATTCATCTTGATACCTGATACCTGATATTTGAAACTCCTTACATGTCAAAAAAAATAGAGGTTTGTTTAACGCCTGCTCTAATCGATTTATACGATATCGAAGAAAGCATTGTGGTGGTTATTGATATTTTAAGAGCAACATCATCCATAACTTACGGAATAGATAATGGTGCCGAAGCGATAATTCCTGTCGCCAATGTTGAAGACTGTTTAACTTATGCGGATAAGGGTTTTCTACTTGCTGCAGAACGTAATGGAGAAGTTGTGACTGGTTTTGATTTCGGTAATTCTCCTTTCTCTTACACCAAAGAAAAAGTTGGTGGCAAAACAATTGTACTTACTACAACAAATGGAACAAAGGCACTTCATCTGGCTCAAAAAAGAGCTTTTCAAGTTGTAATTGGATCTTTTTTAAATCTTGATTCGCTTTGCGATTATTTAAAAGCGCAGAATAAGAATGTGCTTTTGCTGTGCGCAGGTTGGAAAGATCAGTTTAATTTAGAAGATACCTTATTTGCAGGTGCAGTTGTAGAAAAACTTCGTAAAAGCTTTGCGCATTTTGATGATTCTAGTGTAGCCGCTGAGGATTTATATGCATTGGCTAAAAGTGATTTAAGAAAATATCTTCATAAATCTTCGCACAGCCACCGCTTGGCAGAATTAAACATAGAAGAAGATGTAGTATTCTGTTTGCAGTTAAATACTTGCAAATCAATACCTGTTTTAGATGGAGAAAGATTGGTAAGGCTATAGACTTAAGCATATCGTCTTTTCGAACGAATTTTTCATGAGGAGAAATCTTTAAAAATTATTCCCTTTTTTAGTTCAATCGTGCCTCATTTCGAGATGACGATTAAATTTACTTGGTTATCAACTCCCTAATTGTTGGGCTGTTTTTAATTACATTTAAGGCTTCCTCATGCGCTAACCAATAAATATCTTCAGCACGTTTCATATCGAATGTACTAATAGCACCCAAACCTTTTGGCTCAATCATTACATTACAGAATTTGGCTTTACGTTCCATATCATGATTGATCGACATTACGCCTGCTCGGCCCATTAAATTGGTAATTCCCGTAATTTTATCAACTGGCTTTAAGTGGTTACAGGATGATCCTATAATAAAATCGCATTCATCCATTAGAGGTTCAACAGGGAAATTATTTAAAATTCCACCATCAACATACATTTGTCCATCGATCATAATGGGTTTAAAAATACCCGGAATGCAACTCGAAGCATGAATGGCTCTAATTAATGGTCCCTTTGTAAAATAAACCAATCGGCCTTCGCTAAAATTAACTGCAGCAATGGTAAGTGGTATTTTTAGTTTTTCAATGCTATCTTCAGGGAAATATTCTTTTAAAATAAGTGCAGTGTTTTCAATATTGATTAATCCCAGAGAACCAACCGCCGGGCGAACGAATCGCCAAAGTTTGGTTTTTAGAAAAATATTCAGCCCTTCTTCCGGATCGATGCCTGCAGCAAAAAAAGCTCCGGCAATTGCTCCAGCACTTGTGCCGCTAATGTGACTAAAGGTAATGCCTAAATTACTGAATGCTTTAAGAACGCCTAGATGTGCTATTCCTCTGATTCCTCCGCCTGATAATACGATGCCAACTTTCATTTATATAAATCTGAGATGTAGCTATTAGATTTTAGAACGACTAATTGTTACAATTTGTTTTCCTTAACTCAATCTCATTAACAAACTGCGCCTAAATCTAAGGCTATTTCTGCTTGGGTTTATACTTCGATTGATTTAAAATTTTCTGCCCATCTTGATCGGCCATTAATTGCTGTAAAGTAATATCTGGATGTGTTTCCATATACTTTCGAACAATTTGCCAACCTGTCCAAATGCCTAATTTTGGAGCAGAATTTCTGTTTTCACCTAAACCCGGCGTAAAAGGTCCTTCAGCCAAATAAACCTGAATTTTTTGATAATCCGTTTCGTAAAGTAAATTATTTTCTAAATAGTAGGCCCAAATATCGCCTTCGTAAGTCTGTGCCCAATCCAGTTGCTTGGTTGTATAACCTATTTTTATAGAATCGGCTGTGTTTTCTGGTAAAACCTGATCCAAAAAGTATAAAATTTTCCCTTGAAAAATCATTTTGGATAGGAGTGTTCTGTTTTCATCAGGCTCGGTAAAAAGTTCTTCGTGTGCAAAGGTTTCAGCAACTCTCGGTACAATGTATTCTGGCGCAAAACGTCTTGATATGTACATTGGAACACTCTGAATAATGGCTCTGTAAAACTTGCTGTCTTTGCCTAAAAACATATCTAATCCAATTCCCAAATAATTATCGCCCACTGGCATTTGATAAGAAAAGCCAGAAACAAAAGATATAAATTTTGGAATTTTGGCCTTAGGATAATAGTGTTTTATGTACTTAAAAGTTTCTGTTAAGCCTTCTTCCTGCTTTTTTAAGTCGGGATAAACGGTATTTACTTCGTTAGTTAAATCGGTATAAGCTTGGTCTTTGTATAGTGTTTCTAAAACAGTTTGGTAATTATATTCTGGCGAACCGACCATTTTATGGATGTAATCATCGTAAAATAGACCATAATTTTTGCTGAGAAAATCGTTGGTTTGTGTTATGCTTTTCCCTTTTCCGCTATAGAGCTGTTGGTCAAACCTTTCGATCTTTATTTTTAGTTTAACATCGCTCACATCTGGTCTGTTGCTTTGCTTACACGAAATAAATATGATGGCAAAAAGAAAAAATAGATAAATTTGGCTGTGTTTTACGTTATACTTCATGTACAACAAATATAATCACATAAAGCATGAAAAAAATATCCGCTATTTTAATTTTAACTTTTTTAAGTTTTGGAGTTTGGGCGCAAAATTCGCCTTTAACCAGTTACGGTTTTAGATTAGGTTTAACGGCAACACCAACCATTGGGTGGATTAAACCAGAACAGGGAAAAACCAATGGAGTAGCACTAGGCTTTTCTTATGGCTTAATGGGCGATTTTAACTTTGCCCCAAATTACAGCTTTTCTACGGCACTAACGGTAACCACTATAAATGGGAAGAGTACCGAGGCAGATCCTGTTTTTATTAAAAGCTTGGATAATACGGCCAATCCAAATATTCCTGTAGCTTACGATTTAAAATATAGAATACAATATTTGGAATTGCCCTTAACCATAAAGCTAAAAACCATTAAAGCTGATGGTAAACGATATTATGGTCAGTTCGGACTGTCAAATTCATTTATGCTAAGCGCCAAGCAGGATGCGGTAAACGGGAGCACTAAAATAGATAATGTGAATATTTCAGATTATACCAAATTTTATCGTGCCGGTTTGGTAATTGGTGGAGGCGGTGAATTTGATATTTCTGGCAACGCCAGTATTGTTGCAGGCTTAACCTTTAATAATGGTTTTACAAATATTACAGCAGATAAAAATAGAAATGTAAAAAATCATTATCTAGCCCTTAACTTTGGAGTATTCTTTTAATCTTGATTCTTGATTCTAAAAAAATGAAAATAGCGCTTGCACAACTCAATTATCATATTGGAAACTTTGAGGCAAATACAAAAAAAATAATCGAGCATATTACCTTGGCTAAAGCTAAAGGAGCTGATTTGGTTGTTTTTGCAGAATTGGCCATTTGTGGTTATCCACCTAGAGATTTTTTGGAGTTTGATGAGTTTATCTCACTTTGTGATGATGCAGCGAAAGAGATTGCAAAACATTGCCAAAATATTGCCTGCATTGTGGGCTTGCCTATTAAAAATGATGTTTTGCAGGGTAAGGATTTATTTAATGCTGCCTATTTTATTGAGGATGGAAAGGTTAAAACCGTTACTAAAAAGGCGCTTTTGCCCACTTATGATGTTTTTGATGAGTACCGATATTTTGAACCCGCAACCGCATTTCAATGTATCGATTTTAAAGGGAAAAAGATTGCGCTAACCATTTGCGAGGATTTGTGGAATATTAACGATAACCCATTGTATGTATCAAACCCAATGGATGAGTTAATTAAGGAACAACCTGATGTGATGATTAATATTGCCGCTTCACCGTTTTCTTATACACATGATGATGAGCGGATTAAAGTGCTGTCTGATAATGCCAAGAAATATCATTTGCCAGTTTTTTATGTCAATCAGATTGGTGCTCAAACCGAAATAATTTTCGATGGTGGATCTTTGGTTTTCGATGCTGAAGGCGCAATGAAAGCCGAAATGAAATATTTTGAAGAAGATCTTCAGGTTTTTGATTTAGATGAAGTAGAGAATGTTCGTAATAAATATCCTCAGCCAGAAAGGTTAACGGATATTGAACAAATTCATGATGCATTAATACTGGGAATTCAAGATTATTTCAGAAAGTCGGGTTTTAGCAAAGCAGTTTTAGGTTTATCTGGCGGAATAGATTCTGCTGTTGTTTGCGCTTTGGCCTGTAGAGCTTTAGGAGCAGAAAACGTTATGGCAGTTTTAATGCCATCGAAATTCTCTTCTGATCATTCTGTACAAGATGCTTTAGATTTGGCCAATAACATTGGCTGCATGCATGAAATTATTCCAATTAAGGAAGCTGCTGAAGCTTTTGATGGGATGCTTGCCCCGGCCTTTAAAGGTTTGCCCTTTAATTTGGCCGAAGAAAATATCCAAGCCCGAATCCGCGGAACAGTTGTTATGGCAATGAGCAATAAATTTGGCTATATTTTGCTCAATACTTCAAACAAAAGCGAATGTGCTGTAGGTTACGGTACTTTATATGGCGATATGTGCGGGGCAATTGGAGTTATTGGCGATGTTTACAAAACGCAGGTTTTTGAGCTTGCTAAATATATTAATAAGGAGAGAGAGATTATTCCCATCAATACTATCGTGAAACCACCATCGGCAGAGTTAAGACCGGATCAAAAGGATTCGGATTCTCTGCCTGAATATGATATTCTAGATAAAATCTTATATCAACACATCGAATTAAAACAAGGATCTACATCTATTATTGCTCAAGGATATGATGAAGTGCTGGTTAAACGAATTTTACGAATGGTAAATATTGCAGAATTTAAGCGTTATCAAACCCCACCAATATTAAGGGTTTCGCCAAAAGCATTTGGAATGGGAAGAAGAATGCCAATTGTTGGCAAGTATATGATATAAGTCAAAGGAAATAGGAGCGCTTTATTTTTGTAGGTACTTAGTTTTAAGTAATTTACACTACATTAACGCTCGTCACTAATGGTTTCATCCTATACAAATAACATTACCGAAGAGATGCATCAAATGATTATTGATCATCAAGCTTCATTTAACTTAATTTCTGGCGTGGTCATCCTTCACGATATTCGCGATTGGTCTATTGCTTTTATGAGTCAGCGTGGATTGAATGAATTAAAAATCGTGGAAGAGGAGCTTTATTTAATGACGAATGAAGAATACCACGCAAGATTTTTCAACGCTGATGATGCTTCGGATTACGTACCGAAAATTGCAGCTTTAATCCAAAAAAATAGTGATGATGCAACAGTAAGTTTTTACCAACAATTAAAGTTTCCTGATTCTCCACAATGGAGATGGCATTTATCGAGTATAAGAATTTTTATGCGTGATCAAGATGGTGTGCCAATAATGTCAATAACCATTTCAATTCCAGTTGATGCCATGCACCACATGGCTGCAAAAGCAGACCGGCTGTTAGAAGAGAATAATTTTCTTAGAAACAATTATACAATTTTCTCGAAGTTGAGCAAGCGAGAGAAAACTATTTTAAAGGAAATGGCTTTGGGAAAAAGTTCTATAGAAATTGCTAATGAACTGTGTATTTCTCCAACAACGGTTGATACACATAGAAGAAATATCAGAGAAAAGTTAAATACCAAATCATCATTCGAGATTTCGAAATATGCGAGAGCTTTCGATTTGATTTAGAAAACCTTGATAACTTCTTGTTATAAAGTTACCAAGGCTAATTTATACTATACTAAAGTAGCATCAACAGAAATTGTTGTGTCTAGTAATTTTGAGATTGGGCAATTTTTTTCTGCATCGGCAACCAATTCATCAAATTTTTCTTTTGATAATCCTGGAACAGTTGCTGTTAAAGTTAAATGAGATTCGGTGATTTTACCTTGAGCCGGATCTAAATTAATTACGCATTTAGTTTCCAGATTTTCTGCTGTAAAACCTGCTTCATCAATTTTAAATGATAAAGCCATAGTGAAGCAACCTGCGTGTGCAGCTGCAACTAATTCTTCAGGGTTTGTACCTACGCCTTCAGCAAAGCGAGAACCAAATGAATATTGCGTATTGTTTAATGTTGTACTTTGGGTAGTTAAATTTCCTTTACCTTCTTTACCAGATCCTTGCCAAACGGCTGTTGCATTTCTTTTCATTTTGAGGTTTTTTTATTGATTGATTTTAGATTCTTAACAATAAAGATAATTATATGTTTGTTTTTAAAATGCAATTAAATCATTAAGAATTTGTGATGATTTAGGCTTCAGTAGATTCTGTTTCTTCGGTAATCGATTCTCTTTTAATCATCTGCGCTTTTAAAGATTGAATCAATAATATGCCAACACCAACCATGATAGAAATATCGGCAAAGTTAAAAACGCCAGTCTGGAAGATATAAAGATCCATGTGCATAAAATCAGTTACCGAACCATGTACAATGCGGTCGTATAAATTTCCGATCCCTCCACCAATTAAAAAGCATAGCGCAATTTGCATCGTTCTAGGTATATTGGGTTTGGTGTAAAGGAAATACAATCCAAATCCCAATACAAGCAACGGCAATCCTGATAGAAGAATTAACCTAAAAATATAAGGCATGTTATCGCCCAAGCTTAAAAAGGCGCCACTGTTTTCTACCTTTGTTAAGGTAAAGCGATCTTTAATTATACTAATGTGCTCGTATTCGCTTATTTTGTTGCGAACAATATTTTTGGATACCTGATCACAACCAATATTTAGTAATAACAGTAAGGTCAGAATTATTAATCTTATCGAATTCTTGTTTGCCATTTTTATAATTTTTATCCCTTTGGTAAGGGTTTTCTTACCCATTTTTTATAAGGGATGATCAATGCGATTAATATAGCCAAAGCACTTAATAATTTTGCAATAACATCTCCACTTTTAACGTAAAAGGTAATTTCATCGTTTAAATTGATGTCGGCTTTTAAGGCGGTTCTAGTCCACCATTGGGTTCTTTTAACAACATCGCCACGCTGATTAATGAAGCACGAAATTCCAGTATTTGCAGAACGTGCTACATCTCTATGTGTTTCTATGGCACGCAGTTTAGCGTACATTTCATGCTGATCTTTACCAGAAGTGTTTCCCCACCAGCCATCATTAGTAATAATTGCGATAAACTGAGCGCCGTTTTTAACATCTTTTGCAATCCAATCGCCCCATAAACTTTCATAGCAGATTACTGGTGCAACACCAATGCCACTTTGAGCATATAAAACACTGGGTTCCTCTTGCCAGCCCCAACCACTTACACTTCCACCGAGTTGTGAAAATACCCCATCCATAAAAGAAAACACTTTTGGAAAAGGCATTTTTTCTGCTCCAGGAACAAGTTTCGATTTATGGTAAAACTGAACATTTGCAGAGTTTTCTACCTGCATTGCGGTGTTAAAATTATCAAGATAAAAGCCCTGATCTGGATAATGCTTTGCAGATAACGTTTTCTTATCCGGATAAATTTTAATTGTTTCAATTCCTGTAATTAACGTTCCGTTTTTGTATTTGCTTAAAAAGTTTTGCAGGGTAATAAAATCTGGATTACTGCGAATTCGCTCTTCATCGGCATAGTTTGGAATTGCAGTTTCTGGCCAAATAAAATATTCGGTATTGGTTTGGCCAAGAGAATCAGAAAGATGAGTTAAAATCTGGATCTGTTCTGCAGTTGGAATGTTTTCCAGTTTCTGATAAGGATCGATATTTGGTTGAACCACAACCACATTAGATGGTGTGCCTTGTTGTGTTGCACTATAATATTTTGATAGTGAAATTCCAATCGGAATGATAACAACCAAAGCCCAAATCAGCGTAGGCCTCAGTTTTTTATAGCCAGTTTCAAACTTAAGTTTCTTATAGACTTCGAACGCTAAAATATTGCTGAGTAAAATCCATAACGAACCTCCATAAACACCGGTATAATCGTACCATTGTGCCAATTGATGCATGGCCGCTAAACCATTGCCTAAAGTCATCCACGGAAAGGCTAAATCCCAGGTTTGTTGTAAATATTCTAGAGCAATGTAAAAAGAAACCAAACCTACATAAGCCCAAGTTTTGCTAACGTATTTACCTAAACGATAATATAACCAAAAGGCAAATGTCATTAGGAGTGCTCCTAAACCGTAAGGAATTAAAGAGACTGGAATTGCCGTCTCCCAGCCATTATAAGCGCTAATTGCATTGAAAACCCAATAAATTGAGGCTGTGTTCCAGATTAAAAAAGTTAAACCTGCGGTTAAAAATATTCTTCTTCCGGCTTTTTTAACATCACTGTTCGAAATTTTATCTAAAGCAATAAATAGCGGGACCAATCCAATTAACAACAATGGCGCTGTAAATGGCATAGGTGGCCAAGCTAGCCAGAGTAAAAATGCGCTTAATAAAGCGAGTAGGTACGTTTGTTTATTGTTCATGTAAATTAAATTGTCATTCTGAGCGAAGCGAAGAATCTCTTGCAATGGAAACTGACTTTAGTCCTGTTCTGCATTAAGCTAAATGCTACTTTATTAGAGATGCTTCGTGCCTCAGCACTACAGGGCCATTTTACAAACTATCTAAAATATTTGCTTTTTTAGCTTCATATTCTTCTTGAGTAATCAAATTGTTTTCATATATGTTTTTTAGTTTTCGCAACTTAAAAGTGGTTTCATCTTCTTCTTGTAAAACTTTAGCAATATGATTGGGCTCAAGCTCTTGAATAGGTTCAGTTTTTAAATCAGTAAGAGATTTTAGTTTAGAATTATAATTTTCATCTATATGTGTGTAAGATTTAATTATTCCTACCATTTCTTTTCTTAAACTGAGTTTATCTTGTTGATCCATTAAATCATACCAATTTTTTAGGCTTTTAGGCACTCTTAATGGAAAGGAAACAAATGCATCCTCACTGTTCGGTCTTCCTACTTTGTTCTTCTCTGAATTCATATCTATACTACTACAAATTAACTTTGTTCTTGTTCATTAGTATTTTTTTAAACAAAACAATTAAACGTTACCTTCTCTAGTGTAATTCTTAAAACCTTTATCTGTTCGCTTTCTTTCAATTACATAGTATAGTTCAAACAATGATTTATTATTAGCTACAAACTATCTAAAATATTTGCTTTTTTAGCTTCATATTCATCTTGAGTAATCAAGTGTTTGTCGTACAGGTTTTTCAGTTTGCGCAGTTTTAAAGTAGTTTCATCTTCTGGTTCTTCTACAACTTCTGCAATTTGAATAACAGGTTCTTCAGGCTCAGGAATGGATGCTGGAATTTCAGCAACAGATTGTGGTGCAGAATAATTAACTGCAGCTGCTGAAGCTCTGTTTTCTTCAAGCAATTGCTGTCTAAGCATCTCCTTGTAAGAATCCAATTGCTCGTTAGCGGCTTGGTGTAATTTTCTAGCCTGTACTTTTGGGATAAATTCGGTTACAATATTTTCGCCATGTTGTGGTACACAGATAAATTTAGAGCCAAAAAATTCTTCTTTAAATGAAACCTCTTTAATGCTTTTCCAAGAAATATCTTTAAAGTTCATGGTTAAGCCCAAATTTCCTGGCTCGCAGTAAAAAATTCTTTTGTTAGAAATCGCAATGCTATCCGGCATCAAGTTAACTGCTGGTTTTTTTTGTACGGCTAAATATAAAATCTCTTCACCTGTGGTTAAAAGATCGTTTAATTTTCCAATAACTTTTTCAACCGCTTTTGGGTCTTGTTCGTCACTCAGAAATCTATCTATGCTAATCATATTTCTTTTTAAATTGATTTGTAGTTAATGTTTTTTGCTGTTAATCAGCATCTTCATATTTGTTTTTGCTTTTACCACTCGGTTTGCCGGCTATGCAAATTACAAATTCTCCTTTTAAAGTATTGGTTTCGAAATGTGTTTTTATTTCGGTTAATGTACCTCTAACAGTTTCTTCAAATATCTTGGTTAACTCTCTACTAACCGATGCTTGTCTATCTGCACCTAAATATTGTGCAAACTCTTCTAAAGTTTTTAATAAACGATGTGGGCTTTCATAAAGTATAATGGTACGATCTTCTTCGGCCAGTTTCTTAAATTTAGTTTGTCTGCCTTTTTTAACAGGAAGAAATCCTTCAAAACAAAAGGCATCGGCGGGTAAACCTGAATTTACCAAAGCAGGTACAAAAGCAGTAGCCCCAGGTAAGCATTCTACAGCAATTTCATTTTTAATCGCTTCGCGAACAAGAAAAAATCCTGGATCAGAAATAGCGGGTGTTCCGGCATCAGATATTAAAGCAATCTTTTGCCCTTCATTTAAAAATTTTATAATCTCAGATGTTGCCTTATGTTCGTTATGCTGATGATGTGAAAATACTTTTTTATCAATCCCAAAATGTTTAAGCATTGGGGCGCTGGTTCGGGTATCTTCGGCCAAAATCAAATCGCATTCTTTTAAAATTCGGATTGCCCTAAAGGTCATATCCTCCAAGTTGCCTATTGGTGTAGGTACGAGAAATAGTTTACCATCCATATTTTCCTATTTCGTCATTGCGAGGAGGAACGACGAAGCAATCTTTCTAGAGAGATTGCCACACTGCGTTCGCAATGACGACTTAATTATTATCTTTGTAAAAAAATTAAATAATGCTGCAAGTTAACTATATCCGCGAAAATAGAGAGAAAGTTTTAGAACGTTTAAGTGTCCGTAATTTTAAACAACCAGAATTGGTAGATGAGATCATTAAAATTGATGAAGATCGTCGCCAAACTCAAACTTCCTTGGATAGTCTTTCTGCAGAAGCAAATGCAGCCGCAAAACAAATCGGCGATTTAATGCGTGCGGGAAAAAAGGATGAAGCAGAAGCTATAAAAGCCCAAACTACAAGCCATAAAGAAAACATTAAAAACCTTACAGAAAAGTTAACAGAACTGGAAACAGCGCAGTTTAACTTAGTTGTGCAGTTGCCAAATTTGCCATATAGTTTAGTACCAAAGGGATCTACCGCCGAAGAGAATGAAGTGGTTTATCTTCATGGTGCACCAGCAGAATTACCTACGAAAGCTTTACCGCATTGGGAATTGGCTGCAAAATATGATATTATAGATTTTGAACTGGGCGTTAAAATAACCGGTGCAGGTTTTCCGGTTTACAAAGGAAAAGGTGCAAGATTACAACGTGCGTTAATTAATTTCTTTTTAGATCACGCTACGGCTGCGGGTTATAAGGAAATGCAAGTGCCACACCTAGTAAATGCAGCTTCTGGTTTTGGAACAGGACAATTGCCAGATAAAGAAGGACAGATGTATCATTCAACTGTTGATGATTTATATCTAATTCCAACAGCTGAGGTTCCGGTTACCAATTTATATAGAGATGTAATTGTTAAAGAAGAACATTTGCCAATTAAAAACACCGCGTACACGCCATGTTTCCGTAGAGAAGCAGGTTCTTATGGCGCTCATGTTCGTGGTTTAAATCGCCTGCATCAATTTGATAAAGTAGAAGTTGTGCAGATTACGCATCCAGATAAATCTTATGAAACTTTGGAAGATATGAGCAAATACGTTCAATCTTTATTGCAGGAATTAGGGTTGCATTACCGCGTTTTGCGTTTATGTGGTGGCGATATGGGCTTTACTTCAGCCATGACCTATGACATGGAAGTTTGGAGTGCGGCACAAGAGCGCTGGTTAGAGGTTTCATCGGTATCAAATTTCGAAACCTATCAGGCAAACCGTTTAAAGCTTCGTTTCAAAGGGAAAGAAGGTAAAGCACAACTTGCACACACTTTAAATGGAAGTGCTTTGGCATTGCCTCGTATTGTGGCTTCAATTTTAGAGAACTACCAAACTGAAAACGGAATTAAAATTCCAGAAGCTTTAGTGAAATATACAGGATTTGATATGATTGATTAACTATAAATAATTCATTATTGCGAGGTACGAAGCAATCTTATTACTTTGGGTTTGAATAGTAAACGACCTCGCAATGACGGAAAATTCCAACGAACAAAAAAAGCTTTGCATCACTGCAAAGCTTTTTGTTTTTTATAGGTAGGTAATTTGTATTTTGTTCTGATTACAAAATCAAGATCAATAATAAGATGATGATGATAATTGCACCAACTGAAAGATAAACGCCACCAGAAACTGCACGAGCTTGATTTTTCATCTCTCTTAATTCTTTACGCAAAGCCTTACGTTCTGATTGTGTCAAGTTAGATTTATCCATGTCTCTAATTTCTTCAACACGGGTTTTAATTCTTTCTAATTGAGCCGATTGTTCAGCTGTTAACTCAGTTGGATTTTTTGCAGGCTTAGCAGCTTGAGCTGAATTAAAACTAATGCCTAAAGTAAAAATCAGGGCTAAAGTGTAAATAAATTTTTTCATAATATTTTAATTTTTAGTGTTCTTTCACTACATAACAAAAAACCTACCAAAATGTGTTGGTAGGTTTTAAAAAGAGTTAATTTAAATGTTAAATCGGTTATTTAATTTCAAAAACGGTATTTACAGTGAAATTCAGCTTAATTTTTTTGAAATCTAATTCAGCAGATTCTTGGCCACCGGCCATATCCGATTTCAACATTCTCACATTACTGTATGTTGCTTGCGGCATAGCGCCATCACCACCATCCTGAATATCGATAACGCCACCCAATTTATCACCCAAGGCCTCAACCATATAAGTAGCTTTTGCCTTTGCGGCTAAAATGGCCTTAATTTTAAGCTCCTTTTTCAAGCTTTCCATTTTAGAATAATCATAGCTTTCTATATTGGTATTTTCAATGCCCTTAACATCAATGGCGCCAATAATGTCATTAAACTTATTTAAGTCGCTTACTTTTAAACGGTATTGTTTGCTCGCCAGAAAATCTGGATTTTTCTTTTTCTCTGTGGCGTAATTCCAGCTGCTTAAATTGCTAATGGTTAAGTTTTCTTTTGCAATCCCTGCCTTTTGAACTGCTGCGTAAAGTTGATTTTCTAAATCAGTAATCTCTACTTTTTTCTTTCCGTTTAAATATTCTTTAAGGGAAATGCTGATGTAAATAATATCAGGCGTAACTTCTGTTTCTGCAGATCCGCTTACGCTAATTTTCTTGCGTAAATCTACTTGTTGGGCTTTCGCTGTTGATAAACCTAAAAATGCAACGAGTGCAATTGCTATTAACTTTTTCATAATGTATTTTTCTTTGTGTGTACTGTAATGATGTACGCAGTGCACAAATTCCACACCGAGATTTAAATAATTTTTATTTTTTTGAAATTAGCCTTGATAATCAATGCATAAAGCTGTGCCTAAAGTTATCCCATCAAACCCGGTTTAAGAAATAAATGTTTATTAATATTTTGGGCGCTTTAATACGTGGAAAAGCCACCCCTTTGGGGCTGTATGCGATATCTTTTTGGCAGAAAAATCCAAAAAGGATGTTGCTCCCATTGTTAACGCGAGCAGCTCTTTTAAAATGCTATAACTGCATTTATTTTGTAGAACAAAGGTTAGTCGCTTTCTGAAAATTAGATACTTAGAGCGGAATTAACTATGAAATAGAAAGAAAAATTATGCGCAAGGTTTTATTCTTAAATAGACGGAATTATAAATGGTTATAAAACCTAGCGCAGCAGAACAAATTTTCTGCAGAATTTTTATCATGTTTTGCAATTGGGATTGCAAAAAGAGAATTGTGAGATTATTAAACCTTCGATACTTTAACAGCAGTTGGACCTTTTTGTCCCATTTCCACTTCAAAAGTTACTTTATCGCCTTCTTTAATTTGAGTTACCAAACCGTTAGCGTGAACAAAAATACTATCTTGAGTTTCAGTGTTTTTAATAAAACCGTAACCTTTGCTATCGTTAAAGAAAGTAACTGTTCCTTTTTTAATAGGGTTTTCGTCGATTATATCTTCTTGTCTTGTAATACCAATTTGTACATCCTCAATGTTGAATACTTTCTTCTTTTTCGGATCTGGTGGAGTAGACGAAATGTTACCATTTTCATCAACGTATGCAAACATTTCTTCAAGAGCTAAACCTTTTTTTGCATTAGATTGACGCTCTTCTTTTTTCTCTTGTTTGTCTTTTTGTTTTTTTAATCGTTTTTTTTCGTTCTCTTTTTTACTGTAAGTTGCTTGAGATTTAGCCATATTTTATTTAATTGTTTTGTTTTATGCGTGACGAGAATGTCAGAATTATACAAATATAACAATACTAAAGCAGAAATACGATTTTATTCCAAAAGGTGATGCGTTAGAATTGGTCAAACGAATGCCATAACTTTTATATATACAGCAAGTTAAGTTCGCAAAAGGATCTATTTAACTCTTGTTCCAGTTTGTTTTATCTACCTGATAAATAAAGTTCAGTTTAATGTCTTCACCATAATAAGCAACCTCGAGCTCACCAATTTTTGATGCACCTAATTTTTCTGTTGCTTTTTGCGAACGGAAATTTGTTGCGCCAATGTGCAGAATTATTTTATCTACAAACTGAAAGGCGTAATCGAGCATTAATTTTTTTAATGCAGCGTTGTGGCCTTTTCCCCAAAAATCTCTTCCGATAAAAGTATAACCCACTGCAACAGAACTATTTTCTTCGTCTAATTCGTAATACCTCGAACTGCCAACTACATTACCAGTTTCCTTATCGTAAACAATAAAGGCTCCTTTAGATTCTAAAGCGCCCTTAAAAAAGGTTTGAAAAACATCTCGCTGATAACGATTTTTATTTGGATGTTGTTCCCAAACCAAAGGATCGGAAGCTACAGCATATAAAGCTTCAAAATCTTCTTCTTTTAGTGGAACAACTTTAATTAAATCGTTTTCTAAAGTCGGTTGTAAATCGAAATCCATATTATTTTATATTAAAAACGGCTGGCGAGAAGGCCAGCCGTGTAAATTTATAATGTTTGCTAATTAGTAGTGTCATTCTGAGCCTGTTGAAGAGCTTTAAGTGCATTTCGATAGGCTCAATTTAGTTAATCTACCAATCCTTCAATAGCTACAACTTCATTTGCTTCTTTTTGATAGTCAACTTGATCAATTTCGAAGCCGAATAAACTCAAGAAATCAGATCTGTAACCCGGTAAATCACCAATTGAAGGCAAAGTCTCTGTTGTTGCTGCTTTCCACAGTTCGGCAACTTTAGCCTGAACATCTTCACGCATTTCCCAATCGTCTATTCTAATTCTACCTTGTTTATCTACAGGAACAGGACTTCCAGTGTATAATCTATCGGCGTATAACCGTTGTATTTGCTCAATCGTTCCTTCATGAATTCCTTCTGCTTTCATCACTTTGTATAATAATGAAATATATAATGGAATTACTGGAATGGCCGAACTTGCTTGCGTAACCAGAGCTTTATTTACCGAAACGTAAGCTTTACCATCAATATCTTTTAATTTATCGCTGATTTTAAAAGCCGTTGCTTCTAAATCATCTTTTGCTCTTCCAATTGTTCCCTTACGGTAAACAGCTTCAGTTAAAGATGGGCCGATATACGAATATGCAACGGTAGTAGCGCCTTCAGCCAATAAGTTTTCAGCTTTTAAAGCATCAATCCACATTGCCCAATCTTCGCCACCCATTACGGCAACAGTATTTGCAATATCTTCTTCGTTAGCTGGTTCGATAGAGATTTCGGTGACATTGCCCGTATGAAAATCTACCGTTTTATTCGTGTATGTTCCGCCAATTGGTTTTAATGTAGAACGATGCAAAACCTCAGTATCTGGATGCTTTCTCACCGGAGAAGCCAAACTGTAAATTACTAAATCAACCTGACCCAAATCTGCCTTGATGGTTGCTAAGGTTTTTTCTTTTATTTCTTTTGAAAAAGCATCGCCATTTATACTTTTAGCATATAAACCAACTGCATGTGCTTCTTTTTCGAAAGCCGCACTATTGTACCAACCTGGTGATGCTGTTTTGCCTTCAGATGGCGCTTTTTCGAAAAACACCCCAATTGTTGCTGCGCCTGACCCATAAGCAGCCGTAATTCTTGAAGCTAGACCAAAGCCTGTTGAAGCTCCAATTACCAATACTTTTTTAGGGCCGTTTATAGCACCTTTTGATTTTACATATTCAATTTGATTCTTTACGTTTTGAGCGCAACCATCTGGATGTGCTGTTAAACAAATAAAGCCCCTCATTCTCGGTTCAATAATCATTTTGTTTTTGATTTTATGTTTTGTAATATCAGATCTGATGGAATTTTAAGGAATTAAATCCTCTTCTATTAAGCAAATCTTTAACGAAGATAAATTTTTAATCGCTTACCGCTAAATGAAATTTAAATAAAGCATCTTTAATTAGGTAGATTGAATTATAAATTTTGTCTTTATTATTTTTCCCTTATTTTCGCAAGCACAGATAAGATAAGCCGGATTACCTATGAAAAGAATATTTATACTCTTTATAATATGCTTATTTGCCTTTTTTAAGGTAAATGCACAAACTCAACATCAAAGTTCAGGATGGTTATTTTTCTTAAACAGCACAAAGTTTAGCGATAAATGGGGTTTGCATTTAGATGTACAAGTACGCTCTGCAGATAATTGGGATCACGTTCGGAATACATTATTTAGACCTGGCTTAACTTATTACATCAGCAAAAATCAAAATGTTACTTTAGGTTATCTTCTTGCACAAACCTATTTTACGGATCTAAATCTTTTTGATACAACACCGGGCGTTATTGTAAAATCTACAATAAATGAACACCGCATTTGGGAACAGTATATTTTAAATCATAAAATTAAATCGGTTTTTGCCACGCAAAGGTTTAGATTGGAGCAACGTTTTGTGGAACGTAATTTTGTTTCTGTCAACACAGATCCAGATTATTTTTCTCAGCGTTTCCGTTATTTCTTCAGGTTGATTCAGCCATTACAAAAAATACAGCCAACTTTTACAAAAGGAGCTTTCGTGGCCTTACAAAACGAAGTATTTTTGAATATCCAAAATAAAGAAAAGGTAAATAACAGTGTTTTCGATCAAAACAGATTATATCTAGCGGTTGGATATCGGTTTTCAAAATCTTTTGATTTAGAGGCTGGTTACTTAAATCAGGCGCAGCATGGAGCACAAAATAATACGATAAACAATGTTGTTCAATTGGCTATTTACACGCGGTTTTAATGATTTAAAGTCATATTCATTAGAGTTGTTTATGCAAATTGTTAAATATTTGTAAATCACGAAGCTTTTTGCTCAATTTGCGCCGTGAAAAAAATTTCTATATTATTCTTAGCGCTTTTATTTGGCAAGCGGATGCAGGCCCAAGAAATTAAAACCTCATCAGTAAATACTGAACCCACTTCTAAAAGTTTATTCAATCCTGAGCATAAAAGAAATTTTTCTCGTAAAGGCGACTTTTTTTTCCATTGGGGATATAATCACTCTTGGTACGATAAGAGCGATATCCGCTTTCAAGGTCCAAACTACGATTTTACACTTAAGGATGTGGTTGCTCATGATAGGCAATCAAAATTAAGCTGGGATTACTTAAACCCTGGTTTAATTACTGTACCACAATACAACATTCGTGTAGGTTATTTTATTAAAGATAATTATAGCATTTCCATTGGATGGGATCATATGAAATATGTAATGGATATTCCTCAAAAAGTTGCAATTACTGGTCACATTGGGGCAAACATTACTCCAGAAAATGTTCCAACGGGATCTTTAGCAGGCGATTATAATGGACAAACTATCGATGTAAAAGAAAGTATGTTAACTTTTGAGCATACTGATGGATTTAATTACGCCAATATAGAAGTAGAGCGTTACGATGATATTTGGGTTGCCCCAGGAGGAAACACATCCTTAACTTTAGAAACTGGTTTAGGTGGTGGATTGATGATTCCACGATCTGATGTTCGGTTATTTGGTTTAGGTAGAAACAATCATTGGAATATCTCTGGCTATGGGATTTCTGCAAAAATTGGATTGAAATTTTACGTTTGGAAAAACGTTTATTTACAGAACACAACTAAGTTTGGTGCAACTAATCTGACCCAAATCCACACCACAGGATGGGATGAATACGATAAGGCCAGTCAGAAAATTAATTACATAGAAAATATGTGGGTAATAGGCGTTCAGTTCTAATTTTAAAACCAATTTATATTTAAAAATTCTTTCAATATTGCATCTTCTAAAATTGCAATATTTATGATATAATCGATGGCTTCATTAAAGCAAATGCTTCGATAGAAGCCATTTTTTTTCTTCATTGATTATTTTATCTTGAATTAATTCTATTTTTTGCTGGAGTGAAAACAGTGTTTAATCACTGTTAATTATGGTGGGAATTTTGAAGAAAAAGAAGGGCACATGAAACGAATCTCATGCGCCCAAATCTAAATTAACGCTCTCAAGGGCCAATATAATGGCTTATATTGTAACTACCAAATCTTTCTTGAAATTTAACATATATATAGATTGAAATGTTGTTGAGTTTTTAAAGTATAATGTTAATTATTAGGAGCTTAGGTTAATTAATCAATTCTTTTTTTTTGAAGAATTTCCATCTTGCCTTTTTCGCTTATTATAATTGCTTTTTTTTCTACTCTTATAGTGAGTCTAAATGTTTTATCATCATTTTGATGAAGAAAAGTTGCTTGCGATCCATAGGCGTATTCCAGCCTATTTTTGATGTTGTTCAATCCAGATGAAAGCCCTGCTCGATGTGGATAAGCCCTAATTGCATTAATGCTTTCTATAACAAGTGCATCATCATCTTGGTAAACGCTCAGTTCCGCTCTAACTAAATCACTTTGCAAATCGCCATGCTTAAACATATTTTCGAGTACGGTTACCAAAACCAACGGAATAAATGGCAAATCTTCCACATCCGGTGCATAGGCGAAACCAGTAAAAATTTTGCCTTCTGTAATTCCATGCAATGAAATGAGATTTTCGCATTGTGCAATTTCCCTTCCCAATGAAAGAAAAGTTTTAGTGCCATCTGCAGATGCGGCATAACGCATAACTTCCGAAAGGTATAGCATTGCCTGAGCATCGTTCGGAGAAATGGTCTTTAATTTTTGATATAAAAACTCTAAGGTGTTAAATAATAGGTGAGGGTTAATTTGAGCTTGTAAAAGTGCATTTCGAGCTAATGCCAATTGTTTCTCTGTTCTTTCTTTTTCTAATAAAACTTTAAATCTTTGTTTATCAATGCGTTCTTTCTCTTTTTTCTCCGATAAATAGGTGATTAAATAGTAGTAACCTGTAGAAAAAAAGACAAAAAATAAGCAACGCCATAAAAGTGCGAATATTCTGATTTTATTAGGTGGGATTTTGATGCCTTGAAAAATATTGGTGTAGGCGTTTATAAAACTGTCAATATAAAAAACGATAACTACATAGGCCAAAATTTCCAAAGCAATGTATAAAGGCAATTTCCAAATTACATTTTTCGGAAAATGTAAAGCTTTAGCCATTAAATAGGCATGGACATAAAAAAGGGTAATATTAAGAAAATAGTGAATAACGTAATTAGGAAAGCTTCCAAATTTGCCTGATATTAACCCAGCAATAAAAGTTTCCCAAGTGATGTAGAGGGCCCAAGCAATAAAATGAATTTTATATTTTAAGAACAATTTAAGCATTCCCGACTTTTTATCCTTGGTTAGCGAAGTCATATTATATGTCTTACTTTTTTCGATTGCTGGTGATAATTTTATCAGAAAGAAATTCTCTGAATTCTGTTTGATAAATATCGCCTACATTAAAACTAATCTTATTGCTTAACGTAATCTTATTGCTTTCTATATGTTGGATATGCCCTACTGCAATAATATAACCGCGGTGTAACTGGATAAACTGGCCATCAAGATCGAGTTGTTCTCGTACGTCTTTTAGGCTTAGATAGGCTATAATAGTTTTTTTGATGGTATGGATTTTCACATAATTATGAAAGCTCTCAAATGCTACTATCTCATCATAGCGAACCAAAACGGTTTTATGTTCTTCTTCTTTATTTTTAACCAGAAAGTATTCTTCTTTTTTTTCGATTGCTTTATTCACAGGTTCTTCACTAACCTCGTTAAAAAGTCGATTAATTGTTAGTAAGAATTTTCCGTAACTGTATGGCTTTAATAAATAAGCATCTGCCTCTGCTTCAAAAGCTTCGAAAGCATATTCTTGATGAGAAGTTGTAAAGATGAGTTTTTTTGTTTTTCCTCTAATTACCTTTGCCAGCTCTAAACCAGATAGGTTTGGCATATTTATATCGATAAATATTGCATCAACGAGCGGTCTTTTTGGGATTTCTTTTAGCGCTAAAAGTGGATCAGTATAACTTGCAATTAAATCTAAACTTGGAGTTTCAGAAATATATTTCTTAAGGCCATTAATTGAATTTTCCTGGTCATCTATTGCAATACACTTGATCATCCTTGTTAAATTTGGTTTTCCGCAAACCCGAAATTACACCTTTTCAACTTAAAAAGTAGTTATTAGAATGAAAATCTTTCAATTCTAATACAAATGAGATGGATTTATACTACAAGATTGATTGGAAACGAATGTTTTTAGTGATATTCGAGATAATAATTCTGTGAATGTAAAAGGCTTTTTACACTGAAAATAATGCTATGGGTAACGAAAAGGCACCGATTTGTGTAAATGACATGAAAGTTTAACATTCAAATATGATATTTGAATACTCGATAAAATGAATTCCTTTGGTCTGCTTTTATTAAGTATTTAAGTTTTTCTGCAAAAATCGATCTTGTACAAAAATATAAAGTTCTAGGCTTAAATCTAAATTAACGCTCTCATAATTTAGTTTTTAAGTCTCTTCTTTTAAAATGAGCGGGCTGTGGCTTTTTTATTGGCTTAAAAATTCATCAATTAAGTTAGCCGTCATTTCTACGATTTTACGCCCATCTTTTACCGTACAAACTTCGCCAATAAACGAACCATGAATTCCAGGCAATATTGCCAGTTGTGCATTTTGAATTAATCTCGACAATTTAATTGTGTGTTCTAACGTGATCACATCATGATCTGCAACCATAATTAAGGCTTTTGCTTTGATGCTTTGAATATCTTCATCAGCATAATCCTTAAAATTGATCATTCTGTTTTTATCTTTATTAAACATGGTAACTAAACCAGCCTGATTTGGATTAACCTTTAAGTAAGCAATCTTTAAGGGCTCAGGCATATTATCCAACGATGCTTTTTCCATACCCTCAAAAAAACCAGCAATCATCCCGTCTCTTTTATATGTTCCTGAAATTACAACGATTTTATTTACTGCTTCTGGATGCCTAATAGCGATTTGTAGAGTTGTTGTGGCCCCATTGCTGAAGCCAAGTATATTTGCCTTTTCTATTTTTAGATGTTTAAGCAATGCGAAAACATCATCAGCATCTTGTTCAAAAGATTCTGGCTCATCTCGATCACTCGTTCGTCCGTGCGCCTGTAATTCTACTGCGATGACTTTGCCAGATAATAAGGGTAAAATATTAGAAAAAGAGGTCTCTATGGTGGAGCCCCCACCATGAATTAAAACCAATGGAATATCTCCTTCTCCATAAATTTCGTAGTACATTTTAATTCCGTTTACCGGTGCGTAACCAAAAGTTTTATTCTTTTCCATTTTATTATTTTGCTGTGCTGTTACCGAAATTGACCATGCAATAAGAAGTGAGTCTACTAGCATAAAAATAATTAAGTTATTGATAAATTTCTTCATCGTTTGTTTTCAATTATAAAATAATAAGTAAATATACATTTAGAAGTACCATCGGCTGAGGTATGAAAAGGACAATTAAGGGGGGCTTTTGAGTCTTATGATTAGTAATTTTTGATGGTCAAGCTAAAATTTAATAAAATGTATTCGTCCGAACTTTTAAGGATAGGTGAGGTCAAATTAAAGTGCCATTTCGTTAGGCGCATTATATGTATACAATATCTTTTCTGTATGCTCTCTGTTACAAATACTCTTATTTAGAATATTTCGTTAAATTAGGATATCCTAAATGCGAAAGATTATGGAAAGCCTCAAAGAATCATCAAAAATTTATGCATTTCTTACCCGAATTCGTTCAGAATGGCCTGGTGTAGTTGAGCGCTTCGAATTTAAAACGGCGAGTGTTATTTATGTGCATCTTAAGGAAGGTATATCAAGCATAGATTTTCTTGGTACACTTTCTAGAAAAATTGAATCGCTAGTTGATTTTAACATTCCGATAATCTTATATCACATTGAGAGCGATGGAATGAATTTAAGGTCGCATCCAATTAACTGGTATTCTGTACTTAATAAAGAAGGTGCAGAAAAAAAATAAATTAGAAATTTTAACAGGCTATTTCTTGTTGGTATTCGTTTGCGAAAATCCTTTTATATCTAAAGGCTTTATATATTACTCTAATCCATACTAAGAAATATGGAAAGCTAAGCATTGATAGTAAAATTGGATTACTTTTAGCAAATACGGGGAAAAATAACATTGGGAAATCGCAGGCTGTTATTAAAAGAATCGGCAAGAGGATGTTTTTGAGTTTTCCGTTTTTTTCAAGTACGTACCATATTCCTACACCAGCTATAGATATAATAAAGGTACAATCTTCAGCTCCAGTGCTAAATAATATGGGGAATAGTAATGAGGATGCAAGGATCAAAAGTTGAAATCTGCGTTTGCTATAGGCACTAAAATTGATGAATGGTAGCATAAAAATTAATGCGCCTATTGAAATGCAAATGCTGTTACTTAAATACGGAGAATGGAAAAGCGTTCTAAAGAAACCCATTATAGACATATCTATTCCTGCTCCTATAACGTTTATTGAATTTTTATTTACAAGCGAACTCATCCATTCCTGATAAGATTCAAAAACAAATAAAGGTGAAGAGAAAAACATTGGGAGCAAGAAAAATAAAATCGCCCAGAAAACGGAAAATAAAATATATTTAGGCTTATCCTTAACAAAGAAGAAGAAAGCCAAGCCAATTATTCCATAAAGCTTAACAAATATTCCGAGTACCATAAACATGCTCGAGAAAAAGCCTTTTGCTTTATTGAGTTGAGTATAATTTAAAATGATTAGTGCTCCTGCAGCTGCATTAAACTGCTGATTTAGCATAGATTCAATTAAACATGGTAAGGCTATAAATCCGAAAGTGATTCGATCCTTATTGCTCATGGGCAATGTTTGTATTGCCTTAAAAAGAAACACACAATTAAAGAGATTCCAGAAAAGTAAACCCAGCCAGTTTGGAAAAGAGGCAAATGGGGCTACAATTAAACTGAAAACTGGACCATAATGATTAGCATCTTCATGAAACTCTGGATATGGAGCATAAAATGATTGTTGTTGTAAAAGATTGCGAAAAGTATTTTCAAAAATTAAATAATTGTTAAAACGATGTGTGATCCACGAGTCGACGACAAATATTAGGGTTATCGATAGCCATATTAATAGAACTAAGCGATTATCTTCGGGAAGTTTGATTTTGTTGGTTAGATAATTAGAGGGCATTGTAATATTATTGTTGCACAATAATAATATTTTATTTCTAATATTCAATAAGCTAAAACAAACAGGAATACTTTTTCTGTTTTGATTAAAACTTAAAGTTTTTTCAAAAATTATAATTTATGGGAGGAAACGCTATCGAAGAAATAATAAAAAAAATTTTGCCAGAGTGTAGTGAAATTTTGAAAAGCTTCCCAGACTTTGCTTTTAAAACTTCAATCTGAATAATTGATCCCTCAACTCCAGTTCCATTGGTAACATATTCGCCTATTTGTAAACTTTCAATGACTTCTAGGCTGGTATATTTATTTAAAATAATGGGCATTAACAAAATATTTAGTTTGAAAAGAACAATGTGACTTGCACTTTGTTTTTTTTAAACTATCTGGTATTAAATCAAATTGTGCGCAAGTATAATTTCAAACTTTTTAATTAAAAGGGTTTAATTTACCCTAATCCCTTCATACTGTCACATTTTGGTGCTTACTGATTGATCCCACAATTAAATCGTATCTTTAGCAAAAAACGATACAACTTTCATTTAACTTTTCTCGCCATATTCTTGTCTTGGCATTTCACTGTTGTTTATTGTTGGTTATTATTATTTCAAATGGCAACTGCAATTTGTTGCTTAATTAATTTAGATGAAAAAAGAAGATGTGGCCCTACAGGCTAAAGTGTATTTGTACCACTTAAACAATGCAAATAAGGAAAATGGTATCAAAAAGGGTGAAGGTTGGAAATTTAGTCAAGTAACAGATGCTGGCCGATTGGCGATAGAGCATGATTATTACCCAACGGTATCACACAGAGTAGAACATAAAGTATTGCAAGATTTTGCTGATAATGTAATGTTATACTTAAAGACTAATCATCCAGATATTCAGGTTCCGGATTTGTCTATCCCAATAGAAAAAGACTCTGAGTATCTAATTGCTTATAGTCCAGCGAGAATTCGTAGATAGTTTTAATTAAATAAGAAAGGGCATCAATCTTTAATTAGATTGGTGCCCTTTCTTATGGATTTTAGTGTGTTAAATTTTTCTTGCTGTCTTGGTTCGTGTCTCCACAGAACAAAACAATTTAATTTTTCGAAATTTAAACAGTTTTTCGATTTATCAAATTTTTCTAACCGCTCCTGATCCAATAACTGTTTTTTCTACAGTAGCGCTTCCAGAATAATTTACATTACCCGAACCGCTGATTACGGCTTTAATTCTTTGATCTGCTTTAATATTTACTGTTCCAGAGCCACTTACGGTTGTTGACAAATCATTAACGGTTAAGCCTTTTCCTGAGAAATTCCCAGAACCACTAATTACAACTTTAGCATCATCGGCACTGCCATTTACCATTAAGTTGCCCGATCCACTTATTACGCCGCTAAAATCATCAACATTTGCTGTTACTTTTATGCTTCCAGAACCGCTTAAGGTTGCGGCTAAAGCTTTAGAATTGATATTGCCAATTACAGACATGCTTCCTGAACCACTCATAGTTAAGCTGGTAATACTTTTTGCAGTAACATAGGCTGTAATTTTTTTATTTTCGTACTTTCTTTCCCAGCTGGTCCAGCTGTTTTGAGGACGGATAATTAAAACATTGCCTTTAACTTCGGTAATTAGTGTAGCAATTGCATCGGCATCGCCTTCAAAGCGACAACTTTCTTTGCTTCCCAAAGTGATCACAACATTGATTGGGCCACCAGCAGCCACACCGCTAAAGTTTTTTACATCTCTTTCGTCGTCTAATCTGGATGATGAGCTGATGTGGATTTGTTCTTTTGCAATCGCATTGATGCTGGTCGATAACGTTAATGCGGCAAATAAAATTGAAAATATTTTTTTCATCATGTAGAATTTTAGTGCCTATGAGGTTAATTTCTAAGGCGGATTTAATTGCATTTTATTATAAGACGATTGTTTTATCAAAAAGTTGCACCAGCAGGCAATTCTTGTTCAATTTTTCTTTTTTCGAGCCATTTTGTAAATATCGTGTAGAAAACGGCCATAATAATTGCCCCTTTAAATATCCCTGTAAAGCCCCAAGCAAGCATGCCACCAACTACGCCTAAAAACAAAACTAAAAACGGAAGCTTTCCTCCGCTTTTTGCAATTAGAATAGGTTTTAAAATGGTGTCGATTATCATTACTCCAACAGCATAAATAATAAGAAAGATGGTCCAGCCTGTATGGCCTTGTGTAGCATACCAAATAATCAGTGGAATCCATACCAACAATGGACCAACCTGAATTACGACTAAAAAGAAAACCAAGGCGGCTAATCCCAAAGCAAATGGAACACCTGCAATGGCAAAGCCTATCCATGAAATCAATGCAGCAAAAAAGGCCGTTCCCATTACTCCTATTGATACCCCTTTTACCGCTTGTCCTGTAGCATGGAGTAAATCAATTCCATC
Source organism: Pedobacter fastidiosus (assembly GCF_014306625.1). Taxonomy (GTDB): domain Bacteria; phylum Bacteroidota; class Bacteroidia; order Sphingobacteriales; family Sphingobacteriaceae; genus Pedobacter; species Pedobacter fastidiosus. The sequence continues at coordinate 201,812 of NZ_JACRYL010000009.1, forward strand.
TCTTGCGCCTAGTAAATGTTTCATTGCCGCCTTAACTGGAAGTAGCATTTTTTCTCCACCAGCCAAAAAGAATGCCGAAATAATTATCCCTAGTACAAATTGAAGCGTGGCACCGAGCATTCCCATTCCAGTTGTTAAAACGTGATTAAATGCTGCTTTTATTTGAGGCTCATGTGGGCCAATAGTTTCTTGCGGATTGATTAAGACGTTTTTCCAAAAGGAAGTAATTTGATCGCCAACCAAAGGTAAATTTGCAATTTTAGGCGAGAGTGGTGGCAAGCCATGTTCCTTAACATTAGTTATGAATATTGAAGCTTCTTTAAGATGATTAGCAATTGCCGAAATAATAAAAACAAATGGCAATGTGATAATGGAAATAAGGAGAATGGCATAAATGGTAGCAGCCAATTTTCTTTTGTTTTTTAAGAGCTTAACAAGTTTTTCGTAGGGTTTTGAAAACGAAACGGCGAAAATAAGTGCAAAAGTAAAGACTCCAAAAAAGGCTCTTAGCACATCATATAGTGCGAACATTAAAGCCAGCAAAAGAAGCATAACTAAAACGGTTTCAATAACACTGCGGGATGAGGTTTTTGAATTGGCGAGCATAGCAAGAAGTTTGGTAACACAAATTAAGAAAAATCTGTTAGAAAACTTAAGCTAATTTTTTTGACGATAATTTTGAATTGATGAATTTTGAGTCTGCCGAAGAGTTGAAAATTTCGGCTGACTCAAAATGAAAAATTTATAATACAGCATTTAAATTTTAATCTACTTTTTTACTATCCACATAATAAAGTGGATCTATCTTGAAATTATCTGCATTTATGTCGGTATTTAATTTAGAAGATTTCCATTCGTTTGTAGGCGTGACTGATGTATAAATTCCATTTTTCAATGTTACTTTAATTGGCATGTCGAAACCTTTTACATCTGTAATCCAACGGTAAGATAGTGAACCACTTTTGATTTTATATTCCAACAATGGAATTTTTTTATAGCGTAAATACTGATCAAAAATCTTATTTAACTTCAATCCACTTTCTTTAGCAATATAGTTTTCTATTTCTGCTGTAGTCACGGTTTTATGATAAAAAGTTTTGTTTAAACCACGAAGAATTTGTCTGAATTTTTCATCATTGTTAATTAGCTGTCTGATGGTATGAATGAGATTTGCACCTTTATAATACATATCGCCAGAACCTTCTTTATTTACACCATATGGACCAATAATCGGCACATCATTCGCTATATTTTTGCGCAGACCGATAACATATTCATTGCCTGCCTGTTTGTTTTCTGAGCATTCTGTAAATAAGGTTTCAGAATAGTCTGTAAAACCCTCATGTATCCACATATCTGCAATATCTTTTGAGGTAATGTTGTTTCCGAACCATTCGTGCCCACTCTCATGAATGGTTATAAAATCCCATTTTAAGCCGTGCCCTGTTCCGCTTAAATCTCTACCCAAGTAACCTTTTTTGAAACCATTTCCATAAGCCACAGCACTTTGATGTTCCATGCCCAAATGTGGGGCTTGTACCAATTTGTAACCATCTTTGTAAAATGGGTAGGGGCCAAACCAATATTCGAAACATTTCAACATTGGTTTTACATCTGCATCCCAATGCGGACGAGCTTTGGCACTATCTGTTTGTAACGACCAGTAATCAATAGTTAATTTTCCATTTTCTCCGGCAAAGCTATCTTCCCAATGCGAATATTTTCCTATGTAAAACGCCACATCATAATTATTGATCGGATTGCTTACAAACCAATTGTATTTCTTTAAGCCATCAGGCTGTGTTACAACACTTCTTAACCTTCCGTTAGATACATCCTGTAATCCTTTAGGTGCTGTAATGCTGATTAACATACTATCCACCTCATCACTTTGATGATCTTTATTTGGCCACCAAACACTGGCGCCCAAACCTTGGCAGGCTACAGAAGCCCAAGGATTTCCAGCTGAATCTTTTCTGAAAATAAAGCCACCATCCCAAGGTGGGTTTTTGGCAACAGTTGGATTACCAGAATAGAAAACAGTGAATTTATCTTTGCTTCCTTTTTTAATAGCCTTGGGGAAAGTTACAAAAACAGCATTATATTCTCTTGTGAAAGGCAATTCAGTTGTGTTGTAAACTATTTTTTCTATTTTCAGATTTGAAAATAAATCAAATTGAAGTTTGGTAAAATCCTGCGTTGCAGTAAACCTAAACTCGTTGCTTCCGCTAACCGATTTTTGGTCGATGTCTATTTTCACATCTAAGTGATAGTAGTTAATATCATAACAGGTTCTTAGCGGAGTTAAAGTTCCACGTAAACTATCTGCTCTGGAATTTACTTGGTTTTTGCCCAGCATTTGTGCATTCGATGCCGAAATACTTAGCGCCAACCCTAATATTAAAATGAGTTTTTTCATGTGATATTTTACTAACCACCCCTTGCCATTTCTAAATTGGGAGGGGAGCTGGACAGGGGTAAATTTTAATTTATGCTTTTATTAACGTTGGCATTCCATAGTTGTTTAGTATTCATACTTAAACTGAGGAACGGAGCTCCCCTCCTGATTTTCAAGGAGGGGTGGGGTGGTTTTTACTTCAAAACTGAAACCGTAATAAATGAACTGTTGTTCACATCGTGATAAATTTTCTGCGTTGCCTTTTGGAAATCACCTTTTTCAGCCTGATAAATATCCATGAATTTCTGAGGATTTCTATCCGCCAATGGAAACCATGAATTCTGAATCTGAATCATAATTTTATGCCCTTTTTTAAAGGTGTGTGCCACATCGGGCAATGGATAGTTAACTTTCGTAATTGCTCCTGGAATAAATGGCTCTGGTTTTTCAAAGCTATTGCGATATTTTCCTCTCATAATTTCTCCACGAACCAACATTTCATAACCACCCATTACCAAATTCTTTGGGTTGGGGATTGGGTTTGGAGCATCTTCTGGATAAACATCAATCAATTTTACTACATAATCTGCATCAGTACTAGTGGTAGAGACAATCAAATTTGCCAATACAGGGCCAGTGACGGTTATATCTTCAGTTAATGCATCGGTTTGATAAGTTTTCACATCTGGTCTACGGGATGCGAAACGCTGATCATCAATCATATATTCACGAGGACGTTTTACCTGAATTCCATCTTGGTAGGGAACTGGATTATTTGGATCGCTTACATATTCATCCCAACTATCGGTTCTGCCAACTTTTTCAAAACTTAGTTTTCCGTTAGGCTGTAAGTACAAATTTTTACTGTCTGTATCTTTTGGTGGCCAAGTTTCGAATTTTTTCCATTGATTACTTCCGGTAACAAAGATGTTTGCCTCTGCTGCATTAAAATCTCCTTCACCTTTTAGATAATGCTTAAAGAAAGGCAATTCAAAATTTTCTTGATAGTAAGTACTTGTTGGTTGTCCGAATTCGATATCTCCGAAACTACTTCCAACACTTCTTACCCAGCCACCATGAAACCATGGGCCTGCAACTAAAATATTATTTGCCGTTGGGTTTTGCTTTTCTATTGCTTTGTAAGTTGCAAAAGTTCCGTATGCATCTTCTGCATCAAAGAAACCACCAACTACCATAACGGCAGGTTTTACATTGGTTAAATGAGGTAAAATTAAACGTGCTCTCCAGAAAGTATCAAGATTTGGATGTGCAAATAAATCATTCCAGAACTTAATGCTATCTGCAAAATATTTGTCCTTTAAATTCTTAAGTGAACCCGCTTCTAAATAAAAACGGTAATTATCCTGAATTGGAAAGTTGAAACTTTTTGGGCCTTTATCTGGAGTAATGGGTTTAGGGCGAGGTACGCCAAAGGTGGTCATAAAGCTAAAAGCATCCATTACAAATAAAGTTCCGCGGTGGTGAAAGTCATCACCCATATACCAATCGGTAACTGGTGCTTGTGGCGAAACCGCTTTAAGTGCGGGGTGCGCATTTGGTAGAGAAGTTGTAGAATAAAAACCTGGGTAAGAGATTCCGTAAATACCTGCATTACCGTTATTGTTTTTAACGTTTTTAACTAACCAATCTATCGTATCGTAAGTATCGGTACTTTCATCTATCGATGTTTTAGTTTTTTTGCCCACAAACTGCGGACGAACATCTTCAAAGTTTCCCTCACTCATCCATTTTCCGCGAACATCCTGATAAACGAAAATAAATCCCTCACGCATCATGGCAGGGAAATTTCCCAAACTGGTTTTATATTTATCTTCTCCGTAAGGCTGTACCGTGTAAGGCGTACGGTTAACTAAAAACGGATATTTTTTGGATTGATTTTTGGGTATATAAATAGAAGTAAAGAGCTTAATGCCATCTCTCATAGGTATTTGGCGCTCAATTTTGGTGTAGTTCTCCCTAACATATGCTGAATCAGTTTGCTGAGCCAATAATTCGTTTGAAATGAACAGGAAAATTAAAAGGCAGAAAATTTTGTTGAGGTTCATTGATTGTGGTGATTTGAGGAATAAAATTTAAATATAGAGATAAGGATGTGATAAGTAAAAAAACATCCGTAAAAGGTTTGTTAGTATTTTAACCTCAAATCGTCATCCCTTTATCAAAATTTAGTTAAATAATGTTAAGCGATAATCTTTTACAGATTTTCATCGTCATATAAATAATTGATTTAAACACAATAAAAATGAATAGGTTATTAAATAAAACTTTGGTTGTTTTTGCTGTAGCAGCATTGGTGGCAACTATAAATTTAGAAAGTGCTTCTGCTCAAAGACCAAGTAGAGGAGGTAGTTCTGGTGGAAGTAGCTCTGGCGGTGGCAGATCGGGAGGCAGCATTAGCGGTGGTAGATCAAGTTCTGTTTCACCATCACGAGATGGAGGTTCAGTTTCTAGACAGCCATCTATGCAAGCACCATCAAGAGGAGGGATTCAAGGGCCAAGTAGAGGAAGTTACAGACCAAGTCCAGGAATTAGTCGCCCAGGTGGTCGTCCAGATCGCCCAAGTTATGGTTACAACAGACCCGGTTATCGCCCAGGCTATCGTCCGGGTGGAGGTTATAACAGACCAGGCTATGGATATCGTTCAAGCTATGGATATTACGGTTATCACAATTATTACAGACCATTTATCGGTTTCCGTTTAAACGTTTTGCCTTATGGTTATTATCCGTTTTATTTCGGTCCTGATCAATATTATTATTCAGGTGGTTTATTTTACAGACAATATGAAAGTAACTATCAAGTAGTAGTTCCACCAGTTGGTGCTGAAGTCCCAACGTTGCCATCTGATGCAAATTTGGTTACCATTGATGGTGTAGATTATTATGAATATAAAGGTGTTTATTATACTCAAAGTGAGAATGCTGATGGCAAAACAGTTTATGTTGTGGCGGGTAAGGATGGTGTATTAAATACTACCGATGGCCCAGTTGATACACATCAAATTGGTGATATTATTACTCAATTGCCCGAAGGTTGTAGAGAAGTAACCATTAAAAATGAGAAATATTTTGTTTCTCCAGATGATGTTTATTACGAAGAAGTAACGGGTGGAACCTCAGTAAGTTATAGGGTAATTGGTAAGCTTTTTTAATTAATTGGTAATTATAATTTCAAGCCGCTTCAATGTTAAATTGAAGCGGTTTTTTATTTAATGTAGTATTGTCTTTTTGATCGTTGGGGAGAAATCTTTTAAGGGGTATAAGTTTCGTTTTTAGTTTCAAAGGTCTCTCCGTTTCGCTGCGCTCCAGTCGAGATGACGGAATGGGGGGTGCTTCATGCTAATGAAGGAGCGAGGGGTGTGGACATTAGTTTTGTTTTTAGGTTCAAAGGTCTCTCCGTTTCGCTACGCTCCAGTCGAGATGACGGATTGGAGAGTGCTCCAATAGAAATGGCGACCGAGGGGTGTGGACTTTAATCGAGAAATCCAAATCAATATCGTTCTTTCGATCGTTGGGGAGAAATCTTTTAAGGGGAGTACGTTTCGTTTTTAGGTTCAAAGGTCTCTCCGTTTCGCTGCGCTCCAGTCGAGATGACGGATTGTAGGTGTGCTCCATTTGAGTGACGAATTGGAGAGAGCTTCGTTCTAGATGGTGAACGTGGGTGTGGATTTTAATGGAGAAATCTAAATCAATATCGTCCTTTCGACCGTAGTGGAGAAATCTTTTAAGGGGTATAAGTTGTTTTTAGGTTCAAAGGTCTCTCCGTTTCGCTACGCTCCAGTCGAGATGACGGAATGGGGGGTTGCTTCATGCTAATGAAGGAGCGAGGGGTGTGGACTTTAGTTTTGTTTTTAGGTTCAAAGGTCTCTCCGTTTAGCTGCGCTCCAGTCGAGATGACGGATTGTGGAGTGTGCTCCATTTGAGTGACGGATTGGAGAGTGCTTCATTCTAGATAGGAATGAGGGGTATGGAATCTAATCGAGAAATCCAAATCAATATCGTCCTTTCGACCGCAGTGGAGAAATGTTTTAAGGGGAGTACGTTTCGTTTTTAGTTTCAAAGGTCTCTCCGTTTCGCTGCGCTCCAGTCGAGATGACGGATATTGGAGGGCTCCAGTCGAGATGAAGTTAAGTAAGATTATAATATCTATTAAAATGCTTTCGTTATTTTCATTCAACATTTTTAAATACTTTTACTAATAATAAATTACTTCCATTTGAAAAAAGCACCAGCAAAAATCTCCCTCCTTTATTTATTAATAATTATTTTTCTTGCTTCTTGTTCTACGGCAAAGTTTGCTGTAAAAACAAAAGAGACCTCTATTTCATCCATTAAATTTTTAAATGGTTATGTTATGCCTCTTAATGCTGTTTATCAAAATACTATAGTTGGGGGTTTATCGGGGATAGATTATGATGCAAAAAATAATCAGTATTACTTAATTAGCGATGATCCTTCGCAGTTTAGTCCGGCGAGAGTTTACACAGCAAAAATCGCGATTCAAGAAAATAAAATTGATACCGTTCAGCTTACTGGGGTTAAATTTATTTTGCAGGAAAATGGTTTGCAATACCCGAAATATCAGTATGGTAAAAATTCTAAGGCTGATGGAGAATCAGTAAGATTTGATCCTACCCGGAACCGATTGGTTTGGGGAAACGAAGGCGAACGTTTATATCGCCCAACAGATACTACAATCGTTCAGCCTGCTTTAACTTTTATATCTCTAGAAGGAAAATTTTTAGATACGGTTTCACTTCCGAAAGGTTTTGAAATTACCAAGCAAGCTTTTGGGGTACGCAAAAATGCATTTTTTGAAGGCTTAAGTTATGCCGACAATTACAAAACATTATACGCCAGTTTAGAAGAGCCACTTTATCAAGATGGTAGGCAGGCTGCATTTGGGTATGACAAAGCTCTTACTCGTATTTTAAAATTTGATGTCGATAGCAAGAAAAATACAGCTCAATATGCCTATAATTTGGGTGAATTACCTGTAAACCCAACTGTAGAAAGTGATTGGAACATAAATGGAATCTCCGAGATTTTGGCTGTAAATAACCATACCTTATTGGTTATGGAACGGGCTTGGGCCAAAGGCCATGACGATCACACCTTTATAAAACTTTATCTAGTTGATTTAAATGGTGCAGAAAACGAAATTAACAATGCTTCGTTTGTAAAAAAACCACCTAAGCCACTTATAAAAAAGTTGCTTTTCGATTTTGACACTTTGAATATGCACATCGACAATTTTGAAGGGATAACTTTCGGTCCAAAATTGCCAAATGGCCATGATACACTAATTTTCTGTGTGGATAATAACTTTGCCAAAAATCAAATTCAACAATTCTTTTTGTTTGAGGTTGAGCCTTAATTTGGTTTAAGCTAGGATTTAAAATTTAAAAATCAGAATACATTTTGATTGTAAAATTGAGCTTGATAAACTAGGTCTTTAGGCTTTAGTCTTTCAGCTTTCCGCCTTTTTTAGCTACCTTTGGTTAATCAAAAATTCTTAGAAAATTATGCAATACGATGTCGTTGTTATCGGTTCAGGGCCGGGCGGTTATGTAGGCGCAATCCGTTGTGCTCAGTTAGGCTTGAAAACAGCTGTTATAGAAAAATATAAAACCTTTGGAGGTACCTGCTTAAATGTTGGTTGTATTCCATCAAAGGCATTGTTAGATTCATCAGAACACTTTCACAATGCTGCCCATACTTTTACAACTCATGGTATCGATTTAAAAGATCTTAAAGTTAATATGCCACAAATGATCGCTCGTAAAGACGATGTTGTAGCACAGAACACCGCAGGGATTACATACTTATTCAAGAAAAATAAAATTGATTCTTTTGAAGGCGTTGGTTCATTCGTAGATAAAAATACCATTTTGATTACCAAAGCAGATGGTTCTACTGAAACCTTATCAGCAAAAAATGTAATTATTGCAACAGGTTCTAAACCAACCGCTTTACCATTTTTGCCCATTGATAAAAAACGAATTATTACCTCGACTGAAGCTTTAAACATTAAAGAAGTTCCAAAATCGATGGTTGTAATTGGTGGTGGCGTAATCGGTTTAGAGTTGGGTTCTGTATATGCCCGCTTAGGTACAAAAGTTTCTGTGGTAGAATTTTTACCATCTATTATTGGTACAATGGATGCTGGCTTGGGTAAAGAACTTCAACGTGTGTTGAAGAAAAACCTAGGGATGGAATTTTACATGAACCACAAAGTTACCGGCGCAACTGTAAAAGGCAAAACGGTTACCGTTAAAGCGGATAATGCTAAAGGCGAATCTATTTCTTTAGAAGCCGATTATTGCATTGTTGCTGTTGGAAGAACAGCTTATAGCGAAGGTTTAGGATTAGATAAAATCGGAATTACGATTGAGGAAAGAGGTAAAAAAATCCCGGTAAACGAGCATTTAGAAACTTCAGTTAAAGGGGTTTATGCCATTGGTGATGTAATTACAGGCGCAATGTTGGCGCACAAAGCAGAAGATGAAGGAACTTACGTTGCCGAAACGATTGCTGGCCAAAAACCGCACATTAATTATAACTTAATACCGGGTGTAGTTTACACTTGGCCAGAAGTTGCATCTGTTGGTTTAACCGAAGAGCAATTAAAAGAAAAAGGGACAAAATACAAAACTGGTTCATTCCCTTTCAAAGCCAGCGGACGTGCAAAAGCGAGTATGGATACCGACGGTTTCATTAAAGTTTTGGCCGATGCTACAACTGATGAAGTTTTAGGCGTACATATGATTGGTCCAAGGGCTGCGGATATGATTGCTGAAGCGGTTATCGCGATGGAATTCCGTGCATCAGCAGAAGATATCGCCCGTACTTGTCACGCTCACCCAACTTATACCGAAGCTTTAAAAGAAGCTGCTTTAGCGGCAACGGACAACAGAGCGATCCATATTTAATAAACAAAACGTCATGCTAAACTTGTTTCAGTATTTATTAGTTAAGACTCTGAAATGAATTCAATGTGACGAACAATTATAAAATATTAGAGCCGATAAGAAATTATCGGCTTTTTTTGTGGGATAAATAATTTGGGCATGCCCCAAGCTGCGCAAGGGTCGGGCTATAGGTTACAATCTTTTTTGAAGAAAAATCAAAAAAGGATTTTCACTCCTATCCCTTATGCAAAACCTAATTCGATAAGAAAACTTTCAAAAATTGAATTCAAATCAGAAAAAGGGGTTTCCATTATTTTTGGTACTAAAAACATTAATAAACTCTTCTAAAGGCATTTTTTTAAATATAAAACGTTTTAGTAACGAATTAACTTTATATTTCCGATAGATTTAAAGAACTTTGTAAATTATTAAATATTCTATCAGTACAATTTTGGAAGAAATAAACGCAAATCAGGACCTCTCGAATAACCCAGTAACTAAGCCTGTATTAGCAGTAAGTTCACCAAATCGTATTCGTTTAGCGGTTTCATTATTTTATTTTGGTCAAGGGATTGCTTTTGCATCATGGGCAAGCCGCATTCCAGATTTAAAACACAGCTTGAACCTTTCTGATGGTGCATTAGGCAGTATTTTACTTGCATTGCCACTCGGTCAGTTGCTTACCATGCCCGTTTCGGGTAGGCTGGTTACCAAATACGGAAGTAAAAAAATATTAACAATTACTGCACCATTATATGTTCTTGCTTTAAGCAATTTGGGTCTGGCAACGGCTCCATGGCATTTAGCTGTTTTCCTATTTTTATTCGGAGTAATTGGTAATATGTGCAATATTGCTGTTAATACTCAGGGCTCAGAAGCAGAAAAATTATTTGGCCGCCCAATCATGACTTCTTTCCACGGAGCCTGGAGCATTGCCGGTTTTTCTGGTGCGTTGGTTGGGTTATTAATGGTTAATCTGCATATAATTCCATACCATCACTTTTGGATTATTGTAGTGCTGATTTGGATTAATGTTCTTTTAAATCATAAACATCTTGTTCCTGGAAAGGGATCTCCCAATCAAAGTAAAACCAAATTGTTTACTATGCCAGAAGGCGTGTTACTCCAATTGGGGATTATTGGTTTTTGCAGTATGGCAACAGAAGGTGCAATGTTCGATTGGAGTGGGGTTTACTTTAAAGATATCGTAAAGGCACCATCATCATTGGTTATTTTAGGTTATGCGTCTTTTATGGTCATGATGGCGACCGGCAGATTTGTTGGAGATAAAATTATTGCTAAAGTAGGGCGAAAAAGAACCATTCAAATTAGTGGTTTAATCATTTCAACAGGAATGTTTTTATCTGTTTTCTTTCCTTTTGTGGTGTCTGCAACTTTTGGTTTCATGTTGGTGGGTATTGGAGTTTCCAGCATTGTGCCAACGGTTTACAGCGTTGCAGGTAAAAATGGCAAGGTAGCGCCGGGTATTGCAATTGCTATTGTTTCTAGTGTAAGTTACTTTGGTTTCTTAATGGGGCCGCCACTAATTGGGTACATTTCTCAGCTCTCAAGCTTACGATATTCTTATGGCGTTATTGGTTGCTTTGGTTTGCTGGTGAGTTTTCTGGTGACCAAAATAAGTGCGGTAGATTAGATCTAATCAACTTACGAAGTTTATTAAGGTATTGCGTTGAAAAACTTCGTCAGTTTTAGAGCGAAATACTTTTAAGACTTGCGAAGTTTCCCCCGAACGTAGGCCTTTAAAACTTCGGAAGTCGGTCAAATTAATCATGGCTTCTTAACTAATCCATGTTCTTTTAACGCAGCAATTGCAATTTCAATTAGTCGTAAATGTTTGTCTAAATGTCCATGCTGAACCTCTACATTAATATAAGGAATATTATTTTGCATCGCGTAAACGGATAAGGACCCATCGTTTTCCGAAAATTTAGATTGAAGAATCACATTCACATTGGCTTTTTTTAAACTAGAGAAAAGCCGAGGCTCGGTTACGTAAAGTAAATCATCTCCATCCATTTCGAAATTAATATAAACAGAATCGGCTGTGCTTGATAAATCGTATCCAGGAAGATAGGAGGAGATTCCGAAGCCTCCATCGGCGTTGTTATGCAAGGTTAAAATGTAACCGGTAGATTTTGGGTCGTAAAAATCTACAATTTGCTTTCCAGCTTTTAGAATAGCTTTTTCTACTTCGTTAGAACTATAGGCATCTTTTTTAAGACGGGTATTTACGCCAACTTCTGTATAGATAGCATTCGGATCGATTCTATAGGTATCGTTCATGTAGTTGAAGGTGTAATCTCTTACACTTCCATATTGGCTGTCGATGAGTTCTCCTCCACTCCAACGGATATAATCGAAACCCGCTTTAACGCCCGTATCTTCATTATCATGCACCACTAAAAATTTAATTCCGTTTGGCTTGTAACTGTATTTAACCAGCGTTACATCTAAATCGTAAATTTTTATAAAGGAAGAATCCGTAGTCATTGCCCCAAAAATTGGCGGATGTTGAGCGCTGACATGGAAAGCAAAAAGTGCAAGAATAACTTGAAGGACAACTTTAAACATATTAGCTAATATACAATTATCGCTAATATTTGTTTTGGAGGTAGAAATCTAGCCTTAAAAATTGTTTTAGTGCGCTCGGTTGGCAACATCAATAGGTGTAAAAATCCGGGTTAATTAAACGGGATGGAAGCGGTATCCCCCGATTCTTTTTTCATCGGGGATAAAGCAAACAGCCCGACTAACCTTAAAATGAAAAACTGCCATTGCTTTACAAAAAAAATCTGTTGCGCCCAAGATGGCAAATCAATGGGTCTGGGGTTGTAAGACGATTTCAAAAACCACTTATAAATAAAAAAGCTGCCCTTGGGTAAAGGCAGCTTAGTTTGATTGTTAATCTGGATGTATTAATGTTTTAAATCTATATCGTATTCCAAAACGTCTTTATGGTCGTATGGTTCTTCCATCAACTCATCAATTGTTTTAGTTTTCTTGTTGAAACCTAATTTATCCAACATAATATCGAAAATTAAGTACACAACGGGTACAACAATCAAGGTTAAGAATAACGAACTGGTTAAACCACCAACGATAACCCATGCCAAACCGTTTTTCCATTCTGCACCTGCACCACTCGCCAAAGCGATTGGAAGCATACCAAAAATCATGGCGATGGTTGTCATTAAGATTGGGCGTAAACGTGCATGGTTAGCTAAAATTAAGGCTTCAATTGTGTTTTTACCTTCTGCTTTCATGTGGTTGGTAAAATCGACCAAGATAATTGCATTCTTCGCAACCAATCCCATTAGCATAATGAAACCTAGAATGGTAAAGATACCGATAGAGTTATTTGTTAAAGCTAAGGCTAAGAACGCACCAATTAAGGCCAGCGGCAGCGAGAACATTACCACAAGTGGATAAACAAAACTATCGTATAACGCAACCATAATTAGGTAAACCAAGATAATTGAAGCCAATAATGCAATTCCTAAAGTACCAAAACCTTCTGCTTGGTTTTCCTCATCGCCACCCCAAGTATAACTTACACCGATTGGTGCTTTTAATTTACCGTTATCTTGAAGTTTAATTAATTGTGCCTTAAAATCTGCAACTACTGTTCCTGTTGGTCTACCGATAGATTGTGCCTGAACAGATACCGAAGTAGATTTGTTTAAGCGCTCTAGCTGACTTGGGCCAGAACCTTCAGTAATTGTTGCGAACTGAGACAATTTAATTTGTGCACCTTGATCGTTAATAAAAATAAGGTTACGCACATCATCAATATCTTTTCTGTTGAAATCTTGATACTGAATATTGATGTCGTATTCGTATTCGCCTTTTCTATATTTACCATCGGTGTTTCCGGCAAATGCAGTTTGCATGGTAGAGCCAACGGTAGAAAGCGTTAAGCCAACAGCCGACATTTTATCTCTATCTACCGCAACATTAATCTCAGGAGTACCTTTTTCTACAGAAAGTTTAATCTCGGTAGCGCCAGGAATTGTTTTAAGTAAAGCTTGGGCACCTTGAGCATATTTTAAAGCACTATCTAAGTTTGAGCCCATTACCACCAAACTAATTGGGGCATTTTCTGCAATCCCTAAAATACTAATTGGAACGGTTTTAACTTTTGCTCCAACTAATTCTTTCGCTAAAGCACGACTCATTTTCGTTGCAAAAATATCTGATGACATGCCTTCGCGTTTATCGCGTTCTACCAGCTTAACATTAATTTCTGATTTATAAGCTGTAGCTTGAGTTCCACCGAAATCTCCACTGGCTTGGCCAACCGTAGTAATTAATTGAATAATTTCTGGTTGTTTGTCCAAGAAAGCCTCGGCTCTTTGTGTGTAGAAATTGGTTTTTGATAATGGAGCATCTTTAGGAAGCTCGATTTGAATTAAGAACTCACCTTTATCAGATTTAGGGAAAAATTCCGATCCGATAAAACCAGCTCCAGCCAACCACATTGCCGCAACAAATAATACAACAACCGCTGCAATTGTGCGTCTTTTATGGTTTAAAGACCATGTTAAAATACTGGTAATCCATATGGTAAATTTCTTTAATTGCTTTTCAAACCATAGAATGAAACGGCCGAAAATATTTTTGCCCTCAATGTGCTCTAACTTTCCATATCTAGAGAAAAGTAATGGAACAATAGTAAATGACGCCACCAAAGAAAGCAATGTTGCAATAATTACAACCACACAGAACTGACGTAAGATATTAGATACCAAACCAGAACTAATTGCAATTGGGAAGAATACCACCACAATTACCAAAGTAATGGATACGACGGTAAAACCAATTTCACGGGTTGCATCAGAAGCTGCCCTCACTTTGTTTTTACCCATTTCCATGTGACGCTGGATGTTCTCCAATACCACAATTGCATCATCCACAAGGATACCAACCACAAGGGATAGACCAAGTAAAGACATTAAGTTTAAGGTAAAACCGAATAAGTTGATTCCGATAAAAGTCGCAATTAATGATGCTGGAATCGATACCATTACAATTAACGCATTACGTAAACTGTGCAAGAAGAAAAGCATTACGAAAGCCACTAAAATAACGGCTAAAATTAAATCGTGAATTACGGCATCGGCAGATTCTAAAGTGAAAATTGAGCTATCGTTAACAATTTTAATATCAAGCTTATTGGCGGCATATTCCAATTTAAGTTTCTCAATAACGGCGTGTGTACCTTTACTCACTTCTACCGCATTCGCATCACTTTGTTTAATAATTTGAATTGCAATGGAAGCTTTACGATCTACACGGGCCAGTTTTTCAGTTTCTTTTTGAGAATCCTGAACATCGGCAACATCGCCTAAACGAATTTGAGCACCATCTTTAGAAGTAGTTAAAACCAAGTTTCTAAGTTCTTCTATACTTCTGTATTTACCCGATAAACGAATTAAGACATCTTGATTTTGAGTTTTAACACTACCAGTAGGGAAATCCAAATTGGAAGTTAAAATCATTTGCTGTACCTGAGGCACAGAAAGGTTATAACCCTGTAATTTATTGGCATCTAACGAAACCTGAATTTCGCGTTCTGATCCACCGATTAAGTTAACCTGTGCAACACCTGTTACCCTCGAAATAACCGGAGCAATACGCTTATCAATTAAATCGTAAAAGGTAATATCATCCATGTTTGCAGAAGCCGTCATGGTGATAACCGGTAAATCATCTAGCGAGAACTTACTTAAAGATGGTGTTTTTACATCCTCAGGCAACTGAGAAAGAATTGCATTTACTTTACGTTGTGCATCGTTTAATGAAATATCGATGTTTGCTTTATCTGTTAAAGTGATGGTTACTGTTGATAAACTCTCGAATGAAACAGAGTTTATTTTCTTGATATTTTCCATCGATGATACCGCATCTTCAATCTTTTTGGTTACGGTATTTTCAACCTCATTTGGTGATGCACCAGGATAAATGGTTGATATAGATACTACGTTGTTCGAGAATTTTGGAAGTAATTCATAGCCCAACGAAAAGTAACTTAATAGCCCAAGTAAAGTAAGTGCGGTAAACACTACAATTACCAACGTGGGCCTTTTTATAGATATGTCTGTTATCTTCATTTTAATTTTTTATTGCGATTGAACTAATATTATCCTTCGACACGCTCAGGATGACAATCTGTAAATTTGATATTGACAAAAAATTTATTTAACGATGCTCACGGCAGTACCATCAGCTAAGTTAATCTGTCCACTGGTAATTACAGTTTCTCCTTCAGCTAAGCCATCAAGAACTTCAACATTATCACCTAAAATACGTCCGGTTACTACCTTGCGTGTTTTCGAAGTGTTATTGGTTTTATCCAAAACAAATACTTGGTTACTGCTTACACTACCCACAAATGATGTACGAGGGATAAGAATGCTCGGTGCTTGTTTAGGAAACTTAAATATTGCAGTTCCGTACATACCAGCTTTCAACGTGTTTTTGTTGCCATTATCAACTTCAATTTCGATTGGGAAATTTAAGGTAGCATCTGCTTTAGCGGCAATGAACGTTACTTTTCCTGAAAACTTATCGTTCGGGAAAACCGAAGATTTGATGTCGATCATATCACCAATTTTAAGGTTGGCAACTTGCGATTCGTTTACGTTTACCTTAAGTTTCAATTTAGAAACATCAACCAATTCGAATAATTGAGTTCCCTGTGTGTTTACAAAGGCACCAACTTCAATGTATCTTTTGTTTACAATCCCGTTAATTGGCGATTTAATGTTTGCATCACTCACTTTTCTTTGTGAAGCTTGTAAACGCAATTTTGCATTTCTTGTAGCCAATTTAGCTTGATCTAACTGTTGTTGAGTTACGCCACCAGTTTCGTAAGAACTTTGGTATCTAGCCTCATCTCTTTGTGCATTTTGATAAGTTGCTTGGGCAGTTTCTCTATCTGTATTGATAATTTCTGCATCAACACGAGCTAAAACCTGTCCTTTGCTTACGCGATCACCTTCATCTACATAAATAGCGGTAACACGGCCAGCATTTTCTGATAAGAAATTAAGTTCTTGTTTAGGAATGAAATTTCCGTTTGCACTGAAATCTAAATCCACTACCTTTTTTTCTACAGTAGCAACACGAACTGCAACAGCACCGCCGCCTTTAGCAATGAAAGCTGTTTTCTCTGCGTTATTCTTCTTATTGTTTGTTAAAACATAAGCTATTGCACCAAGGGCAACAACAATTACGACGATTATGATTATTACTCTTTTCATTTCTATTGTACTAGCGATTTAATATTTCCGTTTGATTTTATTAATTGTATTTCGGCTATTTTATAATTCAATAGCGCTTGTGTATAACTGTTTTGTGCTTGGGTTAGCGAGTTTTCGGTATCCAATAAATCAGTTAAAGAAGCTAAGCCGTTGTTGTAGTTATTCTGTGTGCTCTTATAAATCTCTTGCGCCAAATCTGCGTTTTTGCGTTGAGAAGTTATCGTATTCAAGTTGTTGCGAAGCTGAATTTTAGCATTCTCGTAAGCTAAATTTAAAGAATTTACAGATTCCTTTCTATCTTCTTTTGCCTTCTTAATATCTACATCTGCCTGGCGGATTTTTGAACGCGTTAAAAAGCCATTAAAAATTGGCACTTTTAAAGTTAAACCCACTGCTGATGCTCCATAACCAATTGCAGCTGCATTGGAACTTAAGAAATCGAAACCATCGCTCTGACTTGAATATGTATAGTTACCGGTTAAAGCTAAACTAGGATAATATTCGGCCACGTAAGCTTTTCTCTGCAGCGATAGAAGTTTATCCTGTGTGTTCAATAACTTAACCTCTGTGCGGTTTCCAAAATCTATAGATTCTGCAAACTGTGGCAACTGACTAACCTCTGTCAACTCTGTTTTTGGTAGTGAAATAGCGTTTGTTACAGGCATGCCCATCGAAAACTTTAACTGATTTTCCAATTGAGTAATTGCGTTAAGCGTTTGCTCGCGTTGGGTAGTTAAATTTGTAATGTTTACGCTAATCCGATCCACATCAATTTTTCTAGCCAATCCGTTTTTGTATTGATTAGAAACAATTTTTTCTACTACTCTAACATTCTTAATGTTGGTATCGATTACATTTAACTGTTCTCTTGTTACCAATACCTGATAATAGTTGTTGGCTACCAACTCTATAATCTGTTCTTCGGTTAATTGAGAAGTTAAACTGTAGTATTCTTCGCTAGATCTTGCTGCTTGCAAACCTGTAAAAACCTGTTGGTTAAACAATTGTTGCGAAAGCTGAATACCAGCAGTTGAATTCCAGTTTTGACCTAATTTAATAGCCTGTGTTTGGCCACCAAAGTTTGCAACCAACTGGCCAATGATAGGGTTATACGTTAAACCTGCATTACCTGTAAGTTGAGGTAAAGCCTGAGCCCTCACTTCCTGAACCTTGTATCTACCACCTTCAATATCCAATTTCGACTTGCGAACATTGGTATTGTTTTGAAGCGCAAAGGTTAGCGCATCCTTTAAGGTAACCTGCTGCTGAGCAGATACCAGTTGTGGTAAAGCCATGCCGGTGATCAGTATGAGCATTAATTTTACCATTTTTACTCTAAGCATAATGTATTGATTTTTTGTTTTAAGAGCCTCACCCCAGCCCTCTCCGAAGGAGAGGGAGTAGTTAGCGCCCTGTTGTTTGTTTTTATTTGGTCTTTGTTTTTCAAGCTTTCAGCTTTGATTTTTCTAACACTTCAATCCTTTTGCGAAAATTGTTGAAAGGTCTTTTTGTTTTAAAGTCATTTTGTTTACTGCTTTTTTATCTGGAAGTAAATCTTTTCCAAGTTCTATAATGCACATATTGGTTAACCCAAGTAAGCTTTCCAAATAAAGCTCGGCAACGTGTGGCATGTTTTCATGTTTGATTTCGCCTTTCTCTTGAGCTCTTTCGAAAATTTGTGCATAAAAAACCTTTTCCGAATCTTTTAATGATGTGAACTTTTTCTTCATCACTTCATCATTAAAAATGTCTGGAACTCCTTCTGAAATCTTCAACATAAAATACTTCATAAAAAAAGTATTTCGGATATCGATAGTTTGAAAAAGAACAGTTTCCAATGGTGCATCCGGATTGTATTTCTTCTTTAATTGTTCAAAATAATCTGTAAATACTTTTTCTATTACACCAACGATTAAACTTTTCTTATCTGGGAAATAATAATAAAGAGATGGTTTAGAAACTGAAAGATCCTCAGCAATATCGTTCATGGTGGTTTTACCAATGCCGAAATGGCTAAAGCGTTTTATAGCACCTTCAATAATCTGTTCTCTCTTTTTATCCGCTACAATCATTTTACTTTTCTACTTTCTGACTTTTTTAATATTTTAGTCAAAAATAGTGCTAAATTTTGATTTATTAATCAAGTGATTAAAAATTGAAATAAAGCTTACAGTTTAATGACACTTTTAAGCTTTTGCATTGGTTTATATATATTTACACCATAAATCTTCTAGAGTGTCAGTAATAATAAATCTCTTAATTGTCCTAATTACCATTGTTTTGATGGAATGCCTTTCTTGGGTAATCCACAAATATTTATTCCACGGGCCACTTTGGTTTATGCATAAAACCCATCATCAGAAATCGGATTCGTTTTTTGAATGGAACGATTTATTTGCCATTCTCTTTGCTGGCATTTCAATTTACCTCATGTTTATCGATCGAGAAAACTTTGGCTCTCGGTTTTTTATCGGGGTAGGAATTACCCTTTACGGACTAATTTATTTTATTGTTCACGATTGGTTTGTACACCGCCGAATCACAACCTTTAAAAGCAATAACACTTATTTGCAAGCTGTTCGTAAGGCGCATAAAATTCACCATAAGAATAGGGGAAAAGCAAATGGGAAAGCTTTTGGGTTGCTTTTTGTAAAAAGGAATATTTTGGATTGAAAATAATTTATTTTAACTAATTATTTAGTTATATTCGTTTAATCAAATATAACGATGAAATTACGTATTCTCTTTTTGCTCGCCATCTCTTCATTATCGCTAAATGCGCAAGTTATAAACTTTAATGTTCAGGGAACTGTTCAGAAAATCCAAAAAGCCAAATTTGTTTATTTAGTAAGTTTAAATGAGGTTAAGGGAAAGCCCGATCTGTTTATGATAAGCCCTTTGGTGAATGGTCAATTTCAAGTTTCGGGGAAATCAAATTTGGATGGAGCTTTATTGAGGTACGGTTTTTTGTTTCTTGATGAACGCGGCGATATTTCTTTGGAAGATGTTAAACTGAACATAAAGTCGAATAAATGGTTTGTTGGTGGTACTGCATGTTTAAAAAGTATTATCCTTGAAAATGTAAAGCTCGAATTCGAAAATCCATTTAACATAAGCAATTCGAAAATTCTAGATGGCGGGTTTTACCTTAAGCAATATGAGGAGGTTATGCTCACTTGGAAAAACAGGGATTTGCCAGAATTTGTAAAAAAATACCCAGACTCTCCCTTCTCTTTAATCGAAATCGAAAGGCTCTATAATATGTCTACTTCGCCTATAGGCGGTAAAATGGGGGTTGCTCAGTTTGGGTCGCCGAAAGATTTATTTGCTGCGCTTTCTCCAAGGATGAAAAAAACTAAACAAGGTATTGAATTGAAAAGAAAAATGGATCAATCCTTAAAGATTAAATAAAATTTTGAATCTTCTGCAAGATGAGATGTTGTTTGTCCTTATAAAACTTTCGCTCGAACTTTCTAAGTAGTTATACGTTAATTATTAATGAAGCATTTTAGAAACCTATTTATTTTTTCCTCTTTATCTCTACTTATTTTTTCTTGTGGAAAGAAAACGAATAAAGATCGGGCTGACGAACTGGTCGAATCCAAATATGAAACTTCCAATCAGAAACTCGATTTTGAAAACGCTAAATTGGATAGTCTTTTTAACATTACACCAAAGGCTTACTCAGATAGTTTGAAAAGAGGAATTGAGTTAGATTCAACTTTGGCCGTTTTAGAAAGCCAGATCGAACAATTTAGTCAGAAGGAATCAGATAGCGTTGGTAAAATTAGTGCAGCGCTGACTAAGGAAAGATATAGATTGTTGGATTTTGCTAAGACAAAACCTCAGTTTATTGGATGGAAACTATCTGGAGTTAAAATAGAAGGTGTAAAATCAGAAATTCTTACATTCAATTTTGATAAAAGTATTTCGAAGATTGTGGAGTAATCTGAAAAGCGTTTTTTGCTTAGGTAGGATCCTTTCCCATAAGCTTCAATTTTTTGTTTATAGCCCCGGGCGAAGCGATATCCCTTGAGCATAGCGAAAGGATTTAGCAAAGCACGGGAACACACTTTAATAGATTTTCTGGGTTTGCGCTTCTTAAATTCTCTTATTAGCAACAGATTTACAAATGATTATTATTAAATTATACCAAATAAATAGTCTTCCTTTCCGCGACTAATAAATTAACCCTATAAGAAATATAAGATCAAATAAATATGTTTTCTTATATGGTAAATATCTAATGCATTGGTATTATTCTACCGTGAAGGCAAAGTTTTGATCTATAAATCTGTAGCTTTTTGTTAATGAATTTCGTTGCTCGGGGTAAATAATTACTTTTGTGCGCACAACACAAAAACTATATGCTTCAAATTCAAGAAAATATTTCACTTAAAGCTTATAACTCATTCGGTATTGATGTTAAGGCTAAGTTTTTTGCTGAAATTTTTAATGAAGATGATTTGAAGGCGTTATTCCAGAACGAATTAGTTCATAATCAAAAATTGTTAATTGTAGGTGGTGGAAGTAATATCCTCTTTACTCAAAATTACGATGGCTTGGTTATCAAAATGAGCATTAAAGGAATAGGATCGAGCATAGAAGTGGATAAAGTTTTGGTAACTGCTGGTGCTGGAGAGGTTTGGAACGATTTTGTAAACTATTGTGTAACGCATGGTTTTGCGGGTGTAGAAAACCTAAGCTTAATTCCTGGAACTGTAGGTGCCTCGCCAATTCAAAATATTGGTGCTTACGGCGTAGAATTGAAAGATGTTTTTGAAAGTTGCACTGCTTTCGAAATTAAAACCGGAAAATTAACAACCTTTACTTTTGCCGATTGCCATTTTGGCTATCGAGAAAGCATTTTTAAAAGCGAACTAAAAGGACAATACATTATTACTTCGGTAACATTTAAACTTGCTACTGAGGCAAAAATTAATACTTCTTACGGAGCAATAGAAATCGAACTTGAAAAAAGAGGAATAGAAAAACCGAATATAGCCGATGTTTCTGCTGCGGTTTCGCACATTAGAGTAAGCAAACTTCCCGATCCAAGTACAATAGGCAATGCAGGAAGTTTTTTCAAAAATCCAGTAATTGAGAAGCATGAATTTGCCGATGTTGTAGCAAAACACCCCGATGTGGTGCATTATGCTACAACCGATGATAAAATTAAACTTGCAGCGGGTTGGTTAATAGAACAGTGCGGTTGGAAAGGTAAAGTAGTTGGCCAAACAGGTACTTGGAAAAACCAAGCTTTGGTTTTAGTTAACCATGGTAGTGCAACTGGCACGGAGGTTTTTAACTTTTCTGCACAAATTATAGACAGTGTAAAGTCTACTTTTGGAGTCACATTAGAACGAGAAGTAAATATTTTGTGACGAAAATACGCTTTTGCGTACTTCTACGCTTTTGGCACGGTGTAATTTTTTTTTGGTACTAAGTTTGTTTATGTTTCAGTGTAAATGAGAACAAAATCATTTGTTTTTAATCATCCCTAAAGCTAAACATCATGACAAAATTTGAATTCAACCATCTTGTTAACCATCACTCGGTATCTCTTAGATCTTACGCGTTAAACTTTACAAAAGATGCAGAAGACGCAAATGATCTTGTTCAGGATACAATGCTTAAAGCTATTACCTATTACAATAAATTTAAAGAAGGTACTAATTTAAAAGGCTGGTTGTTCACGATCATGAAAAACACTTTTATTAACAACTATCGCCGTTTAGTTAAAACAAATACATTAATTACCCAGAGCGAGGATATCTCTTCAGCAAATCTTTCTTTTAGTGCCACTAAAAATCAGGCAGAGAGTAAATTTGTAATGGGTGATATTGATAAAGCATTAGCACAATTGCCTCAAGAATATTATGTTCCATTTATCCGTTATTTCGAAGGTTATAAATACCACGAAATTGCAGATATGCTACAAATTCCAATTGGTACAGTTAAAACTCGTATTCATGTAGCAAGGGGCATACTTAAAAAATACCTTAAAACGTATTCTAAAGACCTAGCCATTGCAGAAATGGTATAAAATACATCAATTGAAAAACTGAAGGCTCAGATTTATCTGGGCCTTTTTTATTTTGTTTTTTTATAGAAGAGCAGTGTATGTAATTCTTAGGTTGGTTTCTGTCCCGCTTTGCCTCCTGCCGATGAAGAATCGGCATCCGTTCAATCGGGTCTAGTTAACTTTGGTAATATGAGCGTTCGTAACGGTATTCTTAATATACCAGCATTTTTGCTGTAAGTATATTGCTTTATATTAAAAAAGAAATGCATTACCTAAAATCTGCGTAAATCATTTTAATCTGCGGGAAATATGCTTGATGTGAAGTTGTGATTGATTTATGTGTCCTGGAAAGGACTCGCATCTCTAGCCCTGCACAAATATCCAAAGTCAAAAAGAAAAATCCTTTAAAAAGCAAAAGGCCTGGGAACTCCCGGGCCTTTTTGCTTATCATATATTTGGTTAGTTGATTCTTATGTTTTATTTCAACAATTCGCCTTCTCTCTAATTCCGAAACAAATGCAAACCTTGATGTAATGTGTGTTTCAAGTTAAATTTGCAGTGTTTTTGTTTTGTGGTTATAAAGATAAGCGAAATTTTAAATTTGTCAAGCTTTTTTTAACTTTTTTTTTATTTCTTTTGCTGCCACCTGTCCAGATATGATTGCAGGGGGTACTCCGGGGCCTGGAACGGTTAATTGCCCGGTATATAAAAGATTTGTTACTTTGCTTTTCATGCTTGGTTTTAGAAAAGCCGTCTGTTTCAAAGTGTTAGCTAATCCATACGCATTGCCTTTAAATGCATGATAGTCTTCGATAAAATCGTTCATGGCATAACTTCGTTTAAATAAAATGCTATCACTTATGTCGTTTCCAGTTAAATTTTTGAAGCGATGAACCAGTAAATCAAAATACTTTTGGCGTTCGCTTTCGTTATCTTTCAATCCGGGAGCGATTGGGATTAAAAAAAACAAATTCTCACATCCTTCAGGTGCTACGCTTGAATCTGTTATGGATGGACAGCAGGCGTAAAACAAAGGTTTTGATGGCCACTTAGGTTCAGTGTAAATTTCTTCGGCGTGCTCATCAAAATTTTCATCGAAGAATAAATTGTGGTGCAGAATGTTTTTTAACTTTTTATTTAACCCGATATAAAACAATAGGCAAGATGGGGCCATTGTTCTGCTGTCCCAATATTCTGCAGAATAGTTTCTGTAGGGTTCATCCAAAAGGTGCTGATCGATGTGATGGTAATCGGCATTGCCAACAATAAAATCTGTTTTATAAGTTCCTTTGTTGGTTAAGATTTCTTCCGCGATACCTTTATTTACAACTATTTTTTTTACTTCGGTATCGAAAATAAATTTTACGCCTTGTTCTTCGGCTATCTTTTGCATCGCCGAAACAATTTTGTGCATTCCGCCGATTGGATACCAAGTACCTAAAACTAAATCGGCATAATTCATTAAACTATACAGTGCTGGGGTATTTTGTGGTGTAGCACCTAAAAACAAAACTGGAAATTCTAACAACTTTCTAAGCTTATCATTTTTAAAAAGTTTATGAACATGCTTGCGCATATTACCCAAAAGCTGAAGCTTTATTCCACTTACGGCTAAGCGTGGGTCGAAATACTCCATTACACTGTGTGAAGGCTTAAAAACATATTCGTTCATGCCTACATCGTATTTGTATTTTGCCTGGGCAAGAAAGGATTCTAAATTTTTGGAGCTTCCGGGCTCAAGTTCTTCAAAAAGCTTGTATAAATCTTCGAGTGTGGAAGGAACATCCATAATGTCATCCTTACCAAAATAAATTCGGTAAGAAGGACTTAATCTTTTTAGCTCATAAAAATCGGAAGTTGTTTTGTTGAATAATTTAAAGTAGTTTTCAAAAACATCAGGCATCCAATACCAGCTTGGTCCCATGTCGAATAAGAAACCATCTTTTTCCCAAGTTCTGGCTCGGCCACCAGCCATTTCATTTTTTTCTAAAACAGTTACGTCGCAACCATCTTTTGCTAGCAATGCAGCTGCAGATAAGCCAGCAAAACCAGCACCAATAACCGTAATTTTAGGTTTTTTATCCATTGTGTAAATAAAGCGATTTTTAAGGATTTTGTTTGAGGTATTTGCGTTATGATTATCGGAATTTTTTAATCTTTTGTAATTTTTTTGTTGGTGGTTAATTAAAGATTGGTGTTTCATCGCTTGCAGATTCTTCGCTGTGTTCAAAATGACAGCGTGGGTTTGTTCGTTCTTATGGATCTAAGGATTTTTAATCCTTAATAATTCATTTACTAATGCGTTTACAAGCGTCAAAAAAATCCAATTCCCTTTTCTTACCTTTGTTTAACACATGATTAAACTTAAAATTTTATTTCTTTTCTTCTTTGTCTCCGTATTTCAATTGGTCAAAGCTCAATTATCTCCAAAGGAAATTGCCGTTCTTAAAACCGACTTAATTAAGGCTGTCGAGAATTCAAAACTTACCGATTCCTTGTCTGATCGGTTGAACAATTTGCCAAATAAAACAGGGCTTATTACTGCATACGCAGGTACACTCGAAGCACTCAAAGCAAAACATTCATGGAATCCTTATAACAAAATTAAATATGTAAAGCTTTCACTTAACACCATGCAAAAAGCAATCAACATGGATAAGGAGAATATGGAAATTCGTTTCATGCGTTTTTCTATTGAACATTTTACACCATCTTTTTTGAGTTTTAGTAAAGATTTAGCAGTTGATAGAAAAGAAATTGTAAAACATTATCAAAACAATAACTTTGGCGTTACCGACAAAGAGTTGATTAAAAATGTAGCCAAATTTATGATTGACAGCAAGCGCTGCACTGCAGAAGAAATTAAAATTTTAAAGAAATTTACCTAAATGAACTATACTTATTTACTCATCAATATTGCCGTAATTTTCTTTCCACTGGTTTTGTCTTTCGATAAAAAAGTGCATTTTTTTAGCAAATGGAAATTCGTTTTGCCAGCCATTTTTATAACCGGTGGGTTTTTTCTAATCTGGGATTTACTCTTTGTAAAGTTAAACGTTTGGTCTTTCAACCCAGATTATATTATTGGTGTTAAGTTATTTGGTTTGCCTCTCGAAGAGATTTTATTCTTTTTAACAGTTCCTTACGCCTGTGTTTTTATTTACGAATGTTTGAACGCATATTTCCCTAAAGATAGTTTGCAGAAGTACAGTTTCTCTGTAAGTAATTTGTTATTGGGTTTGTGTATTGCGATGTTTTTTTTAGGCTACAACCGCTGGTACACCGTAATTAATTTCGGTTTTTTGTTTTTTGTTTTGGGTTATGTAGAATACGCAAATATCGAATTTAGATTTATGTATAAATTTTATAGAACTTACGTGGTTGCGCTGATTCCTTTTTATATTGTTAATGGGTTTTTAACCGCAATACCTGTTGTTATGTATAATGATAAAGAAAACCTTGGCTTTCGTGTAGGAACCATTCCTTTTGAAGATCATTTTTACTTAATGGGATTGCTTTTGATGAATATTTATTTGTATGAGTTTTTTAAAAATAGGGTTACAATAAAAACAGAAGTTGTCTAGTTTTTTGGAAATGAACGGTTCGTGGTTCTTGGAGATTTTCAGGCCTGCTTTCCATTACAAGTCCGCTCCCGAAGAAAAATCGGGATTACGGGCTTTTCATTACAATCAGGTTTATTAACAACGTTTCTGCACCCTGCAAACCGTAAAAATGAAAAACAGTTTTAGCCATTTAGCCCCGATTGGAGCGAGCATGTAGCATCAGCCCTCGTGGCTGATTAGCAAATAAAGCGAAAAGTGGGATGAAAGTTATTGGTTTGCAAAGGCATTGCGCTCCCAAAAAAAATATAGAAAATGGATTTACCAATATATACTAAACAACAATTGGCTTTGCGCAACGGACAGGATAAACTGCAAATTTGGGTAGCTTATAAAGGTTTTATTTACGATATGACTGAAAGTAGGCTGTGGCGAAATGGTAAGCATTACGAACATTGGGCTGGGCAAGATTTAACAGACGAATTGCCAGATGCACCACACACGGAGGCTGTTTTTGAAAAATTTGTACCGATTGGAAAAGTAAAATAGCCATTAATTCACGGTAAAATAATGTGTGAATCAATGGCTAAATTTTTATAATTAACTAGAAGTTAAACGCCTAAAATCATTAAAGTTCGATTGTGAAAGCACTTAATTTAACAAACTCTTGAATTCTTGCTGCAACCTCTTCGTCCGTTAGGTTTAATAATTTCTCTGTGCCAAATTTCTCCACGCAGAATGATGCCAATGCAGAACCATAAATAATTGCATTTTTCATGTTATTGAAGTTAATGGTTCCAACTTTGGCCAAGTAACCAATAAAACCACCCGCGAAAGTATCACCAGCACCTGTTGGATCAAAAACCTCAGCCAATGGCAATGCAGGAGCAGAGAAGATTTGATCTTCGTGGAACAACAAAGCACCATGCTCACCTTTTTTAATAATCAAATATTTTGGTCCCATGGTCAGGATTTTCTTCGCTGCTTTAACTAAAGAGTATTCTCCTGATAATTGGCGAGCTTCTGCATCATTAATGGTTAGAACATCAACCATTTTAATGGTTTCCAATAAATCATCCATCATAATATCCATCCAGAAGTTCATGGTATCCATTACGATTAATTTTGGGCGGTTTTTAAGGCGTTTAATAACCGTTTGCTGTACTTGAGGTGTAAGGTTGCCCAGCATTAGGTATTCGCAGTCCTGATAGCTTTCTGGGATAATTGGGTCAAAGTTTTCCAATACATTCAATTCGGTAATTAAAGTATCGCGACTGTTCATGTCGTTATGGTATTTTCCCGACCAGAAAAAAGATTTTTCGCCTGCTTTGATTTGTAAACCTTCGGTATCAATTCCATGCTGAGTAAAGATGTCGATATCCGATTGTTGGAAATCATCACCCACAACTGCAACAATTTTAGCTTTATTATAGAAGTAAGAAGCAGCCAAACTAGCGTAAGTTGCGGCGCCACCAACAATTTTATCCGTTTTTCCGAATGGAGTTTCAATAGCATCAAAAGCTACAGTACCTATGATTATCAGGCTCATATATTTAATTTTGAATTTTTTTAAAAATTTTTCACTGCAAATATTGCATAAATAATTTAAAAGCCCTAATATTGCATTCCCAAAACGAACAAGGGTATATGTACTGCAAAGCATATTTAACCTCGTTTTAGGAAACGACCAGTACTCCTTCTTAGCTCAGCTGGTTAGAGCATCTGACTGTTAATCAGAGGGTCGCTGGTTCGAGCCCAGCAGAGGGAGCTCAGATTTTCAGGTCCGAAAATCGCAAAAAACCCCATTTCTAGCAATAGAATGGGGTTTTTTATTTCCAAAACAGGAAGTTTCCTAATCCCAGACATCTTTTCAATTACCATCTTTCGTCAAGTTTTACAGCAAAAGCTGTATAATTTAACGAATATGTTCTACAAATATTTAACAGAAAAATCCCGTGATATAGGACTTCCGGTATCCGTAAACTTAATTTTTCAGTTAAAAAATGGCAACAGTAGATGCAAAAGTTTATGTGCACCATTACAAAAGTGATGGTACATGCAATGTAAAAATCAAGGTGTATCACAAAGGGCAGCACCGATTTATCGACACTTCCCACTATCTATGTGACAAACAGCTAAAAAAACATCCCGAAAATAAGGGAGAGTTTGTCATTAAGGATTCATTTGTTAAAAAACTTGTTAACGATGAGCTGGATCAGTACAGACTTATGATTGGTAATCTTGGCTCTAGGTTAAAGTTGTTCAGTCCCGATGATTTAAAAAGCTTTTTGGTGCAATCTGATACCAGCATTGACTTCATTGAGTTCTGTGAACAATTTATTAGTGACATTAAACAAGTTGGCAGGGACAAAAGTGCAGCTAATTTCAATACGATAAAAAACAGTCTTGTCGACTTCTTTAGTCGAAAAAAGGTGTTTGTAGATGAAATCAATATAGATATGCTATCAAATTGGGAACATTATCTGCGGAAAGAAAGAACAATAATAAGACTGAACCAACTTAGCGAGCCAGTTACAACATTGCAGAAGCCCCTAACCGATGCAAGTATTCATAATTATATGCGGGATCTGAGGTCGTTATTTAACCATGCCCGGAAAAAATACAACAGAAAAAGCTTGGGAATAATTAAAATTGAGCATTACCCTTTTGAAGAATATAGAATTATTGAAGCTCCGGAAACAAGAAAGCGAAATACAGATGTAGAAACACTTAAACTTATTAGGGATTGCAAGCCGGCGTGTAATAGTAGAGCAGAACTGGCAAGAGATTTATTTATGCTTTCGTTTTATCTGTGCGGAATTAATGCAGTTGATCTGTATCAAATTGATCAGTCAAATATTGTAAAAGGGAGGCTGGAATACAATAGATCAAAAACAAGAAATAAAAGAAAAGACAATGCCTTTATCAGCATTAAAATTATTAAAGAGGCAGACCAGCTACTTAAAAAATACATAGGGGTCCTATCCATCCGATACAGCACTATCGGAGGCCTAAACAAAGCGTTAAGTTCTGGAATGAAGGATTTATGTAAAATGCTTTCATTGGACGATATTACCTATTATTGGGCTCGTCATACGGTTGGAAATTTGGCTCGCAACAAGTGCAGAATGAGCAAAGATGATGTTGCTTTGGCACTTAACCACGTTGATCAAGGAAGGAAGACCACCGATATCTATGTGGATAAAGATTGGAGTATAATAGATGAGCTTCAGAAAAATGTAGTCGAGCTTTTGGAAACTAGCAACAATTTATTTACCGAAAAATAAACACGCATTACACCTCCAATCCAAGTATGGGCTGTATTTTGCAGCTCATACATGGTTATTAAATTAATTATAAATCCTAAATCCTAAATTTGAAATATCATGAAGAATCTGACTTTATTTTTCCTGACCTGTATAATTGCAACTGGAGCATTCCTTGCCGGAACAACAATGAAAAATCCCTTACCTGCTTTTATTGTAGCGTTTGGTGTTTGGATGTTATTCTTGTATAGAATTGGCAGGAAATAATTTTAAAACAAACTTATTTCAAAGTAGTCAATGTAGGGCGATCTATATGTGAAATTCCGGTTAAAAAACATATCGGCTAGAAAAGGGCACCTTTATCAAACCCGTTTAGACGGAGCTACTCATTGTTCTAATTCAATCGCTCTTTTGGCAATTGAATTAAAATATGCTCATGCTTGGCAAACAATTTTGCTAGCTTTTCTTTACGATGTTCAAGAACACTTAGTCTGCACACAATCATTCCAATCATATAAACCATGGCAATAAATAATGTTCCAAATATTAAATTTCTATAAAAGAAATCTCCAAGGTTATCGGATAGGTCTGACTTTATCCAATTAATCTGAGGCTTATTGGGAAGGTAGGATATTTCAGCATTAACAGGATAATTAGATTTTTTCCAGGCTACTTTATCAAGAGTAAAAGTATGAGCACTTGATTTGATTACTTTGCCATTTGGTAGTGTAAATGTGTATTCAAAGTCACGCATTCTTGGACTATCGGAATATTGATATAAGCCCGCTTCACCAGAAATTTTGCCTATGGCAACTGATCCATGCTTTATTAATTGAAAATGGCGGTCAGGGCTAATGTGCTCTCCCCACAAGAAAAAATAAATGAGTATTAGAATAGCAATATCAAGCCATGGAAACCATACGTTGTAAATTTCCTTGAAGAACAGGATAGTCTGTGCTTTAATTCTTTTGATTTCCATTGAGAACGAGTGTGTTAAAAACTAAAACCTAAATTAGGAATAAAAATTATTTATTCCTAAAGTTCTAATTTACAGTTATAAAAAAAAAGCAGAGATACCCTTTCGAATATCCCTGCTAAATTAACGCTCTCGCAGTAAAGATATATTTTTGAATGAAAAACCGAAAGTAATTCAGCAAATTTCTAGGGCAAACGCAGCATTATTTTCAATATTCTAATAAATAATTAAATTTGTATAAGCTCATTTTTTGCTAGATAGCTTAATTGACATACTATGTACACGGACGATACCATATTGACTACGGGTAAATATAGATTTACACTTCTTTGTAGGGTTCCGCCAGAATATTTACTAAACTTATATACGAGAAAGAATAAAGCAAACCTTGAACTTTATGAATATGTGGAAAGGAACC
This sequence comes from Pedobacter fastidiosus, assembly GCF_014306625.1. Taxonomy (GTDB): domain Bacteria; phylum Bacteroidota; class Bacteroidia; order Sphingobacteriales; family Sphingobacteriaceae; genus Pedobacter; species Pedobacter fastidiosus. The sequence continues at coordinate 232,669 of NZ_JACRYL010000009.1, forward strand.
TTTCATTAATTGAAGCACGAGCAAGTGGTGAAGTTGAAATTCCTGTACTCGACATTACTTGCAAAAAAATTTATTTATTTCTCTGAAAAAGTGGCCAAGGTGCATATACCAATAAATTTGACCCCCTTTCGCCAATTTTAAATTGACCCCCAGAGTTGTTGCTTGAAAAAAGCAG